>JABUMY010000005.1 GCA_013327885.1 Flavisolibacter longurius | reverse complement strand
TTGGAAGCGGTGCCTTTTTTGGCTGCTCCTTTTGAAGCCGATTTAGAAGAGGCTTTGGAAGCAGTTTTAGAAGCGCCACCTTTTTTAGCGGCTCCTTTGGAAGAAGCGCTGCCTTTTTTTGCTGCGGTTTTAGAAGCGGCACCTTTTTTAGCAGCGCCTTTGCTCATCATGCCGCCTTTTTTAGCAGCACCTTTTTTGGCAGGAGCTCCTTTGGACGAAGCTTTTGATCCTGCTTTTGAAGAAGCTTTGGAAGCGGTGCCTTTTTTGGCTGCTCCTTTTGAAGCCGATTTAGAAGAGGCTTTGGAAGCAGTTTTAGAAGCGCCACCTTTTTTAGCGGCTCCTTTGGAAGAAGCGCTGCCTTTTTTTGCTGCGGCTTTTTTTGTTGCTTTTGCCATGTTTTAATGGGTTTTAAGTAAGGGTTAATAAATTCCGTATTGAAATTACGAATGATAAACTATTTGCAAAAATTGTGCACTGCTATTTTTTACACCATTGCAGCGGGAAATAAAGCGGAAAACAGACGTTGTTTGAAGGGAAAACCGTTCGTTCTTGTGTGTAGGTGATGATCGTGTTTGCCTTTTTCGGTCATGGCAAGCCGTTAGCTTTTGCCAATGGAAATGCAGTGGGAAGCTAACTGAAAGCTGACGCTTTTTTCTCTTGGTTTCAAGCCATTCTTTGCATGATCAGTGCATCTTCTCGCAACACCTGACAAGTCAAAAGCAAAGGCATGTCAGCAACAGAAGGATGGTGATTCGCTGCCATGAAAAGACTTTTTGTGAAAGCATCTACTAAGTGAAAGGATGCTCGTCAGGGTAAAACGCTCCGTTACTTGTTAGCAACTCTCCCCTCCGAGATGACGCTGCTAGTGTTTTAGCGTGTTTTGGAAATGCTCCTGACTACAGTCAAAAAACTGGTTTGGTAGACATTAGAACCCAAGCGGAACACAGGAACACATTTCAACGGGATTTAATCTAGGGTTAACGATTTTAGCGGGCTCATTTTGTCGTTTTGTAGCCTAAACGCTTACCTTTGCGCTCCAAATTCAATTTTAATCTATCATGGCAGACTTGAGATTTCAACGCAACTTTGGTATCGCCGCCCACATCGATGCGGGTAAGACGACCACTACAGAGCGTATTTTGCGCTATACCGGCATGATTCACCGTACAGGTGAGGTGCATGACGGGGCTGCTACCACCGACTGGATGGAGCAGGAAAAAGAAAGGGGGATCACGATTACCTCTGCGGCTGTGAGCTGCCAGTGGAATTTTCCTACCGTTCTGGGTAAGGCAACTCCCGAAACAAAAAAATATTCTTTCAACATTATCGATACCCCGGGCCACGTGGATTTTACCGTAGAGGTAGAACGTTCTATGCGTGTACTGGACGGCCTGATTGCCCTGTTTTCTGCGGTTGACGGTGTAGAGCCGCAATCAGAAACAGTATGGCGCCAGGCAAACCGCTACAATGTACCGCGGATCGGTTTCGTCAACAAAATGGACCGCTCCGGTGCCGACTTCCTGAACGTAGTGAAGCAGGTGCGTGAAATGCTGGGTTCCAAAGCTGTTCCCCTGCAACTGCCCATCGGTGCAGAAGACAACTTCAAAGGTGTGGTTGACCTGATCAAGATGAAAGGCATCGTTTGGCACGCCGAAACAGAAGGCATGACATTCGATGAAATTGATATCCCTGCTGACATGCTGGAAGAAGCCAATGAGTGGAGAGCAAGCCTGGTAGAAGCGGTTGCCGAATACGACGACAAGTTGATGGAGAAATTCTTTGACGATCCGGACACCATCAGCGAAGCTGAGATCCATGAAGCGATCCGCAAGGCTACGATCGATCTTTCGATTGTGCCGATGATGTGTGGTTCTTCTTTCAAAAACAAAGGTGTACAAACTGCACTGGATGCCGTATGCCGTTACCTGCCTTCACCGGTAGATATCGAAGCGGTAAAAGGTACGGATCCTGATACCGGCGAAGAACTGATTCGCAAGCCCGATGCAAAAGAGCCTTTTGCAGCCCTGGCGTTCAAGATCATGACCGATCCTTTCGTAGGTCGCCTGGCCTTCTTCCGTGTTTACTCCGGTAAGCTGGATGCAGGTTCTTATGTACTGAACGTACGCAGCGGTAAGAAAGAACGTATCTCCCGTATCATGAAGATGTTTGCCAACAAGCAAAACCCGATCGACTTCATTGAAGCTGGTGATATTGGTGCCGCCGTTGGTTTCAAAGAGATCAAAACCGGTGATACCCTTTGCCACGAAGATCACCCGATCACACTGGAAAACATGTTCATCCCTGAGCCGGTAATTTCGGTAGCCGTTGAGCCTAAAACACAGGCCGACGTTGACAAGATGGGTATGGCCATTGCCAAGCTGATCGAAGAAGATCCGACCCTGCGTGTAAAGTCTGACGAAGAAACCGGCCAGACGGTACTGAGCGGAATGGGTGAACTTCACCTAGAGATCATCGTTGACCGTATGCGTCGCGAATTTAAAGTAGAAGTAAACCAGGGTGCTCCCCAGGTTGCCTATAAAGAAGCGTTCAACACCACTGTTCAACACCGCGAAGTGCTGAAAAAGCAGTCGGGTGGTCGTGGTAAGTTTGCCGACATCCAGTTTGAGCTCGGACCTGTTGATGCCGATTGGAAAGAAGCAAACCCTGACAAGAACTTCCAGTTTGTAAACGACATCTTTGGTGGTTCAATTCCCCGTGAATTTGTTCCGGCCATCCAGAAAGGTTTTGAAACCTCTATGGGCACAGGTGTACTGGCTTCTTACCCGGTAGATAACCTGAAGGTGCGCATTTTCGACGGTAGCTTCCACGCAGTTGACTCCGACTCTATGTCGTTTGAATTGTGTGCCAAGCAAGGTTTCCGCGAAGCAGCCCGCAAGGCAAAACCAGTTCTGCTGGAGCCGATCATGAAAGTAGAAGTATTGACCCCTGATCAATACATGGGTGATGTTACCGGTGACCTGAACCGTCGTCGTGGTATGATGGAAGGTATGGATACCCGTGCCGGTGTGCAGGTGATTAAGGCCAAAGTACCGCTGAGCGAAATGTTTGGTTATGTAACCCAACTGCGTTCACTCTCTTCCGGCCGTGCTTCTTCTACCATGGAGTTCTCACACTATAACCCAGCTCCCAACAACATCGCTGAAGAAGTGATTGCAAAGAGCAAGGGTAAAGTAAGCGCTGAGTAAGATATCTCTTTACGAATACAAATCCCGTTACACACTGTGTGACGGGATTTTTTTTGCAATTGATTCTCATGGCCTGCAACGCTTTAGGCACTGAATTTGTCTGATAAGGTAGATAATTTGCCCTTATCCATACTGGTCGTTACTGACCTATGAATAACACCAATGGGCTTATTGTCCTAGTGGGCCTCTTTTGGGGCCCAAATTTTTTGCCCCTCGTTAAACCTGTTAACAAAATCAAAATCAGAGGGGCATGAAAATGAAAATCCTACCCTTACTGGCGGTACTAGCCGTTACCCTCACCGTTATCGCCTGCTCGAAAAACGATGCAGCAAGTGGAAAAGCCCGTATCCAGGTTGCTCTTACCGACGATCCCGGTATTTATGATGAAGTAAACATTGAAGTAAAAGACATCCGCATCAATTATTCCAACAACAATGATGAAGGCTGGGTAAGCCTCGATGGTGTAAAAACCGGCAATTACGATGTATTGCGCCTGGTGAACGGAAAAGATACGCTTCTTGCCGATGCTTACATCAATGCCGGACGCATCCAGCAGATTCGCCTTGTATTGGGTGAGAACAATTTTGTAAGAGTGGACGGTAAAACCTACAGCCTGCAAACACCCAGCGCCCAACAGTCGGGATTAAAGCTAAACATTCACCAAGTTGTGAACGAAGGCGTGACCTACAAATTGCTGATGGATTTTGATGCGTCGCGTTCTATCGTAAAAACCGGTAACGCGAAATATATTCTCAAGCCCGTGGTCCGCACCTCGCTGGAAGCCATCGGCGGCAGTGTAAAAGGTTATGTATTGCCAAACACAGTTTCCACTGCTGTTTATGCTGTACAGGGCACCGATACCATTACCGGTACTTTTACCAATAATGGCGCTTATGTACTCAAAGGATTGAATGCAGGAACGTACTCCCTGGCTTTTGTTCCATCCGGTAGTACCTATCAAAAGCAAGCCATCAATGACGTACAGGTTACGGTGAACCACATGACAATTGTTGATACCGTTCGCCTCAAACAATAAACAACGTTTCTCTTAATTGTCCCAAAAGGCCGGCAACTGTTGCCGGCCTTTTGTTTTGTCAACTAAGGAAAAGAAGTTTTATAAAAAGATGCCTTTCATTTGAAAGCCGGCTCCCTTGCGCAAGGAGAGTAAAAAGGGAAAGGATATCTCACGTCTCTCGTCTCACGTTTACTGCTCCCTTCCCCAGCGGATCGATAAAAACAAACCAGGCACCCCAGACAGCGCCGGCCACACTGCTTAAATAAAACAGTAAGCTGATGATAACACCCAGGTGCGGATCCAGTGAAAAATAGCCGGCGCCTTCGGCAAATACCACCTCTCTTGTACCCAGTCCGCCGCCAAGCGAAAGTGGAAGAACCGAGATGGCGGAAGCTGCAAGAAAGATAAAGAGCCACTCGTGTTGGGAGAGGGGGATCTTTAATGCAGCAAGGATAAGGTAGATGCCTCCTGCCTGTATGGCCTGCACCAGCAAGCCGCCCAAAAGCGTTGGCCAAAAGCCGGGTAGAAAGTCAGGGAAGAATTTCTTTATGACAAAATAAAAAACCGCGACAGCCACCAGGCTTCCGCCTACAAGTACAGCATCAAAAACAAGGTTGTCAAAAACCAGGATGCCGTAGACCGAAAGTAAAATACCCAATCCCAGCAGGCCGCTAAACCGGTCGAGCAAAACAGCCGCACTTGTTTTTTTATAAGGTGCGCCCATGCGGCGGTTTAGGAGCACCACTTTATAAGCATCGCCGCTGATGGAACCGGGAAGAAAAAGATTATAAAACATGCCCAGCCAATACAGCTTTATGTTTTGCCAGGCAGGCAGGTGGAGTTTGATATTGCGGAAGTAAATATTGAGCCGATAGGCCGAAACGATCTTTGAGACCACGTACGCTATAACTGCTAGGAATAAATAAGTCCAGTTGGCGGCTTGCAGGGCTCTGAATGCTTCAGCAAAATCGATCTTCCGGGAGATATACCAAAAGCAAAGAACCGTTACAATGATCTTGAACAGCAGCAGTAGTGGTTTACGCCATTTCGGGGCTTTTTTTTCCGGGACAGTCTCAGGGGGCATTCAGTAAATTTATCGCTTACAAAGCGATGCAAGTAAAACGAAAAGGATGAATAAAAAAACAGCACTGGTGGCTTTCCTCTTTATGCTTGGCCTGGCCGTTCAGGCACAAACAGGGTTAAAGCGGGGGATGAAGGTTTCGCAGTCGGTAAAGGTTAGCAAGCGCACCTATGCTTTGCAGGCGTTTCCGGGATTGGACAAAGGCGTGATCGAGATCAGTGGCAACAACATCACGGTGGATTTTAATAACGCCGTACTGGCAGGAAGCCTTTCTGCACAAACACCTGATGCCTTCACCGGTGTTGCTATCCTCATCACTGGCGGAAAAAACATCACCATCAAAAACCTGTCGGCAAAAGGCTATAAAGTTGCCCTGCTGGCCCGCAACGTGGAAGGATTAACGATCGAGAATTGTGACTTCAGCTATAACTACCGCAAGCGACTGAACAGCACGCAAGAAAAAGAAGACATATCGGATTGGATGAGCTATCATCAAAACGAGAAGGATGAATGGTTGCGTTATGGCGCAGCCATTTACCTGCGCAATTGCAACGGCGCCACCATCAGCGGCAACAAAGTAACCGGCGGGCAAAACGCACTAATGCTTACCGAATGCAACGGCGCTACCATTTTCAATAATGACTTTTCTTTTAACTCCGGCATTGGGATGGGATTTTACCGCAGCAGCAACAACAGGGTGCTGCACAACCGCGTTAATTTTAATGTGCGGGGATACAGTCATGGTGTGTATAACCGCGGGCAGGACAGCGCCGGCTTCCTTGTTTACGAGCAAAGCAGTAACAACCTTTTCTATAAAAATTCGGCAACGCACAGCGGCGATGGTTTTTTCCTGTGGGCCGGGCAAACTACGATGGACACGGGCCAGGGTGGCTGCAACGACAACCAGATCCTGTACAATGATTTTTCCTTTGCACCTACAAACGGGATAGAAGTCACATTCAGCCGCAACCACATCGCCAACAACCGGCTGTTTGAATGTGACCACGGCATCTGGGGTGGCTACAGCTACGGAACAACCATAGCCGACAACCAGTTTCGCGATAACCGCATTGCCATTGCCATAGAACACGGGCAGCACAACGAAATAACCGGGAATGTTTTTATTCGCAACCGGGAAGCCATCAGGCTTTGGGCAAGGGCGGCACAGCCGGCTGACTGGGGTTATGCAAAACACCGCGACACCCGCAGTGTAGGTACGTTGATCGGTGCTAATAATTTCAGTCGCAACGGAACGGTATTTAACCTGCAGCGCACCGATAGCCTTTATGTCTTCGACAATATTGTAACGGGCAATGAAATGCTTTACAAGATCGATAGTACGGTCACTAATCTTGATTCTACAGCGCGGCTCCTGTATGATACGGTAACGACTGACTACAGCTTTCCCGGCGGCATGGATGCTTTCAAGGGAAACGGCCGGCTGGCCGGACGCCAGAACATCCGCATGACGGAATGGGGGCCGTATGATTTTCGGTATCCCTTGCTTTGGCACAACAACCCTACCGATACGGGAAGCCAGTTGGTGTTTGATGTGCTGGGGCCAAAGGGAAAATGGCGGATCCTTTCTGCCAAAGGTGTTGGTGCTTACAATGCATCAGCGGATTCCTTTCCGGCTACCGTTCGCTTTACCAAAAGGAGGGGAGAGAAGCAGGATATCGAGATTGTGGCTGAGTACCGCGGACCTGCTTTCACCGATCTTTTTGGTAAAAAGATACGAGCAAACAAGCCCTACCGTTTCCGTTTTCAAAAGTTCTTCCAACCGGTTGCTTTTACAGTGAACTGGTATAAATGGGATAGCACTGATAGAATGGACAATGAAAATCTTTCCCTCAATAACCGGCAACCCATCAAAACCGAAAAAACAACTAAGCTGGATTATGCGTGGTGGGGCGGGCTGAAAACGGCGGACAGTACCTATCAGCAGTTTCTAACGGTTGCGGAAGGAACCGCTGTTTTTACCAAAGGCATTTATGAATTCTTGGTTACCTGGGACGATGCCGTTCGTGTTTATGTTGATGGCAAACGGGTAATAGATCAATGGCAAAAAGGCCAGCAAACGTTTGATGAAGCACCCAATAAAAAGCACCGGGTGAATTTAGGCGGAAAACATATCATCCGGGTCGAACATGTAGAGCTAGGCGGTTTTGCCACGCTGTCTTTGAAAATTGTTAAAGCAGGCAGTCGTTGAGGCTTTTTTAATAGGCAGCAAACAAGAGGCCGGTTATATTCGGGGAAACCAACTGTATGAAACCAATTTTACCCCTTTTGCTGTTCGTTATCCTCTTTGCTTCCTGTCAACAATACCAGTACTTAACCATTTCTGGTGTAAACGTTCCCAAGAACGATCAAAATGCACTGATCAGTGAAAATGATACCCTGCGGGTTGAATACTTTTTTGTGCCGGAAGAAGGTGTTGTTAGCCTTCGCCTGTCAAACAAAACGACCAGCCCGCTCGAGATTGACTGGCGCAAATCAGCCCTTATCATTAACGATAAGCCAACCAGTCTTTTCGACAACAAACAAATCATCAATGGCCAGGTGCAATCTTCCTCCCTGCAGTTTGGTCGTCGTTCCTCAACTTCCGGCGAACTAAGCGGTGAGATACAAGGCAGTGATCAAACCCAGTTTATTCCCCCGCAATCTTATATAGAAAGCCGACCCATAAAGCTTTCCCTTTCTCCTGTACAACTCTCGCCAGACGAAAAAGGAGAGGAGAAGGCTTTCCGTTATGCCGACCAGAACTTGGTCAAATACAAACGTTTTCCCTTCGGGCCCGACAATACACCCACGAAATTCCGGAGCTACCTTACCTTTTTGATGGGACGAAAGGGTGCTACCCAGGAATTTTCGGTGGAGCACCGGTTTTACATTTCAGAGGTTTGGAAAAGCGCATCCGGCCCCCAGTATTTTGACATTGCGCTGCTCAATCGATATGATCGGTTTGTTTTGGTGCAATAAAACAGGTGTCTTTAGGCCTTTCTTCACAAAAATTCTTTTGGATTCTTTGTCAGGTTCAAAATGAACCCCTACTTTTGCACTCCCGTTGTAAAAAACGGGAATTGATTATGTCACAACGAATCAGAATAAAACTTCAGTCTTACGACCACAACCTGGTGGATAAATCAGCAGAAAAAATTGTAAAGACTGTTCGTAGCACAGGCGCCGTAGTAACAGGACCCATTCCCCTGCCTACCCGTAAGAAGATCTTTACCGTATTGCGTTCACCGCACGTAAACAAAAAAAGCCGTGAGCAGTTCCAGTTGGCTACCCACAAGCGCCTGCTGGATATCTACACGTCTTCTTCCAGAACGGTAGATGCATTGTCAAAGCTTGACCTGCCTTCCGGTGTGGAGGTTGAGATCAAAGCCTGACCTTAGGTCAGAACCGGGTTCCATCATTTGGGATCCTAAAAAAGAAGTTCTTATCATAACATAATTGTTCATCTCTCAACTTTCCGCCTCAGGCGGAAAAGAAAAGAGCGCTGAATAGAAGAAACTGCAGAAAACGGGAGGCCGGTGGCATTCACCAAAATCCTCAACGCTGCGATTACATATAAACAAGCCCTTCGAGGTTTGTTTGTCTCCGGTACTTCCCCAGACTTAAGTGATCGAATCGGGAAAAGGTCGGATGATAAACCAGGATTGAAGACCCACCTATACCAAGGGGTCTGTCTTGCACAACCTTGCGGGGATAAAACCGCAAAACAAATGAAAGGTATCATTGGTAAAAAAGTTGGGATGACCAGCATCTTCGATCCGAGCGGCAAACAAACGGCCTGCACGATTATCGAAGCTGGCCCCTGCGTTGTAACGCAGGTGAAATCGCAGGAAACAGATGGCTACACCGCAATCCAGGTAGCCTACGGCGACAAGAAAGACAAGCACGCCACTGCAGCAGCAAAAGGACACTTCTCTAAGGCCAGCACTCCGGCCAAGAAATTTGTAAAAGAATTTCGCAACTCTTCTCTCGAAAAAAATATTGGCGACACCATCACTGTAGACATTTTCGCTGAAGGCGACAAAGTTGAAGTGGTAGGTACCACAAAAGGAAAAGGCTTCCAGGGTGTTGTAAAGCGCCATGGCTTCTCCGGTGTGGGTGAAGGTTCGCACGGTCAGCACGATCGTCAAAGAGCGCCGGGTTCTATCGGTGGTTCTTCCTACCCCAGCCGTGTATTCAAAGGCATGCGTATGGCCGGCCGTATGGGTACCGACCGCGTAAAGGTGAAAGGCTTGAAAGTGGTAAAGATTTTCCCTGAGAAAAATTACATATTGGTAAGTGGTTCAGTTCCTGGCCACAATGGTTCAATCGTTTTAATCCAGAAGTAAAATGCAAGTAAAAGTATTCAACATACAAGGACAAGAAACAGGCAGAACTGTTGAGCTTCCTGAAGAGATCTTTGGCATTGAGCCAAACGACCACGCCATTTACCTTGCTGTAAAGCAATATTTGGCCGCCCAGCGTCAGGGTACACACAAAGTAAAGACCCGTGCCGAAGTACAGGGCGCCAGCCGCAAGCTGCACAAGCAAAAAGGTACCGGTGGCTCACGTAAGGGTAACATCCGTAACCCTTTGTACAAGGGTGGTGGTACCATCTTTGGCCCCAAGCCGCACAAATACGACATTAAGCTGAACCGCAAAGTAAAGGACCTGGCTAAAATGTCTGCACTGTCGCACAAGGCAAAAGAAAACGCCATTGTTATTGTAGAAGATGTCAACCTTGACACGCCGAAAACAAAAACATTTGCCGGCATGCTTAACAGCCTGAAAGTAGGTGAGAAGAAACTGATGTTTGTTCTGCCCGAGTACAACAACAACGTATATGTTTCCAGCCGCAACATCCCGTCTGTACTGACAACGTTGCTGAGCGATGTTAACACGTACGACATTGTAAACTCTGAAGTGCTGGTATTGACCGAAGGCGCAGCAAAGATTTTTGCAGGACAAGAAGCTGAAGCAACAGCTTAATTCTATCAAGTTTAAAAAAGTATTCAGATGAGACCTTCTGAAGTTTTGATAAAACCCATTCTCACCGAAAAAGCAAACAGCCAGCAGGAAAGCCTGCGCCGCTACGCTTTTAAAGTAGCCCGTAAAGCCAACAAGCTGGAAATTAAGAAAGCTGTTGAGACGATGTACGGTGTAACGATCGTTGACGTCAACACAATTGTAGTTGCCGGTAAAAACAAAACCCGCTATACCAAGAAAGGTTTTGTACAAGGACAGAAAAGTGCTTACAAAAAAGCGCTGGTAACTGTAGCCGAAGGCGAAACAATTGACCTGTACGCAAACATCTAACATTTCTGGACCGGTGATGTTTTCATCATCGGATCAGCAATCAGAATTTAAAAAAAGAATGGCCTGCAAGGCCGCAAAAATTGCAAAATGGCATTAAGAAAATACAAACCAATTACAGCCGGTACTCGTTGGAGGATCGGTAATGCATACGCCGAGATCACTACGGACACGCCTGAGAAGTCGTTGTTGGAAAGCAAGAAAAAAACCGGTGGCCGTAACTCTTCTGGTCGTCGTGCCATGCGTTACATCGGTGGTGGTAATAAAAACGCTTACCGTATCATCGATTTCAAGCGTGATAAAAAAGGTATTCCTGCAAAAGTTGCCTCTGTAGAATACGATCCAAACCGTACAACGTTTATCGCCCTGCTAAACTATGCTGACGGTGAAAAAAGATACATCCTCGCTCCTCAGGGTCTGACCGTAGGCATGACCGTTGAAAGCGGCGATGCGGTAGCACCTGAACTGGGTAATGCCCTGCAGCTGAAAAACATGCCCCTGGGTACTGTCATTCACAACATTGAAATGCAGCCTGGTCAGGGTGGCAAGATTGCCCGTTCTGCCGGTGCGTCTGCACAGTTGGCGAACAAGGAAGAGAAATACGCCGTGTTGAAAATGCCAAGTGGTGAGTTGCGCAAAGTGCTGATCAACTGTTATGCTACGGTTGGTGTGGCGTCTAACTCCGATCACCAGTTGCAGTCAATGGGTAAAGCCGGTCGTAACCGTTGGAAAGGCATCAAGCCGCGTAACCGTGGTGTAGCCATGAACCCCGTTGATCACCCGATGGGTGGTGGTGAAGGTAAAGCCTCCGGTGGCCAGCCTCGCAGCAGAAACGGCCAATACTCTCGTGGTCTGAAAACACGTACCAAGGGTAAAGGAAGCGACAAGCTGATCATCCAGCGCAAAAACGGTTCTAAACTGGCGAAATAATTCATAAGCATTTTAATCAAGCATAAACATGGCTCGTTCAATTAAAAAAGGTCCTTACGTAGCAGCTCACCTCGAAGACAAAGTTGTTGCGATCAATGACGGTACAGCAAAAAAAGGTGTGATTAAAACCTGGAGCCGTCGGTCTACGATCACTCCTGATTTTGTCGGACACACGTTTGCGGTACACAACGGGAACAAGTTCATCCCGGTGTATGTAACAGAGTTCATGGTTGGTCACAAACTCGGAGAGTTTGCCCCCACCCGCAACTTTAAAGGACACTCAAGCAAAAAAGGTTAAACATAGAAGTTTACAGCTCACAGTTTACAGTTTACCGTTGCGGTAAACAACTGTAAACGGAAAACGGTAAACGGTAAACTAAATAAAAATGGAAGCAGTAGCTAAACTGAGAAATTACCCGACATCACCACGCAAAATGCGCCTTCTGGCGGACCTGATCCGTGGCATGCAAGTAGAAAAGGCCCTGGCTGTTCTGGAGCACAACCCCAAGCATCCGGCCGTGCCCATGCGCAAACTGGTGCTGAGTGCCATCAGCAACTGGAAGCAGAAAAACGAAGGTGGCGATGAAGGTTCTCTATTTGTAAAAACCATCTTCGTAGATGGTGCCAGAACGCTAAAGCGTATGCGTCCCGCTCCGCAAGGTCGTGGTTACCGTGTTCGCAAACGCAGCAATCACGTAACCGTTATTGTTGACGCAAAACCTTAATTCAAAATCGTACATAAAATATAAACATGGGTCAAAAAGCAAATCCGATTGGTAACAGGTTAGGTATCATCCGTGGATGGGAATCTAACTGGTATGGCAACAAAAAAGATTTTGCCAACAAGCTGATTGAGGATAACAAGATCAGAACATATCTGAATGCCCGTATCAATAAAGGTGGTATCTCCAAGATCGTTATCGAGCGTACGCTGGGTAAGCTGATCATCACGGTTCATACTTCCAAGCCTGGTATCATCATCGGTAAAGGTGGTGGCGAGGTTGACCGCATCAAAGAAGAACTGAAAAAACTGACCGGCAAAGAAGACGTTCAGATCAACATCCTCGAGATCCGTCGTCCGGAGCTGGATGCCATGATCGTAGGCGATACCATTGCCCGTCAAATTGAAAACCGCATCAACTTCAAGCGTGCTACCAAAATGGCCATTGCTTCTGCTCTCCGCATGGGTGCCGAAGGTATCAAGGTACAACTGAGTGGCCGCCTGGGTGGTGCTGAAATTGCCCGTAGCGAAAAGTTCATGCAAGGCCGTGTTCCCCTGCACACTTTCCGTATGGACATCGATTACGCCAACGTATTTGCCCAAACTGTTTACGGAAAGATCGGTATCAAAGTATGGATCTGCCGTGGCGAGGTTTTGGCCAAGCGTGACCTGAACCCCAACTTCATTGGTGGCAAAGAAGGCGAAATGGGTGGCCGCAGGGAAGACCGCGGTGGCTTTGGTGGTCGTCGTGATGACAGAGGCGGAGACCGTCGTGGTGGCGGAAACCGTGGTGGTGGCGATGGTGGCCGTGGCCGTCAAGGCGGTGGCGGTGGTCGCAGGTAAACCACAACAGCAGGTCGGCCGAAAGGCAGATCTGCAAAAGGAAAAGAAAAGTTCAATTATTAATAAAGAATGGTTTGGTAAGGCGATAACATCGGAAACTAAACCTCAAAAATCGAACTCAATATGTTACAGCCGAAAAGAACAAAGCACAGAAAAGTGCAGAAAGGTCGCATGAAAGGCGACGCGAAACGTGGTACGACCATCGCCTTCGGTTCTTATGCATTGAAAGCTTTGGAAGATCATTGGATCACTGACCGCCAGATCGAAGCGGCCCGTCAGGCATTGACCCGTCACATGAAGCGTGAAGGAAACGTGTGGATCCGCATTTTCCCCGATAAGCCAATCACCAACAAGCCTGCAGAGGTGCGTATGGGTAAAGGTAAAGGTAACCTGGAGTATTGGGCTGCCGTGGTAAAACCCGGTCGCATCATCTTTGAACTGGATGGTGTTTCAGAAGAAGTAGCACAAGGTGCACTGAAGCTGGCTGCCGGTAAACTGCCCATTGCCACAAAATTCATCAAGCGTTACGACCTGGCCGAGGCCTAATGAGTGATAATGAGATATTGGGATATTTTGATAATAAACCACCCAATATCACAATATCTTAATAACACAATATCAAATTAGTATCATGTCAAAGACAGTTGATTTCAAAAAAAGCATTCAGGCGCTGAACGAGCAGGACTTGGTTGCCCGCATCCAGGAAGACGAGCTGCGCTTAAAGAAGCTTGAATTTGCACACGCTATTTCTCCGTTGGAAAACCCAATGAGCATTCGCAGCCTGCGCCGGGAAATTTCGCGTTTGAAAACTGAATTAAAAAAGAAACAATTAAGTGCATAAAACAGCTACGAGCTGTAAGCTGTGAGCCACGAGCCTTTCGGTTCTTGCTCAAAGCTCGAAGCTCAAAGCTCAAAGCTAAATACCATGGCTGAAGCAACAACAACAAGAAACTTAAGAAAAGAAAGAATTGGTGTGGTCACCAGCAACAAGATGACAAAAACCATCACTGTTGCCGTTGAGCGGAAAGTAAAGCACCCAATCTATGGTAAGTTCATTAAAAAGACTACCAAATTTCATGCGCATGATGAGAAGAATGAAGCCAGCATCGGTGATGTTGTGCGCATCCACGAAACTCGTCCCCTGAGCAAAACGAAGCGCTGGAGACTGGTTGAGATTGTAGAGAAAGTGAAGTAAGGAAAGCTGTTGGCTACTAGCTGTTAGCTACTAGCTGAACACTAAAAATATATTTTCTAATCGGCCTTGGCTAACAGCTAAAGGCTAAGAGCTAAAAGCTAAATAAAATGATCCAGCAAGAATCTCGTTTGTCTGTAGCGGATAACAGCGGTGCCAAAGAGGTACTGTGCATCCGTGTATTGGGAAACAGTGGTCAGCGTTACGCCGGTGTAGGCGATAAGATTGTGGTATCGGTAAAAGATGCCATCCCTGCCGGTGGTATTAAGAAAGGAACCGTTGCCAAAGCGGTAATTGTTCGTACCAAAAACAAACTGCGTCGCAAAGACGGTTCTTATATCCGTTTCGACGACAACGCTGTTGTTATCCTGAATGCTGCCGACGAACCAAGAGGCACCCGTATTTTCGGCCCGGTTGCCCGTGAACTCCGTGACAAAGGTTACATGAAGATCATCTCCCTGGCTCCGGAAGTTCTCTAATAAAATTTTAAAAACCTCCTCCCGTTGGAATGGGAGGGAAAAAGGAATCATAAAATGAAAACAAGATTTAAACCAAAGTACAACATCCGCAAAGGCGACCAGGTGGTTGTTATTGCTGGTGACGACAAAGACCTGAAGAAGCCTCGCGAAGTAAAAGAGGTACTGGTTGAAGACGGTAAGGTGATTGTGGATGGTGTGAACATCATTACCAAGCACACCAAACCTTCTGCGCAGAACACCAAAGGCGGCATCGTGAAGAAAGAAGCACCCATCGCCATTTCAAATGTAATGCTGTGGGACGGCAAGCAAGCCACCAAGGTAAAGCGTGAAGTAAGAGACGAGAAAAAAGTACGTGTATCTAAAAAATCTGGAGGAATCATCTAATGGCAACTACTAAAGTATCTCCACGATTAAAGACAAAATACCTGAACGAGGTTGTACCTGCCCTGCAGAAGCGTTTTAACTACAAATCTACCATGCAGGTTCCCCGTTTGGAGAAGATCGCTATCAACCGCGGTGTGAACGGCGCTGTGAACGACAAAAAGCTGGTTGATATCGCCATCGATGAATTATCAACGATCAGCGGTCAGAAAGCAGTAGCGACAATGTCCAAGAAAGACATCTCAAACTTTAAGCTGCGTAAGCACATGCCCATCGGTGCAAAAGTGACGCTGCGTGGCGAGAAGATGTATGAATTCCTGGATCGTTTGATCGCTGTATCTCTTCCCCGTGTACGTGACTTTAAAGGCGTAAACGAGAAGTCTTTCGATGGCCGTGGCAACTATACCATGGGTGTAACAGAACAGATCATCTTCCCGGAGATCGATATCGATAAAGTGAATCGTATCACCGGTATGGACATTACGTTTGTTACCACCGCACAAAATGATGAAGAAGCATACGAGCTCCTGAAAGAGCTGGGAATGCCTTTCAAAAACATCAAAAAATAATTTGAAAATGTCTGATGTCTGATTTGCTGATAGTAAAATCGGACATCTTCAAATCAGAAATCAGAAATAAAAAAATAAACTATGGCTAAAGAATCAGTAAAAGCCAGGCAACGCAAACGCGAGAAAATGGTAGCCCAGTATGCTGAGAAAAGAGAAGCACTGAAAGCTGCCGGCGATTGGAAGGCCCTGGATGAACTGCCAAAGAATTCTTCTCAGGTTCGTTTGAAGAATCGTTGCCAGATGACCGGTCGTCCCCGCGGTTATACCCGTTATTTCGGTATTTCCCGGATCGCACTGCGTGACATGGCTTTAAATGGAACGATCCCTGGCTTGAAGAAGGCAAGCTGGTAAAGTAAGTTGGTAGGTTAATAAGTTAATAGGTTTCTAAGTCCCTTAACTTCTCAACTCTTCAACATAACAACTAATCAACTTTAATTAAAACAATCCAATTACTCCGGGTAAACGGAGTGTAGGAGGAAACATAACATGGTAACAGATCCTATTGCAGATTTTTTGACAAGAATTCGTAATGCGCAAATGGCCGGTCACAGAATCGTTGAGATCCCTGCTTCTAATCTGAAGAAGCGCATGACTGAAATCTTGTACAACCAGGGTTACATTCTGAAATACAAGTTTGAAGATGATAACAAGCAAGGCCTGATCAAGATCGCCTTGAAATATGATGCCGCTACCAAGCAGCCTGCTATCCATTCACTGGAAAGAGTAAGCCGCCCCGGTCTGCGTCACTATGCAAAGCCTGCTGATTTCCGTCGAGTGAAAAACGGCCTGGGTGTTGCCATCATCTCTACTTCGAAAGGAGTACTGACCGATAAAGAAGCGAAAGCGCAGAATGTAGGTGGCGAAGTTCTTTGCTACATCTACTAAGATAGCGTTGTTGATACATTAAGCCGAGACTATACTAGGCTGACCGGTCAACAACCACAAACATCAAACAACAAACTTAAAACTGATTTTATGTCTCGTATAGGAAAAGCTCCCATTACAGTACCAAGCGGTGTTACGGTAACAGTTGGTAAAGACAACGTGGTAACTGTAAAAGGCCCTAAAGGTGAACTGAAAGAAAACATCGACCGCGATATCAAGGTTGATGTGGCTGACGGCACCATCAACATTACACGCCCGACCGACCAGATTCGTCACCGTGCCCTGCACGGCCTGACAAGAGCACTGGTTGCCAACATGGTGAAGGGTGTAACCGAAGGCTATACCAAAAAGCTTGAGCTGATTGGTGTAGGTTTCAAGGCCGCCAACCAGGGTAACCTGCTTGACCTGGCACTTGGTTACTCGCACAACATCATCTTTGAAGTTCCCAAAGAGCTGAAAGTTTCTACCGAGCAACTGAAAGGACAGAACCCTACCATTACGCTGGAAAGCAATGACCGGCAGTTGCTGGGTGCTGTAGCAGCTAAGATCCGCAGCCTGCGCAAGCCTGAGCCTTACAAAGGAAAAGGTGTTCGCTACGCTGGTGAAATCGTACGCAAGAAAGCTGGTAAAGCGGCTGGTAAATAAAACAGTTAATCGGTTATTTAGTTATTAAGTTATTGCTTATGCAGTTCTTAATAACTAAATAACTTAATAACAAATAACTCAAAAAGTCCCTGGCAGTATCAGGGAACTAAATACAAAACAATGAGAACAAGCGCTAAAACATCAAGAAGGCAGAATATCCGCTACCGCATCCGTAGAAAGATTGCCGGTACCGCCCAGAAGCCCCGTCTTTCTGTTTTCCGCAGCAACAAAGACATCTATGTTCAATTGATCGACGACGATGCAGCCGTAACCGTTGCCGCCGCTTCTTCAAAGGACAAAGACATTGCTGCCCAAACAGGTACCAAAATCGAACAAAGCAAACTGGTAGGCCAGGCCATTGCCCGCAAAGCAAAAGACCTGGGTATCGAAACCGTTGTATTTGACCGTGGCGGTTACCTTTATCATGGCCGTGTGAAAGCTTTGGCTGACGGTGCTAGAGAAGGTGGTTTGGTATTCTAAGCAAAAGCTTTTAGCCATTAGCCGGTAGCCATTAGCCTTTTCGCTAACAGCTAACAGCTAGCAGCTAATAGCCTTAACAAAAACAAGTAATTACTAAGTAATATAAAATGGCAAAAGCAATTTTAAACAGAGTAAAAGCAGGCGACCTTGAATTAAAAGATAAGGTAGTTGCTATCAATCGCGTAGTGAAAACTACCAAAGGTGGTCGTACGTTTTCTTTCTCTGCATTAGTGGTGGTAGGCAACGAAGCCGGTGTGGTTGGTCATGGTCTTGGTAAAGCCAAAGAAGTACAAGAGGCAATTACCAAGGGAATTGAAGATGCAAAGAAAAACCTGATCAAGGTTCCTATCATGCACGGTACCATTCCACACGACCAACTGGCAAAAGTTGGCGCTGCTAAAGTTCTGATCAAGCCGGCCGCTCATGGTACAGGTGTGATCGCCGGAGGTTCTATGCGTGCCGTTCTGGAAAGCGCAGGTATCACCGACGTACTGGCAAAATCACTTGGTTCTGCCAACCCGCACAACGTGGTAAAAGCTACGTTTGAAGCCCTGGCACTGCTGCGTGAGCCGATCTCTGTATCAAAGACTCGCCGCATTGGTCTGAAGAAAGTATTTAACGGATAACAAAGTTTTTAGTTTACAGTTTACAGTTTACAGTGGAAAAGCCATTGGGACAGTAAACGGTGAATGGAAAACGGAAAACTCATTCTCATGAAAAAGATAAAAATCACTTTAGTAAAAAGCCCGATCGACAGACCTGAGCGTCAGAAGCTGACCCTGCAGGCGCTGGGCTTGAATAAGCTGAACGCTTCGAGAGAAGTGGAAGCCACTCCGCAGATCCTGGGCATGGTGCGCAAAGTTGAGCACATGATCAGCGTGGAAGAGATCTAAAAGAGCTCACAAGTTCACCCGTTCGAGAGTTCACAGGTTGATGTGGCAGTGTAAACAACTCGTAAACGCGTAAACAAGTAAACTATTCTAAAAAGCGAGGGGAGAAAAACCCCGTAAGTAAAAATCAACAAACATGAAACTACACAATTTACGTCCTGCAAAAGGCGCCGTTCACAAAGAGAAAAGATTAGGTCGTGGTGAAGCTTCCGGTAAAGGTGGCACTTCTACAAAAGGTAACAAAGGTGGCCAGAGCCGTGCTGGTTACAAGCGCAAGCGTGCACACGAAGGTGGCCAGATGCCAATCCAGCGTCGGACACCAAAGCGTGGCTTTAAAAACCCCGATCGTATTGAATACAAAGTGTTCAACTTAGGACAGATCGAACAACTGCAGGAAAAATATGGTTTGCAGGAGTTTTCACTGGAAAACCTCTACACCAATGGCCTTATCAACCAAACTGACCGTGTGAAGATCTTAGGCAACGGAGAATTGAAATCCAAGCTGGCCTTCAAAGTTAACGCGGTGAGCGACAAAGCAAAGGAAGCCATCGAAGCAGCGGGCGGATCAGTTGAGATCGTGAAGTAAATTTCCTTATATTGCAAGGCGCTGCAAAGCGTCTTTTTTTCGTTGCAAATAAAAGATTGGATACAAAGTCAAAAGTAAAAAGTCAAATTTCAAAAGGTCAGTGACGAATGAAGTTGTCCTTTTTGCTTTTGACTTTTACATTTTCACTTAAATAATTCTCTTCAGTGAAAAATTTAATTAAGACCTTAAAAAACATCTGGAGCATAGAGGAACTGCGGAGTAAGATCCTTTTCACCCTGCTTCTGCTTTTCATTTACCGTATCGGTACGCACATCGTGTTGCCGGGTATCGATCCCAATGGCCTTTCGCAACTGGAAGACCAGACAAAAAGCAATGGTATCCTTGGGCTGATCAACACCTTTGCCGGTGGTGCCTTTTCCCAGGCCTCTATTTTTGCGCTGGGCATCATGCCTTACATCTCTGCTTCGATTTTTGTGCAGCTGATGACCGTGCTGGTTCCCCAGTTTCAGAAAATGCAGAAAGAAGGAGAGAGTGGTCGTAAAAAGATCAACCAGTGGACCCGTTACCTCACGGTAGCGGTTACCATTGTACAGGCATCTGCTTACGTAGCTTACCTGCGCCAGATCACCGCTCAAACGGGTGGTGTACTGCCTGCTTATATTGATTATTTCTGGTTGTCAACTGTTGTGATCCTTACCGCCGGTACCATGTTCGTTATGTGGCTGGGCGAAAAGATCACCGATAAAGGTTTAGGTAATGGTACTTCCCTGATCATCATGATCGGTATCCTGGCCCGCCTGCCCCAAAGCTTTATGCAGGAACTGGGTTCCAAGTCAACCCGTTCCGGTTTGATCCTTGTGTTTATTATTGAAATCGCCATACTGATCGCCATTATCATGGGTTGTATCATGCTGGTGCAAGGTGTACGCAAAATCCCTGTTAACTATGCCAAGCAGATCGTAGGTAACCGCCAGTTTGGTGGTGCCCGCCAGTTCCTGCCGATCAAAGTAAACAGCGCCGGTGTAATGCCTATCATCTTTGCCCAGGCGGTTTTGTTCCTGCCTACCTTGTTTAACCTGACAGGTACAGCAACCGGTGAAGGTATTTCGGCCATTTTCCAGGACCAGGCCAACTTTATCTACATGGCTGTTTATGCCATCGTGGTAATTGGCTTTACCTTCCTGTACACGGCCCTGATCTTTAACCCCAAGCAAATCTCTGATAACCTGAAGCAGAACAACGGTTTTATACCGGGTGTAAAGCCGGGTCAGCCTACGGCTGATTATATCGGTAGCATCATGGACAGGGTAACCCTGCCGGGCGCCATCCTGCTGGCATTGGTTGGTATCCTGCCAGGTATCGCACAACGCCTGGGTGTTCAGCCAAACTTTGCTACATTCTTTGGTGGCACGTCGCTGCTCATTATGGTGGGTGTAATCCTGGATACACTGCAGCAGATCGAAACGCAGCTTCTCATGCGCCAGTACGATGGCCTGATGAAGAGCGGTCGCATCCAGGGCAGAACCGTAACACAGGCTTCTTACTAACAACAGAATTTTACAATAACAAAAACCTGGTAAGGCATCTTACCAGGTTTTTTTATGACGATCGATGAATATTTGACAAAGTGCTGTGAAAAAAGCAAAGTATTTTTGCCGGCCAATTGTAAAACAAAGGGTAGATCGCTGAAAAGAATATTATGATTCATTACAAGAACGAAGAACAGATTGAGTTGATGCGGCACAGTGCATTGCTGGTAAGCAAAACACTGTCCGAAGTAGCCAAAATATTAAAGCCCGGGTTGAAAACGATCGACATTGATGGCTTTATTGCAACGGTCATTAAAGACTTTGGCGGCACACCGTCTTTTCTCAATTTTCATGGTTACCCGTTTAATTCCTGTATTTCGGTAAACGATGTGGTGGTCCATGGCTTTCCCAATAAAACAGAATTAAAAGAAAGCGATATTGTTTCCATCGATATTGGCGTTTATAAAAACGGTTTTCATGGCGATCATGCGTATACCTTCATGATCGGCAAGCCAGCCGATGACGTGATCCAGCTTGTGAAGATCACCAAAGAGTCCTTGTACAAAGGCATAGAAAAAGCGATTGCCGGCAATCGCATTGGCGACATTGCGTATGCCATCCAGGAGCATACCGAAAAAAAGCATGGCTACGGTGTGGTAAGGGAACTGGTTGGCCATGGCCTTGGCAAAAGCATGCACGAAGATCCGCAGGTGCCTAATTACGGCAAGCGAGGCTCAGGCGCCGTGCTGAAAGAAGGGTTGGTGATTGCGATAGAACCGATGATCAACATGGGTAAAAAAGAAGTGTTCACCGAAGACGATGGCTGGACCGTTCGTACAAAAGATGGTAAGCCTTCCGTACACTTTGAACACGATGTTTGCGTTAGAAAAGGAAAAGCCGATGTCCTTTCCGATTATACAGAAATTGAGAAGGCCGAAAGAGAAAACGGCAACCTTTTTGCTGAGTACTGAGCCGCTGAAAAAACCACGGCTTATGAAAAACTACTTCTTTCTTTTTCTAGCACTCCTGTTTTTTATTCCGGGCTTTGCTCAACCCGATACAACGGAAACCTTGCCGCTGGCAGAGATGGTTACGTTCAACGCAAAAGCTGTGGACAAGGTGGTGGTGTTGAAATGGAGCGTTCCGTATAGCGAAGAATTTAAAAGCTTTGATATTGAAAGGGCGGAAGACGAAGGCGAATTTGTGAAAGTAGGCAGCAAGCTTGCCATCACCAAAAGCAGCGACGCCGAATATGATTTTGTTGATGCCACGCCCAGGCGCAACCATTTGCTCCGCTACCGGTTAAAGCTGATCGCACAAAACGGGTCTGTGTCTTATTCGGGCCTCCAGGAAACAAGGCTTCCCGATGAAACATTCACGGTACGCCTGAAGCAAAATCCTGTTCGCGATAAAGTAGAACTGGAACTGGTGACAACTACCGCCAACCAGGCCGCGGTGGTGGTGATCGCTAACAGTGGCCAGCAGATGGCAGCACAAAACTACCGGCTATCAGCAGGCATTAACCAGATCATGCTTCCCGCCAGTCTTTTTCCGCAGGGCCTGTACCAACTGGCGATAGAAGCCAGCAACCAGCGAAAAACAATCTCCTTCATTAAAGAATAAATGCGCAAACACCTGGTAGTGATTGGCGGTGGCGCCGGCGGATTTTTTTGTGCGGTGAACGCCGCACGGATAGCGCCGCATATACAGGTGACCATTCTTGAAAAAACGACTAAGCTGCTTTCCAAAGTAAAAGTTTCAGGCGGTGGCCGCTGCAATGTAACCCATGCCTTGTTTGATGTAGGGGAGATGAGCAATCGGTACCCACGGGGACAAAATTTTGTCAAAAAAACGTTTCATCAATTTTTTACCACCGATACGGTACAATGGTTTGAAAGCCGCGGCGTAAAGCTGAAGGCGGAAAAAGACGGCCGCATGTTCCCGGTATCCAATTCATCGCAAACAATTGTTGACTGTCTTTTACAGGAAGCCAATCTTTATGGCGTTGACATTCGGATGAATGCGGAGGTGAAGCAATTGGCAATGGACAATGGACAATGGGCAATTGCGTTGGCGAACGGGAATGTGTTATCTGCCGATTATGTATGCGTGGCAAGCGGCGGCTATCCCAAAGCTTCCATGTTCGAATGGTTACATAATTTGGGTCATCAGTTTGCCGACCCGGTACCTTCTCTTTTTACATTCAATCTTCCCAAGCATCCGATGACAACGCTGATGGGTGTTAGTGTGGAAAACGCCCGGGTGAAAATTGAGGGCAGCAAACTGGTAGAAGAAGGGCCGGTGCTGATCACACACTGGGGACTGAGCGGTCCTGCCATATTGCGCCTGAGTGCCTGGGGCGCCAGGGAACTGGCCGGTAAAGGGTATCAATTTAAAGCGCATGTCTCCTGGTTGCCACAGGGCAATGAACAAAGCCTGAAAGAAAGTTTCCTAGAATGGCGACGATTGCACCCGGCAAAAAAGCTGGTGAACCAAAACCCTGGCTTGCCGGCACGCTTGTGGCAATTTTTACTGGACGCATCCGGCGTAAAAGAAGATCTGCGTTTTGCCGATTTGCCGGCAAAGGCCGAAAACGCACTGATTCGCAATCTGGTGGATTACGTGGTGGAAGTCAGTGGCAAAACAACTTTCAAAGAAGAATTTGTTACCGCCGGCGGCATTCAGCTTTCTGATGTGGATGCCAATACAATGATGAGTAAAAAACAGCCGAACTTGTTTTTTGCCGGTGAAGTGCTGGATGTGGATGGCATTACCGGTGGTTTCAACTTTCAGCATGCCTGGACCAGCGGTTGGATCGCAGCCAAAACAATCAGCAACCTGGCGGGTGAAAAGTAGATTGCTCTCGATCGAACGCAAATCTTTCCTCTTTTCTTCTCTTACCTTTTCACAGGTGCGCTGAACACCAACCGCAACGAAAAAAGAAAGAGCAGGAACGTAACCGGGGTGAAGATCAGGCGTTCTGTTTCGTTCAACGATTCCATATTACCGATTGTATTTAGAAGGAATAAGCCTGCCATTACCCAAAAGGCAATTTTAAAGAAGAGTGGTCGCAAACTGATCCTTACTAATCCCGCATGTAGCAGCACTACAAAAAGCATCAGCACAAGAGAGGCTATGGAAATAAGCTCAAATTGGATCATTTCTGCCTTGCTGGTAAGCCGGCCGCCCCAAACAATTGTATACGGCACAACGCCGGTTAAAACAAGGATGTGAAATACTACCATTGGTGCCAGGATGAAAAGAATCCCGTACCTGGCGATTTGTTCAGAGAGTGTCGTCTTCATGTGGTCAAGAAAAATTTTTCGAATGTAAGTGCAAATTGGTAAACAGGATAACGGGACTGTGTAACCGGAGAGATTGATGCTGTCATCTTTAACAATAACACCGACTTGGCAAAGCCCGTTATCCGCTAGTACAAAGAAATGGCTTTGCTGAACTTTTCTCTAAAAACTTTTTGTTGCCCACTTCCGGGAAAAGGCATGCGTTCGGGGTGAACCCTGTAGCCGCTTTCGGTGAGCGGAGCATAACAGAGATCGTAAACATTCGCCTTGATAAGAATGATGGGTGTTTTTTTATCAATTAGCCTGGGAAGGCGCTTCAGCATTTCCGGTACCTGTGATGCAATTCCTCCCTCCAAAAGACTGCAAGGCACATCGGCAAGGTCCAACAAAAAATAGCCATCTTCCTCGAACAGGGAAAGAAGTTCCTGTTTTAATTCAGTCTCTCTTCCTGAAACCAGGTATTGCTTTTTTTGTTCAGGGTAAAGAACGCCCATGATCTCAAGAAAAAGCGAATCCTGCCTTTTAACATCCTCAAAATAAAAATGCCTGTCAAGACTATCGGGCGGGCCTTCCGCAAGAAGCAGTACACGTACCTGGCGTGGCTTGTACTTGTTCCTGGCGCTGGCATAGCGTTCTTTCAAAAAGCGTAGTTCGGAAGATTCATTCGTCATCGTAAAGTCCTTATGACCGAAAACGAATGTAGGGTAAAGATGTTCACCTTCCTGTACAAGAAAAGCCCCGCAAGGTTGCAGGGCTTTTCTAAGATGTATTTAAAAGAATGCTTACGCGTTGGCGCCGCCCATTCTTTTTTTCAGGTTCTCGTCAATGGCATCCAGGAACTGCTCGGTATAAAGATAATCTTCACCCGCAACCAGCTTTTTATCCGGATGTACGTTCATCGCCAGGTCTTTTGTCATCTTGCCGCTTTCAACGGTTTCTATACAAACCGCTTCCAGTGCATTACAAAAGTCGATCAACTCCTGGTTGTTATCCAGCTTGCCACGGAAAGCCAGTCCTCTTGTCCATGCAAAGATGGAAGCAATAGGGTTGGTAGAAGTGGGGTTGCCTTTCTGGTGCTCGCGGTAGTGACGGGTAACCGTACCGTGGGCCGCTTCGGCTTCCATGGTTTGTCCGTCAGGCGTAACCAGTACAGATGTCATCAGTCCCAACGAGCCAAAGCCCTGTGCAACCGAATCGCTTTGTACGTCACCGTCGTAGTTTTTACAAGCCCAAACAAAGCCACCGTTCCACTTCATAGCGCTGGCCACCATGTCGTCTATCAGGCGGTGCTCGTAAACAATGTTGGCTTCTTTGAATTGCTGTGCAAACTCGTTGTTGTACACTTCTTCAAAAATATCCTTGAAGCGGCCGTCATATTTTTTCAGGATGGTGTTCTTGGTGCTGAGGTACAGGGGCCAGCCTTTTTGCAGGGCCATGTTCATACAGCTACGGGCAAAACCACGGATGCTTTCATCGGTATTATACATAGCCATGGCCACGCCACCTTCGCCGTTAAAGTTGTACACCTCGTATTCCTGCTTGGTGCCGTCTTCGCCTGTAAAGGTTACCGTTAGTTTGCCTTTTCCTTTTACCACGAAATCCGTTGCACGGTACTGGTCGCCAAATGCATGACGGCCCACTACAATGGGACGGTCCCAGGTAGTTACCAGGCGGGGGATGTTCTTGATCACGATCGGCTCGCGGAAAACGGTACCATCCAAAATGTTACGGATCGTTCCGTTGGGGCTCTTCCACATTTGCTTCAGGTTGAACTCCGTTACACGGGCTTCGTCTGGCGTAATGGTAGCGCATTTGATACCCACACCGTATTGCCTGATGGCATTGGCCGCATCAACGGTTACCTGGTCATTGGTCTGGTCGCGGTACTCTACGCCAAGGTCATAGTATTTTATATCAACGTCAATATAGGGGAGAATCAGCTTGTCCTTGATGAATTTCCAGATAATCCGGGTCATCTCATCTCCGTCCAGTTCTACCACCGGGTTGGCCACTTTGATTTTTTGTGTCATGAGAGCAGTGATTTTTGAAGAAAATAATGCGCAAAACTAAGGGTTTCGTGAAGTTATAGTACAAAAAATAGCGTAAGTTTATAATGGATCCCATTTCAATTTACAGACAATGGAACCGCTCCAGCTTTTTCACTCCTTTCTCAATAAATTCATTCCGCTAGACACGGACGAATATCATCGCATTATTGCGCCCCTCATCGAAGTAAGAACCTATAAAAAAAAGACGGTGGTGGTGCCTGCCGGGGAGGTTGATGATTATATCAACTTCGTTGGCAAAGGCCTGCTGCGGAAATATTTCCGAAAGGAGGACAACGAGGTCATTACACAGATTTCGCGGGAGGGACAGATCATCCATTCGCAGGAGTCGTTCTACAGCCGTACGCCATCCGACTATATCATTGAAACCATCGAGCCGACGACGTTGCTTTCCATCAGTGCAAAAAACCTGGAAACGATCTTTCAAACGAGTGCTACGATGGAGCGGATGGGACGCCTGATCGTTACCTATCTCATGATCCGCAACGAACGCTGGCAGATGAGCCTTTTGCAACTAACACCCCGCGAACGCTTTTTAGAATTTGTACAGAACAACTCCGAGCTGATGCAACGGGTACCGCAGAAATACCTTGCTTCGCTGCTGAACATTCAGCCGGAAACCTTTAGCCGCTTTAAACACCTTATACGAAACAGCGGAACTTCTGTTGAAAAAGGCGGCTAGTTTTTAGATACAATTTTAGTGTTGTAATTGGAGTTTTTGATGTCGAGAGGCTGCCGGCTGTGTAAGCTTTTTGTCAATTGATATTCTACGCGAGAATGCAGACAGAAGTTTTTGCCGCACCGTTATTTTTTCAATGTGTAAATAACAAGAAAGCTGATGATCACCAGCAGGAGGATGATCACGATGGTAAGCAGCAGCCAGGATTCTATTTTGACTTCCGGTTTTAGGAAACCTTTCTTCTTTTTTGTAGTGCGTTTTTTCAGGTCGAGGTTCAATTGTTCAACCAACACCGGAATTTCCTGGGTGTTCTGCACCTGCTGTAAGCCTTCCAGAGCGTCGGCCTCAAATTCATCGTCCAAAAGGTTCTTCTCCACCTCGTGCTGTTCGGCGGCCGACAGCTTGCCCTGCAGGTATTTCAGGAGGGTTTCCTGGTCTACGTCGGCATTCAGATTGGATAATATGTCCTTTAGGTTTTCGTTCATCGCTGCTGCCGCTTTGCGGCCAGTTTTTTTTCCAAAAGTATCTTTAAGTTACGTTTTCCGTTTTGAATATAACTTTTCACCTGCATCAGGCTAAAACCCGTTTTTTGCGTGATCTGCTGGTAACTCATTTTTTGCAGGTAAAAAAGCGATACGCAAATCTTTTGCTCCGGGTTCAGCTCATTCATCGCTTCTTCCAGCAGGTCGTAGGTATGTTCGTTTTGCAACAGGTCACCTTTGTCGGTGTCGTTGTGTGCCGGGTTTGTTTTTTCTGTTAGCTCCCTCGTGGCTTTGTCCTTGTCTCGCAGGCGCATGAGGCAATGGTTTTTAGCCACCATATAAAGCCAGCTTTTAAAATAATCGATCTTGTATTTGGGCACTTCCGTCAGCACTTTCAAAAAGATCTGCTGTACACAATCTTTTGCTTCGGTTTCGTCTTTCAGGTATTTCATGCACACACCCAGCAGCAAAAGCGTGTATCGTTGCAACAAGATGCCGATCCATTCCTGGTTGCCATCGGCATAAAAATTTGCCAGCAGTTCCTGATCGGTGATATGTTGGTAGCGGTCGGCCATGTATACGGGAAACATCAAACGTGAAACGTGAAACCTGGTACTCGTCCTGCTCTTAGGTCTGTTTTCTTTTGTTGCATGTTTGTCAACTTGTGAACTTGTAAAACTGTGAACTTGTAAACTCCTTGCGTTTCACGTTTGCTAATAAGATGCAATGCCTGCAAATTTGCATAATCAAAATCGAAAACAATTCATGCAGCCTGCAATTTGTTTATTACCGGTAGTGCCCATGCGCAAGGAAGCATCGCATCGTAGTGAGATGGTAAGCCAGATCCTGTTTGGCGAATATGCAGACATGGGAGAGAAGAAGGATGATTTTGTTTGGGTAAAATGTGCGTATGACGGTTACGAAGGCTGGGTGCAGGCCAGCCAGCTAACGACTGTAACCGAATCGCAGGTTCACAGCACCGATGATTTTATTGGTGTTTTTTCAGAGGAGGTGTTTATTGATGGCTTATGCCGGATGATGCCTATGGGCACACCAATCTATAAACCCTCGCATCCTGCCGAGCCCCTGCAGTTTGGCAACCGCCAAATCATTTTTAATGTGCTGGAGACTGCCGTTTGGAATGTTCAAGCCCACCCTTTTACAGCCGAGAATTTGAATAAGCTGGTTTGGATGTACCTGGAAACACCTTATCTCTGGGGAGGAAAATCTGTTTTCGGAATCGACTGCAGTGGCTTTGCACAACAAGTGTTCAAACTTTTCGGCGTTAAATTATTGCGGGATGCTTACCTGCAGGCCGGCCAAGGTAGTGCTGTAGAAAGCCTGGAAAAAGCAAGAATGGGCGACCTCGCCTTTTTTCAAAATGAAGCGGGCAGGGTCGTGCATGTTGGTATCTTGCTCAGCAACGAGAAAATTGCCCATGCGGCGGGAAAGGTTCGCATTGACCCAATAGATAAAGAGGGCATCACAAACCACGAAACAGGAAAACGAACACACCAGTTGTGCGCTATCCGAAGATTTTTTTAACTCCCTGGATAAGCAAGGCAATCACATCAAAGCCCAGCATTTTAAACCCGGTATAAAAAAGAACAACGGCAAAAAAGCGTTTCAACGATTCCTCCGGTACCGAAAGAGCAATCTTACTACCCAAAAAGCCGCCAATCAAAAAGGCAACGGCCATCACCAGCACGGTGCGAATCTCCACCAATCCCTGGTTGTAATAATTAAGTGCTGCAAGTATTACCACCGGCAACGATAACAAAGCCAGTGAAGTTCCCTGGGCCTGCTTTTGCGTAAAGCCCAGGAAAAACACCAGCGCCGGTACAACAATGATCCCACCACCTACGCCAACCATGCCGCTTAGCATGCCGGCCAATAAACCGATCGTTACCAGGATAAGAATCATTTGTAGGGTCATGGGGGATCGTTTGGATTGCATACCTTATGCAAACGTTGTTTTGTAATGCTCGATGGCTTCGTTGATGATCTTGTACGCCTCTTCTTTGTCCTGGAAGTTTTCGATGTACACCTGCTTGTTCTCAAGCACTTTGTATTGCTCGAAATAATTGCGCAGTTCACTGATAAAGTGCGGCGGTAAGGCTTCAATGGAATGAATGTGGTTTACCGAAGGATCGTTGGTGGCAACGGCAATGATCTTGTCATCGTGTTCGCCGCTGTCAACCATCTGCATGTTGCCAATCACTCTTGCCTCTACCAGGCAAAGCGGCTGAATGCTTTGTGAGCAGAAAACAAGAATATCCAGCGGATCGCCATCCCAGCCCAGTGTCTGCGGAATAAAGCCATAGTTCACGGGGTAGTGAAACGAGGAATAGATCACCCGGTCCAGCACCAGCAGGCCGGTTTCTTTGTCGATCTCGTATTTTGTACGGGAGCCTTGTGAAATTTCGATCAGTCCCATTACTTTCTCAGGTGCGTCTGCGCCATGTGAAGCGCCATGCCAGGGGTGTAATACTTGCGTTACTCTTGCTTTCATGTATGCATTAATTTAAAACCAGTATAGGTGGCCAAAAGGCCAAAAATTATTGTTGCAAAGGTGTAAATAAAAAACGGAGCAAACCGGCCTTGTTGTAACATTTGCAGACCTTCGAGGCTAAAGGCCGAAAAGGTGGTAAAGCCGCCACAGAAACCGGTGATCAAAAGCAGCCGGGCTGTTTCATCGCTTTGCCTGCTGAAAACCGCCCAAAGAAGCCCGATCAGGAAGCTGCCGGTAATGTTGACGGCCAGCGTACCATAAGGAAAGGCAGGACCATTCAACCACCGGCTGCAGCCATAACGCAAAAGGCTTCCTGCAGCACCGCCAAGGGCGATCCAGAAAAAATTCATTCCGGGAGTTTTGTTTGCGGAAACGAATATTTCAGATCGATCAGCCAGTCCGAACCCTGTCGCACGGCTTTGACCGAATCTTTTTTATTCTTAAAAGAATTGGAATAAACAACCACCGATACCGAATCATTTTCTTTTTTGGTATCGTGAATGCGGATGGCCGCTTCGCGGTAGCCGCGCTGCTCCATAGGGTCGTTGTTATGGAGGTAAGCCCTTTCCAGGTTGTCGAGCAACTGCACATTGGAGGAGTCTGTTACAATAAGGTTGCGGGCCTGTTTGTAATTACCATCCAGCGCTGCACGGATAAACATGCGAGCCGCATCCACATCATCCTCGGGTTTGGCAATTGTCTTGTCGTCATTGCTGCCACAGCTCCAAAGCAGCGAAAGCAACAGCAGGGAAGAAAAAAGTTTTTTCATCGCCCCAAAGCTAATGGGAGAATGTGAGACTGGATAAAGGAGATTGGATATTCAATTGCGGGTAAAGGATGGCCGGTAAATTCCTGTAACGAAAAAGTGCCCCGTTGCCAGGACACTTTCACTATTCATTTCTGCTAAACCTTAACCTAAATCTAAGCCTCAACCTCAACCTTATCCTAGCCTCAATCCCTCTCCCTGTCACGGAAATACTCCCTTCTTTCCTTCCGTTCTTTCTTCTCCTGCTCTTCGATCTCCATCTCACGCTGGTTCTCTTTGTCATAGGCCTTCAGGATGGCTTTTACCAGCTTGTGACGCACCACGTCTTCTTCATCCAGCTCAATGTAGCCAATGCCGTCGATGTTGCGCAGGATCTTGCTTGCTTTTGCCAAACCGCTTTTCTGGTTCTTGGGCAGATCCACCTGCGTAAGGTCGCCGGTGATGATAGCTTTAGCATTGCCGCCAATCCTGGTAAGAAACATTTTCAATTGCAGGTCGGTGGCGTTCTGCGCTTCGTCAAGGATAATAAAGCAGTTATCCAGCGTACGGCCGCGCATGTAGGCCAGGGGTGCAATTTCAATGGTGCGGGTGCTCATGTAATAACCCAGTTTATCGGCAGGTATCATATCATCCAGCGCATCGTACAGGGGGCGCAGGTAAGGATCGATCTTTTCCTTCAGGTCACCGGGCAAAAAGCCAAGGCTTTCACCTGCTTCCACCGCGGGACGGGTCAGAATGATCTTTTTCACGCCTTTATTTTTCAGGGCTCTTACCGCCATGGCAACTGCCGTGTAGGTTTTACCCGTACCGGCCGGGCCGATGGCAAAAACAATGTCGTTTTTTTCGGCTGCCGTTACCAGGCGTTTTTGGTTGGCCGTACGGGCCCTCACCGTTTTACCATTGGGACCAAAAACCAGCACCTCGGCCGGGTTTCGTTCCACAAAGTTGTCAACGGTTTCGGCATCATCGCCACCCAAAATCTGCTCGTAATAATTTTCGCTCATGTGTCCGTTTCTTTCGAGGTATTGCACAATGAGATCGATCTTTTCTTTGGCGCCATCCACTTGCTCGGGTGCACCGCTCAGCTTTAATTGTGTGCCTCGGGAGAGGATTTTTAAAAGGGGAAATTTTTTCTTTAAAATATCCAGTTTGCCATTATTAACACCAAAGAACTCAATAGGATTAACCGTTTCAAGGTTGATGATTGTTTCTCTCAATTCCAGTAATATTTAATGTTCAAAATCCGTTTTCGATACGGGTGATATGCTGTAGTAGCAAGTTGCTCAAGACTACAAGTTATAACATCTGATGTTAAGGAAATGCAGTGACTTGTACACAGGTTGTTAATTAAAAAATAATGCCATTTATCCGTGTAAGCAAGCCTATTCCCCAAAAAGAAATGAACGGTTGTTGATAAGTTTTATAGCCGGATATGCAACATGCATTTCCGCCAACAAAAAAACGCAATGGAAATTTTCCATTGCGTTTTTTTGTTTTTCAACGGAATGCGTTGCAGTCGCTAAAACCGCAGGTTCAATCCCATCATCCAGTTGGTGCCTGCCATCGGGAAATAGTAGTTTTCAGTAACCAGTTGCGTATTGTACAGGTAACTGAACGTATAACCGTTTGGCTCATATTTTTTGTTGAAAATGTTGTTTACCTGGAAAATAAGTTCTGCATTTTTCAGAACGCCTTTTTGTAACGAGTAGGCAAACCGGACGTCTTCAGTAAAATAAGCATTTAGGGACCGGCTGCTGTTGCTGGTATTGTCGAGATATTGCCTGCTGACATACTTGCTCAACAAGTCCACGGTAAAAGAGCGGTGCGGCTGCACAGTTACGGTTGCTGCACCGGTTACCGATGGCGAAAACGAAATATCTGCTTCGTTATACGTGACGGATTTTTGTCCGCCGTTATCGTAATCGTCATAGAATTCGGTTACGTTTTTCACCTTGTTGCGGCTCAAGGTAAGGTTGGCAGTTGCCCGCAGCCAGTCTGCGATCACAGCACCGCCCTGCAATTCAACACCCAGCCGGTAACTGTCATCAATATTTGTTCGGGTGTAAGCACCAACATCGTTGATCTTACCAGTTAGCACCAACTGGTCTTTGTACTGCATGTAGTACACGGTTGCACCAATGTTGTAATGGCTGTTTTTGCGTTCAAAACCTACTTCCAAGTCACGCAGGTATTCGGGTTTGGGCTGTTCGGTGACAGAAGCTTCAAAATCGTCGCGTACCGGTTCTTTGGAGCCAAAGCTGTACGAGGCAAAGGCTGTCCAATTTTGGTTATGATAGGTGATGCCGGCTTTTGGATTAAAAAATAAGTAGCGATTGTCAACCGTCAAACCTGGGTTGTTGCGGAATCCATCAATGTTGTAGTCAACCTGGCGCAATTGCAGGTCGGCAAAAAACTGGAAACGCGACGAAAGATTTTGCTGCCATTTGGTATACACACTAAAGTCTTTTTTTACCGCGTTGTTATCGTACCACCTGTGGTTGTCTTGCGGTAAGCCGTTTTGCGCCCAAAGCACGGTTCCAAAATGATCACCCATGTACTTCGACAGGGCGCCACCAAATGTTAACTCTGTGCCGGGCTTTGTATACTGAAGCGAGAAAACGGTGCCATAATAATCATTGTCCAATTGCAGGCGACGGATCAGGTCCGTGCTTTCCAGCACGGTGCTGCCGTAAGTAGGAAAGGGCAAGCCATAATCGGCATAATCCTCGCCGCCTTTGTATTGTTCGTAATAACCTTTTCCTTTTACGTAAAAGAGTCCTGTGTTAAAGACAAGTTCCGGTGAAAATTTTTGCGTGAAGAACAACTGGTAATGATCCTGTTTGTAATTGTCTGTTTCGTTACCATAAGGTTCACCGGGTCGGTCGGTTCCCGATGAGTTGTAACGACGGCGGGTTTTCAGATCCGCTTCGCTTACACCATTCCAGGCCTGGTAAGTTTTTTCGTTGCCCGAAAACGTATTGAACCGAAGCGTTGTTTTATCACCCAGGTAAGCTGCCGAAAAATAATAAGACTGCAGGTCGGTAGAGGCGCGGTCAACATAGCCGTCGCTTTTCATTTGTGACAGCCGCAGGTTGGCAGTAAAACGATCGTTCAACAAACCGGTTCCCACACGGATGTTGTTTTTAAAGGTGTTGAAAGAACCCACGCTGTTGTTGCTCTCAAAATAAGGTTGACGAGATACTTCGGTTGTGGCAAGGTTGATGGTGCCGCCAAAAGCACCGGCGCCATTGGTAGACGTGCCTACGCCCCGTTGGATCTGTATGCTGCTTGCCGACGAAAGCAGGTCGGGCAGGTTGACAAAAAAAGCGCCGTTGCTTTCCGGGTCGTTGAACGGCACACCATTGATGGTAACGTTGATACGTGTAGCATCGGTACCGCGGATGCGGATGCCGGTATACCCGATGCCGTTCCCCGCATCAGAATTGACAACCACTGACGGTGTTTGGTTCAGTAAAAAGGGAAGGTCCTGTCCTAGGTTTTGCTTTTGAATGTCGCGTTTCGAAAGGTTTGTTTTGGCAAAAGGCGCCATGGCGCCTGCCCGGATGGCTTTGACTTCTAAGGGCAGCAATTCGGTGGTGTCGGTCTCCTGCGAAAAAGCAGGCATGGTGGCACTGAGGCCAAGGAAAAATAGAATCCTTTTCATTTCAAAAAAATGGTTTAAAAATGAAAGGGAAACGCTGTGAGAGGAGAAGTTTTCAGTTTAAAGTTTGCAGTTTTCAGTTGAGAAGTAACGAACGGTAAACTGGAAACAGTGAACAGTAAACTGTTTTAGCTCCCTGCGCAGGCATTACCCTGATCAGGTTTTGCGGGTTTGATCTCAGCCTTTCTTCTGTTTTTATTTGTTTTGTGTGGAAGAAAAGCACCCCGGTAACACTGAAAATTAATTTCAGCGCAAAAATAGCGGAGATTTTCTTCCTTTCGGTGTAACTTTTTTTCTCCCCGGGCGTATAAGAGAAAAACCAAAAATGAAAAAGCTGTTTTTTCTTGCTTGCCTGCTTTGTGGTTCCGTACTGCTATTTGCCCAAAAAGTGATCAATGATCCCAACGTCGAAGCCCGGTCGATAGGGGCTTTCACCGGTGTTAGTGTGAGCAGCGGGATCGATCTTTATCTTTCTTCGGGCAGCGAGGCCCTGGCTATCAGTGCCTCTAAAGCGGAATACCGCGACCGGATCAAAACCGAAGTGGAAAACGGTATTCTTAAGATCTGGTACGACAGCAAGTCGGGCATAACCATCAGCGGCGATAAAAGACTAAAAGCATATGTTTCGTATAAAACCCTGCGCAGCCTGCAGGCTTCCGGCGGATCGGATATAAGGGTGGATGGCAGCATCAACACAGATGAATTGGTGTTGCGCATTTCCGGCGGGTCAGATTTTCACGGGAAAGTGGAAGCCGCCAAACTCACCGTTCGGCAAAGCGGCGGTAGCGATGTGCGTATTTCCGGCAAGGCAACCTCTCTTTTGGTAGATGCCAGCGGCGGTTCGGACTTTAGCGGGTACGAACTTGTTGCAGAAGTGTGCGACCTGGAAGCCAGCGGCGCCAGCGATATCGAGGTAACAGCAAGTGGAGTTGTATCGGCCAGGGCCAGCGGTGCCAGCGATATCAGCTACAAAGGTTCCCCTACCGTAAAAGAGTCAAAGGCTTCGGGAGCCAGTTCGGTAAAAAACCGGTCATAAAAGGAGTAAGTTATAAAAAGGAAAGCGCAGTATGACTGCGCTTTTTTTATGGGGTGAAATTACTGCTGTGTTCAGGCGATAAAGAAACACTCGATAGAAGCATTGTCTGCGTGAGACAAAACATTCCACATTAGTAAATGTATTGCTGAAGGAGCCGTGTCGAATGTGATACTTGTATCCGGTCTGCCAATATGCTGCAGAATTGTTCATTCAAAAACGGCCTTATTGCTGGGATGGGGAACTCCAAAAACCTCTCATTGGTTATCCCATTTAATGACAATTTTTAATGTGCAGCGATATTTTGCATTATTGTACCTTCGCCACGCATTTTTAAACTTAAAATAACATTCGATATGTCAGTAAAAGTAGCCATTAACGGTTTTGGACGCATTGGCCGGTTGGTGTTTCGCCAAATCCACGACATGGAAGGAATTGATGTAGTAGCCATCAACGATTTAACTTCTCCCAAAGTACTCGCTCACTTATTGAAATATGATTCTGCGCAGGGACGCTTCAACCAGGAAGTAACCAGCACGGATAATTCCATTTCTGTTAACGGCGAAGAGATCAAGATCTATGCACAAAAAGACCCTGCCCAAATTCCTTGGGGTGAGCACAATGTAGATGTAGTTCTTGAATGTACCGGTTTCTTTACCGATAAGGCCAAAGCCGAAGCCCACCTGACAGCGGGTGCAAAAAAAGTAGTGATCTCTGCACCGGCTACCGGCGACCTGAAGACTATAGTTTTCAATGTTAACCACGATATCCTGGATGGTTCTGAAACTATTATCTCCTGTGCTTCCTGTACCACCAACTGCCTGGCACCGATGGCCAAAGTGTTGGATGATACCTACGGCATTGTGGGTGGTTTGATGACAACCGTTCACGCCTATACAAACGATCAGAATACACAGGATGCACCGCATCCCAAAGGCGACCTTCGCCGCGCAAGAGCCGCCGCACAGAACATTGTTCCCAATAGCACCGGTGCTGCCAAAGCCATTGGCCTGGTACTGCCCAGCCTGAAAGGTAAGCTGGATGGTACTGCCCAGCGTGTGCCAACATTGACCGGTTCATTAACTGAGCTCACAGTTGTTTTAGGTAAAAAGACTTCAGTTGAAGAAGTAAACGCCGCCATGAAAGCTGCTGCCAACGAAAGCTACGGCTACACCGAAGATGAGATCGTTAGCAGCGACATCGTTGGTATGGAATTCGGAAGTCTTTTCGATGCTACCCAAACCAAAGTTCTGACGGTTGGTGAAACACAGCTAGTGAAGACCGTTAGCTGGTACGACAATGAAATGAGCTACGTATCGCAACTAGTGCGCACGGTGAAGCATTTTGCCGGACTCATTCAGAAATAAAAAAGAAAAAAATCAGCCGGGCATTTTGTCCGGCTTTTTTTTGCTCCGTATTTTGAGGTTACCTTTAACATCTATCCAAACCAATTTATCTATGAGCAAATTTCAGGAGACGAATTTTAAGGAAAGAAAGGCGTTGATACGAGTTGATTTTAATGTTCCGTTGGATGCAGACTACAACATAACCGACGACACCCGCATGCGGGCAACCATACCAACCGTTCAAAAAATCTTAAGCGATGGCGGCAGCGTGATCCTGATGTCACACTTTGGCCGCCCGAAAGATGGTCCTACAGAAAAATACTCCTTAAAACACCTGGTGTCGCATTTAAAAGAACTACTGGGAACCGATGTACAGTTTGCCGCTGATTGCATTGGCGAGGAAGCCTTTCAGAAAGCAGCCGCATTAAAGCCTGGCGAAGTGTTATTGCTGGAGAACCTTCGCTTCTACAAGCAGGAAGAAAAAGGCGACAAAGAATTTGCTGAAAAACTTTCAGGACTTGGTGATGTATACGTTAATGATGCATTTGGAACCGCCCACCGGGCACACGCTTCTACGGCCGTTATTGCCGAGTTCTTTTCTCCTGAAAACAGGATGTTTGGCTTGGTGATGGAAGGTGAAGTAGCCAGTGCTGAAAAAGTGATGCACAGCGCTGAAAAACCGTTTACAGCCATTATTGGAGGAGCGAAAGTTTCTGATAAGATATTGATAATAGAAAATCTGCTGGAAAGAGCAACAGACATTATCATTGGTGGTGGCATGGCCTATACCTTTTACAAAGCGACGGGCGGTAAGGTTGGAAACTCGCTAGTAGAAGAAGACCGTTTGGATACCGCGAAAGAGTTGATGGAAAAAGCGGCCGCGAAAGGTGTTTGTATTCATCTTCCTTCTGATTCAGTGATTGCCGACAGGTTTGCAGCAGATGCTGACGTATCGTCTTCATTAAGTACCAACATTCCCGATGGATGGATGGGGCTCGACATTGGTTCGTTAGCCTGCGATACATTCACCAAAGTGATTCTTGATTCAAAAACCATCTTGTGGAATGGCCCCATGGGTGTGTTTGAAATGGATAAATTTCAGCACGGAACCAAGGCAGTTGCCAAAGCCGTGGCAGAAGCCACCGAAAAGGGAGCCTTCTCTCTTGTGGGTGGGGGTGACAGTGTGGCGGCCGTTAACCAGTTTGGCTTTGCCGATAAAGTAAGTTACGTATCCACCGGCGGCGGCGCTATGCTGGAGTTTTTTGAAGGAAAAGACCTGCCCGGCATTGCGGCGGTTAAATAGCAGTTTGACAGGCCACAGGGTGTGGTGTGTAATTTGATGAGGTGGATAGCTAGAAACATTTTCAACAATCAAAATTTATAAAATGAGACGCACAAGTCCTGCTTTACTAATTGTTTTGGGAATACTGGTTGTTTTACTTTTCCTGGGATGTGGCTCCTACAACGGCCTCGTTAAGTCTGATGAAACGGTAAAACAAGCCTGGGGTAATGTTCAAAGTGCTTACCAGCGCAGGGCCGACCTGATTCCCAATCTGGTGGAGACCGTAAAAGGCGAGGCGAGCTTTGAGAGGGGAACCCTGAACGATGTGATCAGTGCCCGTGCAAGAGCCACTTCTATGCAGGTAAATCCGGAAAACTTAACACCTGAAAACATGCAGCAGTTTCAGCAGGCGCAAGGCCAGTTGAGTGGCGCCTTGAGTCGTTTGCTGGTAACCGTAGAGCAATATCCAACGCTTCGGGCCAACGATGCTTTCCGCGATCTGCAGCGTCAGCTGGAAGGAACGGAAAACCGTATCAATACAGAACGCAATCGTTTTAATGAAACGGTGCAGCCTTACAATGTAAAAGTGCGGTCATTCCCCACCAATATTTTTGCGGGTATCATGGGCTTTAAGCCAAGGCCCCCGTTTGAAGCTGCAGCCGGTTCAGAAAATGCACCGCGGGTTGATTTCAATACAACGCAGCCATCTGTCAACTTTGATTCAACCGGCCGATAGTGAAATTTCCCTGGCAAAAGCAAAAAGAATTCTTCACGGAAGAAGAAAAGGCCCGGCTGGTATCGGCGATACAGCAGGCAGAACAGCGCACCAGCGGCGAGATACGGATTTTCGTAGAAAGCCGCTGCCGCTTTGTTGATCCTGTCGACAGGGCCAAGGAAATTTTTCTGCAATTGCAGATGGCAAAAACGCAGGAGCGAAATGCAACACTGATCTATATTGCTTTTGACGACCACCAACTGGCTGTACTGGGCGATGAAGGCATTCATCAAAAAGTTGGGCAGGCGTATTGGGAAAAAGAAGTAACAAAAATGATCAGTGAATTTAAAAGCGAACACATTGTCGAAGGCATCAGTCAGGTAGTTTATGACATTGGAGAGGCGCTGCAGCAGCACTTTCCCTATGAACGAAGTACCGATAAAAATGAATTACCCGACGACATTGTCTTTGGTCACTAAGGAATGAAGAAACTACTACTCGTTATAGGGATACTGATTTCGTTTTGCGCACTGGCGCAGAATAAAGCTATCCCCGATCCGCCCAATCCGCCACGGTTGGTAAACGATTTTGCCAACCTGTTACCCGATTTCCAGGAAGCAGAACTGGAACGAAAACTGGTGGCTTATGACGACAGCACGTCCAACCAGATTGCTGTAGTTATTGTAAACGACTTGGGTGGACTGGATGCCAGCCAGTTTGCTACGGAATTGGGCCAGCGATGGGGTGTAGGCGGGCAGTCAAAATTTGATAACGGTATTGTTATTCTCATTTCTACGGGTGGTGGCCAGGGCAACCGCGATGCCTACATTGCCGTAGGTTATGGTTTGGAAGGTGCTATTCCCGATATCACCGCCGGCCATATTCTCGACCAGTTTTTAATTCCCAACCTTGTAGCCGAACAGTATTATACAGCGCTGGATCAAACCACCACGGCATTGATGCAGGCCGCAGCCGGTGAATACCAGGCGCCTACCGGTTACCGGCAGCGTGGCCGGAGTGGTGGCTTCAGTGTCGGTCGCATCATTGTTGGCATCATCATCTTTTTTGTCATTATGTCAATGTTTGGTGGCGGTGGCGGCAAGGGCGGTGGTTATACCTCGCGTCGTGGTTACCGCGGCTTTGGCGGACCATTCATCTTTCCAACCGGTGGCGGCTTCGGCGGCGGTGGCTTTGGTGGCGGCGGCGGTTTCGGTGGTGGTGGCTTTGGCGGCTTTGGTGGCGGTGGCTTTGGTGGTGGCGGTGCCGGCGGACGCTGGTAAATTTTCCTTGTTTTTATATTCTGCCTGCCTTTCTTTTCCAAACACACCATTCACTGGAAAATAAGCCTGCATGCAACATTCGCAAAGCTTTCACCCTCTTTAATGTAGTTTCCATTAATTTTGGCTGACATGAAAAAGCTGTTACTGTGTTGCGTTGCTGCTTGTTTAAGTGTGGTGGCATCAGCACAAAAAGTTTACTTTTTATACCTTCAATCCGACGACCAAACGCCGTTTTATGTGCGTATGGGCGATAAAATTCATAGCTCTGCTACCGCAGGGTATCTTATTATTCCAAATCTTACCGACAGCACCTATACGTTTGGGTTAGGCTTTGCCAAAAACACAAACGCCGAAACTTCGTTTACTGTTTCCATCAACCAGAACGACAAAGGCTTTGTCATTAAAAATTTCGAATCCGGCCTGGCCCTGTTTGACTTCAGAGATCTTTCTGTTGTGAAGGCCAACACGGTGCAAACCGATAATACTGTTTACGAAACAAGGTCAGATAATTTTTCAGCTGTTTTGTCAAAAGCCGCCAACGACCCGGGTTTGCTGAAAGTTCCGGTTGCCAAAAAAGAAACGCCTGCTCCCGAGAAGCCCACTGAAAAAGAGACCGTCATTGCAAAATTGGAAGAACCAAAGCCCGCTGTGCAGGAAAAGCCTGTTGAAACGGCAAAGGAACCGCAGGTAGAGCCAGCGCCGCAAACGGAAGTGGCAAAACAGGCAGAGACAAAACCAGATACTGTTGTTGAGAATACTGTTTCTGAACCCGTAGCAAGAGAAACAATTGTAAAAGAAACGCCAGCAGAAGTAAAGCAGGAGCCTGTTGTTACCTTAAATGAAACCAATTTCAAACGTTCCCTGGTAACAAGGTATGCCGAAAGTTCAACCACCGAAGGATTTGGGATTGTTTATGTTGATAAGCAGGAGGAAAAAATGGATACCATCCGCATCCTGATTCCACCGTCTAAAGTAAAGTTAGACGATGGTGCGCAAACAGCCAGCTTATCGCAGATTGAAAAAAATACAATCAGCACACCAACCGAAGCAAAACAACTTGAGGTGAAGTCGCCGGAAGAAAAGCCAGAAAATAAACCTGTTCAGGAAGAAAAAGCTGCGGTTACGCAAACTGCTGTAGCGCCGCCGATTGCCTCTTCCTGCAAAGAGGTGGCTTCCGACAAAGACTTTATGAAGCTGCGGAGTAAGATGGCTTCCAGGCAAACAGACGAAAGCATGATTGACGAGGCCAAAAAAGTATACCGCAGCAAATGTTTTAACGTAGAACAACTGCGCTACCTGAGTTCCTTGTTTTTGACGTCAGCAGCCAAGTACCAGTTTTTCGATGCCTCTTATAATTATGTTTCCGACAAGCAGAATTTTGCTTCCCTGAAAGCTGAGATTCGCGACGAGTACTACCTCAATCGTTTCAAAGCCCTGGTAGGAGAGTAGTACATGTCCCGTTATTTTATTGAAGTCGCCTACAAAGGTACCCGCTACAGTGGTTTCCAAATTCAGGAAAATGCGGCCACCATTCAGTCAGAAGTTGAAAAAGCACTTCAAACCCTGCATCGATCTCCTTTTCAATTGACAGGTTCTTCCCGTACTGATGCCGGTGTACATGCCTTGCAGAATTTTTTTCATTTTGATTTTGAAAATGAAATGCATGATCAGGCCGTTTACAAACTCAATGCAATTCTTCCCCGTGATATAGTAATAAAGGCCATTCACAAAATGCCTGTAGAATCGCATGCACGGTTTGATGCTATTCGGAGAAACTACGTTTATAAGATCCACCGTTATAAAAATCCTTTTCTGGAAAATGCTTCATTCTATTATCCTTATCAGTTGGATATTTCGGTATTGAAGGAAGGTGCTTCTTTTTTAAAGGAGCAAACGAATTTTGCTGCCTTTTCCAAAACCAACACGCAGGTCAAGAATTTTATCTGCACTATCTATAAAAGTGAGTGGAAGGAGGAAGGGGATTATTTGACCTATGAAATAGAAGGCAACCGCTTTTTACGTGGCATGGTTCGTTTAGTTACGGCCACGTTATTAAAGATGGGGAGAGGAAAAATACCGTTCCAGCAATTCCAAACTTTGTTCGATGGACGATCAAAAACAGTGTATTCTGTCCCCGCACATGGCCTCTACCTGCGCTCGGTTGTTTATCCCGAAAATTATTTTACCGCATAGGCACTGCGTTTCACGTTTTTTTTGCAGCAAAAACTGAAATGTTTTTGGTTGTTATGGCAACCTTCCTATCTTTGCACCCGCTCTTCGAAAAAAGGAAATGATTACTGTAAATCACAGCCACTTTCCCTTCTTCTTTCTCTACTTTTCCTCCAACTTTTATTTGGTTGATAATGAGTTAGTTATGTATCTTTGCTTTCGCTTTTTGAGGGGTGGATACGGGATGGAAGGGAGGTTAGAAAGCGGTGGATGTTCTTCACAGATTTTTGTGAGGAAAGTTTGGAAAAGATTTGGAGGGAATGGTTAAGGGGATGTATCTTTGCCCTCCGCTTGAAAAAAGAGGGTTAAGCAGTTCTTTACAGGGTTTACGGGAGGATGAAGATTATGGATCTGGCACTTGTTAAAATGGTGATAATCAGAAAAATAATTTTGGTGAGAATAAAAAAGGTTGTACATTTGCACTCCCAATCGAAAAACACACAACAGTAAATCAGTTCTCTAGCAGTAAAAAAGGTGAGACGTTCGGTCTGAGATTCACAATCTGATCACTTGCAAATCGGCTCTTTTTTCCTGGGTAATGCCAGGGGAGATGTAGTTGAAAGTTCTTTGAAAGTTTGGAAGCAACAGCACGTAACTTTTATAGTTACAAACATTAGGTAAGTCAAGCGAAAACAATTCGAAATTGACTCGTTTAATTTTTCTTTTTGAGAATTTAAATAGTCAGTATCAAAACTCATTTACAATGGAGAGTTTGATCCTGGCTCAGGATGAACGCTAGCGGCAGGCTTAATACATGCAAGTCGAGGGGCAGCAGGACTGTAGCAATACAGTTGCTGGCGACCGGCAAACGGGTGCGGAACACGTACGCAATCTACCCAAAACTGGTGAATAGCCCTCCGAAAGGAGGATTAATACACCGTAACTTAATGAGGTGGCATCACTTTATTAATATAGCTCCGGCGGTTTTGGATGAGCGTGCGCCTGATTAGGTAGTTGGCGGGGTAACGGCCCACCAAGCCTGCGATCAGTAACTGGTGTGAGAGCACGACCAGTCACACGGGCACTGAGACACGGGCCCGACTCCTACGGGAGGCAGCAGTAAGGAATATTGGTCAATGGACGCAAGTCTGAACCAGCCATGCCGCGTGAAGGATGAAGGTCCTCTGGATTGTAAACTTCTTTTATAGGGGACGAAACCCGGGTATTCTTACCCGATTGACGGTACCCTAGGAATAAGCACCGGCTAACTCCGTGCCAGCAGCCGCGGTAATACGGAGGGTGCAAGCGTTATCCGGATTCACTGGGTTTAAAGGGTGCGTAGGAGGGCAGGGAAGTCAGTGGTGAAATCTCCGGGCTTAACTCGGAAACTGCCGTTGATACTCTCTGTCTTGAATCCCGTGGAGGTGAGCGGAATATGTCATGTAGCGGTGAAATGCTTAGATATGACATAGAACACCAATTGCGAAGGCAGCTCGCTACACGAAGATTGACTCTGAGGCACGAAAGCGTGGGGATCAAACAGGATTAGATACCCTGGTAGTCCACGCCCTAAACGATGGATACTCGACATACGCGATACACTGTGTGTGTCTGAGCGAAAGCATTAAGTATCCCACCTGGGAAGTACGACCGCAAGGTTGAAACTCAAAGGAATTGGCGGGGGTCCGCACAAGCGGTGGAGCATGTGGTTTAATTCGATGATACGCGAGGAACCTTACCTGGGCTAGAATGCTAAGTGACCGTGGGTGAAAGCTCATTTTGTAGCAATACACACTTAGTAAGGTGCTGCATGGCTGTCGTCAGCTCGTGCCGTGAGGTGTTGGGTTAAGTCCCGCAACGAGCGCAACCCCCATCAGTAGTTGCCATCAGGTAACGCTGGGAACTCTACTGAAACTGCCGTCGTAAGACGTGAGGAAGGAGGGGATGATGTCAAGTCATCATGGCCTTTATGCCCAGGGCTACACACGTGCTACAATGGGGCGTACAAAGGGCTGCCACTTAGCGATAAGGAGCCAATCCCAAAAAACGCCTCTCAGTTCAGATCGCAGTCTGCAACTCGACTGCGTGAAGCTGGAATCGCTAGTAATCGTATATCAGCAATGATACGGTGAATACGTTCCCGGACCTTGCACACACCGCCCGTCAAGCCATGGAAGCTGGGTGTACCTAAAGTCGGTAACCGCAAGGAGCCGCCTAGGGTAAAACTAGTAACTGGGGCTAAGTCGTAACAAGGTAGCCGTATCGGAAGGTGCGGCTGGAATACCTCCTTTTTAGAGCTTAGCGACTTACCTAAGCTGTTGTTTCCAACTACTTTCATTGAAATTACGTTCTTTGTTTTTTCTGTAAGTAACCCGACTTTGATGCGGGCTACAATCCTAATAGATCCGTAGCTCAGCCTGGTTAGAGCACTACACTGATAATGTAGGGGTCTCCAGTTCAAATCTGGACGGGTCTACCAAACCAAGCTGCTAGCTATTAGCTGCTAGCTGCGAGCAAGCTGCTCGAGGCTCGAAGCACAAAGCTTGAAGCTTTTCTCCAGGGGGATTAGCTCAGCTGGCTAGAGCACCTGCCTTGCACGCAGGGGGTCAACGGTTCGAATCCGTTATCCTCCACTTTAGAAAAGCTGCTGGCTATTAGCTTCAAGCTACTAGCAAAAAACAGCAAACAAGAAAACAGTTCTTTCAAACTTAGATGATGACGACACCATATAGTGTTGGTCTGGGGGTTCACAACCTCATTATCTGCAAACAGCCAGCAGCTAGCAGCTTACAGCTAATAGCTCACGGCTCGAAGCTTCAGTGCTTCAAAGTTCTTTGACATATTGGAATCAATTGAAAAGTTGTTAGACGAAGAGTCTATTTATCGATCACATTAATTTTTTGCATCGCCAAGTAATTGGTGGTCTGAAGTTGGTGGTCGGGTAACAAATACAATTTCAAAATTTTTAAAGCAACTAAGGGCGCATGGTGGATGCCTTGGCTCTGAGAGGCGATGAAGGACGTGGTAAGCTGCGATAAGCTGGGGGGAGATGCACACAATCGTTACATCCCCAGATTTCCGAATGGGACAACCCACTGCATTGAAGATGCAGTACTCCGAAAGGAGAGCCAACCCCGAGAACTGAAACATCTAAGTACCGGGAGGAAAAGAAAATAAATAATGATTCCCTAAGTAGTGGCGAGCGAACAGGGAACAGCCTAAACTTGAGCGGCGTGCCGCTTGAGGGTTGTAGGACCGCATTTAGAAACCTTCTTCAAGCTGAACTGTCTGGAAAGTCAGACCATAGAGCGTGAAAGTCGCGTAAGCGTAAAGAGAAGGGGACGAGCGGTATCCTGAGTAGGGCGGGACCGGAGAAATCCTGCTTGAATCTGCCAGCACCATCTGGTAAGGCTAAATACTCCTCAGAGACCGATAGTGAACCAGTACCGTAAGGGAAAGGTGAAAAGCACCCTAAACAAGGGAGTGAAATAGTACCTGAAACCGTGCGCCTACAAGCGGTCGGAGCCCAGTAATGGGTGACGGCGTGCCTTTTGCATAATGAACCTACGAGTTGCTCCTCACAGGCGAGGTTAAGTTCTTAACTAACGGAGCCGTAGCGAAAGCGAGTCCAAATAGGGCGATTTAGTCTGTGGGGGCAGACGCGAAACTTTGTGATCTATCCATGGCCAGGCTGAAGGTGTGGTAACACACACTGGAGGGCCGAACGCGTTGACGTTGAAAAGTCTTGCGATGAGCTGTGGATAGGGGTGAAAGGCCAATCAAACTGAGAGATAGCTCGTTCTCCCCGAAATGTTTTTAGGAACAGCGTCGCATTTTAGAAGTTTATGAGAGGTAGAGCTACTGATTGGGCTAGGGGGCTTCACCGCCTACCAAACCCTGACAAACTCCGAATGCTCATAAATATCTGCGGCAGTGAGGCTGCGGGCGCTAAGGTCCGTGGCCGAGAGGGAAATAACCCAGAATAACAGCTAAGGTCCCTAATACACAGTTAAGTTGATCAAACGAGGTGGGGTTTCTATAACAGCCAGGATGTTGGCTTGGAAGCAGCCATTCATTTAAAGAGTGCGTAACAGCTCACTGGTCGAGAGACCCTGCACGGAAAATAATCGGGCATCAAACTGTGAACCGAAGCTTTATGACGCGACTTTGAGTCGTGTTCGGTAGGGGAGCATTGAAACCTGCGTCGAAGGTGATGGGCGACCATTGCTGGAGCGGTTTCAAAAGAAAATGTAGGTATAAGTAACGATAATTAAGGTGAAAAACCTTAACGCCGAAAGTCTAAGGGTTCCTGATCAACGTTAATCGGATCAGGGTTAGTCTGGTCCTTAGGTGAACCCGAAAGGGGTAGCTGATGGAAAGCTGGTTAATATTCCAGCACCAGCATTAGTTTCGATGGGGTAACGCAGTATTGAAAGTTCCCCGCACTTACGGAATAGTGCGGTTAAGTACGTAGCTATTTTCTTTATAGGCAAATCCGTAGAGAAAGGCGAAATACGAAAGTACACAGAGGCTTCGGCCGATGTGAGTGAACCTAAAAGCTGCCGAGAAAAACCTCTAAGGTTAGGCTAGTGCTGCCAGTACCGCAAACCGACACAGGTAGACGGGATGAGAATTCTAAGGCGCTCGGGTGAGCCGTGGAGAAGGAACTAGGCAAATTAACGCTGTAACTTCGGGATAAAGCGTACCGCAGCGATGCGGTCACAGTAAAATGGTTCAACCAACTGTTTAACAAAAACACAGGGCCCTGCAAAATCGTAAGATGACGTATAGAGCCTGATACCTGCCCGGTGCTGGAAGGTTAAGGAAGGATGTTCGGCAGCAATGCCAAAGCTTCTGACTGAAGCCCCAGTAAACGGCGGCCGTAACTATAACGGTCCTAAGGTAGCGAAATTCCTTGTCGGGTAAGTTCCGACCTGCACGAATGGTCTAATGAGTTGAACACTGTCTCCTCCACGAGCCCGGTGAAATTGTAGTATCGGTGAAGATGCCGGTTACCCGCCACGGGACGGAAAGACCCCGTGAACCTTCACTACAACTTTGCATTGATTTTGAACAACCGATGTGTAGGATAGTTGGGAGACTGCGAAGCAGGGTCGCCAGGCCTTGTGGAGTCAACGTTGAAATACCAACCTTCGTTTGTTTAGAGTCTAATCCAGTAATGGAAACAGTGCATGGTGGGTAGTTTGACTGGGGTGGTCGCCTCCTAAAAAGTAACGGAGGCTTGCAAAGGTTCCCTCAGTACGGTTGGTAATCGTACGAAGAGCGCATCAGTATAAGGGAGCTTGACTGTGAGACAGACAAGTCGAGCAGGGGCGAAAGCCGGCTGAAGTGATCCGGTGGTTCTGTATGGAAGGGCCATCGCTCAAAGGATAAAAGGTACTCCGGGGATAACAGGCTGATCTCCCCCAAGAGCTCATATCGACGGGGAGGTTTGGCACCTCGATGTCGGTTCGTCACATCCTGGGGCTGGAGAAGGTCCCAAGGGTTCGGCTGTTCGCCGATTAAAGTGGCACGTGAACTGGGTTCAGAACGTCGCAAGACAGTTCGGTCCCTATCTGTGGTGGGCGCAAGTAAATTGAGAGGACGTGACCTTAGTACGAGAGGACCGGGTCGCACGTACCGCTGGTGTATCTGTTGTGCCGCCAGGTGCAGCGCAGAGTAGCTATGTACGGACAGGATAAACGCTGAAAGCATCTAAGCGTGAAACCTTCCTCAAGATGAGTTTACTTTTAAGAGCCGTTGAAGACGACAACGTTGATAGGCGACAGGTGTAAAGCTAGTAATAGCAAAGCCGAGTCGTACTAATTGCTCGTACGCTTTAATTTTATTTAATCGACTCTTATTCTGCAACTTTTCATTCCAATATGTTAACTTATTGTGCTTCGATGCTTCGACTGCGCTCAGCATGACACCACTGTCATACTTTGCCTGCCGAACAACGGATCATCACCTTCTTATGGTGGTTTTGCCGAGGGTGTTCACCTCTTCCCATTCCGAACAGAGAAGTTAAGCCCCTCATGGCCAATGGTACTGCACCACAATGCGGGAGAGTAGGTAGCTGCCATATCTATTAAAAACAGCCCCAGTGCAAACTGGGGCTGTTCTATTATAAGTAGAGAGGTTACTCTACCAGTTCTTTAAAATGTTTTCTTTCCCTTCTTCTTTCTCTACTTTTCCTCCAACTTTTATTTGGTTGATAATGAGTTAGTTATGTATCTTTGCTTTCGCTTTTTGAGGGGTGGATACGGGATGGAAGGGAGGTTAGAAAGCGGTGGATGTTCTTCACAGATTTTTGTGAGGAAAGTTTGGAAAAGATTTGGAGGGAATGGTTAAGGGGATGTATCTTTGCCCTCCGCTTGAAAAAAGAGGGTTAAGCAGTTCTTTACAGGGTTTACGGGAGGATGAAGATTATGGATCTGGCACTTGTTAAAATGGTGATAATCAGAAAAATAATTTTGGTGAGAATAAAAAAGGTTGTACATTTGCACTCCCAATCGAAAAACACACAACAGTAAATCAGTTCTCTAGCAGTAAAAAAGGTGAGACGTTCGGTCTGAGATTCACAATCTGATCACTTGCAAATCGGCTCTTTTTTCCTGGGTAATGCCAGGGGAGATGTAGTTGAAAGTTCTTTGAAAGTTTGGAAGCAACAGCACGTAACTTTTATAGTTACAAACATTAGGTAAGTCAAGCGAAAACAATTCGAAATTGACTCGTTTAATTTTTCTTTTTGAGAATTTAAATAGTCAGTATCAAAACTCATTTACAATGGAGAGTTTGATCCTGGCTCAGGATGAACGCTAGCGGCAGGCTTAATACATGCAAGTCGAGGGGCAGCAGGACTGTAGCAATACAGTTGCTGGCGACCGGCAAACGGGTGCGGAACACGTACGCAATCTACCCAAAACTGGTGAATAGCCCTCCGAAAGGAGGATTAATACACCGTAACTTAATGAGGTGGCATCACTTTATTAATATAGCTCCGGCGGTTTTGGATGAGCGTGCGCCTGATTAGGTAGTTGGCGGGGTAACGGCCCACCAAGCCTGCGATCAGTAACTGGTGTGAGAGCACGACCAGTCACACGGGCACTGAGACACGGGCCCGACTCCTACGGGAGGCAGCAGTAAGGAATATTGGTCAATGGACGCAAGTCTGAACCAGCCATGCCGCGTGAAGGATGAAGGTCCTCTGGATTGTAAACTTCTTTTATAGGGGACGAAACCCGGGTATTCTTACCCGATTGACGGTACCCTAGGAATAAGCACCGGCTAACTCCGTGCCAGCAGCCGCGGTAATACGGAGGGTGCAAGCGTTATCCGGATTCACTGGGTTTAAAGGGTGCGTAGGAGGGCAGGGAAGTCAGTGGTGAAATCTCCGGGCTTAACTCGGAAACTGCCGTTGATACTCTCTGTCTTGAATCCCGTGGAGGTGAGCGGAATATGTCATGTAGCGGTGAAATGCTTAGATATGACATAGAACACCAATTGCGAAGGCAGCTCGCTACACGAAGATTGACTCTGAGGCACGAAAGCGTGGGGATCAAACAGGATTAGATACCCTGGTAGTCCACGCCCTAAACGATGGATACTCGACATACGCGATACACTGTGTGTGTCTGAGCGAAAGCATTAAGTATCCCACCTGGGAAGTACGACCGCAAGGTTGAAACTCAAAGGAATTGGCGGGGGTCCGCACAAGCGGTGGAGCATGTGGTTTAATTCGATGATACGCGAGGAACCTTACCTGGGCTAGAATGCTAAGTGACCGTGGGTGAAAGCTCATTTTGTAGCAATACACACTTAGTAAGGTGCTGCATGGCTGTCGTCAGCTCGTGCCGTGAGGTGTTGGGTTAAGTCCCGCAACGAGCGCAACCCCCATCAGTAGTTGCCATCAGGTAACGCTGGGAACTCTACTGAAACTGCCGTCGTAAGACGTGAGGAAGGAGGGGATGATGTCAAGTCATCATGGCCTTTATGCCCAGGGCTACACACGTGCTACAATGGGGCGTACAAAGGGCTGCCACTTAGCGATAAGGAGCCAATCCCAAAAAACGCCTCTCAGTTCAGATCGCAGTCTGCAACTCGACTGCGTGAAGCTGGAATCGCTAGTAATCGTATATCAGCAATGATACGGTGAATACGTTCCCGGACCTTGCACACACCGCCCGTCAAGCCATGGAAGCTGGGTGTACCTAAAGTCGGTAACCGCAAGGAGCCGCCTAGGGTAAAACTAGTAACTGGGGCTAAGTCGTAACAAGGTAGCCGTATCGGAAGGTGCGGCTGGAATACCTCCTTTTTAGAGCTTAGCGACTTACCTAAGCTGTTGTTTCCAACTACTTTCATTGAAATTACGTTCTTTGTTTTTTCTGTAAGTAACCCGACTTTGATGCGGGCTACAATCCTAATAGATCCGTAGCTCAGCCTGGTTAGAGCACTACACTGATAATGTAGGGGTCTCCAGTTCAAATCTGGACGGGTCTACCAAACCAAGCTGCTAGCTATTAGCTGCTAGCTGCGAGCAAGCTGCTCGAGGCTCGAAGCACAAAGCTTGAAGCTTTTCTCCAGGGGGATTAGCTCAGCTGGCTAGAGCACCTGCCTTGCACGCAGGGGGTCAACGGTTCGAATCCGTTATCCTCCACTTTAGAAAAGCTGCTGGCTATTAGCTTCAAGCTACTAGCAAAAAACAGCAAACAAGAAAACAGTTCTTTCAAACTTAGATGATGACGACACCATATAGTGTTGGTCTGGGGGTTCACAACCTCATTATCTGCAAACAGCCAGCAGCTAGCAGCTTACAGCTAATAGCTCACGGCTCGAAGCTTCAGTGCTTCAAAGTTCTTTGACATATTGGAATCAATTGAAAAGTTGTTAGACGAAGAGTCTATTTATCGATCACATTAATTTTTTGCATCGCCAAGTAATTGGTGGTCTGAAGTTGGTGGTCGGGTAACAAATACAATTTCAAAATTTTTAAAGCAACTAAGGGCGCATGGTGGATGCCTTGGCTCTGAGAGGCGATGAAGGACGTGGTAAGCTGCGATAAGCTGGGGGGAGATGCACACAATCGTTACATCCCCAGATTTCCGAATGGGACAACCCACTGCATTGAAGATGCAGTACTCCGAAAGGAGAGCCAACCCCGAGAACTGAAACATCTAAGTACCGGGAGGAAAAGAAAATAAATAATGATTCCCTAAGTAGTGGCGAGCGAACAGGGAACAGCCTAAACTTGAGCGGCGTGCCGCTTGAGGGTTGTAGGACCGCATTTAGAAACCTTCTTCAAGCTGAACTGTCTGGAAAGTCAGACCATAGAGCGTGAAAGTCGCGTAAGCGTAAAGAGAAGGGGACGAGCGGTATCCTGAGTAGGGCGGGACCGGAGAAATCCTGCTTGAATCTGCCAGCACCATCTGGTAAGGCTAAATACTCCTCAGAGACCGATAGTGAACCAGTACCGTAAGGGAAAGGTGAAAAGCACCCTAAACAAGGGAGTGAAATAGTACCTGAAACCGTGCGCCTACAAGCGGTCGGAGCCCAGTAATGGGTGACGGCGTGCCTTTTGCATAATGAACCTACGAGTTGCTCCTCACAGGCGAGGTTAAGTTCTTAACTAACGGAGCCGTAGCGAAAGCGAGTCCAAATAGGGCGATTTAGTCTGTGGGGGCAGACGCGAAACTTTGTGATCTATCCATGGCCAGGCTGAAGGTGTGGTAACACACACTGGAGGGCCGAACGCGTTGACGTTGAAAAGTCTTGCGATGAGCTGTGGATAGGGGTGAAAGGCCAATCAAACTGAGAGATAGCTCGTTCTCCCCGAAATGTTTTTAGGAACAGCGTCGCATTTTAGAAGTTTATGAGAGGTAGAGCTACTGATTGGGCTAGGGGGCTTCACCGCCTACCAAACCCTGACAAACTCCGAATGCTCATAAATATCTGCGGCAGTGAGGCTGCGGGCGCTAAGGTCCGTGGCCGAGAGGGAAATAACCCAGAATAACAGCTAAGGTCCCTAATACACAGTTAAGTTGATCAAACGAGGTGGGGTTTCTATAACAGCCAGGATGTTGGCTTGGAAGCAGCCATTCATTTAAAGAGTGCGTAACAGCTCACTGGTCGAGAGACCCTGCACGGAAAATAATCGGGCATCAAACTGTGAACCGAAGCTTTATGACGCGACTTTGAGTCGTGTTCGGTAGGGGAGCATTGAAACCTGCGTCGAAGGTGATGGGCGACCATTGCTGGAGCGGTTTCAAAAGAAAATGTAGGTATAAGTAACGATAATTAAGGTGAAAAACCTTAACGCCGAAAGTCTAAGGGTTCCTGATCAACGTTAATCGGATCAGGGTTAGTCTGGTCCTTAGGTGAACCCGAAAGGGGTAGCTGATGGAAAGCTGGTTAATATTCCAGCACCAGCATTAGTTTCGATGGGGTAACGCAGTATTGAAAGTTCCCCGCACTTACGGAATAGTGCGGTTAAGTACGTAGCTATTTTCTTTATAGGCAAATCCGTAGAGAAAGGCGAAATACGAAAGTACACAGAGGCTTCGGCCGATGTGAGTGAACCTAAAAGCTGCCGAGAAAAACCTCTAAGGTTAGGCTAGTGCTGCCAGTACCGCAAACCGACACAGGTAGACGGGATGAGAATTCTAAGGCGCTCGGGTGAGCCGTGGAGAAGGAACTAGGCAAATTAACGCTGTAACTTCGGGATAAAGCGTACCGCAGCGATGCGGTCACAGTAAAATGGTTCAACCAACTGTTTAACAAAAACACAGGGCCCTGCAAAATCGTAAGATGACGTATAGAGCCTGATACCTGCCCGGTGCTGGAAGGTTAAGGAAGGATGTTCGGCAGCAATGCCAAAGCTTCTGACTGAAGCCCCAGTAAACGGCGGCCGTAACTATAACGGTCCTAAGGTAGCGAAATTCCTTGTCGGGTAAGTTCCGACCTGCACGAATGGTCTAATGAGTTGAACACTGTCTCCTCCACGAGCCCGGTGAAATTGTAGTATCGGTGAAGATGCCGGTTACCCGCCACGGGACGGAAAGACCCCGTGAACCTTCACTACAACTTTGCATTGATTTTGAACAACCGATGTGTAGGATAGTTGGGAGACTGCGAAGCAGGGTCGCCAGGCCTTGTGGAGTCAACGTTGAAATACCAACCTTCGTTTGTTTAGAGTCTAATCCAGTAATGGAAACAGTGCATGGTGGGTAGTTTGACTGGGGTGGTCGCCTCCTAAAAAGTAACGGAGGCTTGCAAAGGTTCCCTCAGTACGGTTGGTAATCGTACGAAGAGCGCATCAGTATAAGGGAGCTTGACTGTGAGACAGACAAGTCGAGCAGGGGCGAAAGCCGGCTGAAGTGATCCGGTGGTTCTGTATGGAAGGGCCATCGCTCAAAGGATAAAAGGTACTCCGGGGATAACAGGCTGATCTCCCCCAAGAGCTCATATCGACGGGGAGGTTTGGCACCTCGATGTCGGTTCGTCACATCCTGGGGCTGGAGAAGGTCCCAAGGGTTCGGCTGTTCGCCGATTAAAGTGGCACGTGAACTGGGTTCAGAACGTCGCAAGACAGTTCGGTCCCTATCTGTGGTGGGCGCAAGTAAATTGAGAGGACGTGACCTTAGTACGAGAGGACCGGGTCGCACGTACCGCTGGTGTATCTGTTGTGCCGCCAGGTGCAGCGCAGAGTAGCTATGTACGGACAGGATAAACGCTGAAAGCATCTAAGCGTGAAACCTTCCTCAAGATGAGTTTACTTTTAAGAGCCGTTGAAGACGACAACGTTGATAGGCGACAGGTGTAAAGCTAGTAATAGCAAAGCCGAGTCGTACTAATTGCTCGTACGCTTTAATTTTATTTAATCGACTCTTATTCTGCAACTTTTCATTCCAATATGTTAACTTATTGTGCTTCGATGCTTCGACTGCGCTCAGCATGACACCACTGTCATACTTTGCCTGCCGAACAACGGATCATCACCTTCTTATGGTGGTTTTGCCGAGGGTGTTCACCTCTTCCCATTCCGAACAGAGAAGTTAAGCCCCTCATGGCCAATGGTACTGCACCACAATGCGGGAGAGTAGGTAGCTGCCATATCTATTAAAAATGCCCTTTACAGGAATGTAAAGGGCATTTTCGTTTATATTAATTCACGCAATTAGATACTATCCTCCTGTTTACATTCGTATTCGCTTTTCCTCATCGTCACTTTATGCTATTTCACTTTTTCAAACAAACAGGCTCCTTTCAGTTACACTAAGTTTTTATTAACCTGTCATCTCCAAACCATTTCATCCAATGCAATATAATACCTGTCCCGTTTTTCATCTTTCCAGATGTTATAACGAGTAGGGTAATAGGTATTGGTTGGATCAAAATGCATAGGTTGCCTGATCGCTTTATGAACTTCCGTGAGATTTTGCAAAAATGCCAGGGATGCCATTGGTTCCATGAAATTGACCTTGCCATGATAAGAGCCATTGACAAACTTATGCGTGAACGTTAGGCCATTAAATTCAAGTGAAAGGAAATCCATTCAATACGGACTTATATTAGCCTCTTTGGGATACATAGATATTCAAAATGTCCCTCAACGGTTTGACATGTTTATAACGACAACTATGAACTGCATTTACGTGAAGACTGGGAAGTATTTGTGGTAAAATTGGCGCGGCTTTAAAAAAAGTACTAACGTTGCCCCTACCTGCCATTCATAACAACTTTACTACACTTAAGTAAATCCATCTGTTATCTGTTTGCTATCACGGAAGGAATAGCTGTAAGTGGTTACCTGTTTTTAATTTGGTTACCAAACACGAACGCGGTAGATACTGGCAGAAAACCGACATTTGAATACTTATGAACAAGAAAGAACGTGTGTTATTGCTTCTCCTTGCTTCCATCAACTTTACACATATCCTGGATTTTATGATCATGATGCCATTAGGAAATTTCCTGATGCCGCATTTTGATATCTCCACACAATACTTCAGTACAATCGTAGCTGCTTATCCGATCACTGCTTTTGCATCGGGATTGATCACTGCATTTTTTGTTGATCGGTACGACCGAAAAAAAGTGCTCCTATTTGCGTATACCGGTTTTATTGTCGGAACCGTGTTGTGCGGATTGGCACCCACCGCATTCCTGTTGCTGCTGGCAAGAGTTATCACCGGCCTGTTTGGTGGATTGATAGGAGCACAGGTACTTTCTATTATTGCCGATACCTTCCCTTATACCAAGCGGGCACAGGCCATGTCAGTTGTGTTCATGGCATTTTCCATGGCTTCCATTTTTGGCGTTCCGTTCAGCCTTTATTTGGCAAAGCTTATCAGCTGGCATGCACCTTTTTATTTTATTGGCATTTTAGGTGTGGTATTGCTGCCTTTATTAAGCCGCTATTTACCTTCCGTATCCGGTCATATCAAAACGGCTGCCGGCAATGAAAAGCAAACTATCCGCTCAATTTTTGCGAATGTTGTTGGCAACAGGAGCCAGGTGTTGGCCTTGCTGTTATCAGGTGGACTGATGCTTGGTCATTTTGCTATTATTCCCTTTATCAATCCGTATATGGAATTCAATGTGGGTTTTTCAAAAGACCAGACACCACTGATCTATATGATCGGCGGTTGCTGCGCATTGGTGTCGTCCAACATCATTGGTCGCTGGGCCGATAAATACGGAAAGTTTAAAGTATTCACTATTTGCCTGCTGCTTTCCCTTATACCCATCTTCTTTATCACCAATATGCCCGCTATTCATTTTTATATGGTGCTGGCCATATTTGGTTTTTGGTTTACGTTTTCCACCGGCCGAAATATTCCGGCACAGGCCATGATCAGTACTGTTGTGGATCCTGCCGAGCGGGGACGCTTTATGAGCTTTAACTCCAGCATGCAGCAATTGTTCACCGGTTTGGCGTCAATTATTTCCGGCCTGATCGTTTACCGTGGCAACGATGGTAAAATACACAACTACCATTTAGTGGGATACTTCAGCGTGGCCATTGTATTTGGTATGTTGTTTATCGGGCAGAAGCTGGCCCGCCAGCAGCAGTTGCAATAATTTCTTAGTTTTCCTTTCCTTGCAATGCTGCCGGAACCCTGTAAACCGGGTATTGATTATGCGACGGTTCGTAGTAAGGAGACATCTGGTAAACAAAGGCCAGTTGTGCAGCCGCATTCTTGGCGAATGCAGAATCGGTAGCTCTGTTTTGTTCCAATTGTCTTTCTATAGCATCGCAGGGTTGGTTTCAATGAGGTTATCCCATATCCTTGTCAACAGGGAAATCTTCAAGGTCAAAAACCATGGAATGGTGTTTTACATCGAACCATTCGGCAAACATTTTATATGTGCGGTTCTTTGGCCATTTTTTCTCATCGGTATGCCAGCTTTCCAGTTGACGGCGGAAAACCGTATCAAAATTCTTTTTTAGCCATTCCTCTACTGCTTCGTTGCTTTCTTTTCCATCCAACAGGTAAACAGGTGTTTCTGAAATTTCAACCGGGAACAGGGAGTCTCCTTCCAGTTTTTGCATCCAGTCGATAAATGGCTGCTTCGGTGCCAGCGAGAACCCATTGCGGTTTATATAACCGGGACGAAAATTCATTTCATGATCCCAGTCGTCTTCGATATCCGCCTCTTCTTCATTCATATTCTGCAATAAAAAGTCGGAGAGGGGCATTGCTGTTACAATGACAAATGCGCCGTTTTCGTCTTCACTCAGCTTGAGATCACGGATAAGAAAATCTTCATTGGCAAATTTTTTCGTTTTATCCTTTACCAGCTTGTCAATAATTTTAATTGCTTCCTTGTCATCTTTCAACTCTTGTTTTGTTTCATTCAACATAACATTTCCTACACTTCCCAGTTCCCTTTTTATCGTAGCAATGTTCCAGGCAATAACCGCCAGTTCAAGTAACCATTCCAGTTCTTCCATATCCGGTACGGGTTCATGGTAAGGACTGATCAGATCGAGCAGCATGGTCGAATATTTTTTGTCCGATTCGTTAATCCTGACCTTTTTGCCTTGCTGCTCATACTCATTTATCACCCGCAAACGGTTTGGATCGTTTTTGTCTTTGCCGCTGCCCGATTTGCCTCCTTTGAATGCTTTCATAAAAAATTATTTTCGATTTCTAAGGTAAAACAGTTCTACGGCATCAGGCGGTACACAGGGTAGAGGTTATGCGATGGTTCGTAGTAAGGCGACATCTGGTAAACGAATGCCAATTGTGCGGCTGCATTTTTGGCAAAAGCAGAGTCGGCAGTTCTTTTCTGTTCGAGTTGTTTTTTTACACCCGGGTTTTCTTTTAAAAATTTAGCCGCCGTTTCTTCAAATACATAATCGGAAAAACCTTCTTTTTGTCCCAGTATAGGATCAAAAAAATTCCAGGCAAAATAGCTGTCCTCTGCCTGGGGTTCCAGTACCTCCATCAAAAAGCGACTGCCATTTTGTGCCAGCGGAATAAAATAATCTCCTTTGAGGAAGGTTATTTTCTTTACTGTTTTTGCTACCTGTACCTGCCTGTTCAGGTGATGCCCTTCGTAAGGCCGGGCCGAAGACTGGTAGCTTTCGATCCGGTAGCTTTCAACCTGGATTACGGTATCATTTTGCAATCGCCGCATTTGAATGTTATTTGCCTGCAGCCGCTCGATCACTTTCCACCAGCCCTGCGGAATCAGGTAAGCAGCGGGCTTTTCTACAAAAAGCGTATCGCGGTAAACATTATAAAACGGGACCTTTTTTTCATACGGGTTGCTCCTGTCGTAAAACAGCCGTGGCAGGCCCGACACCTCGCTGGGCTTGCGGGTGGCTTCGTATCCTTTAAAAGTAATTTCAGTTGATTGGCTCCGGTCCAGTTGCCAGGAAAGCGGAACCATTTTTTGCGCCTGCTGCGCCCTGGCCGTTTGGTCCCGCAACTCGCGGATGGTTTGGCCATGCTGCACTGTAAATTCAATAAAGCTTTCCATGAGGGCTTTTGTGGCAGCCACCCGCTGTTTGTAAGGCTTCAGCATGTGGGTTTCAGGTACAAAAGAAAACGTGTTCCACAGCGTACCGTAACCGCTGCCGTAACGGGGCGCATCGAAAAACTCAGACCAGCCTTTGTCCGGCGTATCGCCAAAATGATTGACATAAGGCACCAGGTCAAAGCCTTTTGTTTTCATCAAAGCGTACAAAGCCGGCTCAAAGGTTTTGTTTATAAACCGGCCCATCACGCCACCGAGCTTGTTGTGTTGCGAAGTAAGCAATGTCATCACGTGCTGGTAATCGGCGCCGTTGCTTACGTGGTTGTCAACAAATACATCCGGATCGAGGGTGTGAAAAATCTTTGCAAACGACATTGCGTTTTTCGAATCCATCTTAATAAAATCGCGGTTGAGGTCAAGGTTTTGCGCATTGCCGCGAAATCCTTTTTCAACCGGTCCATCCTGGTCGATGCGGTAATTTTTACTGCGATTAAGGGCACCGCCAATATTGTACACCGGGATAAATGCCAGCACAATGTTTTGGGGCAGCCTGTATTTGTTTTGTACAATATCCCGCACCAGCAGCATAGAGGCGTCAATGCCATCCGGCTCGCCGGGATGAATGCCGTTGTTAAAAAAGAGGATGTTTTTCTTTTGTTGTTTTGCCTTTTTAAGATCAAAGGTTTTATCGGTAGAGACCAGTATCAGGTGAAGTGGAGATCCGGCATCGGTTGGTCCCATTTCTTTCATGGTAAGGAGTGGTGAAGAAGCATCAAGTGCTTTCCACCAGGCGATAATATTGGAGTAGGTAGGGGATTCGGTGCCACCGGTTTTTTCGTAGTGGGTCAGAAACGGTTGGCCAAATGCAGAAACGGAGAAAAGAATAAAAAGGGAAAAGAGAAAATTTCGCATGAGCGAATTTAAGCGAACTCTCTTTTGCGAATAAAAGAAGAATGGAAACAAAAAAAGCACCCTGCCGAAACAGGATGCTTTCAATATTGTAATAGCAGAAGCTTATTTAGCCGCAGCCAGGGTGTTAACACGCTTTGCCAGCTTTCTTTTCAGATTGCTTGCTTTGTTTTTATGGATCACACCACGCTTCGCCAGCTTATCAATCATAGATGCTACTTCAGGCAGTTGCTCACCGGCAGCCGCACCTTCAGTTACCGCTCTCAGATCACGAATGGCATTACGGGTGGTTTTGCCATAGTAACGGTTGCGTTCGCGGCGCTTAGCAGATTGACGTACATCTTTTTTTGTTGCCTTATGATTAGCCATGTTCTTTTTGAATTTCGGAGGGCAAATGTAGGGGAAAGATTTGACAATACTGGTTTTGAAGGCCAAATTTTTTGTTAACGGCTAGGCCTGTTTTGCAAGACAGTGTTATCCAATCTCGAATTACACGTATTCGCAACAAACATATCACTGCTTCCGCGGTATATTTGCCAACCCAATCCAAATTACGCCGAACATGAAGGATTTTTCATACATCACACATTCTCATCCGTCATATATCGAAGGGCTTTACCAGGATTTTGTGAATGACCCGGAAAGTGTTGACCCGGATTTCCGCCGCTTTTTCGAAGGTTTTGATTTTGCCATTGTCAGCGGCCAGTCCGGCAACGGGCATGTGCCAGCCGATGCGGCACAACCGGTTGCGGCCGACGCCGGCCAGCTTGCCAAAGAATTTTCGGTTTACCAGCTCATCCAGGCCTACCGTGCCAAAGGACACCTGGTGGCAGATACCAATCCCATTCGCAAACGCAAAGACCGCGGTGCCAATCTTGACCTGAAATATTTTGGATTGGGCGATGGTGACCTGCAAAAGACATTTGTTGCCGGCCGCTTTATTGGCATGGAAGGAGCCACACTGCAGCAGATCATCCAAAAGCTGCAAACTATCTACACCAAGTATGTCGGTGCAGAATACGGCTATATTTTAAAGCAGGACCGCCTGGACTGGCTGCAAAAAGAGCTTGAAACAAAGCTGGATGAGCCCTTGCCGCTGGAAAGCAAAAAACGCATTCTGCAGAAGCTGAACCAGGGTGTGATCTTCGAAAAATTCCTGCATACCAAATACATCGGGCAAAAGCGATTTTCGCTGGAAGGCGGCGAAACGACCATTGCGGCCCTTGATACCATCATCAATACGGGAGCCGAAGTGGGAGTGAAAGAAGTGGTGATAGGCATGGCCCACCGCGGCCGCCTGAACGTACTGGCCAACATCTTGGGCAAAACCTACGAGCAGATCTTCAGCGAGTTTGAAGGCACTGCCATTCCGGACCAAACCATGGGTTCAGGCGATGTGAAATACCACCTCGGCTTTAGCTCGGAGGTGGATACGCCAACCGGCAAAAAAGTTCACATGAAGCTGGCGCCAAACCCCTCTCACCTGGAGGCGGTTGACCCCGTGGTACTGGGCTTTTCCCGCGCCAAAGCCGATTGTCTTTACGGGTCAGAATTTGACTCCGTGCTTCCTATCCTTATCCACGGTGATGCTTCTGTTGCCGGGCAGGGTGTGGTGTACGAGATTGTTCAAATGAGCAACCTGGATGGTTTTTACACCGGCGGAACGATTCATTTTATCATCAACAACCAAATTGGCTTTACCACCGATTTTGACGATGCCCGCAGTTCCGATTACAGCACTTCAGTAGCCGCTACTATCCAGGCGCCGGTGCTGCATGTGAATGGCGATAACCCGGAAGCCGTGGTAAAATGCGTGGAGATTGCCACCCGCTACCGCCAGGAGTTTAATTCGGATATCTTTATTGATATGGTTTGCTATCGCCGTCATGGACACAACGAAGGCGACGATCCAAAGTTTACGCAGCCGCAGTTGTATGCAATGATCGACAAACACGCTAATCCCCGCGAAACCTATGTACAATTCCTGTTGGAGAACGGAAAGCCGGATGCCCAGCAACTGGCAAAAGACATGGAAAAGCAGTTCTGGAGCGACCTGCAGGAGCGGCTGGATGAAGTAAAGCAAAACCCCCTGCCTTATACCTACCAGCAACCCGAGTTGTGGTGGAAAAGCCTGCGCCGTGCTACTGAGGACGATTTCGACCAATCGCCCATCACGGCCATTTCCGAAGAAACGTTTCACCAGCTTTTTACCGGTTTGATGCGCTACCCCGAAGGCTTTAAGCCGCTGCGCAAGGTGGACAAGATCTTACAGGACAAAGTAAAACTATTTGAGGCCGAGCAAAAGGTAGATTGGGCCACGGGTGAATTGCTTTCTTATGGCAGCCTGCTGGTAGAAAACAAAGAAGTTCGCATGAGCGGGCAGGATGTAAAGCGGGGAACCTTCTCGCATCGTCATGCCGTTATTTACGACGAAACCAACAACGAAGAATACAACCGCCTGGATCATTTTGGGGAAGGACAAAGTCGACTGCGGATTTACAATTCGCTCCTGAGCGAATATGCCGTTCTTGGCTTTGAATACGGATACGCACTGGCCAATCCCAACAGCCTTGTTATCTGGGAAGCCCAGTTTGGCGATTTTGCCAACGGCGCCCAGATTATCATCGACCAATTCATTGCATCTGCAGAGCAAAAATGGCAGCGCATGAGTGGCGTTGTAATGTTACTGCCGCATGGTTACGAAGGCCAGGGACCGGAGCATAGCAGTGCACGCCTCGAACGCTTTTTACAATTGTCGGCAGAACTGAACATGGTGGTGACCAACATTACCACGTCGGCCAACTTCTTTCATGTTTTGCGCCGGCAAATGGCCTGGCCTTTCCGCAAGCCGCTGATCAATTTTTCGCCCAAGGCCAACCTGCGCCTGCCGGCGACCTATTCGCACATCAGCGAATTTACCGGCAGCACCCGCTTTTTGGAAGTGATTGACGACAGCTTTGTAAAAGGCGCCGACGAAGTGAAAAAAGTGCTGTTCTGTAGTGGGAAGGTTTATTACGATCTGGCCGACCGCCAGCAGAAAGAAGGCCGCACCGATGTGGCCATCATCCGGGTAGAGCAACTGTACCCCTTGCCTTACAAGCAACTGGAAGCTCTCTACCAGAAATACAGCAAAGCCACCTGGTTTTGGGTACAGGAAGAACCCCTCAACATGGGTGCTGCTGCTTTCCTGCAAATGAACCTCAAGAGCATCAACTACGGCATCATCAGCCGGCAGCCCGGTGCCGCCACTGCCACCGGCTACAGCAAGGTGCATGCACAGGAGCAGGCCGAGATTGTGGAAACGGCATTTACCATCTAAAAACAACAAATAAAATAAACAGGGAAAAGAGGCTTTTAAAGGCCTCTTTTCTATTTCAGGATTAACCTGAAAATGGTAACCCATTTTATCCGAAATTTGCGCCACCTATATTTTAGTTATGATAGAAATAAAAGTCCCCACCGTAGGCGAATCCATAAGCGAAGTCACACTGGTAAAATGGTTGAAGGCAGATGGCGAGTATGTTGAGCGAGACGAGGTGATTGCCGAACTGGAAAGCGAAAAAGCAACGTTTGAGCTGAATGCAGAGCAGGCTGGAGTGTTGAAAACGGTAGGTAAAGAAGGCGATACCCTAGCTATTGGCGATGTGGTAGCACAGATTGATGAAACGGCTGCCAAGCCGGAAGGCAGTTCGCAGCCAGAGGTTCAAAGCGAAAAGCCGGCTGAGTCGAAAAAAGAAGAAGCCAAGCCTGCAGAACAACCACAGTCCCAGGGCGCCAAACCGCAAACCGACGTCAAAGCAACCCCTGTTGCCTCCGCTATCATAGCAGATAAAAAAGTTGATCCTAAAAATATCCAGCCCAGTGGCTACAACGGCAAGATCCGCAAGGAAGATGTGCTGAGTGCCCTGGAAAATCCCGGCCGCAAACCCGGCCAGGAACTTTTCAGCCGTAACGAAGACCGGCAGAAAATGAGCAACCTCCGGAAAACGGTCAGCCGTCGCCTGGTGGAAGCCAAGAACACAACGGCCATGCTCACCACGTTCAACGAAGTGGACATGAGCCGCATCATGGCCATTCGTTCGGCCAACAAAGACAAGTTCAAGGAAAAACACGGCGTGAACCTTGGCTTTATGTCGTTTTTTACCAAAGCCGTTTGTTATGCCTTGCAGGAATGGCCGGCCGTAAATGCCTACATCGACGGCGACAGTATCATCTACCATAACTACTGCGATATTTCCATTGCAGTATCGGCGCCCAAAGGACTGGTGGTACCGGTTATCCGCAATGCTGAAAGCCTGAGCATGCAGGAAATTGAAAAGAAAGTGGTGGAACTGGCTACAAAAGCCCGCGACAACAAATTGAGCATGGAAGAAATGCAGGGCGGAACTTTTACCATAACCAACGGCGGTGTGTTTGGTTCGCTGATGAGCACACCCATCATCAACATTCCCCAATCGGCCATTTTAGGAATGCACAAGATCCAGGAGCGGCCGGTGGTGATCGACGGACAGATTGTGGCCCGTCCGATGATGTACGTAGCCCTAAGCTATGACCACCGTATCATCGATGGCCGGGAGTCGGTTTCCTTCCTGGTAAGGGTAAAAGAATTGCTCGAAAACCCTGAACTGTTGCTGATTGGAAAAGACCCGGTAAAAACTTTGCTCGAGATATAAGATTCAGCGGTTTGAGACGTTAAAAGAATATTAACAATAACTTTCCCCTGAATTTTCACAATGAGAAAACTGCTTTTTGTACTGAGTGCAGTAGCGATCGTATCCGTTTCCTGCCAAAAAGAAAACAGCCTTGAGTTACCGGACAGTGATCCTGGAACGGGTGGCGGAAACAATGCCACCGGACAATTGGTTAGGATGGTGTTGGTTTCAGGCACTGATTCATTAGCGTATGATTTTTCTTACGATGTTGCTGGCCGGCTTGGTTTGATTAAAACTTCTGCAGCAAACTATAACGAGACAATTCGCTTCCAAAGAGACGCCAGTGGCATAATAAAAAATATAATACAGAAGAATACCGGATTATTGAGCGGTGGAATTGATAGTGTAGATACACGTTATTACTATAATGCTGCGCAAGGAGGGTATACGGCCGGCGTTTTTGAAATGGATATACAGGGAGCAACTTATATTGATAGTACCACATTCACTTACGATGGTTCAGGAAAGCTGAGTAGCAGAACGAGCTATGCCGGGGGCATTGGTGTACCGTTTGAACTTTCATCAAAATTGGATTATACACATTCTGCTTTAAACATGAATAGCGTCAAATCCTATTCCTACAACCGATCAAACTGGGATTTGGATTATACCATCAATTTCTCATATGATAATAAGACCAACCCCTTGCAAATGGGAATTGAAACGTTGCTGATCGATCCTTATATATCTCCGGCGTTTGGTCTAAACGCCTCTATCTATTTTGGCGCAAACAATGTCACGTTTATCGATTACATCGACCCAAATGATCCTGCGGATAGTTATAATATTAGAACAACTTATAACTATAATAATTTAGACAAACCAACTGGCGGCACAGCAATAGAAGGTAATTTCACCTCTTTTTGGCGGTTTTATTATAATTAAAGAGAGGTTATAAAGTGAGGTGACTATTTTGCAGTCACCTTTTATTTTTCGGTGATATAATTCAATGCCCGCGGCGAGGCTGATTTATTTTACAATATGGTAAACCGACCTGCCAGGTCAACCAGTAACAACGGCCCTGCCTCCGCGGTCACCACGTATGTTTATCGCTAGATCGTATATTTAGGGAGCCAAATCCATACTTATGAAAACAAAAGTTCTTTTCCCGAAGAGAAGAAACGAATCCATGTAGTGCGTTGAAGATTGTGAAGAATCGACACCCGATTACTATTATTTATTCGAATACTTTTCAATGAAAAAACTTCTGTTTTCTTTTAGCGCTGCCCTGTTCTTGCTTACTTCCTGCCAGAAAGAAATAAGCCTGGAAGTTCCGGACAGTGATCCCGGCGGAGGTGGCGGCGGTAATACAACGCAAGGCTTGCTAACCAGGACCGCTTTTGTGGCCGGCGGCGATTCTGTGGTAACAGAATATACCTACGATGGGGCAAAACGACTGGCGACATTCACATACACATCAACCGGTGGTGGCAACCAGTTCAAGCGTATCGTTCGCAACAATGCCGGTTTGATGACGGCTTTTATTACAAAAAGCGATGAATTGCTAACACTTGGTGTTGACAGCCTGGAAACGCGTATGGTCTATGACAATGCCCTGAACCGGTACCGGTATAGCGTTTCAACCATTTTACTGGGTGGCTCCGACTACAGCGACAGTACGGCTTACACTTACGACGGCAGCGGAAACCTTGTTGAAAAGGCGTCCTTTGCCAAAGTCGGTCCTTCACCTTACCTGCCTTATCAAAAAGTAGAATACACCTTTGGCTCTGGCAATACTTTGTCGGAAGAATATTACAGCATAGATTCCAACGGAAACTGGGAGTCGTTGGGAACCTACAATTATGCCTATGATGCCAAGCTAAATCCCATAAAGTTGGGTGTGGAAGGCATGATCGTATTAGACGACGGCACGTTTTTCAGCAATAACAATGTGACGACCCTAAGCTTTGTCGACGCTGCAGATCCCGCCAGCAATTTCTCACTGACAACCACTTTTATTTACAACAGTGCCGACAAGCCGGCAAGTGGCACGGCAGTGGAAACACCGGGTTCGGGTTCATATGCACTCCGGTATTATTACAATTAAACGACTGATAGGTTAGAAAAGGCGGTTGCAACTGTAGCCGCCTTTTTGTTTTACGGATATTTGCCTATGCAGTTGATGGCCCATGTACGCTCGGCAACGGAAATTCTAAAACAATACGATGGCAAAATTCCCTTTGCCGCCTGGCTGAAAGGCTATTTTAAGGAGCATAAAAAATTCGGGTCAAAAGACCGCAGGCTGGTAGCCGATCTTTGTTTTTGTTATTTCCGTTTGGGGCATGCCTTACCGCAATTTTCGGTGGAAGACCGGATTCTTGCCGGGCAAGCCTTGTGTCATCCGGAGAGTGCCTTTGTCGCACAAGCAAAACCCGAATGGCTGCCGGCAGAAAATTTATCGCTTGCTGAAAAGCTTAATTTTTTGCAGGACGGAGCCGGTCAACAACTGTTTCCTTTTCCGGAAAAGATCAGCCCTGAATTAGACAGGCAAGCGTTTGTCTTATCTTTTTTACACCAACCCGATGTTTTTCTTCGCCTGCGGCCGGGAAAGGAAAAAGCAGTTGTGGAAACCCTGAAAAAAGAAGGAATTTCATTCCAGCAGGAGGGAGCCTGTCTTCGTCTGTCACACGGGACCAAAGCTGATGCGGTGCTGCGCATCGATGAAGACGTTGTGGTGCAGGATGCCAGCTCACAAAGGGTGCTGGATCCTTTGAAGGCTGTTCAAAAACAAGCAAAATTTTCAGCCTGGGATTGCTGTGCTGCCAGTGGCGGCAAGACGGTCTTGCTCCACGACGCTTACCCCAAAGCAGCCCTAACGGTTTCGGACATACGGGAAAGTATTCTCCATAATTTACGCAATCGCCTGAAGCGGGCCGGCATCACTAACTTCCGTTCGTTTGTGGCCGATGTTTCGTCGCCTCAATTTTCACTGTCACAAAAATTTGATGTCATCATTTGCGATGCGCCTTGCAGCGGCTCTGGTACCTGGGGACGAACACCGGAGCAACTCGTGTATTTTCAAAAAGAAAAAATTGCGCATTATGCCAGCCTGCAACAAAGTATTGCAACCAACGCCAGCCGCTACCTGAAAAAAGATGGTTTTTTCCTTTACATCACCTGTTCTGTTTTTAGCGACGAGAACGAACAGATAACGGAACGCCTGCAGCAAACAACAGGCATGCAGTTGCTTTCGCAGCAATACTTTAAAGGCTACGAGAAAAAGGCCGACACGCTGTTCGCCGCCCTGTTTACAATTTGATGAATTCTTTGGTGGCTAACCGTTTGTTGTCTTTGAAGATCTCGAGGTAATAACTGCCTTTTGCCAGGTGCGCAACGGGTAAGTTAAACGTTACAGTGCCGGGTATTTTGTTTGTTTTTTGCACCAGCAAAATGCTGCCCTTGCTGTCAATAATACGGAAGGTTAGTGCGGCAATGGCGTAAGGTGTAAACATCCGCAGTGTTAGATTGCTTTGGGTTGGGTTGGGCGAAAGCGTGTACGCTTCTTTCACAACCGGCACATTGGGTACCGGCGTGGTGGTGCAGGTGGCTGCCAGTACAACCGAAACCGTATCCGTATAATCAGCCGTAAAACCTGCCGTTGTTGTATCAATGACCTGGCGAACCCGGTAGGTGATGGTTCCGGCCTGGATGTTGACCAGGCTATCCGCAAATTGGTAAGCCTGTGTACCAAAGACGGTCCTGTTGGAGGCCTGCTCACCAATTTTTGTAAACGTAGTTTCTCCCGGTACTTTTCGCTCAATCTCATAACGCATTCCTGCCATATCCTTGCTGCTCCAGGTAATTGTGTTTTTACAGGAAGAAGCCGAAACGGAAGCCGTTGCTGTTTCTTTTAGCAGGAGGAGCACGGCTTTTTTCATATCCGGGATGCCGTACCCAACACGGTCGTCGGGTGTAGCGGCTTTACTTCCTGCCTGCCGCAAGGCACGGATGATCTGCATGTTGTTCACTTCCGGGAAACCCTGCCAAAGACAGGTAGCAAGGCCGGCCATGTTGGGACAGGCAAACGAAGTGCCGTTGTTGGTGCCGATGGTGTTGCCGGTGGTTTGCACAACGGTGGCAACGCCTACCGAGGCCACGTCAGGTTTTACCCTTCCGTCGGCCGATGGGCCGTAACTGGAAAAAGCTCCCGGTTGGCCGGTGGTAGTAGCGGCACCTACCGCCAGTACACTGTCGCCATCGGCGGGAGTTGCCAGGTATTTAAAGGTTTCAGCCCCTTGGTTGCCGGCGGCATTTACAACCAATATGCCTTTTTTGGCCGCAAGGTCAGCACCCTTGGCAGCAATGGTGGTGTTGCCGTTCATCTCGGCGTAGGTATGATTGAACTGAGCCTGGCTCATGCCATCAGAATAGCCAAGGGAAGAGGAGATCACATCGCCACCACTGCTATCCACTCTTTCAGCTGCGCAAACCCAGTTGTGCTCTTCAATGGGAAATTCGGATGCACCATCTTCGGTACGGAAAAGATAAAAGGCTGCTTTTGGTGCCGTGCCCACAAACTGCGAGGGAATGTTGGCCGCAATTACCGAAAGGCATTGCATGCCATGCGAATTGTCTTCACTTACACTGGTTTCTCTTGCCACAAAATCATAAGTGCCCAGCACCTGGCCTTTTTGGTTGATGCTGTCGAAGGCACGCAGGGTGTTGTAGCGAAAAAAGCCCGCATCCAGCATACCGATCACCATGCCTTGTCCGCGTAAGCCAAGGTTGTGCAGGAACTGCCCGTTGTGTATAGCTACCTGCGGAAGCGATGCGCCGTAATCGAAACTGTCGGCCAGTTGCCGGAATAATTTTGTTTCCGGTATCGGATTTTCGGTGCCAGAAGACTGCGTTGTTTTTCCTGCCTCACCTCTACGAGCGGCAATGGGCGAAGCGTTTTCTACAAAAGTCAACGCTCTGATCTTAGCCAATGCAGCAGCATCGGTGGTTTGAATGGAAACCTGGTTAAGCCAGCGGGAAACATTCAGAATGGTGACGGCGCCTGCTGCCTGCACACTATCGAGGTAGCGGGGCGGAATGGGCAAATCGGTGCTATCGATGGCTATCCCATACCGGGTTCTTCGCTCAATGGCACGCTGCGACAAATAAGCCTGTGGATTGCTGAAGGTATAAGGCGTTGTGGCCTTGTTGGAAAACCGTATGATATACCGGTTGAGCGTTTGTGCCTCACTGTTAGCTGCCAGCAGCAGGAGCAGGCAGCCCAAAAGTTTTTTCATTGTTTAGTTGTGCTCGATCACTGATCGTTTTACACCAAAACCCGTACGGTAGCCAGTGCCGGCGCCGGGATTAGGCTGGTATTCCCACATGGTTAGCTCTTCGTAAACAAGGCCGATGCCTTTGGCATATTTGCGAACCGAATGGTTGATGGAACCATAAGGCGTTTCGGTGAACGGTTTATCCTCGTTATTTAAAAACTGCCATTTGTTATTGATAAACTCAAGGCTTCTGCCAGTGCCCGGCGCCGTAACAATACCGTCCAATACCACCGGCCGGGAGGTGCGGTTGTAGATGGCCAGGGTAGTGCCGGCAGGCTGCGCAGGAATCACAACGGTGACATCTGCAGTGGCCTGTCCCCTGATCCAAACACCTTTCGAGCGGTTAAGCTGGTTGATGGTGGCTTTGTTGTCCACAACGTTAATCGTATCCAGCAGGATGTCATCATCCACTTCTGTTACGGTTACCACATCTGTGTAGTTTTTGTTGTTGATGGTCAGGCTTTCGCCAATACCGGTGTACCGGTATTCCCAGGCATTCATTTCATCATCGTTGCTAAAGTTATACGAACCGCTAAACGGATCGGCAGGCATGAACTGATTGCCCTTCCAGGCAAATTCCTGCCGGATAGGTGCAGCCAGCTTAACAGAGCGAAGATTGTTTTCCGCCACTTCTACCGTGTTGCGTAGGGGAACAACGGAGAGGGTTCCGGCCGGCGCCCAGGGTCCCGAGCCATCAGCGGCCCGCAACCACCGGAAAACGCGGAAGGCTTTCCGGCCCCTGTTATCGGTGAATTCGGCATCTACCTCATGCTTTTCCTGGTATGAACGCAAAACGGAGTTGGTACCGAAGTTGGTAAAAACCAGCGAATCGAGCCTGTAAACAATGTATTTGCCTGGTATGGTAGGCAGGTAGTCGGAGAGGGGTTCTGTGCTCAGTTCTTCATTTTCTTTCTTACAACTGCTAAATGCAGCCGTTAAAAATAGCAGAACACAAAGAGACCTAAACAAGTTAACAGTCTTCATGGAAATTGGTTGCTTTTTAGCGAATGCCACTAAAGTAGCGAAAAAGTTTACAAGTTGAAAGGTTGACAGGTTGGTAAGGATAGAGGTTTTCGGCGAAAAGACTCTTTTCCTTATCAACCTCTCAATATATTAACCAATCAACTCCTTTGAATAATGCCACCGCCAATCACATCATCGCCTTCGTAAAAAACGGCGCTTTGTCCGGGTGCAATGCCTTTGGCCCGCTCAAAGAAGCGAACGGACACACCGCCATCGGCGGCCGTTATCACCGAAAGGGAACCTTTGTCTTTGTAGCGAATCTTTGTCAGGGCTTCCATCGAATGGTCCAGCCCTTCGTATTTGATCCAATTAACTTTTCCAACCCTCGCCTCTTCTTTTTCCAGGTCTACTTCATCGCCCAGCACCACCGTATTGTTTTCGGGGTTGATGGCCGTTACATACACAGGTTTGCCAAAGGTGATGTCGAGCCCTTTGCGCTGGCCAATGGTATAAAAGGGATAACCTTTGTGCTGTCCCAGGATATTTCCTTCCTTGTCAACAAAAGATCCGCCGGCAACGGCTTCTTCCAAACCATCCACCTTGCGTTTTAAAAAACCTCGGTAGTCGTTATCGGGAACAAAACAAATTTCGTAGCTCTCGCTTTTTTTAGCCAGCTCGGGGTAGCCAAAGTCATGCGCCATCTGGCGAATCTCCGTTTTACGGAAAGGCCCCAGCGGCAGCAGGGTGCGGGAAAGCAGGTCCTGCTGCAATCCCCACAGTACATAACTCTGGTCCTTGGTCTCATCCACGCCCTTGCTGATCACATAACGGCCGTTGGTATGCTGGCGCACCTGGGCATAGTGCCCGGTGGCAATAAAATCGCAGCCGAGGGCATCGGCCCGCTTCAGCAGGGCCCGCCACTTGATGTGGGTATTGCAAAGCACGCAGGGGTTGGGGGTGCGACCGGCCAGGTATTCATCCACAAAATTTTCCACCACGAAAGAGCCAAATTCCTCGCGGATGTCCAGGATATAATGCGGGAAACCGTGCTGCACCGCGGCCATGCGGGCATCGTTAAACGAGTCGAGGTTGCAGCAGCCGGTCTCTTTTTTAGAACCTCCGCTGGCGGCATAATCCCATGTTTTCATGGTAATGCCCACCACCTCGTATCCTTGCTGGTGAAGCATAAGCGCCGTCACGGTACTGTCGATACCGCCGCTCATGGCTACCAGAACTTTTCCTTTCTTGCTCATAATGAAGTTGGCAAAGATACGAAGCGGTGTTTTCGGTGTAGGCAGAAGGTTGTTAAGGTTGGGAGCGTTGGGAGGAGGTTGAGGATTAGGTTAAGGTTTAGTTTGGGGTTGAGCGGATAGAAAAAGGCCGATTCCATCTTCCTTAGGATAAAGAGAATTGAAAGAACTGCCCTTAGGCAGATGTGTTTGGTGCTGCGAGTTTGGGTTCGTCCTGCCTTTGGTGCTAGTCGCGGGCCCAGTAATCTATCACAAGTACTTTATCAAGATGAGGCTTTAAAACCTCAACAAAAGCCTGGTGTGCCGGGTGGGGAAGATAAATGGCCCGGTCGACTTCACTGGAAAAGGTCACAAAAAAACAATGGGTGAAGTCCTGGTTGAGATTTTCCGGGCTATTGTTAAGCCCCCATTCAAAGCTTTTAATTTCCTTGATCTTAGAAGGCAAGGCCCTAAAGGCGTCTTCCACTTTTTTGACATCGCCTGCCTGACTTGTTTTTTTAAATGAAAACAACACCACATGCCGCAATTGCTTGCCGGGTTGCGCATTTTCAGTTTGTGCAAAAATTGCAGTTGACATGGTGGTGAGAATAAGAAGGGAAAGATAAATTGATTTCATGGTTATGATTTAAGATCAGCGTTTCGTTGCCATCAAGTTAATTCAACCGGCCAACAAATTCCGGTTTTATTTTTCACTGCACTCATTCCCGTTTTTTGTTTCCGCCGCCAGCTTTTCAAAATAAAATTGTCCGTCAAATGGTGTTACGACTGCAATGCCAAAATCAATGGCCACTTTCATGATGTACAGGCTTTCGATGCGTTCGTGCAAAGTAGCTATCAATTCACGGAACTGTTTGGGCGTACGGGCCCGCTTGTAGTGATTGCAACGGCGACAGGCCGGCATCAGGTTGGCCTCTGCATGCACATCTTTTTTAAACCGGTTTGCATAAAACCGCTCCTTGCATTGCGGCAGGTAATGATCAACCTGCATGCTTTTGTATTCTATGTGGTTGCCGCAATAAGCACACCTGCCGCCAAACCTGTTATAAACCCTTTCTCTTACTGCTTTTGATAGTGCCATGAAAAAGATATGCGAAGCAATATAAGAGATTGAATCCCTTTTTACTTGTTCTATTTAAAAATGTTCAGCGGAAATTTTTTACGCTATTACATCTCCGATTGATGCAGCAAATAATTACCTGAATCAAAAAGCCTAAAACAAAAAAAGCCACCCGACCCGGGTGGCTTTTTTTGCATTTTCATTTCGATTAGAAAGCGCCTTTTTCGCCTGCATGCTGCATGGGATTAGGCCCCGTGCTTTGGCCGCGGGCTGCACCCTGGCGCATCTTAAAGGCCTGCAGCCTGGAGGGCTGTGCCGGCAGACTGCCCCAGCTATTGTTGCTCTCGTCGATGTCGGCTGTTTCACGCATCGGATCCAAACGGATAGAAGCTACTTCCTTGTCCTTGGAGAAGGCTTTTACCACGTTATTCTCGTTGTGGCGCCATACCTGTGCGGGTATGCGGTCAACTTCCTTGCTGCCGTCTTTAAACGTCCACTCAATAATGAGCGGCATTGGCAGACCGCCCTTGTTGCTGAAGCTTAGTTCATAAAAATGTTTGTTGCGCAGTTGTTCTCTTGCTTCCGCATCCAGCTTGTCGGCACGCTGCGGAACCGTGATCCGGATAGGCGTTGAATCATAGGGAACAATGCCGCGGTCGTACTTCCAGTAAAAATCACGCAGGCTTGTGTCCACATCGGTCTGAAACTTTACATTCTTGTCCTGCAGGTTGCGCAGGCGGGAAATATCACCGGGCCAGTTGATCATCGGCTCCGCCAGTTTTACAGTGCCGGTGCGTTCCCGCATCGAAGCCGGTATATCGGCATCCAGGTCGGCTTTGGCATATTTTACCGAGTCAAGAGAAATATCAACCACCTCGGTGCTGTAAAACCATCCCCGCCAGAACCAGTCGAGGTCTTCACCACTGGCATCTTCCATGGTGCGGAAAAAGTCTGCGGGAGTGGGATGCTTAAAGGCCCAGCGGCGTGAAAATTCTTTAAAGGCATAATCAAACAACTCGCGGCCCATGATGGTTTCGCGGAGAATGTTCAGCCCCGTTGCCGGCTTGGCATAAGCATTCGGACCAAACTGGATGATGTTTTCCGAATTGGTCATGATCGGCTCTAACTGGTTTTTCGACAGCTTCATGTAATCGGTAATGAGGTAAGCTGGTCCGCGGCGTGAGGGAAAGTTGTTGTCCCACAACTGCTCGGTAATGAACTGCATAAAGGTATTCAGTCCTTCATCCATCCATGTCCACTGGCGCTCATCGCTGTTGATGATCATGGGGAAGAAGTTGTGTCCCACTTCATGAATGATCACCCCGATCATACCGTACTTGGTCGCTTCGCTGTACGTACCGTCTTTTTCGGTACGGCCATAGTTAAAGCAGATCATCGGGTACTCCATGCCGTTAGCCGCTTCCACGCTTTGTGCAACAGGGTAGGGGTAAGGAATGGTATGGTCGGAATAGGTTTTAATGGTATGGGCTACGGCTTTGGTAGAGAAGGGACGGTACAGGCCGTAGGCTTCTTTGCCATACAGCGACATACACATGATCTTTTTGCCTTCCACGCGGATGGGCATGGCATCCCACACAAATTTGCGGCTCGATGTCCAGGCAAAGTCACGAACGCTGTCGGCTTTGAAAACCCAGGTTTTGGTGCCGGTAAGTTTTTTTGTTTCGGCCAGCTTGGCTTCGGCCAGGGTTACGATCTCGATCGGCTCTTTGGCAGTTTGTGCTTTCTGCCAGCGGCTGTATTGTGTTGCCGTCAGCACCTGCTGAAAGTTTTGTCCTTCGCCGGTGGAGCCTACAATGTGATCGGCCGGCACGGTCATAGCTACCTTAAAATTGCCAAACGTGAGGGCAAACTCACCGCGACCGGTGAACTGCTGGTTTTGCCATCCCTGGAAATCGCTGTATACGCAAAGGCGGGGATACCACTGCGCAATGGTAAAAAGATAGTTGCCGTCTTCGGGGAAATACTCGTAACCGCCGCGGCCACCTTGCACCATACGGTCGGAGATCTTGTAATTCCAGTCGCAACGGAAAACAAATTTGGCACCTGCTTTTAACGGCGTTGGCAGCTCTACCCGCATCATGGTTTTGTTGATGGTATAACGCAGTGCCTTACCGGAGGCATCGGTCAGTTTTATGATGTTAAAGCCAAAGTCGTTGGATTGCTTTGAAAGGCTCAGCAATTCATTAACGTCGGTGGCACGACGGGGAAGTGTATTGCTGGTTTGGTAGTTGGCGTTGTTCTCGGAGCTGTGCTCGTTCTCGTCCAATTGGAGCCAGAGGTAAGACAGGGTTTCGCCGGAATTGTTGTAATAGGTCACGGTTTGTGAGCCCGTTAATTTCAGGTTCTTCTCATCCAGCGTTGCCTTGATGTCGTAGTCGGCACGCTGCTGCCAGTACTTGGGACCCGGCGCCCCGCTGGCTGCCCGGTATTCGTTTGGCGTGGGCAGAATGGTTCCCAGTTGCTCAAACTTGTTGCCGTGGTTGGAGCCGGGGTTGTTTTGAATGCTTTGTGCAATGCCAGCCGTTGCCAACGCAAAACCGGCGAGCAGCGAAAAAGCATGTTTCATTTTACTTCTGTTCATCATATTTTATTTCTCTATGTGTTAGGTTGTTTCAACTAAAGTTAGGGGTTGATGCGGATTGACCAACCGGAGTTCTGCACGGGTTGCCGGCAAAACGGCCGACTGGGTCTCATCGCTTCCTGGCACACGTTCCAGCGCCATTTCCACCGACAGGCTGAAAACAGCCGCGGAAAGAAAGATCACCCAATGGCGGCGTTCTACTTTAAAAACCTGTATCAGGGCCTGCGCCAATAAAAGCATAACGAGCACAACCAATATCTGGCCGGCTTCCAGCCCAAGGCTAAAGCTTACCATGGCCAGCGCAAAGCTTTGGTCCGACGCCAGGATCATCCGCAGGGTTTCGGCAAAGGCCAGCCCGTGGATCAACCCAAAAAAAAGGGCCAGGAAATAATTAATGCGAATGGCTTTGGGTGCAAAGGATTTCTGAAAAAGGTTGAAAATAGCTGTGAGTGCAATGGTGCAAGGCACCAGGAATTCAACCATTCCAATGTCTACGCGAAGAATATCTTTTGCACTTAAGAAAAGCGTAATGGCATGGCCGATTGTAAATGCCGTGACTAGGATCAGCACCTGCTTCCAGTCTTTGAGTAGGTAAATTGCGGAGAGGGCGGCCACAAACAAGATGTGGTCCAGTGCTTCAAGGGTCATGATGTGATGCCAGCCAATGTTGAAATAAAAACCAAAGTCGTTCATGTCTGTTGCAATGCGGGAAGGTAGTAGGAAATGACAGGAAATCTCCTGTTGTCGTTTACCACCTGCCGTCGGTCGTCATTTATTTTAACCTTTTAAAGTATAGCGTGCTTAAAATTATGGCAGAAATTTGTTTGCACCGTAAATCATCAGAAGAATGGCCCTTCTTTATCAACTCTTTTTCTTTTTCCTGACCCCATTGCTTACTTCGCCTGGTCCCGAAAGCGCCGGGAAGACCCTGCACCCGTTTTATGTTTCGGTTACGGAGATCACGCAAAACAGCACTGAAAAATCATGGGAGGTGAGTTGTAAATTCTTTGCCGATGACTTTGAGGAAACCCTGCAGAATGCCTACAAAACGCAACTGGACGTAACGGCGGAAAGCGAACGGCCGCGGTTTGATAAGCTTATCCCGGATTATGTTACGAAGCGCCTGCAGATGATGGCCGATGGCAAGGCGCTCACGCTTTCTTACGTGGGTTACGAACGGGACAAGGAAGCCGTTTATTGTTATTTCGAAGTGCTGAACCAGCCTTCGGTGAAAAGCCTGGCCGTAATGAATACCCTTCTGCACGATTTCAAGCCCGAGCAAATCAATATTATGCATGTTTCGATGGGCGGAAAGCGGCAAAGTGTTAAGCTCGATTATCCCGACAACAAAGCTGGTTTTAAGTTTTAAAGCTGTGCTGCTGTTTTGGGTCTGTTGATTGATGGCTACCTCATAGTGAGTATTTTATCCCGAATGTTTTACCGCTTCCATACGATGGAGCGAAATTTGTTATGCAACCGATCTTTGTCTAATCGTTTTTATATCAACTCTACAATGAAACCAACGCCCAAACCCATCAAGCGCAGCAAAGAGCTGGTTCCGCTGTCAAAAGAACACCATGAAGGCTTATTATTTGGCTGGAAGATAAAACAGGGCTTGCGCAACGGCACGGACAAAACGCTGATCTCCGAATTCATTCAATGGTTTTGGGAGGCTGATCTCGAGAACCATTTTCGAAAAGAAGAACAGGTGCTGGCCATTCACCTGCCCGCCGACAATGCACTGGTGCAACGCATGTTTGAAGAGCACGAGCAAATAGAGGCGTTGGTGCGGCTGGGGGCCACTGTTCAGGACGAAGACATTTTTACCCAGCTTGCCGATGCCATTCACAACCACATCCGTTTCGAGGAACGGGAACTCTTTCCTTATGCGGAAGGGGTGCTGCCGCCAACAATACTGGTGGCCATTAGCACCGAGCTGCTCAACGAAAACCCCAATAAGCGTAAATGGGAGAATGAGTTTTGGGTGAATAATCAGTAATTAATAATTATTGATTATTCCGCTCGCAGCTCATAGCTCATAGCTTCTCCTTACCATCTTGCTATGATCTTGAAATTGATGAGGCGCGGGGTAAGGCGGTTGGGAAGCGTAAAAATGTTGTTGGCAAAATCTTTCACCAGTAAATACGAGATGGTGTTAGAGCGGTCGATCAGGTTAAAGATCTCAAGGCTGGCCCAAATGTTTTCAAAATTGCGAAACGGCGAATGGCTTCTGCGGGCCGCTTTCTCTCCATCCAGCAAAAGTGCACTAAAGCCGATGTCAACCCGCATATAAGGCTCTATCCGCAGGGCATTGCGGTAACGCACATTGCCCGGGATGTTATACGGCAGGTTGGTGCCGTAAAGCGTATTGACATACACCTTAAAGTTTTTATTGGTGGCCAGGTAATCCTGGAAGAACATGCCAAAGGTGATCGTTCTATCAGTAGGCCGGCGAAACCAGCCACCTTCCACTAAACTGCTATCCGTTGGCTTGCCTAAGGAATCCACCGTATACGCCGTATAAAAATCATTGGTGAGGTTTTCCCGTGTACGCATAAAGCCAAGGCTCACCCAGCTTTCCGCGTCCTTTACCAGTTCGCCAAACAGGCGCATTTCTATCCCGGTGGCATAGGCTTTGGCATTGTTCTCCCCCGAATAACGTATCCGCACATTGTCGATGTCATAAGGCACCACGTCCGTCATGTGCTTGTAATAGGCCTCTGTGCTAAGGCGAAGGGGGCGGTTCAGTCCAAAAAAGTTATAGTCAAAACCAGCCACGGCCTGCCAGCTTTTTTGTGCTTTCAACCCTGTATTTAGCAAACCATCATAGCGACGCAGCTCCCGGTAAAATGGCGGTTGGTGATAAGCGCCACCGGCCAGCCGGAAAACAATGTCACGCTGCCAGCCCGGCTTCCAGGAAGCACTGAGGCGGGGAGAGAGGAGAAACTCTTTGTTCAGGTCATTGTAATTAAAACGCAGGCCGCCCTGCAGGGTATACGTGCTATAGCCCTTGTTCCAGACAAAGTTGTCCTGTATATAGCCGTTGAATTTATTGACAGAAAGCTCCGCTACGGATTTGATCACTTTGTTCAGTTGCAACTGCGCCGGGTTGTAAGGCAGCGAATACCCGGCGGAGTCCTGGTATTCCCATTCGTTCAGCTTGTCGTTGATAAGGGTACGGTTGTAGCCCAGTCCCCATTGAATGGCATGTGCACCTTTGGTAAGGCTGCCTTTATGCGAAAGATTGTAATCAACTATGTTCAGCCGGTTGCGGGCGAAGGTCTGGTAAAGCCCGCCGCCAAGCGGGTTTACAATAGAGCCAAAGGTGGCAGAGTTTTGGTCAAAATCGCGGTCGCCAAAAAGATAAGCGCCGGTAATGTCAATGTTCTCGCTTTCGTTGTTCTCAAACCGGGAGAAGAGCCATTTTAGCTTTAGGTTTTTTCGGGCCTGGTAGGTGGTGGAAAATCCCAGCATGCCCGTGCTGTAGCTGTCTTTTTCACGGCCGTTAAAATAAATATCCACGCCCAGGTTGGCGGTAAAAAAAGGGGAAAAGACGCTTGACGTTAGCTGGCTGCTTTGTGGGATCAGCGAAAAGCGGGTGGCAGAAATATTCCCTAACAATTCCATACTCACTTTACTACTTGCTTGGTAAGTGAATAGTCCCTGCAGGTCAGACGAAGAAGGCACGTAAGAGCCTACCGTTTCCTGGCTGCTAAGTAGGTTGCGGTTGCTGCGGTTGCGGGCACCCACTAAATAAGTAAATCGTTTGCCGGTTCCTTCGAGATGAATACCCTGCTCCAATAAGCTAACGTAAGCAGAGCCACCAAACTTTTTTGGCGTAGTGTATTGGATGTCGAGCACAGAGCTCATTTTATCGCCATACCGGGCGGAAAAGCCACCGTTGTAAAAGGAAATATTGCGGACGAGCTGCGGGTTGATAAAGCTCAATCCTTCCTGCTGGCCGCTGCGAACAAGGTAAGGACGAAAGATCTCGAAGTCGTTCACATAAATAAGGTTCTCGTCGTAGCTGCCGCCGCGTACATTGTACTGCGATGTGAGCTCGTTGTTGGAGCCCACAAATACTTTCAGCAAGCCTTCCACACCCATCACCGGCGATGGCAGGTTGATGATGGACTTTGGGTTGGGACGCAGCAATCCTGCTTCTGATCGCTCCCGCTGGTCGCGGATGATCACTTCTTCCATGGTAGCGGCGCCGGGCTCCATTCGGATCTTGACTACTTCTTCTTCACCTTCGTTCAGTAAAAAATTACGCTGGACGGTTTGGTAACCGGCATGAGAATACAACAGGGCAAAGGCCCTGTTCGCTGGTACAGTTAGCCGGAAATGTCCGGAGTCGGAGGTCGTGACAACTTTTTGTTGTCCCAAAATAGAAATGGAAACACCGCGCAAAAAAGCTTCGTTCTCATCCACCACGCTGCCGCTGACCACGGCACCCCTGTTTTGCGAAAAGACAGTTTGAGAAAACAGCAATAGGAAAAAAAGCAGGAGGCCGGTTTTGTTCACAGAAGCAGATTTGGGGCTAAAATACTCCATGTCTTTCTTAAACAGGATAGTGCCCCGACAGATATTTCGACAGAATGCACTGCGTGGCATGCGAATTGTCCGATTTCATGGGTTTAAAAAAAGGAGTGATTATGCGTACTGACAAAGGACAACCTTCGGGAACAAACAAAAGTAGCCAGGGAACCGGTATTCCGTCAAAATTTGACAAAGACATGGACCGGGATAAAGAGCTCACAGAAGAATACACCGACAACGACCAGGAAGTTTCGGACAGTGTGCGGCAAAACAATCCAAACCGGAATACAGACAAAGAAGATGCAACGAATGCAGGCGGGTATAAGCAATAAGTAAAAAGTAGGCAGTAAGCAGTTGGCAGTAATGAATTGACTGCATATTGCCTACTGCCAACTGCTTACTTCTATAAACCGGCTGCTTTTAGCTTTTTTATGGTTTCAACCGGATTTGACGAAGAAAAAACGGTATTGCCGGCAACTAGCACATCCACACCGGCCTTTACCAGTGCACCGGCGTTTTCAAGTGTTACGCCACCATCGACTTCTATTTTTACAGACAGTCCTTTTTCGGTGATCATGCGGCGAAGCGTCCGGATTTTTTCGTAGCTGTGTTCGATAAATTTTTGCCCGCCAAAACCAGGGTTTACACTCATCACCAGCACCATGTCCACATCAGCTAAAATATCTTCCAAAACAGCAACCGGCGTGTGGGGATTGATGGCCACGCCGGCCTGCATGCCCAGAGATTTGATCTGTTGAATGTTGCGGTGCAGGTGGCGGCAAGCTTCGTAATGAACGGTCAGCATATCGGCACCGGCGTCCCTGAATTCCTCCGCGTATGTTGAAGGCTCTTCGATCATCAGGTGCACATCGCAAAACTTTGTACAGGCTTTGCGAACCGCTTTCAGCACCGGCAGTCCAAACGAAATGTTGGGCACAAAGCGGCCATCCATCACATCAAAATGCAGCCAGTCAGCTTCGCTGTTGTTTACCAGTTTGCATTCATCTTCCAGGTGTAAAAAATCGGCGGCGAGTAATGAGGGGGCTAACAGGGGCATGTTGCTTTTTTTAAACGGCCGCAAGATAAATCAATTGGCAATTGGCAAGAGACAATTTGCAATTGTGTGACAGCAGCATTAACCCCAAGCCCATTATTTTCTTTTGCCCATTGTTTATTGCCAATTGCTTGGTGTTATTTACCAATTGCCTCCGCTGCCGCCTTTGCTTCCGTCATAGACTTATCCAAAGCAAAGGCACGTTCATAATTCATTTTAGCATCTCCGGTGTTGCCCATGGCCTGTTGGGTTTTGGCCACCCAAAAATAAAAATCGGCGGTACCGGGCGAAAGCTTTTGCCCCGTGGCAAAGGTGCGCAGGGCAGCTTCAAATTTTTTTTGCTCGAACTGCAACTGGCCTTTGTCAAGATAGGTGTCCAGGAAATTATAGTCGGCTACGGCAGAAGAATCATAATAACGCAGGGCTTCTTTTTCGTTGCCCAGGTTACGGAAGTACGATGCTTTGATATACCAGGCACGGGCAACCGTTTCTGTTTTGTCGTATTTAATGAGTGTGTCTGTTAAGGAAAGTGCTTTGGGGCTTTTGGCTTCGGCATATTCGTACGCCAGGTTGTACGCCGTTTCTTTGTCACGCGGTTGCAGCGTATAGGCCTTTTCAAGAAGAGCGAGGGCTTCTTCGTTTTTACCCTGCTCTTTTAAAATTTCGGCTTTGATGCCAATGGCATCGAGTTGACCGGGAAATTTTTGCAGCATGCTGTCGGCGATGGCCAGGGCTCTTGCAGTTTGCCCGCTTTCCTGGAGCGAACGGGCGGCGTTGATCTGGGTGGCAATGCTGTCCATTGTCTTTTGCTGCGACGGAATGTTTTGCGCCACATTTTTTTCTTCGTTGCTGCACGAAAAGAGAAGAAGCGAAGCGAATAACCACGAACATATCTTACCCATGTTTCAAAACTATAGCATGCGGGTTAGCCACAAACAAAAATCTCTGCCGGAATGCGGCGGCAGCCGATATTTTTGCAATGCTTTTGCAAGCGGCTAAAATCTTCTTATGGTTAAAAAATATTTCTACGTTGCTTTTGCTGTGCTATCGTTTTGTTCAAGCGTTGTGGGAGGTGTGGCCTCTGCGCAAGGCAACCCGGCGGCTGATACCTTGCGCTATCCCGAAGAAAAATATTTTCGCAACCTGCAGCAGCTCACTTTTGGCGGCGACAATGCCGAAGCCTACTGGAGTTATGATGAAAAAGCGATCGTCTTTCAGCGCACATCGGTAAAAGACGGCATTCCCTGCGACCAGATCTACTACGGCAAGGTGCCGGCAAAAGGAGAGAAGTTTACCTACCAACTGGTGAGCACGGGCAAAGGCCGCACCACCTGCGCTTTTTTTACAAAGGACAACAAGCATATTGTTTATGCTTCCACCCACGAAGGCAGTGAAGCCTGCCCGCCGGTGCCCGACCGCAGCAAATACGGCAACCGCTACATCTGGCCCCTGTACAGCAGCTACGATATTTACATGGCCGATCTGACAGGAAAGATTGTAAAAAAACTGACCGACACACCGGGCTATGATGCTGAAGCTACGCTTTCACCTGACGGGAAAAAGATGGTCTTTAGCTCGGTGCGCAACGGCGATCTTGACCTTTATGTCATGGACCTGGCCAGCGGTGTCACGACGCAGGTTACACGTGAATTGGGTTATGATGGTGGTGCCTGGTTTAGTCCCGACGGGAAAAAACTGATCTGGCGTGCCAGCCGCCCCAAGACCGAGGCGGAGATAAAAGAATACAAGGAGCTGTTAGCAGAAGGTCTGGTAGCTCCCACGCAAATGGAAGTGTTTGTGGCCAATGCGGATGGCAGCAATGTGCAGCAGGTAACATCGTTGGGACAGGCCAACTGGGCACCCAACTTCAAGCCCGATGGCAACTTTATTTTTTGCAGCAACCACGAATACAAGCGTGGCTTTCCGTTTAACATGTATGTGATGAAAGCCGATGGCAGCGGCATGGAAAAGATCAGCCACGACAAGGGCTTTGATGCCTTCCCGATGTTTAGTCCTAACGGCAAAAAGATCATTTTTTCCAGTAACCGCAACAACGGCGGCACAAGGGATACCAATATTTTTATTGCTGATTGGGAAGAGTGAGTGTTTCCAAAGAGCAATGAGAAATCAGCAATTGGCAAAGGGATGCATTTGACTAAATGAACTGCTTTCAGAAAGCAGAAATGAATTCTTTAAAGGGACGAACACGGCGTTTCCTTTTCCCGCCTATCTTTGACCCAATCAAAATCAACAGGAATGGAAGTAACGTTTTATGAAGTTATGCGACATATTCACAGTGTAGGACGGTGGGTTGTTTTGCTGCTTTTGCTTTTTGCAATTTTCAATAGTTTGATCGCCGGTAACAGGCCCTATATTAAATCCGATAATCGTTTAGGCCTTTTCCTCACCATTGCTGCCGATATTATGCTGCTGGTAGGTATCTATCTTTATGTGGCTGGTCCAAGAGGTTATAAAATGTTTCAGTTGGAAGGCGGCATGGGTGCTGTCATGAAAGAACCCACCACCCGCTTTTTTGCGGTGGAACACCTGGTTGGAATGCTCATCGCTATTATCCTGTTGCACATTGGCAAAGCCCAGGGGCGCAAACCCATGAGCGACCGGGCAAAGCACAAACGCACCGTAATCTTTTACCTTTTGGCCTTGCTGATCATCCTTGTTTCTATTCCCTGGCCTTTCCGTGTGGTGGGTGCAGCGAGTGGTTGGTTTTAATGCCGGCCGGCCCCCTGTCCCCCGGTGGGGGAACTTAGGTCAGAATAACTATTCTACCTGCAATTTTTCCTTTAGCAATGTCTTTTTTTCATAACAAATGCCTGTTTCAACAACAGGCATTTTTTTTTATGTACTGAACAGGGTTGCTACTATTGAACTTCTGTTGCGTCGCACACTTCTACGTCCATGAATCCTATTCAACAAAGGGAAATAGAAACACATTGTACTGGGTGAAAAGCTGCCTGTACAAATGAATAATCGACCTAAGTCCCCCCACCGGGGGACAGGGGGCTTCCTCTCATCCCCAATTCAATCACCTCGGCATCCCTGATGTTGGCACCATCAATAGTAAAACGGATAAGCGTTCGCACTTTGTGCCAGCCCTGGTTGCCGGCAGCACCGGGGTTCATGTGCAGGCAGCCGATCTTTTCATCGTAAATGACCTTTAAGATGTGCGAGTGGCCGCAGATAAAAAGCCGTGCACCGCTGTTCTGCAGTTCTTGTTTAATGCCCGGCGCATAGCGCCCCGGGTAACCGCCGATATGGGTCATGTACACCGTCACGTCCTCGCAGTTCCACACTAACGTTTTTGGGTAAACGCTTCGCACATCGGTGCCGTCAATATTACCATACACTCCTCGCAGCGGCAGGCCTGTTTTTTCTTTCAGTTGCTCGGCAATGGCAACCGTACCAAAATCACCGGCATGCCATATTTCGTGGCAGTCTTTAAAATGCCGGAAAACCGCTTCGTCCAAAAAACCATGTGTGTCTGAGATCAATCCAATCCGTTTCATGCTCTTTTCTCCCGGCCATTTAGGGCCAGCTTTCTTTTGCAATGTTCTGCTTTTCTTTTGAACAGGTCGTTGGTTGCTGTCTTTCCCGATACGCCGATCAACTCTTCCTTTTTACAGGAAGCCTTACCTTTAAGCTAACATTGCTTGCGTTATGCCCCTGCATCGAAACTTTACTTATTGGATCGATAAACGTCAGTGGAAATATGTTTTCCTGCTGAAGACCCTCGAGCTTTCCTTTCCCACTGCATCGGCACCCAACCCATGCATTCTCTAATTATCAAATTATCGTATTATCAGACTATCACATTCCTCCTATGCCATATTATCATACACTGGGACAAATACCACACAAGCGCCATACGCAGTTTCGCAAGCCCGATGGCGGATTGTATTCCGAGCAACTTTTTTCTACCGAAGGTTTCTCCAACGATTATTCCCTGCTCTACCACGTTCACCCGCCAACGGAGATCATTAAAACAGAAAAGCCGGTAAACGTAGCACCCGAGGTGGCTGAAGAAAAAATGCTCAGTCACCGCAGCTTTGATGGCTTTAAGATCAAGCCGGAAAAAGATTTCCTGCAAAGCCGTGTGCCGGTGCTGGTCAACGGCGACGTGCACATTGTACTCGCAGCATCACAGCAAAGCCTGACTGAATATTTTTACAAAAACGCCGATGCCGATGAGATGCTTTTTGTACACGAAGGCAGCGGAGTGCTGAAAACGGTGTACGGCAGCCTGCCTTTCGCCTATGGCGATTACCTGGTCATTCCGCGGGGAACCATCTACCAGATCCATTTCACTACAGAGAACAACCGCCTTTTTATTGTCGAAAGTTTCAGCCCTATCCGTTTTCCCAAGCGCTACCTGAGCAAATACGGGCAGTTGCTCGAGCATTCGCCGTTTTGCGAACGGGATATTCGTGCGCCGCAAGACCTGGAAACGTTTACCGAAAAGGGCGACTTTATGGTAAAGACCAAAAAGCGCGGCATCCTGTATAATATTCATTATGCCGGTCATCCTTTTGACGTGGTTGGCTGGGACGGCTGTTGCTATCCTTTTGCATTTTCCATTCACGATTTTGAGCCGATCACCGGGCGGGTGCACCAGCCGCCGCCGGTTCATCAAACCTTTGAAGCACACAATTTCGTGGTTTGCTCCTTTGTACCCCGCCTGTTCGATTACCATCCACAAGCCATCCCTGCGCCTTACAATCACAGCAATATCGACAGCGACGAACTGCTCTATTATGTTGACGGCGATTTTATGAGTCGCAAGAATGTTACCCGTGGTATGATCACCCTGCACCCGGCCGGCATCCCGCACGGGCCGCACCCCGGTTCGGTGGAAAAAAGCATTGGCGCCAAGGAAACAAAGGAACTGGCGGTGATGGTGGATACCTTTCACCCGCTGATGTTGACAAAGCAGGCCCTGGCAATCGAGAACGATGGCTATGTGATGAGCTGGGCGGAGTGAGAAAGCAGTTGGCAGTCGGCCGTAAGCAGTAGGCAGTTTGTGCAGTTCAGGGAGGCTGTTTCTACAACTCACAGCATGGTTTTGCACCTTCAGGCAGAATGGGGTTTTCTTTGGCAGGAGCGGCCGGTAGTTTTGGTGAAAACAAAGCGTTTATGAAACCAATACTATTTGCCGCGATTGCTACACTCTTGCTGGTTAGCTGCGGTCCCCAGATCTACAAGTCAACTGAATTTTCCGGTGCGTTGTCAAAACACAAAACCGTGGCGATCCTGCCGGCCGATGTTACCATCCAGTTGCGGCCTAACCAGGCAAAGAGCACCACCCCTGAGCAAATGGAAGACATGCGGCTGAAAATGGCTTACGATATCCAGGAAAAAATGCAGGGCTGGTTTTTGCGCCGTGGCGAAAAGTTCAACTATACGGTATCCTTCCAGGACGTTATTAAAACCAACGCGATGCTGAAAGAAGCCGGCATTTCCTACGCGGACCTTAGCACCACCGACCGGGCAAAGATTGCCAAAGTGCTGGGTGTTGACGCCGTGATGCAGGACCGTATGAGTACCGAAAAACCCATGTCGGAAGGGGCTGCCGTCGCCGTTGGCCTGCTGGTAGGTGCTTGGGGCAATACCAACAAAGTAGCCACCACTATTAATATACACGACGGTTCATCCGGCAATCTTTTGTGGAAATACGACTACGAGGCTTCCGGCTCCGTGGGCTCGTCTACCACCCGCCTGGTTGATGCCCTCATGCGCAACGCCACGAAAAAGTTTCCTTATACGATGAATTGACCTGTTATTGGCCGGTAGTCAAAAGCCCAATGGGCAATGGGCAATAAGCAATGGGCAACGCGAAATGCAGTCGCGGTAAGCGTATGTTGGTTCTTGTCAAAGGCCAAGGGAAGCGTGAAACAAATTTGTAAGACCATAATAGGTACCAATTCCGCAGAAACGTGATCATCCAATTTTGCTAATCGCATATTGTCGCTTGCCAATTGACTAAAAAGCCGGGCTTTAGCCCGGCTTTTTATTTGCAGGGAATAGAATGCCCGTTTGGCCAGATTGTCATTTAGGGTTATTTTAGAATGAACTAAAAAAGGATAGTTATGATTACAATCTCAGATTTGAAAGCAGGCGATGTGGTAAAGGTGATTGATGAAGGGGTGGAAAGAGAAGGCGTTGTTACTGATGTTGACAAGGAAGAGAACCAGGCCCAGATCGACAACGGTATCCAAGAGTTTTGGTACAACCCCGACCAGATCATTCCCCTACCCATGACCGAAGACCGGCTGATTAACATCCTCGGGTTTGAAAAAGAAGAAACCCCCGAAGGCGTCAAGTTTAAAAGAGGTCCCTTCCGCGTGGTGGTACACGATCCTGGTAATTACACCAATCTCGACGTTTGGTACCGTGAAGATCACCGCCATTTTAACCATGCGCTTTATCTTCATGAGCTGCAGAATCATCACCTCGATATGACCAAAGTACAGCTCGAAAGGGTGCCGACACACAAGTAACGGAAAAATGGTTGGTCTGACAGCGACCAGTAAAAACAGCCCAAAAACGACGATTGCCGGCGCCATTTGGCCCAGAACCGGCCGGAACTTCTTAAAAAATTGGGAAAATATAGGGAAGAAGAGCAGGAAAAATTCTGCTCTTTTCTTTTTTATAGCTGAAATATTATATCTTCGCGCCTCCAAATTCTGTATGTCAAAACAGCCATTAATTAAACAGGACGGAACGATCATCGAAGCATTATCCAACGCTATGTTCAGGGTAAAGCTCGAAAATGGACACGAAATCCTGGCGACGATCTCAGGAAAGATGCGGATGCACTACATACGGATTTTGCCCGGTGACAAGGTAGGTGTGGAGATGAGTCCGTACGACCTGTCGAGGGGACGTATCATTTTCAGGTACAAATAAGCTATTAGCGGTTTGCTGTTAGCGGTTGGAAATAAAAATTGTTTCATTTGCTAAAGGCTCAACGCCAATAGCTAAAAGCTTAAATTAACTATGAAAGTTAGAGCATCGATCAAAAAAAGAAGCGCCGATTGCAAGATCGTGCGCCGCAAAGGGAAGCTTTTCGTGATCAACAAAAAGAACCCCCGTTATAAGCAAAGACAAGGATAGAAAGCTATTAGCCATTAGCTATTAGCCGTTAGCTTTTTCCGGCTAGCAGCTTGAGGCTAACAGCTAGCTGCTTGAATTTAAAAGACTTTAAAACCTAAAATAGAACTATGGCTCGTATTGCCGGCGTTGACTTACCAAAAAACAAAAGAGGCGAAATCGGTCTGACCTATATCTTCGGTATTGGACCCGCTACTGCCCGTTACATTCTTGACACGCACAATATTGACAGAAGCAAAAAAGTGCATGAGTGGAATGATGAAGAACTGGCAGCCATTCGTGGTACCATCACTGACGAACTGAAAGTGGAAGGTGCCCTGCGTTCTGAAGTGCAAATGAATATCAAGCGCTTGCTGGATATCGCTTGCTACCGTGGACTTCGTCACAGAAAAGGCTTGCCTCTGAGAGGTCAGCGTACCAAAACCAATAGCCGCACCCGCAAGGGCAAGCGTAAAACGGTTGCTGGTAAGAAGAAGGCTCCGAAGAAATAAGAAATAGCTGCTAGCTATTAGCCGCTAGCTTCTGGCTTGTTTACGAGAAGGATGAAAATCTTCATCTGAATCGAAATCCGGCTAGTGGCCAGTAGCTAATAGCTAGCCGCTTTCTATATGCACCTGTCAATTCCAGTTCAATTACAGATACCCTGGTGCAGGAGGAGGGTTGAATTGGGTTTCCCGCTTGGCGGGAGATACGTAAATCACAACAAAGACTACCTAAAGTAATCATGGCAAAAGCACAGCAAAGCGCAAAAGCCGCTGCGAAAAAAAGGATTGTAAAGGTTGATGCCTACGGCGATGCCCACATCAATGCTACGTTCAACAACATCATTATCTCTCTTACAAACAAGCAAGGCCAGGTGATCTCCTGGTCAAGTGCCGGTAAAATGGGTTTCAAAGGTTCTAAAAAGAACACCCCTTATGCCGCACAAATGGCGTCTTCCGATGCAGCGAAAGTTGCGATCGACGCAGGTGTGAAAAGAGTGGATGTATTTGTAAAAGGCCCTGGCGCCGGTAGAGAAAGTGCCATCCGTGCACTGGCTCAGTCAGGCATCGAAGTAACTTCTATCAAAGACGTTACACCTTTGCCGCACAACGGCTGCCGTCCTCCCAAGAAGAGAAGAGTATAAGAAGAAGCTGCTGGCTGTTAGCCGCTAGCTTCTAGCCTGATTATGAAATGGATGGAAATCTTCTTCCTAAACGTAAACAAGCTAGCAGCTCGAAGCTAACAACTCGCAGCTTCTCTCCAACATATTGAGCCGTATAGGTTTCATTTAACTAAAGGGTGCTTCATTAATTTTTACCGCTTTCAACGATGAACGCACCGGTTTTTAAAAAGCGGAAATGAAATAAAACTATGGCACGTTACAATGGTCCTAAGACCAAAATCTCCCGCATTTTCGGGGAGCCCATCCTGGGCAATGGTAAATGGTTAGGTAAAAATTCTAACCCTCCCGGTCAGCACGGCGCACAGCGCAAGCGTAAGACTTTGGGAGAATACGCTCTTCAGCTGCGTGAAAAGCAAAAAGCCAAGTACACTTACGGTGTTCTGGAAAAGCAATTCCGCAAAACCTTTGAAGAAGCATCTCGTCGGAAAGGTGTTACCGGTGAAAACCTGATTAAATTATTGGAAGCTCGTTTGGACAATACCGTGTTCCGCATGGGTATCGCTCCAAGCCGTCCTGCTGCACGCCAGTTGGTTAGCCACAAGCACGTTACCGTTAACGGCGAAATTGTGAACATTCCTTCTTTCCAACTGAAGCCAGGTGATATTGTTGCTTTACGCGAAAAAGCAAAAGACAACACCTCCATCACCAGCCATGTTCGTGGCCGTAACCCTAAGTTTACCTGGGTTGACTGGAATGAAACTGACCTGCAGGGTACTTTCATTACGTATCCTGAAAGAGATGCCGTTCCTGAGAACATCAAGGAGCAGCTGATCGTGGAATTGTACAGCAAGTAAGCTATTAGCCATTAGCTTTTAGCTGTTAGCTTCAATGTCGGTTTATCTGGCCAGAGGCTAATAGCTAAAAGCTAACAGCTTTTCATCAAACACAATAAATCTGAAATAACAAATGGCAATTTTAAATTTTCAGAAGCCCGACAAAATCGTTCTTCAAAAAGTTACTGACTTCGAAGCACAATTCGAATTCCGTCCGCTGGAGCCAGGTTATGGCGTTACCATCGGAAATGCGCTGCGCCGTGTGTTGCTGTCTTCTCTGGAAGGCTATGCCATCGTCGGTGTACGCATTGAAGGCGTTGATCACGAGTTTGCAACGATCAAAGGTGTTTCTGAAGACGTAGTGGAGATCATCCTCAACCTCAAACAAGTTCGGTTGAAGAAAGTGGTTGACCACGACGTTCAAACCGAAAAAATTTCGCTCTCGATAAAGAACCGTGGTGAGCTGACGGCCGGTATGCTGGCTGAAGGCACACAGTCGTTCCAGGTGATGAACCCGGAGCTGCTGATCTGCACCCTGGATCCTTCTACCACACTGGATATCGAGATCTCCATTGGCCGCGGCCGTGGATATGTTCCTGCCGAAGAGAACAAGCCCAAAGATGCGCCCCTTGGATACATTCCTGTTGATGCGATCTACACACCCATCAAGAATGTAAAATACAGCATTGAGAATACCCGTGTGGAGCAACGCACCGACTACGAAAAGCTGGTGATGGAAGTAACCACTGATGGTACCATTCATCCTGAAGAAGCGGTGAAGCAAGCCAGCCGTATTCTTATCCAGCACCTGATGATTATCACCGACGAGAACATCACTTTCGATACCAAAGAAGAGAAGAAAGAAGATATCGTTGATGAGCAAACACTGCAACTGCGCAAAGTTCTGAAGACGCCTCTGGAAGACCTCGATCTTTCCGTACGTGCCTTCAACTGCCTGAAAGCGGCCAAGATCAACTCCCTGAGCGAACTGGTACAGTACGAGCAGGAAGACCTGATGAAGTTCCGCAACTTCGGTCAGAAGTCACTGAGCGAAATCGAGCAGGTATTGCACGAAAGAGGTCTGCACTTTGGTATGGACCTGAGCAAGCTCGGTGTGGAAAAAGATGATTTCTAATTCAATAATCAGCTAATGTGATAATTGGATAATGAACAGAATTTGAAGTTTCTCCATTATCACATTATCTCATTCATAATGTAGACTGCAAATCCTTGACACGGTGCAGTCGAATAATTGTCAAAAAGGGTTGGGTTGGTGCAAGTAGGATAACTACAAACCACAAACGACAAACCACAAACTAAAAACGTCATGCGTCACGGAGACAAAATCAACAACCTCGGTCGGAAGAAAGAGCACCGCGAAGCGTTGTTAAGCAACCTGACTTGTGCCCTTATTCAGCACAAGCGTATCGTTACCACACTGGCCAAAGCAAAAGCACTGCGTGTGTATGCTGAGCCCCTGATCACCAAGGCAAAGAAGAACGAAACCCACCAGCGCCGGGTTGTGTTCTCTTACCTGCAGGACAAAGCCGCTGTTACAGAACTGTTCAGCACCATCGCTGAAAAAGTAGCTGGCCGTCCCGGTGGTTACACCCGCATAATCAAGCTGGGCACACGTCCTGGTGATAACGCCGAAATGGCAATGATCGAACTGGTTGACTTCAACGAGGTTTACGGCAAAGCCGCTACCGAGAAGAAAGAAGGTGCAAAACGTACACGCCGCGCCGGTGGAAGCCGTAAAAAAGCAACCACGGAAGCAACAGCCACACAGGAAGCTACCACTACGGAAGCGCCTGCTGCTGATGCCACTGCTGCCGATGCAACACCGGAAGCAACCGAGCAACAACCTAGCTAATGATTGTTCCTTTCAGATAGAAAGCACCCGCTTGCGGGTGCTTTTTTATTTTGGTGGTTTTGGGAGGTCCAACACTTCTCTTTTTGCCGGGAGCAGCGTATATTGAGCGCCTAAAACTAACTGATGAGAAAATTATTCTTCCTCGCTGCCCTTTGCAGCACCCTTTTTTCGAGTGCCCGTGAACGTGAGGACTCCACCGAAATGATGCTGGCCGCGCTGGCACAGATCGATTCCATCGAAGCTAAGATGCATTACAAGACCGGCTCCGTAACCCTGGAGAATGGCATGGCCACCATCAACATTGCTCCCGGTTTTAAATTCCTGGATGCCAAAGATGCCCGCTATGTTCTGGAAGAAGTTTGGGGCAACCTCAAAGGGCAAACAGCCCTGGGCATGATCATTCCTGCCGACAGCAAAGTAGCCATCACCGATTACGCTTTTATTGTTGAATACGATGCCATTGGCTATGTAAAAGACGGCGACGCCGGCGACATCAATTACGATGATCTGTTGAAAGAGATGAAAGAAGAAACGGCCAGTTCCAACGAAGAGCGCAGCAAGGCCGGTTTATCCGCCATGCACCTGGTTGGCTGGGCCGCAAAACCTTTTTACAACAAGGAGAGAAAACTGCTCTACTGGGCAAAAGAATTTTCTGTGGAAGGCGAAGAAGAAAATACGTTGAACTACGACATCCGTATTTTGGGCCGCAAAGGTGTCCTGATCCTGCAGGCAGTTTCAGGCATCAGCCAGTTGGACAGCGTAAACAATAACATCGATAACATTCTGGGCATGGTTGCCTTTAACGATGGCCATCGCTACCAGGATTTTGATTCCAACGTGGACGATGTGGCCGCGTGGACCATTGGCGGATTGGTGGCCGGTAAAATGCTTGCCAAGGCCGGCATTCTTGCCCTGCTGCTAAAGAATATCAAGCTGGTGATCCTTGCCATCGCTGCTATTGGCGGTACGGCCTATCGCTTTGTTACAGGCAAAAAGAAGAAGGCTGAGGAAGAGTTGACCACCGCCCCGGAACCCGCCGAAACAACACATTTATAAGAATGTGAAAAATATAACCAAAAGAAAGCCCTGCAGATGACAGGGCTTCTTTATTTTTGCGCAATTTGTTTTTAAAATGACAACACAAAAAGAAGCTTTACTGGTGCTGGAAGACGGCACAACCTGCCGGGGACAAGCCTTCGGCGCAATTGGTACCACGGGTGGTGAGATCTGTTTCAATACCGGTATGACAGGCTACCAGGAAGTGTTTACCGATCCCAGCTATTACGGACAGGTGCTGATCATGAACAATGTGCACATTGGCAACTACGGTGTGAAGGACGAAGATGTGGAAAGTGACAGCATCAAGATCAAAGGATTGATCGGTCGCAACCTGGAGGAGTTGTTCTCCCGCAAGCAGGCACAAGGCTCGCTGGACGAATACCTTAAAAAACAAAACATCGTAGCCATTGAAGGCGTGGATACCCGGGCACTGGTAGCGCACATCCGCAGCAAAGGTGCCATGAACTGCATCATCTCTTCGGAGATTCTGGATGCGGAAGTTCTGAAAAATAAATTACAGGAAGTGCCCAGCATGGACGGTCTTGAACTGGCTTCCATCGTCAGCACGCAGGTTGCTTACGAGTTGGGTGATCCTTCTTCTCCTATCAAAGTAGCGGTGCTGGATTATGGTACCAAGCGAAACATCCTGAACTGCATGGTACAGCGTGGCGCACACGTAAAAGTGTTTCCAGCCAAAACATCACCCGAAGAGTTGAAAGCGTTTAACCCTGCCGGTTATTTTATTTCCAATGGACCCGGCGACCCTGCGGCCATGCCCTATGCCGTGGAAACGGTAAAAGCCGTTTTGCAGGAAGATCGCCCAACCTTTGGTATTTGCCTTGGTCACCAGTTGCTGGCCCTGGCCAATGACATTCCTACCTTTAAAATGCACCACGGGCACAGGGGCATGAATCACCCGGTGAAAAACCTGCTGACCGGCCGTTGCGAGATCACCACGCAGAACCACGGTTTTGGTGTCGATCCTGAAGCCGTAAGAAATGCAGAACATATCGAGATCACCCATATGAACCTTAACGACAATTCCATTGAAGGAATCAAGGTAAAAGGCAAGCCAGCCTTCTCGGTGCAATACCACCCGGAAAGCACACCGGGCCCCAACGACAGCCGTTATCTTTTTGATGACTTTATTCAATTGATCAAGGAAAGTTTAAACACGAATTGATACAAAAAATGCACGAATTTGGGCGGCTCCGTAAGGAGCCGTTTTTTTGTACGAATAGGTTCCTGTTATCCGGAAAATATTGTGTAATTCGTGCCATCGAACTTGTTTAATTATTCTTGATCTATGGTTCCTACGTTAAATACAGCACGTCTTTTTTTGCAGGGGATAGAAGCAGAAGATCAAACTTTTGTTTTTGAAGGTCTGAGTCACCCCGATGTGATTCCTTTTTACGGTGTGCGGTACAATACGTTAGAAGCAACTGCTGCACAGATGGACTGGTACCGGCAACTGGAAGAAAAGGGTAGTGGGACAGCCTGGAAGATGGTGGAAAAAAGCAATGGGCGAAAGGCCGGTGTGATTGCGGTGTACGGCTACAGGCCAGAGCACAACAAAGCTGAAGTGGGCTTTTGGCTACTGCCACAATTTTGGAAGAAAGGTTATGCTTTGGAAGCCCTGCAAGAAGTTCTCCGTTACTGGAAAAATAACAAAGCGCTGCACCGGATGGAAGCTTTTGTGGAAGAAGGCAATACCGCTAGTAGCAAACTGCTGCAGCGGGCAGGCTTTCAGCACGAAGGCACCATGCGTGAATGCGAGATCAAAAACGGAACTTACATCAGCTTGCACATCTATGCCCGCATCCTTTCTTAGGAAACGAATTTGTGCCTTTCCTGTTCCCTTTTCGTGAAATTCGTGCATTAAATTCGTGTTTACATGAAGATTGCCATCATCAACGGCCCTAACCTCAATTTGCTAGGGAAACGGGAGCCAGAAATTTACGGAAGCGAAACCTTTGAAGGTTACCTCCTGCAACTAAAGGATAAGTATCCCGCAATTGAATTCACTTATTTTCAAAGCAACATCGAAGGTGAACTGATCAACGAACTGCAACGTGTTGGATTCGATTACGACGGCATCATCATGAATCCCGGTGGCTATACACATACCTCTGTTGCCATTGGCGATGCCATCGCCGCCATCAAAGCACCAGTGGTGGAAGTGCATATTTCCAATGTGCATGCCCGTGAGGAGTTCCGCAAGCTTTCTCATGTTTCGGGTAAATCGGCCGGCAGCATTATTGGGCTTGGACTGAAGGGATATGAACTGGCTTTGCAGTGGTTTCTCCAATAAGCTCTCCGGCTGTTTTGGTAATGTCCTTGCTCAACTGGTAGATAAACTGCAGTTGCTCTTTCAGCAGCACATCGTCTTCTGTCTGCCTTGTTTCAACTTTCACTACATCACCAGGTAGCACTAGCTCTTCTGCTTCGCCAAACTTTTTGCGTCCTTCATCCAGCTTGTTGTACACTTTTTTCGATAGCAGCAGGAGTTCCGCAGGATAGTCCTTTCGGTCTTTTGCCAAAAGGCTTGTACCGATGTTGGCAACATTGGAAAAAAAGATATGATTCAGCACCACAAACTGCTGCAGTAAGGATTGCGAGCTTTGTTTGCTTTTGGGTTCCGATAACATGCGCTGAAAAGCTGCCGAAAGGTTTGCCGAATGCAGGTAAACTTCTTTGCGTGCCACTTTGTATTCAATTACATTGACCGGTTGGCCCGAAAACGCCTTCATGATCTTTTGCAGGTAGAGCATATTGGCCTGTAAAATGGCCCGCATGTGGTTTTTCAGTTGCTCCCGTTCCCAACTAGGGAAAAGTAAATAACTGGCAGCAAAGGCAATGGTACAGCCAATCAGTGTATCCAGCAGCCGCTCCCAGGCAATGACCCGAAACTCGCTGCCGATAAAGGAAAAAAGGATAAACACATACGGCGTAACACAAAGTACCATCGCCAGGTAGTTGAGGCGCATAAAGGTGTAGGTGGCCAGCATAAACAACACCATGATGATGAACAGCGCCGTTTTACTGTCAACCAGCAACAGCACACCCACACCAATAGCGCCGCCAACAACGGTACCAATGATCCGTTCAATATTGCGTTGCTTGGTCAGGCTAAAAGCTGGCTTGATGATAAAGGCGATCGTCAGTAACACCCAATAACTGTGATTGCCATAGGGCATCAACTGAATGACAAAATATCCCGCAACGGAGGCTGCACATACGCGAATGGCATGGCGAAAAGCATCAGACTGAATATTGAGGTTGTTGAGAAAGATCTTGGGATCAAGCGGCTGGTGCGTTACAAAATGCGAATGGTCAACGCCGCTACGCTTGCGCTTGATGCCGGTTGTAAAATATTGTTCAATGGAGTCGATGCCGTTCAACAGGTTCCGGATGTTGACAACGATCCTTATCAGCACCACTTTATTAATGCCTTCTGCCAGGGTGATGGCATCGATCTTTGCTTTCAGCGTTTTGATCTCTTCGTCGTAATCAAAACCCCGTTCAAAAGAAGTATTGGTTTGAATGGCAATGCCGATGGCATGGAGTTCGTTAACAAGTTTTTTCAGCGTATCGTGTATAAGGCTCAGTGCACCCGAATCGCCGTAGGTTTTCCGCAGTGATTTGTAATCGTAGTATGAGGCGGTGATGTCTTCAAACAGGTCCACCGTTTCCACAAAGGTGAACACCAGCTTGCGGCTCGCATCGGTTGATTCATTGACGATCTTTCGTGTTTTAAAAAACACTTCTCTTACCAGGTCCTGTTTTTCGTTGACCACGATCTGCTGCGTTACCATGCGCCGGTAGTCCGTTTCGAGGTCCGTTTTGCAATTGTAAAAATCGGCTCGTATAGAAAGATAATTGGCCACTTCGCGAATGCACTCACCCAGTGCCCGCTGCGCTGTTCGGTAAGGACGTATCCGGTAGAGCAACAAACTCAGGATAAAATAAAAAAGCCCGCCGGCTAAAATATAGGCTGCGTGTAGCAGAACGTTTTCGGATTGTGCCGGGTTGTCCATGGTTAGGATCATGATCAGAACAGCCGCATTACCAACACCTGTAGCCCGCTGGCCATACACTACAAACATGGAGAAGAAGAACGTCACCAACAGAATTTCAATACCCATCAGGATCGGGCTGCTGCGGGCCAGTGCCGTGATGATGGCAAAAACAACTGCAAGCGACATGGCAATCAGCATTCCGTTGCGTTTGTTCAGGATGGGGCCCGGTGCATCGGTAAGGCTCACCACCATAGCGCCAAGGGAAATGGTGAGACCCGTTTGAAAATGGCCGAGGTAAGAACCGATCAGCGCCGGCAACAAGATGGCTGTTGTTGACCGAAGACCATCGGCAAATGCCTGGCTGTAAAAAAAATAATGTACTTCCCTGATTTTTTGATTCATCATTCGTCTGCTCCTGCTATAATTCTTCTAACAGCTTTAAAATTACTGAAACGCTTTGCTATTGAAAGCAAATCTGGTGGAAGGGAACGTACGGAAATTTCTTGTGTCGCTCTCCTTCACAATCGGGTTCTAAAAACAAAACGTTGACCCCGATGCTACACCTGTTTGTTTCATAACGGCCCTTTTCTGCAAGGATCAGGCCGCAAGGTGTAGTAAGACAACTATTCAATGGCGTGCAAATAAAATTATGAGAACACTCACTTTCTACGATGGTGCCGCTCAGTTGTCTTGCAGGGTGTGTTCTTTTTATTTGTCTTGTATATGAAACTCCCTGTTGTTTACAGATCAGCTGAAGAAGCCCTGTCGATTATTCAATCCGGTAACCGTGTTTTTGTGCAGGGAAGTGCGCAGACACCAACCTGTTTATTGCGGGAACTGGCCCGGCAAGCACCGCGTCTTAATGATGTGGAGCTGGTGTTTATTTCCGTTTACGGCGACATCTATGTCGACAAGCCTGAATATGTCAAAAGCTTCCAGATCAATTCGCTGTTTGTATCAGCGGCCATTCGCGAGGATGTAAAAGAAGGCCGGGCTGATTACGTGCCGGTTTTTCTTAGCGAGATACCACATCTTTTTACAAGAGGCATTTTGCCCATTGACGTTGCGCTTGTACAAGTATCGCCACCCGACCAGCACGGCTATTGTTCGCTTGGGGTTTCGGTGGACATTGCCCGGTCGGCCGTAAACACAGCCCGCTATGTAATTGCCCAGGTCAACAGCAACGTACCACGAACACATGGTGACGGCCTGATTCACAGCAGCCGTTTTTATGCCATGGTGGAATGCAACGAGCCCCTGTATGAAAACAATTTTGTTGATAAAGTTGGACCGGACGAATTGCGGATCGGAGAATTTGTAGCCAGCCTGATTGAAGACCGGAGCACCCTGCAAATGGGAATTGGTTCTATTCCCGATGCCGTGCTGCGTTCGCTTTCCGGTCACAAAGACTTGGGCGTGCATACCGAAATGTGCAGTGATGGCATTGTCGATCTTTTTGAAAAGGACATTATCAACAACAAGTACAAACAGATCCATCCCAACAAAGCCGTTACCGGTTTTGCCCTGGGCACTCGTCGCCTGTACGATTATGTTGACGACAATCCTGCCTTTAACTTTCTCGACATTGACTATGTGAACGACCCGCATATAATCCGTCGCAACAACAGGATGGTGGCCATCAACAGCGCCATTGAAATTGATATCACCGGCCAGGTCGCATCTGATTCCATTGGTACCTATCAATATTCCGGCGTAGGTGGACAAATGGATTTTATGCGGGGTGCGGCGCTGAGTGAAGGCGGCAAACCAATCATTGCCCTGCCATCACGTACCGCCAAAGGCCTTGCCCGGATCGTACCGTTTTTAAAGCCCGGCGCCGGTGTGGTCACTACACGGTCACACGTGCATTACGTGGTAACCGAATACGGCATTGTTTACCTGTATGGAAAAAACCTGCGACAGCGTGCCAAAGCACTTATCGGTATTTCGCATCCCGATGACAGGGAAGGGTTGGAGAGGGCCTGCTTTGAAAGGTTCAAGATATTTTGATAGTCAATATTAGTTATTGGATATTTTTTTATGTCGTGATGACCTGTTGCGGCGGCACGACATAATTCATTAAAAAGGAAAGAGCCGCTCCTTGCAGAACGGCCCTTCTTTTCCAAACCAATCTATCTATCCTAATCAACGAGAACCTTTGCTACGCAACCGAATGGCGTACATCTAATATGGTGAACGTTTTTTTACCGGCCGGTACTTCCCAGCTTACTTTTTCGCCTTTGGTGTAACCAATAAGAGCCACACCAATAGGCGACATAATGGATATTTTGCGTTGCTTGATATCTGCTTTTTCCGGTGTCACCAGCATCAGTTCCATTTGCTTGCCGGCTTTTTCTTCTTTTATGGTGACAAAGCTGTTGAGTCGCACCACGTCGCCGGGCAGTTCATCGTCCACTACCACTTTTGCTTTTTTCAATTCAGCCTCCAGACCTTCGGCGTCGTGCTGGTTGCAGGTCTTTTTCCATTTGTCGGTTTTGAGTGACAACATGATGATCTCGTAGTCACTTTCTGACAGCATAAGCTGTATTGCGGTCTTTTGCATGTCCGTTTAATTTAACACAGTTTGAAAATTGTTTTTAATAGCGCTGCCTTTGGCCGGGAAGTAGATCTGTTCGAAACTTTTGCTTTCGTACTGATTTACCCGGCGGAAGAACTTCGCTGGGTTGATCTTTTCTATGGCGTGAAAGCCACAGGCTTCCATGATCTCTCTTGTTGCTTCAATGGTTTTGCCATGAAAATTGGCTACCCGTACCCGTTTGTCGGCAGGGTCGAGGCCTTTGTACAGCGCAGGGTTTTGCGTGGCCACACCCACCGGGCAACGGCCGCTGTCACACACCAGCGCCTGAATGCATCCCAGGGCCATCATCATGCCTCTTGCGCTGTAGCAGGCCGAGGCACCCAGGGCCAGCACTTTCAGGATGTCGAACCCGGTAATGATCTTACCGGCGGCAACAATGCGGATGCTGTCGCTCAGCTTAAAGCTGTCGAGGGTTTGCTTTACAAACGCAAGGGCATCATAAAGCGGCATCCCAAGGCTGTCGGTGAACTCTAGCGGCGCCGCGCCGGTACCACCTTCCGCACCATCCACAGAAATAAAATCGGGAACAATGCCGGTTGCGATTATCGCCTGGCAGATGTCGATAAACTCCTGCTTGTCCCCGATACATATTTTAAAGCCAACGGGTTTGCCGTCGCTCAGTTCGCGAAGCACCTGTAAGAATTCCACCAGTCCTTCCGGTGTTTCAAATTCGGCGTGTCGTGTGGGTGAATGCACGGTTGTTCCCGGAACTACCATGCGAATGGCTGCGATCTCCGGTGTGTTCTTCGACGCCGGCAGAATACCGCCGTGACCGGGCTTGGCACCCTGTGATAATTTCAGCTCGATCATTTTTACTTCGGGCCTGAGCGCATTTTTCCGGTAGGCAGCAGAACTGAAACGGCCTTCCGCATCGCGACAGCCAAAATAGCCCGTACCGATCTGCCAGATAAGATCACCACCAAACAGGTGGTAGTCGCTGATACCGCCTTCGCCGGTGTTGTGGGCAAAGCCACCCAGCTTTGCACCTTCGTTCAGCGAACGGATAGCGGTCTTGCTCAGGGCACCGTAGCTCATGGCACCCACGTTGTAAATGCTGGCATGATAAGGCTGTGCACATTGCTCGTTACCGATCCACACCCGCAGGTCTTTTTCGTGAAGCGTGGTGGGGTAAATGGAGTGTGCCGCCCATTCGTAACCCGGCATGGCAGGATCGGCCTGCATGCCAAAGGCCACTGTTTGCTTTTCGTTTTTAGCCCGCTGGTACACTATGGAGCGCTGCCGCCTGTTAAAGGGTTTTCCATCCAGGTCGGCCTCAAAAAAATACTGTCGCAACTCAGGCCTTATCTTTTCAAAAAGATAACGCAGGTGTCCTATCACAGGATAGTTGCGCAGGATAGCGTGCTGCGTTTGCTGCGCATCTTTCAGCGCCAATACCAGCAGCGGTAGGGTGAGCAGGAGCCACCAAAGCAGGCTGCTTCCAAAGAAGAGGGCAATGGTAACGACGGCTGCGTTGGTAATGCCCAGCAGCAGCACAATCAGTTTGCTTAACGATATGGTTGTGTCGTTCTTTTTCATGGTTGCTACGATTGATACGGCCGCAAAATGATTTGCGGCCACAATGATCATTTAGTTGTTTTCAGGTAAAGTTTTACGCTATTTTTTTGGCAGGCACGTGGATCATTTTTGAAAGCAGCATTTCCCAGTGCCTTGCTTTTTTGTCCAGCCTTTCAATTTCGTGAAGACTGTTTTTCCGGTGGCGGTAAAACGGTATTTCGATCGGCGGCTGGGCTTCCCGCTCAAAATGCAGGGCAATGGATTCCAGGTAGGTCTCCAGCTTTTTTGCCCTGAGTTCACCGCTTTTGATGCTGCCGTATCGACGGATCACCGAGCAGGTTTTGACCTCGAAAAGGTCAATCAGTTCCGTATGGGTAATGCTACCATCCATGCTTTGCGCCACAAGGATCTTGCGGTTCACGCCATCCAGCCCGATAATGCAGTCGTGCAGGATCTCCTGGCTTGAAAACGTCAGGTTGTTACCGGAACCGAGTTCGCTAAAGCGATGTAAAAGGTGTTGCATACGCCTTCGTTTTACATGTTTAAAAATTCTTATCAAAATGGCGCCGCTCACCACGGTGATGCCTGCTGCAATAACCCAAAGGAGAACGGCTGCCATACGTTTACGAATTGAGGGTAAAAGGTTTAACCCGCTTCCAGTCTTTCAGAGCCGGAAAGCGAACCTCTTTCCAGTAGGGATACAGGTTGACGGCCACCAGCAGCGGCAGGGTAACATAAAGAAGCTTATACCAACCCGGATGATGCGTAAGGCCATATTTTAAGCTGATGGCTGTTACCAGCACTAACTGCAGGATCAACGTCCTGAAAACCGCGTTTCTGCGACGATTCCGTTGCATAACAAAACTGTTTTACAAAAAGAAATAAGGAGTGAATAAACAAACGGTAAAGACTCCCAGGCGTCCGGGACGGATCAGGCCTGGGCCGTTGTGTTAAAGGCCTTGAACGAAGAGAAATAGTAAAGATGCAGGCAAAAGGGAACAAACTCGGGGAAAGAACCCGTGTAACAATCACGCATATCCACTATGAGCCGCTTGGCTACATAAGAAGACCTGATATGATTGTTTTTATTTGTCATCTATACAAACATACAACTTAAAATCTCAACATCAGGTTAAGAAAAAAGGTGAACCGGTTATTTCAAAGGGGAGATTGTTATATTGAGATTTTGGAAACAATGTGTTGACTGTCATTACCTTTTAATCGTGCCGATGGCACAACGAAAAGAGCCGTTCGGTCAGGAACGGCTCTTTTCTAATGGAATTTTAATCTCGCTGTTTTGAATGGACTTGTCAGGGCTCTGTTCTTTTCTTTTCCGCTTTTTTCTTCAGGTAATCTTTGTCCGTGGATAGTCCGTGTACATCATCCAGCTTGGCCACATAAATGCTGCGGCCATGTGTGCCCAGCACAATCTCATTCTCCCGCTCCTGTATGGCAATGTCGTGCACCGGAACCGACTTAGGCATGCCGGCGTTCCAAAGCATAAAGCTTGCCCCACGATCAAAGCTAACGTACAAGCCACCGTCGGTGCCAACGTATAAAATATTCTCATTTTTCGGGTCTTCTTTTACTACGTTCACAGGTTCAAGCGGCAGGTCGCGGCCCAGGCTTTTCCAGGTGGCGCCGTAGTCTTCGCTCACGTAGAGATAAGGCGCAAAATCATCAAAGCGATAACCGTTCAGCGTTGCATACACACGGGACTCTTTGTATTGCGATGCCACCAACCGGCTGATCCAAAGGCCTGCGGTTAGTGGCGTTTCGATTGATTTGGATGGCTTGCCGTTCACTAACGTCCAGGTATAACCGCCATCTTTTGTTAGCTGGATGTTGCCATCATCGGTACCGGCGTAGATAAGCCCAAAACGCAGCGGCGATTCGGTGATGGTGGTGATGGTACCATACGGCACATTGCCACCCTTGTCACCGCGGGTAAGGTCGGCCATGGTAAACATGGTATCAGCCCTGTTTAGGGAGCGGAAGAATTTGTTGCCGCCGAAATAAACCACATCGGCGCTGTGCGGCGAAAGCAAAATGGGCGACTGCCAGTTGAAGCGGTAAGGCTTTTCGCCCATGGAATGGCGGGGCGTTATGCGTTTTGCCGTTTGGCGGGGCTGGCTGCGGTTCATGCGTACATAGTTGCCAAACTGGGTGCCGGTATACGTGGTCTGGTTGTCACGTTTGTCTACCTGCACCTGCATGCCATCGCCACCCATCAGTCGCTTATAAGGGTAATCGCCTTCGGCTGTCCAGCCGCTGTTGGCCCGGTAGTTCGAAGGACCGTACCACACGCCGTTGTCCTGCATGCCGCCGTAAATATTATAGGGCCTGGCATCATCTACTGCAATAGAATAAAACTGGCTTACTGCCGGCGAATTGGCCAGGAACCAGCTGGCACCGTCATCGTAGGTAATGTTTACGCCGCCATCGTTGCCGTTGATCAGGTGCGAGTCGCGTTTTGGATTGATCCAAAGCGCATGGTGGTCTGCATGCACATTTCCCTTGTCCATGCTCTTCCATGTTTTACCGCCATCCGTAGAAACAATGGCATAAAGGCCCAGCGCAAAAACTTTGTCGGGATTGGTGGGAGATGTGTACACCTTGGCAAAATAATAGCCGTACGACATGTTGCCGGGTATCTCTTTGGCGTGTGTTCTGCGCCAGGTTTGTCCGCCGTTGTCGCTGCGGTAGATCTCCATGCCGACAGGTGTGCCCTCAAAACCGGTGTTGATGTAGAGATAATCGTAAAGAGCCGTGGCATTGAGCTGGCCTGTGGCCACCTGCTCCTTCAGTTGCTTGGCTGTGTAGCGTCCCAGCAGGCGATAACGTTTTAAAAGGGTGTCGATCTTGCGTTCTTCCAGCTGTGCAAAGCTTTCTTTGGTCAGGTTGTTCAGCTCGGCCAATGCATACACCAGCGTATCTTTTTTTGCTGTATCAGGTTTGTCCTTTTGGTTGTCGAGAATGGCATAAACCGTCTGTGGGTTTTTGGCAGAAACAGCAAGGCCGATCCTTCCCAACTGCTCGTGCTGCGGAAAGCCACCGGCACCTTTGCTGATGTTGCTCCAGGTAGTGCCGCCATCAGTGCTTTTGTAGATACCGGTTGTTTTTCCGGCCGCTTCAAAGTTCCAGGCACGGCGGGTACGGTACCACATGGCCGCGTATACTTCATTCGGGTTTTGAGGGTTGATGTCGAGGTCTACGGCGCCGGTGTTGTCATCTACAAACAAGGTCTTTTTCCAGGTTTGCCCGCCATCTGTTGTTTTGTAAACGCCACGTTCGCGGTTGGGCGAATACAGGTGACCCAAAACCGCCACCCAGGCCGTGTTCTCGTCGGTTGGATGCAATTGAATCTTACCAATATGGTGCGAATCAGGCAGGCCAATCCATTTCCAGGTTTTGCCCTTATCGGTGCTTTTGTACACACCCATACCTGCGTACGATGAGCGGCTGCTGTTCACTTCGCCGGTACCCACCCAAATGGCGCCTGTCTTCCAGTTCACAGCAATATCACCAATTGTCTGTATCTCGATGCTGTCGAAAAGTGGTGTAAAGGACTGCCCGTTGTTGGTGGTGTGCCAAACACCTCCCGACGCATAGCCAACATAAAACTCGGTAGGGTCATCCGGATTGGCGTCAATGTCAACCACCCGGCCACTCATTACCGTAGGTCCCACACTGCGAAAGGAAATGCTGTTGAGCACGGAAGCTTTTTCCAGCGAAGCCCGTTGCTGCACAACTTTCAGCCGGTCTTCGGCAGAGGTGGGCTTGCCCTGGGCATTTGACAAAATACTAACGATGGTAAGGGAGAGGAGAAGAGAACAATAGAGTAGTTTTGCTCGCATAAACGCAGTCTTTTTTCGTTTTTCGTTAAGAGTCAAACATACTAAACTATGCGATACATCTTTTCCTTTATCCTCTTGCTTTCGCTGGGTGCCAATGCCCAGTGGAAAAGCTTTACCATTGGTGTGAAAGGCGATACGCTCAATCGCGTCGATAGCAAAGGGCAAAAGCAAGGTCCCTGGGTGATACAGGTGCCGGAGCTTCGTGGCGAAAGGGGTTATGAAGAAGAAGGCTATTTTGTAAACGATAAAAAAGAAGGCCGCTGGGTGCGTTATTCCCTGCAGGGCGATAAGTTGGCCGTGGAAAATTACCGATGGGGACAAAAAGACGGCCGTTCCGAATACTACAACAACGTTGAAGACCTGGTGAGGGTAGAAAGCTGGCGGGCCATCAACCCCTCAAGCCCTTACGATACCATTCCTGTCATGGACCCGAAAAATCCCAACAAGATCGTTCGCTTTGAAATTGTAAAAGTGGAAAGTCCGGCGGTAAAACATGGTTTTTGGCGCTTTTACGATCCCGGGACCGGGCGGGTGGAAAAGACCGAACAGTGGATCTTTGACAAGCTGAAAAAAGACGATGATGATGAAGAAGAGATAGACGTGTCGGCGGCTGTAAACGCTGATGGCACACCAGTAGTTGCCAGCAAGGAAGCCACACCCAAACCAAAGGTGAAGCCCAAGGAAGTGCTGGAGTACGAAAAGAAAAATTCAGGCAAGAAAAAGATCAAAGTGCGGGACGGCCGCACGGGCTGATACTTGATTTGATTTTTGCTCATTTCATATGATTAAAAGCCTGGCGCATAAATGCCAGGCTTTTGATTTTGTGTGGAATTATAAGCACCGAAAAACAGGTGATCTATTCGCGAAGCCATTTGCCAATTGTTCGTTGCTTATTCTCATTGGTTATGAATACGGCGCGGCAACCACAGCTTTTATTCCTTCACGGTAAGGCATAACCGTAAACTGCGGAAAGCGGTTTTTGAACTTGGTACTGTCAAAAAAATAATCCCCTTCATTCTGGTACAGCATCTCCACCATCTCCTTCATCAATGGGTTAAAAAGTCCCATCAGGCGCACCATTGTTTTCGGAACTGTCATGGCTTTGGGCTTAACCTGCATGGCATCTGCAAACAACCTTATATAGTCATTGCCGGTCAGTTTTTCATCGGAGGTGGGCAGGTGCCAAACCTGGTTATAAGCATCCGGCGTATTACCCAGTAGTGCAGTTGCTTTAGCGGCGTCCGGCGTATAGGTAAATGAATGAACCTTCGTACGATCGCGCATCCACACCGCGGATTTTCCTTTGGTAAACGGCTTGTGCACGGTTTCCTGCAACACGCTGTTGCTGATGCCCGGCCCGTAAAAATCGGCAGCACGTACAATCAAGGTCGTTAGCTTGCCCTTGCCTGCTTCATCCATTACCTGATGCGCAATAGCAGCACGTACCTTTCCCTTCCTGCTTGGTGGGTTGATCGGCGAGCCTTCCGTCATGTGACCAATGCTTTTTTCGTCGTAGAGATAAACATTGTCAAAGAAAACAAGCTTTACACCGTGCCGCTTGCAGGCATTGATCACGTTCTGCATCACCACTGGCCATTGCTTTTCCCAAACCTTCAATTTATAAGGCAGACCGGCTACCAGGTAAACAATATTTGCACCGGCAACAGCATTTTGTACAGCTTCTTCATCCAGCAGGTCTGCCGCAACTATTTCATCGGTATCATTTACCTTTTCCGGTGTACGGCTAACAATGCGAATGGCATCTGTATATGCTTTCAGTTCTTTTGCCAGCACCGTTCCAATGGCGCCGCCGCCACCTAAGATCACTTGCATACAAGAGATTTAATCAGCTCCAAAGCTCCGGTTAAAATAGTTGCGGAAAAAAAGCAGTTGAAATTGCACGGCCGTTCGCCAGTAATCCCAGTCGTGGCGACCCGGCCGCTCCGTGTATTCATGCGGGATCTTTAATTCCAGCATTTTCTGGTGGGCAACACGGTTGGCCCGGATGAGTTGGTCTTCGGTGCCACAATCAAAAATAACGGCGATGCTGTCTTTTGGATATTGCTCCATTTGTTTAAGGATGGAGTGGTCGCGGTAGCGTTCTTTGTTCGTTGTATCACCCAGTCTTTTTTCCACATCATAACCACGGGTAATGTATTCGATTGCAAATGCACCACTCATGCTGCCGCAGGCGCCGAAAAAGTCTGCATGCCGGAAGCCCAGGAACAAGCCGCCATGACCACCCATGCTCAGCCCTGTAATGGCCCTGGCCCTGCGATCCTTCACCACTGGGTAATTGGCCTCAATGAATTGCGGAACTTCTTTGGCAATATAGGTTTCGTAACGCATGGTGCTGTCCACCGGGCTGTCGAAATACCAACTGCTGAATTCCCCGTCTGGGCAAACGATTACCACGCCATATTCGTCGGCATAATTGGTCAGTTGCGGTACCCGGCGCACCCAGTTGCTGTAGCTGCCGCTAAAGCCATGCAGGAGGTAAACAGTTGGAAATTGTTTGGCTGTTTTTTTCGTTGTTCCCGGGGTTATCACCACGCAATTGCGGGCCCTGCCCATGCTCTGGCTGAAAATGGAAACCGTGTCTACAATAGCTGCAAAACCGGTAAAGGCCGCAAGCAGGAAAAACGGGGTCAGTAAAAGTTTTCGCATCACCGAAAATAGGATAGCGGTGGAAGAATGTCAAAAAGGGGAGTGTGATGCGAAATATTATTCTATTTGAAATTCTTTTTGCTCACTACAAATCCCTCACTTATTTTTGCGACGCAATGAATAAAAACGTACATATCCATCATCATGCACTGCCGAACAGGTAAGCTGTGATGTTATATGTCATCTTATAAACAAAGGCTTACCCATCGGTAGGCCTTTATTTTTTTTGTATGAACCTGAAATTAGCCATTCAAAAATCCGGCAGGCTGCACGAAGACAGCATGAAGCTGCTGAACCTTTGCGGAATCGCTGTAAAAAGCGGCAGTAACCAGTTGCGGGCCCTTGCCGAAAATTTTCCGCTTGAAGTGTATTTTCTGCGTGATGATGACATTCCGCAATACGTTGAGGACGGCGTAGCGCATATCGGCATTGTAGGCGAAAATGTTTTGTTTGAAAAAGAAAAAGAAGCCGAGATCGTAGAGTACCTGGGCTTTGGCAAATGCCGGCTTTCCATTGCGGTAAACAAAACCGAAACCTACACCTCGCCCCAGTTTCTGCAGGGCAAAAAGATCGCTACCAGCTACCCTGTGCTAACGCAGCGGTTTTTGGATGACAACGGCATCAGCGCCGAGATCCACGAGATCAGCGGGTCGGTAGAACTGGCACCGGGGATTGGTTTGGCAGATGCGGTTTGCGATCTTGTGAGCAGTGGCTCTACGCTTTTTATGAACGGCTTGCAGGAAGCACAAACCATTTTAAAAAGCCAGGCCGTGTTGGTGCGAAACAAAAGCCTGAACAGCGAGCAGCAGGACATTCTCGACCAGATCATCTTTCGCATCCGCGCCGTGCACAAAGCACAAAACAACAAGTATGTGTTGCTGAATGCACCTAACAGTTCGCTGCAGGAGATCATCAGGTTGCTGCCGGGTATGAAAAGTCCAACAGTATTGCCGCTTGCCGACAGCGACTGGAGCTCCGTACACAGTGTTTTACCCGAAGATGAATTTTGGGAAAAGATAGAAGCCTTACGCAAAGCCGGTGCACAAGGCATATTGGTGGTACCGATTGAGAAGATGATTGTTTAATGTGCGGATAGGCTGATATGCAGATATGCGGATACGCGAATCGATAAGCGAATAAATGAATTCTAAGAAATGCAAGTAATCGTCAATCCTGGCAGGAAAGATTGGAAAGCGCTTTTGCAACGGCCGTATGCCGATAATACCGCCGTGTTGCAAACCGTACACGAAATTTTAGCAGACGTGAAAGAAAAAGGTGATAGCGCTGTTCGGGATTTTACACAGCGATTTGGTAACGTGGTGCTTGATGCTTTGCAGGTTTCCGGTGAAGAGATCAGCGGTGCCGCCAATGAGCTTTCTAACGAGTTGAAAACGGCCATTCAACAAGCCAAACAAAACATTGAAACCTTTCACCGGGCACAGGCCGGAAAAGTGGAAGTGATTGAAACGGTGCCGGGTATTCAATGCTGGCGCAAAAGCGTAGGCATCGAAAAAGTGGGTCTTTACATTCCGGGCGGAACCGCGCCGCTTTTTTCAACGGTTCTTATGCTGGCCGTGCCGGCAAAGCTGGCTGGCTGCAAAGAGATCATCCTTTGCTCGCCGTCGGATAAAGAAGGAAAGCTGCATCCCGCTATTTTGTATGCGGCATCTCTCACGGGCATTACAAAAGTTTTTCGCATTGGTGGGGCACAAGCCATTGCCGCCATGGCCTACGGCACGGAAACGGTTACAGCTGTGTATAAAATTTTTGGTCCCGGCAACCAGTACGTAACTGCTGCCAAGCAATTGGTGCAAATGCAGGGCATTGCCATTGACATGCCCGCCGGTCCCAGTGAAGTTTGCGTGATGGCCGATGCCACTGCCAACGCTGCTTTTGTAGCAGCCGATCTTTTGTCGCAAGCCGAGCATGGCGCCGACAGCCAGGTGTTGCTGGTAAGCAATGACGAAGGCGTTGTCAAAAACGTACAGGAAGAGCTGGCAAAACAACTGGCATTGCTGCCGCGGAAAGAGATGGCAGAAAAAGCCCTCGCCAACAGCAAAGCTGTGATAATACAGAATTGGGAAGAGGCCATTGCACTGGTGAATGAATATGCCGCGGAACACCTTATTCTTAGTTGTGAAGATGCTGATAAGATTGCGGAACAAATCACCAATGCCGGTTCTGTTTTTATTGGCAACTATTCACCCGAAAGTGTTGGTGATTATGCCAGCGGCACCAACCACACCTTGCCTACCAATGGTTTTGCCAAAGCCTATAGTGGTGTAAGCCTCGACAGCTTTGTGAAAAAGATCACCTACCAAAAGCTTTCGGCCGAAGGCCTGCAAAACATTGCTGCCACTGTTGTAGCCATGGCAGAAGCAGAGGGTCTGGAAGCGCATGCGCAGGCCGTTCGCATCCGCATGCAGCATTAGCCGGCAGTTATTCCATATCTCGCAGATATGGAATAACTGCCAGCCAGAAAACCTTTCCAACTGTAAAAACAGTCAAGCCGTAATTCAAAAAGAGAAAAAATGAGTTTTGATTTAAATAGCCTTATCCGGCAAAACATTAAAAGCCTCAAGCCTTATTCCTCTGCCCGCAGCGAATTTAGCGGCAGCGCCAGCGTTTACCTTGATGCCAACGAAAACAGCTTTGGGTCGCCACTAACGAAGTGGTATAACCGTTATCCCGATCCCCTGCAGTGGGAAGTAAAGAAAAAATTAGCGCTCATCAAAAATGTAGCGGCTGAACACATGCTCCTGGGCAACGGCAGCGATGAATGCATAGACCTCCTGATCCGCGCCTTTTGCGATCCGCAACGGGATAATATTGTGGTCTGTCCACCCACGTACGGCATGTATGAAGTGTATGCCGACATTAACGATGTACCGGTGAAAATGGTGCCGCTGACACCAACTTACCAACTGGACCTGGAAGGATTAGAAGAAGCCATCGATGCCAACACAAAAATTATTTTCTTCTGCTCGCCCAACAATCCTACCGGCAACAGCCTTGACCGGGATGACATCGAAATGGTGCTGAACAACTTCGACGGCATTGTGGTGGTGGATGAAGCCTACATCAATTACAGCCGGCATAAATCCTTTGTTACAGCCTTGAGCGACTATCCGAACCTGGTGGTTATGCAAACCTTTTCCAAAGCCTGGGGGCTAGCAGCCCTGCGCCTGGGAATGATCTATGCGTCGAAAGAAATAGTGGCTGTACTCAACAAGATCAAGCCTCCGTATAACATCAACCAGGCAACACAGGAACTGGTGTTGAAAGCGTTGGACAACCTGCAGGATGTAAATGCCATGATCACCGAAACAGTAAAGCTAAGGGAGGCACTGGTGAGCGATTTGCTGATCACGCCATGCGTACAGAAAGTGTATCCTTCCGATGCCAACTTCCTGCTGGTGAAAGTAACCGACGCCAATGCGATCTATGCCTATCTCCGCGACAAAGGAATAATCGTTCGCAACCGCAACAACGTGATCCTTTGCGAAGGCTGCCTGCGCATTACCGTCGGCACCGAAAGGGAAAATGCCGTTTTGCTGGAGGCGCTCCGGAATTATCAACAGGACTAACGTATTTTAGCCTTCCTTCAATCACAAGCAAACACATGAAAAAAATAACTTCGCTCCTGCTGGCTGCCACATTTTCTGCAGCAGCAATGGCTCAAACGGCAAAAGACGCCATTATCACCTTACCAAACGGCTTTCGGTCCAGCGTAGTTGCCAAAGACCTGGGCCGGGCACGCCACCTGGTTGTCAACAGCAATGGTGATGTCTACATAAAGCTTGAACGCTTAAAGAACGGCCAGGGCATCATTCGCCTAAGCGATAAAAACGGCGATAGCCGCATTGATGATACCACTGGCTTTGCCAATTACATTGGTACCGGTATCGCCATCAAGAACGGTTATCTCTATGCCTCATCTAACAGTGAGGTATACCGGTACAAATTCAATGGCACAACGGTGGATACGGCCAGCCGCGAAACCATTGTAACAGGGCTTGTGGACCGCCGAACCCATGCGTCCAAATCCATAGCGCTTGACAATGCCGGTAATATCTATGTAAACATCGGGGCGCCGTCTAACGTCTGTCAGGAAAAAGACCGGGCTACCGGCGAACCGGGGCAGGACCCTTGCCCGCTGCTGGAAACCACCGGCGGCATCTGGCAGTTTAAGGTGGATAAGCAAAACCAGTCGTACGCAAACGGCATTCGGTATGCAACAGGTTTGCGCAATGTGGTAGGACTTGACTGGAACAGCACCACCAATACCTTGTTTGCCATGCAGCATGGCCGCGATGGGTTGCAGGACTACAAGATCTTCCCCGATTCTGTAGCTGTTGAACTGCCTGCGGAAGTGATGGTAGAAGTAACAAAAGCCGGTGATGATTTTGGCTGGCCTTATTGTTTCTACAACCAGTTTGAAGGCAAGAACGTATTGAATCCTGAATATGGCGGTGATGGCAAAAGTGCTGGCCGCTGTGCCAATGTAAAAGCACCGGTTGTTGCTTTCCCGGGTCACCTGGCTCCAAACGCCTTGCTGTTTTATACCGGTAATCAATTTCCCGAAAAATATCGCAACGGCGCTTTTGTTGCTTTTCACGGCTCCTGGAACCGGGCACCGTTGAACCAGCAGGGATTTTTTGTTGCGTTTGTTCCATTTAAGGATGGTAAACCTTCCGGCAAATGGGAAGTGTTTGCCAATGGCTTTGCCGGCACAGAGGCCATCACCACGCCACGCCAGGCGGTGTACCGTCCCTGTGGTTTGGCGCAAGGTCCTGATGGCTCCCTTTATGTGTCGGATGATGTAAAAGGAAATGTGTGGAAGATCAATTATGCCGCTAAATAAAAGATGATGAAAACAGTTGTAGTTGCCCTGTTGCTGCTCCCGTTCATGGCGACAGCTCAAACAAAAAAAGCACAGAAAAAGCCGGTGCCTGCGGCCAGCGCAAGCATGCAGCAATCGATTGACCGCGGCAAAGCCGTTTACGGAACGTATTGTCTTGCCTGCCACCAGGTGGATGGTTCCGGTGTCGGTAACCTGAACCCGCCCCTAATCCAGAACGAATGGGTGCTGGGACCCAAAAATGTGCTGATCGAACAAGTGCTGAACGGATCGAAAGGCAAGGTGGAAATCGATGGCGAAACCTTTCACAACGCCATGCCGCCATTGCCGCACCTGACCGACCAGCAAATTGCAGACGTGATTACGTATGTGCGTAACAGTTTTGGCAACAAAGCCAGCCGTGTTGCACCCGCTGAAGTAAAAGCATTGCGAACAAAAACGAAATAATCTGCCGTGAAGAAATGTTTGTTTATCGACAGGGACGGAACCATGATCAACGAATTCCCGCCCCTGTACCAGATCGATTCGCTGGAAAAAGTGAGCTTTTATCCGGGTGCGCTGAAGTACCTCGGAAAGATCTACGAGGAACTGGATTATGAATTTGTGCTGGTATCGAACCAGGATGGATTGGGAACGTCAACCTTTACGGAAGAACAGTTTAACCCGGCGCACAATTTGGTGATCAACACCTTTAAAGGCGAAGGGATTTATTTTAAAGAAGAACTGATCGATCGCAGCTATCCTGAAGATGGATTAGATACCCGCAAGCCGGGTATCGGCATGTTCAGGGCCTACCTCAATAACAGCGAATACGATATCCCGAATTCATACGTCATTGGCGACCGCATCACCGACGTGCAACTGGCCAAGAACCTGGGTTGCAAAGCGATCTGGATCAAAAATAACCCTGACCTCGGCGGCGCAGAAACAAAGGACAGTGCTGAAGAGCTGGAGAAGGTAGTAGCGCTGGCTACCACCGACTGGAAAGCGATCTATGATTTCCTGAAGAGAGAAGACCGGACGGTGCTGCATACCCGTAAAACGTCGGAAACGGATATTACCATCGTGTTGAACCTGGATGGCAGCGGGAAAGCTTCTATCCAGACAGGCCTTCATTTTTTTGATCACATGCTCGACCAGATAGCCCGTCACGGCCTGATCGACTTACGCATTGAAGCCAAGGGTGATTTACACATCGACGAACACCATACCATTGAAGATACCGGCATTGCCCTGGGCGAGGCCATTGCCAAAGCGCTGGGCGATAAACGTGGCATTGAACGGTATGGGTTTGCCCTGCCGATGGATGATGCGGAAGCCAAAGTGCTCATTGATTTTGGTGGACGGAACTGGATTGTTTGGAATGCATCGTTCAGCAGAGAAAAAGTGGGGGATATGCCTACGGAAATGTTCTTTCACTTTTTCAAATCTTTCTCCGATGCAGCCAAATGCAACCTTAACGTGGAGTGCAGGGGGGAGAACGAGCATCACAAGATAGAAGCGATTTTTAAGGCCTTTGCCAAGGCCATTAAAATGGCGGTAAAAAAAGACCCGCTGAAAAATTACCTGCCTTCGACCAAAGGCGTGTTATGATTATCTTTTCTCGCGGAGGCGCAGGGGACGCAGAGGAAAAATTCTCCGCGGTCTCAGCGCCTCCGCGAGAAAAATTTATTTATACATTCTCCCGTCTTTCATTACAAATTGAACTCTGCGAAGAGCTTCAATATTTTTAGTCGGATCGCCTTGTACGGCAATGATGTCTGCCAATAACCCTTTCCTGATCCTGCCGATTTTATCGCCATAGCCAAATACATCTGCATTTATAGACGTAGCAGATTTTAAAACTTCAACCGGCTTCATGCCGTATTCCACCATCAATTCCATTTCCCTGGCGTTGTCGCCATGCGTGAAAACGCCAACGTCGCCGCCCATGCTGATGGTGACACCGCTTTTTAACGCTGCCCCAAAACTCTTTCGTTTTGCAACGATGCGGGCCGGATCGGTACCGGTACCTTTTTTCCATCCACTATATTGCGCAATGGCATCGCCGGCTGCCAGCGTGGCACAAAGCGCAACGCCTTTTTCTTTCATCAGGCGAAAGATTTCTTCATCACCCTCGTCGCCATGCTCAATAGAGGATACGCCGGCGTTAGCGGCCAGTCGCATGCCTTCTTTGGTTGAGGCATGCGCTACCACCTTGCGGCCACCAGCTTTTGCCATCATCACGATCTGTTGCCACTCCAGTTCCGTAAATGTCGGTCTTGCCTCACCGTTAGGTCCGTAGCGGTAGTCCGCATAAACCTTGATCACGTCGGCGCCCTTGCCCATTTGTGTGCGAATAGCGTTTGTCAGTTCTTCCAACCCGGCCACTTCTTCAGCACCCTGCGGCAGGTCAAGATCAGGATTACCAAAATTGGGACCGTAACTTCCCCTTGCAACGATGGCCCGGGTGGCCACGATCATACGTGGTCCGGGAATAATTCCTTTTTCGATGCTTCGCTTTAAGCCAACGTCGTCGTAGGCTGCTCCTTCGGTTCCCAGGTCACGAACAGTAGTGAAACCCGCAAGCAATGTAGCCTTTGCATGATTCACAGCCCTTGCTGTTCGTTCGGCGCGGCTTTCCCGCAGTACCTGGTCATTCCACGAGGTTTCGTTGTAAGGATGGAGAAAAAGATGGGAATGACCTTCGATGAGTCCGGGCAGGAGCGTCGTGCCTTTTAGCTCGATCACCCTGGTGTTGGCAGGAAGTTTAAAGTTCATGCTGCCGGCCGCTTCTATTTTATTTCCGTGTACCAGCACAACCCAGTCGTGATGCACTGTTTCGCCATCAAATACGCGGTCGGGTTTTAGAAGATAGAAACTATCAGTTTGTGCAAGGCCTGTCAGTGCTTTGAATAGGAAGAATAATAGCAGGGTTTTCTTCATTGGCTAAAGTTATTCCAAAACAAAAGATGCCTTTTAACAGCAGCTTCGTGTGCCCGAGTTTTCTGGTAACACAAACGGCGGTATATTTATAGGATCAAAAACAAAAACCATGTCGATCTTAAATAACAACAAAAAAACAAATGGCAAGCAGCAGGGAGCGAATAAAAACGCAGCCGGCAATAGTTCTAAATTTATCAAGTCGGCTTCGTCCAAAACGCCAAACGTAACAAAGAAAGTGCGGTCAACAGGTGCCAACAGGGGTAGTTAAGATGGAATGCTGATTATTGCTGTACGTGCCGCATTTTGAATTCTTCGGGTGTGAGAACGGTGACAGATGGAAATGAAATCGATTTTAAGGTATTGAAATGCGCATCATTGGTGATAAGGCATTCAGCTCCTGCACTTATTGCGCAATCAACAAATTTATTATCTTCTTCATCTGTAGTAATCAGGTTCCAAGTCATAGTAGGCTGAACCATAACCACGGAAGGAATCGTCACCAGGAAATTTGCCACATTATCAGCTACTTCGGCTGTGGTTTACTGGTCCAGTATTTCCCAGTATTCGTAGAAAATTTCGTTGCTGATACAGAGTTCGAAGGTACCGGAAATGATACCGTCAAAGATCCACCGCAGTGGCGAGGACTTGCCAATAGTGTTGATAAAAACGTTTGTATCAACGACGATGCGCACGGTGATGTTCTGAGGCTTTTTGAAGAATGTCGGACGGCGTTAAATTCTTTTCTGCGATAAAACTGTCCATCTTTTCCGTTGCCTTATCTGCAAAATAACGCCCCAGTAGCCATTTCACTTCCTGAAGCTGTTCATCGGAAATGCCATTTGCATAAAGCTTGAGCAGCTCTAACTGCAGGTTGCTGAAACTAGGTTGTAGCTTTTGTAACGACATACTCAAATTTACAAAGAAAGTTTTTGCTTACGTTTTGTTTCTCTCTGGATAAGTTGTTGGCGTGTGGTGTTTGACGACTAGGGCAAACAAGTGTTTTTTTTAAGATGGCAACTGGCTGAAAGCTGTCCAATCTGAAACCTATAAAAAACGCCATCGAAACCGATGGCGTTTTTTTTATGCGATAAACTTTTTCTTATCTCGCTTCGGCCATATCCGGAATGGCTTCTACTTTGTAGGCACCGGCATCCAACTTGGCTTTTGTTTCGCTGAAAGCTTTCAGTGTGTCCTCGATGTCTTGGTCGGTATGCGCAGCCGTAGGAATCAGGCGGTAGATAATGTGTCCTTTCGGGATTACAGGATAAACCACAACAGAAGCAAACACGCCGTAATTTTCCCGCAGGTCCATTACCATTGCGGTTGCTTCTTCCACGCCACCCTTCATGTACACAGGCGTAACCATGGTATCGGTATTGCCAATGTCAAAGCCGCGTTCTTTCAGACCAGCCTGCAGTTTCAGGGCATTATTCCAAAGCTTTTCCCGCATTTCGGGCAGGTTGCGCAGCATTTCAAGGCGCTTCAGGTTGCCGAGGGTAATCGGCATCGGCAAGCTCTTGGCAAAGATCTGGCTGCGGATGTTCCAGCGGATATAATCAATGATCTGGCGGTCGCCGGCCACAAAGGCTCCAATGGAGGCCATGGACTTGGCGAACGTAGAGAAATATAGGTCAATCTGGTCCTGCACGCCTTGTGCTTCGCCGGCACCGGCACCGGTGGCACCCAGGGTACCAAAACCATGGGCATCGTCCACCAGAATGCGGAAGTTATATTTTCCTTTGAGGGCCAGAATCTCTTTCAGTTTGCCCTGGTCGCCGGCCATGCCAAACACGCCTTCGGTGATCACCAGGATGCCGCCCTGGCCTTGCTTCTCCACAATGGCAGATGCCCGCTGCATTTGCTTTTCAAAATCTTCCAGATCGTTGTGCTTGAACACATAGCGCTGGCCGGGGTGCAGGCGCACACCATCAATGATACAGGCATGGCTTTCGGCATCGTACACAATCACATCATGACGGCTGCACAGCACATCAATGATGCTCACCATTCCCTGGTAGCCATAGTTCAGCAAACAGGCATCTTCTTTTCCTTCAAATTCGGCCAGCTCTCTTTCCAGTTGCTCGTGGTAATTACTGTTGCCGCTCATCATGCGGGCACCCATGGGGTAAGCCAGTCCGTATTGCTCGGCACCATCGCGGTCGGCCTTACGGATATCGGGGTGATTGGCCAGGCCGAGGTAGTTGTTCAGGCTCCATACGATCACTTCTTTTCCGCGGAAATTCATGCGGTTGCCAATTTCACCTTCCAGTTTTGGGAAAGCAAAATAGCCATAGGCTCTTTCACGGTGCTGACCCAGTGGGCCGTAGTTTTTCACGAGACGTTCAAAAATGTCTGCCATAAATCTGTTTTAGGTTTGGGGTTTGGCGTTTGGGGTTGAAGGGCCAATTGCCAAATCAGTTACAAATAGATTTTTTAGTTGGTGGTTGTCTGTACGGTTAGGATTTCGTTTGCACAACACTGTTGGTTGGGCGGCGACAACATTGAAAGATGCGCTGCACATTTTTCGCATTGAGTGCGAAACAACAGTCCTTACCATACCCGTTCAGAAAATTGCCGCAAAAATAAGGAAATCGGGCGGAAAGCGCCTTCCGTACCGGTTTAACAGGCTGAATTTGACGGTGGGATGGCAGATGCAGGGGCGAAAATCTTTAGAGCCGAACCAGTTGCAGGGCAAGCTTCCAGCCCCTGGATTCGTTTCGCCAAATACGCAGGTAGCCTTCTTTTTTACCGTTGAGCGTGACGGTGCCGTAAACAAAGCCAAGGTCGCCGCTGGGAGCCAGCCCGCTGCCCAGGGCAGAAAACGAAATGGTGCCTTCGTTGGCATTCGATGAGGATTGACTAAATTTTGTCTTGTCTTCAATACCGCTTCCTTCCTTGGCTAGCAACGCATTTCCCGACGTACAAAGTGCATAGGCTTTTACCGAATCCATTTTATAATGGCGGATAAAATCCGCTTCGGCTTCCAGCATTGTTATCTCAAGACCCTTGCGTGTTTCGGCCTTTTGAACCTGCACAATGGTATCTTCCATTACCGGACCGGTATCGGCACCAATATCAAGAATGAATTTCCATTCACCGGCACTGTTCTTTTTCCAAACGGTAAAATAATAGCCGTTGGCGACGGCCTTGTCTGCAGTTGTGCCGGGCTGAAAGGTCCAGGGACCGCAGGTATAGCCAAAGTCGCCGGAAGCCGCAATTTCGGCATAGCGCGGCCGCCAATTCAATACGCCGGGTTTATTGGGACGTCCTTGCCAAAGTTGGTAGCCGTTTACCGGTTCGCCGTTGGTAAACATTGTTGATGCGGTATCGGCAAATTGTAAAAAGGCTTCTTTTGTTCCGTGCAAAACCGAATGCAGGGCAAAACTTTTTTCTGCGGCGATCATCTCGTCCAACCCTTTTTGCGCAAATGCATTCTTGCATAGGAGAAGCAACGAAAAAATAAAGTACTTTTTCATTTCTCTTGTTTCTTAAAAAAGAATTCATGAAGCTCATCTGGTGCAGCCAGTATTTTTGTCACGTAAATCTAAAGAATGAAAAAGAGTGTAACTGCTTTTCTTTTGTTGATCGTATTCTATGCACAAGCGCAAACACCCGTTAAGCCCACGAAACCAAAATTGGTGGTAGGGATCATGGTTGACCAGATGCGATGGGATTACCTCTATCGCTTCCAGGAGCGGTTCGGCGAAGGTGGCTTTAAGCGCATGCTGGGCGAAGGCTTTAGCTGTGAGAATACATTTATGCCCTTTACGCCAACCTATACAGCCGCAGGCCATGCCAGTGTGTACACGGGCAGTGTGCCTTCGCTCAATGGCATTCTTGGCAACAATTGGTTTAACCGGTACACCAACCAATATATCTATTGTACCGACGACAGCACGGTGCGCAGCGTGGGCTCCACGTCTGGTGCCGGCGAAATGTCGCCACGCAATATGATCGCCAATACCATCACCGATGAATTGCGGTTGAGCACCAACTTTCGAAGCAAAACTATCGGCATTGCCTTAAAAGACCGTGGCGCTATTCTGCCTGCGGGTCATACCGCCAATGCAGCGTATTGGTTTGACGATGCTTCGGGCGGTTGGATCAGCAGCACCTACTACATGCAAAACCTTCCGAAGTGGATGACACAGCTCAACGCAAAAAAACTTCCCGAAGCTTACCTCGCCAAAAGCTGGAAAACATTATACCCAATTGAAACCTATGTGCAAAGCACAGCCGATGCAAAGCCTTACGAAGGTGGCATACCCGGCGAAGACAATACATTTGAGCACCGCCTGGATACGATCAAAAGTGCCAGGTATGCGGCTTTCCGCGTGTCGCCTTACGGCAACAGTTTTACAGTGGATGCGGCCAAAGCAGCCGTTGAAGGAGAGGCCCTTGGGGCAAGAGGCGTAACGGATTTCCTTGCGGTGAGCTTTTCTTCGCCGGATTATATCGGCCATACGTTCGGCCCCAATTCCATTGAGGTAGAAGACATGTACCTGCGGTTAGATAAAGACCTGGCTGATTTTATGACTTACCTGGATGGCAGGATTGGCGAGGGACAATACCTACTCTTTTTAACGGCTGACCATGCCGTGGCGCATGTGCCGGGTTTTGCCTGGGAAAACAAGCTGCCGGCGGGCCTTGCCAATGCAACGGCATTACAACGCACCCTGAATGAAGTGCTGCAAAAAACGTATGGCAATGGCAGTTATATTCAAACCATCATCAACTACCAGGTTTTCCTGAACCGCGATATACTGCTGGAAAAAAAGCTTGACAAGGCCGCCGTGAAAAGCCTGGTGATTGAAACCTTGCTGGCACAGCCCTCCATTGAAAAAGCGGTAGACCTGGAGAACATTCCTGCCGCTGGGTTGCCCAGGCAGGTAGAAATGATGGTAGTGAACGGCTACCACCAGAAATACAGCGGCGATATACAGTTTGTGTACCGGCCGCAGTGGTTCGAAGGCGGCAGCAGGGGCACCACGCATGGCTCCTGGAATCCTTACGACTCGCACATCCCACTGCTCTGGTATGGTTGGGGCATTAAGCAGGGACAAAGCAACCGCGAGGTATACATGACCGACATTGCACCAACGGTGGCGGCGCTGCTGCAAATTCAAATGCCCAATGCCAGCATTGGAAAAGTAATTGAAGAAGTCAGAAAATAACGGCCCTGCCCATGTCAACAATTCTTGTTACCGGCGCCAACGGCTTTTTGGGTTATTACCTGGTGCAGCAGCTTTTGCAAAAAGGGTATGGCGTGATTGCGACTGGCAAAGGACCCAATCGCCTGCCTTTCAGGGGCGATAATTTTCGTTGCCTGTCAATGGATTTTACCGACAAGAAAAGTGTTGCCAAAACGTTTGCGGCAACAAAGCCTGATACCGTCGTGCACTGCGGCGCCATCTCTAAGCCCGATGAATGTGAGCTGAATCGCGAAGCTGCTTTTCTTTCCAATGTAACCGGCACGCTCAACCTGCTGGAAGCTGCGGCAGCGAACAAGGCCCAATTTATTTTTTTGTCAACCGATTTTGTTTTCAGTGGCGATAAAGGTTTTTACAAGGAAGATGACCACCGGGCACCGGTTAACTATTACGGACAAACGAAATTGCTGGCCGAGGACGAAGTAATGAAATATCCCTTTGCATGGAGCGTTGTGCGAACGGTACTGGCTTATGGCAAAACGTTTTCGGGACGGGAAAACATTGTGACCAATACGGCTAAATCTCTGCGGGAGGGAAGGCCGCTCAAGATACTTACCGACCAGGAGCGAACGCCAACCTATATTGAAGACATGGCTGCTGGCATTGTGGCCATTATTGAAAAAGGCGCGGAAGGTATCTATCATCTTTCCGGCGAAGACGTGCGAACGCCCTACGAAGTAGCAGTGGAAACAGCACAGTATTTAGGCCTCGATACTTCTCTTATTACAGCCGTAAAGGCAGAAGAATTTGACCAGCCGGCGGCGCGACCACCCAAAACCGGCTTTGCGATTGCCAAAGCAAAACGTGACCTCGGTTACCAACCAGTCTCCTTTGCCGAAGGCTTGCAAAAGACCTTTCAGTAAGATCTAGTGGCTGGATGCTGCATAGGCTTTCTCACCCGCTTTGATAGCAACCGGCAGTGCATTTTCCTTTGGCGGAATAGGGCAGTTGTATTTGCCGCTCACGTAAGCACAATAAGGATTGTACGCTTTGTTGAAATCAAGAATCAGCGTGTTGTTGTGGATGTCCTTTGTGGTCAGGTCAAGGTAACGGCCACCCTCATACGTTTCGTGGGCATTGGTGCTGTCGGTAAAGGGAAGGAAAATGTAGTTGCGGTATTTTTCCCGCTGCGCCAGGTCCTGCGACTGGTACAAGTTCAGTTGCAAAGGCTGTCCGTTCAAAACAAAGGAAAGTGTTCCGTAGACTTTATACACCTTGTTGATCTTTCCCGACGTGGGAAACGAAAGCCATTGGCTGTTGGTTGCTTTGGTAAAGGATGCCACCACGCGGTAGTCACCGGCAATAGGATAGAAGGCCATCTTCGACCGGTCTTTGCCCAACACTACTTCGTGGGTTTCTATATATTCCTTCCGAAACGTTTGCAACGAATCGGTATAACTGTCCTGCGCAAAAACCGTTACCGAAAAACAAACCAGGACCAAGAACAAAAATGCCTTCATAAAATTTTATTTCGAAAATCACAGCCTCCCAAAAACAGCAACTGTATTAATCTTATCTTTTTAAACTATGTGAAGCTACTCACCACTCACTACTGACCACTCACCATCTCAGCTCATCATCAGCACGTTCACACTGCGCTGCAAAATATTAAAAGCAATTTCAGCCATCAGGTTTTCTTTGTCCAGTGTAGGATTTACTTCGGTGATCTCCAGGCAACAGACCTTGCGGTTCTGCATCAATTTGCTCACCAGGTCTTCCGCTTCCCGTTCCCGCAGGCCATTGCTTACCGGTGTACCGGTGCCTCTTGTGAGCGAAGAATCTAACGAGTCCACATCAAACGAAACATAAATATCGGAGCAGTCGGAGAAGTAACGGGTAATGGACCGCACAATGTTCTCCACACCTTTGCTGCGCACTTCTTTGGTGGTGATCACCTTCATGCCGTATTTTTCAATCAGGGCTTTTTCTTCTTTTTCGTAATCCCGCAGCGAAACAAACACAATATCCTCCGGTAAGATCTTGGGAGCGATCTTGCCGATGTTCTTCAGGTAGTGCCATTGCTTGGCGGTTTCCGGATCAAGATCGTGTACGGCACATTCGCGGTTGTCTTCGTTGATGGAAGCCGAAAGCGGCATGCCGTGCATGTTGCCCGAAGGCGTGGTGTAAGGCGTGTGCAGGTCGGCATGCGCATCGATCCAGATCACACCCAGTTTGCTTTTGGGCTTGGCCATTTTAATACCGGCAATGGTGCCACCGGCAATGCTGTGGTCACCGCTGAGCACAACCGGAAAAAAGTTTGTTTTGATGGATTCCTGCACGGCCTTGCTCACCTTTTCGTACATGGAAACAATGCCTTTGATGCGTTTGGCGTAGGGCGATTCGATGGGTTCGTAAAGCAGCTTGTTGTCGTGCGGAATTTTTTCGGAAGGAAAATGAATAAAGAAGCTGCTCATAAAATCAAGTGCCGCGATCTTGATCGCCTCGATCCCCAGCGACGCACCGCGGGTACCAGCGCCGATCTCCGAGGGCACTTCAATAATTTTAATATTCTTCATATAGCATGTTTACATGGGCTGATCCACAAACCCTTTCTCCGCAGACCGAAGATAGGCGAAGGCCGGCGCCGTTCAAAATACCGGGAGCCTGTCGTATAAGGAATGGCCATGCCCGAAAAGCATTGCTGGCAGGGCAAACAGAAGCTGTTTTTAGCGAAAGCGGTAAGCTACCTGCACACTGCCATAGCTATGCGAGAAGTGCTGCGACTTGGCTTCTTTTCCCTGGAAGTTAGCGGCCAGGCGGGCCTGGTAGCGACCACCGGAAAGAAAAAAGCCCACCTGGTGGGTGAAGACGAGGGGCTCAGGATCGGCTGTGATCGGACCTTTGTTCTCCCGGAACAGCCCGCCCTGGATGGTGGCGTTGTAAGCCTGGTACATCACCTCGGGCTGGTAATAAAACGCCCATTCCATTTTCTGCCCGGGAGCTGTGCCCGGTGCGGCATCCCAAAACGCACTTTGGTCCTGCGTGGCCAGTTGCCCAAATTGGATGGCCAGGCCCTGGCTGATGTTGGTAAAGCTGGTTCCCAGCGTTGCTTTGGTAATGGGAACCAGCTGCGTTTTTGCGGCTGCTGTGCCAGTGATAAGTCCTTTGGCAAACTGGCCATGTATATTCAGTCCAAGCTGGCTTTTTACCTGGTAGTCCCACACCCAGCCCCAGTAGTTGCTGTTGACACCAATCCAGTTGTGAAATGTGTTTTGTACCTGCCGGGCTCCCGAAGCATCGCCAATGGCGTCGGCCGAAACACCCCACAGCCAGAGTGTTTGCGGCGTTTTAAAATGGGAGCGGTTGTATTGCAGGAAAAGATAGCCTGAAATGGGGCGATCGATCTCATTCACCACGTAAACTCTCCGCGAATATGGCATGAAGATCTTTTGTCCCAGGCTGAAATGATGCAGCCGCTTACTGCCTTTTTCTGCCTGCGGTGCCGCCTTTGTATAGCGCAGAAGGAGGCCATTGGTATAATAGCCATCCTTGCCTTTGAATACATAGCGGTCGTTCTCCGTCAGCACGGAAAGCTGGTGGCTAAAAACGTTTGTTTTTTGTGCCTGTAAGGGCTGGACAAATTGGGCCAGCAGGCAAAAGCTAAGGACTAAAATAAACGACGAAGGCTGTTGGGAAAAAGGTTTGCGGTACATGCACGGCAAAGCTACAGTAGTTGGGGTAATCAAACCTGCATTCCTTCTGCTGCCAGCCGGTTTTAGTACAGGGTTTATTCATGCGTGGCCAACACCGGCACTTCGGTTTCGTACACCAGTTTGCGGGTATTGGTTCCCTTTAGGAGGTAGTTGAAAAAGCTGTGCTTGCGCGGAAAGGTCAGCACCATGTCGATGTCCTTGTCTGTAATAAACTGCCGCAAGGATTCATGAAAACCATAGGTGGTGATAAAGTGAAACTCGGGCTGGTAGCTTGCAAACATGTCTTCGAGCTCGGCTCTTTGCGCGGCCACTTCCTCGTTCAGCGAAATATAAATGTCCCGGTTAACATGCACAATGTGCAGTTGCGGCCGAAAGAGGTTGAGGATCTTTTTTACCGGCTCCAGCGGAATAGAGGTGGTTGCTTTTTTGAAATCGCAGGCAAGGGCCACGTTGCGAATTCCTTTGAAGGCAAAGCCGGCCGGAACCACCAGCACGGGGCAAAGGCTTTGTACGATCATCTGCAGCGAATAGCTGTCCTCAATGATCTTCATCCGGTCGGTAACGGCCATCACTACCAGGTCAGCATCCTGGTGACGAACCTGGCGGGCAAGGGCGCCAATGAAATCATCACCCATCTCTGTTTTGGTTTCCATCTTTACCTTGAACTGAAGCTGCAGGGTTTCTTTTAGCCAGGAGAGGCGGTTCTCCACGATCTTTTCCTCTGTTTCGGAACGGTACATATGAAACAGCACCAGGGTGGCGCCGTAATAACCGTCCAGCATTTGAGCGGTAAACTCGGCTGCATTGACAGCCACGTCGGAAAAGTCAACGGGAACGATGATTTTCATGCGATGTATTTAAGCCACAAAACTGCCCTTTCTGCCCGGATGGTTATGTGAATTTCTTCAAACGGAAAGGTGATTTTGCTCAGGATGTACATGGTTCATAGTAAGGGACGGCGAAGAAAGCAAATAAGAATACAGGCCATAACAGGCCGTTATATTGTTCATTGGGAAAACGGGTTGAAGGGAAAAGTTAGAGAAGCGCATGTTAGCGGTGTTTTAGCAACTCCTGCCTATGGGTTTCCTCCTCCAAAACCTCTCAACTGTGATAAAAACAAAATCAATAGTAGCGTGTTTTCTTCGTCATCATTAATACTTGTTTCCATCTTGTAGGCTCTCCCGCCAAATGTCACTAGCCTCAGTCCACTGATATGAGCTACCTCTGAATCTTTCTTGTACAAAATGAATGAAGGCTTACGAAAATACCTCAGCTTTAATGAAAAGACTTCGTCATTACAGTGCAAAGCATAATACAGTTTACTGTTCTTGCGCAATTCAATTGGATTTGGCAAATCCTGATAGTTAATCTTCACTTTTTGGAAAAGGAAGGGAGTAATAAGGTAAGATTCCAATATTAGCTTTTCTTGTCGGAAGAATTTTGATGTTATACCCCAACCGAACTTGCGTTTTACTTTCAAAAACGGTGAACTGTCCTTCTTAACGATAATATCATCTACTTGCTCAATTGTAAACATCGCTCTTAGACTTTCAATAGGGTTGCCATTGCCACTAACAGTTGCATTTCCACAACCAATTTAAAATAATCGTTTAATAAAAAGTTATACCGTAACATCTCTTCTGATGATTATTTCATATATCTCCCTGATTGGACTTAAATCAACCCTTTAGCTTTACTGCTATCCGCCACACACCCTTCCCGCCGGGCTTGTTAAAGCCGGGCAGGTATAGACTGCAACCGTTATATTTGCCACCTTCAAAAACCTGAAAATTGCGATTAAAGTCTTTAGATATAAAGGGGTTCAAGAGTTTTGCCGATAAAACCCAGGTGAATTTCGATGAGAACATCACCGGGATCGTGGGTCCCAATGGTTGCGGAAAAAGCAACATCGTGGACAGCATCCGCTGGGTCATTGGCGAGCAAAAGATCTCCCACCTCCGATCCGAAAACCTGGAAAGCCTGGTGTTCAACGGCTCCAAAACCCGCAGTGCCAGCGGCCTTGCGGAGGTGAGCCTCACCTTTGAAAATACCAAGAACCTCCTGCCCACGGAATTCAGCACCGTTACCATCACCCGCAAGTTTTACAAGAACGGCGAGAGTGAATACCGCCTGAACGATGTGCAGTGCCGCCTGAAGGACATCCAGAACCTGTTCATGGATACGGGTGTGTCCACCGACAGCTATGCTATCATTGAGCTGGGCATGGTGGATGATCTGATCAAGGACAAGGACAACAGCCGCCGCCGCATGCTGGAGCAGGCTGCCGGTATCTCCATTTACAAAACCCGGAAAAAAGAAGCCAAGCAAAAGCTGGATGCCACCGAGCAGGACCTGGCCCGCATCGAGGACCTCCTGTTCGAGATCAACAACCAGTTGAAGACCCTGGAGAACCAGGCCAAAAAAGCACAGAAGTATTACGAGATCAAAAAAGAATACCGCGAGGTTAGCATTGAGCTGGCCAAAGCGGCGCTGGAAGGCTTTAACCTTACCTACAAGGACCTGAACGAAAAGCACGAAGCCGAAACCGATAAACGCATAGCACTGGAAGCCGAAATTGCCACCGGCGAAGCGGCCATTGAGCAGGAGCGGGTGGGCTTTATTGAAAAAGAACAGGAGCTGCATGCTTTGCAGCAATCGTTCAACGAACTGGTGCAAACGCTTCGCACCCGCGAGAACGAAAAAAACCTGGCAACGCAACGCCTGCAATACCTCCACGAACGGGAGGGAAACCTTTCGCAGTTTTTAAGCAAGGCCGAAGGCCAGGTGACCGGCATTGAAGAAAGCATCCAGTTTACCCAAAAGCAGATTGGCGAAGAAGAGGAAGTGCTGCAAGGATTGGTGAAGCAGTTTGAAGAGCTGCGAAAAGAAGTGGATGCCCGCAGAAGCGTAGTGGATGAAAAGCGCAATGTGGTCAACCAGCTTCGCTCTTCGTACCAGCAAGTGCAGCGCAGCCAGTTTGACGCGGAGAAAAAAGTGGCGGTTGCCGATACTTCCATTCAAAACCTGCAGCGCACCATCTGGCACATGGAAGAAGACAAGGCCAACCGTGAAGACCAGATTGCAGGATTGCAGCAGGGCAAGGCCGAAAAAGAAGAGGCGCTGGCCGCCAGGCAAAAAGACCTGGAGCAGTTGCAAACGCATCATAACAATACAAAAGAGCAGATCCTGAAAACACAGGGTGTGCTGGAAGGTTTACGGGCTACGTTGGCGGTGGAAAACCGTACGCTGGATGCCAAAAAGAACGAACACGACCTGCTGAAAAGCCTTATCGACAGCATGGAAGGTTACCCCGAAAGCGTGAAGTTCCTGCACAACAACAAAGGCTGGAACCATACAGCGCCCATTCTTTCGGATATTATTTATGTAAAGGAAGAATACCGTGCGGCAGTTGAGAACGTGCTGGAGCCTTACCTGAACTATTACGTGGTGGCCAACCTGGAAGAAGGCATGCAGGCGGTGCACCTGTTGGACAGCAACAAAAAAGGAAAGGCCAACTTTTTCCTGCTGGACAAAGTTGCGGGCAACACGGCCGCCGGTGCCCAGCCGGCAAGCACCATTGCCGCCATGGATGTGATAGAAGTGGATGCGCAATACCGTTCGCTGGCCGAGCAGTTGCTTAACAATGTGTTTATTGCGGAAGACGAGTCGGCCCTGCAATCAAGCAACGGCGCCATCATCCTGGAAAAGCACGGAAAATATGTAAAGGGCAAGTACACGCTGAGCGGTGGTAGCGTGGGGCTGTTTGAAGGCAAAAAAATTGGCCGGGCTAAGAACCTGGCCAAGCTGGCGCAGGAAATTGCCGCGCAAAAAGAAGTGGTAACGGAGTTGAACAGCCAGATCCAGGCCCGTCACAACGAGGTAATTGCCTTTAACCACGACCTCAAGGAAAACGTGATCCGCCAGACCGAAAGGGAAATCCAGCAGGTGAGCAACGAGTTGTACGGCTTGCAGAACAAGCTGGAAAACCTGCAGCATTCGCAGGCGACCTCGCAAAACCGCATCGAAGAGTTAAACGAGCAGTTGGAGAACACTAACTTATCTATACAAAATGTACGCAACGAGCTGACGGAACTGAATGCTTCTTTGGCCGAATACGCCGATGGGTTGCAGAAGGCGGAGGAAGATTACCGCACAATAGAAGTGGAGTACAATACTCTCAATACGCAGTACAACAATGTAAACCTGCAGGTAACCCGCCAGCAGAGCAAGATCGCCAGCCTGAAGCAGGAACTGCAGTTCAAGAGCAACCAGTTGGCCGACCTGCGCAGCCAGGTAGAAACCAACACCTCGCAGTTGAAGATCACCACCGAGGATATTGTGCAGTCGGAAGATGCGCTGAAAGAAATTGAAGAAGGCCTGTACGGTTTGATGCGCCGCCGTGAAAGCGAAGAGAGTGCCCTGAACGAAGCCGACCAGTCCTACTACAACCTGCGCAACCAGCTAAGCGAAAAGGAAAGCCTGCTGCGCCAAAAAGTAAAAGAAAAAGAAGGCATCGAGCACCTGCTGGCTGCCATAAAAGACAAGCTGAATGACCTGAAGCTGCAACTGGCTGGCACCAAGGAGCGATTGAATGTAGAATTCAAGATCCAGCTTGAAGATATTTTGGACGAAGGCCGGTCTTCGGAAGTGCCGGTGGAGGAACTGCAGGAAAAGTCGGATAAAATGAAAAAGCGCCTGGAGAACCTGGGCGAGGTAAACCCAACGGCCATTGAAGCCTTTGAGGAAATGCGCAAGCGTTACGAGTTTATCGTAGAGCAAAAAAATGATTTGGTAAATGCCAAGCAAAGCCTGATGCAGACGATTGCCGAAGTGGAAACAACGGCCAACCAAAAGTTTTTGGACACCTTTAACCAGGTTCGGGAAAACTTTATTAAAGTGTTCAAGGCGCTGTTTACCGAAGACGATCAGTGTGACCTTATCCTGGAAAAGCCGGATAACCTGGCTGAAACAGGCATTGATATTCTGGCCAAGCCCAAGGGCAAGCGGCCCAGCAGCATTGGCCAGTTAAGCGGTGGCGAACGAACCCTGACGGCAACAGCCCTGCTGTTTGCGATCTACCTTATTAAGCCGGCACCGTTCTGTATCCTCGATGAGGTGGATGCACCACTCGATGATGCCAACGTAGGTAAGTTTACGAAGATGATCCGTGAGTTCAGCAACAACTCGCAGTTTATCATAGTTACGCACAACAAAACCACCATGAGTGCGGTGGATGTGATCTATGGCGTAACGATGCAGGAGCCAGGGGTGAGCCGGTTGGTGCCGGTGGATTTCAGGAGCCTGAATTAATGAGAGATATAGCGAGTAGCCAGTAGCGAGTAGCGAGTAGACAGTGATTAGTAGCGAGTAGTTGTTTTTAAATCGCTTCTCTCTGCAGTTGCCCCGTTGCTTTAGCGCGGGGTTGCTATGGTTTTGATCTTCTATCCTGTATCGGCTTTAGCCGAACCGCTTCGGCTAAAGCCGATACAGAAAAGTTTTTTCCTTTTCTAAATCCCCGCGCTAAAGCGGCGGGGCAACTGGCGGGAAGCGAAAGGGTTTCGCTAGCAGCCGGGTGAGTTTGCAAATGTTTGGATGAATAATTCAAGCAAAAGCTTTTGCTTAGAAATGATCGATGTGTGCTACCAACATTACTGCCAGCGTAATCCAGCAAACCAATGATTTTCTTTGGTTGCTTTAATTGTTTTTTCGCCAAAAAAAGCTGCTGATCTGCTAGTTGGTGTGATGGGAGTAGTCTTGTTATAGAATGTTGCTTTTGCTTCATCTCCTTTCTATATAATCAACTTTTCAACCCTTCAACCTTATACCTCTTTTGAAAATTTATAAACGGTTGTGGATGTAAACTCCTTTCCTGGCTCCAGGATCGTGTTTGGAAAATGGGGCTGGTTTGGTGAATCCGGGTAATGCTGTGTTTCCAGGCAAAAACTGGTGCGGTAGCTGTTGGGCAAAACCTCCTCGGTGAAGTTGCCGGAAAACAATTGCACTCCGGGTTCGGTGGTGTAGGTTTCCATCACGATGCCTGTTTTATCGCCAACGGCCCTGGCAGCGAGTGTGAGGCTATTCTCGCTTTCTTTGGTCAACACAAAATTGTGATCATAACCGCCGCCAATACTGACCTGTTCTTCAGCATTGTTAATGTCCTTACCAATCTTTTTGCTTTGCCGGAAATCAAAAGCGGTTCCTTCTACTGATTCGATTCCGGTCGGTATCAGGTCTTTGCTCACAGGCGTGTACCTGTCGGCGTTGATATGGAGCTGGTGTTCCAGGGCCGTGCCGCCGCCATTCAAATTAAAATAAGCATGGTTGGTGATGTTGAACGGTGTTGCCGCATCTGTAGTGGCTTTGTAAGATATTTCCAGCGCATCATCTTCCCGGGCCGTGAAGTTGACGTACACATCCACATTGCCAGGATATCCTTCTTCTCCATCCACGGAAAGATAGCGCAGCGTGACGCTGTTCTCCTGTTGCGCCGTTACTTCCCACACCCTTGCATGAAAACCGGTAGGACCGCCATGCAGGTGATTCTGCCCGTTGTTTACCCGCAGGGTGTATACGGCGTTATCCAGCGTAAACTCGCCGTTTTTAATGCGGTTGGCATAACGCCCAATGGTAGCGCCGTGGTAAAACTTGGGCGCCACAAAATAATCTTCGAGGGAAGGAAAGGAGACGATCACATTGACATCTCCATAAAAAACCTCTACCAGTCTTGCACCATAATTAGAGATGCCGACCCGAAGGTTTTTACTGTTACCGATGGTGATGGCAACCACTTCGTTCCCTTCTATTGATGTTTCAAATTTTTCTTTTTCCATGCGATTGATTTCATTGATTCGTATTGAAAGCATGCGGCGGGCACTGCGTGTAACACAACGTTATCCTAAACTCCCCTTTCGCTTCTCCGGTTTGACGTTTCACGTCCCTACCTTTGCTTTCCAAATATAATCAGGCTTGAAGCATCTAAAGGCGCTCAATAAATATTTCTGGAAGTACCGGGTTCGCTTGAGCATCGGTATTCTCTTTATTGTTATCTCCAATTACTTTGGTGTACTGGCGCCGCAGATCACAGGATTTATCCTGGAGTTTGTCCAGCGAAATTTGCCCGGCTACCAGCCCCGCGAACAACACCGGTCGTATGATGTACTGGTGCAGAAGTTTATCACCTGGATAGAAGGCATGCAGGGTACTGCCCTGAAGGTAGTGCTCATCAGCGGTATCGTCATTCTCATCACAGCGCTTATCCGCGGCTTTTTTATGTTCCTGATGCGGCAGACCATTATTGTAATGAGCCGCCATATTGAGTACGACCAAAAGAACGAAGTGTACGAACACTACCAAAAGCTGGATGCTACCTTTTACAAAACACACAGCACCGGTGACCTGATGAGCCGCATGGCTGAAGACGTGAGCCGGGTACGGATGTTCACCGGTCCGGCCATTATGTATTTTATCAACCTGGCCACGCTGATTTCGTTAAGTGTTTATTTTATGCTGAAGCGGGATGTAGAGTTGACGCTGTATGTGCTTTCGCCCCTGCCCATCCTTGCCGGAACGATCTATTTTGTCAATACCATCATCCACAAAAAAAGTGAAGCGGTGCAGGCCGCATTGGGCAGCCTGACCACCACGGCACAACAGGCCTATTCGGGTATCCGGGTGATCAAATCCTTTGTGCAGGAAAAGGCCATGCAAACGGCGTTTGAAGAAAGCAGTGAACGCTACCGCAGCGGCGCTGTTGGTCTTGCCAAAGTAGAAGCCCTGTACTTTCCCTCTATGACCCTGCTCATTGGCCTGAGCACCTTGCTAACGATCATGATCGGGGGTATTTATTACATCCAGGGCAGCAATGGCATTGACCTGGCTACGATTGTTGAATTTGTTATCTACATCAACATGCTCACTTTTCCCGTGAGCGCCATTGGTTGGACAGCCAGCATGATCCAGCGGGCTGCGGCCTCGCAAAAACGACTGAATGAATTTTTGGACCAGGCACCCTTGGTGAGGGACAGCGCAAAACCGGTGGATGTTCCGCTGGCCGGCGACATCAACCTGCAGAATGTTTCATTTACGTATGCGCATACCGGTATTGAAGCCATCCGCAATGTAAACCTGCACATCCGCGCCGGTGAACGCATTGCCGTGGTGGGCCGCACCGGGAGTGGCAAGACCACCTTAGCCCAGCTTATCCTGCGACTGTATGATGTTTCGACAGGAAAGCTTTTGCTCGATGGTCATCCCATTGATTCCATCAAGCTCGAAAACCTGCGCAACCAAATGAGCTATGTGCCGCAGGATGGCTTTCTTTTTAGCGATAGCATTGAAGCCAACATTTCATTCGGCACCAAATGGAAAGACCCGGAGAAGGTAAAAGAGGCGGCACGCCTAGCAGCCGTGGCAAAGGATATTGAAGGTTTTCCGAAAGGATACCAAACCGAAATAGGAGAGCGGGGCGTATCGCTCAGCGGCGGGCAAAAGCAACGCATCTCCATTGCCCGTGCCCTGATGAAAGAAGCCCCCATCATGATCTTTGATGATTGCCTCAGCGCGGTAGATGCACGAACGGAGAAAGAGATCATCACCAACCTGGCCGGCTACCTGCAGGGAAAGACCTCGGTGTTCATCACACACCGGGTGTTCAACCTCTTTGGTTTTGATAAAATAATTGTGCTGGATGAAGGCGAATTAAAGGAAGAAGGAAGCCACGAAACGCTGATGCAAAAACGCGGAATCTATTACCAAATGTACCAGCGGCAATTGCAGGAAGAAGAAATTGGATAAAAATTTTCGCAAATTTGGCTGTTCGGAAATCGTAGTTATATTTGTAAGGAACAATACCAAAACTCTTTTCAATTCACTGTAAAACTCAAAACTGTGGCGTACGACAACAACGACAAGAAAATGGAAAGCATTTACAGCAAGCGGATTCGGGCCGGCAAACGCAGGACCTATTTCTTTGACGTCAGGGCTACCCGTGGCAACGATTATTACCTGACGATCACGGAAAGCCGCAAGCGCTTTAATGACAACGGTTACGACCGCCATAAGATTTTCTTGTACAAGGAAGACTTTAATAAGTTTATCAAAGCGTTGAATGAGGCGGTTGATTATGTAAAGACTGAGTTGATGCCCGATTTTGATTTTGATGCGTTCAACCACGATGATGTGGAAGGCGAAGGTGAAGAAATGGGTGTTGAGGTAGCGGAGATCCGCTCGGAAGTTCCGGCCGAAGTACACGCCGAGGTTTCTGCACCCGTTGCGGTTGCCGATCCGGCGCCTGCCGCTTCTACCGAAGATGTAGACAAATGGTAAAATTTATCGCACTGAAATAGAACCCTGCAGCCGCAGGGTTTTTTTTATACCCTTCGTTAATCCGGTCAGGGATAGAAAGCAAAAGCCTGTCGATAAGGACAGGCTTTTGTTATTTATAACTGTTGTAAATGAAAAGCTATTGCCGCATGCTTTTGTACGCATTGATAAGGCCATTGGTAGAACTGTCGTGCGACGAAACGGTTTCGTTGTTTTGCAGTTCGGGCAGGATCTTGTTGGCCAGCTGTTTACCCAGTTCAACACCCCATTGGTCAAACGAATAAATGTTCCAGATGACCCCTTGCACAAAGATCTTGTGTTCGTACAGCGCAATCAGGCTGCCGAGCGAAAACGGTGTGATCTTTTTCAAAAGAATTGAATTGGTGGGGCGGTTTCCGGGGAAAATCTTAAACGGTGCCAGGCGGGCAATCTCCTCGGGGCTTTTACCCACATTCAAAAATTCGGTCTCCACTTCTTCCTCGGTTTTGCCGTTCATCAGCGCTTCTGTTTGCGCAAAAAAATTGGAAAGCAATTTCGGGTGATGGTCGCCGATAGGATTGTGCGATTGTGCCGGCGCAATAAAATCGCAGGGAATGATCACCGTTCCCTGGTGGATCAACTGGTAAAAGGCATGCTGCCCGTTGGTGCCGGGTTCTCCCCAAATAACAGGGCCGGTGGCGTACTCCACTTCTTCACCATTGCGGTCGGCCCGCTTGCCATTGCTTTCCATGTTGCCCTGCTGAAAATAAGCGGCAAATCGATGCAGGTATTGGTCATATGGAAGAATGGCTTCTGATTCTGTACCAAAAAAATTGATGTACCAAAGCGAGATCAGTGCCATCAGCACCGGGATATTTTTCTCCAGGTCGGCATCACGGAAATGCTCGTCGGCAGCACCGGCACCTTTCAGCAGGTCTTCAAAATTTTGATAGCCGATGGTCAGTGCAATGGAAAGACCGATAGCGCTCCACAGGGAATAGCGGCCGCCTACCCAATCCCAAAACTGGAACATGTTGGCTTTGTCGATGCCAAACTTTACCACCTCTTTTTCGTTGGTGGAAAGCGCCACAAAGTGTTTGGCAATGTGCGCTTCATCACCGGCAGTTTTCAAAAACCACTCCCTTGCCGTATGCGCATTGGTCATGGTTTCCTGCGTGGTAAATGTTTTGGAAGCAATGAGGAAAAGCGTTTCTTCCGGATCCACTTTTTTCAGCGTTTCGGCAATGTGCGTTCCATCCACGTTAGAAACAAAATAGGTTTGGATGCCTTCCACCCAATACGGCTTCAGGGCTTCGGTTACCATAAACGGACCCAGGTCGCTGCCGCCAATGCCAATGTTCACAATCGAACGAATTTGTTTTCCCGTGTATCCCTTCCACTCACCGCTGTGCAGTTTTGCGCAGAACGCTTTCATTTGTTCCTGCACGGCTTTTACCCCGGGCATTACATCTTCGCCTTCGCTGTAGACAGATCGGTTGGAGAAGTTGCGCAGCGCCACGTGCAACACCGAGCGGTTTTCGGTTTCGTTGATCAACTCACCTTCAAACAAGGCGTTGATGGCATCAGGCAGGCGACAGTTTTTTGCCAGGCTGGTCAAATGCGCCAGCGTTTCTTCGGTAATGATGTTCTTCGAAAAATCAAAGAGGATATCATTGAACGAATGGGAGAACTTCTGAAAACGGTCTGCATCCTGGGCAAACAGCTCTTTCATGTGCACACGCTTCATGCTTTCGGCATGATCGGAAAGGGCCTGCCAGGCAGCGGTTGTTGTGGGGTTGATCCGGGGAAACATATTATGTGTTTGGAGTTTGGGGTTAGGAGTTAGGAGTTTGTCGTTTGTGGTTTGTAGTTAAAGGGCATGAATAACGTCGATGGTTCGTTGGATCATTTCGGCGGAAACATCGAGGTGGGTGACAATGCGAACCTGGGTGGGAGAGATGGGATACCAAAGAATGTTCTCTTCTTTCATCCGGGCCACCAGGGTTTTGGGATCAAAATGGCCCCTAACAGAAAAGATAATGATGTTGGTTTCCACCGGCAGAACGGTTTCCACGAAGTCTTTTCCCTGCAGGGCTGCTGCCAAAAGCCGGGCATGGCGATGATCGTCTTCCAGCCGGGCTATATTGTTTTCCAACGCATAAATGCCGGCTGCTGCCAGGTAACCGGCTTGTCGCATGCCGCCGCCAAATACCTTACGAATGCGTCTTGCTTTTTTTATAAAGGCGGCCGATCCCAGCACCAGGCTGCCCACCGGGCAACCCAGGCTTTTACTAAGGCAAATGGAAATGGAATGAAAGACCTGCCCGTACATTTCCGGGGTCTCGTTTTTGGCCACCAACGCATTGAACAGCCTTGCGCCGTCCAGGTGAAGGATAAGGTCGTGACTATCGCAAACCTGGCGAATGCGGCGGATCTCCTCAAAATCGTAACAACTGCCGCCACCACGGTTGGACGTGTTTTCCAGTGAAACCAAGCTTGTACGGGCCTTGTGCACATCATCGGCATTGATGGCGGCTTCCACTTCTTCGGCAGTTACCAGTCCGCGGTTGCCATGGAGCAGTTTTACCTGGGCGCCGGCATTGAGGGCAATGCCGCCTCCTTCGTATTGATAGATATGGGACGAAACATCGCAAATCACTTCATCGCCGGGTTGCGTGTGGCATTTAATGGCAATCTGGTTGGTCATGGTGCCCGATGGGCAGAAAAGAGCGCCTTCCATACCAAACATATCGGCTGCTAAACGTTCCAGCCTGTTGATCGAAGGGTCTTCGCCAAAAACATCGTCGCCTACCGGTGCGGCAAACATGGCAGCGTGCATATCAGCGGTTGGTTTGGTTAGAGTATCCGAACGGTAATCAATTATCATCAGCCAAATTTAACCTGTTCACGAGCAATGAACGACAGTGCCCACTCCTGAAATGAAAACTTTTATTGCCGTGGTTCCGTAGCCGCAAAGGTTCCGGTCATTTCTATCCCATAACATTCCAAAAACTGTTGCCTTCGTTTGGTCACATTTATCCTGCACTTCGCCCCTTTTCAGCTTTCGCTGCTCGTTGTGCCGGGTAGTTTTGGCACCCTCAATCAAATTTATATGTGCACTTACCGTTCATCCCGCCCAATGCCCGCTGCTACCAAATGCGGCCAATGCCGTAACCGCAAGCAGGGTCCTGCGTCCTATAGCTGTAAACCGTTTACCGGTCATCCTGAAAAATTAACGTCTATAACAAAACAATGTACTTTACATTGCATAGTACCTAAGTTTGACATGAAATTATTAAAGACAAGTACTAAAACTGCATAAAATGAAACAACTCTTCGCACTCTCCACCCTTATCACCCTTTTCAATTTTGCCGCACAAGCACAAACGGCAGGGCGGGTTGCAGGTTCCGTTCAGGATGGCACGCAGAAAAAAGTGGCCTCCGCTACCATTTCCCTGCTGGCCGCCAAAGATTCATCAATGGTAAAGCTGGCGGTGGCGACAAAAGAAGGCACCTACCAGTTTGACGGCATAGCCAACGGCCAGTACCTGGTGTCGGTAACAGCGGTTGGTCACCAAAAAGCCTTTTCTTCCCGTTTCGAGATCAGCGAAGCCAAAAAAGAAGCACAAGTCCCCACCATACAACTGGTTCCTGTTTCCAAAGCCATGAGCGATGTGACCGTGGTGGCCCGCAAGCCACTGGTAGAGCAAAAGATCGACCGGACGGTGGTGAATGTGGATGCTTCGCCTACCAATGTTGGCAGCAGTGCGATGGAAGTGCTGGAAAAATCTCCCGGCCTGTCGGTTGACAAAGATGGCAACATCAGCCTGAAAGGAAAAGCCGGTGTAATGGTGATGGTGGACGGTCGGCCTACGCAGTTGGGTGGCCAGGACCTGGCTAACCTCTTGCGCAGCATGAATGCTACGGAACTTGACCAGATCGAGATTATGACCAACCCGCCAGCCAAGTTTGATGCCGCCGGTAACGCTGGTGTGATCAATATCAAAACCAAAAAGAACCGGATGATGGGATACAACGGTACCCTCAACCTGAACTACGGCCAGGGCATTGTTCCCAAGATCAGCGAAGGCCTGAACTTTAATTTCCGCCAGGGCAAATGGAACCTGTTTACCAACCTGAGTCATGGCTACCGCGAAAACCGCCAGCACCTGGAGATCAAGCGTAACTTTCTCAACGAAAGCACCAAGGCTGTTGTATCGCGTTTCGACCAGGATGCGCACATGCGGGGAACCCGCTCTTCTTACAGCGGAAAACTGGGTGCCGATTATTTTGCTTCGAAAAATACAACCCTGGGTGTGGTGGTATCCGGTTTTTCTAACCCCAGCACCTTCCAGAACAACAACTATACTTCTATCTATGATGCAGGCCATGTACTGACAAGCCAAACAAGAGCCTTGTCGCTGCAGGATGAAACCTGGAAGAACTTCAGCACGAACCTGAACTTTCGCCAGGTGCTGGATACAACAGGCAAAGAGCTGACCGCCGATGTGGACTACATTACGTATGATGCTAACAGTGACCAGTCGCTGAGCAACTACTACTTTGGCAGCAACGACGAATACCTGCACAAAGGCGATACACTCTACGGCCGCCTGCCGCAGAAGATCGATATCTACAGCGGCCGCGTAGATTTTACCATGCCCCTGAAAGGCGGTGCCCGTTTTGAAGCCGGCGTGAAAGCAAGCTTTGTAAAGACCGATGCCAATGCCATTTATGATACGGTGCACAACGCAGCCATCATCCGCGACCAATACCGCAGCAACCATTTTATTTATGAAGAAAACATCAACGCGGCCTATGTAAACCTGAGCGGCCCGCTGAGCAAAAAATGGAGTGGGCAATTGGGCTTGCGCCTGGAAAACACCATTGCCAAAGGCGACCAACTGACAACCGACGAAACCTTCAAGCGCAACTACACCCAATTGTTTCCAACAGCCTTTTTACAGTACGCCGCCAACGAAAAAAATACGTTTGTCCTGAATTACGGCCGCCGCATCCGTCGTCCGAACTACGAAAGCCTGAACCCTTTTATCGAGTTCCTGGACCGGTATACCTACCAGCAAGGTAACCCCAACCTGCGGCCCCAGTTCAGCCATAACATTGAACTCAGCCACAGCTTTAAAGGATTTTTGACCACAACCCTGAACTATACGCAAACCAACGACATCATTCAGCAGGTGATGGAACAAAATGAAGCTGAAAAAACAACGTTTGTAAAGCAATCCAATCTTGCCAACCAGCGCCAGTTTGGTATTGCCATCAGCGCCAACAAGGCCATTAACAAGTGGTGGACAAACAGCCTTTATGTAAATGTTTTCAACAGCCATTTTGAAGGCGTTGTAGGAAAAGATGCTGTAGAATTCAACGGTACGATGCTGATGCTGAATGGCACACAGCAGTTCAAACTGGGTAAGACAACCTCCGCCGAAGTAAGCGGCTGGTTTCGGACAGCAGGCATTGAAAGTGTGTTTCAGTCAGCAGCTGTTGGTGGCCTGAACCTGGGTTTCAGCCAGCAGATACTAAAAGACAAAGGCACGCTTCGCTTTACTATCCGCGATGTGCTGTATACACAGCGCTTCAGGGCCACGGCTAAATATGGTACGGTAGATGCCATCATCAACGAAAGAGGCGATTCAAGAGTGGCTACCATTGGATTTACCTATCGCTTCAGCAAAGGAAAAGTAGGCAATGTAAAACGCCGGGCCAGCAGTGCCAACGACGAGCAAAACAGGGTTGGCCAATAATTTCTTCCAAAAGCAAAGGACAACTAGTACGCGTCCTTTGCTTTTTCTCTCCTTAACATTTACCGCTGCTCACACTTGAATCTGACCGCTTGTACTTTCATCCCATTACAGCCGCAATTCATCACATTTCAACCAAATATGCAGTTGCTTTTTTAAACATTTGTGCAACACAGCAAACCACTAACAATGAGAAAAACAATCTTCCTGGCTGCAACCTTCCTCTTTACCGGTCTTGTTGCCTTTGCCCAAACCGGTGGAAAAATATCGGGTGCCATCCAGGATGAAAGCGGGAAAGCGCTGGCCGGTGCCACCGTTTCGCTTCTGAAAGCAAAAGATTCCTCCCTGGTAAAAGTTGCCGTCAGCGACAAAGAAGGCCATTTCGATTTTCTTCAAATGAAAGAAGGCCGCTACCTTTTTTCCGCCACTTCTGTTGGCTTTGCCAAAAAGTTTGGAGCACCATTTGACCTGGCTGCGTCAGATATTGTTGTACCTGCCATCAACCTGTTGCCCGCAACAAAAGCCATGAACAATGTGGTTGTGGTAGCACAAAAGCCTTTTATCGAAAGCAAGATCGATCGTACGATCGTTAACGTAGAAGCGTCGCCGAGCAGTGCTGGTTCCAGTGCCCTGGAGATCCTGGAAAAATCGCCGGGTATTTCGGTGAACACAGACGGCATTATTTCGCTGCGGGGTAAGTCGGGTGTGATTGTCATGCTTGATGGCAAACTGACCTACCTGTCAGCCGCCGACCTGGCAACCCTGTTGAAAAACATGCCAGCCACGCAACTGGACCAAATCGAGATCATGACAAATCCTTCCAGTAAATACGATGCGTCGGGCAATGCCGGCGTGATCAACATCAAAACCAAAAAAGGCCGCAACGATGGATTTAACGGCAGCCTGACCCTGGGCCTTACGTCTTCTGTTTACCGCTATAATGGCACCACGTACCTGTTGCCGAAATCGCAAAATAGTTTCAACTTTAATTTGAAGCAAGGCAAGGTCAATCTTTTTGGGAACTACAATCCCAACTTTTTCCAGGGCCGCAATACCATGATCTTCGACCGCAATTTTTCGGAGAATGGCGTGATTACCGGATCATCGGACCAGGAAACAAAATTCAAATTTTCCAGCGTCAATCAGTCGCTGCGGGTGGGACTGGATTATACCGCCAGCAAGAAAAATACATTTGGCGTGATGGTGAGCGGGCTGGTGGCCCATGGCAAACCAATGCCAACCACACGGTCAACCTTGCGTGACGCAAGCGGCAAGGTGACGTCGGAAATGTTGTCCAACACCAAAAACGACAACTGGTTCCGCAACTTCAGCGGTAACCTGAACTGGAAGCATACGTTTGACAGCACGGGAAAAGAACTGACAGCCGACTTTGACTATGTGCGCTATAACAACGACGCCAACTCTTTGCTGGCCACCGATTTTTACAACAGCATGGGCATGAAAACAGGTGACCTCCTGCTGCGCGGAGATATCCCTTCCGACATTCATATCTACTCCTTAAAAGCCGACCTGACGGTTCCTTACAAAGGGGGCCGCATGGAAGCCGGAGTGAAAAGCAGCTTTGTTTCCAACGATAACCTGGTGGATTACAAGCGGCAGTTGTCGGACAAATCCTGGATGATCGATAACCGCTCGAATCATTTTGTGTACGATGAAAACATCAACGCTGCTTACCTGAATGCCAACAAGCAACTGGGCAAATGGTCGCTGCAAGGTGGCCTGCGCTTGGAGAACACCATTGCAAAAGGCCAGCAGGTAACCAATGATTCTACGTTCACCCGCAACTTTACCAATCTGTTTCCCAGTGCTTTTGTCTCCTATGCCGCCGACAAAAACAACAGCGTAACGCTTTCGTATAGCCGCCGTATTACCCGGCCCAGCTACCGCGACCTGAACCCATTCACGTTCTTCCTGGATTCGCTGACCTACCAGGTTGGCAATCCTTACCTGTTGCCACAGTTTACCAACAACCTGGAGTTGAGCTATGCTTTCAAAAGCCGCTACATTGTTGGGTTCAATTACAACCATACCAATGATGTTATCTCGCAGATCATGCGGCAAAATAATGCCAAGCAGATCACCTTCCTTACCTCGGAAAACGTAGCCAAGTTTCGCAACATTGGTGTGTCCATCACCATTCCGGCAACCATTGCCAAGTGGTGGAATACAAACTTCTTTACCAACATCTATAACAACCGGTACGAAGGCATTTACAACAACGAGCCGCTCGACATTGCCTACACCTCTTTTAGCGCTAACCTGTCAAACACGTTTACCATCAAGCCTGGCTTTACAGCGGAAATCAGTGGCTTTTACCGCCACACGGCTGTTGACCAACTGACGGTGGTAGAGCCCCTTTATCAAATGAGCCTCGCCGCTTCAAAGCAGATCATGAACGGGAAAGGTTCTCTCCGCCTCAACATCCGCGACCCCTTTGCCTGGCAGCGGTTCAAGGGTAAAAACCAGTACGGCGATATTGATATGCGTTTCCGCAACTTCCCCGACGTACGACAGATAACGGCCACCTTCACCCTGCGTTTTGGCAAGTCGACACCGCAGAACCAACCCCGCCGCCGCAATTCATCTTCGCAGGAAGAGCAAAGCAGGGTAGGGCAGGGGTAAGGAGAGAGAGGTTGAGATTGAGGATAAGGATAAGGTTGAGGAGAAGGTTTAGATTAAGAATAAGCGAATTCAAATAGTTCTAGATTCTCATGTGCATGCCGGCTCCCTTTTCCAGGGGAGCCTTTTTGCTAAAATAACAAACGGGAAAAAAGGGAAGAATGAATATTGACTGGGAAAAGAATAATGTTGGAGGGTAGGAAAAGCAAAAGTGGTGGAGCCGCTTCGGGTCTAATTAACCCCCAAACTCCAGACACCAAACCCCAAACTTTCCTATCTTCAACCCCTCAAAACCCTTTATCAATTATGCCTTCATTTGACATTGTATCAAAAGTAGATGTGCAGGCGCTGGATAACGCTGTAAACGTGACCAAAAAAGAGATCACCAACCGGTTTGATTTTAAAAACGCCCATGTGGTGATCGATCTTAACAAAAAAGACTATAAGCTGACGCTGGAAACGGACGACGACATGAAAATGCGGCAACTGGTAGATGTGCTGATCAGCCGGGCCCACAAGCAGGGCATTACTCCCGAAGCGTTTGATACATCGAAAGAGGGCCACCAAAGCGGTAAGGTTTGGAAAAAAGAAGTTGAGGTGCGTAACGGCCTGAAGCAGGAAGACGCTAAAAAGATTGTAAAACAAATAAAAGACTCCGGTCTGAAAGTGCAGGCTTCCATTATGGATGACCTTGTTCGGGTGACCGGCAAAAAGATCGACGACCTGCAAACCGTCATCCAGGCCGCCAAAGGCTGGGACCTCGGAATTCCCATGCAGTACGAGAATATGCGAAGCTAGGCTCAGTTCGCAGCTCTGAGTCCAAAGTTCAAAGTCATTGATTTAAACTACGAACTCACGACTTTGAACTTCAAACTGCAGACTTTAAACGCTCCTTTCACCCTTGCTTAACAAAAAACTTTCGGGTGGGTGCTGTTTTTTTGTGGCGGATACCTTACTTTTGCGCCTGCATTTACAGCAATAACACGACGTTTATAAAAACATTCATATGAAAAAGGGTCTCCATCCGGCAAATTACCGTTACGTTGTTTTCAAAGACATGAGTAACGGCCATAGTTTTTTAAGCCGCTCTACGGCTGCAAGTAAAGAATCTGTTCAATGGGAAGACGGCAACGAATACCCACTGATCAAGCTGGAAATTTCGAACACGTCGCACCCTTTCTTTACCGGTAAGAACATGCTGGTAGATACCGCTGGTCGTATCGACAAGTTCAAGAAGAAATACGCCAAGAAATAAGCGATTCAATATATTTTATCGATTGGTCCCGTCGTTTACCGGCGGGACTTTTTTTGTTGGCCAAAAACCCGGACTTACCTTAGTTGATCCAAATCATGGCTTACCTTCGGGGCAACGCCGCAAGAAGAATGCTGGAATTTCTATTTCTGTGAACCTGTTTTCCGGATATTTTGCTTTTTCCCGGCGAATTTTGTCCCATTCCTCATTGAATCATCAACAATCCATCCATGCGTAAGATTGTTTTTACAGAAGAATTTTGCAACCCGGGAAACCTGTTTCCTTTTACGCTGACGCGGCAGATCCAGGATATCCGGGTCGGCATCTTAACCATTCGCGAAAAATGGGAATATAGTCTTGGCCTCGCTTCCTTTGACAAGTTTGAAGAAGATTACAAGGACATGGACCGGGCTGTTCGCATCCCTGAAATTGTGGGCGACGACTTGGTATACCTTGTTCATGGCAATGTGATTCCCACAAAAAAGATCATCAAGCAGGTAAAAAAGCTAAAGGCCGGTGAGTTTTTGTCGGTACCCGAAAAAGAAAGTGTGGTCTACTGCATCTCCAAAAAAGAGGTAGTGGATGAGAACCGCATAAAGGTTGGCCAGCCGGTGGAAGTGGAAGAAGTACTGAATGAGATCAATTACCCTTGGAACATTTTTGGCCATAACGCCTGGGCCATAGCGCAGGACTTTGAACTGCTTACCGAAGGCCGCAAATCGCAAATGATCTCGGGAACCAACAACGTCAGCAATCCCTCCAATATATTTATTGAAAAAGGTGCCGGGGTAGAATGCAGCTTCCTGAATGCGCATGAGGGACCGATCTACATCGGCAAAAATGCGCAGGTAATGGAAGGATCGATGCTCCGCGGCCCACTGGCGATTTGCGACGGCGCCGTGGTAAAAATGGGTGCAAAGATTTATGGCGGTACAACGGTTGGCCCGAACAGTATCGTTGGCGGCGAGATCAAAAATTCTGTCATCTTCGGTTATTCCAACAAGGCCCACGATGGGTATATGGGCGACAGCGTGATTGGTGAGTGGTGCAACTGGGGTGCTGGCACATCCAACTCCAACATAAAGAACACGGCTTCCGGCGTGGTGGTATGGACACCGGGCGGACAGGTAAATGTGGGGCTAAAATGCGGTGTGCTGATGGGTGATTATAGCCGGACGGCCATCAATACGGCTATCAACACCGGAACGGTGGTTGGTGCCTGTGCCCATATTTTTGGAAACGGCTTGACGCCAAAATACATTCCTTCTTTTGCCTGGGGCAGTGATGGCCTGCAGCGCTACGAATATGAAAAAGCATTGGCCGACATCAACAACTGGAAAGTACTGAAAGGCACCGCCCTGACGGCTGCCGAGAAAACCATCCTGAAACATATCTTTGATCACTATTGAACCATTGTTCACTAGTTACAGGTTTGCGAGTTGGAGAAATTAACTTGTGAACTTGTAAACCCGTGAACTTGCGAACTTTTTAAACCAACATTATGCGTAAACAAATTGCCGCGGCCAACTGGAAAATGAACCTGACACAGGAAGGCGCTCAATCCTTACTGGATACTATTCTGCAAGAAGAGATCAAGCCGGCCGCCAACCAACTGGTGCTTTTTGCCGTTCCCTTTCCTTATTTAACAATGGCCAAAGAAAAGGTGAAGCAAGAAGGCTATGCCATTGCCGCCCAAAACTGCAGCAACAAAAAAAGCGGTGCTTATACCGGCGAGGTTTCGGTGGAAATGCTGCGCTCTATTGGCATCGACTACTGCCTTGTGGGCCACAGCGAACGGCGGGAGTATTTTGCCGAGACAAACCAGGTACTGAAAGAAAAAGTTGACCTCTGCCTGGAAGCTGGCATAACGCCTGTTTTTTGTTGCGGTGAAGCGCTGGACATCCGCGAGCAGAATGGCCAGGATGCTTTTGTACGGGTACAACTGGAAGAATCACTTTTTCATCTTTCTGCAGAGCAGGTAAAAAAGATTGTCATTGCTTACGAACCCATTTGGGCCATCGGTACCGGTAAAACCGCCACATCCGAACAGGCACAACAAATGCACGCCGCCATTCGTTCTGTACTGGCCGGCAAATGGGGACAGGAAACCGCTGATGAAATCACCATTCTGTATGGAGGAAGCGTGAAAGGCAGCAATGCGCAGGAACTCTTCTCTTCACCCGATGTGGATGGTGGACTGGTAGGCGGTGCTTCGCTGCAGGGGCCGGAGTTTATCCAGATCATCAAAGCCTTAAAACATTAGACCCGTAACGCAATACCAGATTGTGGTTGTACAAAAAAACCATTTGATGCTGCAGTTTTTACAACTGCGGCTGGTGGTGAACGGAATGCACATTTATCATCTTCGCAAGAATAAACCCATCCTGGTTACCATGCCCACAAACCCATCGCGGATCGTGGTAACGGATGGGTTTCATATTACCCGTCCACTGGAACTTCGCTATCGTCAACAGGTGGCCCATTTTGATATTGCCTGTGCCGTAAACAACGACGTATTGGTAGGTGGCGCCATCTTTATGCTGATGTTTTTTGCTATGGGTGCCACGTCGGGAGTGTTTGTGCTGCAGCTATTCAGTTTGCTGCCGGTCATTATGCTTTTATTTGTTTATTATATCAAGCGGCAGGCGTTCATCCAGATACGGCCGGCCTAGTGAAACGAAAGAACAAAGGACGTTTGAAAGCAATGTTTACATGACTCATACTTCACGTATTTATATTTTCTAAATTAAAGAATGCTGGCATCTGCAATTATTCGCCTGGCTTATTTGGGTTTGATGTTTTTGGCAGGACTTGTATTGAGCAACATTGCCCAGCCTGAGAAATTCGGAACTATTTCCCTGCTTGTTTTAAATGCATCCTTGCTAAGTGTTGTTACCAGCCTGGGAGCCGACACACTGGTCTTGTACAAAGTTTCAAACGGCGTTTGGGGCAATGCGAAAGCAGCAAAATTTACCTGGATGGCAATCGCCATTCAGTTGCTCATTTTTTTAGTCCTGGAATCAGGAAGTTTAATGATTTGGAACACAACGCTGCTTTCCAATGAAGGCTTGGCATTTTTGCCCTGGGACATTGCCTTTTTTGTGGGGTTACTGCTAACGGAAAAATACCTCGCCCTGCTTTATGCTTTTCATCATGCAAGAATGGCTAACATCTTACTTGCCGGCAGTGCTTTTTTTTATCTTTTATTGCTCCTTTTTGTTTACTATGTAGAAACGGTAAGCATACAAACTGTTATCGCGTTGTTTGCAGGACAAAGCTTTGTGCAGGGCCTGTTGCTGCTTTGTTTTTTTTACTGGAAACAAAGGCCCGTAAGAAATGAGCAATTGCACCTCCATGAGTTTTTTTCATTGGTAAAGTTCTCTTCCCTGGTGATGATAACTAATACAGTTCAACTCTTGGCCTACAGGGTTGATTTTTGGCTTATCCAGTATTTCTGGGGCAAGTATGATGTGGGTATTTATGCACAGGCAAATAAGTTTGCCAACCTTTGCTGGCTTTTACCCAACATTATGGCGCAATTGCTGTTGCCAAAATTTCCTGGTTTTGAACAAAAGCAAATCCAGGAAATCTTCAGCGCAGCGTTTTATGTAAACATGGTCCTTATCCTGCTCACCCTGTTTTGTACGCATTTGTTTTATGCGTACTATCTGAGTCCTGCATACAGCAAAGGGCTACCTGCTTTTCACCTGATGCTTCCCGGTTATTTTTTCTGGGCTTGTGTTATTTACATAGGCGCTTTTGTTTCGGCCTCCGGGAAATTTTCATATAACCTGGCCTGCAGTTCTGCCTGTTTTGTTCTTGTGCTTATGGCAGATATCATTTTTATTCCGCTTTTTGGAATTAAAGGCGCTGGCTTGGCCAATACCATCTCTTATACAGCCGTGTTCTTTATTTACCTGTATATTCTTGTCAATAAATTTTCCTTTCGTCTGAATGATTTACTTTGGCCACGAAGGCAAATGTTGAAGAGCCTTACAAAGATTCTATTCAAATGAACGATAAGGATTACATTTTATGGCTGCCCTCCTGGTACCCGAATGAAAAAGAACCCTACAACGGTGACTTTATTCAACGACATGCAAGAGCGGTATCTCTATATGATTCTGTAACGGTGATCTCTTTTCCGCAATTTGGGCGCAAGGTCAAAACATCTTATGCGATTGAAGAAAAGATCTCCGGGAAATTAAAAGAGATCATTGTTTACCCGCCGTTCCGGCCTTTTCATATTTCAGCTCTTGACAGGATACGGTATAACTTTCAATACTATTTAACGGCACGGTCGTTCCTGAAAAGCTATTTCAAAAAGTTTGGATTGCCTGCTCTTGTGCATGTTCATGTACCGGTGAAAGCGGGAAATCTTGCTTTGTGGATCAAAAAAAAGTACAACATTCCATTCGTGGTTTCTGAACAGGCATCAACCTATATGGAAGCTGCGCCTGATAATTATTTTCATCGTTCGTTTTTTTATAAACTTCAGCTGAAAGAAATCTTCCGGAAAGCAGTCTGTGTTACCAATGTTTCAGCAACGATAGGACAGGTGCTTCAAAAGCTTTTTTTGATAAGGGACTTGCATGTCATCCACAATACGGTTGATACCGAAATGTTTCGTTTTGCACCGCAGGCGCATAAAGTGTTCACTTACCTGCATGTGTCGTCCCTTTCGGAACAAAAAAATATTTTCGGCATTTTAAGAGCATTTTCTGCGCTTTCTAAACTTCGCACCGATTGGCGGTTAGTTCTTGTTGGTGCCTGTTCTGCGCCAATCAAAGAATTTATTTCGCGTCAAAATCTTGACCAGTTTATTGAACTTACGGGGGAGGTTCCTTATGAGGAGGTTGCTAAAAAAATGAAGGCTTCAAATGCATTTGTTTTGTTCAGCCGGCATGAAAACTTTCCCTGTGTGGTAGTAGAAGCGCTTTGCTGCGGTCTGCCTGTTGTCGCATCAAATGTGGCGGGTGTAAAAGAGGCTATCAATGAATCGAACGGCATACTTACACCATATGACGATGAGGAACTGTTTCTTGACGGGCTTGTAAAGATGCGGGAATCGCATCATCTCTATAAACCAGAACAAATTTCAGCGGCTGCGATTGCTCGTTACAATTTTAAGGCAATTGGTGCACAGTTTCACAATGTTTACACGAAAGCAAAAAAGAGTTAGGAGATTGATGGCTACTGAACACGATACAGTTTCAAAGCGGTTGTATTTTTTGATTGCCGGTTTGTTGTTACTACTTTATCTGGTGAATGGATTTTTAGCCATTCCGAAACTCTCTGTAACATATGACGAAGCGGATCACCTGAATTACGGGATCCGTATGCTTAAAGGGCAACCACGTAAACTGGTACTTGATGATGGCAGTGTGATGCCAATTTCGGCGCTGAATGCTATACCAAGAGGAGTGGAACAGGTTTTCAGGAGTGGACTTCAAAAAACGGATGGCGGTGTAAGTGATATTATGCACGGACGGTATGTCACTGTAATAATTGGGTTGCTTATTGGGTTTTTTATTTGCCGCTGGTCAACAGAAATGTTTGGAAGGAAAGCAGGACTTTTGTCGCTGTTGCTTTTTGTTTTGTGCCCTAACCTCAATGCGAACGCTCATCTGGTAACAACCGATGTATATACAGCCCTATTTGTGCTCATTACCGCTTATTTTTTTTACCGGTTTGTTCGCTTTTCGGGTTGGACAAATTTTATCGCTTTTTCCCTGGCTATTGGGTTTTCCCAGGCTGTAAAGCAGTCGTTGCTATTGCTGTTTTTTTTCTTTGCTGTGTGTTCTTTAGTTGTACTTCTAAGGCGTGACAGTTTACTATACCGATTTCGGTTAAACCTGTTGCGGCTCGTGGTTTTCTGCGCACTGGTTTTACTGAGCATCAACCTATGCTACCTGTTTGATGGAACAGGAATGACACTTTCGGCATATGATTTTAAAAGCGAATTTTTCAAAGATCTGCAAGAAGTTAAATTGCTTAGCCGGGTTCCACTGCCCCTGCCAGAACCTTTTGTGCAAGGCTTTGATTTCATCCGGTTTATGCTTGGGCTGGGAAGCGGGCATAAAGAAACCTCACCGCAATCGTATTTATTTGGTTTTTATTTCACAGGGAATGGGCCCTGGTATTATTATCCCTGTGTGATACTTTTTAAAACGCCGCTCAGCGTACTTGTTCTACTGCTTTTGCTGCTTTGGAAAAGAAAAAATCCAACCGTCAATTCATTTTGGCGTTCAGGCTTTCCTCTCGCCGTCGCTTTGTTCTTTGTGTTGTCTGTTATGGTCTTGAATACTTCGCAGCACAGTATCCGTCACCTGGTATTGATTTATCCTCTGCTTTATGTGTCGGTAGGTAGAGTGTTTATAGCCAATTCCGTAAAGAACAAAATTTTGACCGCTGCCTTGATGGTTTACAGCATTGCCACTTATTATTTTTATTATCCAAACCTGATCGCTTACACAAATGAAATCCTTTGGAACAAAACAAATGTGTACAAGACCATTGCCAGTACAAATATTGATTTCGCACAGGGGCATTATTTTGCGGCAGACTATCTTAAAAACCATAAAAACGTGGAGATGCCGGGCGAAACGCCCAAAGCCGGTAATTTTATACTTGACATCAATACTTATCTTGATTTGTGGAACACAGGGAAGTACCAGTGGCTACGGAGTTTTGCACCGGATTCACACGTAAACCATTGTTACCTGTTATTCAACATTACAGAACAAGACTTAAAAGCGAAAGGTTATCAATGAGTGCGCCAGGCAACGTTTTTGTAATTGTGCCTTGTTTTAACGAGGGAAGTGTGGTTGCAACTACCGTGGAGAACCTGCTAAGCAAAGGTTACCAAGTGTTGGTGGTCGATGATGCTTCGGGGGATGATACATGGACGGCTTTACAGCAGTTACCTGTTTATTATGTACGGCATGCGATCAATCTGGGACAGGGAGCTGCATTACGTACCGGGTTCGGCCTTGCCCTTCAATTGGGAGCAGACTTTATCGTCACATTTGATGCCGATGGACAGCATGACGCAGATGATATTTCCCCGATGCTGGACGCTCTGGTTCAAAACCGCGCTGAAATTGTTTTTGGTTCCCGGTTTCTTCCGGGGTCGCAGAGTAACATACCGGGCACCCGGAAGCTGGTATTGAAGTGTGCCCGCTTCTTTAATTATTTTGCCTCTGGCATATTGCTTTCGGACGCTAACAACGGGCTTCGGGTCATGACCGGGAATGCGGCTTCGAAGCTACTGATCACAGAAAACCGGAGTACCCATTCGGCCCAAATCCAGAGTTTAGTAAAGCAGTCAAACCTTCGCTATGCGGAATACCCTGTGAATGTGATCTACACCGCTTATTCAAGAAGAAAAGGATTAAAAAATATAAACAGCGTTCGAATCCTGTTCGACTTATTGTTATTTAAAGTTTTTCGCTGATGCTACCTATTCAGATTGTACTTATCTCCGCTGCTATTTTTCTTGCATTTTATATATACCTGCGTTTGCGCAGCGGGCTGCTGGATGCACTGCTAATTTTCGTTTTTCTGGGTGTTGGCATCTTTCTCATTCTTTTTCCCGATGTCACAACCACCGTTGCAAACTGGTTGGGGGTAAATAGAGGGATCAATCTGGTGTTCTATTTTACCATCTTCTTTTTCTTGTTTCTTATTTTAAAGCTGTATGCCAGAATCAGGCGGCTTGAGCAACAGTTTGCAGAAATAATTCGTGATAAAGCAATGAGTGAAGCCAAGTACCTGGGAAAGACCGAAGCAAACACGAATGAATAGTAAGATTCGGCTGCGAAAGGTTGACCTGTGGTTGCCTTTACATGTTTAGAAACCAGTGTTTTCAAAATTCTTTGCAAGGACAGAAATAGGTTTGTGTCAACCTTTGGGGCTTCATTAGAATTCGGTTCAACAAAATTTTGTCAAAAAAACAGTTTCGTAACCAGTATTTAGCAGGGAGCCCTATCTTTGCGCCTCTTCTGTAAAAAGAAGACCATTGTTCCGAAAAGGCTCCCTAAGTTTCTCCCGGTGGAGAACGCCTCAAGGGCAGAACACAAAAGCATAGTAAAATGCCGAAGGTTAAAACAAACTCCAGCGCCAAAAAAAGATTTAAAGTAACCGGCACTGGAAAGATCACACACCAAAAATCATTCAAGCGTCACATCCTGACCAAAAAATCAAAAAAGCGGAAACGTGCACTGGGCAAAGACGGTGTGGTAGCAAAAGCCAACCTGGATTTTGTACGCCGCCTCCTGGGCCTGAAATAAGCCTTTTGGCTTTAGCCAATCGCTTTCAGCCCGGAAAACTGTAAACAGTATACCTCAAACTTTAAACTTATTTAAATATGCCTCGTTCCGTAAACGCTGTTGCCTCCAGGGCACGCAGAAAAAGAATTTTAAAACAAGCCAAAGGTTTTTACGGCAAGCGTAAAAACGTATATACCGTTGCCAAAAACGTTGTTGAAAAAGGGATGACCTACGCCTACGTAGGCCGTAAACTGAAGAAAAGAGAATACCGTCGCCTGTGGATTGCCCGTATCAACGCGGCCGTTCGCGAAGAAGGTCTGACCTATTCCCAGTTCATCAATGCACTGAACCAAAAGGGTATCACCCTTGACCGCAAAGTGCTGGCTGACCTGGCCATGAACAACGCCGAAAGCTTCAAAGCTTTGGTTGCCCAGGTAAAATAAACGGGTAGCACACCTTGTTAGAAGCCGCTTCAAAAACGAAGCGGCTTTCTTTTTGCATATAGATTACTTTTGTGAAAATCTTTACAACACTCTGATCAATCCTTTACACTGTCAATGAATAATACCTACATTGATCTCGTTCAGCAAACCTTTAATTTTCCGCAGCCCGGACTGGACGTAAAAGACGGTTATCTTCAATTTAATGGCCTTGATCTGAAAGCACTGATCCAAAAGTATGGCACCCCGCTAAAGGTTTCCTACCTGCCCAAGATCGGCAGCCAGATCAACAAGGCAAAGGACATGTTTGCCAAGTCATTTAAAAAGCACAAGTACGAAGGGCAGTATTATTACTGCTATTGTACCAAAAGCTCCCATTTCAGCTTTGTGGTGGAAGAAGCGCTGAAGCACGGCATTCACCTGGAAACCTCCTATGCCTATGACATAGAGATCATCAAAAAGCTCTATGAAAAAAAGAAGATCACCAAGGATATTTTCATTATCTGTAACGGTTTCAAGCAAAAAGGGTATACCCGGCGGATAGCGCAGTTGCTGAACGGCGGTTTTAAAAATGTGATCCCCATTCTGGATAACAAAGAAGAGTTGCAGGCCTACCGCAGGTCGGTGAAGGTTCCGTTCAAAGTCGGCATCCGTGTGGCGGCAGAAGAAGAGCCGACCTTTCCGTTTTACACTTCAAGGCTGGGCATCCGTGCCAAAGACATTCTTGAGTTTTACGTAGACAATATTGAAGGCTACGAGGACAAGTTCCAGCTAAAAATGCTCCACATCTTCCTCAACAAAGGAATTAAGGACGATATCTATTACTGGTCGGAGCTGAACAAAATCATTAACCTGTATTGCCAGTTGCGCAAGATCTGTCCGGAGCTGGATTCCCTGAACATCGGCGGCGGCTTTCCCATCAAGCACTCCCTGGGCTTTGAATACGATTACCAGTTTATGATCGACGAGATCGTAAGCAACATCAAAGCGGCTTGCAAGCGTACCAAAGTGCCCATGCCCAATATTTATACCGAGTTTGGCAGCTATACCGTTGGCGAAAGCATGGCGCATATCTACAGCGTTATTGGCGAAAAAGTGCAGAACGACCGCGAGAACTGGTATATGATCGATTCTTCGTTTATTACCACGCTGCCCGATACCTGGGGCATTGGGGAGAAGTTCCTGATGCTGCCCATCAACAAGTGGGAAAACGAGTACCAGCGGGTGGTGCTAGGCGGCATAACCTGCGACAGCCATGATTATTACGACTCCGAAGAGCATATCAACGAGGTGTTCCTGCCCAAGATCAACGGGGGCGATGAGCCACTATATGTGGGCTTTTTCCACACCGGGGCGTACCAGGACCAGATCAGCGGCTACGGTGGCATTAAGCACTGTTTGATTCCTTCGCCAAAACACATTATTATTGAGTACGATAAAAATGGAAAGCTGGAGGATTGGGTTTACGCCAAGGAGCAATCGGCGCAAAGCATGCTGAAGATCCTGGGTTATATAAAATAGCTTTTATTCCATAAAACTAAAGTCCTTATTGCAACGATCCCATAGCGGAAGGGTTTGATGCGTGCAGTGTGGTGTGCTGGTGATAGATCGATAAATCCTGTTCTTTGAAAAACCAGCAACAAACCAAACGGCTAAATCTTACCACATGAATATCGTCTTTTCGCTTCACCCCAAAAGGGTGACCATCTTTTTATTAAAAATCATCGGTTTCCTGGCTGTGGCGGGCCTGGTGAGCGGGTTTTTCCTGCATATCCTGCACATGCCTAGCATATTTGGCCTGGTGCCGCTATTCGACCTGAACGAAGAATTTAATTTTCCCTCGTTCTACTCTGGTTTTGCTATCTGGTTCAGTGCTTTTTTGCTGCGCTCCATCTACATATACGAAAAAAAGAACGGCGCCAAAAGGGCTCACTACTGGAATACGCTGTTTTTTGTTTTTGTTTTTTTAGGATTGGATGAGGTCTTCATCATCCATGAAAAATTTTCCCGGGTAGAACCTTATTTGCGGGATGTGATTCATATCCACAATGCCAACCGCTATTGGGTGATTCCCTACGCTGTTTTAATGCTGGCGGTTGGCTTATACTTCTTACCCTTTTACCTGCGTTTACAAAAGGGCATCCGTCTTCGGTTCACGATTGCCGGTCTTGTCTATGTATCCGCCGCGTTTGGGCTTGAGATCATCAGCAGTGTGGTTGCCGGTAGGGTCAACCTTTCTTACATGGCCATTGATATTTTCGAGGGTGTAGAAGAGATCATGGAGATGCTGGGTATAATGCTTTTCATCCGCGCCTTGCTTATTTACCTGCAAGAGAAAGGCATAACACCGGCAGTTTCGTTCCGGGTAAAAATGGAGCCCGAAAAACAGGAGCCGGTAAGGGCAATTGAAAAGACTAAACGCCTGGCGCCGGAAACAAAATAGCCCACTTTTTTACCGATAAGATCAAAAGAAAAATCCCGCTTTTGGCGGGATTTGCTATTTAGTTGCCCAGAACTCGCTTCCGGGTATCTTGCTTACTCCGGTTTAGTTCTTCACGAGAGGGACGTTGCTGTTGCTGCGGCTTTTGTATGATGACAGGTTGCCGGCCATAAGACCCGCGGTTTCCGCGGTAGTACCGGCCGGGATAGGTTCCGTAATAACCACCGGCACCATAACGGGAACCATAGGTTACGTCATAATAGCGGCCTGTGTAGGGGTCGCGTTCCAGTACAGCTGTACCATAGAACGGGTCGTCTACATACACACGGTTGCCCATGCGTTGCGACCGATAGCCATCGTCAGAACCATTTCCGGCAGCGCCCATGGTAGCACAGCTTGCCATCACAATCACCACACTCAACAATCCCAATAAAAGTTTGATGTTTTTCATGAATGGTTGTTTTCTTACTTAACGACAAATTTGCCGCCAATCGTACAAATTTGGTAAGAAAACAGCCTTGTAATAGCAATATTAACAAGCTGTAACCGAATGTGTTAGCGTCTTGTGAAGGCGGGTAAGAGGCGACTGCCAATTAGCCATTCAGGCGGTACTTTTTGTTCACTTTCGGGTTGTTGAAATAGCGGTTGAGTTCCTCTTCTGACATGTCGTTGGTAAACTCCAGCGGCACATCGATCAGCTGAATTTGAACCTGCTTTAATTCGTCCTTCAGCTTGTTGATCTTGCGGACGATATCGGGGTCTTTTTCGCCCAGGAGCTGGTTATCCTGCCGCATGTATTCCAGTCGCTTGATGGAGGTGCGGATGGCCGATGCCTGGTTCTGGTCAATGGGTTTGTTAGGAGATGACGCTTCTTTGATAGGTACCATTGCCAGGCCTACGCTCGGCAGGATTTTACCGGTACGCTGGTCCGATGCACTTCCCGAAGTGGACAAAATGGTTCCTGTAAGCGAAGTAGAGGCCGATGTAAGGTCAAAGGCAACCCGGGTGTTCTTGGTTTTTTTCAGCTTCCTGTCCAGTTGAAGAAACGTGTATTTCAGTTGCAACACATACCGGTCAATGTTTTTACCCACCTGGTTAAATTCTTCGCGGGCCAGGGTTTGGTTCAGGGCATCCCGCACAATGATCTTTATCTGCGTGGTATCCTTCACACCCATTTTGGTGCTGCCGATAAAGCTGAACACAATTTGTTTTACCCGCCCCGAGTCAGTTTCTCTCGTAAAATCATAACCCGGCGTCCAGGAAAAGTCATCACCGCATTTTTGCACGGCTTTGTAATTTGAAACCGGGATGGAGGAGGTCATCAGGATATTTTCGATGGGAAAGCTCCCTGTTTCGCAAAGAACCTTAAAGCTGATGGTTTCCGATTCTTCCATCCAGATGGTTCCGCTAACGGTGGGTTTTACTTTCGACGGAACGATCTCGGTGTTAAAAAATACAATGTTGAAGCTGGTATCTTTTTTATCCGATGGATCATGCAGGTTTTGTACACCAAGTGCTACTTTATACGTCACATCGTACTTCAGGCGGCCGGAAAGAAAATAAGCCTTTTCCGCTTTGAACGAGATGAGGCCATCGTCTTTGCTGATCTTCAGGCCAACAGGTGCATTTTTTAGGTACCAGAAATAATTGTCAGGATTTTTATTGATCTGCAACTGGTATTGCAGCGATGAATCCACATGGAGGGTGAAAAAAGGATTCAGGTTGGTGATACGCAGAACCGTGTCGGTGAAAGCGGGCACAACAGGTGCCGGGATCAGCGTGTCCCGGTGCTGTGGCAACGTATCCAATTGCGATGGCAACGTATCATTTTGCGCTTTGAGTGAAAGGCTCAGTACAAATAAAAAGAAGATGCATAGCTGAGTTCTTATTTTATTGGACTTCATCGTGGCTGCAAAATAAGCAAATAAAAAAATGCCCCTGAACAAGTCTGCTGTTCCAACGGGATTAGATTTCGAAATAGTGAACGAAAAAACGTTTAGAAACGTATGGTTACTTTAAAAAACAGACCCCCGTGGAAACGGGGGTCGATAAACCAAAACCAACTGCTTATGAGAAAATCGTTCTGAATATTTTTACTGAATCGAAATTTGTTTTGTTGCGGGTTTGACTTCTTCCTTCTTCGGAAGGTTTAATGTCAGAACACCATTAACATATTGTGCAGAAATCGCGTCTGCATTGATCTTGTCATCTACTGTGAACGAACGTTTAAAAGAACTGAACTTGTATTCACGGCGAATGAACTTTTCGTTTTCGTTAGCCGCTTCTTCTTTTTTGTCGAGCGCCACGGTGAGCAGGTTGTTCTCGAGGCTAATGGTAAAATCTTCCTTGTTCCAACCCGGTGCCACTACTTCCAGCAAATATTCTTTTTCTGTTTCGCGAATGTTTACCGGAACATTTCTGTGCTGCTCCCGATACATAGACGGTGTGTGCAGAAAAAGGTCGCTTAGCAAATTGTTAAAAGCGGGGTTGCTTTTTGCGTGGTTGTTATAACGGAGTACTGTCATGGTAATTATTTTTTCAGTTAATGATTGAATACGCTTGTTCTTTTCAAACTGCATACCGGTTGATTTTTACCGATTTTTACTGCCATTAAAGCAGCTTTACATATGAATTCGCTGCCATATAATGTAAAATGTTATTCCTTGCCGGCAATGATTGCAGTTCCGTAATTTTGCACAAAATTTTTACGATATGTATCCAATACAAATAGTGCAGCCCATGAAAGAAGAGCTGACGGAAAATGGGTTTAAAGAATTATTGCAGCCGGAAGATGTAGACACGCAATTGAAAGAAAAGGGAACTACCCTGATCATGATCAATTCCGTTTGCGGTTGTTCAGCCGGAACGGCTCGTCCGGGGGTACTGATGGCAGTGGCCAATGCCGAGAAAAAGCCTGATCACCTGACCACAACCTTTGCGGGTTACGATGTTGATGCGGTGCAAACCCTGCGGCAGCACCTGTTGCCTTACCCACCTTCATCGCCAGCCATTGCGCTGTTCAAAGATGGTGAACTGGTTCATTTTATCGAGCGTCACATGATCGAAGGCCGCTCTGCACAAATGATTGCCCAGAACCTGATGGCAGCCTTTAACGAGTATTGCAACTAAGGCTCCGTTACCCGTTTACAGTTTACCGTTTACCGTTGCGCTAACAACTGTAAATTGTAAACTGTAAACTTTTAAACTCACTTATGTATCCTAACCTCTACTACGTTTTCAGAGATTTATTTGGTGTTGAGATTGGCTTTTTACGTTTTATCAATTCCTTTGGCTTTTTTGTAGCCATTGCTTTTTTAGTGGCAGCTGCATTACTGGCAAAAGAACTTCGCCGCAAAAGCAAAGAAGGGCTGTTTCAGCCTACAGAACGAAAACTGGTGGTGGGCGGTCCGGCAACCACGGGAGAACTGGTGACAAATTTCCTGCTTGGTTTTTTGTTCGGCTATAAGATCCTTGCTCTTTTCATTATGGGTGGTACCACCATCCAGGACCCGCAGTCCTATATTTTTTCCGGCCAGGGAAGTCTTTGGCTTGGTTTGTTGGTGGGCGGCTTATTTGTTTGGATGAAATGGCGCGAACGTAAAAAGCAGCAACTGAAAACGCCGGAAGAGCGGTTAGTGCGCATCTGGCCGCACGACAGGGTGGGAGACATTACCGTAATTGCCCTAATTGTGGGGCTGCTGGGTGCAAAATTGTTTGACATTTTTGAAAACTGGAGCGATTTCCTCAATCACCCGGCCGACTATATTTTCTCCGGTGGCGGGCTGACCTTTTACGGTGGCCTTATCTGCGCTGCCGCTGCCATAATGTATTATGCCCGGAAGAACAAGTTCAGCATACGGCACCTGGCCGATTCGGTGGCGCCTTCGCTGATGATCGCTTATGCCATTGGCCGGATCGGCTGCCAGGTGGCCGGCGATGGCGACTGGGGTATTTACAATGCTGCTTTTAAGGTGGATGCGGCCAATGAGATCGTAGCGGCCCAACCCAACGAGTTCCGGGATACGGTGCAGGCCAATGCCGCTTATTTCACCCGCTACTACGGCAGCCTGGATTCTATACCGCATACCAATTTTCCAAAGCCCGATGCGCTTAGTTTTCTTCCTAATTGGATGTTTGCCTACCAGTTTCCGCACAATGTAAACCGTGTTGGTGTTCCCATCCCGGGTTGCAACGACATGTATTGCAACCAGTTAGCCGTACCGGTATTTCCAACTGCTTTCTACGAGATTGTTTTTTGTACCATCTTGTTCCTGATCCTCTGGGGTGTACGCAAACGCCTGAAACCTTACGGGTCCGTATTTGCGCTTTACCTTTTCTTAAATGGTTTGGAAAGATTCCTGATTGAAAAAATACGGGTGAACAACAAAATGGATTTCCTTGGAATGCAACCCACGCAGGCTGAAGTGATTGCCTCGGGACTGATGCTGGCCGGCATTGCCTTATGGATTTTCCTTTGGCAAAAGAATCAGGCCAACCCCAAAAGGGTGTGAATAACGCCAACGCCTACACAGAATCCAATTGTTCGAAGTCAAGCCTGACACCATTTCCGCTTTAGCAGAGTGTAGTACAATTTTTGTTAGAAAAGAAATGTCGCGTCTGGCTATGAGAATTGCCATCCGCGCTGTACTTTTGCCGATAGTCTTGGGCGGTATTAACCTTTTCATTGCAACTATCCGTATCTGTACATTGTCATTTATTCATTCATCTATATAACTCAAGGAATTAATTTATGAGGCAGCTAAAAATTGCTACCCAGATTACCAACAGGGATTCGCAGGCGGTAGAAAAATATCTTCAGGAGATTTCCAAGATCCCCATGATCACTCCCGAAGAAGAGACTACCCTCGCCCAGCGGATCAAAATGGGCGATCAGCGGGCACTGGATAAACTCGTTCAGGCCAACCTTCGCTTCGTGGTATCGGTAGCGAAACAATATCAACACCAGGGTTTGTCGCTGAGTGATCTAATTAACGAAGGCAACCTGGGTCTGATAAAAGCCGCCCAGCGTTTTGATGAAACCAAAGGTTTTAAATTCATCTCTTACGCTGTGTGGTGGATCCGTCAGTCTATTTTACAGGCTTTGGCAGAACAAGGCCGCCTCGTTCGTCTGCCCCAGAACAAGATCGGTACGTATAACAAAGCCAACAAGGCTTACATGGCTTTTGAGCAAGAGCATGAAAGGGAGCCGTCAACCGAAGAACTGGCCGACATCCTGGAAATGAGCGAAACAGAGATCAACAATATTTTTCAAAGCAACACCCGTCACACTTCGCTGGATGCCCCCGTGCACGAAGCTGAAGATGTGGCCATGGGTGACCTGCTGGAAGGAAGCGATGATACCGATGATGATGTGATGAAAGATTCGCTGCGCAACGAGATACGCCGTGTGCTGAAATCTTTGTCGCCGCGTGAAGCTGAGATCGTAAACGCTTATTTTGGTTTGGACGGTGAAAACGGCACCACCATTGAACAGATCGGGCAGAAATACGACCTGACCAAGGAGCGCATCCGCCAGATCAAAGAAAGAGCGATCAAGCGCCTGCAGAAAGCCCGCTACAGCAGCGCCTTGAAGGCATACCTGGGATAAGCGACGTGGAAACGCCAAACGGTAAACGTGAAAAAAGAGCCATCAGCTGATTCACGTTCCGGTTCTCACGTTTAAAATAGCAAATTGATGGGTTTTAGAACAGCCTTTGTCCCAAAAGACAGGGGCTGTTTCTTTTTGGTTTAGTCCTTCAAAAACTTCTGTAACATTTTTTCCCGTTTTTGCTGCAGGGAAAGTTTGCGGTACTGCGCACCAAAAAGGCCGGTAATGACCAACGCCGCAACCAGGCTAAGGCCATTGTCTGTTAGCGTAAGCGTGTTGATGATTTCAATAAAGTACATAACAGGGTATTCTACTTTACTTGAACAAAAGCTTTGCCAGCATAAGTTACGCCTTTTTGCAGGGCTGAAAAAAGGAAGGTTCGCACCATTAGGGAAGCTGGCGTACCGGTAAAAAGGGAAAGGCGTTTGGCGAAAGACACTATCTTCGCACCCACTATGACACAAGAGCAAATTAAAGATATGAGGGACCGTGTGCTTGTCCTGAGGAGGTTTCTTTGACGTCGAGAACCGTGAACAGAAAATAGCACAAGACAAACAGCTTTCTCTCTCTCCCGGCTTTTGGGACGATAACCAGCGGGCAACTGCCATCCTGAAAGAAACCAAGCTAAACGAATTCTGGGTCAATCTCTACGAAGAGGTCAACACGCTTGTGGAAGACTTTGCCGTGCTTTTTGAATTCTGGAAAGAAGGCGAGGGCACGGAGGAGGATGTAAAAGCTGCCTACCAAAAGGCTACCGAAGCTATCGAAGAAGCTGAGTTTAAAAGTACGCTCAATCAACCCGAAGACGAACTCCCGGCTGTACTGCAAATCAATTCCGGCGCCGGTGGTACCGAAAGCCAGGATTGGTCGGAAATACTGGCCCGCATGTACCGCATGTATGGCGAAAAGCAAGGCTGGTCGGTTACTGTATTGGATTGGGTTGACGGCGATGGCGCCGGTATTAAAACCTGCACATTCCAGTTTGACGGACCGTTTGCCTACGGCTTTTTAAAAGCAGAAAGTGGCGTGCACCGCCTGGTGCGCATCTCGCCTTTTGATAGCAATGCCCGTAGACATACATCCTTTGCTTCCGTATTTGTATATCCGCTGGTAGATGATTCCATTAACATCGAGGTGAAAGACGCTGATGTAAAAATGGAAACAGCCCGTAGCGGCGGCGCCGGTGGCCAGAACGTAAACAAGGTGGAAACAAAGGTTTTCCTGACACACATTCCAACGGGTATTGTTGTGGTTTGCCAAACCGAACGTTCGCAAATTGGCAACCGCGAAAAAGCCATGCAGATGCTGAAAAGCCGCCTGTATGAAGAAGAATTGCGCAAGCGGGAAGAACTGAAGAATGCGGCTAACGCCAACAAGAAAAAGATCGAGTGGGGCTCGCAAATACGCAGCTATGTTTTCCATCCGTATAAAATGATCAAGGACCATCGCACCGATTATGAAGTCGGCAACGTGGGACCTGTAATGGATGGCGACCTGGATGGCTTTATCAAAGCCTACCTGATGCTGGAGAAAGAACAGGAAGCGTAAGGGAGTTTGGAGTTTGGAGTTTGGAGTTTGGAGTTTGGAGTTTGGAGTTTGGAGTTTGGAGTTTGGAGTTTGGAACAAATCTCTTAAGGTAGCATAGGATTTTGGTTGAATATGTGGTAGGCCAAAGGCTCCGTAGGAGCCACACCTTGGTAGAAAAAGACCAACATCATTTTCACGCGGCCCCGTAGGGGTCGAACTAGGGAGAGCCGGAGGGAAGAATGTCTAAAGCCTGTGACTCACACCGAAAGCGGGCCTTGTTTTTAGAAAGAGGCTGTGTAATGAGAATGACTTCTACGGAGCTACATGTTTCTATCGACAGCATAAACAATCCGTATAAACCCTTTTTACCGACAAACGCAAACAAACAAAACTGCGCATGAAAATAAAAGGTATACACGGCTGGAACATCGCACAGATCCAGGACGAAATTTACCAGGGCGGAAGCTTCGTGCAATACACCTGGTGCATCTCGCTGCTGGTGGTGACCTACCGGTACCGCTCACCTGTATATTTTTTGCGCAGAAACCAAAATGCTTTTGTCAAAGGCCTTCCGTTTACCATCATCACGCTATTGCTTGGATGGTGGGCTGTTCCTTACGGGCCTTTTTATACGCTGGCTACGGTTTACCGCAATGTTGTGGGTAACTGTGTAACCGATGTTGTTATGCAGCGCCTTTACCGGCAAACCCGCGGACATGTATTTGAATTTGAAGCAACCGGTCAGGTTGCCCTTGCATAATTTATCATCTTTGAAAAACAGTACAAAATGAATTTTGGCTATTTCTCTTATCCCTTACCCACCAACGAACCGGTACTCAGCTATGCACCCGGAACGCCGGAAAGGGCGGCATTGAAAAAAACGCTGGCTGACTTGAAAAAAGAACAGATCGATGTGCCCATGTATATCGGCGGCGAAGAAGTTCGCACCGGCAAGCAGGTGAGCATGCATCCACCGCACGAGATTGCCCATACCCTGGGTCATTACCATGCCGGTGACGAGAGCCACGTAACGCAAGCCATTGAAGCCGCATTGGCTGCCAAAGAAGCCTGGGCTAACATGGCCTGGGAAGACCGTGCCGGCATCTTTCTTCGTGCTGCTGAACTCATTGCTACAAAGTACCGTTACCATATGAACGGCACCACCATGCTGGGACAAAGCAAAAGCGTTTACCAGGCCGAGATCGACAGCGCCTGCGAACTGATCGATTTTCTGCGCTTCAATGTTCACTTCCTCAGCGAAATCTATAAGCAGCAGCCCATCAGCGGTGCCGGCATGCACAACCGCACAGAGTACCGTCCGCTCGAAGGATTTGTACTGGCCATTACACCCTTCAATTTTACTGCTATCGGTGGAAACCTGCCAACGAGTGCTGCTATGTGCGGCAACGTGGTGGTGTGGAAGCCGGCGCATACACAGGTGTATTCGGCACAGATGTTCATGCGCATATTAAAAGAGGCCGGTCTGCCCGATGGTGTTATCAATCTCATTTATGTTGATGGCCCTACGTTAGGCAAGGTTTGTTTTTCGCACCGCAATTTTGCCGGGGTTCATTTTACAGGTTCTACAGGAGTGTTCAACCAGATGTGGAAGACCATTGGTGAAAACGTGGCGAACTATAAAAGCTATCCGCGTATTGTAGGAGAGACCGGCGGAAAAGATTTTGTGATCGCACATAGCTCTGCCGATCCGCAAGTGGTGGCAACAGCTCTGTTGCGTGGTGCTTTTGAATACCAGGGACAAAAATGTTCTGCCGCCAGCCGTGCTTATATCCCTTCTAACATGGCAGACGAAGTAAAGCGCTTGTTGGTAGAAGGCGTGAATTCATTTACTATGGGTACGGTGGAAGACCTTGGCAATTTCATCAACGCGGTGATCGACGAAAAAAGTTTTGATAAGATTTCCAACTACATCAACAATGCAAAGGCATCAGGTGATGCCAGTATTTTGGTGGGTGGTACTACCGATAAAACAAAAGGCTATTTTATTCAGCCAACGGTTATCGAAGCAAAAGATCCCAAGTACGTTTCCATGTGTGAAGAGATCTTTGGACCGGTGCTTACCATTTATATATATGATGAAGCCCTGTTTGGCGAAACCTTGCACCTAGTTGATGAAACATCGCCGTATGCATTGACAGGCTCTGTTATTGCTAACGACCGTTTTGCGGTGGAACTGGCAACAGAACGTTTGCGCAATGCTGCCGGTAATTTTTATATCAACGACAAGCCTACCGGTGCCGTGGTTGGGCAGCAGCCCTTTGGCGGCGCCCGTGCCAGCGGTACCAACGACAAAGCCGGCTCTATGCTCAACCTGTACCGTTGGTTAAGTGCCCGAACCATTAAGGAAACATTTGTACCGCCTACCGATTACCGCTACCCGTTTTTGCGTGGCGAAAGCGAAGGCATCTAAGTCGATAAACCATCATCAACAACTGAAAAAAGACGCTGAAATAGCGTCTTTTTTTGTGCCCTCGCATGAAGCGTAATTTTCGTTGTATGAAGTGTTATACTATCGGATGGATAATTTTGAATCGCTTGCTGGCCGCTTCATCTTTGCAGAAGAAATTATTAACCTACAAAAACGAAAAAAAGTTTCTTATGAGAAAAGTATTTCTTACCATGGCAGCAGTGGTTGCTATCGCTTCAGCAAGCTTCGCACAATCAGGAAAAAACGAAATCAGCATCGGCCCTGAAGTTGGGTTACCAACAGGCGATTTCGGTGAAGCCTTCAAGCTTGGTATTGGTGGTTCTGCAAAAGCTTTGTTTGGTATCGGAACAGCCGGACAAATTACAGCAACAGTCGGCTACACTTCATTTAAAATGAAAAATTCATCCGACGAACTTAGCATGACCACAGGCCTTCTTCCTATCCTTGCGGGCTACCGTCACAACTTTGGTGGTTTTTATGTTGAGCCACAAGTTGGATATGGTATCATGCGGGTGAAGGCAAAAATGTTAGGCGAATCTGGCAGTGATTCAGAAGGTGCATTTACCTGGGCTGCCGGAGCAGGTTACCAGGTTGGCGGAATTGATCTGGGCCTGCGTTACCAGTCTTCAACCAAAGACGGAGGCAGTGTTGGATTTTTTGGACTGCGTGTTGCCAAAAGTTTTTCACTGGGTGGTTCTAACTAACCAAACAATCACCTTCTCAGCAATAACAAAAGACCGGTTGATCCGGTCTTTTGTTTTTTTATATGCCTGCCAACAAGATGATAATTGTTGTGGAAGAAACGTGTCACATTATAGCATTTCATTAATACCGTTGCGCTTGCTTTACCTATTTACGGCCTCTTTTTTGTTTTTACAATAGAAATTAAAACGTCAACTATGAAAAAGATCAGTTTAGTTGCCCTCTTTGTGATGGCTGCTTTTGCCATGCAGGCGCAAGTTCCGGGTATTGGATTAAAAGGCGGATTAAACCTTGCTTCCTGGTCAAACAACGGTAGCAGTGTCAATTATCAAAACCGCGTTGGCTTTAATGCCGGACTTTTCGCCAACTTCAATGTCAGTCCCAATTTTGCCGTGCAGCCAGAAGTGGTGTACTCCAGCCAGGGAACCAAATACAATCCTGGCAACCAGGAGCACAACCTTCAAATGAATTATATCAACATCCCGGTTATGCTGCAGGCCAAAGTAGGCGGCGGTTTGTATGCGCAGGCTGGCCCGCAGGTCGGCTTCCTGATGGATGTAAAAGACAAAGTGGAAGACATTGAAACCGGCTTTTTCTCAAAAGAGGATTTTAAATCCACAGACGTTTCGCTTGGATTTGGTGTTGGATATTCAGGCGTTTCGCCCATAGGTTTTGATGCCCGTTACAATCTTGGCTTAACCAACATCAACGAGGGTGGCAGCAACAAGATCAAGAACAATGTTTTGCAGGTTGGTCTCACCTATAAATTTGGCAGGTGATCATAACCCATAACAACAACTTTGTCAGGCCGCAGCAATGCGGCCTTTTTTTTGATAAACTGCTAGCAAAATTCTTTTTATGAAGAAAATCAATGCTTTTGTTGTAGCCATGCTGGTAAGCTTTGCCGCAATGGCACAGGATGAGCCAAAGTTTGGCTTAAAGGGAGGACTGAATGTGTCGACACTGAACGGACCGGATGCAGACTGGAAAACGGGTTTTCATGTGGGTGGATTGGCGCATATTCACTGGACGCCGTCCTTCTCTCTTCAACCGGAAATTTATTATTCCAGCCAGGGAGCAAAACTGCCTTATAACGCAAGCGACAAGATGGTGCTAAACCTTAGCTACATCAATGTTCCTTTCCTGCTGCAATACAATTTTGCCAATGGTTTTCGCCTGCAGGGTGGCCCGCAGGTTGGGTTTTTGGTTGGCGTAAGCGACAAGGTAAATGACCAGGAACTGAATCTTCGCAAGACAAGCGATTACAAAGCGGTTGATGTGTCTATACCATTGGGATTAAGCTACCTTGGTTATTCGGGTTTTGGTGTAGATGCCCGCTACAATATCGGTCTTACCAATGTGTACAAAACCGATCCCGGAACGGCAAAAAATGGCGTCTTTCAGGTAGGTGTATTCTATCTTTTCGATCACAAGCATAAAACCAAGTCAGCCACCAAACCAAAGCGCTGATAAAAAGTAAAGCACTTGTTTTCCACACCCCAGATACTGCGGCCCTTTTTTTGTAAAACACTAGCTGTCAAAAAAATATGCGTATGAAAAAGATTAGTGTATTTGCTTTCGCAGTAGTTGCAAGTGTGGCCGTGGTTGCGCAGGACTCCAACCCCCAATTGAGAACACCAAGAATGAACAAGGTCCATTTTGGATTGGATGCCGGTGTTAACCTTGCCCGGTTAGATGCCAATGGAGGTGATTTTGCCAATGGCGCTGCACCTTCAACCAATTCCAAAACCGCATTTCATGCAGGAGCCTTTGTGAATGTACCCATCGGCGGCATGGTATCGTTGAAGCCGAGTTTAACGTACAGCAAGCAGGGTAGTAAGATACGGGAAGGTTCTACCAATTACGAAGAAGACCTGGATTACTTGTATGCAGCCCCTGTAACCTTGCAGGTAATGACAAAAGGCGGATTTATCATTGAAACCGGTCCTATGCTGGGTTACCTGTTAAGCGGCAGCCGCGACAACATCACCGCCAACACTTCTGCTGATGTAAAAGATGCAAGAAAAGACCTGGACTTTATGTGGTCGGGTGGCATTGGTTATATGACTCGCACAGGTTTGGGTGTGCATGCCCGTTATAACCATGGCTTCTCAAACGTATTGAACACCGATGATGATGCCTTGCAAAGTTCTGGTAAGCTCCAAAACAGGGTTATCCAGATCGGTTTGATGTATCATTTTGGTGGTCACAAGTAAGTTTGTTTACACCAATTGAAAAAAGCTCCGCACGGCGGAGCTTTTTTTGTGGACAGGATGCAACATTCTTTCCCTGTGGAATGCCTATTTTTATCAAAATTTCCTTTTTGAAAACGCTTCTTACCAACCAACAGATAAATTTAACAATTAAGCGATTAGCCCACCAGGTACTGGAAAATCATGTGCGGTTAGACAACACAGTAATCATTGGTTTGCAGCCGCGTGGTGTGTTGCTTTCCGACCGGATCGTAAACGAGATCCGGCAAAGCGGCGAAGCGGATAGTTTTGGATACGGTAAGCTGGACATTACGTTTTACCGCGACGATGTGCGCAAGGAGATCCACATGCCCAACCCGATGGACATAAATTTTTCCGTGGAAGACAAGAACGTTGTGCTGATTGACGATGTGCTGTATACCGGCCGAACCATTCGTGCCGCACTGGATGCCCTGATGGATTTTGGCCGTCCGGCCAAAGTGGAACTAATGGTACTGATCGATCGTCGTTACAGCCGCCAACTGCCTATCCAGGCCGATTACATTGGCAGATCAATCGACTCCATCATTACCCAAAAAGTAAAGGTTTTGTGGCAGGAAAAGGACGAAAAGGATGAGGTGGTGTTGGTTTGAGGGATTAAAGGTTGAGGTGAAGGTTTAGGTTGAGGAGTTAATGAGTTATTAGGTTATTAAGTTATTGGACAGTTGCGTTAAGAGGTTTAGGGTAAGTTAATTTATTGAACTGTTATGTTGATTGTTTCCGATTAAATAGACAGTAGGATAGACATTACGTCATAATTTACGCCGATTAATGTTGGAAAAGCAAATTAGAAGCAATGACCCCGGAGGGGTCTTCTGTTAATAGCCCCGGGTGAAACCCGGGGAATGGTTATCAATAGCGAACACCGACCCCGGAGAGGGTCGAACAACAGCGCTAACGAATAGATCAAAATATCGCTTGATGCTAAAGCTATACCGTGTTTATTGAGGAAATGGGCGCACAATAAAAAAGGCTCCGAAAGAGCCTAAATTGATACTTTGAAAATTTCCAATTCCGACAAAAGGAGTATGGTAAAATGCGCTGTGGTTGTGAGCTTTTCGCCGTTTTACGCTTTGGCTAAAGGGCGATACCCCAATTTCCTAATATCCCACTATCTCAATATTCAACTTCGCCGTCTTCTTAGGCAACCTTAGCGCCTTCTACAATATCCAGCATCGAAATGGCCAGGTGGCTTTCATCATACACACACTGCCCGTCGCGGATAACCAAAACCTGCGGCGATTCGTGGTGCACCTGAAATACTTCCGATACTTTGTTCGACAGCGGCCGGTGGGCTAGCAGGTCAAGGTAATAAAAGTCAAGCCCCTCAGGCTGCTTTGCCTTTTGCAGGCGCTGGAAAGCCACCGAGCTAATAGAGCAGCGGGTGCTGTGCTTAAAGATGACCTGGGGTTTGCTTTCAGAACTGGCAATAAGTTGTTTTAACTGCTCCTCATCGGTCAGATGAATCCACTCCATACACAAAATGTTAAAAAGCTTAAATGGCAGAATGTACCGAACTTACCTTCTCTATTTTAATGCCAGTTGTGTTGGGGCAGCCGTATTTACGGGATGCGCAGGAAGTAATGGTGATAGCAGTCAGCAGGATAACGGTTAGGTAAACAAGTTTGTTTTTCATAATATAAGATGTCTTTGAGCAGAAACGAATTAATTTGCCCGATATTTTACAAAAGTGGCAAAACTAACAGAGTTTTGCAAGTCAGTTCCGCAAAAATCTTTCAATCAAAATAAGAGAACGTTTTCAAAACCTCTTTGCTAAATTCTATGAACATCCATTTTATATCGGTCGGTGGGAGTGTAATGCACCAGTTGGCAATCGCTTTAAAAAAGAAAGGATACAAGGTTACGGGCACTGACGACGAGATCTTTGAACCGGCAAAAGGGGCGTTGGCAGCCGAAGGATTGTTGCCTGCGGCGATGGGGTGGAACCCGGACATGGTGCATCCGGGGCTCGATGCTGTTATTCTCGGTATGCATGCCAAAGCCGATAACCCCGAACTGGCCAAAGCAAAAGAACTCGGTCTGCCCATCTATTCCTTCCCCGAATACATTTACAAGGAAAGCACGGATAAAACACGGGTAGTGGTTGGCGGTAGCCATGGCAAAACAACCACCACTTCTATGATCATGCACGTGCTGCGGGAAGCCGGCCAGCGTTTCGACTACCTCGTTGGCGCCAGGCTGCAGGGCTTCGATCAATCGGTGAACATTACGGATGCGCCGGTGATCGTTTGCGAAGGCGACGAATACCCCGCCAGCGTGGTGGAAAAAAAACCTAAGTTTCATTTTTTGTTTCCCCACATTGCCGTCCTCACCGGTATTGCCTGGGACCACATTAATGTGTTTCCCACCTTTGATTTTTACCTGGAGCAGTTTACCATTTTTATCAATAAGATTGAAAAAGGCGGTTACCTGATCTACAACGAAACCGATGAAACCCTGCGCAACCTGGTTGATCAGCAACGTCGCGATGATATTCACTACCATCCTTACACGGTACCGGAACATACAATAGCAGCCGGCGTTACCACGGTTAGCTTTGACGGTGCGCAAACCAACCTTCATGTGTTTGGTCAGCACAACCTGTTGAACATGCAGGCCGCGTTCCTGGTGTGCAAAGAGCTTGGCGTGGATGCTGCCGCGTTTGCGCAAGCCATCGGCAAATTTACCGGTGCGGCAAAACGCCTGGAGCTGATGGCAAAAAATGAGGCTACCGTTTTTTACCGCGACTTTGCGCATGCACCCTCCAAGGTTAAAGCCACGATCGAAGCGGCAAAGGCACAATTCCCCGATAAAAAATTGGTGGCCGTACTGGAACTGCATACGTTCAGCAGCCTGAATGAAGCCTTTCTGCAGGAATACAATGGTGCCCTTGACAAAGCTGATGAAGCGGCCGTTTATTTCAGCAAACATGCCCTTGCTTTAAAACGTTTGCCCGAACTAAAGCCCGAAGTGGTAGAAGCCGGTTTTGCCAAAAAGGGCCTGGTGGCTATTAACGAACGGCAGGCCCTGGAAGCCTGGCTGCAAGACCGCGATTTTTCAAACAGTGTTGTGCTGTTTATGAGCTCGGGCAACTATGATGGATTTGATGCCGCCGCATTTGCCGCCACTAATACCGCAACGGCCTAATTTAGAAACAGGAGAAAGCAAAACAATTACCTTTACCGCCTTAATTAAGTTACGCAGCAATGTTACAACTGAAAAAACCACTTGCTTTCCTGGATATAGAAGCGACAGGTTCAAATGTTTCAACCGACAGGATCGTAGAAATCGCTATTGTAAAGTACCTGCCAGATGGAGGCCGTACGGTAAAACGCAAGATCATCAACCCGCAAATGCCCATTCCGCCGGCCATTACCGATATCCACGGCATTACGGATGAAATGGTGCAATCAGCGCCGGTTTTTAAAGCCGTGGCCCACGAGATCAAGCAATTCCTGGATGGCTGCGACCTGGCTTGTTACAACGCTTACCGCCTCGATATACCCATGCTGGTGGAAGAGTTCATTCGTGCCGAAGTGGAATTTGATGTGCGTAACCGCAAGCTGATCGACGTACAAAAGATCTTTCATACCATGGAGCAGCGTACGCTGTCGGCTGCCTACAAATTCTATTGTAACAAATCACTGGAAGGTGCCCATGGCGCCGAAGTGGATGCGGCCGCCACTGCAGAGATACTTTTTGCCCAACTGGAACGTTATCCTCAGTTAGGGAACAACGTGGATTCCATCATCAAAGCCGTTGGCGAGGACAATATCATTGATTTTGCACGGCGGTTCATTTACGATGACAAAGGTGTGGAAGTGTTCAATTTTGGTAAGCACAAAGGTCGGCCCCTGGCAGATGTGCTGACGGCCGAACCACAATACTACGATTGGATGATGCGAGGCGAGTTCCCGGCAAACACCAAGCAAAAGCTGACAGAAATTTATACCCGCATTAAATTGAAAAAACGCACAAGTTAAGTTCGTGGAGAAACTGGTCATCATCCCAACGTTTAATGAAAGGGAAAATATCGCCAATATCGTTCAGGCTGTTCATGACCTGCAACAGGACTTTCATGTGCTGGTGATTGATGATGGCTCACCCGACGGCACGGCCGACGTGGTGCGGGAACTACAAGAGCGTTTTCCTTCTACGCTTTTCCTGGAAGAGCGCCGCGGAAAGCTGGGTTTAGGCACGGCATATATCCATGGCTTTAAATGGGCGCTGAAAAGGGGCTACCAGTTTATTTTTGAAATGGATGCCGATTTTTCGCACAGTCCTGCGGACCTGCCACGGCTCTACAATGCCTGCAAACACGAAGGCGCGGATGTTGCCATTGGCTCCCGGTATGTAAAAGGCGGCGGGGTTTACAACTGGCCAAAGAACCGCATTTACCTCTCCATGGGTGGCTCCATGTATACACGGGCCATTTTGTGGACACCGGTCCGCGACCAAACGGCTGGCTTTGTTTGCTTTCGCCGGCAGGTGCTCGAAACCATCAACCTTGACGAGATCCGGTTTGTGGGGTATGCCTTCCAGATTGAAATGAAGTTTGCCGCCTGGAAGCTTGGCTTTACCCTGAAAGAAGTTCCCATCCAGTTTACCGACCGCCAGTTTGGCGAATCCAAAATGAACCGCGGCATTATCAAAGAAGGCGTGCTGGGTGTACTCAAGCTGCGTTGGTACAGCTTCTTTACCAATTACCGCCGGCGGGTGAAAAGCAAAACAACGCCTGCGGCAGAAAACCTTGCGTAATATTTCGCGGACATCCGCGTTGTAGCAATACGGCCCTGTAAAACAAACAATGTCTATGAAAAAACTCCTCTTTCTTTCCCTGTTTACGGCATCGCTCACGGCAGCCAATGCGCAAGGCATCAAAAGCCTGCTGAAAAAAGTAACCAAAGATTCTACACTCAGCCAGGTCATCCCGGTTAAAAATACAGGATCGCTAACCAACGACGAAATCATCAACGGTCTGAAAGAAGCCCTGTCTGTTGGTGCTGGTAACAGCACCGCAAAGCTTTCGGGCCTGAACGGCTTTTTTGCCGATGCAGCAGTGAAAATTTTGCTTCCGGAAGAAGCCAAAAAGGTGGAGCAAAAGCTTCGGGCCATTGGCTTAGGCAAACAGGTCGACAATGCCATACTTTCCATGAACCGGGCTGCGGAAGACGCGGCAAAATCTGCAACGCCGATATTTGTTAATGCCATCAAAGGCATTACCATCCAGGATGGCATCGGCATTTTAAAAGGTGGCGACTTTGCTGCTACCAATTACCTGAAAGGGAAAACACTGGCCCAACTAACAGAAGCTTTCCGCCCCATTATTGAGCAATCCTTACAGAAAGTAGATGCCACCAAGCATTGGAATACGCTATTTACAACCTACAATAAATTCAGTGCAGAAAAAGTAAATCCCGACCTGTCGGCTTATGTTACCGACAAGGCCATGACAGGCATTTTTTATCAGGTAGGACAGGAGGAGCAAAAGATCCGCAAAGACCCGATGGCCCGTACCACCGACCTGCTGAAGAAGGTATTTAACTAAGTTGCTACAAGCTAAAAGAGAGAAGGAGGGTAAGAGAACGTCTCACTCAAAAAGTGATCTGCTCTTTTTCTCCTTCTCTTTTATTTTCTCGTCGCTAGAAAGTATAACCAATTGAAAAGCCTGTTCGCAAACCAGGCAGCGCTCCTTTAAAATCTGCCATGATCCGCTTGTTCTCCTTGTCAACCATCACGGTTGTGTTTTTTCGTACAAACGGAAACTGGGCGATGAATTCGCGGGTTACCATTTCGGCGTCTTTCGCTTCGTAATTCGACCAGGGCGCCGGGTTCAAAATCTCCGTTGCTTTAAACGAATTCGAAGCCGAATTGATCTCCGGTCCTAAAAAGAAAAGATCCAGCACAACCCTTTTTCCAATTAAAAACTGTGTTCCGAGCTGGATGCCTAGGCCAACACCGTTGTAATTGTTGGTAAAGCTGAAGGTGGCGGAACGATTGTACAAATTGCCTGCACCTACGCCTTCGCTGGTGTGATGCACGTACTTAAAGAAAGGCTCGAAATAAAAGCCTCGCATGTGTTTTTTGGATAAATAGGTGCGGTAACCGGCAAGAAAAGAAGTAGCCTTCATGGAAAAGCCAACATCGCCATCATCGTAAGTAAACGTGTGCTTAACATTTACCGGCAAGCCAATTTTTGCTGTCAGCGAATTTCGTTCACCAAAATTGTATTCGGCCTGCAGCGAAAGGCTGCCAACCAGCAGTCCGGTGGGGGCCCATTTTACGGAAATATTCTGTTGCGGTTCGGGTGGCGTTTCCTGCGCAAGGGTGGGCAGGAAAAAGCAAAGTACTATCCAAAGACAAATCGTATTCTTCATAGAAGCTGGTTGCATTAAAGAGACAAAAAAGGGGCAGAATGCTGCACAAGAAAAAAGCCTGTCAGCAAAATAGACAGGCTTTTTATATGGTAAACGATTTTGTTACAGGTGAATCGCTTCGCCGTAAGCCACTTCGATCGCATCTTTGATGCTTTCGCTGATGGTGGGGTGGGGATGGATCGCATCCAGCACCTCGTGGTGCGTGGTTTCCAGCTTGCGGGCCACTACGGTTTCGGCAATGATCTCGGTTACGTTGTACCCGATCATGTGCGTACCCAGCCATTCGCCGTACTTCGCATCAAAGATCACTTTTACAAAACCTTCGGTATGGCCGGCTGCAGAAGCTTTGCCCGAAGCGCTCAGCGGGAACTTGCCCACTTTGATTTCGTGACCGGCTTCTTTTGCCTGCTTTTCGGTCATGCCCACTGATGCAATTTCGGGTGTGCAATAGGTACATCCCGGAACGTTGGCATAGTCCAGGATCTGCGGCTGGTGACCAAATTTCTTTTCGCCAAAGGCCAGGTTTTCCACGCAAATGATGGCTTCTTTGGAAGCAACGTGAGCCAGGGCCTGTCCCGGTGTGCAGTCGCCAATGGCGTAAATGCCCGGTACATTGGTTTGGTAATATTTATCGGTAACAATGCGGCCTTTATCGGTTTTAATGCCCAGTTCTTCCAGGCCAATGCCTTCGATGTTGGGTTGAATGCCCACGGCGCTCAGCAGGATGTCGGCTTCCAGCACCTGCTCGCCGTTTTGTGTTTTAATGGTAGCTTTTACACCGTTGCCCGATGTGTCCACTTTTGTCACTTCGCTGTTGGTCATCACGTCGATGCCGGCTTTCTTGAAGCTTTTTTCCAGTTCTTTGGAAATGTCTTCGTCCTCTACCGGAACGATGCGTGGCATAAACTCAACGATGGTCACCTTGGTGCCCATGGTGTTGTAGAAGTAGCCAAATTCAACGCCAATGGCGCCGCTGCCCACAACGATCATGCTTTTGGGCTGCTGGGGCAGTACCATCGCTTCGCGGTAGCCAATGATTTTTTTGCCGTCAACAGGCATAGAAGGCAACTGGCGGCTGCGGGCTCCTGTTGCCAGGATAATGTGTTTGGCCTCTACGGTTTGCTTGCTGTTATCAGCAGCCGTTACTTCAATTTTGCCTTTGGCGACAACCTTGCCAAAACCCATGATCACATCGATCTTATTCTTGCGCATCAGGAACTGAACGCCTTTGCTCATTTTATCGGCAACGCCGCGGCTGCGTTTGATCACTGCCTCAAAGTTGTGCTGGCCGGTGGCTTCAATGCCAAAATCTTTTGCGTGCTTGATATATTCCATCACCTGGGCACTTTTCAACAATGCTTTTGTTGGTATACAGCCCCAGTTCAAACAAATTCCTCCCAGACTTTCCTTTTCAATTACAGCGGTTTTAAAGCCAAGCTGTGCGGCACGGATGGCAGCTACATAACCGCCGGGACCCGAACCAATGACAACTACATCGTATGCCATGATGATTTAAAATTTAGGTGTAAGATTGATTTTTGCTGCATTGCTGCCGCTTTTTTTCGAGTGGCGAAGCTAACGCAAAAATGCCTTTCTGTCAAAAGAAGCGAAAGGAGCGGATTGGCCGTAAGTTTGCTTCGCAAAGGCATGAATATATTAAAAGAATACCTGGAAGAATTGCATGACCTGAAGCGGCCCGCGACCATTACGTTCCGGGATGTGGACGGTGCTGTGGCTACGATAAAAGGACATATTGTTAAACTGAGCGAAGTAGCGGGACGGGAAATCATTGAAACCGACGCAGGACTGGTGATCGGTGCCGATCAAATCCGGGGAATCAATGGCCGCAGCTTTGAAAACAATTGCTAAACTTTTGAAAAGGATAAATTTTCTCCCAGATAGATAGCGGACTTTCACAGGATTTCCCTACTTTTGCCGTCCAAAATTTTTCCAAGTCATGGCCCGAGTATGTCAGGTAACAGGTAAGACGCCGATTGGTGGAAACAAGGTTTCTCACTCCAACATAAAGACAAAGCGTCGTTTTTTACCGAATTTGCAAACAAAGCGGTTCTTCTTAGCAGAAGAAAACAAGTGGATCACTTTAAAGCTGACCACTGATGCGATCAGAACCATCAACAAAAGAGGATTATTTAACGTTGTAAAAGAGCTGCGGGCTCAAGGTCAACATATCTAGTTGATCGGTTGAAAAGTTGACTGGTTAATTGGTTAGCCTGTTCAAAAAATCAACAAATCAACAAATCAACAAAAAACTAAGCGACAATGGCAAAGAAAGGAAACCGCGTACAGGTAATTCTGGAATGCACTGAGCAAAAAACCACGAGTGTACCTGGTACCAGCCGATACATCACTGAAAAGAACAAAAAGAACAACCCTGAGCGTTTGGAGTTGAAAAAATTCAACCCGAACCTGAAAAAGGTAACTGTTCACAAAGAGATCAAGTAAACCGGTTATTGGGTTATTGAGTTATTCTGTTACTCAGTAGCCTAGCCCAATAACACAATAACTTTATAACTTAATAACTAATTCACAATGGCAAAAGCAGCTTCTAAGAACGCGAAAACCAAAGATGCGAAAGCCGCCGCTGAGGCAAAGAACTGGAGCAAGGTTATCCGTGCTGTTCGCAGCCCTAAGACCGGTGCTTACACTTTCAAAGAGCAGATCGTTCACAAAGAGAAAGTGAAGGATTTCCTGGCGCAGAAATAATGATGCGGCCTGTAAATGTTTTGGAAAGCTATCATCGTTTGATGATGGCTTTTGTTGTTTCTGGTACCGGTAGCAACACTCCGGTATTTTGCCTGTAGCGTCCTTTCATCGTTCCGTAAACCGATTCAACTTATTTTTGGCTAAATCAAGTTACCATGGAATTATTCACACCTGAACTTGGATGGATAGGCTGGGTACTTCTTTTATTGCCGGTTTCGATCCTTTGGATTCTATCACTTGCCGATATTTCGAAGCATTCGTTCCGGACGCCGGGTGAAAAAAGCTACTGGTTATGGCTACTGATAATCGTGCCCCTGATGGGTGCGATCCTTTATTTCATGTACGGAAGAAAAAACAGACTTCACAAATACAAGCAATACAATGGGATTTTTTAATAAACTGTTCGGGAAGAAAGAAAAGGAAAGTCTTGACGAAGGCCTTCAGAAAACAAAGGAGAACTTTTTTTCGAAGGTCACCAAAGCCATTGCCGGCAAAAGCACCGTAGATGAAGAAGTGCTTGACAACCTGGAAGAAGCCCTGATCACGGCCGATGTGGGATTGGAAACCACGGTGCAGATCATCGAACGCATCGAACAACGGGTAGCCCGTGACAAATACGTCAACACCACCGACCTAAATAAAATTCTGCAGGACGAAATTGAAGCAACGCTGGTGGATGCACCGTCTTCCAACAGTTATGCCTTTGATTCTGATCTGCCCACAAAGCCTTACGTGGTGCTGGTAGTAGGCGTCAATGGTGTTGGCAAAACAACCACCATCGGTAAGCTCTCTTACAATTTTAAAAAAGCAGGCAAGCAGGTGTTGCTGGGTGCTGCCGATACCTTTCGGGCAGCGGCGGTTGACCAGCTTACCATCTGGAGCGACCGCACCGGCGTACCTATTGTAAAGCAAGCCATGGGTTCCGATCCGGCTGCTGTTGCTTTTGATACGGTGCAAAGTGCTGTTTCCCGCGGGTCCGAGGTTGTACTGATTGATACAGCCGGCCGCCTGCACAACAAGGCTTACCTGATGGATGAACTAAGCAAGATCCGGCGCAGCGTGCAAAAAGTGATTCCGGGTGCACCCCACGAAGTGCTGCTGGTGCTGGATGGTTCTACGGGACAAAATGCACTGGAGCAGGCCAAGCAATTTACGGCTGCCACCGATGTTACGGCGCTTGCCATTACCAAGTTGGATGGTACGGCCAAAGGTGGCGTAGTGCTGGCCATTGCCAACCAGTTTAAGATCCCGGTGAAGTTTATTGGTGTAGGCGAGAAGATGGAAGACCTGCTGGTATTTGACAAACACGAGTTTGTTGACAGCCTGTTTAGTTTGAAGGGCGAGTAGTTGATTCAAACTATTTCTTCACGCCAACAGAACTTACGAAGCATAACAAAGAACCCGGAACAGTTGTTCCGGGTTCTTTGGTTAGGCTCTTTCTTTTTTTGCCATGCTTTTTTGCTGCTGCATTCTCTCCGTTATTTCATTTGTATAGCGTTTGAGGGCATTGTCAAGTGTTGGCAAAAGCATGCCCCTGCTGCTGGAAAGAACGCTGTATGTCGGTCGTTTGGCGGGCAGTGGTATTGCACTCGCCGGTACGGCCTTGATGTATTTCCGGTTCAGGTTTAAGCGGTCTGCAATTTCATTGGCAAAATCGGCCCAGCTTAATTCACCATTGTTTGCCAGGTGCCAGATCCCTTTTTCGCCGTCTACCAAAAGGTCCAGTGTGGCATGCGCCAGGTCCGGAACATAGGTTGGGGAGATCATTGTATCCACGGCTACCATAAACAGCTCTTCGTTCTGCAGGCTTTGCTGAACGGCATGCGCAAAATTGTAACTGTCCCAAGGCCCGAAAAAAGCACTGGTTCGAACGACCAGGGCACCTGGGTTTGCGGTCAGCACCGCTTCCTCGGCCTTTGCTTTTGAGTGGCCATAAATGTTCAACGGGTTGGTTTTGTCCTCTTCAAAATAGGATGCCTTTTTCTCGCCATCAAATACCAGGTCGCTGGAAAAACTGACCAGTTGAATACCATGTCTTGCTGATGCTATAGCAAGGTTTTGTGCCCCGATGGTATTGTCTGCAAAACATTTGTCCGGCTCTATTTCCGCATCATCAACCCGTACAAAACCGGCCGTATTTATAATGGCCCAGGGGCGATGGTTTGCAATGGCTTTTTCGATGGAATCCAGGTCCGTTATATCGCAGGTTTCGCGTCCCAATGCAACGTAGTGTAGATAACGGTCATCGCATATATGGGCAAACGCCCTGCCCAGAGTTCCCCGCTTCCCAATGATCAGCAGCGGTTTGTTTTGGTCAGGCATTGGTTTAAACGCATCGGGCAATAATGTGGGTTTGTAAAAATAACGGGACGGCCGTTGCCACCAGCCTTTGTCTATCGTAAGATGATGATCGATACCTTGATGCGCCAGGCTTTTTACATAGCCAGCCAAAGCAGTGGGTCGTGGCGTTCCATTACGCACATCAAACACGCCAGGTTCGTATTCACCATTCGGTTCCGTCAAGAGTTTGTTCCATCCAAAAGAACCGAGCATGGCCCATAACGTGACGCCTTCAATTTTCACCCCTTCTGCAACCAGTTGTTGGCAACTTTTCCAGATATAGTTAAACCACCGCAACTGTTCTTCACGGTGGCAATGCAGGTGTACTTCTGTTACCGCCATGGGTTTGCGATAACGGTCCCAGGCTTCTTTGAGCAGAACGCCAATGCCGGTTTCTTCTTTCAAATTTACCCGCACGGCTTCCACATCGGCATAGGCTTGCCGGCCATTACCGCCATGGGTATGTTGGGGATAGCGATACAAACGGCCATCAAGGTAGCGTTCCGATGTCACGTAGTGGTTAAATCCAAATACATCCGGTACACAAATATTCTCCTGGAAAAAAAGGAGGTCCTGTTCCGGTACATCATGCTTTCGTAAATAATCCCAAAGAGGATGTGTTGGCGTCAGTCGGCCACAAAGAAGATCATAGGTTAGCCAACGGCGGTAATTCTCAAAATCAGCCTGGTATTGCAGCGATTTTGTACTGTATGTTTTTCCCAGGTCTTCTGTTTGAACCAGCTTGGCTTGCGGGTTTATTTTACGTATAGCCTGCATCGATAGTACCACGCCTTTCAGCTCGTTGATGAGCATTTTCAGGAACGAAGCGTCGTCTGATCGGTGAGGGTACCAAAAGCCATATAAGCCGCTGAACCGTGCCGTGGTCAGGGGCTCGTTGACAGGTGTAAAGTAGTTGATGTGCGGAAACTGCTCAATCACCTTGCTGGCATAATCCGCTAACAAGTAGGGAAACTGGTCATCGAGTAAATTGGTAAAAGCAGGGCCGCTTCCATGGTGAACCAGTCCTGCAATTACCTCGATATTATGTTCTTTTAGTTGCGTTAATTGCCGGCTTGTCCACGTCCAGTCGATGACACTGTCCCGTTCGGGTTGATGCGCTTCCCAGAGAACGGGGTAACGCATTTTTTTGATGCCTGTTTGTGCTAACTGGGCAATATCGCTGGTACGGTTGTAATGGCCACTGTATTGCAGTTGGTCGAAGAAGCGGTCCTGAACCCTGTTGATCGTGCATTCAATTCCGCCCCATATTTCGGGATCATTGATGTTCTTTTCTACCTGCATATGTTATCGTCTGTGTTGCAATACAAACGTTAAGTAGTGGTCTTGCAAACCACTTTATCGCTTTGCAATCAAACGTACACACCTCCTTCGGCTGCTTTTACGGTCGTGTTTTGTTGGATGGTTGCTTCTATATTGCGAACCATCTGGCTCCAGGTTCTGTCCCAGGATGTGCCTTCCAGGAAAGTATCTACTTTCCGCATCCATGCCGACCTGTTTTTCTTGCGTAATTCAAGTTCTGCCGCTGCAATAAATTCTTTGCTGTTGTTTACAATATGTACCAGCTTATTGTTGCCATAAGGCGATACTACATCGCGGATCGGCGTGGAAATAACAGGCTTGCCGGCTGCAAGGTATTCCGGTGTTTTTGTTGGGCTGATAAACCGCGTAGATTCATTGATGGCAAACGGGATCATGGCAATGTCCCAGCCTGCAATGTAAGCCGGCAACTCATCGTATTTTTTACCGCCCAGGTAATGAATGTTGGGATGCTTGGGCAGCGTGGCTGGGTCGATCTTTACAACAGGGCCTAATAGTACAAACTGCCAATTGGGTTTTTGCTTGGCCACTTCGTCGATCATGGCAATATCAAAGCGTTCGTCAATCACGCCAAAAAAGCCAAAGCGTGGACGGGCAATGTCTTTTTGATCAGCTGGATCTTTGCGCATTTTCCGTGCACGACCAAAATGCGATTTATCGATGCTACTCGGGAACGCATAAATATTGTGGTGCGCATTCTTTTTACTTTCGTAAATGCTATGACCGCCTGTAAAGACAACATCTGCTTTGGTGAAAAGGTCTTTTTCCAGCTTGGTCAATTCGGGTGGCGCAAACTTAAATGCTGCCAGTTCATCCATGCAATCATAGATCACCAGTTCGGGTGAAAGATGGTCGGTGAAAGGAAGTGCCATGGGTGTATAGTACCAGCTAAAATAACGCTTCACCTGCATCTGCCGCAACAGGCTGCTGATGTACGCTTTTTGCTGCGTAATAACTTCTGCGCCATTGGCACGGTGGCGAAGGTGCGGTGTAACTACATACAGGTTCTCATTGTAGTTTTCAATGTGAAGTTTGTCTTCACCTTCATGAAAGATGGGCTCTTCAATAAAAAAGACACGTTGATGTTTTGAAAAGCGGCTCAACAGGTGGTTTGGGCGCTGAAAAACAAATCCCCAACGCAAGTGAGAAAAACAAAGTAAATCGACGTCATGCAGGAAAGCGCATGAAACTTCTTCTATGTTCTTAATCATGCCTTCTTACTTGCTATTTACATGCCAGCAATTTTCTATACTTAAATCAGAATCGATGAAAAAATAGAAAATAGGCTTGTAGAAATTCGTCCTCAACTATCCCGAATTGCATGGCAGAGTTTAAGGAAAAAAGCATAAAAAAAGGCTGTTAATTTAACAGCCTTTTCAATGTAGCGGATGTGATATTTTTTAAATCTTAAAGCCGAGTGTCAGCAACACTTTGCCGGTAGTATTGCGAAGGTCTGCGTTGAAATAAGGTGCACTCATTAAACGATAAGCTGTATTAACATCTTTGGTGATGGCATGTACATAGGTTGCATCAATAAAGAATCCTTTGTGACGATAACCAAGTCCACCGCTGAGATTCAAACGGCTTCCTTTTTCGTTATTGATGTTTTTATACGGACTGCCATAATACGCAACACCGGCACGCACCATAAAGGTGGTGAACTTTAATTCGCCACCCGCCCTGAAGTTGAAAGCACCTTTGTAGGCGTTGCTGATGGCCGTATTCAGCGATTTCAAATAATCAACCGTTTCCTGGTCGGAAAAGCCATTTTCATCATCGGTAAAATACCGCGACATACCATAAGGAACATATTCAACATCGGCTGTAAGAAAACCTTTTTGCTTGGTTACATCCTGCACTTCACGCAGTACATACGAGACACTTCCCATTAGTTTCATGGGTGTCATGTGCAGGTATTTAAATTCCGAACTGTTGCCCGTCACTTCTTCCAGCGACTGCACTTGCGTACCCATGTAGCCTTCAGTGTTGGTGGTTATTTCTGCCGTGTTCCTGTCCGTTAGGGTGTAGATGGTAGGGGAGTGAAACGCAAAGCCCAGGCGCCAGTATTCCTGCGGCTTATAAATGATGCCACCTTTCAGGTTGATACCGGCACCTTTGGTTGTGAGGGTCTGGTTGAAAAGCGCATAATCAAAATTGTTGGCCGTATTGCTCGAAGCATCGGCTTCTACAAATTCCTTGCGTCTTTCGTGGCGAAGAATAGGAATGCCAATGGTACCACCCAGCATTACTTTGTCGCTTACATTGGTTCCAACGCCCAGGGCAAATTCGGTAATGCCACCGGTAGAATAAACTGAGTTTTGCTGGAGCAGGCCGGAGGCAATTGGAGCTCGCGACTTGAACCGGTAATTGGGTTCGGTACCGCCAACAGTATCGATCCAAAAGGTATTAAAGGCTAGCGAGGCACCAAAAGGATAGTTGCCGGCCACGGCGTTTGCATCCCGGGTATTGCCAATTTCTTCCAGGAAGGATTGCGAATAAGAGCTCTGGTTATTTTGCCCGCGGTAATAAAAGTTGCTTTTAAAATCCGCCATTTGGTTTACGGCCAAACTAATGGCTGTGCTACGCCTGCTGCGGCCGTCGCTGCCACCAAAAACAACACCTGACGTGCCCAGTGCAAACTTGTTGGCGGTGGTGTCTTCACGGCGGCCCAGGTAAGAGGCTTTTGTTTTGCCAAAACTGTAGTTCGGTGAGAACACAACGTCGCCGGTACGGTAAAACCCAAGACCTGCAGGGTTCATAAACGTAGCCGTGATGTCGCCACCCAGTGAACCCATAGCACCGCCAACAGCCTGGATGCGTGCCGTACCGCTTTGCACATTCCAGGAATAACGAAGGGCGTCTTCAGGACTTTGAGCGGCTACGATACCACCGGTGAAAATTGAAATTATGAGCAGTAAATTTTTTTGCATAAACAAAGATTAGGAATGTACTGGCATAAGTGTAGCAGGAGATGGTTTTATCCATCTGCATCCTGCTACATCCATTAAAAGTTGTGAATAAGATAACTAGAATTTGCGAACGGGTGCCCGGCTGCTGCCGCTGCTGGAAGATCCGCTGCTCCCACTGCTACCGCTGCTGCTGTTATTGTTATTGCTGCTGTTCACCGTCGTTTTGCCAGAGCTGGAGGAGTTGTTGCTATTGTTGTTGTTGCCCCCAAACACATCCCGCAAAAAGCCACCAGCGTTGCTTCCGCTGCTGCGGTAGTTGTCATTATTTCTGTTAGAATTTCCAAAGGATCTGCTGTTGCCCTTGTTGCTATTGTTGTAGTTGCCATTCCCGTTTCGGTCAAACACCTGCAGGTTTGAGGTGCGGGGTTTGTTGTAAGCCGGGTTGGTATTGCCGTAAACTATGCCGGAATAATAAGGGCTGTAGTAGTAGGGGTTGTAATAATACGGGCTGTGATTGTAGTAGGACAAGCCGCTGTTCCACATCCACCAGTTGCGGTTGTAATTATTGAAGTTGTAATTGTTGATGCGATAGTAATCATTGTAACGGTAATAGTTGCTGCCGTTATAGGCATAGTAATCGTAATCCTCTAACAAGCCATAGCGGCGATTGTTAACCTTCATGCGCAGGTAACGATCTTCGCGGTCAATTTCATCGATACCGTCGTAGCGGCGGGAATCATCACGTCTTTCAACACGGACATATTCTTCCTGCGGACGCTCGGGTGAAAAATAAACATCATCAGGTGTTTGGCCGGATTTATAAACCGAAGAGCAAGAGGCAAGAAGCACTGCAAACGTTAAGAAGGGTAGATATGATTTCATGGCAGATGATTTAGAGGTTAATGTTACTTTTGCCATCGCACAGTAAATTTCATCTATTTTGCTGTTAAACAAAAGATAATTAAAGTTACACCGTTTTGAGTGCAAAAAGCAGTTGCGTGCAATTGATTTTCAAGGAAACAAAAACAGCGAAATCCTTTCCTGTCAACCCTTCCGGCCTCTGAACGAAAATACAGTACACAACCATGAGTAAAGAGCTGACATCACGATCCGAAGATTATTCGCAATGGTACAATGACCTTGTCATCAAAGGCGGGCTGGCCGATTATTCAGCTGTCCGTGGCTGCATGGTCATCAAGCCCTATGGCTTTGCCCTTTGGGAAAACATGCGTGACGAATTGGACCGCATGTTCAAAGAAACCGGTCACCAGAATGCCTATTTCCCCCTGTTCGTTCCCAAAAGCTTATTTGAAGCCGAAGAAAAAAACGCGGAGGGTTTTGCGAAGGAATGTGCGGTGGTAACCCACTACCGGTTAAAGACCGATCCTTCTAACAAAGGCAAGCTGATTGTAGACCCCGAAGCAAAGCTCGAAGAAGAACTGGTTGTGCGTCCAACCTCGGAAGCCATTATCTGGAATACGTACAAAGACTGGATCCAGTCATACCGCGACCTGCCCATTCTTATCAACCAATGGGCCAACGTGGTGCGCTGGGAAATGCGTACCCGCCTGTTTTTACGTACCGCTGAATTCCTTTGGCAGGAAGGTCACACGGCCCATGCTACCAAAGAAGAGGCGATTGAAGAAACGGAAAAAATGCTGGACGTGTATGCCACCTTTGCGGAGCAGTATATGGCGCTGCCGGTGATCCGTGGCATTAAAACACCCGGTGAACGTTTTGCCGGTGCAGAAGAAACCTATTGCATTGAAGCCCTGATGCAGGATGGAAAAGCCTTGCAGGCTGGTACCTCGCATTTCCTGGGACAAAATTTTGCCAAAGCGTTTGATGTAAAATTCCTGAGCAAGGAAAACAAACAGGAGTATGTGTGGGCAACCAGTTGGGGTGTGAGCACACGACTCATCGGTGCCCTCATTATGGCGCACAGCGACGACAGTGGCCTGATGATGCCGCCACGTATTGCACCGGTACAGGTGGTGATTGTTCCCATCTTTAAAGGCGAAGAACAAAAGGCGCAGATCGATGAAAAAGTGAAAGCCCTGATGCAGGAATTGAAAGCGGCTGGCATTCGCGTAAAATATGACGATAATGAAAATGCCCGCCCGGGTTGGAAGTTTGCTGAGTACGAATTGAAAGGCGTACCGGTGCGGATAGCCTTGGGTGCAAGAGATCTGCAGAACGGTGTGGCTGAAGTGGCCCGTCGTGATACCAAGGAAAAAGCCTCGCTGCCGTTGGAGGGATTGGCTGCACACATCACCAACCTTTTGGAAGAGATTCAGCAAAATCTTTTTAACCGTGCCTTGGCCTTCCGGGACGAGAATACAACAACCGTGGATACCTGGGAAGAGTTTGTTCGGGTGCTGGATGAAAAGCCTGGTTTTGTATCGGCACATTGGGATGGCACGGCCGAAACGGAGGAGGCTATCAAGGATAAAACAAAAGCTACCATCCGTTGCATTCCGCTGAACAATGCGCAGGAAGAAGGTGCCTGTATCTTAACCGGGAAGCCATCTACCCAGCGGGTGTTATTTGCAAGAGCCTATTAGGTCAATTGGCAAAAAGCAATAAGCAATGGGCAATGTGGGAAGACTGCGTTGCCCATTTGCATTTGAAAAATTATCTTTAGTGCAGTTGCTCATGCTTGCTTCTTCCAAATAAGGTTGCGGACTTTTGTAGAGGCATTATGCAGCAGTAGGGAAAGAAACTGAATTACAGAACAAAAAGCTAATGGCTAACAGCCAACAGCTAAAAGCAAAATATCAATGGAACAAAACTCCTCGCTTTTTTCACTCACCATTGACCCGCAAACAAAAACGCATCTGGCCGAAACTGCTAAGTGGGCCCGCTTTTTAGCCATTGTTGGATTTGTGTTTTTGCTGATGGTTGTTTTGGTGGGAATTTATTCAACGCTTACCATCAACCGCTTTGAAGAAAGCTACCGCGAAATGGGCGGCGGAGCACCGGATAGCTTCGCCAGCTCGGCCGGCACAGGCATGGCGGTAGTTTATACCATCATGGCTCTGATCTGGTTTTTCCCCTTGCTATTCACGTTTCGTTTTGCCAACCAAATGCGCAATGCTTTGCAGGGCAACAACCAGGAATTACTGACGGCTGCTTTTCAAAACCTCAAAGTTTGCTTTCGTTACCTGGGAATTGTTACTGTTATTTTCCTGGTGATGATTGCGCTGTCGCTGCTTTTTGGCATTATGGGATTGGCGCTTAGTTAGCCGACAGGTAGTTGTAATCTTTCAGCAGCACTTCCAGAAACGTTTCCGGTTCCAGGTCTGTTTCGATCTTCAGGTGCGCCTTTATTTTTTCGGCCGCCATCATTGCCATCGTACTGTCCCTGTGCCGGCGGGAGGCATCCAAAATACCTTTTAGAGAATTCATGTCACGGTCGCTCAATTGCATGATCTGCGGAAACAGCGGTACATAACTGTTTTCCACTTCCAAAAAAACCGTATCGGAAATTTTTTCATTTTGCTTTGTATCGATCAGCACTGTCCGCGCCAAAATATCACCAAGGCGCTGTTGTTTGCGTGTGTTCACCAAAACAAGATCCGTCACCAGCAATCCCATAGAGATCGCCATTCCCCAATACACCTGCGGACCAAACATCTGTGCATACGGAATCATCATGATCATCATGATCACCGAAATGTCCATGGTGCGCATAAGCCACCGGATAATGAACTGGCCAATGGACGGCCGTCCGCCGTTTTCGGAAACCACTTTTATACCGAGTAGCTTTTTACCGATGCTTTGTCCCTGCATGGTTATTTCCAGAATAACATGGTAAAGCGCCAGGGGCAGGAAAAGTAAAAGGCTGAGCGCCCAAACTTTCATGTTGCTGTCATTGCCAGGCATGGAAAGGGTTAACCAGTTGAGCAGCCGTAGGGCAACGATCAGGTAGACGATCTGGATAACGATATCGATGACCCAGGCAGCCAGCCGCCGGTAAAACGGTGGTGCTGTAAACTCGATGTCGATGTTAAAATGCGTGGCAATTCGCACAATGCTCATGCTTCAAATATAATTTTTGTTTGCCAGAGTGGTTACTACCTCGCCATGGTAATATTCCTGTTTTTCAATTGACTTCTAAACGCGAAATCATTTGCGTCAAAACAAAAAAACCCGCTATGTCGCCGGTTTTTTTCAAAACTCAATTGCAGGTGGGAAGGGGAGAAGGATAACTTGTTGCATACTGGTTGTCTTTCCAGCAATTGTCGGTACCGCTTCCATCCCAAAGCAGGTCAACCGCAGGCAGGGGCAGGCTGGGAGGCGGCGCTGTACCATTGTTGATCAGCAGATTGCCCACTACTCTTGTCCCATCAGGATTGGGTTCAATGTCGGCAAAGGCTTCCGGCGGCAGGCCCACCAGAGCACCAAGGATCAATGTACTAACCGTAGCAATGCCCACGAAGTTGTTGTTGCGGATCTTGTTGTTTTGAATGATGGTTCTGTCGCTGCCAACCACCAGGATGCCGGTACCGGAAGGCACGGCTGCTTCAAACTGTCCGGGCATGGCAAAATTTTCAAGGTTGTTGTCGTTGATCTGGTTGTCCGAAACAATGTTATCACTGCCTGATTTTGTGGTAAGATTTGGCAGCAGTATCACCAATATGCCTGCAACATTGTTGTAAGAACGATTTTTTGTGGTCAGTGTCCTGGAACAGTTTTCAATTTCAATGCCGTTGACATTGTGGTGGGCAACATTAAAACTGATCTCAACATCTGTTGACTGACCAATATAAATGCCCGAATCGTTATGACCGGATGTTTCGCAGTGTTCGATCTTCCCGTTGTTGCAAAAGATTGGGTAGAGGCCGTACTCGCCATCGTTGATGGCTGTAACATGCGACAACAGGTAATTATCTGCCCGGATCATAAAAACGCCGTTGCGTAAAAAATCCTTGATCACCACGTGGCGCAGGACAAAGCCATCACCTTCGCTTCTAACGGTGATACCGTTGTTGACCCCGCCGGGATTTTCAATCACCACACCTTTGCTGCCTACGATCTCAATACCGGGCTTGTTCACAACAATGCCTTCGCGGTATGTACCGGGCAGCAAGCGTATGACAGAGTTGGGCTGGGCGGCATCCACCGCCTCCTGGATGGACTCCCCGCTCTTTACAATTTTTTCGGGCCTGCCTCTTAGTTGCGAAGATGAACTGGCTGACGTGGCGGCAGTTTGTTCTTCCGGCAGCAGCTCTTTTTTACAGCCGGTAAGCAAAAAGAAAACGGCAATTCCCGGCAAGAGTAACCTGGTAATGTTTTGCCGGGAATTGTTGTGTAGAGTTGTTGAATAACGTTGCATGAAAGCCTCCGTTTTAATGATTAAAAAATTAAAATGCAGGTGCTTTGCACAGGCGGTAGGTGAACCGGTAAAGAGTAGGATAAAAACAACCCGGGATGACAAAGCAAAGCTACTGCCGGCCTTTGCCGTTCTGAAATTGAATTTTGCGGAAGGGCTGCAAGAGGTTGCAAAAACTGCCAAAACAACTTAGAATTTCACTTCACCATTGCTGCCTGATTGCAGAAAAGAAAAAGCCTGCACAAGGCAGGCTTTCCACTATAACCAATACAATTTTATTGCAGCATTTTGGCAATTTCCTGAACCGGAAGGCTTCCCGCAATTTGCGCAACTTGTTCTTGTGTGGCGCCGGGAGCTTTTACCGTGATCATCGAACTGCCCAAGGGTAATTGCAGCTCGTAGCTAACGTTATCGCCATCGCCGTTTTTGGTAACAAGGGCTTTGTAACCCGAAACTTTGATCACTTTGTTATCGCCGGTATTGCCAATAAGCGGAATGGACAACAGGCTGTTGATGCTGGCAATGAGCGGTGAGTTGGTAATGATCTCAACGCTGATGTTTTTATTCTCTTCGCTGCTGGCACTGTTGTATTCCTGGCCATACTCGCGGTGCACCACCACGCCTAAAAAGCCGGAGGCGCCGGTAACGTTATCCTGCTTGGTAATGGCAGGTTTGTCAAGGATGGTGGCCGGGAGAGATTTCAAAACTTCCTTGCCGATGATGATGTCCAGTTCGGACAGCATTTGCTGCAGGGCAAAACGGGAGTCATCAAGCTTGCCGGCATCGTAATTACTGCGGGCATCACCAGCCAGCTTTTTAAACGAAGCCGGGTCGCCGGTTGCCATAAATACTGTTTGCGTAGCGGCGGGTTTTGCTGCTTCTGATTTTTGTACCGCTTGTGTAGCTGCGGCCGGCTTGGCGGTGCTTTTCTTTTGGGCCTGGCTGTTTGTCAGGGCAAACACCGATATGCTGAAAAGGAAAATATATTTCATGATGAATTTGCTTTTGGATGTGATTATTTTTCTCCGAGTTTGGTTTTGATGCCATCGATATCAATTTCTTCGCAGGCTTTGGTAAACTCCTGCTCCGTAGCAAAGTTGACACCTTCGTACACCAGCAGCGAGGTTTGTCCCAGCGGCACCGTCAGTTTGTAACCCGAGCCATCGCTGTATTCGATCACAGCACGGTAGCCTTTGATGCGTGTCTGCTTCCAGTTTTGCTGACCGCCTGTTTGCTGTGCGTAGCCGGCGTTGTTGAAATAAAGATTGATAGCCTGCATCCAGGCAGCATTGTTCGTAATGGTAAAGCGAAGCTCTTTGTCGTTTGCCTGGTATTCGCGTTTGATGGTCAGTCCAACCCAGCCCCAGCCGGTGCTGGTCACTTGGTCGGCTTTGGCATCATAAGGCAAGGTTGCCACGGCTGGTGGCAATGATTTCAAGATCTGCTGGCCAATCTGCATTTCAACACCCAGCATCGCTTGCTGAATGGCGTAGCGGGCCTCGCTGTATTTTCCCTGGCCAAACACGGCTTCGGCCGTGTTTACATTTTCTTTGACATCGGGTGGTGTTACCACCAGTCCGCCGCCACCCCGGTTAGAGGGGTTGTTGTTGCCCTGGCTGCCTGTATTCACCGGGCTTGCATTGCTGTTTTCGTTGGTTTGCTGGTTGCCATTGTTACCGCTGGAGGTGTTTATGACCTGCTCGGCTTTTTGCTTTAATTTTTTAAGAAACTGGGCTTGTGACGTGTTGACGAGCAAGCAACCCATCATCAACAAGCCAAGGGAGACGATACGCATAGTGTGTATTTTTAGGTTGAACAATACGAATGATCAATAATTCGCATCCATAAGGTAAGCGTTGGTTTTAGCCGATAGGAGCGGAAGGAGAATTAAAAGTACTGAAATCTTCTGGTGTAGTTACCGTGCTCATAGTTAGCCGATCCTGCCCCGTATTTATCAAAGCTTCTCGCAACATCTTTGTTTCGATAGGTCAAACTTTTTTTCTGGAAGAGCTTTCGTTTCCTGCCCCAAAATCCTCCTCAGCAATATTTTCTCTTTCCTTCATTGTTGTCTTTGCTTTTACGAAAGGGAGAGCAACGTTTTTGTCAGCAGGACGTGGTCATCCAGTAATTTATAAGCATTGGCAAGCGGGAAAAACTGTTTTACCTACGTACTTGTAATTCTGCCAAACGAAAATAGAGATTGCAGCCGCAGTTTGGGCAGGCTTTCACCAGGTTTCTGTATGAAGTGTTGTAAATGCTGTATGTAGTGTGAAGGGGCCTAAAACACCGGACCTAAGTGTTGCTTAAAGGGATATTGAGATGGTCATTTTTCGGTGCAAAACCAACAGTGAACTATTTTATACCAGTTGCTTGCGCAGCAATCGCCCAATTATGACCATCTGCCGGCCGTCTTCAAAACAAACCAGCATGGACCCGTTTTTCCCACGGATACATTTGCCGTTCCGGCGAATGGCATTACAGCCTTTTTTCTTCAGGCTTTCTGCTGTATTACGGTCGCCCAGGTAGATGTATTCCATGTCGTTGGAAACTGTTCACTTTATTGGTTGCTGAACGTATAGCTGTATTCAACCTTACCCGTCAGCTCTTTGTCTTTGTTGTAAATCTCTTCCCTTGTTTTTAAACCAAGATCGTTAAAACGGTAGCGCCAGATCAGGTAGTCGCTGCTGTTTTGCGGGATGGTTGTCCGTTGAATCAGGTTGTTTTTTACGGAGTATTCAAACATCTGTTCCGGCATCAGGCGGGCTGCTTTTTTGTTAAAGCGAACAATGTCCGTAAGCCGGTTTTTGCCATCGTAGTAATAGTAATAAGGTTCTTCTTTAACAAAGCGGCGGGTTTCCTGTTCTTCAATCACATTGCCCGCTTCATCCAGCACAAAGCTGACAACCGATGTGTCCCTGCCGTTTTTAATGCGCAGCATTTTGCTGATGCGGGATTGTGCATCATACTGCCAGATGTGCTCATCTGTTTTCAGCGCTGCCTGCGGGTCGCCAAACTCCGTGAAGATGGATTGCAGCTGGCCCTGCGTATTGTAGCGATATTGAATTGTGCTAAGGTTACCGGCGGCAGAATCCGTTGCTCTTACCATCTTACCTTCCTCGTCAAAAAAACTAACCAGGTATGAGGCGGGCTGGTAAGGCGTTTTGGTGATGGTAAGCAACGTCCTTGTTTCCGGCGAAAAAACCTGTTGTACCGACAGCTCATCCAGCGGCGTGTTGTTTACCGTGAAGCTTTTCATGGTAACCTTTTGCACGCTGCTGCTGCGGTACGTGGCAGCAAGGGCATTGCTTTCTTTGGTGCCCACTATGTCCTTGTAATAATATTGGGCAGCTACCGGAAAGGACAGGAAAATAACAGCAACGGACAACAATGTTTTCATGAAAGATATTGTTTGCCTCAAAAATAAATGGAACTGGAAGGATAGCGGGAAGCTATTCGGTGAAGTGCGCCTTTTGTCCCTATTTTTAAGAAATTTTTTTACGTGAGCCACCAACCAGAACGAAAGGAAAAGGACTGCCTGAACTGCGGCAGTACCGTCATTGGCAGGTATTGTCATCAATGTGGCCAGGAGAACATTGTCAACCACCAAAGCTTTTTGTCCTTAACAAAGCATTTTGTGTATGACATTTTGCATTTCGACGGCAAGTTTTTTCATACTGTTGGCTATATTTTTTCGCGGCCGGGTTTCGTGGCCCGGCAATATGCCGAAGGCAAGCGGATGCGCTATCTTGATCCGATCCGCATGTACCTGTTTACATCGGCTGTTTTCTTTCTTGTCTTTTTTTCCATCAATGCCATTACGCCGGATGAAAACGTTACATCAGGCTGGCTGTCCAACAAAGAAAGGCGTGAGCTTGCCGAAAGCTACCAGAAACGGGTGGCAAAAAACCCGGCTGATTCCTCGCTGCAAAGCCGGGTGCCTATATTGCTGGATACAACGCAACCGCTCAATATCGATTCCCTTGGATGGCGTGAAGGGTTTACCATCATTGGCCGTAAGCAATATCGTTCGTTAAGCGGATACGATTCTGTGCAGAAAGCCTTGCCGCCGAAAGAGCGGGACAGCTGGGTGTCAAAGCATATTTCGAAGCAGGGCTTAAAGCTGAAACAAAAATACCGTAGTGGCGATAGGGTAGGGAGCATCCTGATCGATTCTTTTCTTCACCGCCTGCCATATTTGTTGTTTGTTTCGCTGCCATTCTTTGCCCTCATCCTGAAACTTTTGTACGTGCGGCGAAAACAGTTTTATTACAGCGACCACGCCGTATTTACGTTGTACCACTACATCTTTAGCTTTATCCTGCTGTTGCTTGCCGTTGGCCTTGACGAGCTGGGAGATTGGCTGGATTGGGGAATCTTCAGCTTTCTGACGGCAGCCCTGATCATTTACTGGCCGGTTCATTTGGCGTACCAGCTAAAGAATTTTTACCGCCAGTCATGGGGCAAAACAATCGGAAAGTTTTTCCTGCTAAACCTCGCTGGTTTGTTTATCCTTATCTTGTTGTTTATAATCTTTTTATTGTTTTCCATTTTTCAATTGTAACAAATGACGACGAACGGAGAGGCTTTTGAGCGCCTGGTGCAGATCATGAATGACCTGCGGGAAAAGTGTCCCTGGGACAAAAAACAAACCATCCACAGCCTGCGGCAGATGACGCTGGAGGAAACCTACGAACTAACCGATGCCATTACAGAAACGGACTGGAAAGGCATGAAAGAAGAACTGGGCGACCTGCTGCTGCACATTGTGTTTTATGCTAAGATCGGAACAGAGCAGGCGCAGTTCACGATGACGGATGTGATCAATGGCATTTGCGAAAAGCTAATTGCAAGGCACCCGCATATTTATGGTGATGTACAGGTAGAGAATGCGGAAGATGTAAAACGCAACTGGGAAAAGCTAAAGATGAAAGAAGGTAAACAGTCCGTGCTTTCGGGTGTACCTAAAACGCTTCCGGCGCTGATCAAGGCCATGCGGCTGCAGGAAAAAGCAAAACAGGTAGGTTTTGAATGGGAGAATAAAGAACAGGTTTGGGAAAAAGTAAAAGAAGAAGAAGCCGAATTACAGGAAGCTATTGCCACCGGCGAACAAGAGAAAATAGAAGAGGAGTTTGGCGACCTGCTTTTTTCCCTGGTAAACTTTGCACGGTTTTTGAATATTGACGCCGAAAATGCCGTAGAGGTCACCAACAAAAAATTCATCCGGCGTTTTACACAGATGGAAACCGCCGCACAGGACACTGGTAAGCCGCTGGCTGAAATGACGCTGGAAGAAATGGATGCCATCTGGAACCGAATCAAACGTCAGCACGATTGAAAATTCCCTCATTCCATAGCCGCCATTTTCGTTTACGTTATTTATTCCTGTCGGCATTTATCCTGCTCCTGCTGTCGTTTTTGACCGCATGGTTTTTTAATTCGGCCATCTCTGTTGGCCACCAGCAAAAAAGCCTGCAGCAGTTTATTGCAAAGCAGCAAAAGGATGCCGAGCAACTTTTGTCCAACAAAACGCTGCTGCGTAAACTGGTTCGAAAGGAAGCTTCTAAAGAGGAGTTTGAGAGCCTGACATCCAAGCGCTATGCGTTTTTTATTTTCCAGGAAACGCTTTCCGAAACCGATGCTCCTGTTTTTTGGAATACGCAAAAAGTAACACCGCCACGACCGGAGTATGTTGCCGGCAGGGAGGTTTTCTTTCAACAGTTTTACAATGGTTATTACGTGGTGCAACGGCAGCAGATTGAGCTGCCCGGTATGAGCAATACCATGGTGGCCTATGCCATGATACCGGTATTGAATTTTTACCCCTTTGAAGGCGACGACTCTCCGACAAGCTTTGCCCATGACAGGAATGCCATCAGCAAGATCGCTCTTTCCGATTTGCCTACCAGTTTCCCGGTATTGTCGCTTGATAAAAAGATCCTGTTCTATTTAAAACAGGCGCCGGAAACCGAAGAGGCCAATACCGATATGGTCACCATCGTATTGCGGTTAATGGTTTTTCTGTTACTGCTGATCGGCCTTCATTTTTTGGCAGTGGCTGTGCTGAACAAAAGGGGGAAACTGGCAGGCATTCTTACTTTGGCAGGGATGCTTTTACTATTGCGTTTGGTACTCTACTATTTCCCTGGCTTGCTGTCGTTGCGCTTTTTTTCCTTGTTCGATCCAGCCGTTTATGGCGCAGATTTGTTTAACCGGTCATTGGGCGACTTGTTGATCAATTCGGTGATGATCTGTTGGGTGGTTTTGTTTGCCTGGAGTTACCTTGGCCGGCTTAAAAAACTACCTTCTTTTTTGAATGAAACCGGAGTGGTGATAGCAGGCGTGACCGGTGTTTTTGTCCTTGTTTTTTGCACGTTCCAGGTGGCGGAGATCGTGCATAGCCTGGTCATGAATTCAAAGATATCTTTTGACGTAACCGACTTTTCCAGCCTTTCCGTATACACGGGTTTCAGCTTTTTGATCCTCGCCATCTTATCGCTCAGCTACTACTATTTTACACGCATGCTGTTTCGGGGTATCCTGATGGCTATTCCAAACCTGTTGCATTTGTATTTTGTTGTGGCACTGGCAGGGCTTGTTCTGTTGACGGTACATTCGCTTCTTTCCAGTCATTCCACGGTTCTGTTTCAATTGCCGATCTTAATTTGGCTGGTAGGTTACACGCTGATCCTCACCCAGGAGCAAGCCATCATCAACCGTTTTCGTGTGACCATTGCCGGTATACTTTTCTGGGCATTCCTGTTTTCTGTTTCGCTTGCCGTTCTCATTATGAGCGGCAACCGCGAACAGGTGCAACGCCAGTTGCGCAGCATTGCCGATAAATACGAAGAACTCCAGGAGCCGACAAAGGAAAAATCTTTGTCGCTTATTCTCCAGTACCTGGATAACCGGTTTTTGAGTGCAAACTTCAACCGGTTTTACAGTGAGCAGGACAGCTTTAAGATACGCGACAGTATTTCGCGTTCGCAGATGACGCCTTCGTCCAACAACTATAACACCGACATCTATGTTTTCGACTCGTCTGGCACGGGCATTAACAACCCCGACGGCCGTTCTTTTGCAGAACTAGATAATATTTATACGGTACAGAGTAAACCCACCGGCCTGGATGAACTGATGTACTACGATATCTCTTTTTCTGACTTTGTATACATTGTAAAAAAGAACATTTACGACAGTACGCAACAAAAAGGAACCATGTTCCTGCTGGCAAGACCCCGCACCTTCAGTGGCAAGGGTAAGCTTTCGCCAGGCCTTTTCCGGCGGGGTAAATATGAAGAAAGGTTCACGCCTTCGATCATTGCCGTCTACCGGAATAACAAGCTGGTGACGCACATCGGAACCTATCCTTTCCCGGTGATGCTGGCCCCGGAGGATATACCGGAAGAAAAGGAAGCGATGGTTGAAAGGGATGAGTACAATGAGCTTTGGTTCAAAGGCGCCAACAGAAAGATCATTGTGGTGGTAAACGAAAAAGAATCGCTCATAGAAAGCATAACGCTTTTTTCCTACCTGTTTTGTGCTTTCCTTTTTATGATCGGCATATTGCGGTTCTTCGAGCTGGCGGCACAGGTTGTCCGTTCGTGGCCATCGGTAAATTTATTCTCCCGCCTGAACATCCGTTCCCAGATACACGGCACTATCATCTTTATTTCTATTCTTTCGTTTTTAATCATCGGGATTGCAACCATCTCGTATTTTTTCCAGCGAAATGAAAGAAATGTCAATGCCAACTTAAACCGCACAGCTACATCTACGTTAAGCGAATACCAAAAACTGGTAAAGGATCTGAACCTCAATTTTAACCGGTTCAATTTTCCAATACAAGCGGCCAACGATTCCCTGCAACGGGGTGTCGACGAAATCTCTGATGTACATGGCCAGATCGTGAACATTTACGACATCGACGGCAATTTGCAGGTTACTTCTGCAGAAGACCTTTACAACCCGCGGGTATTAAGTAAAAAAATGAACCCGGAGGCTTATTTCTACCTCCGCAACCAGGGGCATGTGCAGTTGGTACAAACGGAATCCATTCCCTACCAGGAATTCCGCAGCCTCTACCTGGCTGTTCGCAATGCCAACAATGATACCTATGCTTACCTAAATGTTCCTTCGTTTTCTTCGGCCAACGAATTGCAGCAAGAGATCTCCAACTTTTTGGTGACGATCATCAACCTGAATGCATTTATTCTCCTGATTGCCGGTGCACTGGCGCTTTTTATTACCAATCGCATTACCCGGTCGTTCTCCCTTATTGGTAACAAAATGAAAGAAGTGACGCTGGGCAAGACCAACCAGGAAATTGAGTGGAACAAGAACGATGAGATAGGCGAACTGGTGACGCAGTACAACAAGATGGTGCAGCAACTGGAGATGAGTGCATCGGCACTGGCTAAAAGCGAAAGGGAAGGGGCGTGGCGTGAAATGGCAAGGCAGGTAGCGCATGAAATTAAAAACCCGCTGACGCCGATGAAGCTCAGTATCCAGTACCTGCAAAAAGCCATTCAGAACAACCAGCCCAATGTGCAGGAACTCACCTCCAACGTAGCGTCCACACTGATCGAGCAGATCGATCACCTGTCAAAGATCGCGGCCGACTTTTCGCAGTTTGCCAACATCGGCACCAAGCGCCTGGAAACGATCGACCTGCACAGCGTGATTGGTTCCCTGCTCGACCTGTATTCCACCAATCCCAAAGTGCAAGTGGACTGGAAGCCTGTTGCGCAGGACGCGGTGATGCGGGTGGATAAAACACAGATGAACCGCTTGTTCACCAACCTGCTGGCCAATGCGGTGGATGCCTGTTCAGAACGGAAGCAATGCAATGTGCTGCTAACGGAGACGGTTGTGGGCAATGACCTGCTTGTTGCCGTATCGGACAACGGCGATGGCATCCCGGCAGAACTGCAGCCAAAGATCTTTACGCCAAACTTTACTACCAAAACATCGGGTACGGGTCTTGGTCTTGCTATGTGTAAAGGCATTGTTGAGCAGGCCGGCGGCGAGATCTGGTTTGAGACAAAAGAAGGAGCGGGGACAACATTTTTTGTGCGCCTGCCGATGGTATAGTAGTTCGGCCAATGGTTCGTTTACTTATCCCACTATTATAGCAAAAGCTGGTCAACCCTGACCAGCTTTTTTCTTTTGTTGCTGACAAAAGTTTGTTCTTTGCGAACCTAGCGTCAAACATTTCTCTTTTTCCTGTTCGCTGCCAGGAAGGTTTCAAATTCCTGCAAGGAGAATGAGCTTAGGTTGCGTGTGGCAGGCAGCCCGCCTTTTTGCGCCACCAGCGTTCCGTATTTGATGTAAGCAAATTCTTCCAGTGCATGCGCATCGGGGTTGATGGAAAGCAACAAACCCTTTTCGACAGCATAAGAAACCCAGCGCCAATCCATATCCAGCCGGCTTGGTGAGGCATTGATCTCGATGACCACGTTGTTGGCCGCACAGGCATCGATGATGGCCTTGTGATCAACGGGATAGCCTTTGCGACGCAACAGCAGCCGGCCCGTCATGTGACCCAAGATGGTAGTGTAAGGATTGGTGATGGCACCCATTAGGCGTTGCATGGCTTTGTCTTCTTCCATATCCAGGTTGCTGTGAATGGATGTAATAACAAGGTCAAACGTGGAAAGCGTTTCGTTGTCGTAATCAAGGGAGCCATCGCCGAGGATATCGCACTCGATGCTTTTAAATATTTTGAACGGCGCAAGCTTTTCGTTCAGCGTGTCGATGTAACGGTGCTGTTCTTTTATTTTTTCTTCATTCAGCCCATTGGCATAATAAGCCGATTTGGAGTGATCGGAAATGACCAGGTATTCAAAACCGGTGCGGATCAATACTTCTGCCATCTGCTCGATGGTGTAAGCGCCGTCACTCCAGTTGCTGTGTGAATGGATCAGTCCTTTGATAGAGCCTGTTTCTACAATAGCAGCAAGACTTTCATTGGTAGCCCTTTCCAGTATTTGACTGCTTTCCCGTAGGTAAGCCGGAAGATAGGGCAGGCCTGCGTTTTGAAAAACAGCTTCTTCCGATGGTGTGTTCTTCCACGACGTTTTGTTTTGCAGCGCTGCCAGGAATTCTTCGCTGGCGCTGGTGGCAAACAAGGTTTCAGCAAAGGTTTCCGGTGTCGCAAAATGGACCTGGATAGTGAGCCGATCTTCTACCCGAAGCAAGAGGGTGTTGGTGCCTTCGGTTACAATTTCTACCTGGTCGTTTTGCAGGTAATTCATAACCTCCTGCTGGCTGGCAGTTGTTACCCATTCCAGTTGACTGATCACTTCCAGTTGCCGGCGGAACTGTCCTGTGATGGCTGTCTGCGCCTCCGGAAATTTTGTTTCCAGTTTGCTTTGCAGGGCCAGCGCAAAATCCTCAACCTGCTTGTAGAGGTACTGCCCTTTGTTTTCGCTGGCAAAACGAATCGACTCCAGGATCTTTTGCTCTGTTTTGGCGCCAAATCCTTTTTTTGCAGCAATTCGGTTTTCGATGCAGGCTTGTTCAAGAGCCTCGATCGTATCGATCTTCATTTCCTTCCAGATGGTGTTGATCTTTTTCGGACCAAGTCCTTTGATGTTCATCATCTCCAGCACACCGGCCGGTGTTTTTTGCAGGATATCCTGTAAGGCCTGCAGGTTTCCTGTATCCAAAATCTCTTTTATTTTTTTGGCCGTGCTGTCGCCAATGCCCCGCGTAGCCGCTATTTGTTCTTGGCTGAGAGCCGCCAGGTTTGTTGGCGCTTTTTCTATAGCAAATGCGGTGTTCGCATAGCTTTTTGCTTTGAATGCATTTTCGCCATGGATGTCCATTAATTTGGAAAGAAGCGAGAACTGGTCGGCGATGGCGTAATTGTCAACCACAGGTAAGCGAAATTTTAAAATGAACAGTAATTGTGTTGCCTGTAAAAGTCGGTAAAAAAATCATTTCTGTCGAAAGGACGTCGTGCATATCACAAAGCGTGAAATAGGAGAGGTAATCAAATGAAACGATGCATCCTATGCGTATAAAATATCCTTCGATCTGCGATAAAAAAAAGTCCCGGGAGGCCGGGACTTATATACATTTTTAAAATGTTGTTGTTACTTGCTTCTTTTAGAAGCTGTTTTCTTCGAAGCTGTTTTTGAAGAAGCTTTAGAAGCGCTGCCTTTTTTAGCAGTAGCTTTTGAAGCCGTCTTCGCAGTAGCTTTAGAAGCACTGCCTTTTTTAGCGGCGCCTTTGGCTGCTGTCTTCGCAGTTGCCTTTGAAGCGGTGCTTTTTTTAGCGGCACCTTTGGCTGCACTCTTCGTAGCCGATCCTTTTTTAGCAGCTCCTTTAGAAGCTGTTTTAGACGCTGACTTTGCAGAAGTGCTACCTTTTTTAGCGGCACCTTTGGCTGCACCTTTCGATGCAGATTTTGAAGAACTCTTTGCAGCTCCTTTCGAAGCGCTTTTGCCTGCAGCTTTTTTTGCTGTTGCCATGTTGTTTTGAATTTAATGGTTAGTAAAAAAATACAGTAGTAAAATTATACAAAAAATTTAACTACCAAAGTTTTTACACAACCATCATACCAAAACACTTATGCAGTGGCTTCAGAGGCTACAACAGAAACAAATGTTCTGTCGTTTCTTCCCTTCCTGAATTCAACAACACCGTCGGTTGTTGCAAATAACGTGTAGTCTTTACCGACACTTACGTTTTTACCAGGATGATACTGCGTACCGCGTTGGCGTACGATGATGTTGCCGGAAATAGCAGGCTGGCCACCAAAAATTTTTACGCCCAAACGTTTGCTGTTTGAGTCGCGGCCGTTCTTTACACTACCTTCCCCTTTCTTATGTGCCATGAGAAAAAAGTTTTTAAGTTTAAAAGTTCAATGTCTCACGTCTAACGTTGCCGTTCGACGGATTAAGCGATGTCGTTGATTTTAATTTTGGTGTACTGTGTACGGTGTCCTTTTTTCTTGCGGAAACCTTTGCGGCGCTTTTGCTTGTAAGCAATTACTTTGTCGCCTTGTACGTGATCAAGGATCTCGGCCTGGATCTTTACGCCGCTGTCGGCGAAAGTCAGGTTGCCATTGGCATCGGCCATAATCACATCAGAAAACTCCACTTTAGAGCCGGTGTCTCCACTGATCTTGGGAACATATAACGTCTGGTCTTTTTCGACCTTGAATTGCTTGCCGGCTATTTTTACGATTGCGAACATAACGGTTCAAAAATTAGGTGTGCGAAGGTAAGGAAAAAGCTTCAATACAGAAAAGGGGCTTTCAAAAAAAGCTGGCGGGCTTAAAACTTTTAACGTTTGTCCTTTTGCGCTGCCCATTTGCATGCGGCTTCATTCGCCTAAATTGGTGTAGGTTTGTGCGCCTTTTCTAGCATGAAGATAAAATCATTTTTAGCCAAACCATTTGCTTCGTACGTCTATGCCCGGATCCGCCGCGGCGGCGCCACAGCGCTGGCCGACCAGGACGCCATTCTAAAGGACCTCCTGAACAAAGGAAAGACCACCGAGTTTGGCAAGGACCATAAACTGGAGGCAGTTACCGACTATGCCGGCTTTAAACAGGCCGTTCCCATTCGCGATTACGAAGGCATCCGGCCCTATATCGATAAGATAAAGGAAGGCAAGCACAATATTTTATGGAAAGGAAAGCCGATCTACCTGGCAAAGACCTCGGGTACCACCAGCGGCGTGAAGTACATTCCCATCACAAAGGATTCCATTTCCAACCATATCAATTCGGCCCGCAATGCGCTGCTTTGTTATATGGCCGAAAGCGGAAACACCGCTTTTGCCGATGGCAAGATGATCTTTCTTTCCGGCTCGCCGGAACTGGAAAGGGTTGCCGATATTCCCACCGGCCGGTTAAGCGGTATTGTGAACCACCACATTCCTTCTTACCTGCGTCGTAACCAGTTGCCATCGTATGAAACCAACTGCATCGAAGACTGGGAAACAAAGCTTGACGCCATTATCGGCGAAACCATCGACAAGGACATGACGCTAATCAGCGGTATTCCACCCTGGGTGCAGATGTATTTCGACCGGCTGGAAGAGCGGAGCGGAAAAAAGATCGGTGACCTGTTCCCGAACTTTTCGGTGCTGGTGCACGGCGGTGTTGCTTTTGAGCCTTACAAAGCCAAGCTGATGCAAAGCATCGGCAGAAAAATGGACACCATTGAAACCTTCCCGGCATCGGAAGGCTTTTTTGCTTTCCAGGATTCACTAAAAGAAGAAGGCCTTTTACTCAACACGGCAAGCGGCATTTTTTTCGAGTTTGTGCCGGCGGCAGAAATCTTTAACGAAAATCCAACACGCCTCTCCCTGCACGATGTAAAGGTGGGTGAGAACTATGCCCTTATTGTGAACAGCAATGCAGGGTTATGGGGGTATAACATCGGTGATACCATAAAATTTGTCAGCACATCTCCCTATCGTGTTGTGGTCACCGGACGCATCAAGCATTACATTTCTGCCTTTGGCGAGCATGTGATTGCCGAAGAAGTGGAACAGAGTTTGCTAAAGGCAGCCGCGGAAGAAGGTGTACGCATTACCGAGTTTACCGTGGCGCCCATGGTGCAGCAGGGCGAAGGCAAAAGCTACCACGAATGGTTTGTTGAGTTTGAAAATGCACCGGCCAACAGGGAAGCCTTTGCGGCAAGGGTGGATGCCAACCTGCGGCAAAAGAATATTTATTACGATGACCTGATACGCGGAGGCATTTTGCAACCGCTTCGCATAACCGAATTGAAAAAGGCTGCTTTTGTAGAATACATGAAATCGATCGGTAAGCTGGGCGGACAAAACAAAGTACCCCGGTTGAGCAACGACAGGAAGATAGCCGAAAGCCTGGCCCAATGGACAAAACAGTTGACAACGCCTTAGAAGGCATTATTATGTAACGCAATTTTTGACTTGCTACCATCCACTATGAACAATCTCGACGCTTCCATCAAACGCATCGCCATCTTTGGATCCACCGGCTCCATTGGTACGCAGGCGTTGGATGTGATTGATAAAAACAGGGATAAGTTTTCCGTTGAGGTCTTAACGGCCCATGGAAACGATGCCCTCCTGATTCAGCAGGCGCTGACCTATAATCCGAACATTGTTGTGATCTCCAACGATCAAAAATATGCCCGTGTAAAAGAGGCACTGGCACATACCGACATCAAAGTGTTTGCCGGTGAAAAATCGTTGGAAGACGTGGCTTCCATGGATGTATACGATGTTATGCTGGCTGCCATTGTGGGTTATGCCGGCCTCAAGCCTACACTAAACGCTATCAAAGCCGGCAAAGCCATTGCGCTGGCCAACAAGGAAACACTGGTTGTTGCCGGTGATATTGTGATGCAACTGGCCTATCAAAACCGGGTGCCGATTATTCCTGTTGATTCGGAGCATTCCGCCATTTTTCAATGCCTGGTAGGCGAGGTGCGCAATCCGATTGAAAAAGTAATTCTGACGGCTTCCGGAGGACCTTTCTTGGGCAGGAAGCCCAACTACCTGGTAAATGTAAAACGTGATCATGCCCTGCAGCATCCCAACTGGACGATGGGCGCCAAGATCAGCGTGGATTCAGCAACCCTGATGAACAAAGGCCTGGAGATGATTGAGGCCAAATGGCTCTTTAATCTTCGTTCCGACCAGATAGACGTGCTGGTGCACCCGCAAAGCATTATACATTCTATGGTGCAGTTTGATGACGGCAGCATCAAAGCCCAAATGGGACTGCCCGACATGAAGCTGCCCATTCAATATGCACTGGGTTTTCCCAACCGTATCCCCAACGATTTTCCGCGTACCGATTTCAAGCGCATCCGCAACCTAACGTTTGAAGAGCCCGATATCAAAACCTTTCGCAACCTGGCTCTGGCCATTGAAGCGCTGGAAAAAGGCGGCAACCTTCCCTGTGTGCTGAATGCGGCCAACGAAATTGCCGTTTACGCATTCCTGCGCAACCGCATTGGTTTCCTTGATATGACGGACGTGATTGAGCATACGATGCAAAAGGTGGCCTACTTAAAAGAGCCTTCGCTGGACGATTACCTGGAGAGTGATGCAGAGGCCCGGCACTATGCGGCCGACCTCATTAAACTGTAGTTTCCGCCCTTCCTTTATAACGAAGAATTATACTTTCCCTGCTTATATTGCAGGCTATTCAAATTTGAGTGTGAGGGGTCTTGCGGCGCTTTTTGGTACATTGATTTAGGGGTGAAAATTTTACCTGCTGTACCAAAATATCACCCGGATCAACATGCAACTTATTTTCAACAAGCACTTCCGTCCACACGAAAAAACGGAAGCATGTATGACAGATTAAACAATGATGACGCTTTTAGCTGTAGACTGGTCCGCCTTATTTGCCAACATCGGGCAGTTCATTTTAGCCTTTTCCATACTGGTTGTTTTGCACGAGTTGGGACACTTTCTCCCGGCCAAATGGTTTGGCTGCCGTGTAGATAAATTCTATCTTTTTTTCAATCCCTGGTTTTCTCTTTGGAAAACACAAAAAGGCGAAACCGAATACGGTTTGGGTTGGGTGCCGTTGGGCGGTTATGTAAAAATAGCCGGGATGATCGATGAGAGCATGGACAAAGAGCAGATGAATCAGCCACCGCAACCTTACGAGTTCAGGGCAAAGCCAGCCTGGCAGCGACTGATCATTATGCTTGGTGGCGTTACGGTCAATTTTATTTTGGCCCTGGTGTTGTTTGCCATGATCCTTTTCGTTTGGGGAGAAGAAAGACTGCCGAACGCCAATGTTAAATATGGTGTGATTGCTGATTCGCTGGCGAAAGCAGCAGGTCTTCGCGATGGGGACAAGATATCTGCTATCAACGGGCAGCAGCTTTCTTATTTTGATGACCTGCCGAAAGGCGTTGTGCTTAACGAAAGGGTAACGCTGGGTGTGAACCGCAATGGCGTGGATACGGCCATAACGCTGCCGGAAGGTTTTCTTTCTAACCTGACTAAACGGCAACTGGCCCTTTTTGTATACCCACGGGTACCGACGGTGATCCAGGACGACCCCGAAGCAAAATATGTAACGGGTGAATTGCAGCAGGGTGACCAGATCGTTGCTATTAACGGAAAGCCGGTTTTCTTTTTTGATGAATTTGTGCAACTGAAGCGGGACATGAAAAATATGGACATTGCGCTGACGGTTTTGCGCAATGGAAAAGACACTGCGCAGGTGGTGGTGCGGTCAAACGAAAATGCACAGGTAGGTATTCAAACAAAAGACCCTTACGAGTTGCTGGGTTCCGAGAAAAAAGAATACTCCTTTTTTGAATCTATACCGGCTGGTGTCAATTACGGTGTCGATCGCCTGAGCGATTATGTAACCGGCATCCGGCTCCTGTTTACATCGAAAGAGCACAAGGTTTCCGACAACCTCGGAAGTGTGATCTCCATTGGAAAAACCTTTGGCGGTACCTGGGACTGGAAACGCTTCTGGATGATGACGGCACTTTTTTCCATCATTCTTGCCTTTATGAACATCCTGCCGATTCCGGCGCTGGATGGCGGACATGCCTTGTTTACGCTTTACGAGATCATTACCGGCCGCAAGCCGAGTGACAAGTTTATGGAGTATGCGCAAATGGCAGGCATGGCGCTGTTGTTGGGACTGATGCTCTATGCCTTTGGTCTTGATATCTGGCGGATGTTCCGTTAAGTCACCCGATGTACTTTTGGTGAAATGCAAGCTTGGGTGAATACCTTGCTTAGTCATAAATCTTTTAAGAATTCTATTACCGGTTGGGTGGCAGGAAATGGCTATCTTTACCTGCTTCAAAACAGGAACAGGTGTAAGGTTTACAGCTGACTGTAAACGGCAAACCTTAACCTGTAAACTGAACACGGGGGTGTTTGGTTTTGACAGCATCGGTCTTTGAAAGTGTAAGCATGCCGAGCGTTGGATAATTAGCTCGTAAATCTGAATATTCGAACTACAAATGGCAATACACAGTATGCCATGGCTGCCTAATCAGTGATTAGTTAGTCATTAGGGCCGCCGCGCAGGTTGATCCTTGACCAAGCGCCGCCGCCGACTTAAAACAAATAAGGATTGCGGCAATCGAAGGCTGTGACGATTGCCTAAGTACCATCCAGCTACGGAAATGATTGGTTTGTTCTGCCCCGGCCATTTCCCGACAAGCAATGCAGGAATAAGCATGTAGAAAGCTTTTGGATATCATGTTTGGACACCGGTTCGACTCCGGTCACCTCCACAGAACCGGATAACTCTAGATTTTCGAAGGGTTATCCGGTTTTCTTTTTGCTGGAATCCTTGGTAGTGGCGGCAACCAGCAAAACAGCTTTATTTATTTTTGGTGTTCGACTACCAACTTTAGAAATTAAGAACCTTCTTGCCATTATTTTTTTACCACCTCTTTCCAGCCTGTACAGTTTCGTTCTTTGCAGTTGTGCAAAACTGCTCATACATAAAGCCGGAGTTGACATGGGCCATTGATTACTTGAGCTGAAAAATGCGTGCTTCTGCTCATGCCCAAGTTCTGCAGGTGTTGGATAGTGCCCAGGCATACCAGTTTGTGGAAAGAAGTGCGGTGGTGGCTGGACTTACTCCTTGCGAAGCATCAAAATCTTTGCCCACAAAGGACACATTAGCCTTTACAAAAGCGTTTTCTGTTTACAATTCGAATCATAAGTGTTTTGATATTAGTCGAACATAGTCAATTGGTTAGGGTTTAGTTCTTTGAAATTTTGTTGTATTGAGCTTGCGAACAGTTCTGGCAGTGGTGTTTTGTCAAAGATGCAGATGCTGACGATTTGCAGGATTTCATAGAGTGATTGTTTGAGATTGAACCTCTTTTTTGCAATAGCGACAAGAACATAGACACTGACAGCAATCCAGATTTGTGTCTTCACTGCATTTTCCGAACGGCCCCAGAAGGATTTAATCTTCAGGTGCTGCTTTATCCACTTAAAGAAGAGTTCTATTTTCCAGCGGTGTTTGTAGAGCTGTGCCACCTCGGTTGCTCTTAGCTGCCGGTTGTTGGTGAGGAATACCAGCGTGCGGTCATGCTCACTATCGTAGAACTTTATTCGCCTTAGTTGTTCGGGATAGTCCTTGCGGGCATAGTAGGTGTTCAACCGAATGACCTGGTCACACACTACCCCTTTTCTCTTCTCCGGCGGTGTAGAATTGACACGACTGAAGTTCAGGTTATCCTTCGCCCGGATGATGAAAAACGCCTTTGCCTGGTGAATGCGGTAGAGGCGCTGGAAGTCAGTGTAGCCGCGGTCCAGTACGTAAAAGCTATCGGGCTGATAGACGATCATGTCCAGGACGTTCACTTCGTGAACGGCAGCTTCAGTAATATGCAAAAACTCCGGAATGGCGGTCTTCAAATCCAGTTGCGTATGCAGTTTGATGCCGCTTTTGGTGGTTCTGAATTTAGCCCACCAAAACGCAGACAAGCAGAGGTCAATGGTGGAGGCATCAATGGCAAAGACATTGTTTCGGAGGCTCACTTCCAGGTCACTGTCGCCAACATAAAGCCGTTTGGCTTCTGCGATTAACAGAAGGGCTAAGTCCTGATAAATGCGCCAGTCTCTGTTTTCATTGGCTTTCGACAGGGTGCTTTTGACCACCGCTTCACCAATGCCAAGGTGATAGAGTTTTTGCTCATTGATGTGTAAGCAAACCATGGTGTCAGTGAGACTTTCGCGGTGTGTCAGTTGACCAAAAGCCATACAAAGGAACTGCTTCCAGCAACTGAAGTGTTTGGCTTTATGGTCACCTTTGTAGCGTTTTACACACGTATGAAAGCTCCGGTGCGAAATCACTGATAAAAGCTGCGAAAAAACATACTTGCCCTGATTCATTAGACTTGATTGTCAGTGCAGTATATCAAAACCAAAGCAAATCCTGCTCAAATCGTTGCACCCTTGCCATCTCTGCAAACTCAATACAGACAATGATTTCAAAGAACGCTATTCAATAACATCAAAACAGTTGTGAATTCGAATATTCATTGAACACGGATAAAAGTATACATCACTTGTAACGGCAGACTGAATATGCTTTTTAATTATTGCCTTCAAAGTAGGTGTTCAACCATAAACGTTTTATAGAGGCGTCCTATATGTAGCCCCTATGATCAATAAAGATTATTCCTTCAATCGTAATCAAGCCAGTAAGATTTACAAATTAACTTGTTGAAATTTAGTAGCCGTTATTCGGGTTATAAAGAAGTTGGAAGCGCTCAGCTTACTCTTGTATAAAAGAAAACAGCACTCCTGCACTCTAACCGGGTAAAGAGGAAGATAACACTAACTTCAAGGTGGTGTTACGGAATTACGAACGTTAGTTTCACGGAAGTGTACAAACGTTTACAAAAAAGCAGACATTGAGCAACCAATCATAATAAGTAACATGAAATTTTGCTTGTCCGCTTTATCGCTCTTGATTGTATCAATGCTTTGTGCTCAGTCACCTGCCGTTATTGCACCCCGGTTACCACTGAAGCAGGATGTTTACCGCGAGTTGCCGTTGGGTGCCATTAAACCGAAGGGATGGCTCCGGGAAATGTTGGTTCGCCAAAAAGAGGGCGCCACGGGAAATCTGGACAAGCTCTATCCGCTGATCATGAATGGACGCAATGGCTGGCTGGGTGGTGACGGCGATCAGTGGGAAAGGGGGCCCTATTGGCTCGATGGACTGGTGCCGCTGGCTTATATTTTAGATGACAAGGAACTCATCGCAAAAGCCAAGCCCTGGATAGAGTGGGCCATCAACAGTCAGCAGCCCGATGGTTATTTTGGTCCTTCGAAAGATTATTCGCCGGAAAGAGGAATGCAAAGGGATAATAGCCGCGATTGGTGGCCAAAGATGGTCATGCTGAAAGTTCTGAAGCAATACTATTCCGCTACCGGCGACAAGCGGGTGATTGCGCTGATGACAAATTACTTCCGGTATCAGCTAAAAGAACTCCCCACAAAGCCACTAAATCACTGGACCTTTTGGGCACGTTATCGGGGCGGCGATAACCTGCAGGTGGTTTACTGGCTTTACAACATAACAGGGGACAGTTTTTTGCTTGAACTGGGAGAACTGCTTCATCGGCAGACCTTTGATTACACCCATGCTTTTCGTAACACTGATCTTTTGTCAAGGCGGGGAAGTATTCATTGTGTCAACCTTGCACAGGGTTTGAAAGCGCCACTGGTCTACTACCAGCACCATCCCGATCAAAAATATATTGAGGCTACCAACAAAGGCCTTGCTGACCTGCGGAAGTATAACGGTATGGCGCACGGGCTTTTTGGTGGTGACGAAGGACTACATGGAAACAACCCAACCCAGGGCTCCGAACTATGCTCCGCTGTGGAAATGATGTTTTCCCTGGAAACCATGCTTGCCATTCGTGGCGATGTAAGCTACGCAGACGGGCTGGAAAAGATCGCCTTCAATGCACTACCTGCGCAAACCACTGCGGATTATATGGCGCGGCAATATTTTCAGCAGGCGAATCAGGTAATGGTCACCCGCGGTACCCGCAATTTTGTGGAAGATGGCGCTCATGGTGGCACAGACTTAGTTTATGGGCTACTCACCGGTTATCCTTGCTGTACAGCCAACATGCACCAGGGCTGGCCCAAGTTTACGCAGACCCTCTGGTTTGCAACACCAGATAAAGGGCTGGCTGCGATGGTGTACAGCCCCAGCGAGGTGAAAGCCGTTGTCGGGGATGGAACAGAAGTCAGCATGAAAGAAGAAACGTCGTATCCTTTCGGAGAGCACATTCGCTTTACGTTGGCAATAGCCAGCAAAAAAAGAGGTATTTCCTTTCCGTTTCATCTTCGGATACCAGAATGGTGTAAAAAAGCTGTAGTTAAAATCAATGGCGTTACTTATGAAGAAGCGGCTGGTAACAGGATGGTGATCATCAACCGGGAGTGGAAGTCCGGTGATGTTGTGGAACTACAACTGCCGATGCACCTCTACCGAAATACCTGGTATGAAAACTCGGTTTCTGTGGAGCGGGGGCCACTGGTGTATGCCCTCAAAATAGCAGCCGAACACAAAATTGTAACCAACGAAAAGGATCCCGGTCAATATGGCGAAACCTACCTTGAAATTCACCCAAGGTCACCCTGGAACTATGGCCTGCTGCAGGTGCCCCAGAATGGACTGGAGGAAGCCTTTGCTGTCCATAAAAAGGAAAGGGTTGAGCCCTTTCCCTGGAACCCGGAGAATGCCCCCATTGAACTTAGAACAAAAGCAAGGCGCATACCGTCCTGGGTGCTTTACAACGGCATGGCCGGACCAATGCCATACAGCACCATTCCGGGATTGCAAACCGAAAAGGAAACGGAAGAGATTGTGCTGATTCCCTACGGATGCACCCAACTGCGTATTTCACAATTTCCGGTGATTGGCAGGTAATAGTAGTAGTTTGTAATGATCACTCTTTTTTAGAATATGCCATCGTTCCAGTTGGCTGCTCATTCGATCCAGTTTATTCTTTCGCGGATAATTTGTATTTCTCTTTGTAGAGAGAGCACAATTACTGATAAAAATACCGCTGCTGTCTCAGTGGATCTAATGATAGGAATAGTAAAGTTTGACGTAAGCCCTCCTGGTTAGTGTTTTAGCACATCCTGCTTTTTGCGCCAGTCAAGATTATGAAAATAAAAGACCCTGGCCATATGGTTCGAGCGGTAATTCGTTCCAGTTGCCAGTTGTTGAAAAACATTCATGTACCCGAATTGTATGTTATCATGCTCATTGACCAAATAAGCAAAGCCAGCAAAAAAGCGATTCTGGTCAAACGTATTATACACTACCTGCTTTCCGAAGTTGATAAAAACTTCATTGGATAAAATAAAAGAAAAACTTCCCGGCCTAAATGGCTGGCTACCCAATGCAAATTGCGAAAGAATATTGTACCGTGCACGAAAGTTGAAGAGATAGCCCTCGGCCAGTTGGTCATCAGTAAGGATTTTTCGCCGGAATCGTTCTTCAAGCCTGACCCATTGCATCAGCCGCAACTTTGGATTGCGGGTATGCCATTGCAATTGTTGCCAGGGACGGTGCTCCGGTTGTGAAATGTTCTTATGATTGTCGGAAGGGAAGTGATTAACATAAGCATAACCAGCCGTTAGTTTGGTATTGTTGCCCAGGTAGTAGGTGAGTCCTGCACGCAACAGCCCTTGCGAAAAACCATTGAGAAAATTTTCTTTTGTACGCAAATGAAAATCAGTCCAGAAACCCCAGTTTTCCGATACCCGTGTTTGATTAAAATATCCCAGCCATACCTGTTCTTCTTCTGTAATTTCTTTTTGTTGTGCAAAACAGCAAACCGGCAACAGGGAATATAGAATTTTTATCAGAAAGGACTTTTGTTGCATTGTTGATTCGATTTGATCATTAACTACGGATCTAGCAGTTCATTTTATTTGTAGGCAGAAGATTGAAGAAAGAGCCCCTGGTGAAAACCGGGGGCTGTACCTGACATTTAATGAAAATAGACAACAGACTTTACTCATGCGCTTCTTCTGCTTCAGCGGCGAAACTTCGCGTCCCACCTATCAGGTTGGCAAAGAAGATGCTGTTTAAGAAGATTCGGTTTGTGCCCAGCCAGTAACCGCGGTAAGTAGGATCGTCGGCAAACAGTACGACCTGTCCCGCACCGCTGGGACTTACTAAGATGGCAGCAGAGTTGCTGACTTTTTTAATATTTTCCTGTGAGGCATACCCGTTCACAAAAGGCTTTGCATCGTACAGTGCTACCGTTGCATATTTATTGCTGCTGCTTTGTAAAAACGTACTGCTGTTTTTGTTCACGTACAATTTGCGATCATTAATACCAAATGCCAAGGGGTGGGTCGTGTCCAGGTCCGCCGTGAAGATGGCGCCATTGATTCGTTTGGCGCCTTCCACATCCTGCTGCTGGGCAAAATCAAGACGGGTCGCTTCTTTGTTGGCCGACACGGCAGGTTCAGCTTTCGGCGTTTCAGCATCGTTGCTGCTTTGGCCCAAAGCAGTTTGCTGTACAGGGCGGGCAGGACGGCTTGCGGCAACCAGCGCCGGTCTTCCGCCGGCGCTTGTACCCGGACTTGTGTCTTCAACCAGCTTTTCATTTGCCAGTTCGTTTTGTACAGCCCATGCGCTTGCGTTTTGCAGGGTGATAAGGGTGCCGCCATCTGCAACCCAGGATTTGATTTTTTCAATGGTTCCTTTGTTCCATGCCGAATAATTTCCGGCCGGTAAAATGAGGGTGTTGTAGCGCTTCAGGGAGGCCCGTTCAAAATTTTGCAGGTCCAATTTGGTGACGGGCAAACCCAGTTGCTGGTTTAACAGCAACCAAATTTGTCCTGCTTCTGATGCCGTTACGCCTTGCCCGAAAGCCAGGGCCACTTCTGGTTTGCGAACGGCCTTGATATTGCTGCTTCCCAGGTCAATGCCCTCTGCACTAAAGCCGGTTGAGACAGATGTGAAGCGAACACCGGCTGTCTGTGCTACCGTTTGCAGAAGCCTGTGTAAGCTGTCGGGTGACATGTTTTGTCCTGCCACAGGTATCACCAGCGACCCGCGACCGAAAGCTTTCTTTTCGCTTCCCACAAGTGCCGTAAATGGCTTGAACGTTGTTTTCACCAGCAGGCCGTTTTGCAATAATGCGTAAAGGGCTTTTGTCGCATTGTAATCGGTATAAGAACTGATGTAAGCGAGGTTGGAAATTCCTCCCTGTACCGAGCCTTTGCTTTCCGGTGTAGCCGTTACTCTTTCTCCTTTCGCAATGTTGGAAGTAACGGGAGCATATTGCAACCCATAGGCGTGGATCACACTCCAGCCGGTGTTGTCGTAATAGATGCTGTCCTGTAAAATGTTTTCTTCAAACAGCGAATGCACAATCAAAAAATTGGGCTGCTCTGAGGGTACGATGTAGGCTTTTCCTTTTTCGAATTTCTTTCCATTCACCGTTGCATTGTCGCTCAGTTCATGCACATTGACGTGGTGCTGCAAAACCAATTGAAGAAACTTTTGCGTAAGCGTTTCATCGCGACTATCACCAAACAGGTATGCTTTGGCTTTGTTTGCCCTGCCTTGTTCCAACCCGTATTTGAACAGGTTTTTTTGCACCTTAAACAACGCTTCTTTTTCTGCAACGGCACCCCTGATAGTAGAGAAAGACGTGGTCAGGTGATTGCGAATGGAAAACGGAAACGTCAGTAAGCCATTCGTGGTTTCGGTTACCAGTCCGCGGGAACTGGCCTCTTCAAACGTGGCGGCTACACTGCCAAAAAATTTCGGGTAGGTACTGCCATAAATAGGAGAGAGGTTGTCGTAATTTTCTTTCGTAAAATAAAGTGACCCGATCTCATCCAGCGCTTTTGCATGGTACGTTGCCAGCACTGCATTCTGGTCATACAAAAATTGCGGAATGATGGGACTTTCATGACGCTTTGGTGTCGGCTCAAAATAATAGGTTGCGTTGGAGCCTTGCTCGTGAAAATCAATCTGCACATTGGGATACCACTGGTGAAAAAACTTCACCCGGTTGCGGCTTTCCACATGCACAAGGTTCAGCCAGTCGCGGTTCAGGTCTGCAAAGTAGTGGTTGGTACGGCCGCCTGGCCACCCTTCCTGGTGTTCCTTGTCAATAGGGTCGGAAACAGGTGGCCACGATTTGTAGCTGTTGTACCAATTGGCGGCGCGGTCTCTTCCATCCGGGTTAAGCGAAGGATCAATAAGGATCACGGCTTCTTTCAGCCAGGTTTCTGTTTCAGCATCCTTACTGGCGGCTAAGTAGTATGCCGTCAGTAGGCTTACTTCGCCGCTGGAGCTTTCATTGCCATGGACGCTGTAACCAAGATGAATGATCACGGGTGATTGTTTACTGAGGATAGGTTTGGCAGGATCGATAAGGGTAAGATGCTCCTGCCGGATTTCTTCGAGCCGGTTGTAGTTATCCGGCGAGGTAAAGGTGGCCACGATCTGCTCCCTTTCTTCATAGGTTTTGCCGATGGTTTGCACATGTACGCGGTTACTCACTCGGGCCAGTTCGCGGTAGTAGGCCACGATCTGGTCGTGTCGTGTATAATGCGATCCGATGGGATAGCCCAGGAATTGTTCCGGCGTTGGAATACTGGCGTCAAGCGCTTTTGCTTTCGGAAAAAAATAGGCCGTTTGCGCCGTTGCCTCACTGAAGAAAGCTAAAAGCAGCAGGAGGAAAATAGAAATGCGTTTCATACTCGTTGGTAGTTAATGCGTGGTTTGAAAAGATTGGTTTGCGTTGTGTTAATAGCCTGGATTTTGCACCACATCGGGGTCTGATAACACATCGGAATACGGGATAGGAAACAACCAGAAATTTTGGTTGGTTATGCCCAGCACCTCGCCGGCTCGTCCGGTGCGAACCAGGTCGAACCAACGGTGTGCTTCAAACGCAAATTCAAGGCTGTTTTCTTCTTCAATGGCCAAAAGAATTTCCTCTTTTGTGGATGCTGTTGTTGGCGTAAGACCGGCCCTGTTTCGTATTACATCCAGGTCCGCCCTGGCTTCGGAAAGTTTGCCCTGCTGCGCCCTGGCTTCCGCCCGTATGAGGTAGAGCTCCGCAATTCTGATCACGTATGACGGATCGGTGCTTGTGCCTGCCGTATTGTATAACACACCATAAACATTGTTACCCGATCCGGCGACCAATTCGCTACGGTTGCCACCGACGGCCGGGTTGGTGATCTTGCTCACAAAAGAGGCCGAAGGCTTTAATGTAAACTGTCCGCCTGCTGCGCTGGGATACCAGAGGTTCCAGAATGAATTGCGGTCGTTGGCAGAGAAGGTGAGTTCAAGTATGCTTTCCTGTGTTCCGAAGGGTGCGCTAAAAAACGACTTGTACGGACGTACCAGTGCATATTTACTGTTGCCGATCACTTGCGAAGCATAGTTTTCGGCGTCTGCCCATTCTTTTCGGTAAAGGTGCAGGCGGGCCCGCAGGGCAAGGGCCGTAGATTTTTGTGCACGGTTGCGTGTAGTGGCATCTTGCGGAAGCAATTGCTCGGCTTTTTTCAAATCTTCCAGCACCTGGTTGTAGGTCTGCTGCAAGGTGCTGCGCTTGATGCCCCGGGCAGACGAAAGGTCTGTCGTCGGATTCAGTTGCAACTGAACGCCTCCCCATCCGCGACCCAGGTCAAAATAGCCAAGGGCACGGATAAAATAGGCTTCCCCAAGTATCTTTTCTTTTTCTGCACTGGAAAGCAAAGGATCCGTGATAGCAGGTACATTGGCAATGACGCTGTTGGCCGAATTGATGGCTCGGTAAATGCCCTGGTAAGCAGCCACTGTTGTTACATTGTCTGGTGGAATGGCATTCTGGTCCAATTGCAGGTATTGGCTAAGTGTTCCGTTAAAGATCACGTTGTCGGCCGTAATGGTTCCCAGGGTTGGGTAGTTGGCGGCATAGTAGCCCTGCACGGCGTCGTAGGCACCAATGATGGCCGCTCTTGCCGTTCCGGCATTGGTAATGCTTTGATTGGCGGGCAGTGCGTTATTTGGTGTTTCTTCCAGGAATTTTTTGCAGGAAGCAAACAGGAAGAGGCTTGCCAAAATAAAAAATCGATATCGGGTAAAACGTTTCATTGTTTCGCATTGTGAGGTTTAGAAAATCAGGTTGACACCAAGTTGAATGGTTCTGGGTTGGGGCACAGTGGCCCAGTCATAACCAGCCGTATTCTGGTTACCGCTTTGCGAGCTGACTTCCGGATCAAGGCCGCCGTAGTGTGTAAATGTGAGCAGGTTGGTTCCCTGTATGTAAGCCCGCAGGCTGGTTAGGTGCAGTGACTTTGCCACGGCTTCCGGTACAGTATACGAAAGCGAAACCGTACGCAGGCGAATGAAAGAACCATCTTCGAGGTAACGGCTGCTTAAATTGGCCACGCTGCCGCCATAATTGTTCGCTCCACTGTTGTTGGCGGTTGGATTCAGCGAGGTTGTGGTCAGCCTTGGAATATCGGTTACATCACCCGCTTTTTGCCAGCGTTGCAGTTGCCGGGGCAGAAAACCAATATTGGACTGTGTGCCACCATGCACCATGAAAAAATCATTCATGTTCATGATCTGGTTCCCCTCCTGGAAGTAGAAAAAGAAAGAAAAATCAAAATTTTTGTAACGGATGTTGTTGGTGAGTCCACCCGTAAAGCGAGGCAGGGCATTGCCCACGATCTGCCGGTCGGCGGCCGTGATCTGGCCGTCTTTATTTACGTCATCGTACACTGCGTTGCCAGTTAGCGGATCGACAAATAGCTGTTTATAGAGTTGGAATGAATTAACGGCATAACCCTGTCGCAGGATGGAAATGTTTCGTCCCGATGCGCCCAGGGAAATATCGGAAGCCAGTTTCTCAATGCGGTTGGTGTTCTTTGAGACATTGAATTCTGTGCTCCAGGTAAAATCTTTTCCATTGATGTTTTCTGAACGGATGGCGAGCTCATATCCCTTGTTGCTGACAGCACCAAAGTTTTGCAGGTAAGAAGCGAAGCCCGTGCGATAAGGAACCGGCACGTTCAATAGCAGGTCATAAGTGTATTTGTTGTAATAATCAACGGAAACGAACAACCGGTTTTTTAGCACGCTGAATTCTGCACCAATATCGGTTTGGCGGGTTGTTTCCCAGGTAAGATCGGGGTTAGCCAGTTGCGAGGGGGCAATGCCCGGTTGATCGAGGTAGTTGGCACCGGACGACCAGAGCCCTTGCGCTGCATAGGGCCCAATGCCGTTTTGATTCCCGGAGAGGCCAATACTTGCCCGCAGTTTGAGCTCGTCAAAAATGCGAAGGTGGCGAATGAAATCTTCCTGGACGGCACGCCAGGTAAATCCACCGGAGGGAAAATATCCCCACCGTTTGTTGGCGCCAAATTTAGAGGAACCGTCTGCCCGTAAACTGGCGTCAACTGTATAACGATTGTTGTAGGTGTAACTTGCTTTTCCAAAGAAAGAAGCCAGCTTAGACTGGTTCTGGTACGATGAACCTGAGCGGATCGATGCCACTGATACGGCCTTCAGGTCATTGCTGGCAAAGCCGGTACCTGTAGCATTGGTTCCTTGTGAAAGCACGGTGTTGATCGTGTTGCCGATCAGTGCATTGATGTTGTGTTTATTGCCAACACCAACAGACTTGATAAACGTGATCACCTGTTCATTGGTTAGTACCAGGTTTTTGGTTTCGTAAGAGGCAGCCGAACCATTGTTGGAAATACCGGCAGCGAGTAAGGTACTTGTATAGTTGTTCTCATATTCACTGCCGTTATCCAGGCTCCAACTGGTGCGAAACTTTAATCCCGGAAGAATGGCATATTCACCATAGAGATTTCCTATGATTCGCCAACCTACGGCTTTGTTGTCGAGATGGGCGATCAGGGCCAGGTGGTTGTCGAAACTTCCATAACGGGCATAGGTGCCATCCGCGTTCAAAACTGGTAGGTAGGAGCGGGGAAACAACGCCGAATTGATCACGCCTTGTGGGTTATTATCGCTGCTGCTTACATTGCGCCAGGTGCGGGCCAGGTTGATGCTGGTTCCCACTTTTATTTTCTGGCTGATGTAATTGTCATAATTCAGTCTTGCGGTATACCGCTCAAAGTTGGAAGGCCGCACAATGCCTTCCTGCTTCAAATAACCAAGGCCAACATAATAAGTGCTCTGTGCAGATCCGCCTTGTGCCGACACTTCGTAATTAGTGGTAGCAGCAGTTCTAAACAGGTCATCCGTCCGGTTATAAGTGGGTTGTATTTCGGGGTTGGCGATGAGCGAAACGGTAGAGGGATCAATGCCATTGTCCTTTGCTGTGTTGATGCGTGATTCGTTTGTCAGCAATGCTGTCTCAGGCCCCGTTGCCACCTTGAATTTTTTGGTAGCATTGCTCCATCCGCGGTACGCATTCAGGCTGATCTTGGCCTTGCTGTTCAGTCTTCCTCTTTTGGTGTTTACGATCACCACACCATTTGCACCCAGCGAACCATAAATCGCTGTTGCGTTGGCGTCTTTCAGGATGGTGATGCTTTCGATGTCAGAAGGGTTGATGTCGGCGATGGGATTGGAACCCTGCTGATTGCCCAGGCCTGTTTGTATCGGGTCCACAGTAGAGATAAAAACGCCATCGACAATATAAAGTGGATCCACGGATGCGTTGATGGAATTGTTGCCGCGAATACGGAAGGTAACACCACCACCAGGCACGCCGGAGTTGGCCGAAACCTGCACGCCGGTTGCTTTTCCCTGCAGCAATTGGTTAAAGCCTGCTGCCGGTACATCGCGTATCGACTGGCCGCTGATGGTTTGAATGGAGCCTGCAATGAACTTTTTATTTTGGGTACTGTACCCCGTTATGACCACTTCATCAAGATTCTGTTCGCGACGGGTCAAGTGAATAGAAGCCGTTGTTGTTGTTGCCGTCACGTCCTGTGATTCGTAGCCGGTAAAGCTGACGGAAAGTTGTGCCGGGAGTTGTGGCACCGAAAGTTGAAAGCTGCCATCGGCTTTGGAAAGCGTTTGGAGGTTGGTGCCCTTCACACGAATGGTTGCGCCTTCGAGTGTTTGCGTGGGCTCGCCACCACGAACCGTCCCTGTAAGCAATGTTTGCGCAAAGCTAGCCTGGAATGCAAGCAGGGGCAACAAAAGGAAAAACCCTTTTGGTAAAAGTCGAGTCATAAAATCTATGTTTTAGAAATGAAATAGGGGTGTCAGGTGCCGTAGCACAATCAATATTTAACTGTGTTCAGTAGAAGCAAGGTTAGACGGGAATCCGCACTACCGCGGAAATCGAAGAGATCAGCAACAACAACAACAAGAGGCAGTTTCGGTGGCGAAAGTTGCCATGGCAGCGTGATTGGGGTCAAAAAAGATCAGGCATGAGAACAAAGCTCGTTGGTAAATCATCGTCTTGCGGATTGATGTAAAAAATTAAATCCTACTAATTTGGTAGACAAATATAAACGCCTATTTTCGTGGCTGCCAAAAAAATTTTTGCATCAACGTAAAAATTTTCATTTCACTGAATCCATTCAACATTTCAATTACACGTATGAGGCCTATAGCTATTTATCATGAGCATCCCGACTGGTTTAAACCTTTGTTTGCCGAGCTGGAGAAAAGAGGAATTCCCTATGAAAGCATCAATCCAACGCAACATCGTTTTGCCATCGAAGACACAAAGCGGCGTTACTCGCTGTTCTTTAACCGCATGAGCCCATCCGCCTATTTGCGGGATGGTGAACAGGGAATTTTTTTTACGCTTAGTTATTTAAAGCATCTTGAAAATTTTGGTACAAAAACAATCAATGGTTACAAGGCTTTTGGTTATGAAGTTTCTAAAGCTGCGCAGTTATCGTTGATAAAAAAACTTGGCTACGGTTACCCGGCCTCACGTGTTGTCAATCATCCATCACAGGTGTTAGCAGCAGCAGAAGGCTTGCGTTTTCCCATTGTAGTGAAAGCCAATATTGGCGGCAGCGGAGCGGGGATCACCAAATACAATAACCTGGAGGAGTTAGAAAAAGACATTGCAGGGAATGCCCTTGATTTTGGTATCGACAAAACTGCACTTGTTCAGGAATTTATCCCAGCCCGTGGCGGATTTATAACAAGGGTAGAGACGTTGGGTGGAAAATTTCTGTACGCAATTAAGGTGTACACAACCGGCGAATCCTTCAATTTATGCCCGGCTGATATCTGCCAAACCAGTGATGGAAAAGAACTGGTCAGAAATGCGTGTGCACTGGATGCTCCCAGGAACGGTTTGAAAGTGGAAGGCTACAATCCGCCGCAAGAGGTGATTGATGCAGTGGAGGCTATTGTACAAGCGGCAGGGATTGATGTGGGTGGTATTGAATACATGATTGATGACCGCGATGGGAAGTTGGTTTATAATGATGTGAATGCACTATCCAATTTCGTTGCGGATGCTGTAAATGTGATCGGCTTCAATCCGCATGCGCTACTGGTTGATTTCCTGGAAGCACAACGGCAGGATGTTAAAGAAGCACCCACAGTGGCAGTACAGTAAAGTCCAGAAACAATTTTTTTACAAGTTAAGTTGAATTCACCATCGGGTCAATTGCAACGGTGAAGAAGCAATCAATTTAAAAAAACAAATAACGATGCGATACGGATATTGGATGCCGGTTTTTGGCGGATGGCTGCGCAATGTAGAAGAAGAAAACATGCTGGCCGAATGGGCTTATGTAAAACGCCTTGCGAAACGAAGCGAAGAACTGGGCTATGACCTCACACTCATAGCTGAATTGAACCTGAACGACATCAAGGGTGTTGAAGCACCGAGCCTGGATGCCTGGAGTACAACGGCTGCATTAGCGGCGGTAACTGAAAGTCTGGAATTGATGGTGGCGGTGAGGCCAACGTTTCATAACCCGGCACTTCTGGCCAAAGCAGCTGCCAACATTGATCACATCAGCGGGGGCCGTCTTTCCCTGAATGTGGTGAGTAGTTGGTGGAAAGATGAAGCAGAAAAATACGGCGTGCAGTTTGAACAGCATGACGATCGTTATGCCCGTACGGAAGAGTGGCTTACCGTTTTGGATAATGTATGGAAAAAGGATCATTTTAATTTTGACGGCAAATATTATAAGGTAAAAGACAATGTTCTTCAGCCAAAACCGGTAACCAGGCCAAGACCTTTTTTGTATGCTGGTGGTGAAAGTGGTAAGGCAAAAGATCTGATCTCGTCGCAGTGTGATGGTTATGTTATGCATGGCGACAACCCGCAAGTGATTGGGCGGAGAATTGCCGATATGCAGGAGCGGCGGGAACAGAAAAGCCTGCCACCAATGCAGTTTGGTGTGGCAGCCTACAGCATCATCCGGAGCAGCGAAACAGCGGTGAAAAAAGAACTGGAACGCATTACCAATGTGAACGAAGGAAGTGCTGGTTACAATAACTATCAGCAATGGCTGGCCGGTACACAGTTGGAGCAAAGGGTTTCCCTGGAAGATTATTCCGTCAGCAACCGTGGGTTGCGTTCAGGCTTGACCGGTACGCCTCAACAGGTGCAGGACAGGATCGGTGAATTTGAACGGGCCGGTGTTAATTTTTTCCTTTTGCAATGCAGTCCGCAACTGGAAGAAATGGAGCGGTTTGCCGACGCGGTCATTCACAAGGAAGCGGTCCATGCATAAGTGTAATTGCCAGACAGCGACTATTTGTGGTTCGAGGGATCCAAAGGAACTCATGCTTTTTCGTGTTGGTGGATGTGTATAGGCGGATCTGACTTGCAAAATTTAAGACGCGACAGAATAGACTTACTGCGGATGTGTTGAAAATTCCAAGCGAATTAAATCCCAAGGTCTAAAATTATGTGTGGCTTTCGATCCTACTTACGCATGGTTGCGATATTCTGCAGTGTGTAAGCCAGTACCTGCCAAACAAAAGAATTACGCTACATGGGTAGAAAGGCTTTTGTATGTCTTACCGTTAAGTGTATACCAGCGATTTTCTGCTATTGCTTGATGATCTTTCCGTCTTCCATCTCAATGATTCGTTGCGTGCCGGCAGCAAATTCAGGGTCATGGGTAACAATTAAAAGCGTTTGCCCGTATTGCTTTGCCAGGCTTTTAAAAATATCAAAAACGATTGTACTATTTTTTTTGTCCAGGTTGCCCGTGGGTTCATCTCCCATAATAATATGCGGGTCATTGATCAACGCCCTGGCTATCGCCACCCGTTGTTTTTCGCCACCAGACAGGTTTTTCGGGTAGCTGTTGGTCACATGGGCAATGTCGAGCGCCTCCAGCCATTTCATGGCTTTTGCCGTAATTTCTTTTTCAGTAAAACGATTCAGTTTCAACGCCGGCAACATTACATTTTTCAACACGTTAAACTCATTGAGCAGGTAATGAAACTGGAATACAAAACCGATTTTTTCATTCCGGACTTCCGCCAGGCGGGCAGGCTTTTTTCCCGTCATCAACTCACCATCAATATAGAGCTTGCCTTCATAGTCAGTGTCCATGGTGGAAAGAATGTATAACAGGGTAGACTTGCCGCAACCGGACTTTCCTACCACCGATACAAACTCGCCCCTTGTCACCGTAAAACTGACATCGGATAGCACCGGGGCAGGATCTGTTTTGCTGAACCGCTTATTGATATGGCGAGCTTCGAGGATGATTTCAGCCATGTTATTTCCCCCTGATGATAACTACCGGGTCAACCCGTCCGGCTTTGGCGGCGGGAAAAAGCCCGGCGAAATAAGTAGTGCCGATCGCAAACAAAATCCCAATGCCATAAAAGGCAGGGTCGTAGTTTACCGGGTAGGTTTTGATCGTTGGCAGCGACGTTGTTTCAAACGGAATTTGATCAATGATGGCCGACAGCCCATAGCCAATGCCCAGTCCCAGCAAGCCACCAAACAGGCCAATGCTCAGTGCAATCAGCAGAAAGATCCGCTTGACATCCGCACCGGAAAACCCGGTAGCTTTCAGAATGGCTATCGAGTCCATTTTTTCGTAGATCATCATGTTCAAAATATTATAAATGCCAAACCCCGCTACCGTCAACAGGGTAATGCCAACAATGTAGGAGATGAGGGTGCGTATCGATGTGCCGGTATCAAATTCGGCATTGGCCGTTTGAATATCGATAGCCTGCGTGTTAAATAAGTTTGCGTATTCTTTGGCCAGGGCAGGAGCGGTGTTCATATCAAAAAGCCGGATCTGTATATCGGTGAGATAATTGGCTGGCTTGCCCAGCAGCTTTTGTGCAGTTGCCAACGAGGTATAGGCTGTGACCTTATCCAGATCGTTGATCCCGGATTGATAAAGACCCACGAGTTTCAGGGGAAAGATCTCGCCGGTAGTCGTGGTTACATACACTACATCGCCAATGTTTGCCAGCAGGATCTCTGCCAATGCTTTGCCGAGGATAATGCTGTTGGGAACAATGGCTAAACTGGCCCCGTCTCCCTGTGAGATATATTCGTAAAAATGAAAAAGATTGTTTTCTGCCTGTACATCGATGCCATAGATGATGCCGTTGAGTCGCTGGCTGCCGTTGTTAAAGAAGGCAGCGGTGTTGATCTTGGGCGAAATACCCTGCACACGTTTGTCATTGTGCAGCGTCGCTAAAATGGAGGCGCTGTTGTAGATCGCTTCGCGGCTCAAGCTGCTTTTTACCGAAGAAATAAAGTGGTGATAATTGCGAAGAGAGTCGACCTGCGTAATGGGTTGCCGCGGATTTTGCCTTATCTCGTTAAAAAGCCGGATGTGTGGTGTGCGGTTGATGACCAGGCTATCGAGCATAATGTTCAATCCAGTCATAAAACTTAGCAGGGTAATGAACATGGCAATACTGAAGGTAACGCCAATGGCTGCTACCAAGGTTTGCCGCCACCGTGCTGCTAACAGCGAAGCCGCAAGGTTGATATTTAGCTTCTGCATCATTCGGCAGGTTTTTTCAAAATGTCATCTTTGCCAAGGCCACTGATGATTTCTACCTGCTGGTAATCTTTTAAACCAACGGTTACTTTTCGCTTTTCACCGCTTTGCAGCAAAACCGTTGTATCGTCGAGAAGATAATTCCGCGGGATGGTCAGCGCATTTTGTTTGGAGCGGATTAGCACATTGGCTTCTGCACTCAGGTTGGGTAATAGGTTGGCTGGTGGCTTTGTGAAACTGGCTTCAATGGTAACTGAACGGGTACGTTCGTTCATGATGGGGTCAATTTTAGCGATACTCGCTTCAAACACCTGGCCTTTGTAACTGTCCATGGTAACCAGCACTTTTTGCCCTGGCTGAATTTTCGCAATGTCGTATTCGTCCACCTGCAGTTCCAGTATAAATTCATGGGCTGCGCCGATGATGGCCACCGGTGCCTGTGGGCTCACAAACTCTCCGGGTTCTTTCGACAGGTTATACACCTTTCCATCCTGTTTTGCGCGGATACTGTAATCACTGACAACGGCGCTACTAAGCTGATAGGATTTCCGTGCCTGCTGATCGGCAAACGCCAGTTGCTTTTTTAATTGTTGGTAGCGTAGTCGTGCGGTTTGCAACGCTGTTCCTGCATTCTCCCGGGCAAGCTCACGTTGCTCCAGGTCGTTGCGGGTGCCAATGCCGTTTGCCCATAATCGTTGCTGGCGGTGAAACAGCAGCGAATCGTTTTGCCATTTTGAGGTTGCCAGCCCAATGGCAGCTTCGGCTTCGGCCAGTTTATCGCGATTGGCCTGCACCGATTGAAAAGCTGTCGCCAGTTGCGCATTTTCCCGTTGTAACGCCGGCGCCTCATTCACAAGGGTCAGCAGAACATCTCCCTTTTTTACAAGGCTTCCGTCGGTAACATATACCTGCTTGATCACGCCGTTCACCGCCGAATAAACATCATACTGGTTTTTGCTCAGGACCTTTCCGGCCGCATAAACGGATTCGGTAATGTTTTGTACAACGGGCCGTAGCGTTTCTTCCTTTTCCTTGCAGGAAAATAGTCCGAACAATGCCAGGTAAAGAACCCATTTCATGTTTCGAACATAAAAGAAAAACCGGCTATAAATGCTGACGCCAATCAGGAAGAAAGGTGATTATCCAAATTATGGTAATCCAGATACGTAACGACTGACCTGGTAAAAAGGACAACAAGAAAAAAGTTTACAAACAAGTATCTTCAGCTATATGATGTCGGCGAAACGGGTTAAAATAGGTAAATGATGGATTAATTGCGGGCCATCGGTTCTATTCCCTCCGGTTTACTTTTGGTTTCTATTCTAAACATAAAAAACTACTTATGATTGCTGTAGCATGGAAAGGTGTTTATCCTGCGGTTCTTACACCTTTTAAAAAGGATGATGCGATTGATTATGATGTCTTCAAACGCAATATAGAGGAGCAGTTGAATGCCGGTGTGGATGGGATCATTTTGGGTGGTTCGCTGGGTGAGGCCAGTACCTTGCTCAATGTGGAAAAGCGGGACCTGCTGCTTTACACCAAAGAACTGGTGCAGAATAAAGTACCTGTCATCATGAATATTGCCGAGCAGACCACCCGTGGCGCTATCCAGGCCGCGAGGGAAGCAGAAGAGGCAGGCGCCGACGGCTTGATGCTGTTGCCTCCCATGCGCTACAAAGCCGATGACGAAGAAACAGTAACCTATTTCAAAAACGTTGCTGAAAATACACCACTGCCCATCATGATCTACAACAATCCGGTGGATTATAAAATCATGGTAACACTGGATATGTTTGAGGCACTGGCAGAACTGCCAAACATACAGGCCGTAAAAGAATCCACACGGGATATATCGAATGTAACGCGGATGTATAACCGTTTTGGCAACCGTTTTTCTGTTCTGTGCGGTGTTGACCCGCTGGCCATGGAAAGCCTTTGCATGGGCGCTGATGGCTGGGTGGCTGGCCTGGTGGATGCTTTTCCGCGGGAAACAGTGGCCATCTACCGCCTGGTGAAAGCAGGCTATTACCAGGAAGCGTTAAAGATCTACCGGTGGTTTTTGCCGGTGCTGGAATTAGATATCCATCCCAAGTTGGTACAATACATCAAGCTGGCGGCTACCATGACGGGCATCAGCACCGAAGACGTAAGAGCACCCCGGCTGCCGCTTAGCGGACAAGAGCACAAAGCCGTTGTGGACATTGTTCAAACAGCGCTGAACACCCGGCCCGAATTGCCGGATTACCTGAACCTTCAACCCGTTGAAAATGCTGTGTGGGCATAATTATACAGGCTTTACAAAAACGCAGCAGGGAAGTAAAACGCTCCAGGTCTTTAGCACCGTAAACGGAAGCAATCTTCCGGAAAAATTTACGGTTGCCACTGAAGATGAAATTGAAGAAGCCGCCGCAAAAGCACTGGCGGCGTTTGCCCCGTATAAACGAAAAAGCCCTGAACAAAGAGCGGCTTTTTTGGAAGCCATTGCCAATGAAATCTTGGCCTTGGGTGATGTACTGATTGAAAGAACCATGCTGGAAACCGGTTTGCCGCAGGCAAGACTAATCGGGGAACGTGGCCGTACGGTAGGACAGTTAAAATTATTTGCCGAGGTGCTTCGTGAAGGTTCCTGGGTAGAAGCAGTCATTGACACGGCCCTGCCTGACCGCACGCCTTTGCCGCGGGCCGACCTGCGGAAGATGCTGGTCCCGCTGGGACCTGTTGCTGTTTTTGCGGCGAGCAATTTTCCCTTTGCTTTTTCCACCGCCGGTGGCGATACCGCATCGGCTTTGGCAGCAGGATGCCCCGTTATTGTGAAAGCGCATTCTTCGCACCTGGGTACAAACGAGCTGGTGGCAGATGCCGTTATCCGTGCAGCTCAAAAAACGGGCATGCCGGATGGCGTTTTTTCTTCCCTTATTGGAGAAGGTTCCGTCTTGGGACAGGTGCTGGCAAAGCATCCTGCTATCAAAGCCGTCGGCTTTACCGGCTCTTACCGTGCCGGTACAAGTTTATACAAAACTGCTGTGAACGACCGAAAAGTTCCCATTCCCGTGTACGCGGAAATGAGCTCCATTAATCCTGTTTTGTTGCTGCCCCAAAAGCTGGAAGAAGATGCGGAAAAAGCAGCGGCGATGTTTGCGGCTTCCATCACGCTGGGCACCGGCCAGTTTTGTACCAACCCGGGGTTGTTATTTGTATTGGACAATGACACCAGTGCTGACTTTATCAGCAAGCTTTCCTCACTGTTGGAAGCGTCTCCGGAAGCAACGATGCTAAACAAAACAATCTGCAGCAGTTATTACCAGGAAAGAGAAAAGTTGCTGAACGCTGAAGGTGTTAAGGCTTTGTTTGTTGGCGGGAATGCAAGCAACACACATAAAGCGACAGCGGCTTTGGTAGAAGTAACGGCGGATGATTTTATTCGGAATGATCGTTTGCAGCAAGAGGTATTCGGGCCGTTTTCCATGGTTGTAAAATGCAACAGCAAGACCGAACTTTTAAGCGCCATGGCGGTACTGGAAGGACAACTGACCGGCACCGTGCTGGGAACGTATCATGATATTGAAGAATTCTCTGATTGTATCGATGTCCTACAAGAAAAGGTCGGAAGAATACTTTACAACGGTGTACCAACGGGAGTTGAGGTTTGTTATGCAATGGTTCATGGCGGACCGTTCCCCGCTACTTCTGATGGCAGGTCAACATCGGTTGGAGCCGATGCGATCAAGCGGTTTGTTCGGCCGGTTTGCTTCCAGTATTGCCCGGAAGAATTTTTACCTGATGCGTTAAAGGATGATAATCCATTGAACATTACGCGGCGTGTTAACGGACAATTTACCGCAGAAGCATTGCTGGGAAGAAACGCATCGGTACTTGCTTAACACCGGCAAAGTTTATGTAGCAGAAAGCATCGTTTCAATCTTAATTTGCTAACGGGAGAAAAATAGAATGGCTTCAAAAAAGTTTTTTTGCGTGGATGCGCACACCTGCGGCAACCCTGTTCGGTTGGTGGCAGGCGGCGGACCGATATTGAACGGCGCTTCCATGATGGAGCGTCGTTTGCATTTTTTAAAAGAATATGATTGGATCCGGAAAGGGTTGATGTTTGAGCCCCGCGGGCATGACATGATGAGCGGCAGCATTCTTTACCCGCCAAGTGATCCGCAGAATGATATTGGTGTCTTGTTCATTGAAACCAGCGGCTGTTTGCCCATGTGCGGCCACGGCACCATTGGCACCATCACCATCGCCATTGAAGAAGGACTGGTAACACCCAAAACACCGGGCATCCTCCGCATGGAAGCACCGGCAGGCCTGGTGCTGATCGAATACAAACAGGAAGGCAAAAAAGTAAAGTCTGTTAAGCTGACAAACGTTCCTTCGTTTTTAGCAGCCGAAGGCCTGGAAGTGGATTGCCCGGACCTGGGAAAAATTAAGGTAGATGTGGCCTATGGCGGTAACTTTTATGCCATCGTTGATCCCCAGGAAGCCTTTAGCGGACTGCAGGATTTTACTGCTGATCAACTGATCTCCTGGAGCCGTGTTTGCCGGCAGCGCATCAACGAAAAATATGATTTTGTACACCCTGAGATTCCGCACATCAAAGGCCTAAGTCACATGATGTGGACGGGCAAGACCATTAACAGCAATGCAACGGCAAGAAACGCGGTGTTCTATGGCGACAAGGCCATTGACCGCTCTCCCTGCGGTACGGGAACCTCGGCGCGGATGGCACAGTGGTATGGCAAGGGAAAACTAAAAAAGGGCGATGCGTTTATTCATGAAAGCATCATCGGCTCCCAGTTTACCGGGCGGATAGAGGCGGAAACAACCATTGCCGGTAAGCCTGCCATTGTACCCAGCATTGAAGGCTGGGCAATTGTAACGGGTTATAACACCATCATCATCGATGACGACGATCCTTATGCACATGGGTTCCAAGTTATCTAAAAAAGTAACGACATTCATCTGTAAGCAATATTCTGTGATATGAAAGCGGTAGTCATTGGAGGCGGTATCATTGGTTTGAGTTCTGCATACTATTTACGAAAAAGTGGATGGGATGTAGTGGTGGTTGATAAAACAGATATGCTTGACAGTTGCTCATACGGCAATCTCGGAATGATCGTTCCCAGTCATTTTGTACCACTGGCGGCACCGGGCATGATCTCGCAGGGAATCAAATGGATGTTTAATTCCAAAAGTCCTTTTTATGTAAAGCCTTCGTTGAACTGGGATCTTGTTTCATGGGGCCTGAAGTTTATGAAAACTGCGAAGGCGCAAAACGTGGAAGCCGCTGCACCTTACCTCCTTAATTTAAACCTATACAGCAAATCGCTTTTTGCAGCCTTGCAAAACGAGCCGGGATTTGATTTTGCCCTGGAGAACAAAGGCATCCTGATGTATTACAAGTCAGAAAAAGTTGCCGAAGAAGAAGTGCATCTTGCCGAAAAGGCAAGAGCCATGGGCCTGGATGCTGCAGTGCTCAACAAAGCAGAAGTGCAAGCGTTGGAGCCCGAAACAGAGCTGGATATTTTAGGCGCTGTACATTACCGTTGCGATGCGCATTTATACCCTAATAAATTGCTCCCCCAATTGCTTGATTCCCTTCGAAATGCCGGCGTAACCTTTCAAACAAACAGTCCTGTTGAAAGAATCGTTTCTTCCGGCAGGCAAATAAAAAAAGTGGTGACAACGAAAGGTGAACTGGAAGGCGATATCGTTGTTATGGCCGGCGGCTCCTGGCTGCCACAGTTGTCAAAGATGGCCGGGCTTACCATTCCGCTTATGCCAGGGAAAGGCTATTCGTACACACAGGACCAGCCAGAACAAAAGCTGAATGTGCCGGCCATTCTTTGTGAAGCCCGGGTAGCCATAACGCCTATGGATGGCCGTATGCGTTATGGCGGTACGATGGAAATAGCACCGGTAAACAGCCAGGTCAACATGAACAGGGTAGAAGGCATTGTGCAATCTGTTCCGGCTTATTTTCCGGGCATGCGGTTAATAATGCCGGAGAAAAAAGACATCTGGTTTGGCTTTCGTCCTTGTTCGCCCGACGGACTGCCTTACTTGGGAAAATCAAACAAGTTTGAAAATTTGATCATTGCTGGCGGCCATGCCATGATGGGCTTAAGCCTTGGCCCTGCCAGTGGAAAAGTGGTGGCTGACCTGGCCAATAACAAAAAACCGGAAGTGGCTATTGATGCCTTTCACCCGGAGCGTTTTTCCTAAGGTTGAATGCATCTGTTGTGAGAATTCTATTACAAGTCTGCGCTATTCAATTCCAGTATATGCAAAAACATTTCATACATCGCACCCATCTTTTCTTTTGTATTTGCTTGTTAAGCATCTCTGCTTTTTCGCAAAGCAAGAACAGTGAATTTGTGCCTTGCCAGGAAATGCCCAACCTGATGCAGCATTACAATGCAGATTACCGTGCGCTGGCCAGGTATTATAGTCCAAGCACCAGCAGCAGAGGGTGGGGCGGCGATGCCGGTGCCGGTTCGCCGGAAAAGCGTGAGAAGCTTGAAAGCTTGCATCGTTCGTATTTAAAAAGGCTGGAGGCGATCAGCTTTAAATCGCTTTCGCAGGAATGCAAGGCCGACTATATTCTTTTCAAACGCGACCTGGATGAAAAGCTGCGCCTTGCAGCAGATGATGCAAGAACCGATGCAAAGACAAAACCCTGGTTCCCTTTTGCCGATAAGGTTTACAGCCTGGAAAAAACAAGGCGCCGTGGCGGCCAGCTCGATGCCGAACAGGTAGCAAAAGAGTGGGCTGGCATGGCAGCCGAAGTAAAAGCACTGACAGCACAGTTGAAAGAAGAAAAAAAGCTGGATTCGGATGTGCTGTATGAAAGCGGCGGCATTATCGCCAACCTAAAGCAAACGCTTGCCAGCATCAATGAATTTTACAACGGTTACGATCCCATGTTTACCTGGTGGGTGCCCAAGTCTTACCAAACATTGGATGAAGCGTTAACGGCCTATGCAACGGCCTTTAAAAACAAAGCCAGCGACGTTCCGCCGCAGGATAAAAGTGGGATCGTAGGCCAGCCCGTAGGACGCGATGTGTTGGTGCAACAACTGACCTATGAAATGATCCCTTATTCGCCGGAAGAACTGATCGAGCAGGCAAACCGTGAATTTGCCTGGTGCGAAGCCGAGCTGCTGAAAGCGTCAAAAGAGATGGGTTTTGGCACGAACTGGAAAGCAGCACAGGAAAAAGTAAAAAATACGTTTGTGCCTGCCGGAAAGCAACCCGAATTGATACTGCGTCTTTACAACGAATCGGTTGATTTTATCAAAAAGCACGACCTCATAACCGTTCCGCCACTGGCCGAAGAAACCTGGGGCATGATCATGATGACACCCGAGCGGCAATTGGTGAATCCGTTTTTTACCGGTGGTGCCGATATCAGTATTTCTTATCCCACTAATACAATGGCCGAAGAAGAAAGGCGCATGAGTATGCGGGGAAACAATCCGCATTTTTCAAGGGCTACCGTGCAGCACGAACTCATTCCGGGACATAACCTGCAATACTACATGAACAGCCGGTACAGAACCTATCGCAACTTCAACACACCATTCTGGACCGAAGGCTGGGCCCTGTATTGGGAGCTTCTCCTGTGGGACATGAAGTTCCCGCAAAGTCCCGAAGACCGGATGGGCATGTTGTTCTGGCACATGCATCGCTGTGCAAGAATTATTTTTTCGCTGAATTATCATATGGGGAAATGGAATCCGCAGCAGTGCATCGATTTCCTGGTAGACCGCGTTGGGCATGAAAGAGCCAATGCCGAAGGCGAAGTGCGCCGTTCTTTCGTTGGCCGGTACCCGCCTCTTTACCAGTTGGCCTACCTCACCGGTGGCCGCCAGTTTTATGCCTTGAAAAAAGAATTGGTGGACAGTGGCAAAATGACATACAAACAATTTCATGATGCCATCCTGCAATTGAATGCAATGCCCGTGGAAATGATCAGGGCCATCCTGACAAACCAGTCACTGGCAGAAGACTTTACAACAAAATGGAAGTTTTACGATGTTCCGGTAAAGCAACTGGCGCATTGATCGCAAACACAAGAGCTAAGGATGAATGCTGTTCAACAATGATTCACCAGAGGTGAACCAGGTGCCTCTTTATTCGATAGCGTAATGCCGGAGCATTTTTAATATGCCGGTTTTCATCCTGCGCTACCGAATTAATCTTCCTGTTCCCACGCTTTTTATTTCAATTGTAAAGCTTTTCGTTTCACGCAGTTGTTCCTGTCAATATGGGAATGATAGAGAATGAAAATGCAATGCTTTTATGTCAAGTTTTCTGTTGCTTGTTTCGGTAAGCCGGCCGCTTATTGCCGGCCGTATAGCCAGTGCCTTGTTTCGGCAATACCGCGTATGAACATCATCTTTTCCTGCGCTTTCCTTCAAAATATTACTAAAGAAACTAAGGTAAAAATTGGTAAGCGTTGGTTAAGATTCGTAAACTCATTCCTGCTCTTTCCGTCTAGTTTTAGTGCCTGCTTTCTATAGTCGTATTCTCAATTTTAAATAAAACCTACTGCATGAAAAAAGTTACGCTTTTGCTGTGCTTCCTATGCACAGTACTTTCATCCATTGCGCAAGTACCTGTCCGAGGGGTCGTGCAGAATGCAAAGGGTGTCCCTGTTGAAGCTGCCGCCGTTATGGTAAAGGGTACCAACGTCGGCGCTCAATCTGATCTGAGAGGGGTCTTCAACATCCCGGCGAAACCGGGAGACGTGCTGGTGATCAGCGCGGTGGGCTACGTGACCCAGAATGTAACGGTCGGCACCGACGGCAGCCTGACCGTTTCCCTTGTTGATTCAGACTCTCAAATGGAAGGCGTCGTTGTGATCGGTTACCAGAAGATCACACGTAAAAAGACAACGGCAGCTATTTCCAGTATCTCGGGCAAAGAAATTGAAAACCTGCCGGCGGCCAGCTTCGACCAGTTGCTGCAGGGCCGCCTTTCGGGTGTGAACGTGCAAAACTTCTCAGGGCAGCCGGGAGCAACGCCTACCGTATCTGTTCGGGGCAACTCCCTTGTTAGCCGTGATTTTGATAACGATGGCTTTAACGTCATTAACCAGCCCCTTTATGTGGTAGATGGGGTGCCGCAACCCACGGAGACGTATACCAGTCCCAATACCGGCACCGGTACAAACTTTCTTGCAGGCATCAACCCAAATGACATTGAGTCCATCGATGTATTGAAAGATGCTTCTGCTTCCGCTATCTATGGCTCAAGGGCAGCAAACGGCGTTATCCTGATCACAACCAAAAAAGGCAGAAGCGGTGCCCCCCGGGTGACGATCGTAGCCTATACCGGTATCACCCAGCGACCCGAGTTGCGTGATGTGACATTGGGTACGGTTGAACGCAGACAGAAGATGGAAATCCTGCAGCGCCAGCTGCTTTATCCTAACCAGCGCAATTTACCCATGTTGCTTACCGATAGTTTGAACCCGGCCTTTAACGGCAACACCGACTGGCAGGATATGTTTTATCAAACGGGCTTGATCAAGAGTGCTGACCTGAGTTTAAGCGGTGGTGCTGATGGCGGCATGGCGTATCGTTTCAGCACAAGTTATTACGACGAAGAAGGGATCATCAAGGCAACCGGCTTTAAGCGTTATGCCATGCGGTTGAATTTAAATGCAAAATCGCTGGGAGGAAAACTGGATATCAACCCGATCATCTATTACTCACGTAGCGATCGTGCCCGTGGTAACGGCAGCTCTTCCAGCCCCATCAATCTTAACGCCGGCGGTATGCCCTCTTCGCTTTTCAATCTCGACCCGGTCAAGAAAGAATTCCTGTTGGGACAGTACGACGAGAACATGGACAAGAACGTAGGCAATATGTTTTCTTTCAACTTGAACCTTACGTACGAGATCACCAAAAACCTGCGGGCAAGCTCGCAGAATTCTTACATGCTCAACATGTCAAGAAGAGATTTCAACCGCACCAATGCATTGGAAAACGGGAATGGCAATTATTCCTCGGCATTTTCCAGCAACAACGTAAACTTGCTTTCTTCCAACTTCCTTACCTATAACCAGGGCTTTTCCCGACACAATCTCAGCGCAGTCGTAGGATCGGATATTCAGTTCAACGAAAACCAAACCGTGTATGCTGCCGGCGCCAATGGTGTTTCCGACCAGATACAGGTTGTGCAGGGCTTTATTCAAAACCGCATTGGCGCTTCGTCCGACTACCAGGCCTTTGGCTTGCTGTCCTTCTATGGCCGGTTGTCGTATGACTACGACGGCAAATACCTGCTGTCGGGCAGCTTCCGGGGTGATGGTTCTTCCCGTTTTGGCAAGAACAACAAGTGGGGTTATTTCCCCTCTGCTTCTGTTGGCTGGATCGTATCCGAAGAAAACTTTATCAAAAATTCCCGGCTGCCTTTCACACTTGTAAAGCTGCGGGCCAGTCTGGGTACATCCGGAAGTTTGCCGGGATCGAATTATCTCCAGTATAATCTGTACAACGTAAATGCAGGCGCTTTTGCCGGCAACACGCAATCGGCTTCCTACAATGGGCAGGCTGCTGTTACCCCCAACTTCCTGAATGGTGTGGCACAGAAAAACCTGAGCTGGGAAAAATCCCTGCAATGGAACGTTGGTACGGACCTGGAGTTGATGAATGGAAAATATTCCGCTTCATTCGACATCTATAACAAAGAAAGTTCCTTGCAGTTGTTCAGTGTGATCCTTCCCGTTACTACGGGCTACGACCAGGCGATGACCAACTCCATTGGCGTACGGAATGCCGGTGCGGAATTCACCTTTACAGCTAACCCGCTTTCGAACAGCAGTGCCCTGAGATGGCAATCGACCTTCAACATTTCGTATAACAAGAATGCAATTTTAAGCCTGCCGAATGGCGGTCGTGACCTTCCCATGAGTGGCGACCGGTTCGATAAATCACACATCCTCTCCGTAGGCAGGCCAATCAATTCGTTTTACCTCTACAAAACCCTGGGTGTTTTTCAAACCGATGATCATGTACCCGGTAATCCCTTCACGGGTGATAGATTGGGTGGTAACGGACCTTACCAGGGTGGTGAATTTTACCTGGCCGATCTTGATGGTAACAGCTTTATCGACATTTACAACGACTGGGTAAATCCCGATAAAATGCCTGTTGGCGATCCCAACCCGAAATTCACCGGTGGCTGGATCAACAACTTTACTTACAAAGGATTTAACCTGAGCATCTTCTCCACGTTCACCTTCGACAGGGATGTGCTTAACCTGTATGAATCCGACATCTTCAACACGTCCAGCTTTGCCGATGCCAATACGTTTGCACAGTATTCTACACCTGATTTCAGCAAGATCGATATCTGGCAAAAGCCGGGAGACATTGCTACCTACGCGAAGTATGACATTGGTTCCTGGCGGGCATACTACACCAGTGCGCAAACTTTCTTCCTTGAAAGAGGTGGCTATTTCAGGATCAAGAGTGTGAACATGGGTTACAATTTCGGCAACAACGGCCTGAAGCGGAGCGGTATCAACAAGCTACGGGTGTTTGGCATCATCGATAACCTGCTGATGATTCAGCAATCCAAAAAGCTGCCCGATGCCGAAGCGGTAAACCCTTACGGCGAATACAACGGTGCCGGCTACCCGATTCCCAAAAAGTACACCATCGGTGTTGAATTAAACTTTTAAAAGCAAGCGTCAATTTTTATGAAACGAATTTCTATCCACGCAATATACCTGGTCACCGCCATCACGTTGCTGGCAGTTAGCTCTTGCAGAAAGATCCTCGACCAGGAGCCGAAGAACTCTACTTACGCAGACGCCTTCTGGAAAAATGGCCGCGATTTCAGGTCAGCCATGGCAGGCAATTACTCCCTGGTAAGGGCAGCATTTTTTGGCCCAAATTCAAATGATAGCTGGAGCTATAACGGCGGCAAGATCTACTATTACATGTATGGTGATGCCATGGCTAAAAACTACTTCACGATCCAGTACAGCGGCGATCGTGGCGGTGGCGACGGCCTTGAGTCCATTCAAAATGGCGATTTTACCGGTAGCTACAATTACAACTCGCTTGGTAACTGGACAAAGCATTACAAGTCTATTGCCATGTCCAACCTTATCATCGAAAAAGCAACGGCAGCATCTTCCGAAATTTTCAGCGATGAAGAAGATGCTGAAAAATTCAGGAAAAACATCCTGGGCCAGGCTTATTTCCTGCGCGGTCTTTCCTACTTTGTGATGACCCGCGTTTGGGGCGATGTGCCCCTGGTGACAACCACTTACGAAGACCCGCTCACCGCACCGCAGTTGCCACGCAGTCCGAAAACAGAAGTGTATGCACAGATCGAAAAAGATGCGCAAATGGCTGCCAGCCTGCTGAACTGGGGTTACGAGAATGCAGGCGACTGGGGCGTGATCGCCAACAAAGGATCTGCTTATGCCTTACTGGCGCATTTCTACCTATGGCGTGGCACCATGAAGAATGTCAACAGCAGCCAGCCCGATATGCAGGACATCAACAGCGCCGACACTGCTATCAACAGGATCATGACCATGGGCGGCTATACCTTGACAGACACCTCACGTTATTACAATACGTTCATTGGCAAAAGCACGGAAGGCATCTTTGAGCTGGCAGCCAGCGAAGACAACCTTGAAGGTTCTGCCGGTCATATTGGTATGTCCTTTCTTCGTGGCGACTATGTAGAATATTTTGGTTCCAACCCACGTTTTTTTGTACCACAGGCCTACCTGACCAAGCACTTTAAGATCAGCGGTGAATTTATTCCTGCGCATTGGTGGTGGGACGGTACGCAATGGGTATGGTTGCCGGATGAAAATAAAACGATCATGGACAGCACTGACATTCGCTTCCGGAAAAATTTTGACTACGTAAAACAGGACAGGCCCTCCAGCATCAAGTACTCCAATGTTACGTACAGAAGTCCCAACAAACGCGAGCCTTACCTGAGTAACAACATGGTCATTTTCCGCCTGGCGGATATCATGCTGCTGAAAGCGGAGGTGGAGTTGTACCGCAATAACCCGGATGCGGCTGTTGACATCATCAACTTTTTCAGAATCCGCAACGGTGCCCACATCAAAGATCCCAACGATCCGAACGACAAAGATCTTATCCTGGCCCATGGTCTTTCAAAACAGGAAGTGATGGAACAATACATCCTGGAGAGGGGAAAAGAATTGTTCCTGGAAGGACACATCTTTTACGATCTGCTGCGCACCCGTGAATACAAGAACAATGTTGACTGGCTGCCATCAGATGAGATACGCTTTAAACGGGAAGGCTTCTACCTCCCGGTAGATCCCTTGCTCTTCCGCTACAATCCATCGCTTAAGCAAACACCTTACTGGATCGGTAAAGTTTAGCATTCAAAAAAAACACATCATGAAAAGATATTTCCCTGTCACCTTTCTCCTGCTATCCCTGGCCATGCTGGCATCCTGCAAAAAGGATGATTACAAAAATGATGGCGGGCAAACAAACCCCAACGTGAACATGACCACCTATGACTTTCTAAAGTCGAAGCCGGTGTTCGATTCGCTCGTTCGCATCATTGACCGTGCAGGCATGAAAGACGCTGTTAATGGCAACATTACATTTTTTGCTACCACCAATTATGGCGTTGCTGATTTTGTGCAGGCAAGGAAAATAAGGCGTGGCGTACAACTGGGAAACGAAAACCTGCGCTTTACCATCGACAGCCTGCCTGTGAACGAAATGAAGGACTCGCTGAAAATGTACATGTTTGAAGGCAAGATCAACCGCGACCAGATGACGGTTACCGGTCAGTTGTACAACAGTCTTCTCGGGCCGATTCCGAATGTACAGTTCCTGATCAATTTGCGGAGAACGCAGGATTACGGTGCTTATGTCAACCGTGTGGATTATGTGCGCTTTTCAAAAGTGATCGGTTCACGGGATGACCTGCAGCCCGACCCGGCATCCATTCCTGCTGCAGAAAAAGATATTTCCTATGATTGCCAAACGTCAGGAATTGTTACAACAACGGGAATCATTCACGTGCTGCACGGTAACCATCGCTTATTCTTTAACTCCGAACGGTTGAATTAATCTACAGGCATTTTATAAACAATCAGTCATGAAAAAAATAAGCATTATCGCGACCATACTGCTCGTTGTGGTTACCGCCTGCAAAAAGATCGAGGAAGGATTTATGAGTGACCTGGTGCGGTACAAGGATAATATCATTCTTGCCAAAAGGGGCATGCCGCTGGTAAAATCAGCCGCTATCGAGGGTGATGGCTCTACGCCACCGTACACTTTTAAAATGGTTAACCTGCGCACCAAAGACGGCAAAGCCGCTCCGGCTGAATTTAACACCGAATACGAGTTGCTGGTGTTCAAAGATGGCCTTTCCTTTAATCCCGAAACGGATACTACGGTTGCCCTGCTCAACAAAAAAAGGGAAATACAAAAAGTAAAGCCGATGATCTTTAATGAAAAAAGCGGCCAGATCGTATTCAACAGGGGTTCTAAAAACCTGCCGCTTGGCATCTATGATTTTGATGTGGAAATGCAAAATGTACGCGGCACCAAGGTATTTCCGTCCATTGGCCAGATACAGGTGATCGATCCCTATACAGAAGATTATTTTACACTGATCAGCACCGGCGCTGCTTCCGCTTCACCGATGGAGACCTTCACAGATATGAAGCTTCCCCAAGTTTCCTGCAAGCGTGTTTCCGGCGATGGCGCCAGGGTTATTCTCAAGATCGTGGACAAAAACGGAAAAACCTTCAATCCCAAAGCAGGAGAGGTGATCAAAAGGGGCGACCGTCCTACATTTGAAACCTATGCACGGTTTAACCCGGTGATTGTTACCGATACGGCGTTGATCTGCGATTTTGAAGTGGCGCCGTTCCCCATGGCCAAATACATAACGCCGGCCACCAACTGGGGTTACCTGATGTATTATCGGATTCCTGCGCAATTCCTGCACATCGATAACCGAACCATCCGCGCCGAATCGGCCAATCCGCGTTTTGAATTCCAGGTGATGATGGAAGGTACTTACATCGTTGAAGTAAAATTGAGCGATGCGCTTAAGCTGTAAGCAGCAGCAAAGGCTTGCTTTGTTAGTTGCAAAGCAAATCGGCCTGCTCAAATTTCTTAGTCTCTCTTAGCATAACGTGCGACAGGCGAATTCTTTCGCCTGTCTTCTTTTCATATAGAGCGAAAACCAGTGACGTTGTTTCTGGCTTATAAAATTTGCTCTTTTATTTTCGGTTCAATTTCATGCATGAAAACAAACTCGCAGTCATTTCGAATAGGATCTTATCCGATGTAAAATGATTGGTTGTTTCGAAGTCAAATTTCCGAGTCGAAAGTTTCACCGGTATCGCTGTAAAAACATAGATCCCGTTTATATGCGCAAACATTTCTTTTTTCCTGCCCTGCTTTTTTTGTTCTTCCAGGCGAAGGCTCAGGAAAGGGGCCAACCGCTAAATGATTACAAACAGGCCATGGTAACAACACCGCCTGCCGCATTGAACCTCGATACCTTTTACAAAAACTATTCGGATGCGTACGGCATTCCCATCGTTTCTTCGGAAAAGGTGCCGGTTGATGCGCTACTTGTGGCAAGAGATATTGTGAACTATATGCTTGTCAAAAGACCAGATATACGGACTGCCCTCATAAGGCAGGGTGCCCGTGTTTTAGTCATGGCACAATCCGAGATGGAAACCGATCTGCCCGAACGCCGCCACTGGAAAAAGCCAGCAAAAGACGATCCCCGGTTAACACCCGGAGAACGGGAGAATTATGATAAGCCCGGCGGCATTGCCGGCATGAGTGACAGGGAATATTGGAACGGCCGCGCAAGAGGCATGGGCGGAACGGTTACATCGTGTGCGGAGGAAAATTTGCTGGGTTACCCGGGTACGCGTTATTATGGCGAAAATATCCTGGTGCATGAATTCAGCCATAACATCATGAGCGCCATGCGAAGGGCAGATACGGCCCTTTACAGGCAAATCGGGCAGGCCTATGAGGCGGCGAAAGCCAAGGGACTTTACAAAGGCCAGTATGCCATCAATACGGTAGCGGAATACTGGGCGGAGGGCTCACAATGGTGGTTCTGGTCGAACTACGAATTTTATGATGGGGATATAAGGGTGCAATCGCCGGAGGATTTAAAAAACTATGATCCTGCCTTATACAAAATCCTTGAGCAGGTTTATTGGGGCCATCACATTCCGGCGGATGTGTACTACAGCAAGAACGTCAGGCCTGCAAGGAAAAGCTGATCGTGAAGCGAAAGATTGCCACTGGCAGGTTCTGCTATCCTTTGATCGTGCAAGAAGTTTTGTGTTTTAGCATGAAATTCCATTTTCTCTCTTGTAGTTGATTAGCGAAAGACGTAAAATGTACTGTGCTTGGTAAGAGTGGGAACGTTTCACTGACCTCGCTTCCCCGGCTTACTTTTAATCCCCACTTTGGTAAGCCGGCATGCAAAAAGAAAACTGGTTAATATTGGAGAAAAGGGTGATAAAATCCTTATAATCTGGCGAACTTAGGTCGGTTACTTTTAGGCACCTGGCAAAAGTGTCAAGTCTCTTATTTCTTCACCATTCAGTAGTAGCGTATGTACAACCGTTCCTTATTCAGGGGTATCCTTTTTTCCGGCGTTTTTTTGTTTGTTGTACCGGGCAGGTCCGGGGCGCAGAACAGGGATTACCCGATTCAACCCGTCAGCTTTACACATGTGCATGTGCACGATAAGTTTTGGCAACCAAAAATGGAATTAAATGCCAATGTCACCATTCCGTATGTACTGGAAAAATGCCAATCGGAAGGTCGGATCGATAACTTTCTGAAAGCGGCAGGCAAAAAGCCAGTCGGTGATAAGCTGACCGAATACACCTTCGACGATACGGACCTGTACAAGGTGATAGAAGGCGCTTCGTATGCTTTGCAGGTTAAGCCCAACCCGGCCCTGGAAAAAAGCCTTGACTCGCTCATCGCCATTATTGCTGCCGCTCAGGAGCCGGATGGCTACCTGTTTACGTTTCGTACTGCCAAACCCGCCAAGCTGCACGATTGGGTAGGTGCCAAGCGTTGGGAAAAAGAAGAAGACCTGAGCCACGAACTGTATAATTCAGGCCATTTGTTTGAAGCGGCGGTGGCACATTACCAGGCTACCGGTAAAAAGAACCTTCTGAACATCGCCATTAAAAACGCTGACTTGCTGGTGAAAGATTTTGGCTGGGGAAAAGAAGAAAAATATCCCGGCCACCAGATCGTGGAGCTGGGCCTGGCAAGATTGTACCGCGTAACCGGTAAGAAAGCCTACCTCGACCTGGCAAAATTCTTTTTGGATGTAAGAGGCCCCAAAGGCAGCGAATACCACCAGGGACACAAGAGGGTGTTTGACCAGCACGAAGCCGTGGGACATGCCGTTCGGGCCACGTATATGTATACCGGCATGGCCGATGTGGCCGCCCTTACCGGAGATGAACGTTATCTCAAGGCTATTGACGACATCTGGGAAGATGTGGTGGGTAAAAAGATCTACATCACCGGCGGCATTGGCGCTACCGGTGCCGGTGAGGCCTTTGGAAAAGCCTACCAGTTGCCAAACATGTCGGCTTATGCCGAAACCTGTGCCGCCATTGCCAACGTATACTGGAATCAGCGTATGTTTTTGCTGCACGGCGATGCCCAATATATCGATGTGCTGGAAAGAACCCTGTACAATGGTTTGCTGTCAGGACTATCGCAAAGCGGCAACCGGTTTTTTTATCCCAACCCGCTTTCTTCCATGGGACAGCACCAGCGCAGTGCCTGGTTTAGCTGTGCCTGTTGTATTTCCAACATGACCCGCTTTTTGCCTTCTGTTCCCGGTTATGTGTATGCGCAGAACAAGAACAACCTGTATGTGAATCTTTTTATGGGAAACACCAGCACCGTTACCTTAACGTCTGGCAACGTAAAGATTGCGCAGACCACCAATTATCCCTGGGAAGGAAGGGTGAACCTACAGGTAGATCCTGCAAAAACAACGGCCTTTACGGTGAACGTCAGGATACCTGGATGGGCGCAGCAAAAGCCGGCTCCCAGCGATCTTTATCGTTATATCAAAGCGGATCAAAAACCCGTAGCCATCACCGTGAACGGGAAGGCTGTTTCCTACGAAACAAAGAACGGCTATGCCGTGTTATCCCGTACCTGGAAGAAAGGCGATAAGATCACTGTTGATTTCCCGATGGAAGCGCAAAAAATCATTGCACATGAAAATGTAAAAGACGATGCCGGCCGTTTTGCCCTGCAGCGGGGTCCCATTGTTTACTGCCTGGAAGGACCCGACAACAAAGACAACCTGGTGCAAAATATTTTGGTGAGCAAAGACGCACCGGTGAAAGCGGTCTTCAACGAAAGCTTTATGAATGGCGTGACGATACTGACCACGCAAGGCTCCAGTGCCAAGCGACAATTGAACTCTGATGTGCTGCTGAAAAGCAACCAGGAAGTGGTTGCCATCCCGTATTACACCTGGGCCAACAGGGGCGCCAACGAAATGATGGTGTGGATCCCTTATGAAGAGTCGGCGGCAAAACCAAAACCGGCACCAACGGTGGCGGCAACGAGCAAAGTACAGTCTTCGTTGCGCAACACTCGTTCCTATATGGCCCTGAATGACCAGATAGAACCCATGAATTCGGCTGATCAAAACAACACTTACCTGCATTGGTGGCCAAAGAACAATACGACCGAATTTGTACAGTATGATTTTGAAAAAGAAACGACTATTTCAGAATCGGAAGTGTATTGGTATGATGATGGACCCTTTGGCGGTTGTCGCATTCCGGCTTCGTACAAGCTTTATTACAAAAAAGGGGCTGAATGGGTGTTGGTAAACAACGCTATGCCGTATGAAATTGCAAAGGACAAATTCAATCGAATAAAATTTGAGCCTGTTACCACAACGGCGCTCAAGCTTGAAGTACAGTTGCCGGAAAAACATTCTACCGGCATTCATGAATGGAAAGTGAAATAGAACGAAGGAAATTCAGCTTTAAAATTTAGAGCAATGCTTCTTGGCAGCCGCCGCAAAAACCAACGAAAGAATAAACAAAACAGCACCATGTTTTACGGTAAAAAGTTAGCCTGGCTGGGGATTGGATTTTTACTATCCCAGAAAGTCAATGCACAGGCAGGGCCTTCTTTTGCGGAACCTACCACAGAAAAGACCACTGCCTATCAACCGACGAAGGAAGAAATAAGGGAACGCTACCGGCATGCCGCTCTTCTTGATAGCATTACCCGGAATACCGTTTTTAAAACACGGGTACAGGCCAACTGGCAAAAGGATGGTAAAACATTCTGGTACCGCAATGTTTTGCGGGACAGCGTGGTGGAATATATGCTGGTAGATGCGGTAAGCAACAAAAAAGGACCTGCCTTTGATCACCAACGCCTGGCGACAGCTTTGCAAAAAGCCGCAGGAAAAGAAATGCAGCCCGACCGGTTGCGCCTCACCAATTTGGTTTTTGAAAAGGGGGGCAAGATGATAGCAACGGTTGAGGGACAAAACTGGGAAGTTGACCTCTCCAATTACACGGTTGCGCCGGTGCAAAAGGCTATGCCCGAAGAAGGGCCCGGAGGACGCCGCACCGGCTTCCGTCCCTATAACCGGTGGGAGCGTCATTACACCAGGGGTGACAGTCTTTCTCCCAACAAGCAATGGATTGCATTCATCAAAGAATACAACGTGTATGTGCGGCCTGCAGTTGGTGAAGGCGAAATGCAACTGACAACCGACGGCACGTTGCAGCAGCCTTACGGTGCATTGATTTGGTCTCCCGCAAGCAACTATTTTGTGGGCTATAAGATCAACCCAAAAGAAGCAAGGGAGGTTCATTACCTGTTAAGTGCCATGCCCAACACCACAAGGGCACAGTTGAAATCGCACAAGTATGCACAACCGGGAGATGAGTTTACCAGTTATGAAATGTACCTCTTCCACCCGGATAAAAAACAGGCGATCAAAGTGCAAACCGAAACCTACGATTTCCTGGGCATGCCCGTGCCGGTTTGGCGGCCCAACGACAGTCGTTATTTCACCTATGAAAAAGCAGACCGCGGACACCAGCGCTTTCGCCTCATTGAAGTGGATGGAACCACAGGCACTACCAAAAACATCATCGACGAAAAAACAAATACATTCATTTACGAATCGCGGATCTTTACGCATTACCTTAAAAACAGCAACGAGGTTATCTGGACGTCTGAAAAAGACGGGTATCGTCATCTTTACCTGGTAGATGCAGTGAAAGGAACGATAAAGCCTATCACGAAAGGGGACTGGGTAGTACGCGACATTGACAGTGTTGACGAAAAATCCCGGGCGATCTGGTTTTCTGCCAGCGGGATGAATAGCGGCGAAGACCCTTACAATATTCATTATTACCGTATCAGCTTTGATGGAAAAACACTGGTGAACCTGACGCCTGCCACCGGTCATCACCAGGTAACATTTTCACCCGACCGCGCCTATTTCATTGACACGTATTCGCAGCCTGCTGTGGCACCGGTAACAGAGTTGCGCCGGACAAAGGATGGTAAGTTGGTTCGGGAATTGGAGAAAGCTGATATCGCTGCTTACCTGGCCACCGGTGTGCCCCTGCCGGAAGTTTTTGTAGCCAAAGGCCGGGATGAAAAAACGGACATCTGGGGTGTGGTATGCCGGCCCAGCCATTTTGATCCGGCAAAGCGTTATCCCGTCATTGAAAACATTTATGCCGGTCCGCAGGATGCCTTTGTGCCCAAAAGTTTTATGACCTACAGCGAAATGCAAAGCATGGCGGAACTGGGTTTTATCGTGGTGCAAATGGATGGCATGGGAACGGCCAACCGCTCCAAAGCTTTTCATGATGTGTGCTGGCAAAACCTGGGCGATGCCGGCTTTCCCGACCGAATCAAATGGATAAAAGCACTGGGTCAGAAATACCCATACGTGGATACAACAAGGGTGGGGCTTTACGGTACATCTGCCGGCGGGCAAAACTCCCTTGGTGGCCTCCTGTTTCATCCCGATTTTTATACGGCTGCTGTTTCTGCCTGTGGCTGTCACGATAACCGCGTGGACAAGCAATGGTGGAACGAGCAGTGGATGGGCTACCCGGTGGGCAAGCATTACGACGAGCAATCGAATGTGACCAATGCCCACAAACTACAAGGGAACCTGTTGCTGATCGTTGGTGAAGCCGACACCAATGTGCCGCCTGAATCCACCTACCGCGTAGCCGATGCCCTGATCAAATCCGGCAAGTCGTTCGATTTCCTTAGCATACCCGGCATGGGACACAGCGACGGCGGGCCTTATGGCCGCAAAAAGAAACGCGACTTTTTTGTAAAAGCACTGCTGGGTGTGGATCCTCCCAGCCGGAATAAGGGAGAACTTTAAAATAGATTCTATTCAAACAAAAAAGCTGCAGATGTTTCTGCAGCTTTTTTGTTTGAATAAACGAAGATTATTTTATTCATTTCAGCAGTAGGTTATACTTCTTCCACCTGCTCCACGCTTGCCTCCCTGTTTTGCCGTTGCTTTGTTTTTTTATTGGCGAGAACAAGGTAGTAGATCGGGATACCCAGTAATGTGATGATGAGCCCGGGCCAGGTAAACTTTGGCTTGTAAACAATAAGAAGGCTGCAAAACGCCAGTCCCATGATGATATAAATGATCGGTAACACGGGATAGCCAAAGGCTTTGTACGGTCGTTCCGCATCCGGCCGTTTTTTCCGCAGGATAAAAATGCCCACGATCGTCAGCATGTAAAACGCTACCACCACGAAAGAGATCATATCCAACAGGTCGCCATACCGGCCGCTCAGGCACCAGGCGCAGGCAAACAGGCATTGCAGCCAAAGGGCATAACCGGGAACCGCATTTTTATTCAGTTGTCCAACTTTTTTAAAGAACACACCATCCTGCGACATGGTGTAATATACCCTTGCACCGGCGAGGATGATCCCGTTGTTGCAGCCAAACGTGGAAACCATGATCATCAGCGCAATAATCATGGTGCCGGCATTGCCAAAAATTACATTGGAAGCCGTTACCGCCACCCGGTCTTTGTCGGCGGCGGCAATTTCCTGCAGGGGCAAAACGGCCGTATACATGATGTTGGTGGCAATGTAGATCAGTGTTACCACCAACGTTCCCAGGAAAAGGCTCAGCCCTACATTGCGTTTTGGATTTTTGATCTCGCCGGCAATGAAGGTCACATTGTTCCAGGAATCGCTGCTAAAGATGGAGCCCACCATGGCAGCAGCAATGGCCCCCAGGGCGGCAATGGTTGTATACGATGCCGTGCTGCCATCTGTATTCAATTTATTCATGTTCCAGCCATTGGTCCAGTTGCTTTGCCAGATCTCCGGCTTGAAGGCAAGCAATCCAAAAACAATAAGGCCGAAGAGGCTGAGGAGCTTGGTCAGGGTAAACGTGGTTTGAATCAGCTTGCCGTTTTTAATGCCTTTGGTATTGATATATGTAAGCGTGGTGATGACCACAATGGCTAAAAGCTGTGCCGGTGAAATGGTGAGAAAGCCCAGGTCCAGCGCTACCCGGTCTTCGCTTATGGCCGGGAGAAGGTAAGCGGTGAATTTGGCAAATGCAACGCCAACGGCGGCGATGGTTGCCGTTTGGATGACGGAAAAAAAACTCCAGCCATATAAAAAGCCAATGAGCGGATTGTAGGCTTCTTTCAGGTAAACGTACTGGCCGCCAGCTTTGGGGTACATGGCACTTAATTCACCATAACTGAGGGCGGCAGTAATCGTCATAAACCCGGTGATCAGCCAAACGATCAGGAGCCAGCCGGTGCTGCCCACGTTGCGGGTGATGTCGGCACTGACAATAAAAATGCCCGAACCGATCATTGACCCGGCTACGATCATGGTTGCATCTAAAAGCTTTAGCGTTGGCTTGAACGTCTGCTCCTTCATATAAAATAGTTCGAGGAAAAAGAGCACTGAAGATAAATTTTAAGTGCATCAATCGCGTAGGTCATCACTACCTGATATTGATAAATCATCAACGAAATTTAACTGGCCTTGAGATGGCTTCTGTCCTGTGCCGGGAGGGATAGGTTGATTTTTAGGCCGGCATTTCGCCCTGCATGGCGTCTGGCAAAATTTTGTCCTTTGCTTCTAGGATATTGACCAGTTGAAATGGCTACGGGGTAAGTTCATGACGTAACAGTGTAAATTCACGGCTACATGATGTTGGCTTTCAAATACCAATTACATAAAAATGGTATCATTTCCGTTTCAGACAGCTCTAGTAAAAAAGGGTTGACAAACGAATGAGAAGAGATGACTATACCAATACGGTTTGCGTATTCGTAGCGGCCTTTGCTTCCTAAATTACAAACGATGCGAATTTTAGCTTTTGTCATTTTCTTCTGGTGTACGACGATTTGCGTTCATGCGCAGCAAGTGAATTTTACCATTAAAGGGCGGATCAACAAAGCGTCAACGGCAGAAAAAGTCTTCGTGCAAGGAGCCTATGTCAACGCGGAAATTCCGATCAGACCTGACAAAACATTTTTCTTTGAAGGTACATTAGCAAGCGGAGGAGACTGCTGGATCTATACCGACAAATCCCATCCAACGTTGTTATGGTTAGGCGGTGGCGATTTAGACATGGTGCTCCAGGAAACAAGGCCGGAAGGAAGTGATGCAACAAGCAAAGCGTGGTTACATTATACGTCGCTGTCAGCGTCTGCGGAAACAGAAACATTTAAGTTATTGCTTGAACGAAAAGATAGTGTCCTATATCGATTCATGGAAGTGCCGCCGACCAGTTTAAACGATTCACTGGTAAAATATTATGATGTCTTGCTAAAGGACTATATTCTCCGCCATCCGCAATCTGCTTTTTCTGTTCGGCTAACAGGCCTGGCTACTACCAAAAAAAGTGCCCGTGACCTCATTGCTCTTATAGACAAAAAAATAGCTGGAGAGGAAAGGCAACGCATCGAAAATGCCTATCGCAGGGACAGTCTCACTCAACCTGGATTCACAGTAGCAGACTTCCGGATGAAAACACTCAAAGGGACTTGGTTTTCATCAAAAAAGCTTTCCTCCAAATATACCTTATTGGAATTCTGGGCTCATAACTGTGTGCCTTGTCGACAGCAGAATCCGGCCTTGGTAGAACTTTACAACCGATATAAATCCAAGGGATTCGCAATCGTAGGTATTGGCGTAGAGTCATCCAAGCAGGCATGGCAAAAGGCCACTAAAGAAGATAAGTTGCCCTGGATACAGATTTCAGATTTGAAAGGTTGGGATAACATCCTGGTCAAACGCTACTTTTTGGAAGCTATACCTTTCAATATTTTAATGGACGAAAACAAAAAAATAATTGCCGCTGACCTGCATCCGGAATCGCTGAAACAAAAGTTGCAGGAGCTTTTGGAAAATTAGTGAGGAATGTCGGTCATCGTGAAGAACCGTGGCCTGTCAGATAGCTCTAAAAAAGTATCTTCATTTGCGCACGCTTTATACCGATTCAATCTTATTGAAATGAAATTACCGATCCTTCTTTTTCTCTTTGTTGCATCTCCTTTGTTAGCGCTGGCGCAGCCGTCTTCCGGCCGGCAACAATTTACCCGTGCCGATTCCTTGCGCGGTAGCCTGAACAAGGACCGGACCTGGTGGAATGTACTGCACTACGACATCACGGTGCAGCCGGATTATAACGGGAAAACAATTCGCGGCAGGAACGTCATTCAATACAAGGTGGTACAGGGAGAACATTCCCCACGCATGCAGGTTGACCTGCAGGAGCCTTTGCATATCGACAGCGTTGTTTTTAACAAGGGAAGGAAGCTCGATTTTACGAAAGACGGAGCTGCCTGGTATATAAAAGTTCCGCAACAAAAGGCGGCTGCTGTCAATGACATTACCGTTTATTACAGCGGCACGCCAAGGGAGGCGGTTCGGGCACCCTGGGATGGGGGCTGGACCTTTACAAAAGATTCGTTGGGACGACCCTGGATGACGGTCACCTGCCAGGGCTTAGGCGCCTCGGTGTGGTATCCCTGTAAAGACCACCAAAGCGATGAGCCGGACAAAGGCGCTTCTCTTTCCACGATCGTACCCGATTCGTTGGTGGCCGTTGCCAATGGCAGGTTGCTGTCAACGCAAAACAATGGCGATGGCACCACCACCTACAAATGGGGTGTGGTTAATCCCATCAACAACTACAACATCATTCCCTACATTGGTAAGTATGTGCATTTTTCCGAAACCTACCCGGGAGAAAAGGGTGCACTAGACCTTGACTACTGGGTACTGGATTACAACGAAGCCCGGGCAAAACAATACCTGCCCAGAGAAGCCCGCAATACGTTAAAAGCGTTCGAGCATTGGTTTGGGCCTTACCCGTTTTACCAGGATGGGTTTAAGCTGGTGGATGTTCCGCATACGGGCATGGAGCACCAAAGCGCCGTTGCTTACGGTAACCATTATGCGCCGGGATACCGGGGGCGGGATGGATCGGGAACAGGCTGGGGGATGAAGTGGGACTTTATCGTTATCCATGAGAGCGGCCATGAATGGTTTGGCAACAACATCACCAGCAAAGACCTGGCGGACATGTGGATCCATGAAGGCTTTACCAATTACAGCGAAACCCTTTTTGTAGATTACCATTTTGGTGAGCAGGCCGGCAATGAATACAATGCCGGTACAAGAAGAGGCATCCGCAACGACAAACCCATTATCCCGGCCTATGGCGTGAACCAGCAGGGTAGCGGCGATATGTATCCAAAGGGTGGCAATATGCTTCACACCATCCGGCACAGCATCGGGAACGACAGCCTTTTCAGAAGGATCATGCGGGGGCTGAACGCAACCTTTTATCATCAAACCGTGACGGCACAGCAAGTGGAAGGTTATATCTCCAAAATGGCCGGTTTTAACTACCAGAAAGTTTTTGACCAATATTTACGGACAACAGGTATACCCAACTTTGAATACTATTTTTCTGCTGATGGAAAACAAGTGACATTTCGGTATACAAACGCTGTCGCCGGCTTTAACCTGCCGTTGACCTTAACGAATAAAACAGTGACCAAAAAGATATACCCGACAACGACGTGGAAATCACTGAACATAAGCAAGGAAGAAGCGTCCCTTTTTACCGCTGCCGAAATTGAAAAGATGTATTATATCAAGCCTGCACAGATTGCGTCGCGTTAAGTGGCTGTACCATTTAATCATGACCGCTAGCATTAGCTTTTTCGTTTATCGCTGCAAGAATTTTTTATGAAACAATTCAAGCTTTATTACCTTCTCGCTTTCTTTTTATTGTCCTGTTTTTCCTTATCAGCCCAGTCCCTATCCGGCATAAAATGGGCGGCTGATGGCGCCAGTTATTACGCCATCGAGCAAAATCAAATCATTCAATACGGATTGCCGGATTTTTCCCGTACGGTGCTTGTCGACTCGCAACGCCTGGTGCCGCAGGGAGGAAGCAAACCGCTGGCCGTTCGTAATTTTTATTTCAGTGGCGATGGGAAAAAAATACTCTTGTATGCAAATTCCAAAAAGGTTTGGCGGCTGGATACACGGGGTGATTACTGGGTACTGGATGTGGCGTCCAACAGCTTGCGGCAATTGGGAAAAGAGCGGCCGGCATCATCGCTGATGTACGCAAAATTTTCACCCGATGGCAGCAAGGTGGCTTACGTCAGTGGCCATAATATTTATGCGGAAGATCTTGCTTCCGGCGAAGTCCGGCAGCTGACAAAAGATGGCACAACCCGGTTGATCAACGGCACGTTCGACTGGGCCTACGAAGAAGAATTTGATTGCCGTGATGGTTTTCGCTGGAGTCCCGACAACCGGCAGATAGCCTACTGGCAGATCGATGCTACCAACATCCGGAATTTTCTGATGATCAACAATACCGATTCGCTTTATTCTTTTACCATCCCGGTTGAATACCCAAAAGCAGGCGAAGATCCTTCGTCGGCAAAACTTGGCGTGGTGACTATCGAAACAGGCCAGACGGCCTGGATGCAGGTTCCCGGTAATCCGCGCCAGCATTATATTCCGCGGATGGAATGGGCTGCCAACAGTACAGAGATCGTCCTGGAGCAACTCAACCGAAAACAGAATGAAGCTAGGGTTTTCCTGTGTAATGTCAACACCGGAACGGCCAAGGCGATTTATTCCGAGAAAGATGCCGCCTGGATTGACGTAAAAGCAAGGTGGAGTGATGACCCAACCGGCTGGGAATGGATAAAGGGCGGAAAAGAATTTTTATGGGTATCGGAAAAAGACGGCTGGCGGCATCTTTACCGGATCGACAGGACGGGAAAAGAAACACTGCTGACAAAAGGAAACTATGACATCATCACGATCAAAGGCGTGGATGAAAAAAGCGGCTTTGTTTATTTTACGGCTTCGCCAAACAATGCAACCCAGCAGTATTTGTACAGGATAAGCATCGACGGCAAAAAGGGCATGGAATTGTTGTCACCGGCTTCCCTGGAAGGAACACACCATTACGACATGAGCCCAGGCGCAACCTATTCTTTTCATCGTTTTTCCAACAGCAAAGGCCAACGGGTTGTGGAATGGATTCGTGTGGCCGGTCATAAAACCATCAAGCCGGTGCAGTCGCAGCTACAGGCACAGCGGGCAGACCGTCCGGAGGTTAAAATGTTCCAGCTCACAACCGAAGACAACGTGACGATGGACGGCTGGATGATCCTTCCCAAAAACTTTGACAGTACAAAAAAATACCCGGTGCTTTTTTACGTGTATGCAGAACCGGCAGGTGCCACGGTAAAAGACGCCGACGGCAGTGCCGGCACCCGTTTGTACAAGGGCGACATTGCAGCCGATGGCTATATTCAGATCAGTCTTGACGGCAGGGGAACACCCTCGCCGAAAGGGGCCGCCTGGCGAAAAGCTATTTACCGGAAAGTTGGTATTGTGAATACAAGAGACCAGGCCATGGCGGCGAAGAAGATCCGGCAGTGGGCGTTTGTGGACACAAGCCGTATTGCCGTATGGGGATGGAGCGGTGGCGGTTCTACCACGTTAAACCTCTTGTTCCAGTACCCGGAAATTTACAAAACAGGCATTGCCATTGCACCGGTTCCCAACCAGTTGTTGTACGATAACATTTACCAGGAACGCTATATGGGATTACCACAGGAGAACAGGGAAGATTACCTGAATGGTTCGCCGGTGACCCATGCAAAAAATTTAAAAGGCAACCTCCTGGTGATCCACGGCACAGGTGATGACAATGTGCACTATCAGGGAACCGAACTCCTGGTCAATGAACTGGTCAAGCACGGAAAACAATTTCAGATGATGAGTTATCCCAACCGCACACACGGCATCAGCGAAGGGCCCGGGACCTCCCAGCATTTGTCGGCCCTGTTTACTGCTTACCTGAATGAGCACTGTCCTGGTGGCGGACGATTGGGTTGGTCGCAATAATTAAGCTGTAAACGCTAATTCACCTTTTTGCAAACGTGCCGATTCCACCGAATCGGCCGTTTTGTTGAGGGGCTTTCCCAACACGCGGCTTCCGTTTGCAGTGATCAAAAGGTCATCTTCAATTCGGATACCACCAAAGGGTTTAAAAGCCTGCACTTCAGAATAGTTGATAAATTGCGGATGCTTTTTTTCAGCCGTCCAGAGGTCGATCAGTTCGGGAATAAAATACAATCCCGGTTCAACCGTAACCACAAAACCTGCTTCCAATTCCCGTCCAAGCCGCAGCGACCGCAAGCCAAATTCCGTGCTTTTTTTGAGGTCTTCAGTATATCCCACGTATTCTTCACCCAGGTTTTCCATATCGTGTACGTCAAGACCCAGCATATGGCCCAGGCCACACTGGAAGAACAAGGTGTGGGCGCCGGCTTGCACGGCCTCCCTTGCATCACCTTTCATCAGGCCAATCTGCTTTAATCCTTCCACTAATTTTTCGCAGGCTAGCAAATGAACATCTTTGAAAAGGGTGCCCGGTGCGAGGGCTTCTATGGCTGCCTTTTGCGCCGCCAGAACAATGTCGTATACTTCTTTTTGTAGAGTCGAGAATGTTTCATTGACAGGAAAGGTCCGGGTGAGATCACCGGCATAATGCAAGCCTGTTTCGGCACCGCAATCGCAGAGTACCAAATCACCTTTTTTTAGAAGGTTCGTTCCGTAGTGATTGTGTAAGATCTCGCCATGAACCGTTAAGATAGTAGGAAAAGCTAGGTTGCCACCGGCACCGATGGCGATTCCCTGGAGCCGTCCGGCCAGTTCCGCTTCCGTCATTCCTTCCCTGGCAAATTGCATGGCGGCCGCCTGCATTTGCGTGGTCACCGTCACTGCTTTTTCTATCTCGCTTATTTCTTCTTCGGATTTATAGGAGCGTAGACCGACAATGGCTTTTATCAACGGTACCGAAGCCGATGCTTTCACTGCACCCGGCGCCAGCCCTAAAAGTTCGCTAAGTTGTATTGTGTGTTCAGGCCTGTAGGGCGGTAAAAAATGAACGGTACGATTGCCCGCAAGTTGTTTGATGCTGGCCTGTCGGGAGGCGAGGGGCTGCACGTTTTGAATACCACTAAGGTGGGCTTGTTCCGCGATGGTTTTTTGCCGGCCATGCCAAACAAGATCGTCAACCGTCAGGTCGTTGCCGAACAGGATTTCCTTATCGTTGTCGATATCAATCAGGAGCGCCAGGTCGGGCTTGTCCAACCCGGTGAAATATAAGAACGTGCTGTCCTGCCGGAAGGGGTACCAGTTGTCTTTGTAATTCATGCTGCTTTCCCCGTTGCCTAAAAAAAGAAGAAGGCCGCTTTCTAATTTTTCACGCAGGCTGGCTCTTCTGCTGCTATAAGTATGCTTATCAAACATGTTCAAACGATTTAATTGCCGTGTTGGCGAAAGAAGAAAAGTTTACCAACTGAATCGGGGTTGCAAGTCTAACGATTCCATTGCCAGTACAGAAATACAGAACGAGGGTGTCGTTCTATATTTGATTTTTCAGTAGAGAAATGCAATGCTTTGTATTAATTATGCACCTTCTGCCGGTAGCTGTCCAAAAACTCTTTTGGTGATTTTTTGACAACGGATTTGAACACCCGGTTGAAATTAGTTATGCTATTAAAGCCCGTATCGTAAGCAATGGAGGCAATGCTTTCGTACCGGTCATCAGTAAGCTTGCGGCAGGCTTCGTTAATACGTACCTCGTTGATGAAGGATACAAGGGTATGCTGCGTGTGTTTTTTAAAATACCGGCAAAACGCCTGTGGTGTCATGTAGGCAAGCTTGGCTACTTCTTCCAGCGTAATTTGTTTTTCATAGTTCTGCATGATGTAATTGTAGATGGTGGCGATGCGGATGCCCTCATGCTCGCTATAGTTCACCGATTTTGTCTGGCTGGTGAGTGGCTTGATATCATCCAGCAGGGAAAGGGTTTTTAAGAGATCGATAAAATGAATGAATTGCTCGATGCCTGTCGTTTCTTTTACCATCACCATTTTTAAGGCAATGTCTGTCACCTTTGATGGTGGTATTTTAAAGCCGGCATTGTGTTGCTTGATAAACTGGCTCAGGTTTTTTACTTCCGGAATAGAGAAGAACGAAGCCAGGTGTTTATCGAGGTTGAAAAAAATGTTCAGGGTTTCAATTTCTTTCCCGCTGTCTTCTGCCAGATAAGAGGCTTCGCTTTTAAAAACATGCGGCTGGTTGGCGCCAATCCAGTAGATCTCGTTGTTATTAAAACTGTGCATGCTGTTGTCAGCTACCAGCGTGCCTTCTCCTTTTATTATCCATACTAACTGCACTTCGTAATGGCGGTGAAGATGGGGATAAAAATAGGGGAGGCGTTCTTCTTTGGTGATGATCGTTTTGTTATCCGGTGCAGGCAAGGTGAATTGTAAAATTTTCATGTGTTGTCTCAGCGTTCGCAGTTTGGAAATACAGGCGTTTCAGCTTCAATTTACATTTCTTAGCCTTAATTGAGCACATCATCCCTTTTTTTGGTTAAAATCCTGCTATGGATGATTAATATTCGGTAGCCGGGCCCTGCCGCTTCCGGGCTTCTTTTCTGAAAGAATTGCTAGGTAGGGCAAAAGGTTAATTTCTGTTGATCATTCATTAAAAACGGTTTAGCTGCCCTCTGGTGGCAAGGGTATTTTTGAAAAAATAACAAGTATGCATTTATCCTGGAAAGGCGTGATTCCCGCCATCACCACCAAGTTTGGTTACAACGACAGCCTGGATCTTGATCTCTTCAAAAAAAATTTGTTGGTGCAGTTAAAGGCCGGCATCGATGGGTTGATCCTTGGCGGTACCCTTGGCGAGGCAAGTGTATTAACCGAAGCCGAAAAAGAGACCCTGGTAAAATTTGCCGTGGAAACGATCGACGGAAGAATACCGGTGATCATCAACATTGCCGAAGGGTCGACACGGGAAGCCATTCACCAGGCAAGGCTGGCCAAAAAATGGGGTGCTGAAGGATTGATGCTGCTTCCACCCATGCGTTACAAAAGCGACCACCGCGAGACCGTTGAATATTTTAAATCGATTGCGGGTGAAACCGATCTGCCTATCGTTTTATACAATAACCCGGTTGACTACAAAACCGAGATCACCCTGGCCATGTTTGAAGACCTCGCCGGCTGCGCCAACATCCAGGCCGTAAAAGAGTCTACACGTGACGTGACCAATGTAACACGCATGATCAATCATTTCGGCGACCGGTACAAGATATTGTGCGGTGTAGATACATTAGCGCTGGAAGAATTGCTGCTGGGCGCCGATGGCTGGATAGCGGGATTGGTTTGCGCTTTCCCTGCCGAAACGGTTGCCATTTACCGGTTGGCAAAAGCCGGTCGTATTGCGGAAGCTGTGGCCATCTACCGTTGGTTTATGCCACTCTTGGAATTGGATATTCATACAAAGCTGGTACAGTACATCAAGCTGGCCGAACAACAGGCCGGTATTGGTAGTGAAACGGTTCGTGCACCCCGGTTGACCCTGATTGGGGACGAACGGGAACGGGTGCTGAACATTATCGAAGAAGCCCTGGCCAGCCGTCCTGTATTACCCGACTATAAGGAAAGCGAAAAGGCCGTTGCGGTTGCATAGGAAATGCGGGTATCGGTAACCGATAGGCAGTTTTTATGCAGGTATGGTAGCAGTACAAAGGTTCGTTAAACCAAAGCCATGGAAAATGTTGTCGTTGAAAATATCTCAGCGAAGGTTAGAAAAGCAGGAAGTGCAAAACGGCACCCGGCCGGCTTGTACGTATTGTTCATGACGGAGTTTTGGGAACGGTTCAGCTACTACGGCATGCGGGCCATTTTTGTTTTGTTCATGACGGACCACCTGCTGTATGAAAAAGCCAGGGCGTCATCCATCTATGGAAGTTATACCGGCCTGGCTTTTTTAACGCCCATTATCGGTGGCTATATCGCGGATAAATTCTGGGGTGGCCGAAAGTCGATCTTTATCGGCGGACTGATGATGGCGGTAGGACAATTTGTTTTGGCCGTTTGCGCCTCGCTCGACACAACACCAGGTCTTCACCTGTTCCTGCTTTGGACCGGCCTGTTCTTTCTTTTTACCGGCAACGGTTTCTTTAAGCCAAACATTTCTGCCATGGTTGGGCAGTTGTATCCGGAAAAAGAAAGTACACAGAAAGATGCTGCCTATACGATCTTTTACATGGGTATCAATGCCGGTGCTTTTCTGGCGCCGCTGGTATGCGGTTACCTGGGAGAAACCATTCATTTCCGATGGGGATTTCTGGCGGCGGGTATCGGTATGATCATCAGCCTGGCCGTTTTTTATGCTACCAAAAACAGATACCTGGTGGCGCCGGGCGGAGAACCTATCGGCATGGTGCCGCAAAAAAGGAGCAGGGAAAAAAATGCCGGTGGCGGACAGGGAACAGGGCCACAATCGATGGTGCAGCGCTGGCAGTTGCTGGTGTTTGTTTTTACCTTGCTGGCAGTGGCAATGCTGATGATCACCGCTTTGGATGTTGATCCCCTGGGGGCACTGATCTACAGCGCCAGCCTGGTGGTGCCATTTACCATCATCACGGACAAGTCCCTCAGCCGTATCGAGAAAAAGCGGTTAGGCGTGATCGTGATTATTCTTTTGTTTGTTGTTTTCTTTTGGATGTGCTTTGAGCAGGCCGGTGTTTCCCTGACATTTTTTGCCAACGAACAAACAAACAGAAATGTTGGGACATGGGAAATTCCCGCCAGTTATTTTCAAAGCCTGGGACCCGTGTTTGTTGTGCTGCTGGCACCCTTGTTTGCCTGGCTCTGGCGCCGGTTGGCGCAAAAGAAAATAGAACCACCGGCACCACTCAAACAAGCTTTTGGCTTACTCTTTTTAGCATTGGGTTTTTTGGTTATTGCCTTTGGCACGCCGGTAAGCGCCGGGGTGAAAGTGAGCCTTTTTTGGTTGGTTGGCCTGTACTTTTTGCATTCGGTAGGCGAATTGTTGGTAAGCCCGATTGGCCTTTCGCTGGTGAATAAATTAACCCCGCACCGGTTTGCAGCCCTGATGATGGGCCTTTGGTTTTTGGCTACTGCTACCGGTAACAAACTGGCCGGCACCATGAGTGCATTGTACCCGGAGCCCTGTGCCGGTTGTCCCGTGCCTCAATTCCTGGGTATTCAAATCGGTGATTTGCAAACCTACTTTTTCATCTTTGTCTTGCTGGCCGGTGTAGCCGGTGCAATCCTCTATCTTTTATCGTTCAAATTGTCTAAAATGATGGGCAGCGCTACAAAAGCTGTATAGTGATCCTGTTCCATTTTGTTAACCCGGCAAATCGTAATTTTCAATGAATAGCGTACAAATGGTTGGTGTCAATAGTCTTTATAGGAAAGTCTGCAAAAAAAGCCTGCGTGTCATTTTGTTTCTTACTGTTTTTATCCTTGGTGTGAAAACCGCCCAGGCGCAAAATGGCGACCAGATCCTGGATGGCATTGGAGAAACGGGACTGGTAGCACGGTACCTTTTTAACGGGGATGGCAAGGACTGGTCGCGGAACAACCTGCACGCCACCTACGCTGACAAGGAAATCAAATTTGTAACCGACAACCGGTTTGGAAAAGTGTTGTCCCTTTCCGGTGACAGCAATGCTTTTGTAAAACTGCCGGGAGAAGCGTTAGCCGATCTCGAATCACTGAGCCTTTCGGGTTGGATCTTCCTGCGATCGAAAAAACCAGGACAGCGAATTTTTGATTTTGGAAGGCCGTCCGGCCATCATTTTTTTGCGGCCCCTGTCGGTACCGGCAACACAGGAAATTTCCAGGCTGTGATCGCCGCCAAAAACGGGGTTCAAAAAGGCGTTGTTTTCCCGGCTGTGGAAACCAATAAATGGGTTCATCTTGCCATTGTCATCGATGTTCCTTCCAAAACGCTGACAGCTTATATCGATAGTAAACCGGTGGGACAAACGGGTGACATCGCACTGGAGCTTGCCGACGTATTTGGCGAGCAGCCAGGAGAAAAACAGCTTTTTATCGGGAGATCATTGTCGCCGGGAGATCCCAATTTGGATGCACTGGTGCATGATTTTCGCATTTACCGTGTGCCCCTGACCGCGGGGCAAGTGGCCGGCATTTTTACCAATGCCCGGAGAGGCGGCGTTAATGAAGGCTCGGTCAATACAACGCGGAAGCGGGTGGAGGACGAGCTTCCAAAATTTTCTCCCGCCGAGACCCGGCTTTACAATGCCTACCTCGTTCAGGTGGCAGATGTGCAGGTGCAAACGGCCGTCGGAAATTTGCCACGCCTGCCTGCTTATGTAGCCGGAACGTATAAAGGAGTTATGAAGGGAAAGGAGCCCAAAGTGAGGGTGCTCTGGCCTGCGCCTACGGACAATTCAGAGGTACAGAAGGCCGGCAGCTACACGGTTGTGGGAAAGGTGGCGGGAACGGATTTCAGCCCCAAAGCTTTTGTAACCGTTACCGCAGCAAAGAAACCGGTAGCGCCAACTCTTAAGCTGGCTCCTTTTGCATTGGGACAGGTTTCGCTCAACAGGGATGCGCAGGGCAAAGCATCCAAGTTTATTGAAAACCGGGATAAGTTTATCGGCACATTGGCCAAAACTGACCCGAACTCGTTTCTTTATATGTTTCGCCATGCCTTTGGGCAAAAGCAACCCGAAGGCGCAAAACCGCTGGGTGTGTGGGACAGCCGGGATACCAAGTTAAGAGGACATGCAACCGGTCATTACCTAACCGCCATTGCACAGGCCTATGCCAGCACGGGATACGATAAAACCCTCCAGGCGGCTTTCTTCCAAAAAATGGAGGTCATGGTCAATACGCTTTTTGACTTGTCGCAATTATCCGGCAGGCCACAAGAAAAAGGCGGTGCCCATGTTGCTGACCCGGGAGCCGTACCGGTCGGACTGGGCAAGACCACCTATGATTCTGACCTTAGTGATGGAGGCATTCGCACCGATTATTGGAACTGGGGTAAAGGCTTTATCAGTGCTTATCCGCCCGACCAGTTCATTATGCTGGAAAAGGGCGCTAAGTACGGCGGACAGCCGAATCAAATTTGGGCGCCTTATTATACGCTGCATAAAATTTTAGCCGGCTTAACGGATGTGTACGAAGTAAGCGGCAACAAGAAAGCGCTTCAAATAGCCAGCGACATGGGCGACTGGGTGTATGCACGCTTGCGACAGTTACCCAAGGACACGCTGATAAAAATGTGGAACACCTACATTGCCGGAGAGTTTGGTGGCATGAATGAAGCCATGGCAAGGCTTTACCGGATCACGGGCAAATCCTCTCACCTGAAAACAGCGCAATTGTTTGACAACATCCGCGTGTTTTTTGGTGATACGGCTCATTCGCATGGACTGGCCAAAAACGTTGACCTTTTCCGGGGCTTGCATGCCAACCAGCACATACCGCAGGTGGTAGGGAGCGTAGAGACCTACCGTGTTTCCCAGCTCCCTGAATACTACAGCGTGGCTGATAATTTCTGGTACAAGATGGTCAACGATTATATGTACAGCATTGGCGGTGTGGCCGGTGCCCGCAATCCTGCCAACGCAGAATGCTTTATTGGCCAACCCGCAACGCTGTATGAGAACGGCTTTTCTTCCGGCGGGCAAAACGAAACCTGCGCCACCTACAACATGCTGAAGCTGACCGGCGGCCTTTTCGTTTTTGATCCGCGGGCCGAGTTGATGGACTATTACGAACGGGCCTTGTACAACCATATCCTGGCTTCTGTTGCTGAAAACAGTCCTGCCAATACTTACCATGTACCCCTGCGTCCGGGATCCGGCAAGCAATTTGGCAACCCGGATATGACCGGCTTTACCTGTTGTAACGGAACGGCTATTGAAAGCAGTACCAAGCTGCAAAATTCGATTTACTTTAAAAGTTTGAACAACCAGGCGCTGTATGTGAATTTGTATGTGCCTTCAAAACTGCAATGGGCAGAGCGAAAAATAACTGTGGAGCAAACAACGAGTTTCCCAAGGGAAGACCAGACCAGATTGAAGATCAAAGGGAGTGGCCAGTTTGATATTCATGTACGGGTGCCGGCCTGGGCTACCAATGGTTTTTTTGTAACGATCAATGGAAAGGCCCAGCAGCTAAAGGCGACGCCAGGAAGTTACCTCAAGCTTAGCCGCAGGTGGAAGGATGGGGATGTGATCGAATTAATAATGCCTTTCTCTTTTCACCTTGACCCGGTGATGGATCAGCCAAACATCGCCAGCCTGTTTTACGGTCCGGTATTGCTGGCCGCACAGGAGCCGGAAGCAAGAAAAGAATGGCGTAAACTTTCGCTTGCTGCCGACGACCTGGGAAAGTCCATCAAAGGCGACCCTGGTTCTTTGCAGTTTACGATCGATGGCGTAATCTTCAAACCGTTTTATGAAACCTATGGGCGTCATTCTGTTTACCTGGATGTAGAATTGCAATAGACGTTTTGTTGCACTACGAATGCTACACACAAAAGCATTAATTTGTTTGCTTGAAAAATAACTGAAGAGTACAAGCAACCAGGGTTCTTTAGAAAAAAATCATTTGCATAAAGAAGGTTGTTTGTAAATGAGAAAGTCCAATAACTATTATGCAAACCCGGCTACCCTGTTTTTGGTAAACCTACTTTTTGTTATGAAAAAATTTTTAGCTGTAGCGACCTGCCTTATATTTTCTATGGCTTCCAATGCGCAAACCATCAACATACAGGCCGATAAAAAACTGGCCGCTATTCAGCCCACCATGTGGGGATTGTTTTTTGAAGACATCAACTTTGCTGCTGACGGTGGCGTATATGCGGAGATGGTGAAAAATCGTTCGTTTGAATTTGCCGTTCCCTTGATGGGCTGGCGCATTCAAATGGGACAAAAGCCACAGGGCCGGGTGGATGTTTTTAATTCAGGAAAAGAGAACAATCCCCGTTACCTGCAGGTCATTAACCACAGCGCTGATTCCGTTATCGGCTTGCAGAACGAAGGCTTCCGGGGCATGGGCGTACGCCAGGGTGCCACCTATCATTTCTCCGTTTTAGCCCGGAAAGAAGGCGCCGGAAATCCTGTTCTTGACATTCTTCTTCTCAATAGCAAAGACGAGGTTATTGGCAAAACCAGTGTGCAGGGGATAAGCGGTGCATGGGCAACACACAAGGCTTCGTTTACCGCAAGCAGCACCGATGCAAAGGCTTCGCTGAAATTGTTGGTCAACGGACCCGCAACCGTTCAACTGGACATGGTATCCCTCTTTCCAAAAGATACCTGGAAGGGCCGCGAGAATGGCTTGCGGGCTGACCTGGTGCAAAAGCTGGCCGACCTGAAACCGGGCTTTTTGCGTTTTCCCGGCGGCTGCATTGTAGAAGGCCGCGACCTGGCCAACCGGTACCAATGGAAAAAGACTGTTGGTAAGGTAGAGGACAGGAAAGTGATCGTTAACCGCTGGAGCTCGGAAATTGCCCAGCGCTCCCCGGCAGATTATTACCAGTCTTACGGTCTTGGTTTTTACGAATATTTTTTACTGGCAGAAGATATTGGCGCGGCGCCCCTGCCCATTTTGAATTGCGGCATGGCCTGCCAGTTCAACACGGGTGAACTGGCGGCAATGGACCAACTGGATCCGTATATACAGGATGCGCTGGACCTTGTTGAATTTGCCAACGGTAGTACTGATACCGGTTGGGGCAAACTCCGTGCAGAAATGGGCCACCCGGCGCCGTTTAATTTAAAGATGATTGGTGTTGGCAACGAACAGTGGGGGCCCGAGTATGTAGCAAGAGCCAAGGTTTTTATGGATGCCATCAAAGCAAAATATCCTGCCATTGAAATTGTTGGTTCGGCAGGACCTTTTGCCGGTGGTGATATGTTTACTTACTTATGGCAGGAAATGAAAGTATTAAAGCCTGATATGGTTGATGAGCACTATTATGCGCCGCCTGCTTTTTTTACCCGCAACGCCAGGCGCTACGATAGCTACGATACAACAGGGCCAAAAGTGTTTGCCGGGGAATATGCTGCCCACGACAAGCCAGGTGAAGATGGCCGGCGCAAGAACAACTGGCTGGCAGCACTTTCAGAAGCTGCTTTTATGACCGGGCTGGAACGCAATGCACAGGTGGTGCGAATGACATCGTATGCACCCCTGCTGGCCCATGTGGATGCCTGGCAGTGGTCGCCAAACCTGATTTGGTTTGATAACTTACGATCCGTGGGCTCTGCCAATTATTATGTGCAGAAACTTTTTTCAACCAACAAAGGTTCTGCAGTGGTACCGGCCTTGCAGGCAAATAAAGCAGTAGCAGGGCAGGACAGCCTCTATGCTTCATCCACTATGGATGCGGAAAGCGGTGACCTGATCATCAAACTGGTGAACGCAAATCCGGTGGCAAAAGAGATTGCCTTCAACATTGAAGGTTTTGGAAAGCCCGCAAAAAAGGCTACTGTTCTTACTCTTTCCGGTACCGACATGGAAGCCGAAAACACGTTGGATAACCCGGCAAAGTTTGTTCCGGTTGAAACCGTGCTTAGCGTACCGGGAAAGCAATTCAGGTTTGGGGCAAAGCCAGGCAGCGTGAATGTAATTCGGCTGAAAAAGGGATAATGCAAATGCATTTTTGTTTTGCTATGGGTTGAGATTTTTTCGTACGGAAGAAAACAAATTCCACCGGGTTGCATAGCATCGTTTCCTTCTTACTGGTAACCGTTCAGCATTTTATAGAACGCTTCTGCGTACGTGTCGCTAATGGGAATGACCTGGTCGGCAATATGGATCCTGTTTTTCTCGATGTGGTCAATTTTGTCCATTGCCACAAGAAATGACCGGTGAACACGGGCAAAATTCTTTGCCGGCAATAGCTCTTCCAGTTTGGCAAAATTTAATAGCGTCATGATCTTTTCTTCGGCCGTATGAATCCGCAGGTAGTCTTTCATCCCTTCTACAAAAATGATGTCACCGATAGCCAGTTTCCGGATACGGTGACCTGCCTTCAAAAAGATATATTCGGGCTCGTTTTTAGGGCTTTCTTTCGGCGTCTTCGTTTCCGGTTCCAGCCGTTGCATTTGCTCCTGGTAAATGCGTAGCACGCCTTTGTAAAACCGTTCAAAAGAAAAGGGCTTCAGCAGGTAATCTTTTACCTCCAGCTCAAAGGCCTTCAGGGCATATTCGTTATAAGCTGTGGTTAGGATGATGGATGGTTTCGGGTTGAGCATCGGGATAAAACTAAGCCCATCCAGGTCTGGCATGTTAATGTCGAGGAACAACAGGTCGGGTTTATCCTGCTCCAAAAAACGCACAGCTTCCAGGGGGCTTGTAAAGCTGCCTTTCAGCTCAAGAAAAGAAACCTTTGCCATGTAGGCTTCCAGTATCTCCTGCGCCATCGGCTCGTCGTCAATGATATAGCAGGTGAGCTTTCCTTTCATTTGCGCTTAATTGAAGAGCGTGAATTTTTAATTCAATAAAGAATTGTTCCCCGTTGTCGTGAACGTCCAATGAATGCTGGCCAGGATAGAGTAAAGCAAGCCGTTTGCGGACATTCGGCAAGCCAATGCCGCCGGGTTCATCCAGTGCATTTCCATTTTTCCTGCCAACGGGATTTTGCACGCTGAAGGTAAGGGTGTCGTCCTTTACGGCAACTGTCACTTTTATCGTACCGGGGGCCAGTCCCGCCGGGCTGTGTTTGTAAGCATTTTCAAGCAGATGGATAAACAAGAGTGGGGAAACGTAACAAGCTTCCGGTTCACCTTCGAACTTTATATCAACGACCGGGCTTTGCTTGTAGCGCAGCTGCTGCAAACTGGTGTAATCCTGCAAGTACGCCAGCTCCCTTGTAAGCGGTACGGTTTCCGCATTCGATTCGTAAAGCATGTAGCGCATGAGCGAAGCCATCTGCAAAACGGCATCGGGTGCCGTAGGTGCCTGTTTGTATACCAGGTTATAGATATTATTCAGGGTGTTGAACAAAAAATGCGGTGCCATCTGCGATTTCAGGTAATACAGTTCGGCCTCCACAGCCTGCTTTTCCAACTGCTCTTTTTTAACGGTGTTGACAACAAGGTTCTCTGTTACCCTGGCCAGCCAGCTTAAGAAAATAAAAGGTAGAACAATAGAGAACAGGGAAACAAGATAGTATTCCTGTAAAAGATCGAAGCTGTCCAGTTTGCGGTAGTGAAAAAGCAAATAAAGAATGGGGCCGCTAAAAATAATCGCGGCCAGCCTGAGATAGTAAGACCGATTTTTTCGTTTGCCTGAATACCGGATAAGAAGATAGAAATGGCTGTAAAAAACATAGAGGGTAGAGAGCATAACAGCCACGGTCAATTGAAGCCAAGAGGCAGTGTCCTGGCTAAGCTGAAGGGCCAGCAGCAGGCCAAACAAGGTCCAGAGAACCAGGTGGACCCACAAAAACACTCTTTTAATCCGCTTCATCCGCCAAAGGTATTTTTTCCTGCCGTTTGGTGGCTCTCTACTCGACCCATGGCCCTATCCAATCTATCAACGGTCAATTAGAACCTGCAAGTTCGTTGATGGCACCAAAAAGAGAAGTTGTCGATTTGTTCTGCCCATTCGCATATCGCCTTTTTCTTTTTCCTCCGGCATGCCTTGTTTTGTTGGGAGTGAAATGAACGTACCAACAACGGCGCTTTCATCTTCCTAAAAAGTAGCCGCTATAAACGATAGAAAAATGCAAAATCAACCGTTCAGCCTTTCCATACGCAATGTCTCCAAAGCCTATGCAAATGGCGTGCAGGCCCTGCAAAATATTTCGCTCAACATTCCGGCTGGCATGTATGGTTTGCTGGGTCCGAACGGTGCCGGTAAGTCAACCCTTATGCGCATCCTGGCCACCTTGCAGGAGCCCGATAGCGGTGCCATTACCCTCGATGGCATCAACGTATTGACGCAAAAAGAAGAGGTGCGCCAAACACTGGGTTACCTGCCGCAGGAATTTGGTCTTTACCCCAAAGCAAAAGCAGAAGACCTGCTCGATCATTTTGCCGTGCTCAAAGGCATCACGAACCGTGCATCGCGAAAAGAAGTAGTGGAAGCCCTGTTGAAACAAACCAACCTTTGGGAAGCCCGCAGGCAAAAACTGGGTGGCTTTTCGGGTGGAATGAAACAACGGTTTGGCGTAGCTGTGGCCTTGCTGGGCAATCCAAAGCTGATGATCGTGGATGAGCCAACAGCGGGACTGGACCCTGCCGAACGGGTGCGGTTTTTAAACCTGCTGAGTGAGTTGGGTGAGAATAGTGTGGTTGTACTATCGACCCACATTGTAGAAGATGTGCGGGAGCTTTGCACCAGGATGGCCATCATCAACAAGGGGCAAATATTGCTGGAAGCGGAGCCGGTGCAAGCCGTAGAAAATTTAGGTGGAAAGATCTGGCGCCGCATTGTAGAAAAAAGCGCTTTGCCTCAATTGGAGCAGGAACACCGTGTCATTTCTACCAAGCTGCTAAGTGGCAAAACTGTTGTTCATGTGTATAGCGAAGAAGACCCGGGCCCTGGGTTTGAAGGCGTGGCTCCCGACCTGGAGGATGTTTACTTTACCACCATGGCAGGCTATGATCAAAAACTGGTGATGCAACAAGCGCAGGAGGTACAGCCATGAAGCTCTGGAAGATCTTTCGCTACGAGTTCGCCTACCTAGCAGGTCGCCTGTCCACCCAACTTTATTTTATTGTGCTGTTCCTGTTTACCCTTATCATGAACGGGCTCACCACGCCTGGCGATGGCGTGTATGCAAACAATACCTTTCACATCACAGCCACTGTTGTTATTGGTGCCCTTTTGTGGCTGGTCATGGGCGCCTCTATTGCAGGGGAAGCAGCGGCAAGAGATGTGCAGGTGCGCATGCATCACCTCACCTATACAACGCCGGTTACAAAGCTTCATTATCTGGGCGGAAGATTCCTGGCAGCCCTTGTGGTGAATGCCTTGCTGGTGCTTTCCTTGCCGGTTGGTGTGCTCTTTTCCTTTCACCTGTTTGGGATGGACGAAGGCGGCTTGTTGCCATTCAGGGCATCGGCTTATTTTAATGTTTACTTCCTGCTTGCCTTGCCGACTGTATTTATTGCAACGGCGCTTCAGTTCGGCTTTGCTGCGTTGAGCAGGCAGGTTATGACCAGTTATTTGGCCAGCCTCTTGTTAGCCATTTTTGCCCAGGTGTTTGCCCTTGCAGCGGCTAAGCTTTTTGGCGATTGGGACCTGGTAAAATTGCTCGATCCTGTCGGCGTGACCGGCATCCTCGGCAACGAACTGCAAACATGGACGCCAACAGAAAAAAATACACGGCTGGTTTCGCTGCAGGGATTTTTTCTTTGGAACCGTGTGCTGTGGAGTGGCGCGGCAGTCCTTTTGTTGTGGCTGACGTACACCCGCTTCAGTTTTTCGCATGTCGAAACAAAAAGTTGGTGGAGCCGCTTTTTACGGCAGCCAAAACCAATGACCAAAACTTTGACCGAGAACTTTGTTACAAGGGCCACTGCTATTTCCATCCCGCAGGTTGAGCAGACGTTTGGATATGCAACCGGACTTCGCCAGGTGCTTATCATAGCGGGATCGTCTTTTACTAAAATAGCAAAGCATCCTGCAGGACTCCTACTGGTTGGCGTTCTCGCACTTGCTTCAGCCCTGTTTGGCTCCCGCATCCTGACGCAATTTGGCATTCCGCTGCTGCCCACTACGTCGCAGGTGCTCCACTACCTGGCCACACCTTTAACCAACCTTGGTACACCGTGGTTGGTTATGCCACTGCTACTTATGTATTTCGTAGGTGAATTGGTTTGGCGTGAAAGGGCGGCGGGTATCAATGACTTAACGGACACAGCACCGGTACCGGATTGGGTTTTGTTTACCGGTAAATTCCTGGGATTCGGACTGGTCGTTTTGGTTTGGATGGTTTTTCTTTTGGCAGGTGGGATTGGTATGCAGTTGGGCATGGGCTACCATCAATTGGAGATTGGACTTTACCTGCAAGTATTGTTTGGTTTGCAACTGGTCGATTACCTGCTTTTTTCCTTGCTTGCAATGGTAATTCACGTAGTAATAAACCAAAAAAGCATTGCTCATCTTGTGGTGCTTTTAACCTTTGGCTTTATGGCCTTTCCTTCGGCTTTTCAGGTAGAACACAACCTGCTCATTTTTGGAGCCGGCCCGAAGTGGGAATATACTGATTTGCGTGGCTTTGGAAACACACTCGGTTCGTGGCTTTGGTTTAAGCTGTACTGGATTGCCTGGGCTTTGCTGCTTGCTGTAGCAGCGAGAATGCTTTGGCCAGGGGGAAGAGAACAAGGTTTGATATCTCGGATCAAACTTGCCCCGAAACGTTTTAACGGGTCAACGGCTTGGGTAGCAAGCATAGGATTGATTCTTCTTTTTGCCGTTGGAAGTTTTATTTTTTACAATACCAATGTGCTGAATGAATACGTAACGGCTTCTGAAAGCCTTAAGCGGCAAGCGGCTTACGAACAACAATACAGCCGGTACCGGAATGCACCGCAACCCCAACTAACGGCAACAAAGTTGCACGTTGAGATTTATCCCGATAAGCAGCAGGCAGACATAAATGCAACGTATACATTGGTGAACAGGGAAAGCTTGCCAATTGACACCATCCATATCGGAAGTGGTTCCGGCTTCGAGCCTGTTGCCATCCGTTTCAACCAGGTGTCTATACCTGTTGTAGAAGATAAAAAACTGGGTCACTACATGTATGCCTTGCAGAAACCATTGCAGCCAGGCGATTCGCTGCAGTTAAATTTTGCTGTGCACTATCACCAGCGTGGTTTCCAGCAGAAAAATAACAAGGCACTGGTAGTTGAGGGCGGCACTTACTTTACCAATTTCAATCTATTGCCGGTGATCGGCTACCAGTCGTACCGGGAGATCAGGGATGCGGTACTCCGAAAAAAATATTTGCCTGCGGCTAAACCAGAAATGCCTTCGCTTTATGATACGGCTGCACAGAAAAAACCGTTCAGTACAACACAAAGCAGCCTGGAAGCCGTTATTGGTACAACAAAGGGCGAAGTGGCCGTAGCGCCGGGTGCTTTTCAACAAACCTGGACAAAGGGCGACCGACGCTATTTCCACTATAAAACAGAAGGTTCTATCGGCGGTGAATTCGCTATTTTATCGGGCAAGTATGCAGTGAAGGAAGAGTCGTGGAATAACATCGCCATCAAACTTTATTACCACCCGGATCATGCGCAGAATACAGCCAGGATGTTACGGAGTGTAAAAGCTTCGCTGGCTTATTATACGGAGAGTTTCGGCGCTTATCCCTACCATCAGTTTACACTGGTAGAACGTGCCGGAACCGTAAGTGGCGCCACCGCCGATGCCGGCATTGTTTATTACGGTGAACAATACCCGCTGTTGAATCCCGATGACAGCCCAGAGGGATTTGACCTTCTTTATTATATCCTGGCGCATGAAGTAGCACACCAGTGGTGGGGAATGGCCCGCTTATCACCGGCCAACGTAGAAGGTGCCGGTGTGCTGATCGAGGGCCTCTCCGTATATGCCGGCATGCAGGTGCTGGAAAAGGCTTACGGTAAAGGTCACCTGCAGAAATATGTCGACTACCTGCATTCTTCTTACGAAATGCCGCGGTCACTCTCTACGACCTCTTTGCTTCGGGCCAATGAAGATTTTTTATACTACCGGAAGGGCGGGCTTGCCATGCATGCTTTGGATCAGTACATCGGTAAAGAAAAAGTCAACGGGGCGCTTCGGGCCCTTCTTCAGAAACAGGCTTCAGGCCAGTTGCGGCATCCCACTACGCTCCATCTTTACGAAGAATTACAAAAGGTGACTCCCGACTCCTTGCACTACTTGTTACACGATCTTTTTAAAGAAAATACGTATTGGCGTTTGAAGACAAAGGGCATAGCGGTAGCGAAAACAGGAGATGGCAACTGGCAGGTTAAGCTGAAAGTAGAGGCACAAAAGGTGATTGTTGACGCAACGGGTGTGGAACACAACGTTCCCATGAATGATTGGCTGGAGGTAGGCCTTTATGAAGAAGGCAAAAGGCTGCAAGAACCGATTTATTTACAAATGCACCGCATCCGGTCGGGTGAGCAGACCATCAGCGTTACTGTTCCGCGAAAGCCTAACAGCGGTGGGCTTGACCCCAACCACCTGCTGATCGATCTGCGGCGTGATGACAATGTAAAACAACTGTCCGATTAAACCAATCGGATTTTGAATCAGATATAGTTGGATGGAGATTTAGGGTAAACGAATGATAGTGGAAACGTTCAAATGCGCTTACGCAACATTTTGCTTGCTGGCAGGTGATAACTGAATTTGCCCAGACAAAAAGAAGTATTCACGTAAGTTTTAAAAAAGAAATTCACTGGAGGATGCGAACAATGCCGCAATTAATTTCTACTTTGGCGCCCAATTGTTGAAAAAATAAAAATCCAACCTTATGAGAAAAATTGCTCTCCTGGCTTTTGCCACGGCTGCCCTGCTTTTTGGATGTAAAAAGGACGACCTGTCCAAATCGAAAGACCCGCAACTCATTATTTCTTCCGACGCTGCGCAATTATCGCAACGCTTACAGCTAGCATCAGCCGGTGTAATTGGCATGAATACAAACATCGCCGGTATACAAAACACAGGCACTGAAGGCAGCCAGTACCTCATGGAATTACTCGGATCTGTTCAGGCGCCTGTCTATGGCTCCCGTACGCTGAAAGCAACCCATGTGGAGATCGACGGCAGCTATGCTTATGTTTCGTATAACACGGAAGGTGAAACCTACCTTGGTGGCATCGATATCTTTAACATTGCTTCAGTTTCAAATCCCCAGTTGGTTTCAAGTGTTATCATTCCCGATACCGATATCAACTCACTCTATTTTTCCAACAACAGGTTATACTTTGCCGGCGCTACAGATATTTACAAACTGGCCGGCATAACCGACCCGGCCATGGTAGGCTGGATAGAGCTTTCCGGTGGAAAACCTACGGGTAAAACAAAATATGCTTACCTGCCCGGCCAGGTTACCACCGGCATCACGGTTGCGAACAATGCCGTGTTTGCCACTACCGGTGCCAGCGGATATTTTCTTTCACTCGACAGGGACTCGCTTCGCCAGATCAACAGCATTGCCTCACCCGACCTTCGCGGCGTTGCTGCATACAACGACCGCATCGCCGTTCTTGGCGGCAACAGCGGCATCGGCATTTATAACGCGGCCAACTTTTCGCTCAACCGAACCATTGCATTAACTGCCGATGTGCCGGAAGCAAAACGCACCATTGAGTTCAACAAGAATTTTCTTTTGGTTGCCGGTGGAAAGGAAGGCATACTTTATTTTAATTCGGACAACGGCGCCAAAGCTGGAGAGATAAAGCTACCTGCACCGACTGCAGGTGTTAGTGCCGACGATGTGGTGACGAATGCCGTTAGCAATAACAACGGTTTGTTCTTTGCCGCTAACGGTGCAGCAGGCACGTATGTTTGCAAAGCAAATGCAGACAACACACTGCAGTTATTGGGCAGTATCAATCTTGACGGTTCGGCCAATTATGTAAAGAGCAAGGACAACTATCTTTTTGTTGCGTCGGGTAAGGGTGGACTGCAGATCGTGAAGTTTACACCGCCGACAACCAATACGGCTTGTAACGGCTTGCCCGCTTACACAGGTGGCTCCAACTTAAATGTAAACAGTAACGAAAACCTGCGGTATAGCGGCTCAGTTGCCCTGCAGAACGTGAATGTGAATGCCTCCCTGTTTTTCTGCGGCAACATGACCGTTTCGGATAACCTGAACATCAACAGCAACGGAAAAATGGAAGTGCGGGGAACGCTGGCGGCAGGTGCTGCCGGGCGCAGTTTAAATATCAACAGCAATGCAACACTTAAGATCGAAGGCGACCTCGTTGTTTACGGCGACCTGCGCCTGAACAGCGGCGCTACGCTTGAATTTACCGGCACCAACAGTTCTGCAACGGTTTATGGCAATGTTTACATCGACCGTACAAATGCGGTCGTCAAAGGGATCTTCACGGATGTAAAGAACAAGTTTAAATAAGTAGCCACCATGAAATAAAAAAAGAGGCAAGTGTTACGCTTGCCTCTTTTTTTTGGGGAAATACAAAAAACAACTTCAAAATTTCAGTTGCGTTTCCTATTGCCTTTTCCATCCTACGATTTACCACTATAGGTAGAAAATTTAATCATCGATCTTTTTAGAACCTGCAAACAGGGCCTGCATATAGGCCAGGCCTTTTTGCCGGGCAAAAGCAATGTTTCGTTCGGGAATTTTATGTGCGCCGGGAACACTGTCAACCGCCCTGCTAACGCTTTCTTCCCGTAAAATATGCAGCATGGGGTAGGGAGAGCGGTTGGTGAAATTGGCGGCATCATTCAGGCCGGCGCCGGCAAAAACATAAGCGGGGTGAAAACTAGCGATCTGGAAGATGCCTTCATAACCTTCCTTTTTCAACAAAGCTTCGGCGGCGGATACCAGCTTTAGGTAATCGGGAAACCGGTCGAAGTTTTGTGGTAAAATAAGGAACATCGTTTCTATCTCTGCCTGCGCTGTCATTTTTTGAAGCGATGCGGAAAGTGCTTTCAAAACATCCGCCTTGTTTCCGGGGATCACTTCGTAGTGTATGCTGGCCTTTTTTACTTCGGGCAATGCAAACGGACAAAAATTGCAGCCGACCACCACATCAAGTATCCACTTTTTTGTTTGCACAACAAAGGTTTCATTCTCCACCGTTTTCAATTTGAGCGAATGTAGCCTTGGGAAAGGAAGAGGACAAGTATTTTCTTTTGTCTTCCTGATTCTGGTTCGAACAACAATATGTAGTTTCTGCCATTTGATTCTATTAGGGTAGAAAAAGGAACCTCTGTTCTTCCCTGTAGAAATACGTTTTCTCTTTCGGGTTAGGTTTCTGTTAACATTCGTTAAGGTTGCATTAACGTTTGCAGCCATAAATTTGACCGGACCAAAGCTATGTGCGATGAGAAATTGCCTCTTGCCTCTTTTTATCCTTTCCTTTTTTAGCAACCTTCTACCATCTGTAGCGCAAGCGCAATTGCAAAAGATCTATCTCCATCCCAAAGCATCGGGCACCGAAAAGCAATCGCAGTTTGTTGACTCCATTCGCTTTATTCCGTTGGAGATAAAAGAAGGCATAGAATTGGGCAATTTCAACAGTGTCACCATCGCTAAAAATTATTTCCTCCTGACGAACTACCAGGACAAAAGGCTATTTCTGTATGCCAAGAATGGGACCTTTGTAAGGGAAATAAATTTTAAAAAGCTTGGCGATGATTTTTACCCCAATTACCAGGAGCATTCCAACAGGATCGTTTTCTTTGGCAGCAATAAAAATTATTCGCTCACGCCAAAAGACAGGATCAAGATCAGGCTTGACTGGAACAATCCCCGCAACAAAAAATATTTCAGGAAGTACAGCATCGACCTTGACGACAGCACATTCGCTATTAAAAAAGAAATGCCGGAAGAAAGTGATGTCATTGGTGCCAGCCATTATTACGATGATTATTTCTGGCGGGGACAGGTTACAACCAGCTCGCTGTTCAAAGACAGCCTTGATCATGAACTGACGCTTTACAAAGACAAACAACTGGTGAAGGCTTTTTTCCCGTACAACCGGGTGAACGAACCGCGTTTTTTGTATACGGAAGACGGCGTCAACCTGCAAAGGGCCAATACGGCCTATACATCATTTGTAACAAGGCCGTTTTGCGATACCATTTACAAGATGGTAAAAGACAGCCTTTTCCCGGCTTATCACCTGGTTGTGCCCATGGAGAACAGCCTGCCGGCCAGCTTTTTTACCGAGCCTTTTAAAAACAAAACCGAGCGGGAAAATTTTGAGCGAAACAATGGCTGGATGCTTCACCAGGTGCATAATTTCTACGAAACACCGCAGCTACTTTATTTCGGCGTACGCTATCTGCGCAACTTCGATCTCTATATCTACAACAAGAAAACCAACGCTACGTATAAAGCCAAAAATATTAAGGGTGATACCGATCAGTATAACCTGCATTTGCTTGGCGATTTCGCATTGCAGCGAAATGGAGCCCGGTTTTACAAAACGCAAAAGGCGGGTGACCTGCTCGCCTTTTTTGCGAACAATAAATCCGTTGCGGTACCTTCTGCACTGCAGGCATTTTTAAAAAGCAATCCCCCCGGCACGGCACCCATCATTGTTGAATTCAAACTCAAAAATTAAGTTGTGAAGCAGACCTTTTTTGTTTTTCTGATGCTTGGCTGGTTCATAACCGCAGTGGGCCAAAACGGCAGGCTGACCGGCTCTGTTCGGGATGCAGAAACAAACACACCACTGGAGCTGGCTACGGTAAGCATTGCCGGCCCCGATTCGAGCATGCTGGCGTATAAACTTTCCGATGCAAACGGGATCTTTACGTTTGATAAATTGCCCCTGAAAAAAAAGCTATTGGTAAGCGTTACGTATACGGGCTACCTTGGTCACTATTCCACCATCCTGCTGGAGTCCGGAAAAACAGATACGCTGAAAGTGCTGCTGGCGTTGAATCTCAAAGATACCAATGCCATTGTGATCACTACCTCGGTACCGGTACGGATGAACGGTGATACGCTGGAGATCAACCCGGCCGCGTTTAAGCTCAATCCCGATGCGGTGGTGGAAGAACTGCTGAACCAGGTGCCGGGTGTTACCATCTGGTCTGATGGTTCCATTACTGTCAACGGCAGGAAAGTGCAAAACCTGTTGGTAGATGGCAAGCCTTTTATGGGTTCTACCGACACCCGTGTGGCAACGCAAAATCTTCCCAAAGCAGCCATCGATAAAATTCAGCTTTACCAGGAATACGACCGGAGCAACATCGGCCTGCAAAGCCAGCCACAGGACTCCCTGCTCACCATGAACATAAAGCTGAAGGAAAGCAGCAAGAAAGGTTATTTCGGCAAAGCCGGCGCTGGCTACGGCACTACCAGGCGGTTTGAATCCGACCTGTCGTTCCAGCTATACAACAAACGGAGCAGTGTTGGTGTTGGCGGTGGCATCAACAACATCAACAAAAACATCGGCAACCTGCAGGAGATGTTTCAGAATACCACCTACCGGAACTTTAATCCCAATCTTTACAGCGTTGGCCGCTTTGGCACCAATGGCATCAATCAAAACCATTCACTTGGCGGTGTTGTTACGCATAACTTTATTGAATCGGCCAACAGCCGGCAAAACAACCGGCTTACTGTCAATTATAATCTTTCGGGAACCGATGCCTCGCTGCAGGAACTAAGCCTGCAGAACCGCACGACGCTGGAGAACCCACAATTCATCAGGGAAGAAGGGGTGCAGGACAACCGGACCAACCGGCGTGACCTTGGCGTGAATTATGTAAAGACCAACAGCTATAACGACAACCTGAATGTAAACGGCAACATCAATAACAGCAACGACAGGGGACAATCGACACGCCTGACCGAAGTAAGAGATACGGCCAATGTATTGCAAAGCACCAACCGGATGACTTCGCAGCAGCGGCGGACTTCTCAAAACACATCGATGGATCTTCGTTTTGCCAAATCAGACCAGGACGATCCCCTAAAAAGTTTTTCCATCAACGTAAATGCGAGACAGGGCAATTCTAGATCGGAAAGAGATACACGGAGCATTTTTGAATCGTTTACCGATGTGAGTAAAAATGCTTCCTTCAACCGCCGTTACGACACGCAAAATGATTTTGTAAACCTGAGTGCCAACCTTGATTATTCGGGCTTTAAGCGCCTTCTTTTAGGACGATACAACCTGTTTGGCATTGCCCTCAACTTTACGCAGGGACTTAATTACAACCGCAACACCACCCTGAGCCAGGTTAGTGATTACGACAGCACGGCCAAGTTGTACAAGGCTAACGACAATCTTTCTAACCGTAACAAACGCGAAGTGCTGGAATATGTTCCGTCGCTTTCACTCTCCAAAGGGTTTTTTAAATGGACAGAAGCCTACCACCGAAGCTTTAACTTCCAGGGACGGGTAATGACAGAGCTGAAGTCTGAAAAGAATGAATCCTCGTTCGCTAAGCGCAACCTTGACCGTTCTTTCCAGTTTTTCCGGTATACGGGTAACGTCAACTACCAATACAACAAACGGGACAAGTATCATTATTACGCTTCGGTCAATTATGCAAAGAACTATGAGTATCCTTCCATCGACCAGCTTTACACCATTGTCGATGACATCAATGCGTATGATATACGAATTGGCAACCCGCAACTGCGCAACAGGATACAGCACAACCTCAACTTCAATGCAAATTTCAATTCGCAAAATCCAAAATCGCTGTATTCTATCAACAGCAGTTTTGGCGGTAATTATAACCGGTCGCTAAACCCGGTAACGGACAGTGTTATTAACGATCCATCGGGCAAGCGGATCTCGTATTTTACCAATGCAGACAAAAGCAATAACCTGGGGCTGAATTATCATTTTAATATTTCGCGGCGGTTCAACAAGAATAATCTCCAGTTGATGTACAATGGCCAGTTCAACACCGGCAGAACGCCCAATTATGTGGATGGCCTTTACAACACCAGCGACACCCGCAACCTGGCCAACCAGTTTACCCTGCAGCTTTCCATTGGTTCGCTTTTGATTGTTGATGTGGGACAGTCCTTCCAGTATTTCAAGTCCAGGCAATCGGCTGCGGCGCTCACTTCTTTTTCAAATCGTAGCAATACCACCAAGCTGGGATTTGTGCTTAATTTTCCAAAAAACGTTACCATCAGCAGCACATTGGACAATGTCAACAATTCCAATCTGGATAAGCCAACGGTGCTCTGGAATTCCTTTGTTACCTACCGGTTTATGAAGCAGCAGGGCGAACTGAAATTTGCTGCCATGGATATGCTCAAGCAATACCAGAACATCAACAACAGCGTAAATGCATACGGAACTACTACCCGCATCACCAACGGCCTGCAGCAGTTTTTCCTGCTCACGTTCTCGTATTATCCACGGCAGTTTGGTAAAGCCGAAAGCAGGCGACCATCGCGGTAAAGAAAAAATAAGGGACAACTGAAAGAAATTTTACCGGCTTTTTACGTCAATGGTCGTGGCACTTTTTGTGTTGTTACTCGAAGAGTGTTGTTGAACCTTTTCGGGCTGATTGTCTCTTTTTTGTAAAACCATTGCCCCGCATTCTTTTGTCAAGCCGTCCACTTTCAAAAAGAAAGAAACGGACTTATCTTCGCAACCGGGTGTGCGGCCTAACACGCTAACCCGCTTCACAATTCCAATATGGTGCCGGCAAGCGATTTTAGTAGGGTAGGTCCGGAGCCGGTTCCTGGTTCGTAAAACAAATGCCTGCCACCTGATCTCCTGTATCCTTCCTGACTTCCGCCTTGCATTGCTATAATTTATTCTCCGATGAGAAGCGTTGTAAAACAAGAATCAGAATGCTATGATGGTCTCCATTAAAGACATCGCAAAAGCGGTTGGCGTTTCGCCGGCTGCAGTTTCGCTGGTGCTCAACGGCAAGGCCAAGCAAAGCCGTATCAGTGATGAACTTTCGGCAAAGATCGAAGCCGCTGCACTCCAGATGGGTTATCGGCCAAACAGGGTGGCCATTGGCCTGCGTACAGGAAAATCAAAAACCCTGGGCCTGATCATCGAAAACATTGCTAACAACTTTTTTAGCACGCTGGCAAAAACGGTGGAAGACGAGGCCCGGAAGTTTGGCTACAACGTGGTGTATTGCAGCACCGAGAATGACCCGGTTAGGGGCAGCGAGATGATACAGATGCTGTACAACCAACAAATGGATGGTTATGTAATTACACCCGCCAGCGGCATGAAGGACGATATTGAATCGCTGCTGCGAAAGAAAAAACCGGTTGTGCTCATCGACCGCTATTTTGACGATGTAGATGTGCCTTTTGTGGTGATCGACAACTACAACGGTATGCGGGAAGGCGTTGAGTTTTTGATTGCGTCCGGGTATAAAAACATTGGGCTGGTTACGGTTGACATGGACCTGGTACAGATACAGGAACGAAACCGCGGGTACAGGGAAGCGCTTGCCTCAAACGGCTTACCGGTGGTAAAAGCAAATGTGCTGACTGTAAACTACAATGCAACAAAAAACCACGCAGTAGCTGCCATCACCGCTTTTATCAAACAGCGGAAGAGCATGGATGCTGTGGTGTGTGCCACCAACTACCTTGGCATCGACGGCCTGCAAAGTATCAAGGACCTGGGGCTCACCATTCCTGCCGACCTGGCCGTTCTTTGCTTTGACGACCATGATATTTTTAAGCTTCACACACCTGCCATCACCGTTATTGAACAGCCCATTCAGCGCATGGCCGAAACAGCCCTGCTATTGCTGGCATCCTTGCTGGGCCACACCCAACAAGCGGTGGAGACAAAGGTTTTCCTGCCCACCCGCCTCGTAAAAAGAGAGTCTGTATAAATTTTTTTTTGGGGAAATAATTTTTAATAATATTGACTTGTTAAAATTTAGTAAAATGCTAAAACGTTTTAGCCACACGCTAAAACGTTTTAGCGAAAAAAATTTGTTTGCTTATGATTAAAAGTTGTACGCCCGGCCGCAGGTGGATCAATACCTGCCTTTGTACATCTGCTTTGGCAAGCCTGCTCCTTGTGCAGCCCGCACTTGCCAATGACGGAACCAGGAAATCAAACGGATATTTCAACAACGACAAGTCTTCCCGCCTCCGGGTTGACGTGAAGGTATCCGGTATCGTCAGAGATCGTTTGGGTGCGCCCCTGGCTGGGGTCACCGTTCAGGTGGTAGGCAATGCTGCCATTACCACAACCACCAACGCCGAAGGTCGGTTTACCATCACCGCTCCCGAAAACAGTTCCCTCCAGTTCTCGCATGTGGGCTTTAAGCCGCAGGTACTGGTGGTGAACATGCTGCAGTTGGAAGTGGTTCTGGAAGCCGTGGAAGGAAGCATGGACCAGGTGGTAGTGGTAGGTTTCGGTCGCCAGCGCAAGGTTAGCGTGGTAGGTGCCCAGTCGACCATCAACCCCGAAGAACTAAAGCTGCCTGTCGCCAATGTAAACACCATGCTGGCAGGTAGGATCGCCGGTGTGATCGGTGTGCAGCGCTCAGGTCAGCCTGGCCGCAACAGCGCGGACATCTGGATACGTGGTATTTCCACCTTTGGTAGCGGCTCATCCGCACCACTTATCCTGGTGGATGGCATTGAACGCTCCATCAACAACATCGACCCGCAGGACATCGCTTCGTTTACCATTTTGAAGGACGCTGCAGGAACCGCCGTTTACGGGGTTCGCGGCGCCAACGGGGTGATCATCATCACGACAAAAACCGGTAAAATTGGCAAGCCAAAAGTTAACATCGACTACAGCGAGGGCATTGTATCCTTTACAAAAGTCCCCGACATGGCCGATGCAAAAACCTATATGGAAGCGGCCAACGAATCGTTTACCACCCGTGGCCAAACCGCAAAATATTCAAGTGAATACATTCAGCGGACACTGTCAGGTGAAGACCCTGAACTGTATCCAAACGTGGACTGGTTTGATGCGCTTTACCGCGATCATGGCAAGGTTCGCCGCGCCAATGTCAACGTAAGCGGTGGTTCTGATTTTCTCCGCTATTATGGTTCGGTCAGTTATTTTGACGAAACGGGTTTGCTGAAAACGGCGCAACTGCAGAATTACAATACAGACCTGCGGTTCCGTCGGTTCAACATCACGTCCAACATCAACATGAACATCACCAAGTCTACAAAACTGGACCTGGGTATCCGTGGCTTTTTTACCAACAACAACCGGCCAGCCATTGAAACCCAGGACATCTTTGGGTCGGCCATGACAACACCGTCAACAGAGTTTCCGTTGGAGTACACCGGTGGTTTTGTGCCCGGCAGAAGTGCCAATGGCGGATTCCGGAATCCGTGGGCCGATCTGACCCGCCGTGGTTATGCAACAGAGTTCAACAACTCTGTGTTCTCCAACCTGCGGTTGACACAAGATCTTTCTTCCATCATCAATGGTCTTTCTGCAACCACTATGTTTTCGTTTGATGCGTCCAATGGTTTGACCATTACGCGAAGCAAGCGGGAAGATACCTATGCACCGGATGCTGCACAGCCACGGAAGCCCGATGGCTCCCTAAACCTGCAGCGTACTTACACAGGCAGCGGAAACTATCTTAGCTATAGCCGTGGCAACTCGGGTAACCGTCGTTTTTATTCCGAAACCTCTTTGAATTTCACCAGGAATTACGGCAAACACCGCGTAGGTGGGTTGGCACTTTTTTATACGGATGATTACCAAAATGCCTTTGCAGGAGATTTTCAATCGTCTATCCCCGAACGTTACCTTGGTTTGGCTACCCGTGTGACCTATTCGTATGATGACCGTTATTTTATTGAAGGAAACGTGGGCTACAACGGTTCTGAAACCTTTGCACCCGAAAATCGTTATGGTACCTTTCCTGCCTTTGGTATTGGCTGGGTTCCTTCAAACGAAGCGTTCTTCGAGCCTGTTAAAAACGTGATCTCTTACCTCAAGTTTCGTTACTCCGATGGTTTAACAGGTATCGGACGGATTGGTGGAAGAAGGTTTGCCTTTTTAACGCTTTTGTCTGATGGTGTGAACGGTTACCGGTTCAACCGGAACCTTGATAACATGAGCGGTATCAACGTAACTGATTATGGCGTTACGGCTGTTTGGGCAGAGTCGAGAAAGCAAGACCTGGGTATTGAGATCAAAACGCTGAACAACAACCTGAGCCTGATCGTTGACCTGTTCCGTGAAAAAAGAACCGGCATTTTCCTTCAACGCCAATCGATCCCGACGTACCTGGGATTGACCAATGTGCCTCCCGGCAACCTGGGTGTTGTAGAAAACAAAGGAGTCGATGCGACCCTGGAGTATACCCAACAGATCGGTGCTGTTAACATGAGTGTGCGTGGAAATATCACGTACAACAAGGATGTCCTGCTGGAAAACGATCAACCCAAGCAATTGTATGATTGGATGGACCGCACGGGCCATAACATCCTGGGAAGATGGGGTTATGTAGCGGAAGGTTTGTTTAGCAGCCAGGCTGAGATTGATGCCAGCGCTGTACCCGGCGACAAGTCTAAAGTACTACCCGGCGATATCAAGTACAAAGACCTGAATGGCGATGGCCTGATCAACAACTACGACAGAACCTATATCGGAAGAGGCGACGTGCCAAACCTTGTTTTTGGTTTTGGCTTTAACTTGGGTTACAAGGGCTTTAACCTGGGTGCCTTGTTTGCCGGGCAGCGTGGTGCCGACATCATGCTTGCCGGCGAAGCCATTCATCCGTTTGCCAATGGTGCCGGTCTTTCCAATGTGTACAGCAATATTACCAGCCGCTGGCAGGAAGGAAAGGACAACAGCAACGTATTTTATCCCAGGCTGGCCAATGGCGAAGATTGGAACCGTAACAATGTGCAGGAAAGCAGCTGGTGGCTTCGGGAAGCTGATTTTATCCGCCTGAAAACACTGGAGCTTAGCTACAACCTGCCCAAAACATGGGTTGGCCGTTGGACGCAAAATGCAACCATCTACTTCCAGGCCATCAACCCGCTCACCTTTACCAATTTTGACCTGTGGGATGTGGAGTCAACAATTGGCTCTGGTAACGGTAACCGTTACCCGAATACGAAATCCTTTTCCATCGGTGTAAACCTTGACTTCTAAAAAACGAAAAATGCGTATGAAATTCAATTATATTGGAATGGTTGCACTGGCTTTCCTCTGTACGTTTGCCAGTTGTAAAAAATTTCTTGACCAGGTGCCCGACGACCGGTTGACACTGGATGAAACCTTCAAAAACAGGGCAACGGCCGAAAAATTCCTTGCCAACGTTTATTCGATGATCCCCCGCGAATGGAGCCAGCGTTTTGTTGGTAACTCCAACTCCGGTCCCTGGACAGGTGCGTCTGATGAAGGCGAATACCTGTGGGGCTTCGTAGAGTCGAATCCCATGAACATTGGTGCCTGGGATGCCGGCAGCGGTTTTACACGGGCCTTCTGGCGTGACTTTTACCGCGGCATTCGTTCTGCCACCATCTTTATTGCCAACATTGATGGCGTTACGAACGACATCAACGACGAGCAGAAAAAAAGATACAAGGCCGAGGCAAGAGCCCTGCGTGCCATGTATTATTTCTACCTCACTCGGATCTATGGACCTGTTGTTTTGCTGGGTGATGAAGTGATCCCGGTAGATGCCCCGGCTTCTACCATCAACATGCCGCGCAGCTCAATGGATGAATGTGTTGAGTTTATCGTATCGGAGCTGGATATTGCTGCAGCCGATCTGCCGGTACGTTCAGACGACCAGAACATTTCTCGTATCACCAAAGGTGTTGCGCTAGCCTTTAAAGCCCGTACCTTGCTGCAGGCTGCCAGCCCGCTGTACAACGGCAATACGGATTATGCAGCCCTCAAAAACAAAGACGGCAAGCAACTGATCAATCAAACCTACAGCGCCGCCAAATGGGAACGTGCCGCCAATGCATACAAAGCGTTCATCGACCAGTTTGTTCCCGGTACGTATAACCTTTACCGTAAGAACGACGGTAATGGCAACTTCAGCCCCTTCCTGTCGGTTCGGGACGTGATCCTGGAACCCTGGAACACAGAGGTGATCTTTTCCCGTACGGATGATGAAAATGCCCGCGGTTACGAAGTGACGCCTTATCACAACGGCTTTTCATCAGAAGTAAGAGGCAGTGGTGGCCTGGGTGCAACGCAGCGTATCGTGGATGCCTATTTTATGGCCAACGGCCGTCCCATCACTGATCCGGCTTCGGGTTATGTTGATGCCGGTACAAGCCAGTTCCGTGCACCCGATGACGACAAAGAGCGTGAAGTGTTTAACCAATGGGTAAACAGAGAGCCCCGTTTTTATGCCAATATCACCTACGACAACCGCAAATGGCTGAACACAAATTCAGGCGAAGTGGTTACCCGCCTTTTCTACCGCGGCAATTCCGGCAAAGGCATCAGCAACGATTACAGCCCGACAGGTTACGTTGTTCGCAAAGGTGCTAAGCTTGGCGACTGGCGGCCCGGCCTGGGTGTGCAGGTGCATTACCGCCTGGCCAACGTTTACCTCGATTATGTGGAAGCGCTGAACGAGTACAACCCGGGTAGTGCCGACATCCTGAAGTACCTGAACATGATCCGTGAGCGGGCCGGTATCCCCGGTTATGGCCAGGGCGGACTGGATGTTCCCGGCAGCCAGGATGCCATGCGGGAAGCCATTCGCAGGGAGCGCCAGGTAGAACTGAGCTTTGAGAATGTACGCTACTTTGATACCCGCCGCTGGAAGATCGCTGAGCAAACCGACAACGGTCCGGCCATGGCGCTGGATATTGATGCGCCTTTGCCCGGCTTTTATACCAAGAAGCCGTTTGAAACCCGTGTGTTCAACAAGCGTCACTACTTCTTCCCCTTACCGGAGCAGGATGTCAACAACAATCCCCTGCTGGTGCAAAATCCAGGCTGGTAATTTTTAAACCTGTGCTGCCGCATCATGTGCCGGCAGCACAGGTTTTTTTATGCAATCCGGCGCAACAGATGGGCCGGAGAACTATCTTTTATCCTGGTTTTGCTGTCTTGTTAATGGTGACGAAAGCTGTTGAGGGAATGCAGCAAAACTGCTAAATCATAAGCCTATGCAACAACGTAAAAACCGGGCTGTTATTTTTTTCACCACATCACTTTTGCTTTTGCTGCACCTGGGTATAAATGCGCAGAACGCGAAAGAAAGAGGCAAAGAAAAAACGGCTTTCCAGGTGGCCGACGGCTGGAGCGAAGATTATGATGTTCGCTCCGATGTAGCCATCGTGTATGGTATCAACGATGCCGGTGGCAAATTTGAAGAAAGGGTAGCCAGCTGGCGGAACAAAGGCTATACCGTGCATTTTATGACAGGCATTGCCTGGGGCCAGTACCAGGATTATTTTACAGGAAAGTTCGACGGCAAGCCCCATTGGGACGAAGGCCAGGTAACCCGTAACGGCGACACCATCTGGCATGGCAAAGATGTTCCCTACATTGTTCCTTCCGCCAATTTTATCAACTACATCAAAACCCATGTAAAGCGGGCCATTGACGCCGGTGTTACCGGTATCCACCTCGAAGAGCCCGAGTTTTGGGCAAGAGCCGGCTACAGCGAATCCTTTAAAAAAGAATGGCAGCAGTATTACGGATCTCCCTGGAGACCGCAGCATGAATCACCGGAGGCAACCTACCTTTCCTCCAAGCTTAAATACCATCTTTATTACCGGGCATTAAAAGAAGTTTTCAGCTACATAAAGAGCTACAGTAAAAGCGTGGGAAAAGATGTGAAATGTTATGTGCCCACACACTCTCTCATCAACTATGCTTCGTGGCAGATTGTAAGTCCTGAAGCAAGCCTGGCGCAACTCGATGGCATGGATGGCTACATTGCGCAGGTATGGACCGGCACCTCCCGGGAGCCCGTTTACTTTAATGGCCTTCGAAAAGAAAGGGTATTTGAAAATGCCTTTCTCGAATACGGTTCCATGATCTCCATGACCGCACCCACCAAACGAAAGATCTTTTTACTGACCGATCCCATTGAAGACAGGGCACAGACCTGGGATGATTACAAGCGAAACTACCAGGCCACCTTTACCGCCCAATTGCTTTATCCCATGGTGGCCGATTACGAAGTGATGCCCTGGCCGCCCCGCATTTACCGCGGACGGTTTCGGATGGAGAACAGCAACGAGCGGCGACCCATTTCCGCAGCCTATGCCACGCAAATGCAGGTCATGGTCAATGCGCTTAACGAAATGCCTGTTTCTGCCAATACCATCAATGGCAGCAAAGGCATTGGCGTGCTTCTTTCCAACGCCATCATGTTCCAACGCTTTACCACCCACCAGGATTATGATGATCCGCAGCTTTCAAACTTTTATGGCATGGTGATGCCGCTTTTGAAAAAAGGCATTCCGGTGGAAACGGTGCACATTGAAAACGTTGGCAACCCGGCTACGCTGAAGGATATCAAAGTGCTGATCATGAGTTATGCCAACATGAAGCCCCTGTCGGCCGATTATCACCAGCACCTGGCCAAATGGGTGAAGAACGGCGGAACCCTGGTTTATTATGGCCGCGACAACGACCCGTTTCAAACGGTTAAAGAATGGTGGAACAGTGAGGGCAATGCTTTTACCTCACCTTCCCAACACTTGTTTCAACTCCTGGGCATTTCTCCCGGGGAAAACAATAATTTTCAAACCGTCGGCAAAGGAAAAGTGCTGGTGGTAAAACAAGACCCCAAAGAACTGGTGTTAACGCCCAGTAACGATGCGCAGTTTGTAGCGCAAATAAAAACGGCTTATGAAAGCAGCCGGAAGGACAGCAAGTGGGAGCCCAAAAATTATTTCCTGTTACAACGCGGACCCTACGACATTGCTGCAGTGCTGGATGAAAGCGTGAATTCCGAACCCCTGCAGATCAAAGGGCCGGTGATCGATCTTTTTGATCCCACATTGCCTGTATTGGAACAGAAAGTGGTAGCACCCGGCGATCAGGCTTTTTTGTATAATTTGGCCCGCGTAGACAAACGCACAAATGTGAAAGTGCTGGCAGCAGCGGCAAGGGTTTACGAAGAAAAGAAAAGAGCAAATACCTATTCTTTCCTGGTGAAAAGCCCGTCGAAAACAGTAAATGCCATGCGCATTTTGCTTCCGGCACAACCCAAATCAATAACCGTTAAAAAGGCTGACAACAGCACCGTGCCGGTGGAAACATCCTGGCACAGCGCTTCAAAAACCTCTTTCCTTCAATTTGAAAACAGCAGTGATGGCATTCGTGTGGAATTGAAATGGTAACCTTAAACTATCGAACGACATGAAGATATTGACGATCGCTTTTTTGCTCCTTTTTACGGGTGCTGTGCATTCACAAGACCTTGTTAGCTATGTAAACACCCTGCAGGGCACCAACTCAAAACACGAGTTGACCCGTGGCAATACCTATCCTACCACAGCACTGCCTTTTGGCATGCATACCTGGACGCCGCAAACCGGTAAGAATGGTGACGGCTGGAAATACCAGTATTTCAAAAAAACGATCCGTGGTTTTCAGCAGGCGCACCAGTGCAGTTCATGGTCGAATGACTACTGCGTGTTTTCATTTATGCCGGTTACTGGTAAGCTGGTGGTGAACGAAGACGAACGGGCCACCGGTTTTTCGCACGAAAATGAAATTGCCAAGCCCCACCACTACAAGGTGAAGCTTGAAAACGGCATCACCACCGAAATGTCGCCTACGGAAAGAGGAGCCCACCTGCGGTTTAGCTTTCCCAAAGGTGGCAGCAGCTACCTTGTTTTGGATGGTTATGTTGGAACCAGTGGCGTAAAGATCTGGGCCAAGGAGCGGAAGATCACCGGTTATGTCAGCAACAAACGAAACGGTAAGAGCGACTGGCTGAAAAGCTATTTCGAGATCCAGTTTGACAAGCCGTTTAAAAGTTACGGTACCTGGGAAAATCGAAAGAATACCATCCAACCCGACAAGGCCGACGGAGAAGGGGATGGCATTGGTGCGTTTCTACAATTCAAGGACGGCGAGACTGTGCAGGCAAAAGTGGCATCTTCTTACATCAGCCAGGAGCAGGCCCTTGTTACGCTGAACACCGAATTAGGTGCCGCCAAAAACCTGGAGGCCACCAAAGCGGCAGCGGCAGCCATTTGGAACAAGCATTTAGGAAGGATCCTGGTGGAAGGCGGCAGCGAAGAAGACAAGGCTACTTTCTATTCCTGTTTCTTCCGCGCCTCTCTTTTCTCCCGCAAGTTTTACGAAATTGACAAAGAGGGCAACCCGTATTATTTCAGTCCTTACGACCACAAGGTGCACAAAGGGTACATGTTCACCGACACCGGTTTTTGGGATACGTTCCGGGCACAGTTCCCGTTGAATACCCTCTTGCATCCGACTATGCATGGCCGTTATATGCAGGCTTTGCTGGCTGCGCAGGAGCAGTGCGGCTGGTTGCCTTCGTGGTCGTTTCCCGGCGAAGAAGGCAGCATGATCGGCAACCACGCCATTTCCCTGCTGACCGATGCCTGGGTGAAAGGCATTCGTACCTTTGATCCTGCAAAAGCACTGAAGGCTTACCTGAAAGAAGCCACCAACAAAGGTCCCTGGGGCCCTGCCAACGGTCGGCATGGATGGAAAGAGTATTACCAGCTAGGCTATGTTCCTTATCCTGAAGTGCGGGAAGCAACAGCGAAAACACTGGAGTATGCCTACGATGATTTTTGCGGCTACCAGCTAGCCAAAGAAACCGGCAACCAGTTTTACCAGGATATTTTTTCACGCCAGATGTACAACTACAAAAATGTATACGACCCAACGACCCGTTTCATGCGGGGCAGAAAAGCCAATGGCGTCTGGGTGGAAAATTTTGATCCCGTGGAGTGGGGCGGACCCTTTACGGAAGGAAATGCGTGGCATTGGGTGTGGTCCGTTTTTCACGATGTAGAAGGATTAATTGGTATGATGGGTGGTGACAAGGCCTTCACAGCAAAACTGGATTCTGTGTTTTCGGTTCCCAACACGGTAAAAGTGGGCACGTACGGCGGCATGATCCACGAGATGACCGAGATGGTGATGGCCAACATGGGACAATATGCCCACGGCAACCAACCTATCCAGCACATGCTGTACCTGTACAACTATGCCGGCCAGCCCTGGAAGGCACAGTATCATGCCCGCAACGTTATGGCCAAATTGTACAATGCCACCGAAGATGGTTACCCTGGCGACGAAGACCAGGGACAAACTTCATCGTGGTATGTATTGAGTGCCCTTGGCTTTTACAGTGTTTGCCCGGGTACGGACCAATACGTGATGGGCAGCCCTGTGTTTCAAAAAACAACCATCACCCTGGAAGATGGTAAAAAGTTTGTGATCGAGGCGAAAGGCAACAGCAAGGAAAATGTTTACATTCAATCGGCAACATTGAACGGGAAATTGTTTGATAAAAACTGGCTTTCGCACAAAGAAATTATTGACGGTGGCACCCTGTCGCTGCAGATGGGAAAAGAGCCGGCGCTGAACAGGGGCATTGCGGATAGCGCAAAGCCTTTCTCGCTTTCGCAAGGAGGCGCCAAAACAAATGGGGCAACTTCTATGGGAACGGAATAAGTGGTACCCATTGAATAGACAGAACAGATTATTTTACCTGAATTGAGCTATTATGAAGAAACTATTTTTTCTGCTGGGTTGTGTCGCCGGACTGCAAGCTTTCGGCCAGATGGTTACCCGGATCACCGACCCGGTGGAATGGGTGAACCCTTTGATGGGAACAGATTCAAAGCCATCGCTGTCTAACGGCAATACCTACCCGTCTATTTGTGTGCCCTGGGGCATGAATTTCTGGACACCGCAAACCGGCAAGATGGGCGACGGTTGGGCCTATATGTACAGCGCTGATAAGATCCGCGGCTTTAAGCAAACCCACCAGCCCTCGCCGTGGATGAACGACTATGGGCAGTTTTCCATCATGCCGCTTACCGGCAAGCTGCGTTTCAAAGAAGATGACCGGGCCAGTTGGTTTTCGCACAAAGCAGAAGTGGTCAAACCCTATTACTACAGCGTGTACCTGGCCGATCATGATGTGACCACCGAGATCACGCCAACAGAACGGGCGGCCCAGTTCCGGTTTACCTATCCCAAAACCGACAGCGCTTATCTTCTTCTGGATGCGTTTGACAAAGGATCTTCGGTAACCATTCTTCCGCAACAAAAAAAGATCATTGGCTATACCACCCGCAACAGTGGTGGGGTTCCGCAAAACTTCCGCAACTATTTTGTTATTTACCTGGATAAACCTTTTACTACAACCTACCAATTCAGGGACAGTGCGCTGGCAAAAGGTACCGGCGAATTTACCGGCAACCACGCCGGAGCTGTGATCGGCTTTGCCACGCAAAAAGGAGAGAAGATTGGCCTTCGTGTAGCGTCTTCGTTTATCTCTTACGAGCAGGCAGAACTGAACCTGCAGCGGGAGCTTGGCAGGGACAATTTTGAAACAACAAAGGCCAAAGCCAAAGCTGCCTGGAACAAAGAACTTTCCAAGATTTTAGTAGAAGGCGGCAGCGTGGACCAGGTGCGTACGTTTTACTCCTGTCTTTACCGTACGCTCCAGTTTCCGCAAAAGCATTATGAGTTTGACAAAGCTGGTAAGATGGTGCATTACAGTCCTTACAATGGACAGGTGCTGCCGGGTTATATGTTTGCCGGTACAGGCTTTTGGGACACCTTCCGGGCTCTTTATCCGTTCCTGAATTTCCTGTATCCTTCCATCAACAAAGAAATGCAGGAAGGACTCGTTAACGATTACAAAGAAGGCGGCTTTTTACCTGAATGGTCAAGTCCCGGTTTCAGAAATATTATGGTGGGCAATAACTCGGCTTCTGTCGTAGCCGATGCTTATATTAAAGGCCTGCGTGGCTATGATATCAATACCTTGTATGAAGCGCTCCTGAAAGGCGCCAACAACGCCGGCCCTATGACCGCAGTAGGCCGTGCCGGCGCCGAGCATTATACCACCCTTGGTTATGTGCCCTACGATGTGGGCATCAACGAAAGTGCGGCCCGCAGCCTCGAATATGCTTACGATGATTTTACCATCTACCAACTGGCCAAGGCACTCAAACGGCCAAAGGAAGAGATCGAATTATACGCCAAGCGAAGCCAGAATTACCGGAAGCTTTTTGACCCCGAAACAAAGCTGATGCGCGGCAAGAACAAGGATGGTTCGTTTCAGTCGCCGTTCAACCCATTTAAGTGGGGTGATGCGTTTACCGAGGGCAATTCCTGGCATTACTCCTGGAGTGTTTTTCATGACATTGAAGGATTAAAAAACCTTATGGGTGGAAACGATATGTTCATCAGCATGCTGGATTCGGTGTTTTCGATGCCGCCCGTATTTGACGAAAGCTATTACGGTGGTGTGATTCATGAGATCCGCGAAATGCAGATCATGAACATGGGACAATATGCCCACGGTAACCAACCCATCCAGCACATGCTTTACCTGTACAACTACGCCGGCCAGCCCTGGAAAACGCAGTACTGGGTAAGGGAAGCAATGGAGCGGCTGTACAAACCCACGCCTGATGGTTATTGTGGCGATGAGGACAATGGGCAGACGTCTGCCTGGTATGTATTTTCTGCACTGGGTTTTTATCCTGTTTGCCCGGGTACCGACCAGTACGTAATGGGCACCCCGCTTTTCCAGAAAGTAACCCTCAAGCTCGATGGCGGGAAAACCCTCCTGGTACAGGCACCAAAAAACAGCGAGAAGACACCTTACGTGTCGGCTGTCAGCCTGAACGGAAAACCGGTGACTCAAAACTGGCTAAGCCATACCGCACTTCAAAAAGGCGGTACGCTTACGTTTACCATGAGTGCCTCGCCCAACAAACAACGAGGCACCACAAAAGCAAGCTATCCTTATTCGATGTCCATTGAAAATGCATCACACGTGTTGGCAGAGACAACAAATGGTGTTAAACAAAGCCGGTAAAAAATGTATCGCGATTAAAATAAATGAACTAAATGTTTCTGTATGTCTGTAGTGTTAGGTGTTGATATTGGCGGGTCTCATATAACGGCTGCCCTGGTTGACCTGGATAAGCGTGCCGTGGTAACGGGCTCCGGCATACGTAAACTTGTGAATTCGCAGGCAAGTGCAGAAGCGATCTTGCAGGATTGGTGCGAAGTGATCACCGCTGCATTGGATACCTCTGCTGACGCCGAAAAAAAGATTGGCATTGCCATGCCCGGCCCATTCGATTATGAAAAGGGAATCTCCCTTATTGCCGAGCAGGATAAGTTTACAGCGCTCTACCAGGTGAATGTAAAGAACAATTTGGCAGAGCGGCTTGCGATTCCTCCGGATTCCATTCGGTTTATGAATGACGCTTCCTGTTTTTTGCAGGGCGAAGTATTTGGTGGTGCCGCCACCGATTTCAACCCGGTGTTGGGCCTAACGCTTGGTACCGGTCTTGGTTCGGCCTTTTGTATCAACGGCGTGGCCGAAGACGCCGACCTGTGGAAGTCGCCTTTTAAAGAAGGTATTGCGGAAGATTATCTTTCTACCCGCTGGTTTGTGAGACGTTACCAGGAGCTAACCGGCAAAACAATTAGCGGCGTAAAAGAATTGCTCGAAAGCGACGCGGCTTCTGAAACCTTGCAGCAACTGTTTACTGAATTTGGTGAGAACCTGGGTCTTTTCCTGGTGCCGCTGATCAAAAAAACCGGTGCACAAGCAGTTGTTTTTGGTGGGAATATCTCTAAAGCTTTTGCCTTTTTTCAGTCGGCACTACATGCCACGCTGGTTGCTGATGGTGTAAATGTCGCGTTGAGAACAGCCGTGCTCAATGAAGATGCGTCGCTGCTGGGAGCCGCCAGTTGTTGGTCAGCTGTTGCTGCTAAAGAACTGGTGTAGCAAAGAAAGTTGTTCGCTTTTTTTGAAACCCTGAATTGCGTAAGCAACTATAACAAATGGGAAATTGTAAATAATGTAGGATTTCATGCAAGTACAATTTAGCCAGCTGTTTTATAAGATTGGGTAATGAAAGTAAACACCAATTGAAAGAAGAAAGCACGCAAGAAAAATAAAAGCTAAGCGTTCGGTAAAACAACCTGTCGATGCGAACTTTGCCGTACAATTTTTCGATCAATAATTTTTGTTACCGAACGTCCTTATTTCAAACACAAAAAAGAACATGCTATGAAAAGAAGAGCCTTTCTTCAAAATACAAGCTTGCTGGGTGCCGGGCTCCTGATGAACCGTGTGGCATCCTTTGCAGCGATGCAGGATTTCCCGGTCGTGCGGACACCGTTGGCTGACCGAAGATTTTCCAGTACTGCGGTTGAAAAAGCCATCACGGCCTTTGATGCAGGCGTAAAAAACAGGGAGCTTGCCTGGCTGTTTAACAACTGCTTTCCAAACACGCTTGATACCACTGTTTTTCACGAAACCAAAGGTGGGGTTCCCGATACGTATGTGATCACCGGTGACATTGATGCCATGTGGCTGCGTGACAGCAGCGCACAGGTGTGGCCTTACCTGCAGTTTGTAAAAGAAGACGAGGCCCTGAAGGCCCTGGTGGCAGGTGTCATCAACCGACAAACCGCTTTTATCCTGAAAGATCCCTACGCCAATGCCTTTTACAACGACCCGGAAAAAAGGGGCGAATGGGCCAAAGACCACACCGATATGAAACCGGGTGTGCATGAACGTAAGTGGGAGATCGATTCGCTTTGTTACCCCATTCGTCTTGCCTACCGCTATTGGAAAGTAACAGGCGATACAACGCCGTTCGATGGCAACTGGAAAGGTGCCATCTTAGCCACCCTTCAAACCCTCCGCGAACAGCAGCGCAAGAACGGAAATGGCCCGTATAAATTTCAGCGGACGACGCAATTTGCCACCGATACCTTGCCCATGAGCGGTTATGGCTACCCGGTAAAACCCGTGGGCCTTATCTGTTCGGCTTTCCGTCCAAGTGATGATGCGACGGTATATTCCTTTTTGGTTCCTTCCAACTTTTTTGCGGTTACCAGCTTGCGGCAGGCAGCCGAAATGATGACCAGCATTGGTAAAGACCAGGCAACGGCAAACCAATTGCGCAGCCTTGCGGCAGAGGTGGAAAAAGCATTGAAAGAGCATGCGATCGTTACCCATCCGAAGTTTGGTAAAGTGTACGCCTATGAAGTGGACGGATACGGTAACCATTATTTTATGGATGACGCCAATGTACCCAGCCTGCTTTCCTTGCCTTACCTGGGTGCGGTGAGTACAACAGATCCTATCTACCAGAACACACGCAAACTGATCCTCTCTGCAGAGAATCCTTTCTTTTACAAAGGAACGGCCGGTGAAGGCATTGGTGGTCCGCATGTGGGACAAGACATGATATGGCCAATGGCCATCACCATGCGTGGATTAACCAGCAACAACAATGCGGAGATCAGGGAATGCATTGCCATGCTGCGCAAAACCCATGGTGATACTGGCTTTATGCACGAGGCTTTTCACAAAGACGATCCGAAAAAATTCACCCGCAAATGGTTTGCCTGGTCAAATACCTTGTTTGGAGAATTCCTGTGGAAAGTGTACAAAGAAAAACCGCAGTTATTGGCGTAAGCATTCTAGCATTTTGTATTTTTTCTCTAAATAGAAAAGCCTTGCAACAGTGCAAGGCTTTTCTATTTTAGTCAATCACGCTGTCTTATTTCCGCATGGGCAAGGTAACCCCTGCATGAATGCCAATGTGATTGAGGTTGGACAATGCTGTCGTCTTGAATGGCATGATGCTGTAAGATCCGCTGAGTGTAAAGCCCGATTCGCCATGCTTGCGAAACGGTATGTATACACCAGCATGTGGCCTTGCGGCAAAGCCAAACGAGGTTTTTTGCTCCGCGCCAAATTCGCCCAGGTAATCGTTGTAATTGACAAGATTACCGCCAATGCCAAGGCCCACATAAGGCTGTATGGCTTTACCGGGGCTAAAGCTCCATTTGCTTTCAAATAAAATAGGAATGGTTTGAATAGAGTAGGACCGCACGGCCGATATATCGCTGCCGTCTTCCAACTTGTACAAGGCTCGGTCCTTTTTGTGGTAAAAATCCTGGTAGGCGGCACCACCGCCGATCGCCAGGTTATCATTGATCCCAAAATACAAGGCCACCCGTGCGCCACGGGCCGATACATCAGGAGCTGCGCTCTTTAGGGACCCCATCGGGATACCCAAGCTGTGTTGAACCACCGCCTGTGCGGTGCCCCGGTATTGTGCGCTTGCCGCCACCCCAACAAAAAGGGATGCTGCAAGCATAACGCCGATTTTCATGCTTCTCATTTTCATCTTTTTTATTGATTGGTTCGTAAATAGGGCGACTGCTCAAACAAGGCTTGTACGCCAGTGGTCAGGGCTGTGCTGGTAAAAATTCCGGAACCCCTGATCAACCCGTTCCAGATCACATTGATACGGTTGTTGGCAGGCGCATTTTTCAGGTCCAACAGGTCAACACTCAACATCGCTTCCGTGCTCTCGACAAAAGCATAAGCCGACGGGTAGCCGTAACCGTAACCGCCATAACCCCAGTAAAATGGATCATAGTAGCCACCGTAGCCACCCCAATAATTACCAAGGTCCACCAGATTAGTGGACGTGTTGTACAGCCTGCTTACGTTGATCCCAAGGTCAGGTGTTTGATTCCTGGCCACCCGTACATATCCCCGGCTTTCCATGGCATTGCGCACGGCTGCCAATGCATCCAGGTCGGCAGCGGTAGCTTGTCCGCCGGCCGAGCTGTTGTTGTCAATAATATAAACCGAGTCGGGAATGCTGTAGGTTTTGTACGTGTTGAAATTAGCGTTGTTGTCTTTGTTAGTGATGTAAATCCTGCTTTCCTCTGCTGTCAGGTTTCGCATGGGGTCTTTGGTACAGCTGGTGGCTGCCAGCAACACCGTGGCCGTTAACAAAGCCCATCCTGTTCGTTTCATCATGGTTATTCTTTTATTAGTTTGTTACAAAGCAAGTGCCTGAAAATAAGCACTCAATTCCTGCTCTAAAACGGCAATGATAACCGCTGTATTGTCAGCGTCTTGTTAATGTAAAGACCGCCAGTACAGACTGTTAAACAAAAAAAGACCCCTGTAGAAACAGGGGTCGCAACCAAAACTAACTGCTTATGAGAAAATTGTTACTGCTATTGTGAGATGTAAAAGTAAAGCCGGGAAACTTAAAATGTTGTTATCAGCTTGTTACGGTAATTGAAAAAATGAAGCGCTAACGGATAATTCTATCAATTAAATAAAGGAAACTTCTTACTGTACTGCCTTTGCTTCTTCCCGCAATGCTTCTGCATCCCAACTTGAGTCATATAAATACTGTCCTTGCGCATCAGTTTGAATGATGAGTTCGATCTCTTCAATGTACTGCCGGGCTGTGCTTATATATTCATCCGGGTTTCGAATGGATGCGAGCTTTTTCAAATTTTTTTCATCAAGGTTTAAAAAGGTTTTTGCCAGCCGTTTAGCCGTATAGGCACGAAAACCAAGGAGTTTCATGGCGTCTACACCCAGCCGCACACTTGTATCAACCGATTCGCGGTACACATGTAACATGCCGGCATTCATAAGATCGTATGCATCATACCGGCTAGAGGCGCGAACAAGAATGTGAAGATGAGGAAAGTGCTTTTTGATGGTTTCTACCATCTCCAGCCGTTTGGCAGCATCATCAATGGCAATGATGATCAGCTTTGCTTCGGCTGCCCCCGCAGCATGTAGCAATTCATGACGGGAAGCGTCGCCATAAAAAATCTTGAACCCCATTTTGCGGAGAACATCAACCCGGTCTGAATCCAGATCCAGGTAGGTTGCATTAATCTTGTTGGCACGTAGAAATCGTCCGACGGTACTTCCGAAATGCCCGAATCCTGCAATGATAACCGGATGCTTTTCACCAAATTCATCAGGAGCTTTCTCGGCTTTTCGGGTAGTACCAATGCGAGGAATGATCAGTTTTTCATTGAGCAGCATCACCAGCGGTGTTAGTGCCATTGTAATGGCAACAACTGCAATAAAAAAACTAACAGTTTCCTGCGGAAGAATTCCTTGCGTGAGGGCAAATGAAAGCAGGACAAAAGCAAATTCACCTACTTGTCCAAGCGAAAAAGAAAAAATTAAATTCTGATCGGTGCTGAGACGAAACAACTTTCCCAACAAAAACAGAATTATTGTTTTAAGAGTTAGCAACATAAAAACCCAACCAAAAATTCGAAGGGGGTCCGCTGCAATAAGGGAAAAGTCAATAGCTGAGCCAACCGCGATAAAAAACAATCCGAGCAACAATCCTTTGAACGGATCGATGTCACTTTCCAGTTCATGCCGGTATTCGCTATTGGCCAACACTACACCTGCCAGGAATGCACCCAGCGCGGGGCTCAAGCCTACTTTAGTCATGAGCACAGCAATGCCCACAACAATCAGGAGTGCAAATGCGGTGAATACTTCACGCAATCCGGTTTTGGCCATAATGCGCAATAATGGATGTACCACGATCTTGCCTGCTACGATAATACCTGTGATGACGCCAAAAACGATCAGTGTTTGCAGCCATGCCGGTTGCCCGGTTACCCATGTCGGAGCTGTGGAATCATTGTCGTTGATACCGGCCAGATGGCTCAGGAGCGGAAAAAGTGCCAGTATAGGTATAACAGCGATATCCTGGAAAAGGAGAACCGAAAAGGTGTTTTGACCTGCATCCGTTTTCATCAGCCCTTTTTCGCGAAGCGATTGCATAACAATAGCCGTCGAAGACATCGCCATGATAACGCCTGTGGCAATGGACTGCTGCCAGTTCATGCCTGTTGCATAAGCAATACCGCCTATAACCATGGCCGTTAGAATGACCTGTAAACTTCCCAATCCCATGATGGATTTGCGGAGGCGCCAAAGCAGGCTTGGTTCCAGTTCTAAACCAATGAGAAAAAGCATCATGACCACACCAAATTCTGCATAATGCATAATATCGGCTCCTTCCTTACCAATAAAGCCAAGGATAAACGGACCAATAACAATGCCCGCTAACAAATAGCCCAAAACAGAACCCAGACCTAAACGCCTGGCTATCGGTACAAAAACGACAGCTGCTGACAGATAAACCAGCGCCTGAAATAAAACATTGTGATCTTCCATTACACGTTGGTTGAAGCGGTGGGAAAAAGTTGGTTCATCAGTTGCTGACTGCGGATTTCTTCATCAGAAAAAATATCATTGGTCAGTGCCATCAGCATGTTCTTGTATTGTTCTGCGTACTTGTCAATTTGCAGTGTTTCCATTCGATGACTGCTGTGTATCCAAAAGGGCGGCCAGTAGTCCATATGGCAGAGTTCAGCCGAGCGTTCCATCGGCCGCAGGTAATCGTGGATCGAATATTTGTTGTATCCCCCGGGTTGGTAGGCGTCGGCGCTGCCACCGGTTGACATTACGGCGAAAACTTTCTTGTCACGCAGGGCATTTCCTTTTTTACCATAAGCCCAGCCATGCTCCAACACCAGGTCAAGCCACTGCTTTAAGAGTGGAGGACAACTATACCAATAAAGCGGGTATTGCCAGATAATGATGCTGTGAGATAGCAAGAGCTTTTTCTCCCTTTCTACATCGATATCAAAATCAGGATACTTTTCATACAGGTCATTAATTGTGACGTTTGGAACCGATTTGGCTGCCGTAAGCAACGCGGAATGGATCCTTGATTTCTCTAGAAGCGGATGGGCAAAAAGTACAAGAACGTTGGCCATAGAATAGATTCAACGGGTACAATTTACTGCTAGATTTTTTGCAGCCGGCGGGCTACCTTCGAAAGTAAATGGAGTGCAATGCTTGAAATCGTAATCGACGCTCGTTCCGCGTCCATCTCACATGGTCTCGTTGTCCGTCGGATTCTGCCCTTCCGGCAGCGGCGCATGGTAGGCCCATTTATCTTCATGGATCATGCCGGGCCAGTCGACATCGATCCGCAGACCGCCACCTCGCTTGATGTGTTGCCCCACCCGCATATCGGGCTTTCCACGGTCAGTTACCTTTTTGGCGGGCAGGTAATGCACCGTGATAGTCTTGGAGTAGAACAGGTCATTCGGCCCGGCGAAGTCAACTGGATGACAGCCGGCAGCGGCATAGCCCATTCCGAACGCTTTGAAGACCCGGCCGCTCTTGCCGGTGGGCAGTTGGAGATGCTCCAAACCTGGGTGGCGTTGCCGGAAAAAGACGAAGAGACGGATCCTTCCTTTACCAATTACAAACCTGAAGAATTGCCTGTTTTTACGGAAACAGGCGTGTGGATGCGCCTCATTGCAGGAACGGCCTATGGCTTGCAAAGCAAGGTACACACGCATTCACCGCTTTTTTACCTGCATGTTGTTTTGCAAAAAGGAGCCCGGTTTGGTTTGCCCAAAGAACATTCCGAACGGGGATTTTATATTGCGAAAGGCGCGGTGGAAGTGAGCGGCGTAATTTATAAGGCCGGGCAAATGCTGGTGTTTAATAAGGGTGTAGATCCGTTGCTGCTTGCCAAAGAAGAAACAACCCTGATGATGCTGGGAGGCGAACCCTTGGGGCAGCGGTTTATCTGGTGGAATTTTGTGTCTTCGCGAAAGGAGCGGATCGAACAGGCCAAAGCCGACTGGCTCCAGGGAAAAATCATTTTACCGCCAACCGACAACCATGAATTCATCCCCTTGCCCGACGACCGGTCAAAACCCGTGGGCACGGCACCACCGCCAGAGCCCCTGTCGTAGCAGGATATTCCCAATAATATAAGAATAGAAAAAAGCGGTTGTTCAACTCCGTGATACCCCTTGAAAAACAGGCAGTCATGCCTGTGAGAATAATTGCTGCGTCGTAATCTGGATTGAAAAAATATGCCGGCTGGCGTGTAATCTTCAGTAAACGAAATCTTCTATTCCGCTTACGCCGAAGCGGTTTTTATTTCTTGGGCGTTGAAATCGGTAAGGGCAACAGCATGTTCCAGCGGCGAGATAGTGGCGGTCAGGGTAAGCCGGACGGTGTTGATGGTGTAGCTTTCCGGCTCGGTTGTTTTAAGAAAATGGGCCAGATCTGCCAGAGAGTTAAACTTTAGGACACTGGTCTTCTTCATATCCGCATGAAGATAAAGCCTGATTCTGTTGCACTTAGGTAAGAAAATAAAAAGATGATTGCAGTTAAGAGAAAATATGTTGGAACTTAATTAAATGCGCTTACCTTTGGTGTTCTTATAAGCAGTTAGTTTTGGTTGCGCCTCTTCTTTCTAGAAGAGGCTTTTTTTTGTCCTGCTGCGAAGAATGCTTTCTGAGAAATAAAAAAGCCCTGGAGAAACAGGGCTTACGTTACAGAATAAGTTTGGTTGCGACCGGCAATGAATCAGGCAGTGATTGATTCAACAATGGTGGCGCCGAAAACAAGTACAGCCATGTTGATTTCCGACTCGGGGAATCTGCCCCTGAGAATCTTTTTTTCAAAATCCATCTGGCAGTCCTTGGCCTCGCTGCTGCGCTTAAAAAGGCAGAGTTTGTTTAGGCTGTCAAAAAGAATTTCTACTCTTTTCATGGATAACATATACTGTTTCGGTCAATAGCGTCTTGTGAAACAAAACTACCATTTTGCGTAGGTGGTATCACTTATTTTAGGCGTGCAGGCTTAAAGCTTCGGTCAAACCGGTATTCTGTGTCGTGAAAGAAAAAATAAGAAATTAAGGCAGAGGTTTGTTTAAGCGATTTGATAAACGAAGTGGAATTGTTTAAACCAATCTAACCATAAATTGATGCAAAACAGGAATTTGTGTAGTGCTTAAACCAATGATGAAATCTTTATTTGGAAAGTAGCAGAGGTGTTTCTTAGACAATTTAAGCATTCATATCAGGCTCCGGAATTATCGACATTGAAGGCCCTTTTTATTCATTTTCCCCCACAACGAAATATGAAAGACAATGGATCGCCACAATCCCAATAATTAATAACCAATAATCAGTACCTAATCAACCAACCTTCACCGCTTTTCGAAATAAGGAATCTCATCCTGTGCAACGGCTTCCTTTTGCTGCCAGTAGGCCAAGGTTACCACCCGTCCGTCTTTGGTCTTTAACAGCCGTCCAAAAACGGCATTCACCGGGTTGAAGGTGACATCGGTAACACCAACGGTGAACGTGGCCGGTGGCGGAGGTGGCGGGATAGCGGGTGCCGCTTCCGCTTCCGCTGCGCCATTGGCCGGAACGGGTGCCGGCGCAGGTGCTGCTTTGGGTGGTGCCGATGGCACTATCACCACATTAAAGCGGTTCCATTCCAACAGGTCCTTGAGAAAGTCGGTTCTTTCCTGCGAAACATTCTTTTCAACAATGGCGCATTTTACACCATCCAGTTCTTCAAATTCATGGTTCTTATTGATGGCCATACGGAGGTTTTTAGTCAGAATAATTGTACTTAATGCAACCCACGGCTAAGCGAATGGATGTATTCATACAGCCAGCCAAAAAAGCCAACCGCAAGTGCACCGGCCACGCAGGCATAAAGGGCAAGCCTTGGCAACAGGGGTATGCGGATCGCTGCAATGGGTTGTTCGTTGCTATCCATAAAAATTGCTTTCACCACCCGCAGGTAATAATAAAACGAGATCACCAGGTTCAGCGAGGCAAAGCTTAGCAATACGTAGTTGGCTTTGGCAGCCGCAGAAAACAGGAGGAAATATTTTCCGAAAAAGCCTGCTGTTGGCGGCACGCCTGCCAGCGAAAAAAGTGCAATGGCCAGCATCCAGGCCAGCACAGGGTTTGTTTTGTAAAATCCTTTGTAATCGGAAATGTTCTCTTTACCGGTAGCGGCACTCACCACTGCGATCACACCAAACGCTGCAAGGTTTGAAAACAGGTAGATCAGTACAAAATAAACCACCGCCGCCGCACCATCCTGGTTGCTGCCGCTGATGCCCACCAGGATAAAACCCACCTGCGCAATGGAAGAATAGGCCAAAAAGCGCTTAAAATTATTTTGCCGGATGGCAAACAGGTTGCCGGTAAAAATGGTCAGGAACGAAAGCGTGGCAATGATAAGGTACCATACACCGCTGATGGGCCGGAAGACCGAATACAACACCGACACAAGTACAAAAAGCACAGCACCTTTGGACACCACCGAAAGAAAAGAAGTGACCGATACCGGTGCGCCTTCATATACATCGGCCGTCCATAAGTGAAACGGAACCGCCGAGATCTTAAACGCAAAACCAGAGAGCACAAGAATAAACGCAAAGATTTGCAGGTTGTCACCGGTGATATGAATCGGCAGCTCGGAAAAAATAAGCGTGCCTGTGGTTCCATAGATCATCGAGATGCCAAACAGCAGCAGGGCGGAGGCAAAAGCTGAAGAAAAGATCAGCTTCATGGCGGCTTCGGAAGAGCGCCGCCGCGTCAGGTCAAAATTGGCTGCTGCCGCCAGCGGAATGGTAGACAGTTCCAGCCCCAGGTAAAACATCAGGAGGTTACCGCCCGAGATCATAAAGAACATACCCAGCAAGGTGGATAGCAACAGCATGTAAAATTCGGGTACATGCCTGTGGTCTTTCAGCCAGGAATAGGCTTGCAGCGAAACGATGAGCATACCCAAGTTGAGAATATTTTTTTCAAGCACCATCAGGCTGTTGGTGCGGAACATTTCGTTGAACAAAATGCCTTCGCGGGCCCCAAAAAAGCCAGCTACAAGGTTGAGCAGCAGCAGTACGTTTACGATCTTCAGGTAGCTTTCGTTGCTGCGGTCTTTGCCAAGCTTCAGGAAGAGCAGTAAAAACAGGACAACGATAATTGTCATTTCCTGTTTCATGAGAAGGAGATAATCTAACCACATGGTTCAACTTATTTAAGTGGACTACTTTTTACCAATTGCTGCATAATGCTTTCGGTGCCCGGAGTGATCAATTGATTGATCAGGAACGGCGCTACGCCAATCACCACAATGCCGAGAATAAGAATACCGGCCGCCAGCTTTTCATTCCAGGTTGCGTCGGGAATCGTTTCATACGATGCACGCATCGGTCCCATTATAGACTTACCAGTTGCCCGCAGGATATAAACCGCGGTTACTACGATGGAAGCGCAGGCAAGGATGGTTGCCGTGCGGTACCAGCCATCGGGGTTTTGCCAGGAACCCATAAAAACGGTCATCTCGGCCACAAAGCCACTTAAGCCGGGCAGGCCAAGCGAACAAAGGCCAGCAATAACAAAAACGGTTGAAATAAACGGCGCTACTTTCAAAAGGCCCCCTAATTGTGCAACGGCCCTTGTATGAGTTCGGCTGTAGATCATCCCGATGGCAGCAAAGAAAAGAGCTGTCATCAGGCCATGTGAAACCATTTGCAGCACCGCACCGTTGATAGAGGTTTTGGTCAGCATGCCAATCCCCAGGAGCACAAAGCCGCAGTGACTGACCGATGAATACGCATTGATGTATTTAAGATCGGTCTGCATTAACGTAGCAAAAGCGCCGTATACGATGGCGATGGTGGCAAGCAGGATAATGATCCAGGAATAGGTCTGCGCAGCATCCGGCATAAGGAAGGTGGCTACCCGTAAGCAACCGTAACCGCCAAGCTTCATAGAAATACCAGCAAGGAACATAGAAGCTGCCGTAGGCGCAGAAGAGTGACCGTCCGGCACCCAGGTATGAAAGGGAAAAAGCGCCGTAAAAATGCCAAAGCCAACAAAGGCAAAAGGAAAGAAAAATTCCTGCAAGCCCAGGGGCAGGTTCATTTGTGCGATCTGCATAATGTCGAACGTGCGGGTGGCAAAATACAATCCGGCCAGTCCTACAAACACCAGTGCCGAACCACCCATCAGCATCAGTGCCAGCTTCATAGCACTGTATTCTTTTTTACCGCTGCCCCAAATGCCAATCAGCAGGAACTTGGGTATCACCGCTACTTCCAGGAAAAAGAAAAGCGTGAAGAGGTCAAGCGAAATAAAAAAGCCGTAGGCACCAACGCTTAAAAGCTGCAGCAGGAAAAAGAATTCCTTGCTTAGCGTTTGCTGCGACCAGGAAACCAGCACGCCGGCCAGCACCACAAAGGCCGTCAGGAGGATCATGGCAATGGAGATGCCGTCCACCCCAACATGGTAATTAATGCCCAGCGACTTGAACCAGGTGTAGCTGCTTTCGAACAACATAGGCGCTGATGTGGTGGTACGCAATTGCCAGAAAGCTGACAGCAGGTAGAGTGCTAATCCAAGCTGCACAACGGCACCTGATAATGAAAGCGTACGCACTTGTTTTGCATCCCTGCAAAACAGGGTACCGATGGCCGTGAGCAGGGGAATCAGGATCAATAAGGTTAGGTTCATAGTCTGTTAGTTCAGAATGTAAACGTATAAGACAACCAGTGCGGCAATGCCGGCAAAAAAATAAAGCGCATAGTTTTGTACGCGGCCCGATTGTACGCCTTTAATAAGGTTTGAGGTAGACGCCGTAACAAAGGCCAACCCGTTCATGGCGCCGTCGATCAGGTGGCGGTCGATCCACGCAGCAGGCCGGCCGATCAAATTGAAAATGATCTTTTTGGTGACGAATTGGTAAGCTTCATCAACATAAAACTTTTGCTTTGCGGCGGTATAAAATCCTCCCAAACCAGCGGCTAGCCTTGCGGGTTTTTCGTTTCTAGTTTTATAAAGACTGGCTGCCACCAAGATGGCTACAATAGCCAGCGCCACCGGTGCTATGGAGAATAAAATGTTCAGGTGCGTGGCCAGCGGTGCTCCATCGGTTGTGATCAGTTTGGCAAACGGCACAAAGCCGGCAACAAGCGCAAGAACGGATAAAATTACCAGCGGAAGCTTCATGGACAATGTGCCTTCGCCGTGGTGGGCATGCCCTGCAAAGGGCTTGTTCCAGAAGACAGAAAAATAAAGACGGAACATGTAAAAAGCTGTCAGCGCTGCCGTAAAAAGGGCAATAAAATAAACAGTTTTGTTGCTGTTGTATGCTGCCAGTAGAATTTCTTCTTTGCTGAAAAAGCCGGCGAATGGCGGAATGCCGGCAATGGCCAGGCAACCGACTAAAAAAGCTGCATGGGTTACCGGCATCAGCTTTCGCAAGCCACCCATATCGTTCATATGATTGCTGTGTACTAGGTGAATAACGGCGCCGGCACCGAGGAAGAGCAATGATTTAAAAAAGGCGTGGGTGAACAGGTGAAATAGCGAAGCCGTATAACCCAAACCATTCTCGCCACCGTATCCTGAAACACCCAAAGCAAACATCATAAAACCGATCTGCGACATGGTAGAGTAGGCCAGCACCCGTTTGATGTCTGTTTGCGTGCAGGCAATAACAGCGGCAATAAGGGCAGATGAAACACCTACCCAGGTCACCACCTGCATTGCCATTTCATCAAGCACAAAAATGGGGAAGAGGCGGGCCACCAGGTACACACCGGCCACCACCATTGTTGCCGCATGGATCAGGGCCGAAACCGGCGTGGGACCTTCCATGGCATCTGGCAGCCAGATGTGCAGGGGAAACATGGCTGATTTGCCGGCGCCGCCAACAAAGACAAGTGCCAATGCCCAGGTAAGTACAGAGATACCCAGGAAGGACGCTGTTGTGATGCCAATGAACTGTGCCGATTGAGTCGATGTTAGGCGTTCGATTAGTGTACCGAAATCAAGCGAGCCGCCATAAAAGCCAAGTATCAAGATGCCAATCAAAAATCCAAGGTCAGCAAAGCGGGTAACGATAAAGGCTTTTTTTGCCGCGGCAACGGCCGAAGGCCTGTCGTAATAAAAACCAATGAGCAGGAAAGACGAAACACCCACCAGCTCCCAAAAAATATAGATCTGGAAAATGTTGGAGGAGAGCACCAGCCCAAGCATGGAAAAAGTAAAGAGCGAAAGGAAAGCAAAATAGGTGGAATAGCGTTTCTCGCCTTTCATATAGCCCAGGCTAAAAATGTGCACCATCAGCGAAACAAAGCTCACCACCACCAGCATCATCACCGAAATGGGATCGAGCAGGATGCCCATGTCTATAGCGAGATTGGGTGAAAACTCAAGCCAGGTAAATTTCATCACCGCTATTTTCTGGTACACACCGCCAACGGCTCCGTCTACAAAAAAATAATTGTACGCGGCATAAAAGGAAAGCAAGGTAGAAGCCAACAGCGTTGCGGTGCCGATGCCTCCTGCCGAAGAAGTGAAGTTTTTTCTTCCAGCTAATCCCAGCACCAAAAACGTAAGCAATGGCAGGAGGGGGATCAGGAAAATATAGTGTTGATAGCTCATGGCAAAACAGTTAAAAGTCGAAAGTCAATAACCAAAATCCGGCAACCTAATACTTCAACTCCGCGGCATCTTCCACATCGATGGACTTATGACTGCGGTAAAGATTGATGATGATGGCGATGGCCACAGCCGCTTCGGCAGCCGCAATGGTGATGATGAAAACGGTAAAGAACACACCATCCAGTTTGTCGGGATAGAGGTACTTATTAAAGGCCACAAAATTGATGTTCACGCTGTTCAGGATCAGTTCTACCGACATCAGCATGGAGATCAGGTTGCGTCTTGTGAACAACCCATACATACCGATAAAGAACAGGGCCGTGCTAACAAACAGGATGTGTGTTAACGGAATTTCGCTCATGATGAAACCTCCTCTTGTATGGTTGTTTTTGAAACCACCACCACCGCTTTTGCCGGTGCTGTTGGCAGTTTGTTTTCATCTTCCGGTGCTTCTGTCGGCTCCGCCGGAATCGGCTCCGTTGGCTTCATGCCAATTACGATACAACCGATCATGGCCGCCAGCAGTAAAAAGCTCACCACTTCAAACGGTAACAGGTAACCGTGTTCGGTTGGGCTTAGCATTTGTGTACCCATGTCGCTTACCGTGGGAGCAAACGGTTTTGCTGAAGGCTGAAAACCGTATTCGCTGACGAGGCTGTACGTGGCCGCAAAACCAAACAACACCGCGAGGATGGAAAAGATACTTCGCTTCAGGGGTGGAGCCGGCATTTCTTTTCCGGAGGCATGCGTTAGAAAAATGGAAAAGATGATCAGGACAACAATGCCACCGACGTAAACCGCAATTTGCACCGCTGCAATAAACTCAACCTGCATCCAGAAATAAAGTGCCGCGATGCCAACCAGTGAGGACAAAAGATAAATTGCCGAGCGAAAGATCTTTCGCGATGTAACGGCCAGCAATCCTGCGCCCAGTATAAGGGCGGATATGGCGTAAAAAACAATGGCAGACGTACTCATTATTCAACTCCCTCCCTGAGTTTTGAACCGGGCTTGTTTAATTTTTTGGTAAGCATGCTGCGATCGAAAACGCTGTGCTCGAAGTTTTGCGCCATTTTAATGGCACTTGTCGGGCAAGCTTCCACGCAGAGGTTGCACATGGTGCAGAGTTCAAGGCGGTAGACAAACGTATCCAGCGCTTTTTTCTTTTTGCCTTCCGGCGAAACATCAAATTTTGTAATGATCTTGATTGTGGCATTGGGACAGGCCAGCTCGCAGGCGGTACAGCCCGTGCAGGCATGTTCGTTGTTCTCGTCGTGTGGCATCACCACCTCGCCCCGGAAACGTTCGGCCATCTTTAGCGTGGCGCGGTTATCAGGGTATTGTTCGGTAATGATCTCTTTGGGATGAACAAAATAATAGCCCGTTCGCTTCATGCCCGTAAGCAGCGATTTGGTGGCGTTAAAAATGTCCGAGAGATAGTCTTTTATAAACATTGTTCGGTTTTTCTGATTTGCGGATGCCCTTACTTAAAACAGGCAACCCGAAGTTTTTAAAAATGCCAACCAAGAATTGCAATCACCGTTACCAGCAACAAGTTGAATAAACTGATCGGCAACAAATATTTCCACTCCAGGTTCAGCAGTTGGTCGATGCGCAGGCGCGGAAACGTCCACCGGAACCACATGATCAAAAAGATGAGGAAGATCGTCTTGCCCAAAAACCAGATGGAAGAAGGGATGTAATCCATAATGTTATTAAAGCCTTCCCAACCGCCAATGTGCAAAGGCATCCATCCCCCTAAAAAGATGGTGGCGCCAATGGCACAAATGATAAAGATGTTGATGTATTCTGCCAGGAAAAAAAGTGCAAACTTCATCCCGGAATATTCGGTGTGAAAACCTGCCGTTAATTCGGATTCAGCTTCTGCCAGGTCAAACGGTGCCCGGTTGGTTTCGGCGGTGGCAGCAATGATAAATATGACAAACGCAATCAGCACCGGAATGTGTCCTTTGAAGATCCACCAGCCGTTTTGTTGCGCCTGGATAATGTCAGAGATCTGCAGGCTTCCGCTCAGCACAACAATACAAAGGATAGAGAGCCCTGCTGATAGTTCGTAGCTCACGATCTGTGCCCCACTGCGCATGGCGCCAAGCAGGGAATATTTGTTGTTGCTGGCCCAGCCGGCCATCAGAATGCCGATCACCGAAAGAGAGGAAACCGCTGTTACGAAGAGCAAGCCGATGTTGATGTCCCATATCTGGAAATCCCTGGCAAAGGCAATGGGTGCCAGCAAAAGCATGGCAACGATCATCACCACGAATGGTGCCAGGTTGAACAGGAATTTATCAGCACCATCCGGCGTTAAACCTTCTTTTAAAATCAGCTTAAGCGTATCGGCCGATGTTTGAAAGATCCCCATGGGGCCAACGCGGTTCGGGCCAATGCGTATTTGCATCAACGCAGCCACCTTGCGTTCCATCCAAACCAGTATCAGGCCCAGCACGGCAAACAAGCTTATGGCCAGCAAAATGATGATCATGCTTTGGATGATAACCACCCAGGTAGGGTTGAAGTTGGCGGTAAGCCAGGCCTGTACGCTGTTGGTGATGCCGTGTAAACTAAACATAGAAAAGTTTGGAGTTTGAGGTTTGGGGTTTGGGGTTTGGAGTTTTCGTGACGTGACGCCTAACGTGAACTTCACACACCAAACCGTTTTTTATCTGTCAATATCTGGGATCACCAGGTCAAGGGTTCCCATGGTTGCCATCAGGTCACCGATCTTACTGCCCTTTACCATGTGGTTAAGGGCTGATAAATTAGAGAAGCCCGGTGAGCGGAACTTGATACGGTAAGGTGTGGTACCGCCCTCACTTACAATGTACACACCCAGTTCGCCCCTGGCCGTTTCTACTCTTGTATAAAACTCGCCTTTGGGTAATTTTAAAACCGCTTTTGTTTTTGCCTGGAACTCTCCTTCGGGAATGTTATCGATCAGTTGTTCAATAATGCGGATCGACTCTTTCATTTCGCGGAGGCGCACCATGTAGCGGGCAAACGAATCCCCGGCCGTTTCCAGCACTTCATCAAATTCCACCTGGCTGTAAACCTCGTAAGGATAAAGTTTGCGGATGTCGCAACTCACGCCGCTGCCACGGCCTACCGGTCCCGTACAACCGTAAGAAATAGCATCTTCTTTCGACAGGTAGCCAACGCCTTTCATTCGGTTCTGAAAAATGATATTCCCGGTTACCAGCTCATCGTATTCATCAATGTTCTTTTTAAACAACTGTATAAAAGCTTTCACTTTCCGTACAAAGTCGGGATGGATATCAGCCATCACCCCGCCCGGCACCATGTAGTTCATGGTCAGCCTGGCGCCGCAGGTTTCTTCCATGATCTCGTTGATGGTTTCCCGTTCGCGAAACGCATAAAAGAAAGGGGTGAATGCACCGAGGTCCATGGCCATAGCGCCCCACCACAATTCATGCGAGGCAATGCGGGTTAGTTCACTCATGAGCACCCGGATGAATTGTGCCCGCAATGGCACTTCTACCTGCAGGCCTTTTTCCACCGTCAGGGCACAGGCAAGGTTGTTCATGTGAGCCGAGAGGTAATCCATGCGGCTTGTTACATAAATAAACTGCCGGTAGGTGAGGCTTTCGCACATCTTCTCAATGGAACGGTGAATGTAGCCAAGGTGGGGCTCCACATTTATTATCGTCTCCCCGTTCAGCGTGATCACAAGGTGCAGCACGCCATGGGTGGCCGGGTGCTGGGGACCAACGTTGATCACCAGTTCACCTTCGGTGCCGTCGGCTTTAGCCCTTGCTTCTTTTATGACTACTGTTTCGGTGTACATGTGTTGCTTGTTCGAGATTCGTTGTTCAATGTTTGATGTTCGAGGTTCGATGTTTGGGGTTCGATGTTGGCTGCAGCTTGTTGTTTTATTTCGCTAACAATGCTTGTTTCTTAAATCTGGTTTTGTTCAAAAAAATTCGTGCAATCCGTGTAAAAATTCGTGTTTAAAGTTTGATCATATTCACCGGGTCTTCAAAGTCTTTCCGCAGCGGGAATCCTTCAAAATCGTCCGTTAGAATGAGTTTGCGCAGGTCCGGGTGATTGCTAAAATCCACACCAAACAATTCAAACACTTCTCTTTCATGAAATTCAGCCGTACGCCAGATGTCCGATACCGTTTCCACTTGCGGTGCCTGCCTGTTGAGGGTTGCTTTCACTACAACCATGTGCCTGTATTTGGTGGAGGTGAGATGGTATACCATTGTCAGGTGCGTTTTCCAGTCGATGCAGGTGAGGCAGAAGAGGTAATCCATATCCAGTGGCGCCCCACGGAGCCATAACGCTGTACGTCGCCAGTCAGCCGAATCGATCGTGATGTTCAGCCATTCGCCGGTTTCATCAAATGTGGATGCCGGCAGAAGGCTGGTGACGGCTTCTTTTATTGCTTCGTTTGTCATCCTTCAAATTTTTGTTCCCGGATCTGTTCCCGTGTCCACCCGCTTTTGATCTTCTCCTGCAAAGCAATCAGCGCATGCAGCAGGGCTTCCGGCCGTGGCGGACATCCGGGGATGTACACATCCACCGGTATCACATGATCGGCGCCTTTTACAACGGAATAGGTGTTGTAAAAAAAAGGCCCTCCGCTGATGGCGCAGGCACCCATGGCAATCACGTATTTCGGATCGGCCATCTGGTCGTAAAGCCGTTTTAATACTGGCGCCATTTTGTTGACGATGGTGCCTGCAATGATGATCACATCGGCCTGCCGAGGCGTTGCCCTTGCCACTTCAAAACCAAAGCGGGAGAAATCGTATTTGGCCGAGGCCACGCTCATCATTTCTATGCCGCAGCAACTGGTGGCGAATGTCAGCGGCCAGAGTGAATTGGAGCGGGCCCAGTTGATCACATCCTGCAGCGTGGAGGCGATAAAGCCACCACCGGCGCCCTGCACCACCTGCCCGGGGAAATCTTTGTTGTGCTCCCGGATCTGCTCTCTTACATCCATTTCAGCGCTCCTTTTTTATGGGCGTACAAAAAGCCCATGAATAAAATAAAAATGAAAATGCTGATCTCTACCAGGGCAATGATGCCCATCTTTTTTACCACCACGGCCCAGGGATACAGGAAAATAAGCTCTACGTCAAAAATGAGAAAGAGAAGGGCAAAGAGGTAGTAACCTACATTGAACTGGTTCCAGGGCGATGTGCTGGTAGGAATTCCGCATTCATAAGGCTGGCCTTTCTGCGGGTTCTGGCTTCCTTTGTTGAAAAGTTTTCCGGCTAAAATGCCGCCTGCAGAGAAGAGAATAGCTGCAATTGTTAGAACGATCAATGAGAATGCTCCCATAATAGTTTTTTAGGTGACTGGAAGATGGTTTCATCTCGCAGTAAATTACGACATGCGAGTCTTTTTTCAAGTATTTCTAAAAAAATAGTCCCTGTTCTATCCCGGAAAAAAATTAGTTCCTGCTTTCTACGTTACCACTGCAAGCATTGGTTTGACTAAGCCAAACTTTCAGAAGAACGGATTCACCAATGAAATGCAAAGTCCTAACTGGTGATTTTGCGTTGTACACAGCCGTTGTGCTGTCCGTGCAATAGCAATAACTAACGGCTTTGTTTACCTGTTTTTGCTCTTACTTATGCATGCAGCAATTCTTTCTTCTCCATTAACTGGTCTGTTGTTTCGCGGTACGCTTCATCCGGCACGCAACAGTCAACGGGGCAAACTGATGCGCATTGTGGCTCTTCGTGAAATCCCTGGCATTCGGTGCATTTCGACGGTACAATAAAATAGGTGTCGGTGGCGAGAGGTGCATTGCGTTGTGACGCATCCACCACGGTGCCATCGATCAGCACATAAGAACCACTAGCGGTGGTGCCTTCGGCAACGGTCCATTCAATTCCACCTTCGTAAATGGCGTGATTGGGACATTCAGGTTCGCAGGCGCCGCAGTTGATGCATTCTTCTGTGATTTTGATTGCCATAATAGATATGTTTTGGTGTAGGATTGTTGAATAAAAGAAGGCAGGGACGCCAAAGAATTACATGAGTAAAGTCAACCGATTGTGTGATTTAGACCCGAAAAATTTTCTCCAGTTTATCCAACCTTGTCAGTCTAAAAAAACATTTCCATGGATAAACGAATCAGCCGCTTTATCAAAGGACAAAAAGTGGCAACTATCTGCTGTGTGACGGCAGACAACAAACCCTACAGCTTTAGTTGCTTTTATGCGTTTGATGAGAATAAAATGCAGCTTTATTTTAAGAGCGATCCTAAAACGCTTCATATGCAGTTGCTCAGGGAAAAGCCCTTTGTCAGCGGAAGCATATTGCCGGATAAATTAAATACAGCCGCGCTGCAAGGCATTCAGTTTAGCGGATTGCTGATCGACAGAATCGAATGTACATCGGCTAACGCAACCTACCATTACCGCTATCCTTTTGCACTGGCGATGCAGGGAACCGTTTACACAATTGAGTTGGAGTGGATAAAAATGACCGACAATACCCTGGCTTTTGGTTCCAAGATTGTTTGGGAAAAGCCAATGGCGGTTGTTTGTTAGGCCTTCCAACAGTTTGGCTTAACACGGCAATACATAAACGCCTGACTCGAATGCTGGAAGGCTGGCTTTTCTTTCGCCAGTCAATATTAACGTTCTTGCTTATACGTTTATTCCTATTTGGTTTGCTGTATGAATTTCCTGTCTATACATTTTCTCTTTATTTCCTAACCTGTCATTTGTCCTGCCGCCTGGTGATGCAAGTCATAAAATCCCCTGGCTGGCCGGACTAGCTTTCACTTCAAATTAAAACTTGTCACCATGCAATCTGCTACACTGACAAATCCCACCAACGTCATTGCCCCCGAAAAAAACAGCATCTCTGTAATGGATGGTAATGAGGCCGCCGCTTATATTGCCTACAAAACCAGCGAGGTTTGTGCTATCTATCCCATCACACCTTCGTCTTCCATGGGAGAGTGGTCGGATGAATGGAGCAGCGATGGCCGAACCAACATTTTTGGCGAAGTGCCAAGGATCATCGAAATGCAAAGCGAAGCCGGTGCAGCCGGTGCCATACACGGTGCATTGCAAGGCGGAACGCTGGCGGCAACGTTTACCTGTTCGCAGGGCCTGCTGCTGATGATCCCGAACATGTACAAAATTGCCGGCGAGTTAACGCCAACAGTATTCCACATCGCCGCCCGGGCATTGGCCACCCATGCCTTGTCCATTTTTGGCGACCACAGCGATGTAATGGCGGTTCGTTCCACAGGCTTTGCCATGTTGTTTGGCAGCAGCCCGCAACAGGCGCATGATATGGCCCTGATTGCCACCTCGGCATCCCTGCAGGCCAGTCTTCCCTTCCTGAACATATTTGATGGCTTTCGCACTTCGCATGAACTGAATGAAGTTTCCGTGCTTCCGGATGATGTAATCCGCCAACTGATCAGTGATGAGGATGTTGCCCGCCACCGCAGTCGTTCCCTCAACCCTTCCAACCCGTTCATTCGTGGTACAGCGCAAAACCCTGATGTGTTTTTTCAAAGTCGTGAGGCGGCCAACGAATACCATTGGAAAGTGCCCGGTATTGTAGAAGAGACCATGAACCGCTTTGCCGATTTATCCGGACGCCAGTACCGCATATTTGAATACCACGGGCATCCCGAAGCCGAGAAGGTTATCGTTATCATGGGCTCTGGCACTGGCGCCGTTGAGGAAACGGTTGATTACCTGAACAACCTTGGTGAAAAAGTAGGTTACCTGCACGTGCATCTTTTCCGCCCGTTTTCGGTAAAGCATTTTATTGATGCGCTGCCGCTGGCTGTAAAATCAATTGCCGTTCTGGACCGCTGCAAAGAAACCGGTGCCATTGGCGAACCCTTGTACATGGATGTGGTGAATGCGCTGCATGCCGGTTGGGAAGAACAAATGCCAAAAGTGATTGGCGGACGCTACGGGCTTGCTTCAAAAGAATTTAACCCGGCCATGGTAAAAGCCGTGTTTGATGAACTGGATAAACCAAAACCGAAAAAAAGCTTTACCATCGGTATCGACGATGATGTTACATTCACCAGTCTTGCCTATGACAAAACATTTTCGCTGGAAGACCAGCATCTTTTCCGCGGCTTGTTTTTTGGTCTTGGTGCCGATGGTACGGTAAGTGCCAACAAGAATACAATCAAGATCATTGGCGAAGTAACCGAAAACCACGTGCAGGGTTATTTCGTTTACGATTCAAAAAAATCAGGATCGTTAACTACTTCCCATCTGCGCTTTAGCGAAAGGCCGATCCAGTCAACATACCTGATACAATCGGCCAATTTTATTGCCTGTCACCATTTTAATTACCTGCAGAAATACGATATTCTGAAAGACGCCGAACACGGCGCCACTTTGCTGTTAAACTCTCCGTTTGAGAAAGAAAAGGTTTGGGACCAGTTACCTAAAAAGATACAGGAAGAGATCATTGAAAAAGAGCTGCGGCTCTTTGTGATCAACGCATCCCGGGTAGCCAAAGAAACCGGCATGGGCTCCCGCATCAACGCCATCTTGCAAACCTGCTTTTTTGCCATCAGCAACGTAATGCCAAAAGAAGAAGCGATCGAATACATCAAAAAAGGCATTCGCAAAAGTTATGGCCGCAAAGGGGAGGCGGTTGTGCAAAAGAATTTTGACGCGGTAGACAAAACCCTCGAAAATTTAGTGCAGGTTGATTACACTGGCTTTTCAGTTGGAAACAAAGGCATCGAAAGCCTGGCGGTAACCGGTGCCGAACCCTTTGTACAAACAGTGCTGACACGCATTATTGCAGGCGAAGGCGACGAGCTACCAGTCAGTGCTTTCCCGGTTGATGGCACCTACCCATCGGGCACTACCAAATACGAAAAGCGTAACATCGCCGACCAGGTTCCCGTTTGGGATCCATCGCTTTGTTCTCAGTGCGGGAAGTGTTTTTTTGTTTGTCCGCATGCTGCCATCCGTCCAAAAGTGTACGACAACGGCTTGCTGGTTGATGCGCCGGATTTCTTCAAGCATACGGCGCCCATCGGGAAGGAATTCTTCAAGGACAAAGAAGCGTACACCTTACAGGTTTCCGTTGAGGATTGCACTGGTTGCAACCTTTGTTACGAGGTTTGTCCCATCGAAAGCAAAACAGAACCGGGCTACAAGGCCATCAATATGCACGATGTGCTTCCGCTGAAAGAAACCGAGCGGCAAAACTGGGACTTCTTCTTATCCCTTCCTGATATTGACCGCACAAGGGTGAACCGCAGCACGGTAAAAGGGTCGCAGCTACTGGAGCCGCTCTTTGAATTTTCCGGTGCCTGCAGTGGTTGCGGCGAAACGCCTTACCTCAAGCTCCTCACACAATTGTTTGGCGACAGGATGATGGTGGCCAACGCTACCGGTTGCTCGTCAATTTTTGGCGGTAACCTGCCAACAACGCCGTGGACAAAAAACAGCGAAGGCTGTGGACCGGCATGGGCCAACTCACTGTTTGAAGACAATGCGGAGTTTGGCCTTGGCATTAAGCTGGCAAGCGATCAGAAAAGTGCGTTTGCACAAACCCTTTTGCGTGGTATGGAGCTGCAGGTTGGAGGGGCGTTGGTAAACGCTATTTTGGCCAATGCTGAAACCACCGAAGCGGAAGTGATACAACAGCGCAAAGATGTAGTGGAGTTGAAACGCCGCTTGCGCGGACTGGCTTCACCAATGGCAAAACAGTTATTAAGCATTGCCGATTTTCTCGAGCGAAAATCGATGTGGATCGTTGGTGGTGATGGCTGGGCCTACGATATTGGCTTCAGCGGTTTGGATCATGTTCTTTCCACGGGTGAAAACATCAACATCCTTGTGCTGGATACGGAGGTCTATTCCAATACTGGCGGACAAAAATCGAAATCCACGCCTATCGGTGCCAGTGCCAAGTTTGCCATCAAAGGAAAAACAAGTGGCAAGAAGGACCTGGCCATGCAGGCTGTTGCGCATGGTACGGCCTATGTAGCGCAAATTGCTATGGGCGCAAATGACGTGCACGCCTTAAAGACCATCCTGGAAGCAGAAGCTTATCCCGGGCCTTCGTTGGTGATCGCTTACAGCCATTGCATAGCGCATGGGTATGATATGTGCCATGGGCTTGACCAGCAGGCACTGGCGGTGAAAACAGGCTACTGGCCGCTGTTCCGTTACAATCCAACCAAAGAAAGAGGACAGCGTTTTGTCATCGACAGCAAAGATCCGTCGGTGGCGCTGGATGAATTTATGTACCACGAAAACAGGTTTGCTACCATCAAAAACAATTTTCCCGATAAAGCAACCGAATTCCTGGGCATGGCCAACGAAGCGATATTACGTCGTTGGGAGAGACTGGGAGCGATGAAAAACCTCTGATTTTAAAAGAGCATCCTATCCCGTTTACAAGAAAAAAATCCGTTTGGGAACAAAATTTCCGAAACGGATTTTTTGTATTTCAGCAATTGGGCATAGGGAAAGAATTTTAGTCAAATGCAGGTCTGGCAAGGCCTTTGGCGCCTGTGTCAATATTTTGGTATTCGTAAAATGGATAAAAAATTGGCAAGAGAAGAGAGAGTGGAGAAGCTATTTTCGTATTGTCAATGATTCATACAGCAAAGCAATCGTTAGACAAGCAAGTCATAAATCGTAGCGTCAAAAAAAGAACGTAAGAACTTTTCATATAGCAAGCAATCGTTAGCGTCCGCTGTTTCTACAGTGGACTTTCTTTTACAAGTATAGAGCTTTTTTTGAAAAACAAACAATTTGTGAAAATTTCTTTTACACTTCTTTCTGCAAAGTCTTTAATCTGCTAAGCCTTAGGCTTCTAAACAAGCGATTTTATTTTAATCTGGTTTTTGCCTTCAGAAGTGTTTTTTCCATTTCGGGAAAAAATGCTTATCTGTATTGCCTACTCAATAACAGGAATGGATTTTACAAAAGCCCTTTTTCGCTGATTATTTTTCAAACGGAATAACGGAAACTGTTGACCTGGAGGAAAGAATAGGGTAGAATTTGTTTTTCATCTGTAAGCTTATTTTACCAAGCCATTGCTATTTTATTTCTTTAGTTGGTAAAACATTTTCGTTACACCGGTTCCTTTTGAAACGAAAATGAGTCTTCTATTCAAGCAACTTTTTTTCTGAAATGTTTGATAGTTTCTATGTGTAAAAAAAGGTTTTTGCTGTCCATTCTTTGTGGAAAACGGAAGGGACTCTTTTTCAGGGGCAAACTGTAATTTAGAACTATGAAAATGCATATTGCTGCCATTTGCTACACGGAGCGGGAACTGGATAATTATGTATCGCAGTTGAAGTCGCAGGGCTTTGAAAGTCTGAGTGAAGTGAAAAAGGCAGAGGATGGCAGTTACTACCTGATCATGGCGAAAGCGTCGAAATTTGATTCGCCTGTTACCGAAAAAGCAACAACACTTGTTGCGGAGGCATTACCGGCTTAAGATTTCTTTTCTTTTCTATAGGGACAAAAAAAAGTCCACTGTAGAAACAGCGGACGCTAACGATTGCTTGCTATATGAAAAATGTTTGTTCTTTTTTGTGCGAAGCGACCTTGTTATTTTCGCTTCTGGTACAAATGTAAGACGCCTTGCGGGGTATACAGGCAAAATTGCGCTGAATACTACTATCGTAAAACTGTTAAAGAGAATGCTAAAACCCTTCACCAGTAAGGGTTTCGTTAATTTGTAATTACGATTGTAAACCGCTTTGCAATAACAAAAAAATTTGGGTGGCCCTATTTTTGTCTAAGGGTTTTCCATCACAAAAAAGTGCCGGTTGCAACCGCAACCGGCATTTGCTTAAAAAAAACTACCATGCAATCAACCATACAGGAATCGAAACGCATTGCTCTTGTGGCGCACGACAGCAAAAAAGCAGACCTGCTCGATTGGGCTTACTACAACCGCACGATTCTTACCAAACACCAGCTCATTGCAACGGGAACAACCGGAGCCCTGTTGGAGCAAAAGCTAAAAGTACCGGTACAAAAATTATTGAGTGGTCCGCTTGGTGGCGACCAACAGGTTGGCGCCATGATTGCCGAAAGAAAACTGGATGCGATCATTTTTTTCTGGGATCCGCTCAGCAGCCAGCCCCACGACAGCGATGTGAAAGCCCTCATCCGCGTGGCCGTTACCTGGAACATCATTCTTGCCTGTAACCGTACCACGGCTGATTTTATTCTTACCTCTTCACTGCTGAATGAAGATTACCGGGTCACCATTCCCGATTATTCCGACTATCTCAACCGGAAGTTGTAAGCAGGATCGAAACAGCATCGTAAAGAAATATTTTTGTGCGTTATGAATGTGTTGGAGGTATCTCATCTTTTTAAGTACAACCGTGAAGCGGTTGTGTTGGATGATATTGATGTTAGTTTTTCTTCCTTTCAGCGACTGGCCCTTGCCGGTGAAACCGGTTCGGGAAAAACTACTTTGCTAAAGGTCATTGCAGGACTGCTGCAGCCTGATAGTGGTGCTGTTATTTTCCGAGGCGAAAAAGTGTTGGGGCCCGAAGAAAAGTTGTTGCCCGGTCACCCCGGGATTGCTTACCTGTCGCAGCATTTTGAACTGCGTAACAATTACCGGCTGGAAGATTTTTTGGAGATGGCCAGTAAAATTGGCGAGAAGGAAGCCCGCCGCATCTACGAGCTTTGCCAGATAGACCACCTGCTCAAACGCAAAACTGATCAACTATCGGGTGGCGAACGGCAGCGAACGGCGCTGGCCCGGTTGCTCACCACATCGCCGCAATTGCTGTTGTTAGATGAGCCTTATTCCAACCTGGATGGCATGCACAAGCAAACCCTTAAAGCAGTGATCGAAGCCATTGTTGCCGAAGGCAAAACGAGTTGCCTGATGGTATCGCACGACCCGCTGGATGTGCTTCCCTGGGCTGAAAGGGTCTTGGTATTGCAGGAGGGCCGGTTGGTGCAGCAGGGAACACCAGAAGACGTTTACCGCAAACCGGAAACAGAATACGTGGGTGGCCTGATGGGTGACTACAATCTTTTTCCAGCGGAAGAGGTACTCCAGGCAAGCGGAGAAGAAGCGTCAGCACTCGGACAGAAATTGTTTGTGCGGCCGGAGCGGATCACCCTGCACAAAGATCCCATTGGGAAAGGACGCATCCAGGCCATTCTGTTTTATGGAAGCTATTTTTTATTTGAAGTTGCGCTGGGCGAAAAACTGATCAAGGTTAAAGCGCTGAGTGCCGAAGGTTTTGAGAGGGGCGATGCGGTTAGCATCACGGTTTCTCCCGATGACCTTTGGTTTGTTTCATGAAGCATCAAAGGTGAAAGACATCTGCGGTTGCGATACGAAGGCATCGTAGTTGTTTGGCGCTAATTTGCTCAAGCCGCTGATTTGGTAAACAGCCGATTCCTTGTAGCGGCTGGCAACGATCATGTTTACCCCGGCCGCATGGGCAGTGAACAGATCTTCTACCAGTTTTGGTGTATTGTTGTTACCCGACAGGTGCGAAAGAAAAAGGTGTGTCAATTGCGGCGACCGGTATTGCTGGAAAAGTTCCAGCGCCTGCCGGTTGGAAATATGGCCGTGCCCACTGCGGATACGATTTTTCAGGTAAGCCGTATACCTGCCGTTCTGCAGCATTTCTTCATCGTAATTCGATTCCAGGAAAGCAGCATGGCACTGGCTGAAATGCCCGATCACATTGTCGCAAGCACGGCCGATATCCGTGATCACGCCTACGTTAATGCCATTGCAGGTTACCGTAAAGCTATACGGGTCGGCCGCATCATGACATTTGGAGAAGGGATGCACCACCAGGTCGCCAATCACCACCGGAACACTTGCGGTGAATTGGTAAAGCAGCGATCTTTCGAACCGCAGCCTGCTGTTGCGCAGGGTCAATGACGAAATGAAAATGGGCAGGTTGTGCTTTTTTGCAAGCACCGGCAAGCCCGAAATGTGATCGGTATGTTCGTGCGAAACAAATACGGCTTTTACATTTTTCAGGGAAAGACCGGCACGTTTCATCCGGCTTTCAATTTCCTTGCAGGATATGCCTGCATCAATCAGCACCGCTTCGGTGTCGTTGCCTACGTAATAGCAGTTGCCATTACTTCCTGATGCTATGGAACAAACAGATAAACTCATTGCCGGTGGCAAAGATAGGGGCTCTCCTTACCCCTGCAAGTTGCAGACGGCATTCCCCTCATAAACATTGCTTAAACAGCAGATTTTTGGGGTAAACCTTATGGGGAATTGGGTTTACGATTCATCTTAGGTGATAAAAAAGCCCGGTTCACGAACCGGGCTTGTTGCACTGTTGGACCTGTTATAGCGAAGCTTTTTGTTGTGCTGTTGAGCGATTTGTAACAACCGCACCTTCCGTGCAAAACTCTACCAGGTCCTGGTTGAGGCGCTGCCGGTGAGTATAGAACAAACCATGCGGTGCACCTTCATATACTTTGTAGGTAGCATTTTTGATCAGTTTTACGGTGCGGTCGCTGCTGGCTTTTATGGGCACGATCTCATCCGAATCGCCGTGGATGACCAAGGTGGGCAGGTTGATGTTCCGCATATCCTGACGGAAATCGGTATGGCCAAACGAAAGAACGCATTGTACGGTTGCCCTTGGCAGCGCTACGGCAGCCAGTCCGCGGTAGTAATCCAGCATCGGTGCGCTAACCGGTTTGTTCAGCAGGCCTACACCAAAAAACTTTTTGCCGAAATCATCCAAAAAAGAGATTCGGTCTTCTTTGATCTGGTCGATCATATCAGCAAAGATGGCAGGGTCTACACCTTCGGGATTGTCATTGGTTTTACCCAGGTAAGGACCAATGGCGCTCACCAAGACTATTTTCGAAACCCTGTCTGTACCATAACGGCTGATGTAGCGAACCGTTTCGCCGCCACCCATCGAAAAGCCAACCAATACCGCATCCCGCAGGTCAAGTTGTTCCAGCAAGGCGTGCAGGTCTTCGGTCAATGTATCGTAATCATAACTGTCCCAGGGCTTGTCGCTTTTGCCAAAACCCCTGCGGTCATACTTGATCACCCGCAAGCCTGCATTTACCAGGTCATCGATCTGGTATTCCCACATATCCTTGCTCAACGGCCAGCCATGGATCAGTACCACGGGTCGGCCCTGGCCATAATCTTTATAGGAAATTTGAACTTCTTCGCCGGTTTTCCTGTCTTTTGAACGAACGTATTTCATTGTTTTAAAATTTATGCGTTAACTAAAACAAACGAAAATTGTTCCGGTATTTTCGGCGGCTGGTTTGTTTAAAAGGAGTAGAAGGCTCTCCCTAACTGTTCAACAGAACAATGGCTGAGCTCTATAGTTTGAGCAATAAGAGAAACAGGTATCAGGCCCGCAAACTGCTGATCTTAAAATTCATGATCTGTGCAATAGACGCTGCCCGTTTTTTGGCCTCTTCTGCTTTTTCGCCTTTAAAATTTTCATCGATGGTTTGGCCGAAAAGATGGAGCCACTGCGAGAAATGGCTTTCGTCAATGGGCAGTGAAAGATGCTTGCGCATGGGGTTGCCGTCAAACCCTCTCTCCGCAAACAGGATGGCGTTCCAAAACGTGTACATCCGTTGCAAGTGGGCCGGCCAGGCTTCTGACGGAATTTTACTGTTGAAGACAGGCGCCAACAAGGCGTCTTCTCTTACCTTGTCGTAAAAGCTATTGACAAAAAGCCGGATATCGTCGAAGGAAGTAATGTCTTTCATACGCACCATTTCAAACGCGGCAAAGCTGCCTCTTTTTTTACGAAAGAAGGATGACATTCCTCAGCATTGCTAAAAGTTTGCGTTAAAATGCGCCGTTTCTGCCGGGCAAATTCTTTTATCGCCACTTGTAAACTGTTGGAAATAAGATTTATATTTAATACATCTATTCCTTGTGAGAAGGATCCACCCTTGAAGCTTTCGTAACGTAAAACACAACGCCATGGCTTCCCAAAAACACTACCTGCTCACCTCCCAGGAGCTCAACCTGAAATCTTACCTGCGAATTTTGTTTTTTATCTACCTGGGTGGCGTATTCGTTTATCTCCTGCCAGCAATAGGTTTGTTGCCGCCTTTTCTGCAGCCATACCCGTTTTTGGTAGACCCGGCTTTTGCCAATAATTCCGTCATTAAAATGGGACTGTTTGCAGCGCTTTGTTTTGTGGCCGCCGGCGATGTACGCCGCTACCTGATTGCGGTGGAAGCTGTGATGGTTGTCATGGCGCTGGCTGTTCTTTCGGGGCTGGTGCTCATCCTTTTTGCTTCCAACAAATACCTGCTGCAGGTAGGCGAAGGAACCGTTTCCATCAGCACCCTGCTGATCTATTCCTCCATTTTTGATGCGATCCTTAATGGCATCCTGATCGTTTTATACAACAAAGCGCAAAAAGCAAGATATGGCCTGCATTATTTTTCGCCTATGCAGTTTCGCACCCTGGAAGCGCTGGCCGATGTGCTGATCCAGGGCGAAAAAGAAGTGATTTCTTCCCGCCAGGTGGCGCTGAATGTAGACCGCTACATGAGCTCTTTCCTTGCCAGAACCAAATGGGTAAGCAAACTCTCCATGACAGGGATCGAGTTGTATCCGCTCATTTTTCTCAAACCACCTACCTCGTATATGCGTGCTGCCGACAGGAAGGCTTTCCTGGAGCGGCATTTTTACCAGGGGGTAGCGTTGCGGATGGCGCCACCTTTTATTCGTATGCTGGTGCAAGCCATGATACGCATGGGCAAACAGCTTTGCTACATGGGCTATTACAACGATAAACGGGTGCATTCGTCCATTGGTTATGTGCCTTTTTCGGAGCGGTCTGATTCGGAGGCCCGCCTGGCCGACCTGCCGTATGAGAATATCCAGCCTTTGCAGGTTGAAGGCGAAAAAGACGTGAAAGGAGATACCATTGACTGGGATGGTGTGGTGATCGTGGGCTCCGGTCCCGGTGCCGCCGTGTTGGCCCATGGCCTGGCCGAACGAAACATTCCCGTGCTGATGCTGGAGCGTGGCGAACACACCGATACCAGGCAATTTACCGAAGACGAGATCGACATGGTGTCGCGGCTTTATGCCGATGGCGCTTTGCAGTTGGCGTCCGACTTTCGTTTCCAGGTGATACAGGGAAGTGCAGTTGGTGGTTCCAGCGTGGTTAACAACGCCGTTTGTTTTGATACGCCGGATGCTGTGCTGGATCGCTGGAATGACCGCAACGGCATTGATGCCGGCCTTGACCTGGACCGTTACAAGCAATGCAACCAGCATGTCAATTCGCTTATCGAAGTCAATCATATCGACAATACGACGCATACCATGTCACGGGAAGAATACCTGAATCCCGGTGGGGAAAAGTTCAAGAAAGGAATTTACAAACTGGGTCTTGACAAAGCACCAAACGAGATGGATTCCGTAGCGGCCAACATAAGGCAATGCGTGGGTTGCGGCTACTGCAACATGGGTTGCCGGTGGGGTAAAAAATTGTCGATGCTGAACAACATTCTTCCCAAAGTGCAAAAGGCGCTGGGCACTGAAAAGTTTCGCATCATTGCCGGTTGCGAAGTGATGAAGCTAAAGGGGAAAGGAGGGAAGATCACTTCTCTTATTGGCCAGTTTTCCAACGGCCGGAAAATAGAAGTGAGGGGAAAGACCTTTGTCGTTGCGGCTGGTGCCGTTTCGTCCAGCGTGCTGCTGCTACGTTCCGGCATTGCGCAGGGAAGGGCAGGCAAGCGGCTTTCGTTCAACATCGGATCGCCGCTGTCGGCCGTTTTCCCGGAGATCATCAACTCTTACCGCGGCCTGCAGATCTCGCATTACCTCAAGATGTCACCCGACCGCGGCTATATTTTCGAAACCTGGTTTAACCCGCCTATGTTTCAAAGTACCATCATGCCGGGCTGGTGGGACGAGCACTGGAAGAACATGCATCGCTACAACCGCATGGCCTGTACCGGCGTACTGGTTGGCAGTGACTCCAATGCTGAAGTGCGGCTAGGCGGATTGACCCGTCGCGAGTTCCGCTACACACCCACGAAAAAAGATTTTGACACCCTGCTCGACGGGTTGCAGATCGCCGGTGATATTTACCTGGCGGCCGGCGCCGAAACCGTCATTCCCAACACGTTTAAATATTACGAGTATGCCTCACCGGAAGCCCTGAAGATGCTGAAGTACGACATCAAGGATCACAGCGATATTACGCTCGGCACGGGGCACCCGCAGGGTGGCAATATCCTGAGTCGCAACCGTAAGATCGGTGTGGTGGATGAGCAACTGAAAGTATACGATTACGACAACCTATTTGTAACCGATGCCTCGGTTTTTCCAACGGCCGTTGGTGTGAACCCGCAGATAACGGTGATGAGCATGGCTGATTATGCAGTGCCCTTTGTGGCCGACACCATCACTACCGGCGCTTTCCGTGTCATCACATCGGAAAAGACCAGAGTATAGCACAAGCATAGTTCAACTCATAAAAACTGTTTTATGGATGCAATTTTTGGCGCCGGAAATTCCGTGATCGATTACCTGTTGGTACTGGCCATTTACGGGATGATGTTCCTGCTTATCCGGTTTTCCAAACCAAGGCTGGAACTCAATTACAGGGCTAACTTTTTCTTTCTGTTTGGCCTTTGGGCTTTCCTGATGTTTACCGGCAATTACCTGTTTTACCGCCTGGGGGTGATGGCATTTTTGCCCTGGCTGAACAACCTCCTGCACTCGGTGATATGGGTGGGCGCCTGCCTGGGCTGGCTGTATTACTGCACGTTCGAACGGCCGCTTTGGGAGCAAGTTCTCCTCTTTGCCTTTACGTCTTTTGTGGTGAAAATGGCCGAATACATGTTGCTGGGCACCTGGAACCTCGACCGCTATCTCGGCATTGAAAGTCCTTACGCCTACATCATTGCCATGAGTATTGTCGACGGGTTTTATCCCATCATTTCCCGCTGGGTGCTAAAGGCTATGGCCAGGCAATCGAGGTTTGGGGTGTACGTGCCTGTCCGTCTTTGAACTGGGATTAATGTGAGAGGTGGGATGGATTGGGATGATGCAGGATGGTTGGGTTGTATTTTTTGTTGGTGAAGCGGTGAAATTCCAAGCGCTTGCTGCCAAAGTTGATTAGCAGGCCGACTTCTAAATTATAAGCTTCCAAATAGTTCATAGCCTGCGCCAGATGAACATCCTCCAATTTAGTGATGGCTTTTAATTCAACACTGATTTTCGATTCTACTAAAAAGTCAACCCGCCTCGTTCCAATTTGCTGATCCATGTAAAAGACTGGCATTTCGAATTCCCGTTGGTAAGCCAGCGAAATTGCTTTCAATTCTAATTCCAAAGCCCGTTGATAAATGACCTCCTGAAAGCCGCAGCCCAAGGCATTGTGCACCCTGAAAGAAGCACCAATAATCTTTTCCGTAATCTGAGCGTATTTCAAATCTGCCATTTCCTAATTTATCCAAACAATCCCCACAAATCCAATCCATCCCAGTTCAGACTAATTCCTGCTCTGCAACACGGCCGCCTTTTTCGACTGCCAGCTTTCGCGGCTTTCTTTGCCAAGCAACCCGTTTTCAGAAAGCATTTTCCGCAGCGAAGGCTCTACGCCGGAGATGGTTGCTTTTTCTTTGATGCGGGCCGTTAATTCATCATAGGCTTGTTGGTCCGGAATGGCATAGATCTGGGAGGTCAGCACAGTGGTCATTTTTGCATATTTCTGTTTCAGCCGCCAGATCACGATCACAATCACCAGGGCAATTACTCCCAGCACAATTAGCAGTGTGGTGGCATTGCGTTGGATAAAAGAAAGATTGGCCTGCAGCGAAGGGTTGACATCGTTTTTTAACCGGTACGCAATGGCAACCATGGCGGTATCTACAATGGCTCGAATAGCGGCATTGGTACGGTCATTTAGCAAGCTGTCACGCAGCGCTGCTATGTTATTACGCAGGGGTTGACCGGTAATATTTTCCCGCAAACTGGCAACAGCAAGTTGCAGGTTCTCACCCAAAACTTCGTTCATAGCGGTTGCGGCCAGCAGCCGAACCCTTTCCCTTGTTTCGGCTCCCAGCAGGTTACCAACTGAAAGCTGCAGGTCTCCAGTAATGGCGGCAATATTTCCTTTTAAGCGCTGCCCTGTAGCTTCTTCCACTAATCTGGCCGTGTAGGCAACAATTCGGTCCGAAAGCAGCGAGTCGAGCAAAAGCTTTACCGATCGGTTGGCACTGTTGCCAGCTGTGCTGACCACCGAATCTACCAGCTTGTTCAAGGTTGCCTGGAAAGCCGGGTCCCTCAGTCCTTTGTTCACGCCACCAAGCAGGTTTTTGGCAATGGCTTCGGTGTTTTCGTTGAAACCTTTCCCGGTATCCCTGCCGATCTTTTGAAAATTGCATTGGGTAAAAACAGCCATCAACACAAACGTGGAAAAAAGCAGTCTTTTTTTCATACAAATGATTTTGTGATCAACTCAAAAAGGGATACCGATACAACAGCGGCGGTGCCGCGTTTTGTTTTACACAGGAGTGGAAGCGTCGCGGAGAATCAAGAATGGTTTCAGCGGGAAGGAGGTTGTTTCCGGCAGGGAGGCTGTTCTAAAGCTACAACCATTTGTACGGAAAGGCAAGAGGTTTATGGGGAATACTTTTTGGCCATAAAGAATCGCGAATTCAATTGCAAAAACAGAGGCAGCCTGTCATTGCTTCTTTCCTTTTTGCTGTAAAAACAGATCCTGCAGAAATCTTATCTTCCCCGCCGTGATGTACCGCTTACTGAAAGTTTATGCACGGTTTACCGTCCGGATCTGCTTCCGCAAAATAGAGATCAACAAGCCGCAATGGCTAAGGGCAAACGGGCCGCTGCTGCTGGCGTGCAATCACCCCAATTCTTTCCTCGATGGATTGCTGCTAACGGTTTTGTTTGATGATGTGGTGTATTCCCTGGCAAGAGGCGATGCGTTTCGAAAACCCTGGCATGGAAAACTGTTACGCTGGCTCCATCTTTTGCCGGTGTACCGCACCAGCGAAGGCGTTGAAAATCTTGAGTACAACTACACCACGTTTGAAGCCTGCAAGGCGGTGTTCCGGCAAGGCGGCATTGTTATTATTTTCAGCGAAGGAAGGTGCGTGAACGAATGGCGCCTGCGGCCCTTGCGCAAGGGAACGGCACGACTGGCCACCAGTGCCTGGGAAGATGGGATACCGCTGACTGTTCTCCCGGTTGGGATCAACTACAGCGCCTTTCGCACCATTGGGCAAGTTGTGAAAATCAACTTCGGGCAGCCATTGCAGAAAGAAGAGATCATGACGCACCGCACCGATGGAAAAATGTTTCTTTCGTTTAACGAGGATCTGCGATCGCAACTCGAAACCCTTGTGGTGCAACTGCCGCCTGATGATGAAGCGCAACGAATAGAAGCGTTTTTTAGCCCCGTGCCGCTTTACCAAAAAATATTGTTGGCGATACCGGCCCTGGTTGGCTTTGTGTTGCATGTACCGATTTATGCTACCGTAAAAGCCGTAACGCAAAACTATTTCAACAATGATCATTACGACAGTGTGCTCCTCAGTCTTTTGATGCTGGGTTACCCGGTCTTCCTGCTGCTGGTTTTTCTTGCAATTGGTATTTGGGGAAGCTGGCTGGCGGCGCTGGCGGCCTTGGTGATATTGCCTTTTTCGGTTTGGAGCTTTGTACAAATAAAGCCGCAGGTCTGATACTTGCGACAAACTAGTTAAGCTAACGAGCTTTCAATAGGGTAAAAGAAAAACCCACCGTAGAAACAGCGGGTTGATCTAACGATTGCTTGCTATATGAACGAGATTAAATTCTTCTTACTTCACCGGTGCAAAACTGTATTTTGCGCCTTTCTTTAAAGATAGCCTACAAAAGGCCTTGCCTGCGAAATAGATTTAGGAGAAGTATACCATACAAAATTCCTGAAGAGTTCGTTAAAAGCCTTGCCTGTGGCGCCTTTTCGAATATTTTTGTTACGATGCCCAACCGCTCTGTCGATAGCTTGTTTCAGTTGATCCATTCCCTGCAGAAAGGCGAGAAACGCAGCTTTAAACTTTATGTAAAACGAAATTCTTCCAACGAAGACCTGAAGATGATCCAGCTTTTTGACGCCATCGACAAGCTGCAGGACTACGACGAAACCGTTCTGCTCAAAAAGCTTCCGTCCATCAAAAAGCAGCAGTTGAGTAACATCAAGGCACACCTGTACAAGCAAATTCTTACCAGCCTTCGTTTGCTGCGCAGCGATGAGAACATCGACATCCAGCTTCACGAGCAGCTTGATTTTGCCAAGATCCTTTACAACAAAGGCCTTTACCTGCAAAGCCTGAAGCTGCTGGAAAGGGCCAAGGACATTGCCCGGTTCTACCACCAGGACAGCTTTCTTATCCAGATCATTTCGCTGGAAAAAAAGATCGAGACGCTTTACATTACCCGCAGCATGCAAGACAGGGCCGATACATTAACAGCCGAAGCCGACGAGGTGGCCGAAAAGCGCCGCCGCATTACCGGGCTTTCCAACCTTACCCTGCAACTTTACAGTTGGTATATCAATAACGGACATGCCCGCAACGAGCGGGACGAAGATGGCGTGAAGGCTTTTTTTAAAAAACACCTTCCCAAAGACCTGGATGGCACCGGCGGCTTTTACGAAAACCTTTACCTTGGCCAGAGCTATTGCTGGTATGCCTTTATCCGGCAGGATTTCCTGATGTATTACAAATACACCCAAAAATGGGTGGATCTTTTTCACCAGTACCCCCACATGCTGCCGGTAGAAACAGGGCATTATATTAAGGGGATCCACAACCTGCTGAATGCGCTTTTTGACTTGCGGCACTACCAGAAATTTGAAGCGGTGCTGGAAGAATTTGAAGCCTTTAGCGAGTCGGAAGTGGCCAATTCCAACGACAACAACCACATTCAAACCTTTGTTTACCTCAATACGGCCCGCATCAACTACCATTTTATGGTGGGCAGCTTTCGCAAAGGGCTTTTGCTGGTGCCCATGATCGAAGAAAAGCTGGACGAGTACTCCCTTTACCTCGACCGGCACCGGGTGCTGGTGTTTTACTACAAGATCGCTTCGCTTTATTTTGGTTCCGGCGATTATGAAACCTGCATCGACTACGTACAAAAGATCATTAATTGGAAGGTGGACCTGCGCAACGACCTGCAGTGCTATGCCCGCCTCCTGCACCTGATGGCGCATTACGAGCTCGGCAATTATGGACTGATCGAATACCTGGCCCGCTCGGTTTACCGTTACATGTCCAAAATGGAAACCCTGACGGTGGTGGAAGAAGAAATGTTCCGGTTCCTGCGCAATCGTTTCAACCCATCGGGTCTAGGCTTACACAAAGAGTTTAGCTTGTTGCTGGACCGGATCAAGAAACTGGAGAAAAACCGGTTTGAAACAAGGGCTTTTGCCTATCTCGATGTTATTTCCTGGCTTGAAAGCAAAGTTTATAACAAGCCTATGGCCCAGGTTATTGCCGAAAAATATGGGCAGAGCAAGCGTCGGAAACTAGCCGCCTGAAAAAAGTTTCGCTAAGTAATTACCCTTGGCTATCGTTAGTTGAATCTGCTGAAATGCAGTGTGGGTAAGGGTTTTAACGGCATTGCAACAGTTTTAGTATAGGAAGGTTTGGTGGTTTTTGATTATATATCCGCTGCTATCGATCGTAAGTTTGTAGGGTCAATCAGAATTATCCAACAATTCAATGCTAAACTATGAGCACCGCCACAAACACCAATCAAACCTCGGCCAACGTAATCTTTGTTGTATCTGCTACTGATAGTAAAGCAAAAGGACTTACCGTTAACCAAAAAGAAGAAGAAACTAAAAAGACGCAGCCCGTTAGTGGTTTTGCCAAAAACACTCGCTATTCAATTTACAACAACGGCGGTGGTTATACCGGGTTGTAAGCCCTTCGGGTCTTTACTGACAGCCGTGGTATTGCGGGTTAATTTTTTATCGTAGACAAAGCGCACCCTTGCGCTTTTTTCTTTTGTTGAACTCATGAAAAGCCGGTGATAAACTTCGCCGGCCATAATCTCCAATAAGGCGGTATTGGGCGGAATGGAACCTTCATTTTCGGCCACCATCACCACTTCCACCACAGGCGTTTCCAGCGATACTTTTACCATGGTGGTAATGGGTTTTGTAGACAGCTTTTCATGCGAAAGCACTGTTTTACCATTGACCGTAACCGAAATGGAATCGCCATCGATGGTGGCGTTATCGTAAAACCGCAGCCTGATCTCCCCGGTATCTACTTTAATGGTCGGGACCAGTTCTTCTTTAAATACAGGCGTTGTGGTTCGTGAAAGTGTTATGGTACCACCCGTGCCGCAATCAATGTTGGTGCCTTGCAGTTTGCCCACCCAGTAGCCTTCCAGGTATTCCAAGTTACCTTCTTTCCGATACGTAAGGTTAAAGCGCTTGACACAGATGCTGCACCGGTCAACCAGTTGCTGGGCCGTAACGGCGCCTTCCTGCACCACCAGCTTTTTGGTCTCGGGATCGTAATAGCCGCTGGCATCTTTGCGAATGAAATTGTTTTCATCCATAAAATGATAGGAGCTGCCGTAGATGCCATCACCCACCATTTTTATTTGCAGTTCAAGATTGTTTTGTGCAAAACAACCACCAACAAACGTAAGGGAACCTTTCCAAAATCCGTCAACGTCCTGCGCCGAAAGAAGAAGGGTTTGTAGAAGGACAAAAAGGAGGAGCAGGCGTTTTTTCACTGAAGGGAAATTAAGAACAAAAATGCTTGCGCAGCCACAGAACGTGTTAAAGGTGCTGAATTGATTGTTGAAAGCGCCAATACCTCCACCAAAGGCGGCCTGCAAGCTGGCAGTCAGCCGTTTGCCAAGTCACGAAAAAACAGGTTGTTTTTGGCGGAATGGACAAACGGCCGAAGGCAGCCGCAAAGAACTAGGAAAGTGTGGCTTCCGACGTGATCTCTGTGTTATAGAGTTTCGAGATCGGGCAGTTTTGCTCGGCGTTCTTTACACTTTCTTCCCATTTTTCGGCACTGATGCCGGGAACCTTACCGGTAACCGTGAGATGCGATTTGGTAATAGCGCCGTTGTCAAGCGTAATCTGGCATTTGGTTTCCAGTCGCTCGGGTGTAAATCCTGCCTCTCCCAGTACAAAACTCAGCTTCATGGTAAAGCAGCCTGCATGGGCTGCAGCTACCAATTCCTCGGGGTTGGTGCCCACACCTTCCGCAAAACGGGAGTTGAACGAATACTGTGTGTCCTGTAAAACCGTGCTTTGGGTGGTTAATGTACCATTGCCTTCTTTTCCGGAGCCGTTCCAAACGGCTGTTGCATGTCTGATCATATTTCCAATTTTTTTTAAATGGTTAGAGACATATAAAGTTAGGGGCTTTTGGCGAGGAGACTGCCATCAGACAAAAGGCAATTGGCGGTAGCCGATGAGCAAAACCGTTTACCCTTGTTTTAACCAGCGTAGCCACCAGGGCAGGCGGTTCAGTAGGATAGCCGCGTAGCGTTCTTCCCTTGCGCCGAAGGAACTGTAAAAAAAAGCAAGGTTACGAATGTCGCTGCCTTCAAAATCAAGCAGCAGTTCCTGCCCCGCATGATCCTGTATAAATGCGTCGATGAGGGCATGCGATGCACCCAGTGTACGGCCATTGGGATGATTGCCCACAAGAATATAATAGGCGCGGTTATGCGAAAAAAGAAAAACGGCCGATGCCAGCAATTCGCCACTGGCAGAAACAATGCCGTAGGTTTTTGCTTCTTGCCGCGCAGCCAAATAGTGAAACAATTTTTTGAAGGAAGCAAAATCACTTTCGGCAATGGTGGCAGGCTGGTATTGGGTGAGAGTTATGACTTCTTCCACGGCAACATCTTTAACCACTTTGTTGCCATACTGGCTGCTCTTACGGATGTTTCTTCGAATGTTTTCCCGGTAGGCTTTTATCAAATTCTCATAAGCTGTATTCAGTGGGAGCACATAATTCATGCGCTGGTGCAGAACAAAATCCTGTAGGGGGAAAAGGTTGTGGTGATTTAGCGGGAAATCCCAATACCTGAATTTAGCAGGAATCGCTGCTAAAAAAGCCGCAACAATTTCCGGTGTTAGCCCTGTGCCAAATACACCCAGTTGTGCCGTCAAAAAAGGCTGGTACAGGTACCGTACACCCCATTTTTGCCGCCAGGGCAGGGGCATAACAAATGCGTAGTCTTCCCACACCAGCGCATCCCAAAGGCCTGCCATGGCATCAAGGTAAAATGCGTAACCGTAGACCAAGCCGTTTCCAGCCTGGTGGATGCAGCTATCCCAGGCTTCCACCGAAATCGCATCGCGTTGCACATAGCGTATGGGAGATTGTGCCTTCATCAAAATTCCAGTTCGCGGTTAAGCTTCCGCAGGCTGTTGTTATAGAGGTTAATGCTGAACGAAATTGTTTTTAAAAAGCGGTTGTCCGTTAACGTGGATTTGAAATAATCCCTGTACACTTTGCTGTAAAAAATGGGTATGTAGATATTCAACGCCTCGTCCAGCAATGAAAGCTGCAGGCCGGCGTCAAACAGGAAGCGGTCGGCATTTTCGGTACGTTCCCAGGCATCGGCCGAGGCGCCAATGTCGGCAAATACACGCAGCGGGAACTTTACCGGCAGCAGCGAAAGCGGGTTAAACTTATCGGGAACTGTGGAAACAAAATTGACAGCGGCCAGCCAGTTATCGGTTTTGCCAATTTTCTGCGCCAGCAGGTCCGTTCGCACTTTGAACCCGCCATCGCGGATCATTACCTGTTGAAGCGATAACCCATCAAATCGGTTGCGACCAATAAAATAATCGCTGTAGGTATAGTCTTCATAGCCTTTGGCACCGGTCATGTTGAGGTGGTAACGGTCGGTGGCAAATTGCTTGCTTACTGTTTTGCCCTGCAGGTAACTGAATTTTCCGGCAAAAAACCGTACGGACAATCCGCCGCCTTTTGCATAATTGAAAAATGTATTGCCGGTAAACGTGGTGCGAATAAAGTCCTGTGCCTGCTCAACCTGCAGCGTGGCATCAAACGGGTACAGGGCCCTGTCGTTGCGGTAAACAAGCTGTAACTGGTTCAGGTAGCGGTTGGCTTGTTGTTTCCCAAAATTGTACTGAATGATAGTATCTGTTGGCGAGAATATACTGTCCGTAGTGATGCGCAGGTTTTGCTCACCAATCAAAAATGTTTTCCATTGAATGTATCTTCTTTCAGTGCTCAGCGGGCTTTTTTCTTTTAGGGTAAAACGAACACCCGGTACCAGCTTGGTAAAACGCAATCGCAAAGTCTCGTCGTTGGTGGCAGAAAACTGGTCCATGTGAAACGAAGCTGCATTGAAAAAAATATCTGTTTTGCGAATGAACCCATTGGAGCGCAGGGCCAGGTTTAGCTTACCCAAACCCGTGAGTGATTGGCTGCCCGTTGCATAGAGCGGAACAGCGAGGAAGTTCAGCTTTACACCCGGCGAACCATAGTTGGTTACCAACCCGCCGATCTGCAATTGGTCATACACATTGTAGCCAAGTGCCGGGGAAAGCAGTAGAAGGTTTTTTGTCGGCGCTTCCAGGTATTTGTTCACGGCGCCTTTTTTAAACGGGTGAACAACAGTGGTTCCGGTGAACTGGTTGCCGGGTAAAACGCCTTTCGTGTTCAATGCGGCCAGCATTTCATCCGCACCTGCACCCAGGGCGTCTGCAACAAAAGCTTTGAAATCTTCGGGCTGCGGGTGCCTGAATTTCCATTCAGCGTAATAACGGCGCATCATGGCGTCAAACGTCTCGGTTCCCAACATTTGCTCCAGCATCTTAAACCATTCGGCAGTTTTGTGATAAGCCGACAAAAAATAATTGATGCTGCTAAGACTGTCCGATGGTGTTGCAATGGCTTGATCGGTTTTGTTGGCAGCCTTGTGCTGAAAAAGTACTTCTGCTGCACGGGATTGCGGTCCCCACCGGCTTTGCAGGTAGCGGCCCTCGTAATAACTGTTGAGGCCTTCATCCAGCCAGGGGTGTTGCCGCTCGTTGCTGGCCAGGATGCCGTAAAACCAGTTGTGCCCGAGTTCATGTGCGACTAAGCCATCCAGTTCCTGCGCCGTGCCTGTAGGTGCAAGTACGGTGATGGTTGGATATTCCATACCACCGCCAAAACTTTCTGGTCCCTGTACAACGGTGGCAACGGGATAAGGATATTCTCCCAGCGCTGCAGAATAAAACCGCAAGGCCTCTTTTGCATAACGGACAGCTTCGCTCCAGGTGGATTTCTGTGTTGGTGTGTAAAAGGCGGCCACATTTACTATTCGTCCCGATGGCAATTGAAGCGTGTCGCAGTTTACGATAAAATCCTTGCTGGCAAAAAGGGCAAAATCGTGTATGCTATCCTGTTGGTACTGCAATGTTTTGGTTTCGCCGGGTTCCGGTACAGAAGGCGTGACAGGCGTTGGTTTTACCTTTGCCGACCGGTATGGCTGTGGCCTGGTTTGTTTAGCAACCGGCGGTAATTGAAAATTTTCCCTGCCTTTCAACCATGCCTTCTCTTCCTCGTTTTGCAGTACGCCGGTTGCCGCAACAGCATAAGCTTTGGGCAGGGTAAAGCGAACAACAAAGCTTCCAAACTCGCTGTAGAATTCGCCCTTGTCGAGGTAGGGCATCGGGTGCCAGCCGTTGCGGTCGTACACTGCCGGCTTAGGATACCATTGCGTAAGCTGGAAGCTTTGGCCATCATACCCGCCACGAGAAAAATTGAAGGGCAGCTTTACATGGAAAGGCGTGGTGATGGTGATCTTTTGTTTGGGGAGAAGAGGCCGCGGCAAGATCAGTTTTACGATATCGATATGCTGCGGGTGGTCTTCGGTTTGTGCTGTGGTGCCGTCCACTTTAAAATCCAGCCGGTTGATATAGCCGCGCTGTTCTTTATCCGAAAAGTAAAAGCGGGTATCACCGTTTTGCAGTGTTTGTTCGCTGAAGGCGGTTTTATCATTCTTGTAGGCATTGGGCCAAAGGTGAAACCAAATAAAGCGCAGCGTATCGGGACTGTTGTTGGTGTACACCAAGCGTTCAAATCCATCCAGGGTTTTTTCTTTGTCGTTGAGCGAAACATCGATAGTGTAATCCACTCTTTGCTGCCAGTAAGACTGGGCGTTGGCATTCAGCAGCAGGATATTGGCAAGAAAAAAAACAAAGCAATTTTTCACGGGTACAAAATAAACAAATTCCCCTGTTAGGGATAGAAGCTTTGCCGCTGTTGCTTTCAATGTGCCATTTATTGGGCTTGAAGGTTTATTGGCTTCGACAACTTTTTCGCACGGAGGAAAGGAGGGAAGGAGACACGGAGAAAATGCTTCTGTGCTGCCAGTATTTTTTCTTTACTGGCAGCGACCTCCTTTTCTCCTTTGCTCCGTGCGAAAATTCTTTGCTGCGCAGTAGCAAAACTGAAAGCATTGCGTTAAAAAATAAAAACGGACACGCCGTGGCGTGTCCCTACGAATAGAATTGCTTCCAGGTAGATTGTTTTACCCAAAACAAAAAGCCTCCACCCCAAAATGGCAGAGGCTAAAAACGTATCGTGCAATAGCGTGGTGCTGTGCGTTGGCTGTTCCTCCCCCGTTGGGGGAGGTTAGGTGGGGGCCGTTTGTTACAACTGTCCCTGCTTGTTCAAGAGGTCAAAATAAGGCGTAAGGTCTTTGCCCAGTTCTTTCTCCAGCACCGCTTTAAAATCTTCGGGGTAAGGATGCTTGAACTTCCATTGATTGAAGTAAGCTTTCATCGCCTTATCCACCGCTTCGCGGCCAAATTCAATCTCGAAATAATACATCCAGACGGCTGTTTTCAGGTAGGTTACGATCCCGTATTCTTCCTTGTTGGCAAAATCGGCAGCCGGTGTTTCTATCGGCGTTTTCATCGGGATCTGGTTCATGGCATTGTAGAGGATCGACTGGAATTCAGGCACCGGTTTTTTCTTTACTTCTTCCGGTATCTGGTTGCCAAAAATGGTGTTCGATTTCCAGCGCTCTGCTTCGTAGCGAAACTGGTAGTAGGTGTTCAGGCCTTCATCGAGCCAGGCGTGGGCCCGCTCGTTGGTGGCCAGGATGCCATAAAGCCAGTTGTGGCCTACTTCATGGGCGATCACGGCATCCAGTCCCGGCTCATCGGCATCGGGAGAGGTGATCAGCGTTACCATCGGGTATTCCATGCCACCCGACATATCGTTCTTGGGACCTTCCACTGCCTGTACTACCGGGTAGGGATATTCGCCAAGATAATTGGAGTAATTGCGGGTGCTTTCTTTTACATAGGTGATGCTGTTCACCCAGTTTTTATTGCCATCGGGATGGTGAAAAGTAAATACATCCACCGCACGGTTGGCAAGCTGCACCGTATCGTACCGCACCACAAAATTCTTGTCGGCAAACCACGCAAAGTCATGTACGTTTTCGGCTGTATACCGCAGTGTTTTGGTGGCGCCGCTGGATTTGTAAGCGACTTTATTGTTGGCTGCTTTGGCGGCAACATTGGCTTTGCCCATGGCTTTGTATTGTGCCAGTTCGGCTTCGTTGTGCAAGGTGCCGGTGGCACTCACAACATAAGCGGATGGTGTTGTTATGTTCACGGCAAATGTTCCAAACTCGCTGTAAAATTCGCCTTGGTCAAGATAGGGCATCGGGTGCCAGCCCTTACGGTCGTATACCGCCGGCTTGGGATACCATTGCGTAACAATATAGGATTGCCCGTTATAGCCCGAACGGGAGTTGTACGTGGCCAGCTTGGTATAAAAAGGCGTGGTGATGGTTATCTTTTTACCCGGCTCCAGGGGTTGCGGCAGTAATACTTTTATCACATCAATATACTGGGGATGCAGCTCTGTTTGCAGGCGTTGTCCACCCGCCATAAAATTCAGGCTGTCCATATACCCCCTGTCTTTGATAGCGGCCAGGCGCTTGGGACCTTCCTTGTCTTTTGCCACCTGCTTGGCAAAAGCAGTGCTGTCATTTTTGTACGCATTGGGCCAAAGGTGAAACCAGATAAACGGGAGCTTGTCGGGACTGTTGTTGGTATAATCAAGCGTGAGGGCCCCTTTCACCGCATGTTGCTTGTCGTTAAGGGTTGCATCAATTTTGTAATCTACCTGCTGCTGCCAGTAGTCCTGTGCATAGGCAAAGGAAAAAACGCTGCAGCCAAGAAATAGGAAAAAGAATTTTTTCATGTAATCATTTTAGAACGGGAAGTAAAATAATGAAAAACCGTTACCGGGGCGTTTTTGCGGGTTGATGTTTAACGCCTTCCTCACAGATAGCGAAAGAGTTTATATTCCTGTTTTACCTGCTTACAGATGTTGCAACGTATGAAAATCTTTGTGCCCTTTGCGGCATTTTGTGAACGTTGCGACCAAAATGATCACAAAGACCACGACGGAAACACTGAGGGCACAAAGGGAAGGCAATATGGTTGGCAAACAGGTTTGTATAAACTACCTCGTATAAAGCATTAAAAGAAGAATGCCGGTAAGCCCGGCATTCATCGTATACTATGTCATAAAAATGTTTATTGAAAGCCTTCCAGCAGCCAGGCATAAAACTTTGGAAATTCTTCCCGCCAAGTTTGTTCGCTGTGTTTGCCATCGTCACGCAATTCCGATTTTACGCTTAGTTTCGAACGCTGTTGCAGAATCTCGGAATGGGTCAGCAGGTCGGGTACCATCGCCTCGCTTTCCTGTTTTCCTGCGTAGAGATACAGGCGGCCCTTGGCCTTGCCGGCACGTTGCCGGGTGTATTCTTTCAGTTGCGGGTTGATCCAGAACGCCGGTGAAAAAACACCAGCCGCGCCAAACCTGTCCGGGTATTTTAACAGCGCATAATAAGAGATCAAGCCTCCCATGGAGCTGCCGGCAATGGCTGTAAACCGTGCACTCTTTTTTGTGCGGTAATGGTTGTTGATGTAAGGCATCAAGGTTTGTACTAAGAAATCCACATACGCATCGCCTTCCCCTTTGCCATATTGATCGGTATCAAACGGAGCGTATTCGTTGATGCGTTTTTCGCCGGCATGATCAACAGCCACTACGATCATTTCGCCAAACTGCTTCTCCAACGTATCCAGCGCCTCATCCACACCCCATTCGCCAAAACCGGCCGTGGCATGGTCAAAAAGATTTTGCCCATCGTGCATGTAGAGCACCGGGTATTTTTTCTTTGTAGTGGCGTAAGACTGTGGCAGGTAGATCCATACCCGCCGGTTGCGGTTTAGCTGCGGCATGTAAAAAGCCGAATCCAGGATATGAACATTTTTCGTGGCAGTGGTTTCCTTATGTTTTTTCGGAAAATGATTGGCCCAGTCATCGATTTCAATCAACACGGTCGTGTCTTTCTCAATCAATATCATCCTGTTTTCTTCCGGAAGGCCGCCATGGCCGGATTCAACACCATCCCAACTGCCCAACGTGAACTTATATTCAAACATACCCTTTGGTAAGTCAATTGTAATGCCGCTTTTGTTGTTGTGCACAACGGTTGCAAAACTTTTGTCACGCGGGTTCCACCGGTTGAATGAACCGGCCAGGTAAACGGTATCGGAAGGATTGTGATAGGAGGGTAGTCGCTTAAAAACAAAATGCACATGGTGTTGTGCATTTGTAAGTTGGGCGAACAGGAAAAAAAGAAAAAGGAAGAGGCCTTTTTTCATGTTGCTTATTTCAGTGTTTGCAGGTAAGCCTTTACCAGTTGGTGAATAGGTTTACTTAACGGAACCACCGGCAGGCGCAGGTTATTTTGTATGATGCCCAATTCGCTGAGCACTGCTTTTACACCGGCAGGATTGTTCTCGGCAAACAGGAGATCATAACCTTGCAACAGCCGGTTGTTGTAACTGCGGGCCGTTTCAAAATCATTTTTCAGCGCTGCTTGTACCATCAGCGAAAAATCTTTGGGAAAGCAGTTGGCCGCCACGCTGATAACACCATCCATGCCGCAGGCAATTTGCGCCATCGCAAGGTTATCATCGCCACTCACCACCATAAATTCCTGGGGCTTGTCGCGGAGGATTTGCATGCATTGCGCCATGTTGCCGCTGGCTTCTTTGGTACCAGCTATGTTGCTGACCTCATTGGCAAGGCGAACCGTGGTGGCCGCCGTGATGTTGCTCCCCGTGCGACCCGGCACATTGTAAAGAAGAATGGGTTTTGTGGTAGCCGCTGCCAGGGCTTTGTAATGCTGGAAGATGCCTTCCTGCGAGGGTTTGTTGTAATAGGGGCTGGCCGAAAGAATTGCGACTGCTTTTTCTATCGGGAAGGTTTCAATGTCTTTGATAAGCGAAGCGGTATTGTTGCCACCGATACCAATGACCACCGGAACCCTTGCCGCTACGGCCGAAAATGTTGCCTGGATGATATCCACCTTTTCTTCCCGGCTAAGGGTGGGTGTTTCACCGGTTGTACCCAGCGTTACAATGTACTGCACACCGCCTTCGATCACAAAATTCACCAAGGCTTCCAGTGCGGCAAAGTCAATGCGGTTATCTTCTTTAAAGGGAGTCACCAGGGCTACGCCGGTTCCTCTTAAAATTTCGCGAAGCATAATTTATTTTTCTCTTCCCGGGAGGGAGATTTTTTGTTTGTGTTTGATTGTGCAGATGGGTGTACTGCTTTTTCAAGCGAACACGCCACGGCGTGTCCCTACGCCTGATCCTCTTCAGTGGCAGTTGGGTTTTCTGCGCTCAGCGAACTGCTGATCTCTTCTTCCCAAAAACCCATTTTGCCAAATTTTTCAATGCGACCGTTGACCCGGTCTGCCTGTGGAATGTCTTTTAATTCGGCCAGCACTTTTTTCAGGTATTCCTTCAATATCAGCGCTGCTTCATCATAATCCCAATGGGCGCCACCTGCCGGTTCGGGGATAATATCGTCCACCAGGCCAAAGCCTTTCATGTGGTCGGCAG
>JABUMY010000052.1 GCA_013327885.1 Flavisolibacter longurius | reverse complement strand
GGCACAGCACCTACCGGCACCATCAGTCCTGCAACAGCTACTTTGTGTCCCGGAGCTACCATCAGCCTGAGTGTAAGTGGTGGTACTTCCTACCAGTGGTACCGCAACGGCGTGAAGATCGATGGCGCAACGGCGGCAACCTACAGTGCTTCCCAGGCAGGAGAGTACACCGCTGATATCATCAGTGGCGATTGCCAGGGCAAGAGCAGCAATGCAGCTACCCTCACTGCCGGCACAGCACCTACCGGCACCATCAGTCCTGCAACAGCTACTTTGTGTCCCGGAGCTACCATCAGCCTGAGTGTAAGTGGTGGTACTTCCTACCAGTGGTACCGCAACGGCGTGAAGATCGATGGCGCAACGGCGGCAACCTACAGTGCTTCCCAGGCAGGAGAGTACACCGCTGATATCATCAGTGGCGATTGCCAGGGCAAGAGCAGCAATGCAGCTACCCTCACTGCCGGCACAGCACCTACCGGCACCATCAGTCCTGCAACAGCTACTTTGTGTCCCGGAGCTACCATCAGCCTGAGTGTAAGTGGTGGTACTTC
>JABUMY010000051.1 GCA_013327885.1 Flavisolibacter longurius | reverse complement strand
AAACTTTTATCATATTGAAAATTGCTTTCCTGTTGCTCACCTGTTTCGCGGGACAGGACGGCAGGTTGAAGTTTAAAAGCGTTCAGTTGATTAAAGAGTTTCCTGTTCAGCAAAGGGCGGTCGCGGTGGAGCAGACGCTCACAGCCGGACACAACGGCTTGCAGAATTTTATAATACGCTTTGCCTGGACTAAGGGCGCCAGTTTGAGAGAAACTTTACCAGTTTGCAAACTGTTTGCTCCGCGACAAAGAACGTTAGTTAACGCTGACAGAATTAATAGCGAGGAAGAGAAACGGCATGTAACAATCGTATTGGCAATAGTTTGGCGGAAGTTGTTTCCATCGTCTGCAGTTCGCTGTTCGGCTTTGGTTCCGGCTGAATGTTCTCTGTGATTCTTTTTTTCATATTTTCAACAATAAAAAATACATCAACAGTTGTACGGGCGGAAGGAACACGGAATACCAAACCATCGCCAATACGTCCAACGTTAGCCGAAGTTATTTCAACCTTTCCCTATAAAGTAAGATGATATTTACCTTTTACCCTGATTTACCTGCTGAAATTGGAGAGTCAGAAGTGATTTCTGGTGAAGCTCCTTTTCATTTCAGCCGT
>JABUMY010000050.1 GCA_013327885.1 Flavisolibacter longurius | reverse complement strand
AAGAAGTATTTTCTGAAGTCAATATCTGTCACTTGAATGCCGTTGTCAAACAGTGCTACTTCATCTTGTTCCTGAGAATACCAAATATCAATTAGCCCTTTTTTATAACCAATCCCGAACCTGTCCGTGTCAAACCATTTGTTATGTCTGGCTAATAAGTAAACGCAATCATACCACCACATGTTTTTCTTATCCAAAAGTTGTCTTGTAATTGTCGTACCGTTAGTTTCAATATTTATAAAAACGGAAGTTGTCGTTTCCGTCTTTTGAATTGAGAGAAAACCTGCTTTCTTTTTGTCTCTTGATTGTTTTGCAGGATAGTCAATTTTGAAGTTGAAGTTGCACTCTAATACTTCTTCATAAGCGGCTTCAAAAACTTTCTTGTCCCATCCATATTCGTCGCTCAATTGAAGTGTTGCTCTTTGAATAAGGTCAAGAATGTATCTGTACTTTCCGTACTTGTCAAGAGCAGCATACTCTTCGTAATTAAAGTAAGGAGCAATGGCAACTATAGAGCCGTTCTTCCAAGTTCTGTCCCAAATGTCATGGTATGCTGGCTGGATGGTTATTCGGCTCGTCTTTGGTGGCTTGTAGCCATTCATCTTCTGCATGTACAAGTCACTGACGAAATTTTGAAGCGAGGTCTCCGCAATAAATTCAGGTGTTCCAACGGTGTGAGGGGTCGGACTATATATTGTTATGTCAGTAAACGGAGCTCCCATAAAAATTACCGCCAAC
>JABUMY010000004.1 GCA_013327885.1 Flavisolibacter longurius | reverse complement strand
AATCAAACATGCACTTAGCTTCCAATAGCACAACACGTTAAGAAACAGTATCTATGATTATGGAAAAAGTTGCGTCTGCAAAAGATGAACTCAAGATTGACCCTATCCAGTTAAAGAAAGCTGCTTTAATTTTCAGGGCCATCAATCACAAGCTGCGTCAGCAGATTATTAAGTTCATCAATCAAAACGGTAAGATTACCGTTACTCAGATCTACGTTAAGCTTCGGTTAGAGCAATCAGTGGCCTCACAACACCTGGCTATTTTACGCAAGGCTGGTTTTGTAACAACAGAAAGAGATGGCAAGTTCATTTACTACTCTGTGAACCACGACCGCCTGAGCGAAATTCATAAAGTTGCTTCCGAATTGCTGAAGTAATAAGAACATTTACTTCACAAAACCTTTAGCTGTATTGAATTAGTTTTGCAGCTAAAGGTTTTTTTATGTTCATAAAGCAATTGTACACGAGTTGCCTGAGCGAAGCTGCTTATTATGTTGAGAGCAATGGCGAAGCGGCCGTAGTAGATCCTCTCCGGGATATTGATGCTTACCTGCAACTGGCCGCCGAACGCAAGGCCACGATCAAATACATTTTTGAAACACATTTCCACGCGGATTTTGTCAGCGGTCATCTTGACCTGGCAAAAGCTACCGGTGCCACCATTGTGTACGGTCCCGGCACGCAGACTTCTTTCCCTGTGCATGTGGCAAAAGATGGCGAGCAGTTCCCGCTTGGAAATCTTACCGTAGAAGTTTTGCATACTCCCGGGCATACCCTCGAATCTTCCTGTTTTTTACTGAAAGATGAAAGCGGTAACGACCATTGTGTTTTTACCGGCGATACACTTTTTGTGGGTGATGTAGGGCGGCCCGATCTTGCCCAGAAAGGCACCGAACTTATGATGGAGGACCTGGCCGGCATGCTGTACGACAGCCTGCACGCAAAATTAGCGCCGCTGGCAGATGGCGTGATCGTTTACCCGGCACACGGCCCGGGCAGTGCCTGCGGCAAAAGCTTTGCCGGTACCGAAAGCACCATCGGGCAGGAAAAGCAAACCAACTACGCATTAAAGGCCGAAAACAAGCCCGCCTTTATCAAGGCGGTAACCGAGGGCCTGACAGAACCGCCGCAGTATTTCCCTATCAATGCCCGCATCAACAAAGAAGGCTACGACAGCATCAACGAGGTTTGGGAAAAAGCCCTGACGCCACTTTCGCCGGCACAGGTAAAAACGCACCTGGAGGCGGGCGGCATTTTGCTGGATACCCGTGATGCAGCCGTGTTCACGCAAGGTTTTGTTCCGGAATCTGTATTTATCGGGCTCGAAGGTCGCTTTGCCGAATGGGCTGGCAGCCTGTTGCCGTTTGACAAAGCCATTGCGCTGGTAACAGAAGCGGGAAAAGAAAAAGAAACCGCCACGCGGCTGGCCCGTGTTGGCTTCAGCAAGCTGGTTGGCTACCTGGATGGTGGGGTTGATGCCTGGACCGCTGCCGGCGAATCGCTTGACATGATCATTAACGTGGAACCCGACGAACTGGCCATGGACATTCCGTTTGACGAAAACCTGGTGGTAGTGGATGTGCGCCGACCTGCAGAATATGCCGATGGCCATGTAAAAGACGCGGTAAATATCCCGCTGAATGAGATGAACGACCTGGCAACCCTGGGCAATTTGGAAGAGCACCAAAACCTCTATGTACACTGTGCCGGCGGCTATCGCAGCGTGATTGCGGCCTCGCTTATGAAACGGCAGGGCATTCACAACCTGCGTAATGTACTGGGCGGATGGGCCAAAATACAGGAAGAATCAAAGATCAAAACAGAAAAGGAAACAAGCGTTTTGAACTAAGTCCTGTTTTAACCAATTGATACAAAGCCGAAAGCAATTGCTTTTGGCTTTAAAATATACCACAAAATGGGTATTGGCTGGTATGCCGGATTACTGCAATTTTGCCCTCTTTATTGACCGTCGCCCTTACCATAATCAGATAAAGTTTTTTATTCTTAGTTGTACGAAAACGGGAGCATGTCTATGCTCCTTTTTCATTTTATGCCCTTGCCGCCTCCATACATTTTACAAAAAACAATATATACCCTAAAGGGGGTAGTTATTATTTTTTACCTATATATCACCCATTGTACATAACCCTTTTAGGGTATTTTGGGGAAAGTGATTAACTTGATATTTGTAAAAACCACTGCTCACCTATGTCATATTTTGTAACGGCTAATGGTCTTATGCATTTCAGCCCGCTTACAGCCCGGGAAAGAGATGTGCTGAACCTATGGGCAAGAGGACTGCAGCAAAAACAGATCGCCACACAGCTTAGCCTTAGTCCGCAAACCGTAAAAAAGCATTTGCGCAACGTTTACAAAAAACTCAATGCTCACAACAAGGTGGATGCGCTGAAAAAGGCGGGATACTTTTGAACAATTGACAATAGGCAACAGGCAATAAGCACAAGGAAAAACACTCCGTTTACTTGCCAGTTGAATATTGCTGATTGCCTATTGAATCACCGGCCCGTATTCGTCCTTCCAATCCCACTTCCAGCGGCGGTGGCTCCACAGGTACATTTCCGGGTATTGGGTGATAAAGGTTTCAATGTAGGCGGCGTAGCGCTTCGTCAGCTCACCCTTTGGCAGGGCTGCCGGGTCGTCTTCGCCAATCTCGAAAAAACCTTCGTAATAGCCCCGTTTTTTTTTGACGAAAAAACAAAAGATCACCGGCAGGTTGGCTACCCGGGCGCCGTTTTCCGGTGCTTTCAAAAAAACGGTCGGACGACCAAAAAAAGGAATCCAGTAGCCGGCCCTTGGGTCAGCAGGACTTTGGTCCGAAACCAACCCCAGTGCATATTGTGTGTTTCGCCAGGGTAAAATAGACGACCGGATCTTGGTGGCCGGCAACAGGGCCGCACCGGTTTTGATGCGCAGCTTTAAAAACAGCTTTTCAAACACGCCACTTTCAATGGGCATGTACACCGTCAGGAGCTTTTGCGGAATGTTGGCGGCAATGGCCAGGTTGGCCAACTCCCAGTTGAAGTTATGACCAGTATGGATCTGGCATTTTTTCCCTTGCTTGTAAACGGCTTCAAAGGCTGAATAATCGGCTTTGAAATGCCGGTTGATAAACGCCTCATCGGCACTGAGCAGCTTAATCGTCTCAATAAAATTATCGGTGAAATTGCGGTAGAATTTCTTGGCGATCCTTTTGCGTTCCGCTTCTGGCTTGTTGGGAAATGCTATGGCCAGGTTTTGAAACACTACTTTTTTGCGGTAGCCTATCACGTAATAGAGCAGCCCGTATGCCAGGTCGGACAGGAGGAACAGCACCTTCAATGGCAACAGCGACAAAACGTATAAAAGACCATAGACAACAGCATACATAGGCGCGGCAAAGATAGGCGGGAACAAAAGAACGGTCAGCGTACTTTACCTGTGGAATAGTAGCGTTAAAGAATATCGAACAGTAAACGCGAATTTTTACGCAGATCGCACAAATGGTAACCTCTGTACATCCTTTCTTACGTTAGCAACCTGCACCAATTACAACCAGCACGAATGGCAGGCATAGTCCTTCGGCATTCCTTGTTCCTTGTTCGCCTGTTCTGCGGTTCGAAAAACGTTTTCTACAGCACAATATTCTGCACCAGCTCCGACTTTTCCGGGAAATCCGTATTGTAATGCAGGCCGCGGCTTTCCTTGCGAAAGGCTGCTCCTTTGATAATGAGATAACCCACCGTGATAAGGTTGCGCAATTCCAGCAACTGGTGAGACACAGTGGTGGTCTGGTAAAGGCCTTCGGTTTCTTCGTACAAGAGGTCAATGCGCTTGAGGGCCCGCTGCAAACGCACGTTGTTACGCACAATGCCCACGTAATCGCTCATCACCTGCTGCAGCTCCTTCAGGCTTTGCGTAATCAGGATCATTTCTTTGGGATCGGAGGTGCCTTCGGCATTCCAGTCGGGAATGGGCGGAAGCGACGATATGCCATCGATCCTACTGGCGGCATCCACATAACAGCGGTGCGCAAACACCATGGCTTCGAGCAGCGAATTACTCGCCAGCCGGTTGGCACCATGCAAACCCGTGGAAGCGCATTCGCCGCAGGCATATAAATTATTGATGGAGGAGCGGCCCCATTCATCGGTTTTAATGCCGCCGCAACTGTAATGCGCGGCCGGTGCCACGGGTATCATGTTCACAGCTACATCAATGCCCACCGAAAGGCATTTTTCATAGATGTTCGGGAAGTGCTCCCTGAATTTTTCCATGTCCATGTGGCGGCAGTCGAGGTACACATGCTCCGTACCGGTGATCTTCATTTCATTGTCGATGGCACGGGCCACAATATCCCGCGGCGCCAGGTCCCGGCGGCTGTCGTAGCGCTCCATAAAGGCTTCGCCTTTGCTGTTGCGAAGAATACCGCCATCACCCCTTACGGCTTCGGTGATCAAAAACGCCTGGCCCCTTTTGCCCGCTTCGTAAAGCGCCGTTGGGTGAAACTGGATAAACTCCATGTTCTCGATGCGTCCTTTGGCACGGTACACCATGGCCACACCATCGCCTGTGGCAATGTAAGGATTGGTGGTGGTGCGGTAGGCCTGGCCGTTGCCGCCGGTAGCCAGCAGGGTTATTTTGGAAAGAACCTTTTCAATGCGGTTGCTTTTTGAATTGAGCACATACACGCCATAACAGCAGATGTCGGGTGTGGACTTGGTGACCAGGTAACCGAGGTGGTGCTGTGTGATAACGTCTATTACAAAGAGGTGATTGAGCAGTGTGATGTTGGGCGAGGCTTTTACCGCATCCAGCAGGGCTCTTTCCATTTCCTTACCGGTAACATCTTTGTGGTGCAGGATGCGAAACTCGGAGTGACCACCTTCTCGACCCAGTTTGTACTCGCCTTCGGCATCTTTGTCGAAGTTGGCGCCCCATTCGATGATCTCGTTGATGCGGGCAGGTCCTTCCTTTACCACGATCTCCACGACCTCGCGGTTACAAAGGCCATCGCCGGCAATGAGTGTATCCTCGATGTGTTTTTCAAACGAATCGTTCTCCAAGTCATTCACCACAGCTACGCCGCCCTGTGCGTATTTAGTGGCCGTTTCATCGGGTGCGGCCTTGGTGATGACAACGATCTGCTTTTCGGGAAAATGCTGCGCCAGCTTCAGCGCATAGGTAAGTCCTGCAATACCCGAACCGATAACAAGAAAATCTGTCTGCATGCGGCATCTCTGCTTTAGTGCTGTGAAGGTAAAGTCTGAACCACGATTTGGGTGAATTTGAAAGATTATCTTGGAAATAAAAAAGGTGCTCGTTTCCTAATCACCCTCACATTTACGGAAAGACCTGGTCCGTATCTATTAAGAAAATCTTCCCAAATCATGGTGCAGAAGAATGCTTACCTTTCTTATCTAAACCAAACGCAATGCGACGCATTCTTTTGCCGCTGGCCGCTCTGGCCATTCTGAGCTGCAATCAAAACCACCCATCAACACAACAAGTCACTTTACATCCAACGGCCTTGTTCAACCGCGATTCCGTCAGTGCTTTTTTAAGCACCGCACCCGGTCAGCAACTGGACAGCAGCAAACAAGCGTTCAGGCAGGGCATCGACCTGCTAAAGAACAACAACAACCCCACCGGGGCAATCGCACTCTTGCAGCAATCACTAGCCTGGTATCCTACGGCCAATGCCTATTTTGAACTGGGAAACGCTTACCTGGAAACAAAAAAATGGCCCCTGGCCCTGCAGGCGTTTGGCATGGCGGAGGCGCTTGACTACAAACCATTGGGTAATGTATTTTATAAACAGGCCAGTTGCTATGCAGAGATGGACAGCATCAATAAAATGCTCGACTATATAACCTACGCGGTACAAAATGGTTTTGTGGACAAGCAAAAGATCACCAGCGACATGCATTTTGCCAACTATAAAAGGGATTACATGTTGCTCAACGCCTACAACGAAGCCATGAGCGGCAACGGCGATCCCGACGAGTTGTTATGGCGCGGCTACAGCCAGTCGTTTCAACAGGCACGCTTTCCAGTTACGGTTGACAGTGGCGCCCTGCGGCGGATGGCAGAAGCAGAAACCATCTCCTACGACTATGAAAAGTTTGTCCCGGAAATGCGTGACAACAAGTTTAGCCGGGACGTGGGCAGCGAATATTTTTACGTGGCCCGCATCCTGCAAACAGAGCTTTGCCACGTGGTGCTTTATGGCTGTCGCTCCTACGAAGAAGTGGGTGCTCCCGATTATTTTATCCTGGCTTCGTTTGACCCCAAAGGAAAGCTGGTTGATAAAATGATCGTAAGTGGTGCCAAAACATTTGACGAGAACCACAAAGTGTTTACCGCTAAAAACAAAACCAGTTTCCAGGTAGATGAATATCGCAACGAATACGAAAAAGATTCCGAGGAGTATGGTTATGAAGAGAACAAAATTGTAAGCCGTGTACTGGTAGCCACCAAACAATTTCAGGTAGACGCCAGCGGGAAATTCATTGCGGCGCAACAATCCTGAGCGGCTAAAATGGAACAAGTTAAACGGGTTCGGATTTTTTTTGCTGGTTGGGTGCGTGCCTGTTTGCAGCAAGACCGCGATTTTTCAAAAGCCTTTTTACACAGCCTAGTTTAATAAGAAGGTGGGCAACAAAAAGGTTCGGCACCCAGCTAAGCCAGGCAATGGTGACATATACCTCCTGCGGCCGCACACGAATGTCAAACACATCGAACCCCAGCGCCAGCAGCCGAAAGGTAATGGCAGATAACGTTAAGGCATAGCTGTAAAACAGCCATTCGCCGTGTGCAACAAATTGCTTTTGCCTGGCCGCCACCAATGCCAGCAAGGTGGTAACAAACCAGGTCAGACTTAGCAGCACAAAGCTTGCTTTTGCCCCCAGCCCGCCATTGGCGTGAAGCCCCATCAGCAACCCCGTAGGCGCAGCAATCAACAAAACAGTAATTATGTAAATCATTCCCAGCCGGCGGTGCCAGCCCTGCGGGAAAAAGGCTTTGTTGAACTGGGTAAAACCAGCCGGCAATACCAAAATAGACGTGAACACATGTGCATAAAAGGCCACCCGCCAATAATCGATGTGGTAAACATTTTGTTTGGTGGCCAAAAAATCAACATTCTTTTCAAAGGAAACATAAGGCACCGATAAGCGGAACATATAATAGCTGGCCAGCGCCAGGCCGGCACACCACAGGATCAAACCGATCGTTTTACTAAGCCGGTACATTTAAAATGGCGTTTCGGTAAACGTGCGGCCTTCGCCATTAAGCACAGGCTGCGTGTAATCGCTATCGGGAAAAGGCTTTTCCAACACCAGCGTAAATGTGGACTTCCCCGAAGGAAAAACAGCATTCTTCTGCCAAAAGATCGTGATACCGGCTCCTTCTTTTTTGTAATTGCCGCGGATGGTCAGCGTTTGTCCGGTTTGGGTAGAATCGGTAAGGTAGGTGTACGTGCAGGAGCCATCGGGTTTGAGGCTGATGTAATTGACCGAACTGTCGAAAAACTGTTGGCCGTATTCATCTTCTTTTTGTGCCATGCGCTGGAACGTAAAGCTGGCCTCCTCTCCTTTTTTGAAAGGCTTCCAGGTGCCGCTGCCCTGCCAGGTGGCTGTATCCAGCAAGAGCGAAAATATACCGTCATACTGGTTGCTTCCCGGTTCCGATAATTCCAGTTGCAGCTTGCCCTCACTGAAGGCAATGCGGCCACTCAGGTTTCGCATCAGGCCTTTGTGCACGTTGAAACCACTGGCGTGCTGGTGCGACACATAATTGAGCACAAGCGAAATGGGCGAGCCTTTGAAATCACCGCTGTACGTGCCTTTTACTTTTTCCGGCGCCAGCGGCAGCGTTGGCAGTGTCTTTCCTTTTACCTGGGCAACTTCCGTTTGCGGGTTTTGCTGGCAGGAAAAAAAGAGGCCGGTAAAGAAGAGCGATACGAGGAAGTAGCGCATGCTGTTTTGATTGAAAAAGAAAGGTATGAAATGTTTAGCGTTCTCTTTTTGTGCAGCCGGATTTGCGGCGCTGCAATGAAACGGTTTGCCTATTTTTAAAACACAAATTGCTGCTATGGTATCCCGCTTTTGTTTTTACGTCCTTCTTTTTTGCCAATTTCTCTCCGCTTGTAACAATGTGCAGTCTACCACCGCGTCTGCCGAAGACAACAACCCCTTGCCCGATTGGGCCTTTGGTGGTTTTGTGCGGCCTGCGGGTCTTAACCCCGTTATTTCACCCAAGGAAGAATCACGGTTTCTGGACCCGGTAAAGGACAGCCTGGTGGACTGGGAGTCGAACGACACCTTTAATCCCGGTGCCGCTATCAAGGATGGAAAAGTTGTGCTCTTGTACCGGGCCGAGGACAAGACCGGCGTGGCCATTGGCGAACGCACTTCCCGCCTGGGTTATGCCGAAAGCAGCGACGGCCTGCACTTCACCCGCCTTCCCACCCCGGTGCTTTACCCCGGTAACGACAGCCAGAAAGAATACGAATGGCCGGGCGGCTGCGAGGACCCACGGGTAGCCGTAACAGAAGATGGCACTTACGTGGTGTTTTACACGCAGTGGAACCGAAAGATCCCACGGCTTGGCGTGGCCACGTCCAAAGACCTGCAAACCTGGACAAAGCACGGCCCTATTTTTAAGAACGCCAAAGGCAACGTATTTAACGTACCGCACAAATCGGCCTCCATTGTAACGGCGGTAAAAGACGGCAAACAGGTGATCACAAAAGTGGGTGGCAAATACACCCTGTACTGGGGAGAGCTGGGCGTTTTTCTGGCCACCTCTGATGACCTGGTGAACTGGCAGCCGCTGCTGGATGAGAAGGGAGAACCCAAAGCATTGATCGCTCCGCGGGAAGGTTTTTTTGACAGCGACCTCACCGAATGCGGTCCGCCGGCAGTTGTAACCGACAAAGGAATACTACTGCTCTATAACGGCAAGAACAACCCGCAGAAAGGCGACAAGCGGTTTACCGGCAATGCCTATTGCGCCGGGCAGGTGTTGTTTGACAAAGCCGATCCTACCAAAGCCATCGGGCGGCTGGATGCACCTTTCCTGCGGCCAATGGAGCCGTTTGAAAAAAGCGGGCAGTATGTCAACGGAACCGTGTTCATTGAAGGCCTGGTGTACCACCAAAACAAGTGGTTTTTGTATTATGGCTGCGCCGATTCGAGGGTCGGCGTGGCGGTGTTTGACCCGGCAAAAAAGACACCGGCCGACCCGCTGCCGGAATAAGGCAATCGGGTATTATCTTTCCTTTTCATTTACCAAAACGTTTTACCATGAAAAAGATATTTCTCCTCTCCTTCTCACTGCTCTTTGTTACGCTGCTGTTTGCACAGAAAAAAGAAGGCAAGACCGGCCCTGACCCTGCCAAAAAACTACAGGAAGTAGAAGCCTCCTGCGGGCAATGCCAATTCTCCCTGAAAGCACCCGGCTGCACGCTGGCCGTGCGCATGGATGGCAAAGCTTATTTTGTAAGCGGCACCGATATTAACGACCATGGTGATGCCCATGCCGACAATGGTTTTTGCAATGCCGTGCGCAAAGCAAAAGTGCAGGGTGAAGTGGTGGACGGCAAGTTCAAGGCAAGCTATTTTGAACTGCTGCCCCAGGTGGTGAAAAAAGAAGAGAAGCAATAAGTATGGGAAGGAAATCATCCCTAGTTCTTGCTCCGTTTGGCCTTGACGTTCAAGAGTAGATGGAGCAAGAAGGTGCAGCAATGTGATTGTTACCTGCCATTTTAATGAACGACACTGCAAACATAAAACGACAATTCTATAACTCACTAAAACGTGGGACAGGAGAAGCGTATCTTTTAGTGAGAGACAATCCAAAAATTGACTTTTCAAACCACACTATTAAGGGTGCATTGAATATTTATGCTTATGACGGACAAAGTGAAGGCGACAGAGCTAAATATATTTTTGATATAATTTCTATTTCAAAGCATCAAGACAAAATTCGCAAAGCTGTTTTACAAGGTTTGGCAACTGAAAAAGACGACACTTGGAATTTGACACATTTATTTGCACTTGCAAAACTTTACGCTCAACACAACGACACCGAAGTAAAACAAGCGATTTACGACAGATTTTTAAACAATCCGATTGAAGGTCCTGATTGGGTTGGTGCTTATGAAATATTAGAACTTGACGGACTGAATGGATTGTTTTACGTTGCCAAAAAGTTTGGAAAATACATTGAACAAAATCCTGACGATTGGCAAGATGATTGGATAATCAAACGTTTTCAAGAAGAAAACAAAAAAATAAAGGTTTCCGAAGAACTTAAAAAGAAAGCCGAGACGAACAAGTTCATTCATATTTATCTTGATAACATAAAACGAACAAAGGCAAGTCAAGAAAAGCACAAAACAAAACCAACAAAATACAAAGACATAATTGACGAAGTTCTAAACAGCAAACCATTTATTTCTTTCAGACGAAAAAGAAACTTAACAGGTGAAGAAATAAATCAGGTTGCCAAACAACTCATTAGCGAAACGGATAAATCAAATATTCAAAGACTGTTAGATATTTTCGATTTTTACAAATTTCCTTACGACAGTCAAATAATTTTAGACTTGGCTAAGCACAAGTCGACAAGTAAAAACAGAATAGTTGAATATGCTATTTACGCATTAAAACACTTGAAAAGCAAAGACATTAGAAACTTTGCCTTGAACAAAATTCAAACGGCTAAAAATCCGATTGACTATTTAGAAATTTTAGTTTCAAATTACAAAAGTGGCGACTTCCAACTATTAAGGGAAATTGCAAATAAGACAAAAAGTGAACACAAAATAGAGCAGTTAGCAGGGATTTATTCAGACATTTTCAAAGCCAATAAGACAAAGGAGTGTAAAGAGCCACTTGAAATTTTATACAATAAAATGAATTGTGCAATTCACCGAAAAGGAATAGTAGAAATTCTAATTGAGAACAAGGTTTTAAGTGACAAAATCAGACAAGAAATAAAGTTTGACTGTTACTTAGAAACAAGAAAACTAGCGGAATGACAGGAAAAACGGCAGGTAACAGGCGTTTGGCAAAAAAGCGGGTTCAGTGCTTAATTGAAGATTTGTGCTTCGTATCAAGTTCAGTGCTGGCAGAAAGTTTAGTGCTTCGAAATCCGCTTCTTCGCCAAGCGCCAAAACGTAAGCCGCAATAACACAAACACTCTTAAACTTTATAGGGAATGAATATTTTGTATGCATTTTTAATAACCATAATACTTTATCCAGCAATTGGGACAATTCTATTTGCACTAGTTGAGAATCTAAAGACTTCAATGCAAATGAAAATTTCAATCATGACTTTTGGACACCCGCTATTGACGGCAAGTATCATATGGTTAGCCTGCTCAACTTTTAATAAAGAAATTGCAATGAATGGAGTTGTATTTGTTGCTGGCTCTTTGTTACGCATACCATTTTCTGACAAGAAATATTTTTCGACTTATATAAAAGAATCAGGAGCAGTCACAATTGAATACTTTTCCGAATTACTAAAACGGAAGACCATAAATTTGACAACTTCTGAAATTACTGATTTTACTCAATCGACAAGCCAAAATTTAATTGATAAGCCATCTGAGTTGACAGTGACTATAGCAAATCAAATATTGAAATTTAAAATTCTCGACAAGACAACAAAAGTCAGCCTATAATATACTGCGGCTTACATGCGGTTTGCTGCAATGCCGGCTTGACGGAAGAAACTTCAGCTTCATCTATCTATCATCTTCAGCTTCGGCTTGACCGTTTTATAATGAGATTTTGTACTAAATTTAATCATCAACATTTCTAATTGGCTTCGGTTGCCGGGCTGACTGTTTTTCAAATACCGGCACAGCAGCAAGCCGTGATCGTACTTCCAGTATTTTCCCGTTCTCACATTATCACTAACATTCATCATATGAACAATACAGCCCATCACGACGAGCGGATAGCGAAAATGAGCTTCGCTTCTGTGTACCCGCATTATGTTACAAAGGTGGAAAAGAAAGGCCGCACCAAAGATGAATTGCACCAGGTCATCCGGTGGCTGACCGGCTATGATGAAAAAGCCCTGCAAAAACATATCGCTGAAAAAACAACGTTCGAAACCTTTTTTCAGCAGGCAACACTCCACCCGAACGCTTACCTGATTACCGGCACCATCTGCGGCTACCGCATAGAAGAGATCACCAATCCCCTTACGCAGCAGGTTCGGTACCTCGACAAACTGGTGGACGAACTCGCCAAAGGCCGTGCCATGGAAAAAATCTTACGTACCACACAACCTGCTACACGTGCAGCCAAATAAGTGGGTTGCAATTGGCTGCAAGGTCTAATGTTGTTCAGATTTGAAGCGCTGCAAACGCAGCGGATAAAAGCGTGGAAGGAATGCTATGCCACCACCGGCCGCTCTACCCAAACCTCGGCTTCTTTGAGCAGATCGATCAGCTCATCCACCGCTACTTCGCTGGGCACATTTCGCTTCACCACTTCTTTTCCTTTGTAGAGGGTAATCTTTCCGGGACCGCTGCCCACGTAGCCAAAATCGGCGTCGGCCATCTCGCCGGGACCATTCACGATACAGCCCATGATAGCGATCTTCACGCCTTTAAGGTGGTTGGTTACGGCACGGATCCTGGCCGTGGTTTCCTGCAGGTCGAAAAGCGTACGGCCGCAAGAGGGGCAACTAATGTATTCTGTTTTCGATATGCGGGTACGGGTGGCCTGCAATATGATAAAGGCAGTGTTGTTGATAAACTGTTCGGCTCCCTCCTGGCCTCCCCCAGCGGGGGAGGAATAACGTCTGCCGGTTAATGATCCGTTTTGTTGATTAAAATGAGCATAGGCTTCCGCTGTCATACCGAAACAAACCCCATCGCCAAAGCCATCCAACAGCAGGGCGCCGGCTTCCGTGGCGTAATGAATCAGGTGTTCGTCGGCGGTTTGCCAATTGCTATCGGTGATGAGTACTACCGGGTTTTTAATACCGCGATTGAGCAGTTCAACAAACATTCGTCGCACCGATTGCACCGCGTTCCGGTTGGTGCTGCTCAGGCAAAGAACTACGGTAGGGTCGTTGCCGATGGCATCGAGATATTCCATATCTGAGAGATGTGGAATATCAGCCGGGAAGCAATCCACCATCACAAAATTGAGGGTACCGCTTTTCGCTTCTGCTTCCGCAAAACCGCGCTGTTCATAGATAGGAAAATATTTTTCCTTGTCTTCTGCCTGCAGCCAGGTGGCCGGGTACACAATCACCTTTAATGTTCCCGGCAGTGCAAAGTTCAAAATATGGTGACCGGTGAATACATAATCGGCTGCCGTATCACTGATGTTCCATTTATCAAGCGCTTCGTTGTATTGGTAACCGATACTTTGGAGGTCTTTTGGTGTGATGGCCGACAGTTTGCTCAGATCAGCAATCACTACGGGCACCTGGCTTCCGCCAATATTACTCACGGCAAAAGTTTCTCTTCGTTTGTATTCAAATGGAGAATAAGGAAGGGCTGAAAGCTCACGCTCTTCCTCCCCTTCCCACCTGGAAGGGGCTTTAGTACCCTCTCGCTCATCCGGAGAAGTTGTGGGGGATGGGCCATATCGTTTCACCAGATCCCTGCACACCGGAATCTCCAGCTCCGGATCTTCCGTCAGGGAAACACGGATGGTATCGCCAATGCCGTCTTCCAGCAAGGTACCAATGCCTACAGCGCTTTTTATTCTTCCGTCTTCGCCATCACCCGCTTCGGTTACACCCAAGTGCAAAGGGTAGATCTCGCCAAATTCTTCGTGCATGGTTTTGATCAGTAAGCGGTAAGCCTGTACCATCACCTGCGGGTTGGAGCTTTTCATGCTCAGCACAATGTTGTGATAGCTTTCGCCCCGGGCAATGCGCAAAAACTCCATGGCGCTTTCCACCATACCCATGGGCGTATCGCCGTAGCGACTCATGATACGGTCGCTCAGCGAACCGTGGTTGGTACCAATACGCATGGCGGTGCCGTACTCTTTACAGATGCGCAGCAGCGGCGTAAACCGTTCGCGAATGCGGTCGATCTCTTCGGCGTATTCGGCGTCGGTGTATTCGAGGGTTTCAAATTTTTTCTTGTCAACGTAGTTGCCCGGGTTCACCCGCACTTTTTCAATGATGCGGGCCGCAATTTCCGCGGCGTTGGGGGTGAAATGAATATCAGCCACCAGCGGTGTGTGGTAACCCCGGCGGGCCAGTTCGTTCTTTATATTCAGCAGGTTTTCGGCTTCTTTTTTCGAAGGCGCTGTAATGCGTACCAGTTCGGCACCGGCCTCTATGCAACGGATGGTCTGTTCAACCGTACCAAGCGTATCCATCGTATCGGTGGTGGTCATGGTTTGCACCCGTATGGGATGCCCGTTGCCCAGCAGCAGGTCACCAATCTTTACTTCTTTGGTAAGGAGGCGCTGGTAGTGGGTAAGCGAAGATGCGTATGCGATCAGCCCGGCACTCTGTTTCAGCGAATCTGTCATGGGGTAAACTTAGGCCGTAAAAATAAGACCGAAACCGCGTGCCGCCGCACCAATTAACAAATCTCCACCGCGTTTCAACATCTCAACCTTTCAACCCTTCAACTTATCAACCGCACACTACCAATCCTTCCGTCCCCCATTGCCTTTGCCTTTACCGGCGTTTTGCATGCGCTGCTGTAGTTCTCGTTCTTTGTCCTGCAACTGCTTTAGCTTGTTCTCTGCTTCTTTCTGGCTCATACCACCACCACCGCCACCGCCTTTTTTCTGTTCTTCCTCCTGCTTTTTTTGCTCCTGTATGGCTTTTTGCAGGTTCTCCCGGGCTTCTTTGTCTTCGGGGTTGATGCGCAGGGCGGCTTTGTAGGCTTCGATGCTGGCGGGAAGATCTTTTTGCTTTGTATAGCTTACACCGATGTTGTAGTGGGCCGCGGCCCGCAGGTTGCGATTGTCACTGCCGGTTACTTCTGTGTAAAACTCAATGGCTTCCCTGAATTTTTTCTGCTGCATCAGGGCATTGGCCAGGTTGTACTTTGCTTCGTTGTTGCGCGGCTCCAGGTTCAGCGCCTGGCGGTACTGGTCTTCTGCCAGGTCAAACTTGAGTTGCAGGTAATACTCGTTGCCCCGGCTGGTATAGGCCTTGCCGGATTGTGCGCCTGCCTTTAGCGCAAACAAGATTGCTATGATCACCAGTTTTTTCATGCCACGCTTTTTTTCCGGTCGGGTAAAAACAGTTCGGTTACCAGGAGCAAAAACACCGGCAGCAAAAACCACCAGTAAAACGATTCATAGTTCAGTGCCGACGTATCTACTAATGCTTTTTTCTCCACGTCTTTGTACTGGTCCTGCAGAATGGCTACGGCCGATGGAATATCGTTCAGCTGCACATAAGTGCCATTTGTGGTTTGCGCAAGTCCCTGCAGCAATTCTTCGTTTAGCCTCGACACTACGGGTTGCCCGTTCTCATCGGTCCTTGGTTGACCGGTTTCGCTGTCAACAATTACCGAACCCTCCGGCGAGCCCAGGCCAACGGTATTGACCATCACCCCTTTTTTAGCCAGCGCTTCTACTGTTGGAATGGCTTCTTCGTCGTGGGTTTCGCCATCGGTCACAAGAATCACAGTTTTAAACCGCCCGCTGCCTTCTTCAAAAGCAGCACTTCCCTGCAACATGGCATCGGCAATGGCCGTGCCCTGCTCCGGCACCATGCCCGGGTTGGCAGTGGTCACAAAAAGCTTGGCGGCTTCGTGGTCGGTGCTAAGCGGCATTTGCGTATAGGCACTGCCGGCAAATACCACCAGGCCAATGCGGTCATTGGGCATTTTATTGATGACAGATGTCAGAAAAGCCTGCGCCTTTTGCAGGCGGGTGGGCTGTACATCGGTTGCCAGCATGCTGTTGCTTACGTCCAGCGCTATCACCACGTCAATGCCCTTGCGTACTTCGGCCGATTCATCGTCGGGCATACGCGGATTGGCCAGGGTAAAACAGCCAAGGGCAAAGGCAAGTGTAAAAAGTCCAAACTTGAGCAAGGCTCTTTTGGGCGAATGATTGCTGGTGAGTTCCGCCACCAGCAGTGGGTCGCCAAGCTGGCGGGCAGCTTTTTTGCGCCACTGGAGATAAAAAAAATAAAGAAGCGCCAGCACCGGCACCAGTGCCAGCAGCCAAAACGCTTCGGGGTATTGAAACTGGTAGTTCAAGGGTTTTTACAATTTAGCCACCACAGGCAAAGAATGTGCTAAAGGGGTTTAAAGAGTTCACAAGTTTGCAGTTTACCGTTTACCGTCTACAGTTTTCTGTTTACAGTTTGCAGCTCTCATATGTTCTGGAACATTTCCTCAACTGTAAACTAATTTTATCGCTTCCCCTGGAAGAACTGCAACTGCGTCAGGATGCCGCGCAGCACTTTCATCCGGCCTTCCACCAGGTCCACCGAAGGGTCTTTGCTTTCCATGTTCAGCACAAAAAAGTAGGGATGACGGTTTTCTTCTATCCAACCGACTACCCAGGCCACCCGTGTACCGTCTTCTTTTCGTCCCAAACCGGTTTTATAGCTCAACTGGTGCGTGGGTTTGTCTTCGAACAGCATGGCTTTTTTCACCACTTCCTGGTAAGGTGTAAAAAAAGGAAGCTGGTTAAAATAAAGCCGCTTGACCAGCCCAAGCTGCTCATCGGGAGTCACCTTTAAGGAATTGTTCAGCCAGAAAGAATCCACCGGGCCTTTTATCAGTTTGTTGCCATAAGCAAGCGAATCGAGCCAGAACTGCATGGTGTCCTTCCCAATGCGGCGGGCCACCTCCTGGTAATACGGAACCGATGAAGCCCGGAAGGCCTGGTTCATGTTCAGGTCCTGGTTCCATTCTTTTCTATCGCGTTGCACGCCATCCCATTTAATGGTCATGGTATCGCTGGAAATAACACCGGTTTGCAGACCAATGAGCGAGTTCAGGATCTTGAACGTGGATGCCGGCAGGTAGGCACTGTCGCGGTAGCGGGCCAGGTTATAAATGGTAAACTGACCGTTGCCGTTGTTGAACAGGCCAAAGGTTCCTTCCGACTTTTGCTCGTCGAAATATTTTTTCAGGGAATCATCGGTGGTAACGTTGTTGGGCGTACAGCCAACCAGCAGAAAGGCAAAAAAACCCAGTAACAAAAAACGCATAATGGTGGATGAATTTTGCGCAAAGGTAACGGCGGAGGGGGTAATCGGTTGATTGGTTGAGAAGTTGATAGGTTGAAAAAGCAAAGGGCAAAGCATCGGGCTGGCTTCTACACGCAGTTTACTCTACTCTCTTTAGAATTGCACGCTGGTAAAATTTGATACCGTAGCTGTTTACCTGCGGGCTCCCTTCTGTACCCAAACCCGAAATAGCCACTGGTTTGGCCGTCAGGCTGTGAAACTCTACCAAGAGGGAATCGCCTTCTAGCCGGTACGTATTAAAAATGGTGCTGTTCATTACCGTAAATGTCACCGAAAGCCGGTTGCCCAGCCAGTAGTTGTCCAGCAAAATGCCATTTCCTTCATTTACCCGCCAGTGTCCTTTCAGGCTGTCAACCGGTTTTAACAGGTAAGGCCTGTTGTCTTTGCCTTCTTCGCCGTATTGTATTTGCCAGCTGTAGATGCCGGCCGTATCGGTGGAAAAAACACGCAAGCGCATCGCTATTTTCTTTGGCTCCTTTTTCCCAGCCTCAAACCAGTCAAGGGTGCCTTTCCAATTGCCAACAAACGATTGCGGAAAATGATCCTGTGCCACCACCCGGAACAGGCATAAAAAAAAACAGCATGAAAGAAAGACTCTTTTCATGCTGCTAATCTAAGGTGGAAATAATCTATTTAAATCCTGACACCGTTTGACAACGTGGTGTGCTTTACACCGTGGCAGTCGCGGTTGGTGGCGCAGGAACTTAGGCTACTAATAGCTACCGAAAACAAACAGGCAGCAAAAAACCATTTTTTCATGGCGGACATTTCACCTTAAACGCTGCTGCCCGCTTTTTATTGTTGGCTCTTGTTTCCAAATAAAAAGGACATGCCAGGAGCATGTCCCTACGAAAGCTATTTCAGCACACCCAGCTCTTTTCCGATGCGGGTAAAGGCAGCAATGGCTTTGTCGAGGTGTGTCTGCTCGTGGGCAGCACTGATCTGCACCCGGATGCGGGCCTGGCCTTTTGGTACCACGGGAAAAAAGAACCCGATAACGTAAATGCCTTCCTGCAAAAGCGCATCGGCAAATTTGGCGGCCAGTACCGAATCGTACAGCATAATGGGAACAATGGGGTGCTCACCGGGCTTGATGTCGAAGCCGGCTTCGGTCATTTTGGTGCGGAAGTAACTTGTATTGCTCTCCAGCTTATCCCGCAGCGCTGTCGATTCTGTCAGCAGGTCCAGCACCGCAATGGAAGCGCCGGCAATGGATGGCGCCAATGTATTGGAGAAAAGGTAGGGCCGGCTGCGCTGGCGAAGGATGTCAATAATTTCTTTGCGGCCGCTGGTAAAGCCACCGCTGGCACCACCAAGGGCTTTACCCAAAGTACCGGTAATGATATCGATGCGTCCCATTACTCTGCGGTGCTCATGCGTACCCCGACCGGTTTTCCCTACAAAACCCGAAGCGTGGCTTTCGTCAACCATTACGATGGCGTCGTATTGATCAGCAAGGTCGCAAATCTTGTCGAGTTGCGCAATGGTACCGTCCATGCTGAACACGCCATCGGTTACAATGATACGGCTGCGCAGGTGAGCACTCTCCTTCAGCTTGGCTTCCAGGTCTTCCATATTATTGTGCTCATAGCGGTAGCGCTGCGCCTTACACAAGCGAACACCATCAATGATAGAAGCATGGTTGAGGGCATCGGAGATGATGGCATCCTGGTCGTTGAACAGGGGCTCAAACACACCGCCGTTGGCATCAAAGGCCGCCACATATAAGATGGTGTCTTCTGTGCCGAGAAACTGCGCCAGCTTTTGTTCAAGCTCTTTGTGAATATCCTGCGTACCGCAGATAAAGCGTACAGAGCTCATGCCGTAGCCATGGCTGTCGATGTATTTATGAGCCGCTTCAATGGTTTTGGGATGCGACGAAAGCCCAAGGTAGTTGTTGGCGCAAAAATTCAGTACCTGTTTCCCGTTCACGGTGATCTCGGCACCTTGCGGCGAGGTGATAACCCTTTCGTTCTTGTACAAGCCTGAAGATTTGATTTCTTCAATTTCTGTTCGGAGCCTTTCGACAAATTTTTCGTTCATATGTTTTGATTAGGGAAGGCAAATATAGGGAAGGTCGGCCCACCCCGCCCCTCCCGGTGGGAGGGCCCAGATCGAAGATCCTGATCTTTTGGAAAGAAACTTTTATTATTCGAATCTGAAACGGATGATAAAAGCTGGCAGCAGAAAAAAGTAGTTTGTTACACCTGAGCCCCTCCACCGGAGGGGACGGGGGAGGCCCCCTATCTTTGCCCCCCAATTTTATAAAATGAACCTGCCAAACACCATCCTGGAAAAACTGATCATTCACTATGTAGGCAATAAGAACAATGCGGACCCGCTACTGCTTTCGCAGCAGGCGCCGGAGCTTTCCGACGAAAATTTATACATCATCCAGGATAGTTTTTTGGGGCGATTCAAAAACAACCACGAGCACCATTCCTTCAGCCACGATGCGTCGCTGCAATACCATGAGTTGTATCAATACTGCAAGCAGTTGTTTGAAGACGATACAACCTTTGAAGAAGTTTCAGGCAACATTGCAAAGCATTTGTACAACCAGTCGACCCACCCCAAAGTAAAAGGCGGTGAGTTTTACGTGGCCTACTTCAATGGCCTGCCGGTAGACAGCATGGTTTGCAAAGCCATTGGTCTTTTTAAAACGGAGAACAAAGCGTTTTTCCTCGATGCACAACAGGAAGAAGGCAGCATTGACCTGGCCATGAAAGAAGGCGTGGAAGTGAGCAAGGTGGACAAGGGCTGTTTGATCATTGGCCACAAAGAAGACGAAGGTTATGATGTGCTGCTTTTTGATAACCAGAACCGCGGCGAAGAAGCGCAGTACTGGAAGGAAAAATTCTTGGCGGTGGCACCGCAGAAAAACGAGTTTCACAACACGCAGCATTTTTTAAATCTTACGAAGCAATTCATCACCGGCCCGCTGGAAGAGGAATTGAAGGTGCCGCGAAACGAACAGGTGGAACTGCTGCACAAATCCATCGACTATTTCAAAAGCCACGAGAGCTTTGACATCGACGAATTTCAATCCGAAGTGTTTGCGCAGGACGACCGCATTGAAGCCTTTCGCAATTTTGGCAGTCGCTATATCGAGAGCAATGATTTTGACCTGGCCGCCCAGTTTGATATTTCTCCCGAAGCGGTAAAAAAGCAAAGCCGCATTTTTAAAAGTGTTATCAAGCTTGACCGCAACTTTCATATTTATGTGCATGGTCGCACCGACCTGATTGAAAAAGGCGTGGACATGGACGGAAGAAAATATTACAAGATCTATTACCAGGATGAAGGGTGAGGAACCGGAGAACACCGAACAAGGAATATCGAATGTGGAAGTGTTTAGATCGAACTTTCCTTAGTGCTCGCAGGCGGTTTATTATAGTGAAAATGCCGAACAGGGGATACCTCCGTCGACATTCCTTGTTCCTTGTTCTTCTGTTCGATATTCACTCCCCCTTTTGCCGGTAACATTTTTTTAAAATACCTGTAACATTCCGCCGTCTACCTTCGTCAAACCAATAAACCAACAGCCATGCGAAAGACATCTACTCCCGCTGCCTATATCCTGTTTCCTCTCCTGTTCGTTCTTATTGCAGTGGCTTCTTTTGCAGCGTTTACCGAAACCGAAGAACTTTGCACCCAGGCAGCCGAGTGCCTGAAGCCGGAATCGCTCCGCAACGGCGAGATGATCTGGGAAGTGGCCTCCCGCCAGTTTCTTTCCCTTTTTCCTTTCTAAAAATTTTTTTCCTTTGCTGTAACATTTTTTGGCGGGCTGCGTATAACAGGAAAACCAGCCAATTTCCCTGACTGATTATGACCGAAAAAGAGTATAACGACTGTGTAAACCTGTACGCCGATGGCGTGTTCCGGTTTATCGTAAAAAACCTTCGCCACGAGGAAGATGCCCGTGACGTGGTACAGTCGGCTTTTGAAAAACTATGGCGGGCCCGTGCCGAAGTGGACAACAGCAAGTGCAAATCCTTTCTCTTTACGGTTGCCTACAACGGCATGATCGACCACCTGCGAAAAGTAAAGCGGGTGTACCTGAAAGATGAATTCAGGGAAGAGACAAAGGTTTCGGACCGGCAGCACAACAACGGCAAAGAAGTGCTGGAAAGAGCCCTGGCAAAACTAAGCGAAACACAGCGGTCGCTCGTTTTGCTGAAAGATTACGAAGGCTACAGCTACGAAGAGATCGGCAGGATTATGAACCTGAGCGAAAGCCAGGTAAAAGTGTACCTGCACCGGGCCAGGCTTCAATTAAAAGATTACATTGTAAAAGTGGAAAATGTCATTTAACGAAAACCATATCATCGATCAAAGCAACTACGAAGAGTGGTTTGTCCTGTATATGGACAACGAGCTCAGTGCTTCGCAAAAAGAGATGGTGGACCAGTTTCTGCTTTTGCACCCGCACCTGCAGGAAGAACTGGACCTGCTGTTAAGCACCAAGCTTCCGGCGGAAGACGTGGTGTTCTTTGACAAAAGCAGCCTGCAGGCTGGCGCCATGAAGCTGAACATCGTTGACGAATCGCTTTTGCTTTATATCGATAACGAGCTTTCTGCCACCGAACAAAAAAGAATAGAAGAAAAGATCGCTGTCAATACCGACTTGCGGTTGCAGCACCAGTTGCTGCAAAAAACAAAACTGGATGCTTCCGAAGTCATTCCTTATCCGGACAAAAAAGAATTGTATCGCCACACCGAAAAAGTGGTGTGGCTTTTCCCGGTTTGGATGCGGGTAGCCGTAGCCGTTATTATCCTCTTGTTTGCCAGCCTTTTCTTCCTGGTGGGTGACAGCGACAAAATAGCATCGCCGGATGCAGGCCTTGCACAAAAAGTGGAACCAGTGAATCCGGCCACAGAAAAAGCAAAGCAGCCTGTCAATAACATACAAGATGCTGTGCAGCCGGAAGGCCAGCCGGTGATTGCCCAAACGAATCCGGAACGGCAACCTGCGAGCAAAAGCACGCCTGCCGTTCAACTGGTAACGCCGCAGAAAACACCGCAGCCATTGCTTCTTCCCGCAGAAGAAGAGGGTATTGAAACAGAGGCCCTGGCCAAAGTAGAATCGGTAAAAACCAATACAACGCTTCTTACCGAAAAACAAGCAGTGGCCCTTAACAAAATTGTTGCAAATCCAAGTGTAACATCTGCCAACCTTGCTTCGTATAACCCTATAGAAACCCCCGAAGAACCTGCAGTAACCGAAGGGGATTTCGAACCCAAAAAATCATCAGCCAAAGGGTTCCTGCGCAAAGTGACCCGCTTCCTCGAACGCCGCACCGGCCTTGGAACCGCTAACGCAGACAACGAGATCCTGGTGGGGGCCGTGGCACTGAAACTTAACTAATCTTCAAAACGCATTTTATGAAAAAAGCTGTACTAGCCTTGCTGGCAACCGGACTTTCTTTGTCCCTTTTTGCCCAAACCGATACCACTGAAGCCAAAGCCGACACCATCCGCATCGGTGGCATGATCATCATTAAAAAACCCGGGAAGAACAACGGCGAAAGCCGCGATGTGATTATCAGCAACAAGCGCCGGAGCAACTCCAACCTTTCTACCAACTGGTGGATCGTTGACCTTGGCTTTGCCAACTATTCCGATAATACCAATTACGCGGCGGCACAGCAAAGCGGCTTTGTAACAGCAGACATTGGCAACAAAGACAACCTGAAGCTGCGCACCGGCAAATCGGTAAACGTAAACATTTGGGTGTTTCAGCAAAAACTCAACCTGGTAAAACATGTAGTGAACCTGAAATACGGACTGGGTGTTGAATTGAACAACTACCGCTTTGACGACGAGCGGGTACGCTTCAGCAAAAACCCAACCGTCATCAGTTTCGACCCCGACCTGGCCTCTGCCGGTAAAAACAAGCTGGCTGCAGACTATGCCACCATTCCCATGATGCTGAACTTCAACTTCACACCGAGCAAACGCAATGGCTTTGGCTTTAGCGCTGGTGTGAGTGTAGGCTACCTGTATTCGTCCCGGCAAAAGATCAAGCAGGACGGTGACAAAACCAAACTGCACGACGACTTCAACCTGGAAAAATGGAAGGTTTCTTACATCGGCGAATTAACGCTGGGACCTGTGCGCCTTTACGGTTCGCTGGCCACCCGCAACATGTGGGAAAAAGGACTCGACCAAACTCCCTACAACGTAGGCATACGCTTCAGCCATTTTTAATAAAAAAGAGTTTACAGAAAACCTGTCCGCACCGGGCAGGTTTTTTTGTGCTTTTCCGAAGGTCATCACCGCTAATGCCGGCTGGCAGCAGCTTTTGGCTTTGCTTTTTCCCTGCCCACCGATGGAAATCCCGCCGCATTCGTCTCCACTTTAGTTTTGCCGCTGTAATTTTTTAGTGCCGATAGCCTGCTGCCGGCGTTGTATTTCACAATACGGGCAAAAATTTTTGGCAACGGAAAATAAAATCCAAACTGCTGCCGTTAAAAAAGCAGCTAACCACAATTCCTTTACTGTAACATGAAAACCACCATTTTACTAACCTCTATGCTTCTTTCCGCCGGTGGCATTTTTTTAAACAGCAGCCGTACCGAAAGCAGTGTAACTTCTAAAACAGCCGCACCCACCTACAAGGCTTTGGCCGCCACCAAACGGATGGCCTCCATGCCCATAGCGCCCATGTACATTGTTGTTGACAAGCGTAAATACGAACTGAGTGTGTACGATGCCAAGGGCTGGTTTGCCACTTACCCCGTTGTGTTTGGCAACAATACCCTGGATGATAAAAAAATGGAAGGCGACCGCAATACGCCGGAAGGAACCTTTCGCATCAACGGCAAACGGCCGCATGCCAAGTGGGACAAATTTATTTCCATCGATTACCCCAACCAGGAAAGCCTGGCCAAATTCAAGCGCCGCAAAGAGCGGGGCGAAATTCCAAGCTGGGCCTCACCCGGCGGCGAGATCGGCATCCACGGTACCTGGCTGAATGAGGATTTCGTGGTGGATAAATATAAAAACTGGACGCTCGGCTGCATCTCCCTTAAGCGCCGCGATGTAGATGACCTGTACAGCTACCTGCCTGTGGGCACCACCATCACCATCCGGAAATGAGATGGTGAGTAGTCAGTGGTGAATGGTGAGTAAAGCCTAACGCTGCAAGAGTATTTTATAAAAAAGCCTCCTGAAAGTTCAGGAGGCTTTTTCGTATTAAATCATTTAGCACTTTGGCGCCAACTCACTACTGACCACTCACCACTCACCATCTCACAGCTTTCCCTTTGCAATCTCTTCCACCACACCCGGGTCGAGCAAGGTGGTGGTATCGCCAAAACTGGAGGTTTCGCCTTCGGCAATCTTGCGCAGGATACGCCGCATGATCTTTCCGCTTCTTGTTTTGGGCAGTCCCGGTACAAACTGGATCCTATCCGGCTTGGCAATGGGCCCAATGATGCGGGAAACGGTTTGCAGGATGTTCTTGCGCATTTCGTCGTCGCTGCCGTGCATATGACTGCAAATGACGTAAGCATAAATGCCCTGTCCTTTTACATCGTGCGGGTAGCCTACCACGGCGCTTTCCACCACATCGGAGTGCATGTTGATGGCGTTCTCCACTTCGGCGGTGCCAATGCGGTGACCACTTACATTCAATACATCATCTACGCGTCCGGTAATGCGGTAGTTGCCTTCTTCGTCACGCAAAGCGCCATCACCGGTAAAGTATAAATTTTCGTACGTAGAAAAATAGGTTTGGCGACAGCGTTCGTGGTCGCCATAAGTGGTGCGCAAAATGGAGGGCCACGGTGCTTTAATGCAAAGATTACCCGCAGCCGGGTTGCCTTCCACTTCCTTCCCGGCCTCATCTACCAAAATTGGCTGCACGCCGGGCATGGGTAAGGTGGCCCAACTGGGTTTGGCCGGTGTTACACCCGCCAGGTTGGAGATGAGCACACCGCCAGTCTCCGTTTGCCACCAGGTATCCACAATCGGGCATTTGCCTTTTCCAATATGCTGGTCGTACCAGTGCCAGGCTTCTTCGTTGATGGGTTCACCCACCGTACCCAATATTTTCAAGGTAGAAAGGTCTTTTCCTTCCAGCGGCTTCAGGCCAAATCCCATCAGCGAACGGATGGCCGTTGGTGCTGTGTATAAAATATTCACCTTGTGCTTGTCCACCACGTCCCAAAAGCGGCCGGCATCGGGCCAGGTAGGGATGCCTTCAAACATGACCGATGTACCGCCGGCAGCCAGCGGGCCGTAAACAATATAACTGTGCCCAGTGATCCACCCGATATCGGCGGTGCAGAAATGAATGTCGCCGGGCTTGTATTGAAACGTGTTGACGAACGTATAAGCCGTCCACACCATGTAGCCGGCGCAAGAATGCACTACGCCTTTGGGTTTGCCGGTGCTACCCGATGTGTACAGGATAAACAGGGGATCTTCGGCGTCCATTTCTTCTGCCGGGAACGAAACCACGTTGTTGACTTCTACCTGCCCCAGCGAATGCTCCATTTCATCTTCCCACCACACATCACGGCCTTTGATCATGGACACAGGCGTGCGGGTACGGGTAAAGACAATCACTTTTTTTATTGTTTTGTTGCCGATCAGCGCATCATCGATGGTGTCTTTCAGCGGGATCACTTTTTCGCCGCGGAAAGCGCCGTCGGCAGTGATGATGTATTCGGCACCAGCATCCTCCAAACGGTCGGCAATGCTTTGCGCCGAAAAGCCGCCAAACACCACGCTGTGAATGGCGCCAATGCGGGCACAACCCAACACGGCATAAGCCAACTCGGGCACCATGCCCATATAGATACAAACACGGTCACCTTTTTTAACGCCGTTGTTCTTTAACATTTGCGCTACCTGGCAAACCCGTTTGTGCAGGCGGTTATAAGTCACAACACGTACGCGGTCGTCAGGATTATTGGGTTCCCAAATGATGGCCGGCTTCTCCCCCATCTCTTCCAGGTGACGGTCGATGCAGTTTTCCGTGATGTTCAGCTTACCATTCAGAAACCATTTTACCGAGGGCTCGGTAAAATTCCACTCCAGCACTTTGTCCCATTTTTTTCGCCATTGAAAATTTTCAGCCACGCGGCTCCAAAATTCTTCCGGTTGTTCTACACTTTGTTGATATTGTTCTTTGTATTCCTCCAATGATTGTATCTGGTAAGGATAAGCCATGTCGTCTTCTTTTTGCAATGATGAATTTGAGCGGATGAATTTAAGGCATAAAAAAACTTTTCGAAAAATTTAAACAAACTCCAATCCTGTTTGTTAGCCGTGGAAATTATTTTGCACTCCCATTTTGAAACGGCTGGCGGCCATATTGTTTCTTTTTTTATTGCTGTTGCAGGCGATCCCTGTGCTGCATTTTTTTTCTGCGGAAAAGGCGGTCTTTTACACCTATATCGATGAAGAAAAACCAGAGCAAAAACTAAACGCCGGTAAAGAAAAAGGAGACATCGCCAAAGAATACAACCTGGCCCTACAGGCTTTTCGCGAAGAAGAAAACAGGTCTTTCTACGCCGGCTTTGTTGAAAGGTCACACGCCACTCCCCTGCTCGAATTTGTAGCACCGCCGCCGGATGCCTGCTGATTAGAACCAATCAGAATCTTTATTGTTTCAACTTTTTAAATCAGCATCCAACTGTTATGGTGCCAACAAACCCGCTAACCCGGATTGCACGCCTGTTGCGTGAAGAAAAATCCGAGATCAGTTCTATCTATTTTTTTGCCATCCTGGGCGGCTTGATCCAGCTTTCGTTGCCCCTGGGCATACAGGCCATTATTGGTTTTGTCGTGGGCGGCGCTATGTCAACCTCGCTGGCCATCCTTATCGCTCTTGCGGTGGGTGGCGTTCTCTGTAACGGCCTCCTGCAAATGAACCAGATGAAAATCATCGAACGCATCAACCAAAAGATCTTCGTTCGCTACTCCTTTGCGTTTACCAGCCATATTCCCCGGCTGGACCTGCAGAAAGTCGATAACGTGTACCTGCCCGAATTGGTGAACCGGTTTTTCGATATTCCTGTTTTGCAAAAAAGCCTGTCTAAGATCCTGCTAGAGTTTCCGCTGGCCATCACGCAGATTTTACTCGGCCTGGTCCTCTTAAGCTTTTATCATTCGGCCTTTATCTTTTTCGGCATCCTTTTGCTCCTGGTGCTTTACCTCATTTTTTATGTTACGGGCAACAAAGGCTTTCAAACCAGTCTTGAAAAAAGCCAGTACAAATACGAAGTGGCAGGCTGGCTGGAAGAGATGGCAAGGGTAGTCAAGCAGTTCAAGTTTTCGGCGCATCATTCCCTGCACGAAAAAAAGGCTGATGACAAAGTGATCAATTACGTAGAAGCCCGAAAAAAGCATTTCTCCATTCTGCTGCTGCAGTACAATGTGCTCATTGCTTTTAAGGTGCTGATCACAGCCGCCATGCTGATCGTAGGTTGTATTCTTTTGCTGAATCAGCAGATCAACATCGGCCAGTTTGTGGCGGCAGAGATCGTGATCCTGATCATTACCACTTCCGTGGAAAAACTGATCATCAATATGGACAGCGTTTACAGTGCGCTGACATCGGTAGAAAAAATCAACAAGCTCCTTGACAAACCCGTGGAAAACGAAGGCACCTTCGCACCGGTACGGCAGGAAGCGTTCGGCATTGCCTTCAACGATGTTTCGTTTGCCTACAGGGAAGGACATCCCATCTTAAAACAGCTTTCCGTCCGCATAAAACCCGGTGCAAAAGTGACCATTACCGGCAAGGACGGCAGCGGCAAAAGCACCATCCTGAAACTGCTGACAGGTGCCTACCCGTCGTTTGCCGGAGCGGTGCTGATCAACAACATTCCCATTGGCAACTACAGCCTCGAATACCTGCGGTCGCAAACCGGTATTGTGCTGAACCAGCAGGATGTGTTTACCGGTTCGCTCTGGGAAAACATTGCCCTGGGAAATGAAAATGCCGACAGCGCTTATATCTCTAAACTCACCGAGATCACCGGGCTTTCGAAATTTATTGCCGGCCTGCCCAAAGGCTTCGATACGGTTTTGGATGCAACCGGGAACCGCCTGCCCAAGAACGTGGTGCAGAAGATCATGTTGGTTCGGGCCCTGGCACACAAGCCCAAACTCCTGCTGCTGGAAGAACCCTGGCAGGGCGTTGGCGATGTTGCCACCAAACAAATCCAACAGTTTCTTTTGACAGAGGTGGATGCGACCGTTATTGTGGCGACGAACGACCCGTATTTCATCCGCCAGTCGAACCAAACCATTACACTTTCATAAATTTTTTCAACGCATAAAAAGGCTGTTATGAAATACACAATTACCGCCTACCAACATATTTACCTGCATGGCAAACGGAGCCGGGTTCGCTTTTGGATCACGGCCTTCCTGGTCTTTTTGCTTGTCTTACTTTTTTTGCCGTGGACGCAAACCATCCGGGCCAAAGGCGCCGTGATGGCCCTGCGACAGGAGCAACGGCCGCAGCAGATCAACACCGTTATTGCTGGCCGCATTGTAAAATGGCATGTAAAAGAAGGCGACTTTGTGAAAGCCGGCGACACGCTGGCACAAATTTCAGAAGTAAAAGAGGCCTATCTCGATCCGCAGTTGCTGGAAAGAACAAAGGAGCAAATTACGGCCAAGCAGCGTGGCATTGAATCGTACCGGAACAAAGCCGGCGCCACCGAAACACAATTGGGTGCACTTTCCACAGGCTTGCAACTAAAGCTCACGCAAATGGAAAACAAGATCCGGCAGTTGCAGGTAAAGCTGCAGAGCGACAGCATTGAGGCCGCTGCGGCTGCCAATGACTTCCGCATCGCCACGCAACAATACAACCGGCAGCGGCAGATGTTCGACAGCGGGCTGGTGTCGCTTACGCAGTTGGAACAGCGCAACCAGTCGTACCAAAATGCCATGGCCAAACAGGTGAGTGCAGAAAATAAATACCTCAACACAAGGCAGGAACTGGCGATTGTTCGGCTGGAGATCAGCGCTACGCAACAGGAATATACCGAGAAAATGGCAAAGGCAGAAGGCGAACGGTTTCAGTCGATGTCGGAAGTGGCGACCGGCGAAGGCGAAGTGGCCAAGCTGCAAAATCAATACAGCACGTACGATATCCGTAACAACCTGTATTACATTTTGGCGCCGCAATCCGGACAGGTAGTGCAGGCAAAAAAAGCCGGCATTGGCGAGATTGTGAAAGAAGGCGAAATGCTGGTCAACATTGTTCCGGACAATGCGCAGTATGCCGTAGAAATGTTTGTTCGCCCGGTGGATCTTCCCCTGCTGCAAACCGGCCAACGGGTGATGTTTTTGTTTGATGGTTTTCCCGCCATTGTATTCAGTGGCTGGCCGCAGGCCTCCTCGGGAACCTTTCGTGGCAAAGTGGTAGCCGTTGAAAAAAACGTTAGTCCTAACGGGCAGTTCCGGGTGCTGGTAGCAGAAGACCCAGCCGAAAAACCCTGGCCCAAAGAATTAAAGATGGGCACGGGTGCCAACGGGCTGGCCCTCCTGAACAATGTACCGGTATGGTACGAGCTGTGGCGGAACATCAACTCGTTTCCGCCGGATTATTACAACCGTCAACCAGATCAAAATCCGAAGAAATGAAACGCATACTGATCCTGTTGATGCTGGTGATAAATGGTTTGTTTACCAAAGCGCAACAGACCCTTTCGCTGGACGAATATTTAAGCGCTGTGAAAGCGTTTCATCCCATTGCCCGACAGGCCGCGCTGGAGGTTGAAATTGCAAAAGCAAATGTTACTTCTGCCAGGGGCGGATTTGACCCGCAAGTGCAAAACACCATCAACCGCAAAGAATTTGACGGCTTGCTGTATTACGATCATCAGATCAGTGAACTAAAAATTCCGACCTGGTACGGCGTCGATATTGTAGCAGGTATTGAAACGCTTTCGGGTCAGCGCACCTCCACTCCCGACACCAAAGGCAACAGCAATTATTTTGGCCTGAGCGTTCCCGTTGGAAAAGGCTTGCTGATGGACCGAAGAAGAGCCGACCTGCAACAGGCAAAGATCTTCCAGGACCTTTCGGTGCAGGAACAGCAAGCTGTTTTAAACAACCTGCTGTTTGATGCGGCGAAGGCCTATTGGAACTGGTGGCAGCAGCACCAGGTACAATTGCTTTTCCGGCAGGCCATTCAAAACGCAAGCGAACGTTTTCGCCTGGTGAAAACGGGCTACCAAATTGGCGAACGGCCAGCCATTGATACGGTGGAAGCCCTGGCGCAGTTGCAGTCGTTCCAGATAGCAGAGCAGGATGTATTGTTGGGTGTTGCAAACTCTGAGTTAGAGGTGAATGTTTTTCTCTGGCAGCAAAATGGTGAAGCCTATGCACTGCCTGCCAACATTTCTCCCCAATCGTCGATGCCGGTGATGCTGGAGGCATTGCAATTGGAACGGCTGTTGCAGCAGGTACAACTGCACCCGGAGCTGGCGCAGTACCGCTTTAAGCTGGATGCCCTACAGGTTGAAAAGCGGTTGAAATTTCAATCCTTGCTGCCATCGGTTTACCTGAAGTACAACCAACTGAGCAAATCGCACGACCTGACAAAATCCTTCAACAGCGCATGGTTTCAGAACAACTACCGGTATGGCATAGCCGTTTCTTTACCGCTTCGTCTTTCCGAAGGCCGGGGCGAATACCGCAAGGCAAAATTAAAAATAGAACAAACGGAGCTGCAGCAACTGGCCAAGCGCATCCAACTGCAAACAAAGCTGCGGCAGTATTACAACGAGTGGCGGCAGGTGGAGCGACAAATTTTACTCCAGCAACAAGCCATTGCTTCGTATGCGCAATTACAACGGGGCGAAGAGATCCGCTTTCAAAACGGCGAAAGCTCCCTCTTCCTGATCAACAGCCGGGAACAAAAAACAATTGAAGCCCGGCAAAAACTGGTTGAGCTGCAAAGCAAGGAGCAAAAAGCAAGAGCGGGTGTGCTTTGGGCTGCGGGGGCATTACGGTAAACCCAACAAAAATGCCCGGCGGCGTGCAGGGCATTTTTGTTTTAACGGAGCAGGATTAAACAGCCACTGCTGCATTTTGCTTTTCCTCTTCCGCATATTGCAGGGTATCATTATAAAACTTCACTTCACCGGTTGTCACATCGTACATGGCACCGATGATGGCAATTTCGCCCTTGTTCACCATGTCTTCCAGGATCGGGCTCTTGGCAAGGATCAGTTCCACCGCACGGCGTACATTGATCTCGGCTACGTTTTCTACAAATTCGCCATTCGATGCCGTACGGTTCTCGCGGGTGGTTGTTTCTGCACTGACGGCTGGCTCTATCTTGGAGAGCAAGGTGGTGAGGTTACCCATTTCCACGCCGTCGCAGGCACCTTTGATAGCGCCGCATTTGCTATGGCCCAGCACCACGATAAACTTAGAGCCGGCCACTTTGCAGGCAAACTCCATGCTGCCCAAAATATCCTCGTTCACAATATTACCGGCAATGCGTACACTAAAAATATCGCCCAGGCCCTGGTCAAAGATCAGTTCTGCAGAGGTGCGGCTGTCGATGCAGCTTAACACAACGGCAAAAGGCCACTGGCCGTCACGGGTATCGTTGACCTGCTCCAGCAGGTTACGGTTTACTTTTAAGTTGCCCACAAAGCGCTTGTTGCCATCCTGCAAAATTTCCAGCGCCTTCATGGGTGTAATTTCCTGTTGTAGATCCCTGTTTAATGTTCTCATTGTTTTTAATTTATTGATTAATTATTGCCTGGCCAAAATTTGTTTTGGTTTTCATTGGATTGGCGGCCCGAAACTTTATTCCAGCCGAATTGAAAATTGGTGTGTATTGATAAGATCCTCTTTTCTTCCAATGCCCTCCGGCACTTGCCTGGTTTGATTGGGGGCAAAACCATTGAAATCTTCCGAAACTGGCAGAACCACTTACAGGAAAAACAACGATGAAAGGATAATGTTGCTTTCTGTTGACCCACATCATCTATTCAAAACAGAACATGCTTGAATAAGGATCTGGGCCGGTGCAATGGCTTCAGGAAAAGAGAGAAGAGGAGAATCAGCCTGCGTCAGGCGGGTTGTAGGGTTTTTCGTAAAAACCCCTGGAGCAGGCAGCCGCTTTATCCAGCGCTGTTACGTGCAGCTTTTTTACAAAAGCATATTTATAAAATTCGGGCGGAAAGGCGATTTTTTCTTTGCTGAGCTCCTTGGCTTCTTTACCACTGGAGTGATGGTCGTGTGTTTCTTCCTCAGCAATCAGTTGAACCCTTGCATTTACCTGGTAAACCAAAACGCCATGCGCTACCACCGCTACGGTAGCAAAACAGAGCAATATGGCCAGCAGGAATTTTGACATGGGTAAATTTAGGGCTATCTAAAAAAAACGCCGGGCAAATTTGCAAAAAAATGATCACCGGCAACTCATCATTCTGTTAAAAAAACAATCGCTCCTGAATACGCTAAATTAACGTCTGTTAGCAAAAACGAATTGAAATTTCTAGTTCGTATCAGTTATTTTTGCCGCAACGTATGAATCGTAAGACGCAGCTCTATTCTACCAGGCATATCTTTTCCAGCATCTTTATGCTGCTGGCCTTGGTATGGCTTACGGTCTGCCTGCCTTACGTAAATGAAAGCCGGCAATTGCACCAGCAAATTGAAAACCTTGGGGTGGAAAACCCTGATGTTGACAGGTCTAACCCGCTGGTCAATACCAATGAAGAAAGAGCGGAAGGCGGTAATTCGATGCTTTCGGAATACCTGCACAGCCCCTACACGATAGAGCACAATTTCATTACGCTTTCTTCTTACTACAAGTGTCACCCTGCTGACCTCTACCATGCCTATCACCCTGATATGCTGATACCGCCTCCCGAGCAAAAAGGATAATCTCCCGATTTATTTTACTGTGATTGCTTTGCTGGTGAACCATTTCCTCAGTTGATTATTATTATCCTTAAATCATTTTTGCAATGAAGCGTGAAGGCTTTTTCAAAAACCTGGGATCAGATATCCCGTCGTCTATAGTTGTATTCTTAGTTGCCCTGCCGCTGTGTTTGGGCGTTGCCCTGGCTTCGCAGGCACCACTGTTCAGTGGGTTGATCGCCGGCTTTGTGGGCGGTATCGTGGTGGGTTCGTTGAGCGGATCGCAATTGAGTGTAAGCGGACCTGCGGCTGGCCTTACCGCCATTGTGGCTGCTGCCATTTTAAAGATGCCTTCCTTTGAAGCGTTTTTGTTTTCTGTGGTCATTTGCGGTGCTCTTCAATTGGTACTGGGCTTTGTACGTGCCGGTGTTATCGGCGACTATGTTCCCAATGCCGTGATCAAAGGCATGCTGGCCGCCATTGGTTTGATACTTATCCTGAACCAGTTTCCGCACCTGCTTGGCGATGATTCGCGGTTTGAAACCGACGAAAACGTTCCTGTGCCTTCGCAGGGCAACATCTTTTCAAACTTCATCAATGGGTTTGCCCACATTACACCCGTCGCCTTTTTGATTGGTGGTGTTTGTCTTGCTTTTCATTTTCTCTGGGAAAAGATCACGGCTAACAAGAAAGGATTTATCCGCCTGGTGCCGGCGCCCCTGCTGGTGGTGCTCATTGGCGTAGGCATTAACCTGGTGGTGCAAAACATGAATGCCGGCAATGCGCTTTCCGGCGAACACCTGGTGGTGATTCCGCAGGCTTCTTCGGCCAACGAGTTTTTCTCATTCTTTACCCATCCCGACTTTAGCGTATTTACCAACAAGGATGTCTGGATCACAGGCATTACGCTGGCACTGGTGGCCAGCCTGGAAACCCTGTTGAGCATTGAAGCAGTAGACGACCTGGATCCCTACCAGCGTGTGACCAACAAAGACCGCGAACTGCGGGCACAAGGCGTAGGCAATATGCTTTCGGGACTGATCGGCGGCTTGCCCGTTACATCAGTGATCGTGCGTTCGTCGGCCAACGTTAATTCGGGTGCAAAAACAAAAATGTCAACCATCCTGCATGGTATGTTACTCCTGAGCTGTGTGGCCCTGATCCCCGGCATTCTGAACCTGATACCCAAAGCAGCCTTGGCAGCCGTACTTATTTTTACCGGTTACAAACTGGCCAAGCCTGCACTTTTTGTGGCACACTATAAAAAAGGCTGGGACCAGTTTCTGCCTTTCGTTATCACCATCGGCGCCATCCTTTTAACCGACCTCTTGATTGGCGTGGTGATCGGTATTGGCGTGGGAATCTTTTTTGTGATGCGCAGCAATTTCCGTTCGTCTGTTTTTGTGGTGCACGACGATAACAAATACCTTTTCCGCCTGCGGAAAGATGTTTCCTTCCTCAACAAGCCTATCATTAAAAACAAGCTGGAAGAAATCCCATCCAATTCATCGGTGCTGATCGATACCAGCCGTGCTGATTTTATTGACAAGGATATTGTTGAAGTAATTGAAGACTTTATGATTCATGCGCCGCTGAAAAACATTTACGTGGAGATCAAAACAAGCCAGTTTCGCAACCATGGCTTCAGCAAGCTGGTGGTAGAAAGCACCCGAACAGAAGCCGGTGTGGTTCGGACACACGATAAAAAACTCGTTCCTGCAGGCGCTTAATTGAATTAATTTTAAAACCGAAAAACAGAATATGCATTCTTACGAAAAATTATTATTAGAGAATAAGGCATGGGCACAGGAAAAAATAACCGAAGATCCTGCGTATTTTGAGCGGCTTGCCGACGTACAAAAGCCGGAGTTTTTATGGATCGGCTGCAGCGACAGCCGTGTACCGGCCAATGAAATTACGGGTACGCAACCCGGTGAGATCTTTGTTCACCGCAACGTGGCCAACCTGGTGGTACATACCGATGTCAACCTGCTGGCCGTTCTTGACTATGCCGTTGCTCACCTGAAAGTAAAACACATTATTGTTTGTGGCCACTATGGCTGTGGCGGCGTAAAAGCCGCCTCCACGCACCAGGACTTCAAGCCGGTGTTGAACATGTGGTTGCGCAATATAAAAGACGTGGTGCGTATTCATCGCGACGAGATTGAATCCATCAAAGATGAAGATGAGCGGACCAACCGCCTGGTAGAACTGAACGTGCAGGAACAGGTAAACAACCTGGCAAAAACAAGTATAATTCAGCGCTATTGGCAAAAAGAGCAACGTCCCGACCTGCATGGCTGGGTATACGGCCTGAAGGACGGCCTGATCAAACCGGTATACGAAATGAAAGCAGGCACACATATTGATCCTATTTACGAGTTTGACGGTTTGTTGCCTTCGAAATAAGGTCAGTTATTTTAAACCATTTTGATATGAATTGTCCGAATTGTAATGAAACGCTGGTCATGTCTGACCGCAATGGAGTGGAGATCGATTATTGTCCCAAATGCCGCGGCGTTTGGCTCGATCGTGGTGAGCTGGATAAGATCATCGAACGCTCCAACGCCTATTTTGCAAGCCAGGAAGGAAGCCAGCAGGCGCCGCAGAATCAACCGGCGCAACCGGTTCCGCCGCCACAGCAACAACAGCCATACAACGATGACTATTACAAGAAGGATCGTTATTACGGCGATAAGCATTACAATGATCCTTATTACCGGCATAAAAAGAAGAAAGGCTTTCTAGGCGACTTCTTCGATTTCGATTAACAGGTTATCCCCGCAAACAGCGGGGATTAATTTTTTATGGGATGAAGGGCTTATCTTTCTGCTTTTAAGTAGTAAAGAACCCAACCCTCTGCATGGCATCACCCAAAGGAATCTGGAAGGTCATCACGGCATCTTCCGTAGGCACACTGATCGAATGGTACGACTTTTACATTTTCGGCAGCTTATCCACTATTATCGCAGCAAAGTTTTTTCCTTCTGCAAATCCAACGGCAGCACTGCTTTCCACCCTGGCCACCTTCGCCGCAGGCTTTATTGTGCGGCCTTTTGGCGCCCTGGTGTTTGGCCGGCTGGGCGACCTTATCGGGCGGAAGTACACCTTCCTCCTAACGTTGGTGCTTATGGGTTTATCCACCTTTCTTATTGGTTGCATTCCCTCTTATGCCACCATTGGTGCGTGGGCACCCTTTCTGGTTTTGATACTCCGCCTGCTGCAGGGCCTTGCGCTGGGTGGCGAGTATGGCGGCGCAGCCACCTATGTTGCCGAACATGCACCGGCTAACCGGCGGGGGTTTTATACAAGCTGGATCCAAACAACAGCTACCCTGGGCCTGTTTCTTTCGCTGGGAGTTATTCTTTCCATTCGCCGTGTTGTTGGCGTGGATGAATTCACCAATGGCGATGGCTGGCGCTATCCCTTCCTGCTTTCGATTGTGCTGGTAGGCGTATCCATTTTTATTCGACTGCGCATGCAGGAGTCGCCCCTGTTTGCCAAGCTGAAAGGCGAAGGCAAAACATCCAAGAACCCACTGAAAGAAAGCTTTGGCAACAAGACCAATTTTAAAATGGTGTTACTGGCGCTATTTGGCGTTACCATGGGACAAGGCGTGATCTGGTACACCGGCCAGTTTTATGCGCAAACCTTTTTGCTCAACAAATGCAACCTGGAATACGAGCAGGCCAACACCATCATCCTGATTGCACTGGCCATTGCCACGCCGTTCTTTGTGCTGTTTGGCAGCCTTTCAGATAAATGGGGACGAAAGAACATTATGATGGTAGGCATGCTGCTTGGTGTGCTGCTTTACCGGCCCATCTTTGACCGGCTGTATACCGTAGCCGATGTAACGCATAAAAACATTGCAGCCACCACCTCCAGCACAGCCAACAATGCATCCCTGGAATCGGTGACCACGGTACTCAAAGATTTTGAAGACGGCAGTAAGTTAAAAACAACGGCTACGCAAAAAGATGGCAAGGCGGAAGTAAAGAACGAGATAACGGTAAATGAATCCGACAAGTGGCAGATGATCATCCTGATTTTTGTGATGGTGCTTTTTGTAACGATGGTGTACGGGCCCATTGCGGCTTTCCTGGTGGAGCTCTTTCCCACCCGTATTCGTTATACGTCCATGTCGCTGCCTTACCATATTGGCAACGGCGTATTCGGCGGCCTGGTGCCCTTTATTGCCACGCTGATCACGACGGTGAAAGGTACCGACCATCTCTCGGGATTGTGGTATCCTATCGGCATTGCAGCGCTCAGCTTTATTATCGGCTCCCTGTACCTGTCCAACAAAGTGGACCCGGATGTTGCGGATTAGGCGTTTGCCACGGTAGAAAAAAGAACAAAATCATTATTACGATAAAAAGATTTTCGCATGAACCAACTGAAACGTTTCCTGGGTTTGATCTGGATGGTGCTGGGTCCCATTGGCATTGCTATTTTGCTTTGGGGCGCCCTTACCAACATCAACCCAACCGGCACCGACGATATCAACAAGCCGCTTCCCTGGATCATCATCATTGCCATCTTTACCCCTATTGCCATCGGCCTTACCATTTTTGGCTGGTATGCCTGGAAGGGAGAGTATGAAAGGGAGGAATGAGTGAAAAGAATATCGAACAGATGAACAAGGAACAAGGAATTTCGAAGGAGGTGTCCTCTGTTCGGCATTTCTAACTATAGCAGACCGCCTGTGAGCAAAAGGAAAAGATAAACTGTCAACACTTCGTGATTCTTTCTTCCTTGTTCATCTGTTCTGCGGTTCGAAATCCTTGTTCGCTATTCTGCACATCCCTACTCTATCTTTGAACCATGTCCATTACGGTAAATAACCTGACGAAAACTTACGGTGAGCAAAAAGCAGTGGATGCCATATCTTTTACTGTAAACAAGGGAGAGATCGTGGGCTTTCTCGGCCCCAACGGTGCCGGCAAAAGCACTACCATGAAAATGATCACCGGCTACCTGGCACCTGACAGCGGCGCCGTTTCCGTGAGCGGTGTGGATGTGATCAGGGACCCGCAGGCGGCCAAGAAAAAGATCGGCTACCTGCCCGAATCCAATGCGCTTTATTACGACATGTACATCAAAGAGTACCTCGAATTTATTGCCGATGTACACCAGGTTGCCAACAAGCAACAGGCCATCAGCCAGGTTGTAGAACAGGTGGGACTGACAAGGGAAAAAGCAAAAAAGATCGGGCAGCTTTCCAAAGGATACAAACAGCGGGTAGGCCTTGCTGCCGCCCTGCTGCACAAACCTGAGGTTTTGATACTGGATGAGCCTACCAGCGGCCTTGACCCCAACCAGATCGTGGAGATACGCAATGTGATCAAAGAACAGGGCCGTGATAAACTGGTGCTCTTCTCTTCGCACATTCTGCAGGAAGTGGAAGCCATCTGCGACCGGGTGATCATCATCAACCGCGGCAAGATCGTGGCCGATGACAAGCTCACCAATCTGCAGCAACGCTCCACAAACGATATTGTGCGGGTGCAATTCAAAGAAGCCCTGGAAGCCGAATGGCTGCGCCGCCTGCAAGGCGTCAACAACGTGAATAAAATAGATACGCATACCTGGACGATGGAGACGTCCGAGCCGGAAACAGTACGCAAGCAGTTACTGCAATTAGCGCTGGAGCAAAACCTCAATATTGTTTCGTTGCAAAGCGAAAGCCAATCGCTGGAAGAAGTGTTTCGTGGGCTGACGGGTGCACAACCGCAAAACAGTTGAAAATTCTATCTTTAAATAAATTGTTGGGATATGACAGTAATCGATAAATCCCGGATCATTGAAGCAATCCAGCAAACCGACGACGAGCGAATTTTATTTGCCATAAACCGTTTGCTTCAGATCGATGAGGATGAAATACAGGATTGGCAAAAACTTGCATTGGACAACCGCAATCAACGTATTGATACTGGGGCTGAAACCTTGCACAACTGGGACGATATCAAAGAAGATATAAAAAACCTGGATTGATGGCGTGGAAGGTTCAACTTACCCAAACCACTCGCGATGATATCTACGAAATCAAACAATGGTATCGTCAGCAATCTGGCATTGCACTTAAGAACTTTGTAGAAGAACTTGTCACGGCAATCGATAACCTGAAGTCCGGCCAGGTTGAACACCGCATCGTTTATAAAGACAACAGGAAACTCCCTTTACGTAAATTTCCATACAGCATTTATTACCGCAGAAAGGAAAAAGAAGAAATCATCATCATCAACGCTGTTCTTCATAACCGGCGTGAAATTGGATTTCTTCAGGACAAGCTGGATAAAGAAGTATAGATTTTGCCGCTACTGCATCTCTTCCTTTCTTTGCGTTGCTGAAGCCATTCCCACATATGGGCTGCATAAGCGCTATTTCAAACATTTCAAACCAACAAAGCAATGAGTTACATAGCCGAAATCTTTGCCCGGCAGATCCTCGACAGCCGCGGAAATCCAACAGTAGAAGTAGACGTGATCACAGACGATGGCGCCATGGGCCGTGCGGCCGTACCAAGTGGTGCCAGCACAGGCATTCACGAAGCCGTTGAGCTGCGTGATGCGGACAAAGGCGTTTACGTAGGAAAAGGTGTGCTGAACGCCGTTAAAAACGTTAACGACATTATTGCCCCCGAACTGGTTGGGTACGATGTGGCCGACCAAACCGGCATAGACCAACTGATGATTCAACTCGATGGAACGGAGAATAAAAGCAAGCTCGGTGCCAACGCCATCCTGGCGGTGAGCCTGGCCATTGCCAAAGCTGCGGCTGAAGAAGCAGGGCTTCCCTTGTTTCGCTATGTAGGCGGTACCAACGCCAAAACATTGCCGGTGCCCATGATGAACATCCTTAACGGTGGTGCACATGCCGATAACAAGATCGACTTCCAGGAATTTATGGTCATGCCGGTTGGCGCTTCTTCATTCAGCGAAGGCCTGCGCTGGGGCGTGGAGATCTTTCATGCGCTGAAGACCGTGCTGAAGAAAAAAGGCTACAGCACCAACGTAGGCGACGAAGGCGGTTTTGCCCCCAACATCGGCTCCAACGAAGAAGCCATTGATACGGTCATGGAAGCCATCAATGCCGCCGGCTACAAAGCTGGCTCGCAGATCTTTATTGCCATGGATGCGGCCAACAGCGAATTGTACAAAGACGGAAAATACATTTTTCACAAGAGCGATGGCAAAAGCCTGAGCTCCGATGAACTGGTAAAATTCTGGGAGAACTGGGTGAACCAATACCCCATTGCTTCCATTGAAGACGGTATGGCCGAAGACGATTGGGAAGGCTGGAAAGCGCTGACCGAGACTGTCGGCAACCGCGTACAGCTGGTGGGCGACGACCTGTTTGTAACCAATGTTACCCGCCTGTCGCAAGGCATTGAGCGGAGCATTGCCAACGGCCTGCTGGTGAAAGTAAACCAGATCGGTACGCTTACCGAAACCATCAACGCCGTAACCATGGCGCAGCATGCCGGTTACAACACCATCATGAGTCACCGCAGCGGTGAAACCGAGGACAGCACCATTGCCGACCTGGCCGTGGCCCTGAACTGCGGGCAAATCAAAACCGGTTCCGCCAGCCGCTCCGACCGGATGGCCAAGTACAACCAGTTGATCCGCATCGAGGAACTGCTGGGTGCTTCTGCCTACTATCCCGGCGCTAAGCTGAAGTTTGGAAAATAAGTTGAAAGGTTGATACGTTATTGGGTTGATAAGGAGAAATCCTTGTCAACCCTTTTTTATATCGGTAGCTTTTACCGAAAAAGCAGGCCAGTAGTAGGATTCAGCAAGAAACAGTACAAATTTTACAAAGGGAGTCCTTATTTTAGCCGCCAATTCCACCGCCATGAAGTTCATTCACTTTATTCCTTCATTCCTGCGTAACAAATACCTGCTGTCGCTGGCGGTATTTGCCGTTTGGATGATCTTCTTTGACAAGAATGACATGTTCACCCAACTGGAGCGGCGTAAGGAACTGGCCGAGATAGAAGACAACAAAGCCTATTTTGCAGAAAAGATCGAAGAGAGTAAAAAGTTCTCGAGAGACATTCAATCCAACGCGGCGGCCATTGAAAAATTTGCCCGGGAAAAATACCAGATGAAGCGGGAAAATGAAGACCTGTTCATTATTGTACCCGCCGAAGAAAAGTAATTTCCGGTGCTGCCGCACAATATCCGTCCCACGGCTGCGTTTAAGAAGGCATATAAGCAAAACCTGCTCACCACCTAGTTATAAGAAAGCCTATGCACAATTTTACGCCGGAGGACATGCTTTTGTACCTGTACAAAGAAACCTCCACACAGCAGACTGCTGCGATCGAAGAGGCACTGCAGAAAGATTGGACACTCCGTGAAAAATTGGCTGTGTTGAAAGCAGCGCAGGAACGCCTGAATAACCTTACGGTTTCTCCCCGCACCGAAACGGTACTGGCTGTATTAAAATACGCCGCGTCCCAGCAAACGGTAAAAACTTCCTGAGTTACAAGCTTTACCTGTACGGTATTTCCAGCAAATTTTAGCCGGCAGCCGGTTGCTTTTTGCCTATGGCAAATTGCCCGTTGCCAATTGTCTAAACCACTCCCCTTCTTACCTTAGCGGCCCATGACCCGCAAAGAAAGATTTGAGGCCTGCGTGGCTTATTTTCAGCAAGCCATGCCCAATGCCGAAACGGAATTGGATTACAGCGATACCTACGAATTGCTCGTAGCGGTGATTCTGTCGGCCCAATGCACCGACAAGCGGGTAAACATGGTAACGCCGGCGTTTTTCCGGCGCTATCCCGATATTCCATCGCTGGCTAAAGCCGAATACGATGATGTGTTTGAGTTGATCCGCAGCATTTCATTTCCCGGCAACAAAAGCCGGCACCTGCTGGGTATGGCCACGATGGTGATCGACCGGTTTGGCGGCGAAATTCCAATGACGGTGGAAGAACTGGTGCAGTTGCCGGGTGTAGGACGGAAAACAGCCAATGTGATTACGTCGGTGGTAGACAAACAGCCCAACATGGCGGTGGACACTCATGTGTTTCGTGTTTCGGCCCGCATTGGCCTTACGGTAGGTGCTAAAAACCCTTTGCAAACCGAACTGCAGCTCATCAAGTTCATCCCCAAAGACCTGGTTTATATTTTCCACCACTGGCTCATCCTGCACGGCCGCTACATTTGTGTAGCCCGCAACCCCAAATGTGGGGAATGTGGCCTGCGACCGGTTTGTAAATATTACCAAACCGTGGTTTCCAAAGTGGCAAAAAGCGCCTGAGGCCGCTTTTTGCGTTAATCTTTCCCCTTTTACCCTTCTTCTTTCCCCTCCCCACAAGTTTGGCGCAGTGGTTGAATAGATTAGTACAGACAATCAGTACCAATACATGACCTCCGTTGAAAACACATACACGGGTTTTAATTCAGTTCTATCTATTCTGCCGTTGGTAACCGTTATCAAGCGAATGGTAGATGAAGACAAACCCGGAGCCAAAAAGCTTTATCAGGACCTGCTGACAGAAATTGAAGCGCAACCCGATTTGTTGCAACCCAGCATCAACAAGGAGATGCTGCGCCAACACGGGGCGTTGGTGGAAGCCCTGCTGGCAACCATATTTCCGCCTTCCATTTCATCGAACCAGGGAATGTATGCCATCACCTTTCCGTTTAGTTCCGAAACCATTTATGCCTCGCCCAGCTTTAAGCGTTATTTTTTAAAGGAGGGCACGGCCATCAATGTGCCTGACCGGCGTACAACGGTAGATATTGCCAAGGCAAGTCTTTCGCTTGCGTATAATGTGATCCTGCGCAAACTTTATTCGGCTTCCATGCCACTGACGGCAACATCAGTGCATGCCTTTCCGGACGAAGAAAACAATCTCACTACCTATTACGAGCTAAACCTGAACGCCGAATTTGTGGATGTGGAATGCATCAACAAAGACTTTACACTGCCGGCCGGTTTTTCACCTTACCGCACCCTGGAAATCGATGAATTGCGAGAGTTGTTGCCGCTGGAGAACTTCCAGTTCCAGGGCCTGGTGGTGATTGACGTAGCCGATGTTACGGAAGTGCAGGTAACCAATGAAATTAAAAATGCCCTGCTCAACATCAATGCGTTCAGCAATGTGGAAGTGTATGATGAGTTGGAGCACCATGTACAAAGCCTGATTCGCCTGCGCGGCATTAAGATCGGCATCACGCCTTTTTTCAAAAAGAACAATTTTTATCTCTATACCGAAACGCATTACCGTAACAGCTTGCTGTTTCGAAACGATGCCATCATCAGCCGGAAGGACGAGATTAGTGACCTGTGCCAGGAAGTGTTTCAACATACGGCGCAACCGGTGTTGTACCAAAACCTGGGTCCGCAAAATACAAAGCACAATGAATTGCTGCAGATCTATCAGAACCTGGGTGCCAACAGCCTTTTGCTTTGCCCGCTGAAATGCGAGGACGGCAGCCTGATTGGCTTGCTGGAAGTCATGAGCGAACAGGGCGGCAGGTTGCAGTACCAGCACGTAAGCCGCATTACACCGGCCATTGAGCTGTTTACGCTGGCGCTGAAAAAAACAAACGAAAGCCTGCAGATGCAGATCGACAAAACCATCAAGGAACATTTTACGGCCATTCAACCGGCTGTGGAATGGAAGTTTACCGAAGTGGCTTTTCATTACCTGCAAAACCGGCAAACAACGGAAATGACCAAAATGCCGGCCATTTCGTTCAAGGATGTGTACCCGCTGTATGGCTCCATTGATATTCGCAATTCATCGGTGGAAAGAAGCAATGCCATTCAACTGGACTTATTGGAGCAGTTGACGCTTGCCGGCGAAGCCCTGAAAAAAGCCTGCAAGATCGTTGACTTTCCCATTCTGAAAGAAACCCAGTTTCGCATCGACAAATACATCGATTCCGCCAGCGATACCTTGTTGTCGGATGATGAAATGCAGATCTACGATTTCCTGCAGATCCATCTTGATGCCGTGTTTCAAAACCTGCTGGAGCTGAAACCGGAATTGAAAAAAGTGATCAACGATTATTTTTCTGCGCTTGATCCAACCCGGAAGATCGTTTATCATCACCGTAAGGAATACGAAGAAAGCATTACCCGCATCAACGATACGCTGGACCGCTTTATCGACATCGAGCAAAAAGCCGTGCAGGAGATATACCCCCACTATTTTGAACGCTACATTACCGATGGTGCGGAGTTCAATATTTATATAGGCCAATCGCTGACACCGCACATACCGTTCAGCGATATTTATGTGCGCAACTTAAAGCTCTGGCAGCTTTCGTTTTTAACCAAGGCGGCACGGCTAACGCATACTTTGGAAAAACGCCTTCCGCTCACTTTGCAAACAACGCAGTTGATCCTGGCGCATTCGGTTCCGCTCACCATTTCATTCCGCCGGAAAGAACGCAAGTTTGATGTGGATGGCGCTTATAACATCCGCTACGAGATCATCAAAAAGCGCATCGACAAAGTACATATCCGTGACTCGGAAGAGCGGCTGACACAACCCGGCAAAATTGCCGTTGTGTATTCGCAGCACAAAGAGTTGATGGAGTACCTTGAATACATTGAATTTTTGCAGGCAGAAAATTTGTTAGGCGACAACCTTGAGCATTTTGACCTGGAAGACACCCAGGGCATCAGCGGGTTAAAAGCGGTAAGGGTGGATGTTTTGTTTGAACCCGAAGCAGCGCCGAAAGAAAGCAATGCAAGGTTGGGAAAAGAACAGTTGGTGAAGCGCTGATATTTTTAATCGCAACAACGGTTTTGTTATGGAAAGAAACTGGCTTTGCATCCCAGCAAAAACCACAGTATGCGAAAGCTGCTTCTCTCCTTTTCTACCCTTTGTTTTATTGCCTGTGAGAACAAAGTAACTGAACCACGGTTTGTATTTTCTGCTCCGGACCCCCCGCCTTTAAAAAAGATAAAAATAACCGACAAAGAAAGCTGGCCTTATTTTCTGCAACACCTGCCCGAAAAAGAAGGAACTGTTGTTGATTACAAAGGGCAGGCTGTTGCTGACCAGGAAAAAATGTTTTCGCTGATCAATTATGATGTAGGTAAAAGAGACCTGCAACAATGTGCCGATGCCCTGATGCGGTTGCGTGCCGAATACCTGTTTGCCCGGCAACGGTACAATGAGATCCGCTTTCACTTTACCAACGGAACCCTGTATACATTCAAAGCTTATGTTAGTGGTCAGCGGCCTGTTGCCAGCGGCAGCAGGGTCAGGTTCATTACCACGCAACCGGCTTCGTACACTTATGCGCACCTGCGCAGCTACCTTGAACTTGTGTATGCTTACGCAGGCACCATTTCCCTGGCAAGCGAACTAAAAAGCGTTGATGCATTTACCATCGGTACCGTTATTCTCACACCGGGAAGCCCGGGACATTGCATGATCATCACCGACATGGCAACAACAGCCACCGGCGATACCTTATACAAGTTGGTGGAAGGCTACACACCGGCGCAATCCATCTACGTTCTTCGAAACACCCATGATCCGGACCTGGGCTATTGGCACCGCCTAGGCAAGGGTGTTGTCCAAACAGCCAGTTATACATTTCGCTCATACCAGCTAAAAGCCTTCGAATAAACTCTTACTGACGTTGTAGCGTATACGTAATCTGGAAGCTTCTGCCGTCAATCGACACCTGGTCGACACCGCGGATGGTATAGTTGTCAAACTGCGAGATGGCCAGGTTCAGGTCATCACCGGGCAATTGAATATCGAGTTGACGGTTGTTGTTGGAAAGCCGCCAGGAGATGTTCTCCCAATAAGCATCACAGCCTTGTTGCATGCGGCCATAACCATCCCTGTTAAAGACAATGACAATATCCCGTTCGCAGTTGTTGTAATTGCTATAAATATCAGTTTCAGTGCGACCATCACCATCAAAATCATAGGCCCTGTCCGAACGGATGCCCGTCACGAGCCAGGTACCATCCAGGCTTCTTTCATCACGAATAACATCTGATTTTTGACAACTGCTGATCAGCAGCAAAAGGGAAAACGCAAGAGCGGCGAAAGTAAAAAGCTGGCGCATAGGTTTGTTTTTACGGGTAAGAAATTGTTTTCACTTTGCCATCAGCCCAAACTGTGCCAGCAACTGTTAGAATCTTTTCACACTCCCAATTTTATCGTTTGTTTAAGCACAAAAAAAGAGAGCGGTTGCTCTCCTTTTTATTCATTTGAATTTGGTTAAAAACGGAAGCCCACACTGACATAAGGCAGGAGGCTTTCTTCCCGCGACCGGGCAACGGAAGCTGTTACTACCCAGCGCTTGATGGGTGCCACCCAAATGCCGGCGCCATAACCATGATGCCAGCGCCGCGAGGATTCTTCATCTACCCAAACCCGGCCTACGTCATTAAAGAGCAACAGCCCCAGCGAACCCGGGAAAAGATAGGTGCTGAATTCGGCCAGGCGAATCCGTAATTCCAGGTTGTTGTACAATACTTCGCGGCCGGCAAAGCGGTTGCGGCGATAACCCCGCAGGTTTTCGGTACCACTCAGGTAGTTGGCCTGCGGAATATCAAAGGCGCCAATGTTTTTTGCCCAGCCTAACCGTGCCGCATACACGGCAATGGAACGCGGTGTAAAGGAGGCAAACACACTCATGTCAAAATAAAACTGTGTCAGCCGGTTGCTGGCGGCGTTGAGCCCAAACAACTGCTTGGCACCGGCATCCATTTTAAAGCCGCGTGTTGGCAGGTGTTCGCTGTTCTTGGAGTTGATGTCCAGCCGGAACTCGCCGCCGAGAAACGCTTTGTGGCTATACAAGGTGTTTGCATCTACAAATTGCAACGGCTCCCTGCCCAAAAATTTATCAGCATTTTCATTGCGGTGAATGTGAAAGTACTGGAATGTAGGGCCGTACGAAATACGCATCCACGACTGCAGGTGACGACGCAGCATAACAGACAGGTTACCGATGTTGTACCTTGACCGGTAGTACTGCAGCCGCGGGCCGCCTAGTTCTCGGTTGTAGGTGGTATTGTTACCAATGCCAAAAAAGTTGCTTACGTTTATAGGTGCCCGTAAGTCGCCGCGAATGAGCAGGTCGTTAATGCCAACTGCCCGTGTAAAATCGCCGGCATACGTAAAATAATACGAGGAGGTACGCAGGGCATGACCTGCTGTAAAAATATGCCGTTCACTAAAGGGTTCTTTCCGGAAGCCATGCGTAAGCACTTCCATACGGCCGCCAATGAATACGCCGTCGTCGATGTTAAAGGCCGCGGTCAGGCCAGGTTTTACATAACCATACCGGTAAAATATAGGCGTGTATTCGTTGTTGCTTGGGTTGTTGCCTACCCGTTGTAAAAAGCCGGAAAGATTGCCCTCGAACTTGTTGTCTTCAAAGCTCACATCATACACCCTGATGGCCTTTCCTTCGCTGCTTTCGTTGCGGAAATAATCATCGCCGGGGCCACCGATAATGCGCATCTTAATGGTACTGGCCACTCCCTTTACCACAAAACTGTCCTTGCCTTCCAATCCATAGATCATCAACTGGCGGGTGAACTTTTCATCAAAGGTGCGTTCGTAAACACGGGTGGCAATGTTGCCGTTCGTATCGATCTTGTTGACTTTGACATGTACCTTGCCGCCTTCGAGTTTGTCGATCACAAACAACTCCCGCTGGTTGGAACCAACAATGTTCACTTCTTCCGACAGGAAGTCGTAATACTTCAGCATGTCGGACTTGAAATACTTGCGCCGCTCTTTGAGTGTCGATAAAATTTTATCGTAGTGAAAGCCCCGCACTTCTTTGGGTTGGCGCAAGAGTGCTTCTTCCAGTACCGCATCCGTCATCTTACTTAAAAAAGTATCCACCTGGTTACTCCAGGTTTCCCTTTCCAACTCGTTGAGGAAAAAGCGGTCGAAGTTGCGGGCGGGCCGGTTAAAGGTTTTAATGTCTTTTGCTTCGCCTTCAAAACCCTGGAGTTCGGGTACCAGCCAGGGACGTTTTACAAAATGCGGCACCACACCCTGGTTCACAAAAAACACTTGGTCCTGGTCTTTGGGAATGGGAAAATAAACCTTGCCCTTGCCGGTGTCCCTTGTAGCCCAATCCCATTGCCCTTCGTGGCGGTCGAAGTCCATATAAAAATTATCCAGCAGGCGGGCCTTTAACACCGCTACCTGGTCAATGTGGTCATCATTGTCCTTTGCCAGCTTCAGCACCACTTCATCGGTGTTGTCGGTTTTGGTGATGCCATCGGGTTCCCGCTCTTCCATAATAGCCAGCGTGTTCTTGAACGTTGGCCGGAAACGTCCCAGCCGGGGATCGTCAGGTATATAGATCAGTTTTTTGCGATGATAAGGAACACCGGCAGCTTTTGCCAGCGGCTCTATTGACAAACTTCCAAAAGGGTAAGAAGCCGAGATGCCCTGGTTCACGAGGTCCTGTACAAAGGTTTGCCGCATGTCGGGCGGAATGGCCGCCTCAGGGAACTTCTCCACTGAGCGAAGCGACCACTCTTTGCCGTTGGCATCGACCACCCGCAGCGACCGGGTTTGTTTTCCGCCACCTTGCTTTGTTGGTGTAAGACCGCCAAACTCTTTACCCAGGTCAAGCACTGGTGCGGTAACCGGTGTTGTCCATTCAGACCGGTAATTTTTTCCCAGTAAAAAATTGCGCATGCCACTTGAAGCAAGCCCCGGGTTGGCAGCCACCGTTACCGCTTCCGGCAAAACGGGGATGCTGTCTGATGAGATTACGGTTGTTGGTGCTGTGATGGATTCCAGGTCACGGCTCCAGGTATTGTCCGAAAGGTCTTTGCTGTTCAGGTTGTAAAACTTGGTTACCGTACGGCCGCTTTTGTAGATCTCCAGCGTAGAAAAGCCGTGCATCAGGTCCTGGAAAAGCAGGTCGCCTTCCTTGTTTTCTTTGATGCGGCTGATCTTTGCACCCGACCCGCTAACGATCTGGTAAATAGTATCTTTTTGAATGGTGCGCCGGATAAATTGAAGGCTGTGGTCGTGACCCGAAGCAATGATGGCGTTAGGATGCTTGCGGATAGCTTCTTCCAGCACTTCGGCCATTGTTTGGTACAACGGGTGCTTAATGTCCTGCAGGTTGCCAAATACACCGCGGGCAATGGGATAAATGGAACCCAGCACCGGCAGCGGTATCCAAAGATTTTTGTTGACGGCGGTTAAGGGAAAAAGGTGCTCTTTCCACGTATAGTCGCCGCCGTGCGGCCCAAACGAATAAATAGGATGATGGTTTACAATCAGCAGCAACTGGTTTTGGTGCTGCGCTACAATTTCCTGCAATTCGGTAGCAAACTCCTGTACCGAACGGCTATTACAAGAGGAACTAAAGCCCGGCTTTTCATGAATGTATAAAAACCATTGGCTATCGATAAACACCACGGCCAACTGGTCGTTGAAGTCAACAGCTATGGGCCCGGGACAACCGTCGGTGGGCAGGGACTGGATATTGCTCTGTCCCATACCATTGATGTAATTGTGCTGGTTGCGGATACGTTGCCAGCCGCCCATTTTGCCGTTCTCCCAGTCGTGGTTGCCGGGTACAAAAAACGCTTTGCCTTTTTTACCCACGAATGGTTTCACCAGGTAATCTACAATCCTTTTGGCGTTCTCATATTCCGGCTCACCTTTCATGGGCAGACCCAGCGGGTAAATGTTATCACCAAGATAAACGGCGCTGTTTCGTTCATCGTCCCAGTTTACATTTTTCTGCAGCCAGTCCACAACCGGGTGACGGTCACCGGCAAAGATTTCGCCGGCATCGCCAATCAAAAAAACGCGTTGGGTAAGGGTGTCGGTCTGCGCTATGCAGGTGGTTGTCACCAGGGCGAAAACACAAAACAAGAGGCTTCTCATCAAATTATTTTTTGCTTTTTTGAGGCTTATACGGAAAACGAAGTAGGGTGGGTTCGCCATGCTTTTTCTCATTTGTGATCAACATATCTCCATTGGGTGCAAAAGCAATGCCCTCGGATTGGGGAAATACATCGGGATTGAGATTATAAGCTTCCAGCACCTCGCCCTGCAGGGTAGCAACCACCAGCAGGTTGCCGGCCGACGAAAGAATATACAGCCGGTTGTTCAGGGGATGAATGGCGGCGGCCGATGGATCGAACTTGGCCTCGGCGTCGTTGACAATTTTCCGTACTTCTTCTTTATCGATGGTATAAAGCTCCGAGGAGTCAAATGTGCGGGTGGCCAGGTCAAAGCGGTAGGCCGTGCGATAACCCTTTCCTTTTTCATGTGCGCATTCTTTGCACATGATCACCAGCGCATTTGCCGATGAATCGTAATACATCGTTTCAAAATCGTTGGTACCCTTGAGACCAAGGTCGTAGATCTTGATACCTGTTGTGTCTTTACCTGATGTGTCTTTTGCAGCTCCGGGCACTTCGTAAATAATGCCCTTGCTCAGTAAAATAAAAACGGAACTGTCCTTCTTTACAATATCTTCCGGATCGCTGTTTTTCGGCACCACATCCGCCGTGTAGTCAGTCAACTTTGCCGTACGCATGTTCAGCATAAAAACTTTTTGCTGGCCGTCAACAATTCCCAGGAGGGTGCTGTCTTCTGCACTGGCATAGGTAATGCCGGAAATTTCGTTCAGGGCTTTCCCGAGCAGTGTGGTTTGGGGGTTTCCCAGGTCATAATCGGGCGGTGAGGATCCTTTTTGTTTACATCCTGCAACAAACAGCAGCGTACAAACGAAAAATAGGAACGGAAGAGGCAGGCATTTCTTTTGAAATAACATTTTACGCATTTGTTACTTTTACTTTATCAAACAATGCACCAAGTACCATGAATGAAACGAACAGCCAGTTGTTGGGCGCAGCCCGGGCTTACGTTACAGATGTATTCCAACACAAGGTAAATCCGGAATTTGTTTTCCACAGTCTGGAGCATACCGAGGACGTGGTGGAAGCCTGTAGCCATATGGCCAATCATTATCAGTTGCAGGAGGAGGACCGGTTGGTGTTGATGCTGGCTGCCTGGTTTCACGATACCGGATATTCTGCCGGTCGTGCCGAAGGACATGAGGATGTGAGTGTACAGATTACTACACAGTTTCTCGCCAATCACCAGGTAGATGATACCACCATTCAGCGTGTGGCCTCCTGCATCCAGGCCACCAAAATGCCGCAATCGCCGGTAAGCCTGATTGAAAAAATTCTTTGCGATGCCGATCTTTTTCATCTTTCCACGGAAGATTTCAAAGCCAGAAACCTGTTGCTGAAGCAGGAACGTGAAAGCATGCTTGGGCACAAAATCAACAAAAAAGAATGGCGTAAGAACAACATCCAGTTTCTTGGTAATCACCGCTATTTTACCGATTACGGGCAGGAATTTCTGGAGCCGAAAAAGCAGACCAATCTTTCCCAGCTCACCAAAAAGAAAAACGACAAGCTGGAACCTGTTGCAGCAGAACCTGAAAAAATATTTCCTTACCTGACGGAAGTGGAAGCCATCAGTGCGCAGGAACAAAAAAATGCAGAGCGTGGCATTCAAACCATGTTTCGCACCACCTCCAACAACCACATTGAGTTGAGCGGCATGGCCGACAGCAAAGCGCATATTCTTATTACCGTCAACTCCATTATTCTTTCCGTTGCCGTTTCGTATGGCTTGCCACGCATAATGGCAGCGGGTAACGAAGGCTATATTATCCCGGTGGTAATTTTGGTGCTTACATGTTTGGTTTGTGTGACCTTTGCCATCCTGGCCACGCGGCCTTCGATCAACAGCGGACGGTTTACGGAAGAAGACATCCGCAACAAAAAAACCAACCTTCTTTTCTTTGGCAATTTTCACCGCATGCAGTTGCAGGATTACCAGTGGGGCATGAACCAAATGATCCGCGACAAAGAATACCTGTACAACACCATGATGATGGACATCTATTACCTGGGTGTGGTGCTGGCCCGCAAATACCGTTACCTGCGCATAGCTTACACGGTGTTTATGGTGGGTTTGATCATTGTTGTTATTGCACTGGGCACAGCTGCTTTTATTGAAAACATGGACAATGGCGGCGGCAGTTCTTCGCAAACAAAGATCGATTACTGATTCAGCAACAAAGGAGTTGCATTTGTAGCATGATGTTCTTGCTGGAATGTATTTCTATGTAAGAATAGTATTCACAATTGAAGCGGAAGTTGATGGTGATGTTGGTGTTGGAGTGAAGCAAAAATGTGGAGATAGAAAACCGGCTACTTTATTTTGGTTACATGCATTTTTGGTGAAAAAGCAATTTTCAATTTTTGATTTGCTACGTCATATATACTTTTTTGAGACAGTGCTCTTCTTGCTGTATTGCTTTTCTCCAGTTGCCCCGCCGCTTTAGCGCGGGGATAAGATAAGATTTGATAGGCTGTCTTAATAGCGGCTATAGCCAAACCGGTTTGGCTATAGCCGCTACTTATTTAATCCCATGATTGTCACCCCCGCCATAAATGGCGGGGCAACTTTGGTAGACGAATTCTCGATAACGAGAGAAAAATTCTGTTAATGCTTATCGCTAAATGGATAGCAATAGCTTAATAGTACTATCCATTGTAGTACAAACAATAAACAAGAGTTGACCTGGCCGGGAAGTTTCAACATAAAACAAAAACGAAAAACAGGCAACAAACTCCTTGAACCTTGCACAGCAAACATCGAACATCAAACCTTCAACCCCGAACACTGTCCTCGAACATCGAACGTCAAACCTCAAACATCGACCCTCAAACCTGCTCCCTCCTCCTGTTCCTGCGCACCAACCACTCATCCGCAATCCTGCAAGCGGCATGCAGTAATCTTCTTTTCTTTGCGGGGCAAAAAGAGCAAAGGAACCATGCGCCGTAAGATCATTTTTTCGTTTCCAAAAGTCAGCGATGCCTTGAATGGCGCTGTGGCCTTTACCCGCCAGGCAAGCTTGCTCAACCCGTTTGGCTTTTTGCAACGCGGCACCAGGCCCAAAGCTCTTTTTGCCCTGGGTGTTGTTTGTCTTTTTTGGGGCACTACCTGGGTGGCATCCAAGGAAGGGGTGCGGTACATGCCCGCCTTGCAACTGGCCGGTATTCGTCAAACACTGGGCGGACTGGTATATGTCACTTATTTTTTGATTCGCGGCACCAGCTTTCCGAAGGGAAAAGAATGGGGGCCCATCCTTGTTTTAAGCATCCTGAATTTTATGCTAAGCAACGGGCTTTCCACCTGGGGCGTGCAATACATTTCGGCCGGACTGGGTTCCATCATTGGCGCCATCTTTCCCCTTTGGTTGGTGCTGATCGGTTTTTGGGGTGCCCGGTCAACGATGAAGCGGGGAACTGTAGCGGGACTGGTGCTGGGCTTTACCGGCATCTGTGTTATTTTTTACGAACACCTCCATGATTTCCTCAACGCAGAATTTCGCTTTGGTATTTTTCTTTCGCTCGTTTCTACCTGGTCGTGGGCCTTTGGCACGTTGTACACCAAGCAACATGCCTTGCGCTTTAATCCTTATTTCGCCCTGGGTTTGCAAATGATCATTTCCGGGCCGCTGTTGTATCTAATTGCAAGCGCTACCAACAGCAGCATTGCGTTTTCAGCCATTCCCTGGCAGGCGTGGACGGCCATTCTTTACCTGGTCTTGTTTGGCTCCGTGCTGTCATTTATTGCGTACTTGTATGCGTTGCAAAACCTGCCGACAGAACAGGCTTCGCTTTATGCCTACATCAATCCCATGGTGGCTTTTGCTGCCGGCGCTCTTTTGTTTGATGAAAAGATCACTGGTGCCATAGTGGCCGGCGTGCTGATAACATTGCTGGGAGTTTTTTTGGTAAACAGGCAGGCGAGACGGGAGATGAGAAACGAGAAACGAGAGAAGTGAGATGTGCGACGAGAAACGTCAAACGGGAGACGTCAAACGTGAAACGGAACTTTTATACAAATTTTAAACTGTAATGCTGGCTGTTCAACTCGTGAGCCCGTGAACAAGTGAACTCGTGAACTTCTCCTCCCTCACTTTTCCTCTTTAATTCGCAACACAAACTGTTCGTATGCTTCCCGCCAGCCTTCGAATGTTGGATCAACACCCAGAAAGCTATTGTGCCAAACCGTGATCATGGTTCCTTTCACCGAGCGAACCGTATCGTACAACTGCAGCATTTCCTGCAAGGCATCGGCAGCTGATTTTTTTTCTTCATAAAAAGCATTGGCATCCATAAAACAAAATGGATGAATGCGCAGCCCTGTTTTGCTTTCGGCCTTCAGGTCAAACCAATCATACGGTGTGGCAACCGAAGCCCTGAAGCCATTGATGGTGCCATAGCCCATGGAATATTCGTCGGAAATACCTGCTGCAAGTAATCGCCGGTAGGTTGCAGGCAAATCAAAACGAAGGAAGTGCTGCCGCGATGCTGTTATGGATCTTCCGGAAATGTTTTCAAGCCAGCCTTTTTCTTTTGCCAAAAGCGGTTGCTGATCGCCACTGGCCCAGGAAGGATGCAGGCCAACGGTATACTTCGATGCAAGATCCCTAACCAGTTCAACAAAGGCCGGGTTCCTGGGATCAATGTTCCTGTCGTACCGGCTGCGCTGCTGGGCTGCCAGGATAAAATAAAGTGGCTGCAGGCCTGCCTGCCGGTGCAGGTCATCCATCCACTCATAGGCATCAAAGGGGTCTTGCCTGCGGCCTCTTATTACCCCGATGCGGTGCAGCATTGAGCCCCATTTGCCCGCAAAGAAAAGCCTGGCAATGGCGCCTGCATTGCGCTGGAGGCCTTTGTTCCTGTAGCTCCAGGCAATGTCGATATCATACGTTGCTTTGTATTGAAAACGCGGCATCGGCAGTTTGAGATCCGGAAAGCGTTCCTGCAGCAACTGCCTGAAATCTTCCAGCCAAAGATTGACTAGCGGCAGGTGCAAAAAGTTTTCTTTAGAAGCTAGCGAGGCATGGTGATCGTACCGGCCGTACATGTCCTTGCGGTGCGGCAGGTACTCTTCGTAGCGGGTCAGCAAAAAGAAAATACCGGCAAAAAGATCAAAGCCGGTATCACCTTCCGTTTTAAAAAAAGCCTTGTGCCCGTTGTGCTCAAAACATTCAATCTTCACCGGCCGGATGGTGGACTCGAAAAGGAGCACATGCGAGTGGATCCACACTTCGCCTTCCTGCAAACGGTGATAGCTGTAGTTGATCCGGTGCGGATCGGGGTGCACAAGGTATTTCTCCTCATCGCACAGCAGCTTGATGGGTGTATTGTAGTATTGCGACAGGAAATCAACCACGTACTGCAAGCGTGGCGACAACGTATGGCTATAAATGATCACACTGTAAATTAAGGCCTTTTGTTATTCCTTTCTTTCCACTGCTGATTAAATGATTTGGCCGGGAATTGCAGGTCGGCGCGGTGACGGCTCCAGTCTTTTACAAAACTGCTGACCGCCCAGCTTTTCATTTTTCCCGAGCCTGTGTTCATCAACCGCCGGCTCATCATGGCCGTTTTCCAAAACTTCCATGCCACCCGTTCGGTCATGGCAGCAGCGCCTTCTTCCACCGCTTCGTGTCGGTTTTCGAGCAGCAGTTCGTGGAGGTTGATCTTAACGGCACACACCTCCGTGCAGTTTCCACAAAGCGAGGAAGCATAGCTCAGGTGCTTCCAGTCGTTCATCTTTTTCAGGTGCGGTGTGATCACCGATCCAATCGGTCCGCTGTAAGTGGTTTCATAAGCATGACCACCGATGTTCTTGTACACGGGACAGGCATTCAAACAGGCACCGCAACGAATGCAATAAAGCGATTCGCGGCTTTTTGGATTGGCCAAAATGTTGGTTCGACCGTTATCCAGAAGGATCACGTACATTTCTTCAGGGCCGTCCGATTCACCTTCCTGCCGCGGCCCGCTGATGATCGAATTATAAGAGGTTACTCTTTGCCCTGTGCCATAGGTTGACAGCAAAGGCCAGAAAAGGGAAAGATCAGTGAGCGAAGGAATAACCTTTTCGATGCCTACAATCACAATGTGCGTTTGGGGCCAGGCGCAGCTTAGGCGGCCGTTACCTTCGTTCTCGGTAAGAGCAATGGCGCCGGTATCGGCAATGATAAAATTGGCACCAGTAACGCCTACTTGCGCGGCGGTGTATTTTTCCCGCAGCTTTTCGCGGGCCACAAGGGTTAGTTGGCTGGGGTTGAGCCCGGGGTCTGTTCCCAGCTTATTGTTGAACAGCCGCGCCACGTCTTCCTTGCTTTTGTGCATGGCCGGCGTTACAATATGGTAAGGTGGTTCGCCATCGAGTTGCTGAATGTATTCACCCAGGTCCGTTTCCACGCTTTCAATGCCGTTCTTCTCCAGGAATTTGTTGAGGTGAATTTCCTCCGTTACCATGCTTTTGCTTTTGACAAGTGTGGTGCAGGCTTTTACTTTGCAGATCTTCAGGATCTCTTCCAGGGCATCGTCGGCCGTTTCGGCCCACAGCACTTTAGCGCCACGACTGGTGATCTTTTCCTCGAAGCTTTCGAGTTGCTTGTCCAGCGAGCCAATGGCCTGCCATTTCAGGTTCTTGGCTTTTTCGCGGGCCAGGTGCACATCGGTAAACTGTTGTTTGCCATTGGGCACAACCGCGTTGTAGCGGGATATGTTGAAGTTGATCTTGCGGCGATGCTCTCTGTCGGCGGCTTTGATGGTGCTTTTGGCTACAAACGAGGTTGATTGCTCAGACATGCAGGTTATTTTTTCTTTTCGTCGTAATGTTCAATGGCAATTTGGTGCAGAACATCGTAGAACTCTTCGCCAAACTTACGAATGATGGGCTCTTTTAAAAACTGGTAAACCGACATTTTTAATTTTTTGCCGAGCGAACAGGCCGGATCGCACAAGGTTTCGCGGGGCTCGTAATTGACATAGGTCGCATGCCTGGCATCAACAATGCGAATGGGATACAGGTGACAGCTGATTGGTTTTTTCCACGTCACTTTGCCATCGTAATAAGCCTGCTCAATGGCGCATTTGATAATGCCTTTCTCATCGCGAACGCCATAGGCGCAAATGGCACCATTTACCGTTGGCGTGACCCAGCCAAATTCCGCATCGTACACATATTTTCCCTGCCGCTCAATTTCGGCCAGGCCTTCCCGGGTGAGGTAAGGCTTTACAGCGTCGAAGGCTTCGTCAAGGATCTTTTTTTCTTCTTTGGCCAACGGGGCACCGGCATCACCATCCTCGCAGCAGCCGCCCTTGCACTTGTGCAGGTCGCACACAAACTTGGCTTCCACCACATCGTCACTTACCAGAACATTATCGATTTGGATCACTGAAACAATTTTGGCAAAGATAACATGGTGAATGGTGAGTGGTCAGTGGTGAGTCGTTAAAACATCTTTCAGTAGCGTCATCCAAACTCGTTCAATAAGTCCTTTCAAACAAAATTGAATGAATCTGAATATAGTAAAGCACCACTCACCACTCACCACTCACCACTCACCATTCACTATCTCCACCGCAAGGTCTGTATCAGGTGGTCCATATCCTCTTTCAAAAAATTGTTCACGGGACGAAGCGAATCTTCGTTGGGCGTAGCGTTAAAATAAAGGGCACCACGGAGAAAATGCTCCACCGAATCGGTTGCGAAGAACTGGTTGGCCGTTGCCGCATTTCCTTTCAGGTTAAAATAAACCCCACTGACACCGTTAGGAGTTGCAAAAGGTTCGGACTGAATGGCCGATGCCCGCGATGTATGCTGCTTGTACGAGAGAGTGAACGCATCGTTTACCAATGAATCAAAGGAATACCGCTGCACTTCTTTGTAACTCAGGTGCAGCCGCCCGTCAAACTGCGGAAAGTCAACATTGATCCAGTACGGATTTTCAGCCTTTTCGTCAAAGAATAATGAGTCCTGGATAATGTTGCCATAAACAGGATATTCAAAGGTGTAAGGGAAACCGGGCCTGTCGAAAACCTGGTATTTTTTTTCGGGAAAATCGATCTTGAAATAGCCCCTTTCTTTCTGCACAAAATCCGTATTGCAGGCTGTTAGCCAACCGGCGATTAGCAACAGGCAACAGGCCATTAGCAATTGCCGCCCTCTTTCACGTTTGTCGTTTAACGTATCACGTACGCTACTCTTCATTGATAACATGGTTGATATAAATCCGTACCGATTTGATGCGGTTTTTTTCGGTTTCCAGCACGGTAAATTCAAAATCGCCGCTGGACACTTTTTCATTTACCTGCGGAAATTCTCCTGCCAGTTCCAGGATCAATCCGCCCAGTGATTCGCTTTCGCCTTTTACCGCATCAAACGTATCGATGGGCAGGCGCATGGCCCGGCAAAGATCGGGCAGCATCACCTTGGCATCAGCCAGGTAGGTATTGGCATCTACTTTTTTAACGGTGTTTTCTTCTTCGTCAAATTCATCGTGTATATCGCCAATGATTTCTTCCAGGATATCTTCCATGGTAACAATGCCGCTGGTGCCGCCAAATTCATCTACCACCACGGCAAAATGCACCCGCTTGGTCTTGAAAACTTTCAGCAGGTCGCTGATCAGTTTTGTTTCCGGAACAAACATCGGCGCCCTTATCACGGCTTGCCAGGCAAACGCTTCTTCCTGCAAATGCGGCAGCAGGTCTTTGGTGTTCAGCACGCCAACAATTTCATCCAGGCTGTTTTTGTAAACCGGCAGGCGGGAGTAATGCAACTCTTCTACTTTTTTTACCAGGTCAGGGAAAGGCGTATCGTAAGCAATGCCATTTACATCGAGCCGCGAACGCATGATCTGCCGCACGGTGATGTTGCCAAATTTGATCACGCCTTTGAGGATGTTTTTTTCTTCCAGTGTTGTTTCAACGTGGGAGATATCAATGGCGTCGTCCAGTTCCCGCATGCTGGCTGTTTCCGATTCGGCAGCACCGCTGGTTTTGTTGATGCTGTCGGCAACGCCTACCATGCGCCGGCTGAGGGCACCCAAAATAAAGTGCAGCCCTTCTACCAGCGAGGAGGACATATAGGCAAAGCGCAAGGTATTTTGGTTGGCCCAAAGCTTGGGCAGGATGTTGCAAACAAAAACAAGGATAAACGCAATGATCACGATTTTGACCATCAGCTCCAGGTTAATGGGCACAATAAAAAAGATGCCTTTGATGCGCAGGGGCTCCAGCAACAAGTAGGTGAGAAAGATGATGGAAATATTAAAGATGCCGCCGGCTATCAGCAGCGATGCATAAACTTCTTTGCGGTTATCCAGCAGGTTGGTGATACGCCGAGCCGCTTCGTGCTGTTTTGTTTTGAGCATGTTCACATCCTTTGCCGTAAGGGAGAAAAAAGCCACTTCGGCACCGGATACAAGGAAGCTTAAAAACAAGAGCACCAATAATAAAACAACCAGTAAAAGCGTAGCCTGTGAAGCTGCGGGGGTTTGTAGGATAATATGGAGCAAAGGGCTAACCGAATGATCGTCCAAAGCAAGTATTTTGGTTCAAAAATAAGGCGAAAGGCAGGACCATGCCCTGCCTGTAAGAACTTCCTTTTGTAAATAACCGAAAGCGTTTACCATTTGTCGATGGGCACATCGCCTTCATCGCCCAGGGGTACATCGCTACCGGGAAAGCCTTCTATGCTGGTATCGCTTTGGGCAGGGGTACCGGGTGCGGCATGGATGCTGCCATCGGTACGCTTGTCCAGCATGATCAGGTTATCGCCTACCACTTCGGTGGCAAACTTGCGATTTCCTTCTTTGTCTTCCCAACTACGGGTACGCAGGCGGCCTTCGATGTACACCAGGCTTCCTTTGTGCAGGTATTTCTGCGCCAGTTCGGCCAGGCCGCGCCACAGCACAACGGTGTGCCATTCTGTTTGTGAAACCAATTTACCGGAGCGGTCCTTGAATGTTTCCGTTGTGGCCAGCGGAAATTTAGCCACGCCAATGTTTCCTTCAAGGTACTGCATGTCCGGATCCTTTCCTAAGTTGCCAATGAGCATCACTCTGTTTACGCCTCTCATACAATTACAATTTTGCTGATAATTGAATCTGTCTAACTATGCCTACCTGTAAATTTAAAAAATATAATCAAATTTTCTGCCAGCATACCCTTGCTGCCCTGCTCTCTTGGCAACAACTGCGCCGGCCATCAATAAAGCAACTATAAGAAAATTGGTTTACTGCGTTGAAAACAAGCGCTGCACAGCTTCCTGCAGGGTTCGGGGAAAGGCCAGTTGCTGTATGGCGGCAACCGGCATCCACTGGTAGCCTTCCACCACTTTTTTACGGGTAACCATCAGGTGCAGTAAATGAAACTGGATGCTTTGGTGCGATAGTGCCTGCTTTTGTTTCCACTCTTCTTTCAGCTTGTAGTTTTCAATGCCGCTTTGTTGCTGAAACAGGCGCTGCAACGCAGCGGAGGAAAGTGCCTTCTCTGTTTCGATCAGGTAAGCCTGGTGCAAGCCCTGCCAAACGTCTTTTGCTGTGCGCTGCTGCACCAGCACTTCGTTGCCGCATTGCACGATAAAATAATTCAGCCAGCGTTTTTTCAGGGTGAGCTTTTTTTCTTTTACAGGCAGCAACTGTTGTTTGCCCGTCAGGTAGGCCAGGCAACTCTTGTCAAAAAAGCAGGCATCGCAAAGCGGGAAGGGCTTGCAAACCGTTGCCCCAAAATCCATAATGGCCTGGTTGTATTCACCGGCTTTATCCGGCGGAAGAACTGCCTGTGCCAGCGCGGCAAACTCCTTTTTACCCTGGGTAGAATCAATGGGAACTTCTTTGTCGAAAATGCGTGACAGCACCCGGAACACATTGCCATCCAGCACAGCGTAAGGTTGGTTGTAAGCAAACGAAGCGATGGCGGCCGCGGTATAAGCACCGACTCCTTTCAGGGCCAGTATATCCGCATAGGTTTTTGGAAACTGCCCGTTCAAATCAATTGCAATATATTTAGCCGTATGGATGAGGTTTCGGCACCGCGAATAGTAGCCCAATCCTTCCCAAAGCTTAAACACCTTTTCTTCCGGGGCTTCTGCCAAGTGCTGTACGGTGGGAAAGGTTTCGATAAAGTTCTGGTAGTATTTGAGTCCCTGCTCTACCCTTGTTTGCTGCAGGATCACTTCACTCAGCCATATTTTGTAAGGGTCTTTCTCGCCTTTCCAGGGCATGGCGCGGTTGTTTTCGTACCGGTTCCAGTGCAGGAGTTCCCCGGCAAAGGATGCTCCGCGTTGCTCAATTCTAATCCCTTCTTTTTCAATCCTTTGTTTTTTCATTTGGGCAAAAGCCCTAATTTAGGGCAAGAATTTGTCTATTCTATTGACGCACACTCTTTTTTACGCTATATTGTTCCTCAATACGCAAAAGAAAACGCTATGAGAAAAGCAGACTTAGTCAACAAAATCTCAGAAAAGACAGGCATTCCCAAGGTGGATGTTTTGATGACACTGGAAACCGCTTTCCGGGAGATCAAAGAGAGCCTTTCCGCCGGGGAAAACATTTACATCCGTGGCTTTGGTTCCTTCATCACCAAAAAACGGGCTGCCAAAATTGGCCGCAACATCAAAAAAAATGTGGCCGTGCATATTCCCGAACACCACATCCCGGCCTTTAAGCCCGCCAAAGAGTTTGTAGCCGACGTGAAAAAAACCACTGTCGTAGACTAACTTTGCCGCTCTTTCCCTTTACCAGGAGAGTGGTTAGCATATGAACAAGCCCCAGTGGATCACACTTTCAGTAGCCCTTTTGATTGTTATCGGCTTATTTGCTGCAACGCAGGGAACGCTTTTTGGTGAAAGAAAAGCAAAATCTTCCGCTCCTGTAGCCGCCCAGGATGGGCATAGCGATGAAGGCCTCTCAACTGATAGTGTGCTTTTTTATGCCAAAAAGTCGCTGCCGCAAGCGCAAGTCAGCCGCCTGGCGCAACTGGAAAATAGCATCACCCGCGGTGACGTAGCCGATCAGAAATTACACCTCATGCATCAACTGGCCCGCTTCTGGGTCGACAGTGCCCGGGCCTTTACACCTATGGCCTGGTATCCGTATGCGTATTATACCGCCGAAGCCGCCCGGTTGGAAAATTCCGAAAAATCCCTTTCCTTTGCTGCCCGTTTATTTTTGGAAGCATTGGGCCGCGAAACTGACCACCGTGTAAAACACTGGCAGGCAGACCAGGCGACCGATTTGTTCAACCGTTCTTTGAAACTGAATCCGGCAAACGATTCAGCGAAAATAGGCTTGGGTGCCACCATCCTTTACGGCGGTCACGAACCGATGAAAGGCATCTCCCTCATCAGAGAAGTGGTGGAGTGGGATTCGACCAACACCTATGCCCACCTGACCCTGGCGGAAGCCAGCCTGATGTCGGGACAACTGGACAAGGCGATCGAGCGGCTGAAAACCGTTATCCGCCTTCAGCCCGGCAGCCTGCAGGCCACCCTGTTGCTCGCCGACACCTACGAACGGATGGGACACAAGGAAGATGCGGCCAAAGCCTACCGGCAAGCCATTCCCCTTGTATCCAGCCCTGAAATAAAGAAGGAAATTGAAAAACGAGTATCTGATTTAAAAAACAATAAATAAACTCTTTCAGACTATGCCTTGTGGTAAAAAAAGAAAACGTCATAAGATAGCGACGCATAAACGCAAAAAAAGACTCCGTAAGAACCGTCATAAAAAGCGTAAATAGGTTCTCACCGATAAACCGGAAGCTTCCGCAAGAGGCTTCCGGTTATCCTTTTTTGGCAATGCCATATTCTTACCGGTTGCAGTTCCCATCAATTTGCCTCTCCCTATCCCATCAGTCCATCAACTTCAGCAGCCGGTAACAAGCGCAGCGCCTGTATTTTTACGTACACCTGTATTTATTAAAGACATTGTAATGTGAATAAGGAATTGATCATTAACTCCACTTCGTCGGGTGTGGAAATTGCGCTATTAGAAGAAAAAAAACTGGTGGAGCTGCACAGCGAAAAAACCGATGCCCGCTTTGCTGTTGGCGATCTTTATTTGGGAAAGGTAAAAAAGCTCATCCCCGGCCTGAATGCCGCCTTTGTGGATGTAGGCTTTGACAAAGATGCTTTTTTACACTATACCGACCTGAGCCCCTACGCCAAATCGCTCCTCAAATTTACCCAGGTCGCCATCAACGATAAAACACCGGGCGGCATGGATTTCGGCACCTTCCAGGTAGAGCCGGAAATCATTAAAACGGGAAAGATCAACGAAGTACTGAACGGGAAACCCAACATCCTGGTTCAAATCTTAAAAGAACCCATTGCCAACAAAGGCCCGCGGCTAAGCTGCGAGATATCATTGCCCGGACGCTTTGTGGTACTTACCCCGTTTAACGATATTGTTGCCGTTTCCCGCAAGATTCATTCATCGGAAGAACGCAAGCGCCTCCAGCGCATCGTGGAATCCATCAAGCTGAAGAATTTTGGTGTCATCGTTCGCACGGCGGCCGAAGGCAAGAACACGGCTGAATTGCACGAAGACCTGTCGGAACTGACCGCCATGTGGAAGTCCATACAGGACAACCTCAAAGGCGCTGTACCGCCTACCAAAATCTTAAGTGAGCAAACAAAGACGGCTTCTATCCTTCGCGACCTTCTCAACGAAGATTTCAACCGCATCATCACCAACGATAAAAACATTTACACCGACTCCAAGACCTACATCCAGAAAGTAGCACCGGAGAAGGCGGAGATTGTAACGTTTCACCAGAACGGCACGCACATCTTCGACCAGTTTGGTGTAACCAAACAGATCAAATCTTCGTTTGGCAAAACGGTGAACCTGAACAGCGGTGCTTACATCATCATTGAGCATACCGAGGCCCTGCATGTGATTGATGTGAACAGCGGGTACAAAAGCGTCAGCAACAACCAGGAACAAAATGCACTGGAAACAAACCTGGAAGCGGCAGAAGAAATTGCCCGCCAGTTGCGCCTGCGGGATATCGGCGGGATCATCGTGGTGGACTTTATCGACATGAAGCTGCCGGACAACAAAAAGAAACTGGTAGAAGCCATGGAAAAATTCATGCAGCCCGACCGGGCCAAGCATGCCGTGCTTCCCATTTCAAAATTTGGCCTGATGCAGATCACCCGGCAGCGCATGAAGCCGGAAATGAACATCAACACGCAGGAAGTTTGTCCGACCTGCAACGGCACCGGCAAAATCTCATCTACCCTGCTGCTGGAAGATGAGATTGAAAAAAACCTCAGCTACCTCTTTACCCACAACCACAAAGAACTTACCATCGTTACCCACCCCATCTTGCATGCCTATCTTACCAAGGGCTTTTTCTGGGCAACCAAAGTGGCCAAATGGAAACGCAAGTTTGGGAAAAAGATCACCGCCGTTGGCGATACAAGCTACCACCTCACTGAATTCAAATTCTTTGACGAAAGCGGGAACGAGATCAAACTCTAAAACAAGCCCTGATAAACAAAAAAGCCTCCATTCGGAGGCTTTTTTGTTTGGGAAAGAAACCAATTACAGGTAACCGGGATTTTGTGTTAGGCTGCTGTTTGCATTGATCTCGCGGAAAGGGATCGGGAAGATCAGTTTGTTGTCGTTCCAGGGCAGGCCATCAACGGTTTTTTTGAAGCGTTTGGCATCATGCAGGCCAAACCCTTCAAAAGCCAGTTCTCTTCTTCTTTCATCGTAAAAATCATTGAGCGTTAAGGCCGTCAAAGCCGTAGCATTGGCCCGCCTGCGAATGCGGTTGATATCATTGAGTGGCGTGTCTCCCACGGCGGTGCCTAACCGAAAATTAGCCTCAGCCCTTGTCAGGTACATCTCCGCGAGGCGAATCACTTTTATATTCTTATAAAGGTCACGCCACTTGGCTGTACGGTAAGCACTGTACTTGGTGTAAAACGCCGTGTTGAAATTGGCGGTTGACGGGTTGCTGGTACTGGTACGGCGCACATCCTGCGCTTCGTACAGGCTCAGAAAGGTGGGCTCAATTTCAATGTCGCCGTCACGGGCACCAAAGATGTCAACCGAATAGAACAACTGCAGGTTATTGGATCCATCCTGGTCGCTTACCTGAATGGCAAAAATGTCCTCGGCCGTATTGGCGGCCTGGTTGAAATTATCCAAAAACGAAGGCAGCAGGGAGCCGGGAGCACTTTGAATGGCCCGGTCAGCGGCATCACGGGCAGCGGCATAATCGGCCTTTTGCAGGTACACCCGGGAAAGCATGGCGGCAGCAGCCGATTGGTTGGCATAAACACTGTTATCATCCGGCAGCAGGCTTTCAGCTTCGGTAAGATCGGCAATGACCTGCGTGTACACTTCTGCCACTTTATTGCGGGCCGGGCGGGTTACTTCGTTGGATGAATTGGTAGGAATTTTTACCACCGGTACACCGGGATTATTGGCCGGGTCGCCATCGGTGTAGTCTTTTGCAAAATAGCGAACCAGTTCAAAATGCATGGTCCCGCGAATGAACAAGGCCTCTCCTTTCACCTGGTCCTGGTCGGCAGAAGCCACTTTATCAATATTGGCCAAAACGTTGTTGGCAATGTTGATAGCATTGTAAGCATCACCCCATAGATCACGGATATTGGGATTGGTGGTGAGCAGCGATTTGCCCCACACCTCGCGGTAGGTGTTGAACGTGCCCACCCAGTTGAGTTGCCCGTCGGAAGCCGCCAGGTCGGCAAACAATTGCGTATTGCCGCCATAAAGGTTCGATGAGCTGAGCACATCATAAGCACCCTGCAATACCCGTTTGATATTGGCGTCATTGGCCAGGGCTGATCCGGGGTCGAGCGCCTGCGGGTCTGTTAGTTCAAGTTCTTTTTTGCACGAGGCCATTAAAAGAGTAGCCGTCAGTGCCAGCGCTATATTTTTCAGTTTCATTGTTTTCAATTTTAGAAGCCGATGTTGAGACCAAAAACGATGGATTTGATTTGCGGTGCGGCATAAAAATCTCCGCCCTGGTTAATGTTGCCGGCGCGGTAGTCCGTGTTCACTTCAGGGTCCCAGCCTGTATAGTTGGTAAACGTAGCCAGGTTTACGCCGGTGAAGTAAATGCGGGCAGAGCTCAGGCGCAGTTTGCTCAGCACCGAATTGGGCAGATTGTAAGCCAGCGTTATGTTCTTCAACCGTACGTAAGAGCCATCTTCCATGTATTGTGTTGAAATACCCGGCGAAGCAAAATCACCAAAACGGTTGAGGCGGGCCTGCGGAACATTGGTGACATCATTCGGCTTTTGCCAGCGTTTCATCTGGTCGCGGGTTTGGTTATCAAACCAGTCGGCAGCCGAACTCATAAAGCCGCCGGCACCATTCACAATATCATAATCAAATACACCCTGCAGCAATACGCTTAGCTCAATGCCTTTGTAGGAAAAGGTGTTGGTCAAGCCACCAAAGTATTTTGCGTTGGGATCACCCACTACAAACGCACCGGCCGCATTGTAATCGTTGGTAGTGGTTTTGCCGTCCTGCTCGTAATAAAGCGGGTCGCCGTTCTGCGGATCCACACCGGCATAACGCGGACCATAATGCACACCAATGGGCTGGCCAACGATCAGTGCATTCATATAACGGCCATCATTAAACGAAAGCGTATCCTTGTCGCCGTCGATCTTCAGCACTTTGTTTTTGTTGTAGGCAAAATTGAAGCTGGTGCTCCAGCGAAAATCACGACCGGCAATATTGGTACTGTTCAATGAGAACTCGATACCTGTGTTTTGGATTTCACCCAGGTTGGTAATGTAGCTGCCATAACCTGACGTAAACGGAATAGGAAGGTTAAAGATGAAGCCCCGGTTGTTTTGTGCCGAGCGTTTGTCATAAAAATCAATTTCGGCCGTAAGGCGGTTGCGGAAAAAACCAAACTCGATACCGGCATCAAATTGATTGCTTGTTTCCCAGGTCAGGTTTGCATTTCCCAACCGGCCCGGAACCAGTACCGAAATACCGGAATAACGGCCTGCCACAAACGCTGGTTGGGCCGCATAATTACCAAAGCCAAGGGAGTTGCCCAACTGGCCGTAACTAGCCCGAAGTTTTAAAAAGCTTAGCGTGTTGCCACCTTTGAGAAAGTCCTCTTCACTGATCACCCAGCCGGCGGAAACAGAGGGAAAGAAACCATAGCGTTTATCGATGCCAAACACAGACGAACCATCGTAACGACCGCTTGCACCCAACAGGTATTTACCGCGGAAGGCATAATTGATCCGGGCAAAATAGGATTCAATGGCACTTTCGGCAAGGGAAGAACTACCACCTGTGATCTTACCCGCCGTTGCCAGTGTACGCAGGTCGTCGGAAGGAAATTGCTCTCCCTGCACCGATGATGTGCGGGTACTGCCTTTTTCATAGGCAAAACCTAGTGTAGCATCAATGGAATGAACATCGCTGAATGTCTTTTTAAAGTTTGCATAGGTGTTGGTGGTATACCGCACATTGCGAAGCCAGGTACTACGGCCAAAGCCGTTAGTGGAGCGACCCAGCACAGACGTAGAACCATAAAACTCTTCGTCGTTCTGGTTGTTCAGGTCAATGCCAAACTCTGTACGCAAAAAGAGGCTGCGGTTGAAATCAAACTGCCCAAACACGGCGCCGATATTCCGGTAACTGTACGATTTGTACTCTGAGCTTTCCAGTTCGTTCAGCGGGTTGTAGTAGGTTGTTGTTGGCGTGTTGTACAAAACACCCTGCTGATCTCTCACCGGCGTAATGGGCGCCAGCGCCACAATTTGCATGGGTGTAAAGAACTCGTTGTCTTCGGCAACACGTTGGGCATTGGTGCGGGCCACCGACAAATTCAACCCCATTTTAAACCGGTTGGAAAGTTGCTGATCGAGATTGATGCGGCCCGAGATGCGATCGAAATTGTTACCAAACAGAATGCCATCCTGGCTGTTGTAAGAACCCGAAACATAGTAGCGGGTCCGCTCATTGCCACCCGACGCTGAAACGTCTACACTTCCCACATTTGCATCCTGGAAGGCCAGGTCTTCCCAATTGGTATTGGTTTCTACCTTGCTCCAGTCGCTGTGCCCACTGTACCGGGTGAAACGCCCTTCCACGTAAGTTATCATGTCATTGATGGCAGCTTGCTCCGAAGCATAACCACGCCAGTTGCCGGCACGGTTGTAATGATAAACTGCCGTGTTAATGGCCGCTTCCCGGTAGAGTTCAAGGTATTCAGCAGCGTTGAGGAACCCACGCTTGTTGGTTGGTTTGTTACTGCCATATTGCATGCCAACAATGAAACGCGGCTGGCCACTCCGGCCTTTTTTTGTGGTGATCAGCACCACGCCGTTGGCACCGCGGGAACCATAAATAGCGGTGGCAGCGGCATCTTTCAATACTTCAAACGACTCCACATCGTTGAAGTTGAGATCGGCCAGTGCATTCCCCGACAAGCTACCGGTATTGATCGGATTTCCATCCACCACGTAAAGCGGTGAGTTGGAGGCATTGATGGAACCCTGCCCGCGGATGCGAACCTTCACGCCTTCGCCCACCTTTCCGTTATTGGATTCGACAAACACACCGGCGGCACGTCCCTGGAGCGCCTGGTTGAAATTGGGAACGGGCACATTGGCCACTTCGCTGCCTTTTACCCGGGTAACGCTGGAAGTTAATTCGCGTTTGGCGGTTTGTCCATAGCCTACCACCACCACCTCTGACAAGCGGCCATCCCCCTGGGAAAGCCGCACGGTTAACGGCGAGGCAGAAGCGGCAACTTCGGCGGGGTTGTACCCAATAAAACTCACCACAAGAGTAGCGTTGGCGGGAGCATTGATGGAAAAGCCACCATCAACACCGGATAGCGTGCTGGTATTACCGCCTTTTACAGAAATACTGGCGCCGGATACGGGCACCCCGTTTTCATCCAGGACCCTGCCTGTTACCTGCCTGGATTGTGCCAGCAGCAATTGAAAGCTGCACAACAATCCCACAAGCAGAAAGATTCTCAATTTTCTCATTGTGTTGTTTTAGAAAGATTAAATTACTTTAAAATGACAACACAAATATATTTTACGCTGCATGTTATTTATTTCACCATATCGGTAAACAACAAACGTTTTCAGCAACTACTTAAAATAAATAAAAGAGACACGAGCATCTTTTTTCCTATTATATTATCACATTACATCACATTGAATTATTTATAATTTATATGAAGTCCGCAAGTCTTGGTGTTAGCATGTTTGCAGCAAGAAATATTTTTTTAGGTAAAGCAGGATATGCTTTCAGAACTCCAATAAAAAAGCCCCGAATAACTTCGGGGCTTTTTTGGTATTTGAGGCGGAACAATTAATTATAACCTGGATTCTGGCGCATGTTAGGGTTGGCCCGCAGCACCACTTCCGGAATCGGCAAAGCCCATTCCCTTGCATTAGGCGCCAGGGTACAGGCACCTGATGGAGAAAGTTGCGTATTGCCGCAAGCTGCACCACGCTGTATGGTTCTTGTGGTTCTTTTCAGGTCAAAGAAACGGTGACCTTCACCAACAAGTTCTTTTCTTCTTTCGTTGGCAATAGCTGTCAGCAGCGCATCACCCGTCAGTCCGGCAACGGGCAGGTAGCCAGTGATCCTTGCAGCACGCAAGGCGTTCAGGTCCTGCAGGGCCAGACCTTCCTGGTTGCTACGGGCTCTTGCCTCGGCCCGGATCAGGTACATCTCACCGGTTTTAAACGCAACGAAGTTGGCCGCACCATCGGTTTGGGTTCCTTTACCGCTGTATTTTGTCACCGACAAACCACTGCTGATGTTTGAATTTATTTCGCTGAAATAGGTATCAAAACGAACATCAGTTGCCTTGATCAAACCAAGCAAACCAGTTACTTCCGCCACTTCAGGCGCCGGCCTGAAATAGCTCCGCTGCTGGGCCGGGAAATAGATAAGGTAAGTGGGCCCGCTTTGGCCTGATTCAAACTGCACGTTCCAAATGATCTCTCCTGCTGCTGCTTCGGTATACATACCGGCAAAGGCTGTACGGGAGGCTAACGGACGGAGGTTGATCGCATTGGTAGATGCCGTAATGGCTTCTGTCCATTGCTGCGCATAGAGGTAAGCCCTTGCCTGCAATGCATACACAGCCGCAAGGTCAAAATACGGACGGCTTACCGCACTGGTGTTGATGGTCGCATCCACATCGGAAAGCAGGCCTTGCGCCGCTGTTAAATCAGCAAACAGGTTATCGTAGAAATCTTTGTTGCTTAAACGGGCCGGCTGGTTGGAGGTAGAAACCAGGAACTCCTTTACATAAGCTACCGCCAGGTCAGACGTGCTGTTCCGGTCGTATTTCGTGGCGAAATAGCGGAACAGGTCAAAATGTGCCATGGCGCGGATGGCCAGGGCCTGCCCTTTGATGCGATTGGCCTTTTTCTGGTTTTCAGCTGTCGTAAACTTATCTACATCCCGCAGCACAATGTTGGCTGCGGCAATAACTGTATAAGGCGCGGCATACATATTCTCCACCTCGTCGGTGTTGGGTTGGTACAGCCAGTCGGCCATGGTCCGTGAGTTGGCCAGGGTCTCATTGGTCTCGTACAGGTTATCGCTCATCACATCGGGCATAAGGGCCCAACCGGCACCGGTACCGCTGCCCGATGAGTAATAAGAAGAAATTGTGCGGTCAGGCAATGCGGTGATCCGGAAGCGTGCATAAGCACCTTGCAACACCTGCTCTACCTGCTCCAGGCTGGATGGGTTTTCCAGGGCATCCAGGCTAAACTCCGGACGCAGTTCCAGGTCGTCTTTGGAACAACTCTGCATGGCCATGCCGATTACAGCCAATGCGATCAGTGAACGTTTTATTTTAGAGAACATAGAATAATTCATTTTTAAATTAGAAACCAATTGATAAACCTACCGTGGTTTGAATAAGGGCAGGGTATTGTGCACCTACCAGTGACGTACCGCTCATCTCCGGGTCAAAGCTTTCAAACTTGGTAGAGGTCCACCAGTTCTGGCCTTGAACAAAGATTCTTGCTGAACGCATTTTTGCTTTTGACAGGATAGAAACCGGGAAGGTGTAACCAAGCGTTACGTTCCGGAGGCGCCAGAAGCTGGCATCCTGCATAAAGCGGGTGGTTTCATCCTGGTAAGCATTACCACCGCTGGAAGTAGGACGCGGAACATTGGTGATATCACCGGGTTGGCGCCATTCTTTCAGCATGTGTGCCGACATGTTATCCCAGAGATAAGCAGGGTTGCTTACGTTATTCAGGTCGTTGTTGTACATCACGCGGTTCAGGAAAAAGTTCAACTGGGCACCCAGGTCAAAACCTTTAAAATTAACCGTGGTAGAGATACCACCGTACCAGGGCGCATCGGAGGTTCCAAGGATGATCTTATCATCTGTGCTGAAAACTTCAGTGATCTTTCCATCACGGGCATAATACTGTGCGTTTCCTGTAGCAGGATTCACACCGGCATATTTTACCAGGAACAAGCTGTTCACAGGATAGCCTTGGGCCAGGATAGTAGTTGTTGTTGGAATGGAATCTTCCGGCAGGGACAAAACGCGGTTTTGGTTGTACGTAACGTTACCCTGGATAGACCAGCTAAAATCACGGCCGCGAATCACATCGCCACGCAGCATCAATTCCACACCGCGGTTACGCAGGCTGCCAAAGTTGCCGGGAATCTCGCCAAAGCCAGATCCTGCATAGTCAACCGGGCGGGAATAAAACAGGTTGGTTGTTTGCCTGTTGTAGAAATCAACAGCACCGGTAAGGCGACGGCCGAGGAAGCCGAAGTCAATCCCAATGTTCGTGGTCTTGTTGGTTTCCCAGGTATAATCCAGGTTACCCGGTTGTGTAGGCTGCCAGCCGGTTACACCACCATAGGTAGCACGTCCCAAAATAGGAATTGGATAATCGCCGATCGGTGTTAACTGGTTGCCGTTGGAACCATAGCTGGCGCGAAGACGCAACTCATTTAACGCGGTTACATTCTTCATGAAATCTTCCTGCATAACGTTCCAGGTCACACCCACCGAACCAAAATTGGCAAAGCGGCGGTTTACACCAAAGCGGGAAGAACCATCCCGACGACCTACCAGGGTAACATAATATTTACCGCTGTAGCCGTAGTTGAGGATGGTGAAATAAGACAGCAGGCTGTTTTGTGTACCATTGCCGCTGACCACGGGAATATAATTAGAATTGGTAGCGCTACCACCGGTAATACCAGCTTCGTTGGTAAAGCCATTGGTGAAACCAAAACCGGTAAAGCCAAAGTTGCGGTAATCGCTTTTTACCACTTCGGTAAACAAGCCACCTTCTACCTCATGCTGTCCAAAATTTTGTTTGTAGTTAAGCGATGTGGTACCGGTGTAGCGGAAGGTCCGGTTCATGGCACGGTACAGGGAACCCTGGCGGGAAACCCCTGTAGAAACCTGGGGGCTGCTGAATTCGGCAAATTCATTCTGGCCGTAGTCGATGCCCCAGTTGGTACGGGCATACAGTCCCTGGAGGAAAGGAAAATGAAATTCAAGGTAGCTTGTCGCAAGTCCTTTGATCTGGTTTGTCCAGTTGTAATTCAGGAAAAGCTCCATGGCGGGGTTGGGCTGTCCAGAGATCAGTGTGCCCTGTCCTGCCTGCGGGCTGCCGGGTGTAGGACTGAAACCGGTTTGCTGCCAGGTGCCGGTTCTGGGGTCAATGTCCCTTTCGTAAGGATTGGCCCAGCGGATAGCATTTAGGGGTTGGTTCACATAGGTTTCTCCTTCGGCTGTCCGGGAAATTCTTGAAAAACCACCTTGCACATTCAGGCCAAAACGCCAGTTTTTGATATTGTTGTCAACATTGATACGAGCCGTATAACGTTTTAGACCCGTTGTTTTTACAATACCTTCTTGGTTCATATAAGATAAAGAGGCGTAGAAGCGACTGGTTTGGCTGCCACCGGTAGCACTCAACTGGTGTTGGTGGGTAACACCTGTTTGAAACAGGGCGTCTCTCCAGTTAAAATTTACATTGCGCAGGCTGTCCGCTTCGGCATCCGACCAACCGTAAGGATTGCCACGCTGCATTTCGTAGTCGATCTTCTGACTGCTGTTCATCATCTCAAGGCGGTCTTTTGGCAGATCGCTAAAACCTACCTGGGCATCATAATTCAATTGAATCTGGCCGGACCGACCTTTCCGCGTTGAGATCACAATAACACCATTGGCACCGCGGGAACCGTACATACCGGTTGCTACCGCATCTTTCAGCACTTCTACTCTTTCGAAATCGCCCTGATTCAGCGTTGCAAAATCAGCCGCTGTGATCTCGATACCGTCCATGATGTACAGGGGAACGTTGCTTCCGTTGATGGAACCGTTACCACGGATGCGAACAACGGCGTTAGCACCCGGCTGGCCACTGTTGGCCACTACCGAAACACCCGAAGCCTGTCCTTGCAACGCCTGGTCAAATGAGCCAAATGGCTGCTTGCGGATCTCTGTTGCGTTGACCGAGGTAATGGCCGCCGCAAATTTGCGGCGCTGAATGTTGGTATAACCTGTCACCACCACTTCCGTCATGGCATTTTCACCTGCTGTCAGGCTTACGTTCATCACGCTGCTAACGGGCCGCTCGGTATTCTGGTAGCCTACAGAGCTGAAAACCAGTGTTCCGTTTGCCGGGGCCGTCATGCGAAAAGAGCCGTCTGCATTGGTGATAGTAGAGGTTTGGGAGTTTTTTAAGGTTACAGTCACCCCTGCAATGGGTGTTCCGTCCTTCTGATCGGTAACGCTTCCGGTTACCTGAACCTGGGCCCATAGGAATTGGACACAGAACAAGAGCCCCGTGGAGAGGAGCCATTTCAATTTTCTCATTCTTATTATTTTAAAAAAAGGTTTGCAAAAATAGGTGGAGAACAGTGTTGATTAGTTAGGTATTACTCGTAACTAGGTGATTACGATTAATTTTTTTAGGTGAAAAATTTATCATTCATCGTGTTGAGAGGAAAGTGTTTGCAGTTAAAGAGACTGGACTCTCTCCCATTTCCTAACAGAAAAGCTGACCCATTTAAAGGAGGAAGGTTACTAAAGGCGAAAGGTTTCAAACTTGGAAACAAACTTTTAATAAAAATAAAAAAGCCACCCGAAGGTGGCTATCGAAAAAAATAGAGTAACGTGAATTATTCTCTGTCCCTGCCGCCCATGTAGATCATTACATACTGAAGCAAGGTTACTACAGCAGCCAAAGCGGCAACCACATAGGTCATTGCCGCCCATTTTAGGGCATCTTTGGCCTTGGGGTATTCCTGTGCATTGGTTACATTGGTGCGGTTAAGCCAAGCCAGGGCCCGGCGACTGGCGTCGAATTCTACCGGCAGGGTCACCACTGAAAAAATTACCGACAACGCAAACAGGGCAATACCCACCAGCAAAAGGGTAGAATTGCCGGAAGCGGCCATAAATACACCAATCAGGAGCACCCAGTTTACAACAGTGGAACTTACCTGCACGGCCGGAACCAGCTTACTGCGGAGGTTAAGCCAGGCGTAAGCGGTGGCGTGCTGGATGGCATGACCGGTCTCATGCGCAGCCACAGCGGCAGCTGAAACGCTGTAATTATTATACACTTCGGGGCTCAGGTTAATTGTTTTATTGGCCGGGTTGTAGTGGTCGGATAAAAAACCCTCCACCGAAACGACCTTTACATCAAAAATTCCGTTCTCCTGTAACATTCTCTCCGCCACTTCTTTACCGGTCAGCCGGGCTGAAAGCGGAATTTTGCTGTAGGCAGCAAACCGACTCTTCAGTATCATGGAAACAACCATACTGATCCCAATAAAAAGCAGCGAAACAATCATAATGGATGGTGTCATCGTCTTTTCTATTTTAGTTCTTAATCCTCAAAACTATGTCCAAAATCCCAAAAAAGCGCTCCCGTCAGCAAGGTTTAACCTTTTGTCAGTTTTACCTACGCGGAAAAGAATTTATCTGACAGTTTATCAGTATACATTTTTATAATATGTTTTTAAAAACTTTTATATGAGATTAGTTTACAGCTACTTATAAGTGGCAAAAACAGGCGGAGCCTTTGCTAAAATTCACCAAAAGTTATGCACACCGCGAAAAAATTATTTTGTAAAGTGGCGCAGAATTGTAATTTAGTGTCAGAATTTAATGGGTTAGTAAGTAAAAGGGTTGGTCGAAAGATCAGCCCTTTTTACTACAATTTTTCCTTTCTCAATTCACACCTTCCAACCCGTTATCCGGTACTTTTTTTCATCCCGAACAAGGTTAATTTCGTGCTATGTCGAAAGTAAAAACGGCCTACTTCTGTCAGAACTGTGGCTATGAAAGTGCAAAATGGTTAGGCAAATGTCCCGGGTGTCAACAATGGAACACCTTTGTGGAAGAACTGGTTCAAAAAGAAACAAAGAAAGGCGGCACTAACGACTGGACTTCTTACATCGATAAAGAAACCACCAAAAGAACCCGTCACTTAAATGAAGTTGAAACAAAAGAATCACCACGCATCTTATCATCCGATGCAGAACTGAATCGTGTACTCGGTGGTGGCATTGTACCGGGAAGCATTGTGCTGGTGGCCGGAGAACCGGGCATTGGAAAATCAACGCTCTTCCTGCAAATGGGATTGCAGTTAAAAGGCATCACTACTTTATATATAAGCGGCGAAGAAAGCGAGCAGCAAATAAAGATGCGTGCCGACCGGTTGAACATGCAGAATGAACATTTCTACCTGCTCACCGAAACATCGACCAACATCATCTTCCAGGAAATAAAAAAGCTCAAGCCGCAACTGATCATTGTCGATTCCATTCAAACGCTGGAATCTTCTTTTGTTGAATCCTCACCGGGAAGCGTATCCCAGATTCGCGAATGTGCCGCGGAGTTTCAGCAGTTCGCCAAAGAAACCAATACACCGGTCTTCCTGATTGGTCATATCACCAAAGAAGGTGCTATTGCCGGTCCCAAACTTTTAGAGCACATGGTAGATACCGTGTTGCAGTTTGAAGGCGACCGTCATTATGCCTACCGCATTTTGCGTACACTGAAAAACCGCTTTGGCAGCACGGCCGAATTGGGTATTTACCAGATGAACGACAACGGCATGAACCCTGTGCTGAATCCAAGTGAGATCCTGCTGACGCAAAAAGAAGAATCACTGGGTGGCATTGCCATCGCTGCTACTATCGAAGGACAACGGCCGCTTCTTATCGAGGTGCAGGCGCTGGTTACGCAATCGGTTTACGGCACACCGCAACGTACCGTGAGTGGTTTTGATACAAGACGCTTACAACTCCTGCTAGCGGTGCTGGAAAAGCGCGGCGGTTTTCATTTTGGGGTGAAGGATGTTTTTCTCAACCTGGCCGGTGGCTTAAAAGTGGAAGATCCTTCGATTGACCTGGCGGTGCTGGTAGCCTTACTTTCATCATACGAAGATGTACCAGTGCCACACGACATTTGTTTTGCCGGCGAAGTAGGCTTGAGTGGTGAGATACGAGCCGTGAACCGCATTGAACAACGCATTGCCGAAGCCGAAAAGCTTGGCTTTAGCAAGATCATTGTTTCCAAATACAACCAGAAAGGGTTGAGCAAGCATAAGTTCAATATTGAAGTGGTGATGCTGAGCAAAGTGGAAGAAGTGTACCGTCACTTGTTTTGATGTGCGAATATGTAAATATGAGAATATGCGGATGAAGAAAATAGATTAAATTAGGTAGACGTTTATCCGCATATCTGCAAATTCGCATATCCGCATAGCAACCATGCTGCTGCTAAACAATATAAAGGAATCGCTCCTGCACCTGCTGTTTCCGCATGTTTGCGAAACCTGTGGCACCGATGTGCTGGAACCCGATCACCATCTTTGTCTTCGTTGCCTGGCAGCGCTTCCCAAAACAGATTTTCATTTTTACCCTAACAACCCGGTGGAAAAGATCTATTGGGGCCGGCTGCCGTTAACCTCCGCTACCGCACAATATTATTTTACCAAAGGCTCTATGATGCAGCACCTGATGCACCAGTTAAAATACCGCGGCAACAAAGACCTTGGGCTTTATTTGGGAAGATTGATGGGCTATGCCCTGGAAGCCTCTAACCGTTTCCGGTATGTGGATGCGTTGGTGCCGCTTCCGCTTTTCCCTGCAAAAGAAAAAGCCCGCGGTTACAACCAGGCAACGGTCTTATGTGAAGGCATTGCGCAGGTTTTGCAAAAGCCGGTTTTAAAAGACGCCGTCATTCGCACCATGCATACCGAAAGCCAGACAAAGAAAAATCGCGTGGAGCGCTGGCTGAACATGGAAGGCCGGTTTGAATTGAAAAAGCCAACGGCCATTGAAGCCAAACACATTCTGCTGGTAGATGATGTGGTGACCACCGGTGCTACCCTGGAAGCCTGCGGTGCCGCATTGCTGGAAGGTGCCAATGTGCAACTGAGCGTGGCCACGCTTTGTTTTTCGAGCCGCTAATGTATTTTTATCCTGTATGAACCTGTTGAAAAACCTTTTTTGTGTTTTTGCACTCCTCCTTTTTTTCTTTTCGTGCCGGAAAGAATCGTTCACCACCGATCAAACGGCCCTGCTGCGGCCCAGTGTTGATACCTTGCATTTTGATACCGTTTTTACCACAACAGGTTCCATCGCACAAGCCTTTACCATCTATAATAATAACAAAGACGGAATTCGCATAGCATCGGTGCGGTTGGACGGTGGCGCTTCCTCTCCTTTCCGCATCAATGCCGATGGGACACCGGGACCACAAATCAGTGGTGTGGAAGTGCCGGGCAACGACAGTGTGTATGTTTTTGTAACGGTAAGCATCAACCCCACGGCGCAAAACATGCCCTTTGTGGTTCGCGACAGCATAGAAATTATCTACAACGGAAACAGCCAGTGGGTGCAACTGGAAGCCTTCGGCAGGAATGCACAATTTCACCGTAACCGTGTCATCACCGGTAACGAAACCTGGGACAACAACTTACCGCATGTTATTTTGGGTGGACTTACCGTAGATACAACCGCTACGCTTACCATTAATAAAGGAAGCAAGATTTATTTGCATGCCGATGCACCCTTTATTGTACACGGTTCGCTCCGGGTAAATGGCGAGCATTACGACAGTACAAGAGTAATCTTTACCGGCGACAGGCTGGATGCGCCTTACCGCAATTTCCCGGCGTCGTACCCCGGGCTGACTTTCACCGCAAGCAGTAAGAACAATGTTTTAAACTATGCAGTGATCAAGAATGCTTACCAGGGAATTGTCGTAACCGACCCGGCAACAACAGGCACCAAGCTTACGCTGAACGAAACCATCATTGACAATGCCATGGATGCTGGCCTGCTGGGTATCAATACCAGCATCACGGCCCGCAACCTGCTCGTTTCAAATTGCGGCAAAGGTGCCGTGCTGGCACTGGGCGGCAACTACCAGTTTACGCACTGCACGTTTGCTTCTTTTTCTAACACCTACGTGCAGCACAAAGATCCCGTGTTGCTGCTCACCAACTTTACCACCCAAAGCAACAACACCACCGTTAATGATCTTTCCGCCACCTTCCGCAACTGTATTATATGGGGCGAGGAAAACAGCTTTGTTAAAGACGAAGTGGTAACGGCAAAACAAGGCAACACCAATTTTTCGGTGCATTTCGACAATGTATTGTGGCGGGTGCAAACGCCGCCGGCCAATGTCACCACGACCAATTCGCTTGCTAGCGATCCGCTGTTTGACAGCATCAACACCGCCGAGCGGTATTTTAATTTTCGCTTGAAAGAAGGATCACCGGCAGTTAATGCCGGTACAACGGCCGGTGTGCAATGGGACCTTGACGGAAAGCCGCGGCCCGTTGGCACCGCCCCCGATCTTGGTGCTTACGAGCGGCAGCAATAATTTATAAAAATATTGAATGCAGGCTCCGTTCAACCAACTTATCTTTATTGTGTTATACAGCTAGCGTATAAAACTTAAAACATGAAAACCTTCATCCTCGCATCTATTTTAACCCTTATGCTGACAGGAAATTCTATCTACGATTTTAAAGTGGCCGGTCTTGACGGAAAAGAAATTGATTTTGCCAACTTCAAAGGCAAAAAAGTATTGGTGGTGAACACCGCTTCCAAATGCGGCTACACACCACAGTATGCTGAGTTGCAAAAACTTCATGAGCAGTACAAAGGCAAACTGGTGATCGTAGGCTTCCCAGCCAACAATTTTGGCGAACAGGAACCCGGCAGCAACGAAGACATTGGCGCTTTCTGCAAAAAGAATTACGGAGTCACTTTCCTTATGGCTGAAAAAGTTTCCGTGGTAGGCGACGATGCGCATGCCCTCTTCAAATACCTGACAGCCGAAGCCAAAAAGCTGGGTACCCCCGATCCGGTGGTGAAATGGAACTTTACCAAGTTCCTGATCGACGAAAAAGGAAAGCTGGTAAAGGTATTTCCCAGCAAGGTCACGCCCCTGAGCGAGGAGATCACCGTTCACCTGAATTAAATTGTCTGAACCGGGATAGATGGGATAACCCGGATTTGTAGGATATTTGAGGCCGCCTTACCAGCGGCCTTTTTTAGTGATCCTATTAATCCCATCATCTCACTAATCCCAGTTCAGACGATGTTATTCAACGATGTTATCGGTCAGCAGGAAGTAAAGCAGCACCTGGTAGAAATGGTGCAGCATAACCGCATCAGCCATGCCCTACTTTTTTTAGGAAAAGAAGGCAGTGGCGCCCTGCCCCTGGCCCTTGCTTTTGCCAACTATGTTTCCCTTTTGCCTACAGCTGAAAAAAGCGGGGAAGCTTCCCTGTTTGGCGAACCGGTGGAAGTAACGCTGCCTTCCACTCCCGGCGAAGCCGATGCCTGGATGCAGAAACAGGCATCGTATCAAAAAGCGGCCGGCATGGTGCACCCCGATATTCATTATACTTACCCGGTCATTACCAAAAAACCAGGCTCACCTCCCCTGAGTTCCGATTATGGCGCCGAATGGCGGGAGTTTATAAGGCAGTTACCTTATGGCAATGTGTACGACTGGCTGCAATCCCTTGGTGCCGAAAACAAGCAGGGCAACATCACCGCCCAGGAGTGCAACGACATCATTCGCAAACTCAATCTCAAAAGTTTTGAAAGCGGTTACAAGATACTGGTGCTTTGGATGCCCGAGTACCTGGGCAGGGAAGGCAACAAACTCCTGAAACTGATCGAAGAGCCGCCGGCCGACACGCTTTTTATCCTGGTGGCCGAAAACGAAGGCGCCATTCTCAACACCATTCTTTCCCGCTGCCAGTTGGTAAAGATCCCCGCCCTGCAGCCCGAAGATATCGAGGCAACCCTTGTGGCCAAAGCCGGCGTTGCCGCCGATAGCGCCAAGCTTATTGCCAACGCCTGCGAAGGCAATTACCGCGAGGCGCTGCAGCTTTTGCAGCACGCCGGCGAAGATTATTTTAACCTGCTGCGGGAATGGCTCAACGCGATTTTGCGTACCGGCCCTGCCGCCCAGGTAAAGATCATTGAAGAAATTGCCCGCCTGGGCCGCGAAGCGCAAAAGCAGTTCCTGCGTTATTTTATTCACCTGCTGGAACAGGCGCTGCGCCTGCAGATCAGTTCCGGTGCGTTGCAGGAAACTTTGCTGGCAGGCATGTCGTCCGGCGAACGTGATTTTGCCCTGAAGCTGAACAAGCAGATTTCGGTGGAGCAAAAAGAAGCCATTGCCGAAGAGCTGGACAAAGCCTCTTACTACATCGAACGCAATGCCAACGCCAAGATCCTTTTTCATGCCCTCACCATTAAGCTCTTCCACATCATCAAAAGCGGGGTGGTGGTTTCGGTGTAAGAAAGCAATTGTACGTCGCTAACCTAAAAAAATTATATTTGCTTATTCCCTCGAAAGAGGATCAATATATATCCGGGGTTATCGGCATTGTGCAGAAGGAAATGAAAGTTATTCTATACTCAGTATAAATAAGTAAAACTCAAAAGTAAAACGGTTGAAAGAAGCTTGCTTTGCATCTCCTTTTACAGGAAACGGTGTAGTACGTTTACGCATCTGGAAACCTATATGAAAGTGCTTGTTCCAAAGGTTTTGAATGGTACCTTTTGACTTTTGACTTATCCAGACTTTCCCTTCTCGCCCTGCCCACGGCCTCTATTATTTAACCGAATAAACATTAGAGATAGCATGGGATGTGGTTCTTGTGGCACGGGCAAACCCAATGGGTGCAAAAGCAACGGCGGTTGCAGCACCGGGGGTTGTAACCGGATGAATACCTACGACTGGCTGCGCAACTTACCGATAAACGATGCAGACACCTGCCGCGTGGTGGAGGTCAGCTTTAGCCAGGGCAGCCGGAAAGATTTTTACCGCAATACAATGCTGCACCAACTCGAAAAAGGAGACCTGATCTCCGTGGAAGGTGTCAGTGGTTTTGACGTGGGCGAAGTTTCCCTGACGGGAGAAATGGTTCGCCTGCAGCTAAAGAAACGTGGCGTCAATGAAATGTCGCCGGAAATGAAAAAGATCCTTCGCAGGGCTTCCGACCGCGATGTGGACCAGTGGCGCACCAACAAAGCCCGTGAGGCCGATGCGCTCATCCGCAGCCGCGCCATTGCCCGGCAACTGAACCTGAACATGAAAATGAGCCAGGTGGAGTTCCAGGCCGACGGCAAAAAAGCAACCTTTTATTACATTGCCGACGACCGGGTTGACTTCCGCGAGATGATCAAAATCTTTGCATCGGAGTTCCGGGTAAAGGTGGAGATGCGCCAGATCGGTGCCCGCCAGGAAAGCGGGAAAGTAGGCGGCATCGGCTCCTGCGGCCGTGAGCTTTGCTGCGCCACCTGGCTTACCGATTTCAAATCGGTGAACACCGCCGCAGCCCGCTACCAGAATTTATCCATCAACCAAACAAAGTTGAGTGGCCAGTGCGGCCGCCTCAAATGCTGTTTGAACTACGAGCTGGATACCTACCTCGATGCCTTGCAGGGCTTCCCCGAGAACGCCGACATGCTGCAGGTGACAAGAGGAACGGCTACCCTCATCAAAAAAGACATCTTTAAAAACCTGATGTGGTATGTGTTGCCGCAAAGCAACAAGCAATACCCCCTCACCATTGAGCGGGTGCGCAAGATCAAGTCCCTGAACATGCAGGGCACCGTTCCCGATGAACTGGAGGCGGTGGAAGTGGTTTCCAGCAAGGTAAAAGAAGTGGAACCCGAGTTTGTGGATGTGGTGGGCCACATCAGCCTGCGCAGCCTGGAGAAAGCCGACAAAAAGCGCCGCGACCGCGGTCGTGACCAGCGCCAGGGCCAACGGCCCCAGGGCGGCGGCCAGCAACAGCAAAAGCCTGGAAATGCGCAAGGCGGTGCCAAGCCCAATATGCCCGTGCAGAAAAAAGGTCCCGGCGGTCCGCAGCAGCAACAACGGCCACAAGGCGGCCAGCAGCACCAGCGGCAACCCGGCGCACAACAGCAAAGACCCCAGGGCAGCGGCCAACAGCCCAAACAAGGCAACCCGCAGCAGCGCAGTGGCGGTCAACAGCAACAACGACCGCAAGGTGGCGGGCAGCGGCCACAAGGTGGCGGAAGACCGCCCCAACAGCGAAGGCCACAGGGCGGCGGTGGCAATACTCCAAACAACAATGCAACCAACAACGATAAAGCGGACAACCCAGGTTCTTGATATCGTTGTCTCATTAAAATAAAAAAGTGGCGCATGCGCCACTTTTTTATTGTTATCTATTGAGTGAAGAAACTAAAACTTCGCTGTCATTTTTATCTTCTGCTCTTCTTCCAGCGCTTTGTAGATAGCATCCTGGATGCGGCCGCGGATTTTCAGTTGCCCCAGCAGGTTATTTGCCCGGGTATTGTACACACGGTTCGAAAGGAAAATATAAACCAGGTCCGCCTTTGGATCTACCCAAACACAGGTGCCGGTAAATCCTGTATGGCCAAAGGTGGCCGGCGATGCCAAGGCGGAGGGATAAGGTTCTTTACTGGTAGCGTTGTCCTTTTCCGGCTTGTCGAAACCCAGCCCGCGACGGCTTTCGTTTGCGCCATAAGCGGTAAACAGCTTAATGGTCTCAGGTTGCAGGTAACGTTCGCCGTTAAAGCTGCCGCCGTTCAGCAACATCTGGTACAGCATCGAAAGGTCATACGCATTCGAGAAAAGACCGGCATGGCCGGAGATACCCCCAAACATGGCCGCGCCTTCATCGTGCACATAACCCTGCAGCATTTGCTTGCGAAAATGTTTTTCGTTTTCGGTAGGCACGATGCCCGCCTGTACAAAACGCTTCCAGGGTTGAAAGGAAGTAGAGGCCATGCCCATCGGGCGGTAAAAAGTTTTGTGCAGGTACTGGTCAAGTGTAAGACCCGAAATGGCTTCAATCACTTTTCCCAGGAGAATAAAGTCATTGTCGCTGTACACGTATTTGCCGTGCGGTCCCAGCTTGCTGTCCACAATGCGCTTCATCATGGTGTCGTTCCAGTCGCGGCGCAGCCAAACCTTGTTCGCAACCGGGATGGAATAAAGCGTATCGGCAACCGTGCGGTAAATAGCGTTGGAAGGTTCGCCGGTGGCCAGGTCAATCGTTTCCCTGTAAAAAGAAATAAAGGGGTTCAAACCGGCGCGGTGCAGCAGCACGTCTTTGATCAGGAGCGACGCTTTATCGGTGCCGCGGGTGATGGGGAGGTAATCGCCGAGGGTCTTGTCCAGGTCAAGCTTTCCTTCTTCGTACAGCTTCATCACCCCTACTGTCGTTGCTGAAATTTTGGTCACCGAAGCCAGATCGTAAATGCTTTCCAGCGATACAGGTTTGGAGGAAGAATCAAACTCGTAGCGGCCAAACGCTTTGTGGTATTTGATCACACCGTTCTGCACGGCCAGCACCACGGCGCCGGGATACGCTTTTTTGTCCAGGCCTTCCTGCGCAATGGCGTCAACAGGCGCCCACTCCGGTGAATTGCCAACGGGGATAAAGGTATTCAGCGCAATACCGGTACCGTATCGCACATCGCAAACCGTAACCGGCAGTGTTCCTTTGGCAGCCAGTCCACCCTGCAGAAAATCAGCCGCCGCATTTTGAAACGCATCATCGTCTTCATACATCGCCACCACTGTCGATGCGTTGCAGAAATTTTGCGCCGCATATACATTACCAAACACAAAGGTCAGCGCATTCTGGTCCTGCAGGCTGTTTACCAGGTCAATGGCCGCTTTGGAAATGCCGTAGTTATTGGTGGGACGGTGCGAATAATTGTGCAGGCCAATCACCACGCGGTTGTATTTGCCTTCTTTTACCGCGTTAAACAACGTGGCGGCTTGCGCAGCCGTTGCCTTGTAGTCAAGCAAAAAAGTATCGGCTTTAAAATCGGCGGCCAGGCGCTTGCCAAATGTGTTGGTTACCGTTGTTCCCAATCCTACATAAGCGGTGCGTTCGCCAGCCACAAAAGGCAGCAGGCCGGCAGTATTGCGCATAACCGTAACCACATTGGCGGCTACTTTGCGGCGAAGATCATCCGTGTTTTTATTCAGGTCTTCCAGCAAATTGTTTGTGTCAATAACCTGCGGTTTGTCGAGGCCCAGACTGTATTTGGCGTGCAGCACCCGGCGTACTTTTTTATCGATGTCATCCCAGCTCAGGCGTTTATCCTTGATGGCCTTTTTCACCGCGTCGATGGTAGCAGGAACACTTTCCGGCAGGCAAAGCATGTCGTTGCCGGCAATCAGGGCTTCCACCGACGCTTCGCCGCCGCCAAAAAACTTGGCCACGCCTTTCATCTCCAGTGCATCGGTAAAAGTGAGACCGTCGTAACCCATTTCCTCCCGCATCAGGTCCGTTACATTGTAAACGGAAAGCGAGGTTGGACGATTGGTGCGGTTGTCAATAGCGGGGATGGACAGGTGAGCGATCATGGCGCTGCCCACACCGGCTTCAAATAATTTTTTAAAGGGATAAAGTTCCAGTGTGTCGAGGCTTTCTTTGCTTTTGTTGATCACCGGCAGGTCGTAGTGCGAATCAACGGCCACATCGCCGTGGCCGGGGAAATGCTTGGCGCAGGCCATGATGCCGGCGTCCTGCATGCCTTTGGCGTAAGCCACACCCAGGTTGGCCACTTTGAATTTATCCTCGCCAAAAGAGCGGTAGCCGATCACCGGGTTTGCCGGGTTGTTGTTGATGTCAACCACCGGCGCATAGTTTACATGCACGCCAATGCGCTTCATTTGCTCGCCAATGGCAATGCCCATCTGGTACACCAGTTTTTCGTTGGGCAGGGCGCCCAGCGTTAACTGGTAAGGATATTTGGTAACGCTGTCGAGGCGCATGCCCAGTCCCCACTCGCCATCGATGGTTACCAACAAAGGCGTTTTGGCAATGGACTGGTAAAAGTTGGTAAGGTTGGCCTGCCGCAGCGGGCCGCCCTGGAAAAAGCACAGCGAACCCACGTTGTATTTTTGAATCAGCTCAGTCACCTGCTTTACATGATCAGGCCCCAGGTTGCTGTGGGCACGGATCACCATCAGTTGTGCGATCTTTTCTTCTTTGGAAAGGGATTTGAATACGTTGTCCACCCACTCATCGGCGGCGGAACGGCGGCTGAATTGCACAAAAGAACCATAAAGCAAAAGGCAGGTAACAACAAATACAAACTTCTTCATGTCAATTAATAAAGCAATCTTTTTACAGTTGTGGATATCTGACACAAATTAAAGGAAAGGATTGAATAGCGGCATTAAAAGGGTGTGAAAGGGTAGGAAGAAACGACGACCAAAAGAAAGAAAGGGGCCGCCGATGGTCTTTCAGCCCCCTTTTTAACACGGGTGTGACAGAGATTAAAAAAGGATTAGAAGAATGATGAGTTATTGATTATTGATTATTGATTATTGGCTTACGGATAGGCGGTTGCCGACCGGTAACGATAGAGACTTTTTCTTCTACGCATCCAGAATTGATTTTGGACAGGGCATAAATAAAAAAACGCTGGCTGGTGCCAGCGTTTTTTTATTTGTTTGTATCGTTGTTGTTTGCGGACACGCCACGGCGTGTCCCTACTCACCATTCACCACTCACCGCTCACCACTAATAACCTCTTTCGTTGCGGCCTTCCATGTAATTCATAAAGGCTTTGTTCACCACGCGGTTGCCGCCGGGGGTTGGGTAGTTGCCGGTAAAATACCAGTCGCCCAAATTACTCGGACAGGCCTCGTGCAGCGACTCAATGGTTTGGTAGATAACGTCAACGGGTAGGGGTAAATCTTTTGGTGTGATCAGTTCTGCGATCTTGGTCGTGATCTCGTCGTTGGTAAAGGATTTGTACAATTGCTTTACCACGTTCACCGTATGCAGCTCGTCTTTTGTGTGCAGGTCTTTACACTGCTCGTACAATGTTTTCAGCAGGTCCTCGTTGCCACGTTCCTTCAGCAATTCCACCGCCGCGTTAAAGGCAATAAAATCACCCATCTTGCTCATGTCAATGCCATAGCAATCAGGATAACGGATCTGCGGTGCCGAAGAAACAATGATGATGCGTTTTGGCTCCAGGCGGGCCAGCATGCGAATGATACTCTCCCGCAGCGTGGTGCCGCGAACAATGGAGTCATCAATCACCACCAGCGTATCTTCTCCCCTGCGCACAGTGCCGTAAGTAATGTCATACACGTGCTGCACCATCTCGTTGCGGCTTACATCCTGTGTAATAAAGGTGCGCATCTTCACATCCTTGATGGCGATCTTTTCCATCCGCACCCTGCGCTTGATCATTTCTTCCAGCTTCACCGGATCCACACTGTTACCCCAGGAAAGAATACGTTCGAGCTTGATCTTATTCAGGTAGTCTTCACAGCCTTTGGTAAGACCGTAAAACGCCACTTCGGCGGTGTTGGGAATAAAGGAGAAAATTGTATTTTTTAAATCGTAGTTAACGGCATCAAGCACCTGTTTACTCAGGTTATAACCCAATTGCGACCGTTCGCGGTAAATTTTTTCGTCTGACCCGCGGGAGAAATAAATACGTTCAAACGAACAGGCCCGGCGTTCTTTGGCTTCTACGATCTGCTCTATTTTTACTTCGCCATTTTCATACACGATCAGCGCCTGCCCCGGCATCAGTTCCTGCACTTCATTTTCGCCTACATTAAAGGCCGTACGGATAGCTGCCCGTTCCGATGCTGCCACTACCACGTCTTCGTCGATAAAATAGTAGGAAGGCCGGATGCCATGTGCATCGCGAAACACGAAGCCGATACCGTTGCCCGTGAGGCCACCCACATGAAAGCCACCGTCGAACCGGGGAATGGTTTTCTTCAGCACCGAAACAATATCCAGCTTTTCCGGGGCTGCTTCATCTTCCTTTACCAGTTGATGGTGCAGCACTTCCATCATGGCAGCCAGGTCGCTTTGCTTTTGGAAATTGCCGGGCTCCATGCCAATGCTTTCAAACAGCTCGTCGGTGTTGACCAGGTTAAAATTGCCGGCCAGCGCCAGGTTGCGTGCAGGGATTGTATGCCGCTTGATAAACGGATGGCAAAAATCAACAGAATTGCGACCCTGCGTACCATAACGCAGGTGTCCCAGCAGGAGTTCGCCCAAAAACGAAAGATGCCCTTTCATCAGGCCGGGATACTGGGCAATGTCTACATTGAACTTTTGCAACTCATTAAACTCCTCGCCAATCTTTTTAAAAATATCGGCAATGGGCTGCGATTCGTTGCTGCGGATCCGCGATAGGAAAGGATACCCGGGTTCTACATTTAGCTTGACAGAAGCCACCCCCGCACCGTCCTGGCCACGGTTGTGCTGCTTTTCCATCAGCAGGTACATCTTGTTCAAGCCCCAGAGTACCGATCCATATTTTTGTTGGTAGTGTGCAAATGATTTGCGAAGCCGTAAGAAGGCAAGACCACATTCGTGTTTGATAGCGTCACTCATGAAGTGGGCAAAATTAGGGTAATCTCTTTTAGCGAAATGTTAGAAGGTGGTGGCGAGGTGGCAGGGAGGCGGAAAGTGTGCGATATTAGGATATTCGATATTGGGATATTGGCGGCGTCTTTCATTTGTATCACCTGTCACTTTTGTAAAAAAATACACCCTCAAAAATTCCTCATGAAAATCTTACCGCCTTACCGGCAAAATTCAAAGGGTGGCTACGCTGGCCGTATGTGGCAGCGAAACATTCACTTCGCAGCCATTACCGGGTGAAGCGGTAAACAGGGCCTTGCCGCCAAACAGTTCGGCGCGGTTGTAAATATTGCTAATGCCCAGGCCCCGCTTTACTTTTTCAAACTCAAAGCCAACGCCGTCGTCTTTGATCTGCAGCAGCACATTGTGCGCCGTAAGGCGTAAAATGATGGACACTTGCTTGGCCCTGGCATGTTTGATAATGTTGTTCAACTGCTCCTGTATAATGCGGTAAAGGGCCAGCTTTTGGTTGTCGGGTATCTTGTCTTCATCAAAATCGTAATAATCAAGCTCCACGGCCACAGCGGTGCAGCGAAGCGATTCGATAAGGTCGTTGACCGAATCAATAAAGCCAAGGTCTTTGAGCGTTGGCGGTACCAGGGACCGCGACATCGACCGCACTTCGTTGATTAACTCCGTTACATTGCGCAACGACCTGTTGAGCATCACCTGCGTTGTTTCGTCGGCCGTGGATTTTGCCAGGTCCAAAAAAAGTTTGATGGTGGTTAGCTGTTGGCCAATGTTGTCATGCAATTCTTTGCCAATTTCAAGGCGTTCCTGCTCCTGCCCGTCGATGGTCGCCTGCGCCAGTTGCCGCTGGTGCGCCATTTTTTCGGCAAAGCTTTTTCGCTCCAGCTTTTTACGCTCCGTAATGTTGGTAAACGAGCAAACCACCCGCACTACATTTCCAGCCTCGTCAAGGATAGGATCGGCGTTGATCATGATCCAGATGCGCTCCTGCCGTTTCGGATGCCATACACCCATCACCACGTCTTTTACCAGCTGACGGGTTTGCAGGGCTTTGTAAGAAGGCCTTTCTTCCTGCAAAAAGCGCCGGCCGTCCTCGTGGGTAACATCGGTATAAAGTTCCCAGATACGTCCGCCCAGAAAAACTTCTTCGCTAACATCAAACATGCGGCAGGTGGCGTTGTTGGTCATTTCAATGGTGCCATCTGCGCCTTGCAGCAACACGCCGATCTGGAGGTCGCGGATGAGGCTGCGAAAACGCTGTTCGCTTTCCAGCAAAGCTTCGGTTGCCATTTTCCGTGGCGTATCGTCGTGAATGTAAATCACAACCGCATTGATGTTAGGGTTATCCAGCATGTTATGGCCACGTGCCATGCACCAAAGCCAGTCACCGTTTTTCTTCCGGATGCGAACCACGATAAATTTGATCTCGGGATTTTCCACGATTTCTCTTTCAAACGACTGCAGGGCCCATCCCAGGTCCTCGGGGTGGATGTATTGAAAGGCATTTGTCTGCAGCACTTCCTCTTCGGTATAGCCAAGAATACGCCGGATGGCCGGCGTGGAAAAAATGATCTCGCCGGAAGCATTCAGCAGCAGCGTCAGGTCAAGCGAGTCGGCGATGAGGGTGCGGTAAAACTGTTCGCTTTTCACCAGTTGGTCCTCGGCCCGCTGCCGAGCGGAAATGTCGTGACCAAGTGCCAGGATGCCCACAGCGTTGCCTCTATCGTCAAGGATGTATTTAACCGTTTGCAAAAAATAAAAGGTTTGCCCTTTGCGGTTGGTAAACGACACCTTTCCTTCCCATACATGGTTCTCCCGCAAATCGACGATAGCCTGCTCGTTAGTGGTGCCGAAAAAAGTAAATTTTACAAGGGCGGCCATGTGCTGGCCAATGGCTTCGGAGGCGGAGATGGCGTAAGCATTTTCGGCAGCTTTGTTCCAGGTCTGAACATAAAATTCCAGGTCTGTGATCACGATGATGTCAGAGACGTTTTGGAATAACAGCTCATCATACCGAGGCCATGGAGCGATCGTACCGGTTTTCATGGAGATAGGCGCATTAGAGGATAAAGAAGCAACTAAAGTAACTGTTTGCTACCAAAAAAGAAAGGATTTCCGCTATGATATCGATCAACAGCAGGAAATCCTTTCCGTATACCTTTTTGAGCCCGCTTAATTGGAAGCGTAGAGTCTTGCCGCATCAGCCCACTTCTTTAGTTGCGGGCAACTTGCATCGGTATCAAGCATGATGTATTGGGCATTCAGATTTTCGGTCATCCACTTGTCCAGGGCTTTGTATTTTTTTTCTTCGATGGCAGCCGTCGCAATCCGGTTGTAATCGTCGCGGAGATTGAGACGGTGCGGCTCGGATTTTTCTTTCAGGTAGATAAGACGAACCCCTTTCTTTTGGGTGCGTTCATCCGTGAAAGGAATGGCCTGTGAAAAATCGCCAACCTTTAATTTATCCAGGATGGTTACAATGCTTTTGTCCATTTCATCAATGGTCACCCTTGTTTCGCCAGAGCGGTTCAGCAGGTAAGGACCGGCAAATTTGGCCTGCTCGTCATCGCTGAACTTACCGGCAGCGGTATTAAAGTCCATGGTGCCTTTTACCAGCATGTTGCGGATCGAATCCATTTTTTGCGTGGACTCCACTACTTCCTCATCGTTCACCGGCGGTACACGAAGAATGTGGCGAACCAGCGCTTCGTCGCCGTTCCGCTCCACCAACTGCACAATATGGTAACCAAATTTTGATTTGAAAGGATTGGAGATCTGTCCTTCTTTCAGGCGGAAGGCAGCGGCCACAAAGGCAGGGTCCCAGCTTTTGTCGGCACGGCTAATCTGGTACTGACCACCCCGTTCTTTTGAACCCGGGTCTTCGGAGTAACGCTTTGCCAGCGACTCAAACGTTGTGGTTCCATTTTCCACCTGGCGTTTGTAGTTGGAAAGCTCACCTACTACGTAGGTTTCCATGTCGCGGGTTGCCTTGGGAAAAAGAACGATCTGCCCGATCTGGTACTCCGCTTCAAAATAAGGCAGTGAATCCTGGGGGATTTTATCGAAATAGGCTTTTACTTCGGCTGGTGTCACTTTTACGTTGTCAACGATCTTGCGCTGCATGGCCTGCGCCAGCTTGCTTTCTTTTACCGACTCACGGGCATCGTCCTTGATCTGGTAGATGGTTTTGCCTGCCATCGTCTCCAGGGCTTCTTTGCTGCCGTACACGCGGATGAACTCCCGTACCCGCAGGTCCAGGTCGGCCTCCACTTCGTCGTCGGTTACCGGGAGGGAATCCTTGATAGCCTGCATCATCAGCACCTTGGAAACAAGGGCCTGGTCCAGCACCGCACATTCGGCGTTATCGGGAACCGGGTTGCCGTTGCGCTTGGCATCGGCAATGGAATTGGTAATGTCAGATTGCAGGATGATCCTGTCGCCTACCACGGCGATGATTTTATCGGCCACCACTTTTTTGGGTTGGGCAAACAGGGTTGCCGTAGTGGTGACAGCCGCGAAAAGAAAAAGTATTTTTTTCATAATGCTAATGTTGTCAAAAATAACCTTTCTGCCCTAACCTGCGCAAGTGCTAAAAATGGTTAACAAAGTTCTAACCCTGGGCGGCCTCCCTGGCCTCCTCCGCCCCCTCCGGTGGAGGGGTCCAGGTGTAACATACTGCTTTTTTTGTGCTGTTAGCTTTTGTTATCCGTTGCAGACTCGAATAATTAATGAATGTTGCCAACAAAATCAGGGTCTTCGATCTGGGCCCTCCCACCGGGAGGGGCGGGGTGGGCCGTTCTCCCCTTCCAGGTATAGCTTCCAAACTGGCTGCTGATGCCCACAAACACGGTGTAAAAAATATGCAGGGGCTGCAGGAAGAGAAAGAAACGCATCAACTTTTGCTGGCCAAAAAAACGGGCTACCGAAGCCACAAACGGCCACTCGATCAACCCCTTTAGCAGCAAATAAAAAAACAGAACAACAAATGCGGTTGGGGCAAACACGCCGGCCACCAGCAAAAAGAACGGGAACAAGTTGAGGAGCAAAACAAAACCCAGGACAGCAATCAGCCGCCGGTCTTTGTACACCATTGTTTTGCTGGCCCAGCGCCGCCGCTGCCGGATAAACTCCCGCCAGGTAGGCACAGCCGCCGTGGCAGCAATGGCTTCGCTGCTTTTGAGGTAAGCGATCTTCTGCGGCTCCCGTTGCCAGATCTTGTGCATCAGCAGCATGTCGTCGCCGGTGGGAATGTTGTCGATGCCAGCAAAGCCGCCAACGGCGTCAAACGCTTTTTTGGTATAGGCAAGATTGGCCCCGTTGCACATCATGCCAAAATTAGCCGATACGCCGGCCGCCGTTATGCCCTGCAGGGTAAGAAAATCCAGCGTTTGCAGCACCTCTAAAAGCGTGGAGCGATAGGTGTACTGCACCGGTGCGGCGATAAACGAAGCGCCTGTTTGCCGGTAAAAACCGGCATGCGTGGAAACCCAGTTTTTGCCTACGCGGCAATCAGCATCGGTCACCAGGACCAATTCTTTAGTGGCTGCGGCCACACCGGCAGCAATGGCTTTTTTCTTGGATGAATTTTCGGTTGTGCCTGCGGGTTGTATCATCCTGAAATGAGGCGGCAGGCCGTTGCCCAAATGCGCCGTGTTATCAGTGGAAAAATCATCGACAAGGATCACTTCAAAATACGGAGCCGGGTAATCCTGTTGCTGGAGGTCACGGATAAGATGCGGCAGGGCGGCTTCTTCGTTGCGGGCGGCTACTATCACTGATACACCAACCGGCTCTGCTGGTGCCGGTTGAAAGGTGGGCATCCCCTTCCATTGCCGGTAATAAAAACCGATCAGCAAGGCATAGAGCACCAGCAAAAAGAGGGAAATCACCACCAGAATCATGCGGGTCAAAACTACTCCTTTTACAGCGGCAGGATTTTTTTGAAAGTTTTTTTTGCAGTTCCAAAAGGAATTGTATTTTTAAGTAGTTGCATAAACAACCATATGATACTGACTCACTTCAAAAAAGGAGAGCTATACAGTTTTATCACCGGCAAAGCGTCGACAGCCATCGCAAGGCGCCTGCAGAAAAAGTTCAACGGCGCCGGCGTAAACCTGACGATCGAACAATGGAGTGTGCTGTACCATTTGTGGAAGTCGGACGGCATGAGCCAGCAGGAGTTGTGCAGTGCCACGTTCCGCGACAAACCGAGCATCACCCGGCTGGTAGATAACCTGGAAAAACTGGCACTGGTAAAGCGGGTGCCGGATGGCCGGGACCGCCGGATCAACAATGTTTTTCTGACCAAAAACGCGGATACCCTGGAAAGCCTCACGATGCAACTGGCCGAAGAGACGCTGAATGAAGCCCTGGCCGGCGTACCGCAGGAGCAGGTGGAAATGTGTAAAGAAGTGCTGCAAAAGGTGTATGATAATTTGAGTAAGTAGTGAGGGGCAAGTAGCGAGTAGCGCTTGAATGCAGCTTGCGCCGCGTAAACCCAGGTCATCTTTCAGCAAACCGAGCGATAGAAATTTTTAAAACAGTAATAACTCAAAAGCGTAGTGGCGACTTGCTATTTACTACTTACCACTCGCTTTTCTTAAAACAACTACCATGGAAGCTACCATCAACACAACCCTGAAAGGGGGCGAATGGCTTGTGAAAAGCAGTACCCCCGGGGAAACGTTTATCCCCGAAGAATTCAGCGAAGAGCAGACCATGATCCGCGACATGTGCGACCAGTTTCTCCGCACCGAAGTGCTGCCCAACGTGGAGCGGATGGATAAAATGGAACCGGGCTATATGCGGTCGCTGCTGCAAAAGTCCGGGGAGCAAGGCATGCTGGCTGTAGCCTTTCCCGAAGAATACGGCGGGCTGGGAAAAGATTTTGTCACCTCCACCATCGTAAGCGAATACCTCGGTGCCGGGCATTCGTTTTCAGTGGCCATTTCGGCACATACAGGCATTGGCACACTCCCTATTTTATACTTTGGTACCGACCAGCAAAAGCAGAAATACATTCCCAAACTGATCAGCGGTGAGTGGGCCGGTGCTTATGGCTTAACAGAACCCGGGAGTGGCTCCGATGCACTTGGGGCTAAAACATCCGCCGTGTTAAGTGAAGACGGCAAGCATTACATTCTTAACGGGCAGAAAGTTTGGATCACCAACGGCGGCTTTGCCGATGTGTATACTGTGTTTGCCAAAGTAGACGGCGATAAGTTTACCGCTTTTATCGTGGAAAGAGGATTTGAAGGATTCAGCAATGGTCCCGAAGAGGACAAGATGGGCATCAAAGGCTCTTCCACCGTGCAGCTTTATTTCCAGGACTGCAAAGTGCCGGTGGAGAATGTGCTGGGTGAGATCGGCAAAGGCCACAAGATCGCCTTCAACATCCTGAACATTGGCCGCCTGAAGCTGTGCGCAGCCACATTGGGCGGCGCCAAGCATGCCACCACTACCTCGGTGCAGTATGCCAAAACAAGAGAGCAATTCAAAACCCCTATCGCCAGCTTTGGCGCCATTCAGTACAAACTGGCGGAGATGGCCATCCGCACCTTTGCCACCGAAGCGGCACTTTACCGCACGGCCAAATGGATCGCCGACCGCGAACACGAACTGATGGCCGAAGGCAAACCGTTTAACGAAGCCCTGCTGGGTGCCGCCGAAGAATATGCCATCGAGTGCGCCATCCTGAAAGTGTACGGCAGCGAAATGCTGGATTATGTTGTGGACGAAGGCGTGCAGGTGCATGGCGGAAATGGCTACAGCGCCGAATACAATATTTCCCGTGCTTACCGCGACAGCCGCATCAACCGCATTTACGAAGGTACCAACGAGATCAACCGCCTATTAACTGTGGACATGACCCTGAAGCGTGCCATGCAGGGCCGCCTGAACCTGATGGGTGCTGCGATGAAAGTGCAGGGAGAGTTGATGAGCATTCCGGATTTTGGTGAAGAAGACGAAACGCCGTTTGCCCAGGAAAAAAAGCTGGTGGAAGGCTTTAAAAAAGCTGTGTTATTAACAGCCGGTGCCGCCGCGCAAAAGCTGATGATGCAGTTGCAGAACGAGCAGGAAGTTTTACTCAACATTGCCGATATGAGCATCGATACGTTTGTGGCCGAAAGCCTGCTGCTGCGTGTCATGAAGCTTTCTGAGGAAGGTACCGACAGCGTACACAAAGACATACTGAACTGCTTTCTGTACGATGCGGCCGACCGTATCTTAAAGAACGGTAAAGACGCTATCAATGCATTTGCCGAAGGCGATGAGCAACGGATGATCCTGATGGGACTGCGCCGCTTTACGAAGGCACAACCGTTCAACTCCAAAGATGCCCGCCGTCGCATTGCGGCCCACCTGATCAGCGAAGACAGGTATGCGCTGTAGTACGTGAGACGACAAACGTCAAACGCGAAACGTTAGTAACGAAGCGAAAAATGGGAGAAACGAACCATTAAAAGGTTTCGTTTCTCCCGTTTCACGTTTATCGTTTCACGTCTGACGTCTGACGTTCTTATCCGCCAAACACCATCTGCAATTCTCTTCTTGTCACTTTTAATTCCTGCAGGTCTTTGATGCGGTTGCGCATCATGTACAAGCCAACGGTCATCAGCACTGCGGCAATGCTGGAAGAGAAAAAATGCGCTGCGTAAATGCCGGCCACATCGGCATTCTGCACAAAGAAATAGGCATAGAACATGGCCAGGTAACAACCGTACGAAAACAAGAGGGACCCAAGCATCAACACCCGCCCCCAGTTTTTGCGGTGCATAACGCTAAACCGCAACTGCCGCAGGAAAAGAAACAGCGAATACAACACCACTACCAGGAGGCCCGGCATCATCACATACATGCTGGCCGCAGCCGAAAAGCCATGAAACAAAGCAATGAGCAATTCATAGGCAACAAAAAAGGCGATCAGGAAGTGGATCTTTTGTTTTTTCTGTTTGGCAGGACAGAAAAATAGCAGTGCCGATAACATCAGTGGAATTTCGATATAGTTGAAGAGCACTTCCCAGCTATTTTGCAGGTCTGGCGCCGGTGGTACCGTGTTGCTGCCAAGGCAGTGCAGGATGATCAGGACGTAATACACCATCAGGGCGATCAAACTGATATGCTTGTACAACCGGAAATACAGGATAGCAAAAATGGGCAGTGAAAAGCAGGCGACAGAGGTGATTCCAAATAAGCTATTCGGTATCATAGGACGGAAAATTTAGGATACAGGACAAAATAAACCTTCCTCCCGATGATTTCAAAAACAGGCGCTAAAATTGGGTACTAACCGCCACGGCCCTCGTACTATTACGAAGGAAAGGCCCTTTCTCTTTATCTTGCCGCCATGAGAATCCTGCTCCTGCTGGCCTTTGCCTTTTTCCTGAAAACAACCAACGCACAACCGCTTCTTGGCCGCACGACCGGCCGCCTGCCCTACCTCAACTTCGGCCTTGGTGAAGACCGCCTGGGCGGCGCCAAAATGACCTTTCTCGACTCCAATGTTTTGCTTAAAGTAGTGGATAGCAGCAAGGGCGACTACAAAGTGCAGCTTTCAGCGCAGCATGCAGCTTACCTGCCCAAAACCGCTTTCCGCCGCGATGATTCGGCAAATATTTTACCCATGTACCTCACCGGTAGCTGGCGGGTTTGGGGCGACAGCCTGGCCGATTATGTTAGCATTGGCCTGCCCGAAAAATTGCCCTACCGCAGCCTGCAACAGGTAGAGCCCTCACGGATCGTGGTGGACATCTTTGGTGCGGTGAGCAACACCAACTGGATCACCCAGCTTAAAACGGTTAAGGAAATAAAGAATGTGTGGTATGAGCAAACCGAGGATGATGTGTTCCGGGTATTCATTGAACTCAAGAATAAGCAGCATTGGGGGCACGCCATTACTTACCGCGGCAATGCGCTGGTAGTAAAGGTGAAGCGTCAGCCCGAAAAGCTGAAGCTCAAGCACCTGAAAATTGCTGTAGATGCGGGTCATGGCGGCGCCCAAACCGGTGCTTCGGGTCTGAATTCAAAAGTCCTGGAAAAAGACTACACACTGAAGATCGCCAAGGAGCTGGAAGCCGCACTTTGCAAAAAAGGTGTTGAAGTAGTGATGACCCGCTGCGACGATACCGATATCCCCATGGCGAACCGTCTGCAACGGCTGAACGAAGAAGCGCCTGACCTGTTGCTTTCCATCCACCTCAACTCTGCCGGCAACAAGGCTGCCAAAGGCACCAGCACCTATTACCGGCACATTGGCTTCCGGCCGTTGTCGGTAGCTGTGTTGGATCGAATGCTGGAACTGGGCCTGCATAATTTCGGCAACATTGGCGCCTTTAATTTTTCGCTGAGCGGTCCTACCGAATATCCCAATTGCCTGGTGGAAGTAGCCTTCCTGAGCAATGCGGAAGACGAACAGCGCATCCTGGACCCGCAATTTCACAAGGAGGTGGCTAAGAAAATCGTAAAGGGTGTAGAGGATTGGTTGAAAAGTATGCGATGAGAGTTTGGGGTTTGGCGTTTGGGGTTGGTAGCTTACAGCGCAAGGTTCACTATTAGTAATTCGAAAACAAAAGCTCAAAGCTCATGGCTCACAGCTCACAGCTTTTCTCACTGCATCGCCAGCACCATGTAGATCCATACAACCACAGACGCAAATAAAAGGGAATCGAAGCGGTCCAGGAAGCCGCCATGACCCGGCATAAAGCTGCCGCTGTCTTTTACGCCGGCCATGCGTTTGAGCTTGCTTTCAAACAGGTCGCCAAAGGTACCGGCAATGGCTGCCAGGGCGGCAATAACCGCAGCATCCACATAAGACAGTCCCAGCGCTTTGCCAATAAACGCCATTACCACCACGCAAAGAATAGCCCCACCCACGGTGCCTTCCCAGGTTTTTTTGGGTGATATCTTGGAGAACGGCGTTTTGCCGATGAAGGAACCCACGATATAGGCCATCGTGTCGTTGATCCAGATGGAAAAGATGAGCGTCAGCGCAATGTATTTTCCAAAATCACCGCGACCTTCAGATTCCACGCCATAGAGCATGCGGATGCCAACCAAAAGGGCAAGGGCCAGCGAAATATAAAGAACGCCAAATGCCGAATACGCCAGGTTCTTTACCAGGGCGCCTTTGGCTTCAAAAAGAATTACAAGCGGAAGGATGATCACCAAAACCAGCCCGGCCCAAAATCCAATTTCGGAAAGGTTATACCAGATGCGGTTGTTGGTGAACACCAGCAGCAGGCACCAGCCGGCCAGCATAATGCCGTAGCGGTGTAAGGGGCTGATCTTTTTGTAATCGGGATTAAAGCCTTCCACCAGTTTCTGGTATTCAATCCAGGCACCAAAATGCACCAGCGAAAACAGGAGGAAAAAAGCGGTCTCGTTCCACAGCAGGCCCACCATCATCACCGCAACAAAAATGACAGCGGTAAGAGCCCTGGTCTTAAAGGTTTGTACGTTCAGTGCCATCGCTAAAAACTAAATTGGTCCGGTTTGCTGAAATCATCGCGGTACACCTCCTGGTAGCTCGTTGCTGATCGCTTTTTCATGTAGCGCAGCAGCACAATGGTGAGTACAAGGCTTACCGCTGCACCCGCCAGCAATTGCAGCGTTTGTCCCTGTATGATGGTGGTTTCTGGATTGGCCAGCAGTTGCGGGTTGAAATAAACCACCAGGATGATCACGGCATCGTAAAGAAAATGCGCCAGGATGGCCGTCCACATGCTGCCGCTGTACCAGTAGATGGCGCCCAGCAAAATACCCAAAAGGAACCGCGGAAAAAAGCCGTAAAACTGGAAGTGCATGCCCGAGAAAATAGCCGCTGTCAGCAAAATGCCCACCCAGGGATTTTGCGTCATGCGAATAAAAATGCGCTGAATGATGCCGCGGAAGAACAACTCCTCACCCACACCGGCAAACAGCGCAATAAAAACAAGGTTTTTGATCAGCTCACCCACCGAACGGTCGCGGAGCATAAACCGGATCTGCCGGCCGGCTTCTTCCTCCATGCCTTTCATCCAACGTGCCGTGCTTTCGCCAACAGGGATCTTGTGATTGAGGTAACCGATGTATTCAACAAAAGGGTAAGCGACAATGATCAGCAACAGACCCAGTATCCAGTACTGCGAATGGTGCGGTGCTTTCAGGCCGAGGTATTCTCCCGGCTTTGGGTCAGAAAAATAGGCAAACAGCAAGGAAGGAATGGTGAAAAGAAAAAGAAACTGCAGCAGGATCATGCCCCGCATATAGGTCAGCAGCCCGGGGTTGGTTTGCTCAAAGCTTTTACCGTCCTGGAGTGCAAACATGCTGATGCCGGTCATTTTGGAAAGCAGGGCCGACCCAATCATCACCGCAATGGTAAAAAGACCAAAGGCCAATCCAAGGAAAAGAAGCAGTTGCGTCCAGGCCGGTCTTGTTTTAAGATATGTTTGCATAGTGACTTCCTTTCTGTAGGCTAATTTCGCGGTTTATGCTCCGGACCACCTTCTAAACCTCACAGGTCTTAAAGACCTGTGAGGTTTAGAGGGAGATCTGAAAAGCTGAAAGGCTGCAAGATAAGCCGGTAAACATCAATCATCATTCCCTTGGTAAAAATTGACAACATAACCCTTCCCTCTTTTCCGCTGCTGCTGGCACCGATGGAAGATGTAAGCGATCCGCCATTCAGGGCCGTCTGCAAAGCAGAAGGCGCCGACCTGCTGTACACAGAATTCATCAGCAGCGAAGGCCTGATCCGCGATGCGATGAAAAGCCGGCAAAAGCTCGACATCTTCGACAACGAACGCCCCGTGGGCATACAGATCTTTGGCGGCGATGAAGAAGCCATGGCACTCAGCGCCAAAATTGTGGATACGGTGAACCCCGACCTGCTCGACATCAACTTTGGCTGCCCGGTAAAAAAAGTGGTAACCAAAGGCGCCGGTGCCGCCGTGCTGAAAGACATTGACCTGATGGTTCGGCTCACCAAAGCGGTGGTGAACTCTACGTCGCTGCCGGTAACCGTTAAAACGCGGCTGGGCTGGGACGATGCCACCATCAACATTGAAGAAGTGGCGGAACGCCTGCAGGATGTGGGTATCAAAGCGCTGTCCATACATGGCCGCACCCGCTGCCAGTTGTACAAAGGCGTAGCCAACTGGGAACCCATCGCAAGGGTAAAGAACAATCCCCGCATTCATATCCCCATTTTTGGCAACGGCGATATTGATTCACCGGAAAAAGCGGTGGAATACAAAAGCCGATATGGTGTGGATGGTATTATGATCGGCCGTGCCGCGATTGGCTATCCTTGGATCTTTAACGAGATCAAGCACTATATTAAAACCGGGGAACACCTGCCACCACCCACCGTGCAGCAGCGTGTTGCTGTTATTCGCCAGCACCTTTATCGTTCGGTGGAGTGGAAAGGCCCCAAAGCCGGTATTTATGAAATGCGCCGCCACTACAGCAACTATTTGCGCGGACTTCCCAACATCCGCGAATACAGGGCGAAGCTGGTAACGCTTCCGGGCATCGAAGAAATTGATCCTGTGTTGGACGAGATCGAACAGCAATACAGCGGGTTTGAATTTATTCCCCGCACGGTTGACATGGACGCTATGATGGCGGGCCCGGGCTTTTGTAAACTGAACAAAGATTAGGAAACGGAAAGTACCGTAAAGAAGAACCTGTATGGCTTGACAATTTCCTTATAAAAAAAGAGTCGTTCTGTGTAGAACGACTCTTTTTTTTATATCCACTTCATCCTAAAAATCCAACCAATCACGGTTCCGACTTTTTGTAGGCTTTTTCCGCTTCCTGTGCTTTTTTAAAGTCCAGCACCACACCGTTGATGCAATAGCGCAAACCGGTTGGCGGGGGGCCATCTTCAAACACATGACCCAGGTGCGATTTGCAACGGCCGCAAACCACCTCGGTCCGTTCCATGCCGTGGCTGTTATCGGGCTGGTAAATAATGGAGCCCTTGCTGATGGGTTCGTAAAACGAGGGCCAGCCACAGCCGCTTTCAAACTTGGTATCACTTACAAAAAGCGCATTGCCGCAAGCGGCGCAGTAATAGGTGCCTTTGTCCTTTAAGGTTTCAAATGGCGAGGTCCAGGGCCGCTCAGTGCCTTTTTGCCGGGCAATGTAATACACATCTGCAGGCAATACCTTTTTCCATTCTTCTTCGCTCAGGTTTACTTTACTTGTATCGGTATGAGAGTAAACAGGATTATTTTTTTTCAACGAATCCATGCTATTTGTTTTTGTTGTTTGTGAATAGGTGCAGAACTGCAAGAAAAAAGCCAGGGGTAGCAACAGCGCAAAACGTTTCATACCTAAAGTTACGTTGAAGCCGGCTGTTTGGATTGACAAGAAAACGTGAAAAGAAAGTTCATTGCCAGTGGCAAAAAGTTCAATGCCACAGCGTTTTATGGCTACCTGCAAACCCTAAACAAGGGCCTATTGCGGGGCAACTCCGAACAGTGACCTGCCGGCTATTCAGCCCTTTTCCCCTATATTTGTCGTCTAAGGTTAGTACGTAACATGTTTAATTTGATTCTATTCGGCCCTCCGGGCAGCGGCAAAGGCACACAGTCAGAAAAAATAGTTGAGCAGTTTGGACTCATCCATTTATCAACAGGTAATCTCCTGCGCCAGGAGATCAGCGAAAAAACACCGCTGGGCCTGGAAGCCAAAAACTTTATGGACAAGGGCCAACTGGTGCCCGACGAAGTGGTGATAGGCATGATTGATACCTGCCTTGTAAAACACCCCAATGCCAAAGGCTTTTTGTTTGATGGTTTTCCCCGCACCATTGCCCAGGCCGAAGCCCTGGACAAGTTACTGGCACTGAAAAAAACCAGCATCACCAAAGTGCTGGCGCTGGAAGTGTCAGAAGACGAGCTGGTTCGGCGCCTGCTGGAAAGGGGCAAAACCTCCGGCCGCAGCGACGATACCGATGAAGCGGTGATCCGCAAACGTTTTTCGGTGTATAAGAACGAAACCGAACCGGTGGCGGATTATTACGCTGAGCAGAACAAGTTTGAAAGCATTCCCGGCGAAGGTTCGGTGGATGACATTTTTCAAAAATTGAGCAGCAGCATCGAAAAAAAAAATGAGTTAGCCGCACAATCTTAAACGGCGATTCTACTTCTTTATAAAAAACCCTGGCCTGCAAAAGACCAGGGTTTTTCTTTTGGTGAAATGGCAAACGGAAAACGTCAAACGAGAAACGAGAAACGGCAAACACTTAACATCGAACCTCAAACCTCGAACATCAAATATCAAACGTGTATTGCCACAAAAAAAGTTGCCATTGCTTTTCAACAATGGCAGCTTTTGTATCACTAACGGTAATGCTTACTTGATGTCTTCGGCTTTTAGTCCGCTGTTGATCTTCACATCCGTGAACGTTACATCGATCTTCATCATACCGAGGTCATTTACCACTTTCGACGGGAATTGGATTCCGTTGATCGGTTTGTAGCCACTGATCAAAGTGGTTACAGTGATGTTGCCTTGCGGTGTTTCCTGCTCGGTTATTTTCTTTACCAACAGTCCACTGGCTACATCATAATAGTTGGTGAACTCTCTTTTGGCCGGGGTTTTAATGGCAATGGCATAGGCATCTTTACCTTCTACCGGTTCAATGCCTTTCAGCGCAAACGTATAGCCTTTTGTATTCAGCATATACTTCTCCCCGATAAAAGCCATGGTTTCCATCATTTCCTCTTTTTGCTTTTCATCAGCTTCTTTTTGCTGGCCTTGCGCCTGAACCATAAACTTACCGTCTTTTGCCAGCTTTTTTTCCAGCACCTGGCCCTGCATGCTTACTTCTTCAGAGTAAGCTGAAGGGAACACCTGCTTGGTAACCACGTTAATGGTCATGCCTTGTACGTTGGCTGCACCGGTCATGGTTACATCTTTCAAAGCGGCAATAGCCGAGGCATCGCCATAGGCACTGGCTGCTTTTTGCAAAATGCTTTCGGGTGTTACAGAAGCATCCACCGATTTTACGGTTGGTGCGGCGGCTTCTTGTCCATACACGTTAAAGTATTTCACCTCGCCGTACTTCGATAATCCTTCAGCAATTTCCTTTGCATTGCCTACCACAACAACGTGCATGTTGCCGGGCATTACATACTTGGTGGCAACACCCTGCACCGACTGCGGCGTGGTGGCGGCCAGGTTCTTCAGGTAATTCTGGTAGTAATCGGCAGGCAGGTTGTAGCGGGCAATGTTCAGGGCAAAATTGGCAATGGTTCCCGGGCTTTCCAGCGAACGGGCAAAAGAGCCACTGAGGTAATTTTTCATATTGGTCACTTCGTCTGCCGACAGTTCTTCGGTGCGGATGCGGTTAAATTCATGCAGGAACTGGCCAATGGCACTGTCAGTTTTTTCATTACGAACCGAAGCACTGGCTGTGAACGAACCCACCAGGCGGTCGGGGCTCAGGCTGGAATAAGCGCCGTAAGTAAAGCCGTATTTCTCCCGCAGGTTCATGAACAGGCGGCTGGTAGAACCGGCACCGAGGATATTGTTCATCACCGATGCAGGGATCGCATCTGGCGTACCAGGCTTCAGCGGAACAGGTGCTGCAAACGTGATCACACTCTGTACGCTTGACGGACGGTCAACCAGGGCAATGTATGTTTTTGCCGGCGGCTGCGGTGTTGCATACGTAGGCTTGGGAACCTCTCCCTTCTGCCAGGTTCCAAAATACTGGGTGGCCAATTTTTGCGCATCAGCGGGGGTAATGTCACCTACAAAAACCAGGAAAGCATTGTTTGGCTTCCAATACGTAGAGAAATACTTCTTGATATCCTCCAGCTTTACATTGCTGATGGTTTCTTCGGTTTCAATATCGCCATAAGGATGGTCCTTACCGTAGGTCAGGCGGTTCACCACGTTCTGCGCAATGGCATTAGGGTTGTCCTTGGCTGCCTGTAGTCCCGACAAGCTTTGCTTGCGGATCTTTTCCAGCTCTGCTGCCGGGAAAGAAGGACGCAGCACCACATCGCTCATCAGCGCCAACAGCTTTGTAAAATTCCGCTTCAGCGAAGAAGCCGAAGCACTGGTGGCCGATGTATTGAGGTTGCCACCAAGCATGTCAACGGCCTGGTCCAACTGCACTTTGTTCATTTTGGTGGTACCACGGCGCAGCAGTTCCCCACCCATAGAAGTAAGGCCGGCCTTGTCACCTTCTACAATGCCATCCATATTAAACGTTAGCGTGGCCGCTACCCGGGGAAGCTTGGTGTTTTGCACCACAAATACTTTCAGGCCGTTGGGCAAGGTATAAGTTGCGGGCTGGCCAATCTTAATTTCCGGCGCAGGTCCCGGCTTTGGCGCTTTGCTCCTGTCGATCTGTGCCAGCAGCACCGTTGGCACCAGGGCTAAAAAGGCTATAATGATCTTTTTCATCTTTGATTTTTTGTAGTTCAGGTTAACTTAAAACGCACCGCCGGCTTTGCCTTTCTGCACATAATGCAGCACAACGCGGTTGTCTTTGTTCAGGTATTTTTTGGCAACATTCAGCAGGTCCTGGCGGGTTACTTTCTGGTAACGGGCCAGCTCTGTGTTAATAAGGTTAGCATCGCCAAAATACACTTCGTAGTTGGCCAGGCTTTCGGCAATGCCCGCCATGGTGCTGTTGCTGGAAACAAAACCAGTTTCAATCTGGTTTTTTACTTTCTGGAATTCTTCCTCCGATACCAGCTTCAGCTTCAGGTCGTTCACCACGCTGTCGATGCTGGCTTCCAGTGCATCGGGCTTAATGCCCATGTTGGCAATGGCAAGGTTGATGAAAAGGCCGGCGTCTTCATTAAAGAAGGGCAGCGACATGGCCTGTACAGCTAGTTGCTTTTGATCCACCAACACCTTGTTCATACGGCTGGAAGGACCACCGGATAAAATAGACGACAGCATGTTGAACGCATAATATTCATCGCTGCCCTGCTTGGGTGCCCGGTAGGCCTGGATAACGGCCGGCAGTTGAATGTTGTCTTCAACGGTAGCACGAACTTCGCCGCCCAGTGCCGGCTCTGTTACGGCCGGCCGTGGAATGGCCTTAGTGCCTTTGGGGATGGGGCCAAAATATTCTTCGATCAGCTTTTTGGTTTCGGCAATATTGAAATCACCGGCAATGGAAAGCACGGCGTTATTGGGAACATAAAACGTCTTGTAAAAATCAATGAACTCTTCCAGCTTGGCGGCGTTCAGGTGGTCCATGCTGCCGATGGGCGCCCAGCGGTAGGGATGCACTTTGTAGGCACGCTTGAGGGTTTCGGTAAGAATGCTGCCATAAGGCTGGTTGTCCATGCGCTGGCGCTTTTCTTCCTTTACCACTTCCCGCTGTGTGTTTACGCCTACCTGCTCAATCTTGGCAAAGCCCATACGTTCGCTTTCCAGCCAAAGACCCAGCTTTAACTGGTTAGAGGGGAGCAATTCGTAGTAAAATGTTCTGTCCTGCGAGGTATTGGCGTTCAGGTTGCCACCGGCATCATTCACGTACTTCATAAATTCGCCCCGCTTGATGTTCTCCGAACCTTCGAACAGGAGGTGCTCAAAAAAGTGGGCAAAGCCGGTACGGGCCGTGTCTTCATTCTTCGATCCCACATGGTAGAGGGTTGTTACGGCTACTACAGGTGCCGAATTATCCTGGTGCAGGATCACTTTCAGGCCGTTTGGCAGGGTGTATTTCTCAAAGGCTATCTTCCGGTCTTGCGCACTGGATGCGGTGCTCAGCAGCACACCGGCCGAAAAGAGGAGTATCCACTTCTTCATGCATGTATTTTTTGGTGATGCAATATCTGTAAAGAAACCCGAATGCGGGGAAAGGTTGCATGAAAATTTACCAACCCCTGCATGGCAGGTATCAACGGGCATTATCGGCATACAAAGGAAGGCGGTTTTGTGTTTGGAGTTTGGAGTTTGGGGTTTATAGTTTGTAGTTGGCTGGCAAGGGTGATCGAAGAGCGGATAGGGATACGGCATTCGAAAAACAACGGTATACGGTAAACCGTGAGCCGTAAACTTTGAACGATGAACTGCCGGCTCCCGAATTTCATCTCCCCTATCTTTGCCGCCATGGAAGCATTGCTACAGCAAATTGAATCGTATCGCAGCGAAATCGAAGGATACGAGATCGCCAACCCGCAACAACTGGAAGAATACCGCATAAAGTTCCTGGGTACAAAAGGAATTTTAAAATCCCTGTTTGGGGAGATGAAGAATGTGCCCGTTGAGCGCAAAAAAGAAGCGGGACAGTTGATGAACGAGTTCAAGAGCTTTGCCGAAGCTAAATACGAAAATGCAAAAGCACTGGCAACGGACGGCGCCCAGGCGACGGCCAATGAAACCGACCTGTCGCTTCCCGGCGACCCGGTGGAGATCGGCTCGCGGCACCCGATAACGCTGATGCGAAACCGCATTGTTTCCATCTTCCAGCGCCTGGGCTTTTCGGTAGCCGACGGTCCCGAGATCGAGGACGACTGGCACAACTTTACAGCACTTAATCTTCCCGAAAACCACCCGGCCAGGGACATGCAGGATACGTTTTACATTCACCAGAACCCAGATTGGCTGCTGCGCACCCATACCAGCAATATCCAGATCCGGGAAATGAAACGGGGCGACCTGCCCATCCGTATTATTTGCCCCGGCCGTGTATACCGCAACGAAACCATCTCTGCCCGTTCGCACTGCTTTTTCCACCAGGTGGAAGGGCTTTACATTGACGAGGCCGTTTCGTTCGCCGACCTGAAACAAACGCTTTACTTTTTTGTGAAGGAGATGTTTGGTAAAGATGTAAAAGTGCGCTTCCGCCCCTCCTATTTTCCATTTACCGAGCCGAGTGCCGAAATGGACATTAGCTGCTTTATCTGTGGTGGCAAAGGCTGCCGCATTTGCAAGCAAACCGGTTGGGTGGAGATCCTGGGCTGCGGCATGGTGCACCCGGCCGTTTTGGAGAATTGCGGCATCGACCCTGAAAAATACACGGGCTTTGCCTTTGGGATGGGCATTGAACGACCGGCCCTTCTCATGTACGATGTCAACGACATTCGCCTCTTCAGCGAAAATGATATACGATTCTTACGGCAATTCAAAGGAGCGGTGTGATGGTGAATGATGAGTAGTGAATAGTGAGTTAGGTCGCTTTTTACGCAAGCCGTTTTTTAGGTAGGTATTGGTGCGAATAATTTCCGGCCCAGGGAGCGACATCACATCACGAACCATACAACCCTTTCATTGGTGAGCAAAGTTGATCAGTCCTGTCTTATATGTTTTTTTATGTGTCGTAATGTCAAAGCAGAACGGCCTGAACTCACCACTGACGATTCACCACTGACCTATTTCTTCTTTTTTGCGTTGTTCTTTTAAGAACTGCGTTCCGAACGTAAGCTTTTTTGCGATGGGTGATTTTTCAGTGATTACCCGCCAGAAAGGGGTGATGGTGTCTACAGATTCTCCTTTTTCATAGGCTTCCTGTGCGGCTTCGGCCACTATGCGCAGAAAGATACCGGTTGTCAGCGGGCAGGTTACCTCGGCGCCGTTTTGGAGGGCCAGGTCTTTGCGCAGCGTTTGGCTGTCCACCGCTTTTCCTTCCGGTATCTGGCGGATATAAGCATCTATCAGCTTTGGTGTCGGGATCAGCATTTTCTGTCCCGGTGTAATGCCGGCAAAGGCCTTACCGGCCACTTCAACATGCGGCTGCCGGCCATCTTCCAGCTTTTGTCGCCAGGTTTTTCGTTTATAAGCACACATAAAGCGTTTTTTCCAAAACTACTTCTCCGCAACTTACCGGCAACTGATCTATCTCAGTTTCCCGGCTTCCTTGTTTTCTGCAGATTTTATCCTTGTGTAGTTTGGAAAGCCTGAATTGTAAACAGTGTTTGGCCAAATGACAAGAAAAAACGAAAAACGGCTATTCATGCCTGTTAGTCAACGGTAACCGATGCGTTTTCAGGATTTGTAAGAAACCGTTTTACGTATACTTTTTCTGGCAGGTAGGACAAAAGAACGTACGGCAGGCTGTTGTTCCCAGGTATTCTTTTGTAATGAGCGTTCCGTCTCGGGGACAGGTTTTCTTTTTGTGCACCGCCCAGTTTTTGCGCAGCACCCCTTCGCGTTTCCATTGTAAAAATTGGTAGCTATAGGCCGAGGCTTCCCGGATCAGTTGTGTCAGTTTGCGCGGCGGCAAACTTCCCATTTTACTTTCGGGATGCAGCTCTGTTATGTGCAGCACTTCGTTTTTTATGATGTTGCCTACGCCGGAAAATATTTCCTGGTCAAGCAAGGCATCGGTTACCATCACCTCCGGCTGCTTTTTTATTTTCTTGCGGGCGGCCTTTTCATCCCAAAGCGGCGACAACACATCGGCCGCCCAATCATAATCTTCATCAGGATTTCCCTCCAGTAGCTTTACCGCACAGGCATACAGGTTCAGGTAATCTTTTTCAAATTCGAGGGAAAGCCGCGGGACCCTGTCTTTTTCCGAATTGATGTAGTAGGTACCAAACATGAGAAAATGAATGCGAATGGTAAAATCATCAAAATACCAAAGCATGTGCTTTCCCCAGGTTTTGATGGCTCTGATCTTTTTCCCCACCAGCCGCTGCTGATCGATCTTTGAACTGCCACCAACCGTAACAATCTCCTGCCCTACAAAACGGAGCAGGTCTTCCCGGAACAAAATAAGCGAAGGGCCTTCAGGCATGGTACAACATTAAAAATCTTCGCTCAATACTAAATTATTTAGTATTTTGCCGGTAGAAAATGCAGATGGGTTAGTCAGTATTTTCACGTTGTTCGTTGTTGACAAAAAGCCATCCGCCCCAAACGGATGGCCTTTTTGTTTTTAGAACTTTTTATCATGATGCGTGAATTGCCCTGTTGTAGCGTGTTGCCCTTCGCCCAACTCCTCGATCATTTTCCTGTTGAAAGCATCCAGGTCATCGGGCTTACGGGAGGTAACAAGTCCATTGTCCACCACCACTTCCTTATCTACCCAGTTTACCCCGGCGTTCTTCAGGTCTGTTTGTAGTGATGGGTAAGAAGTCATCGTTCTTCCATCCAACATGCCGGTTTCAATCAGGGTTTGCGGGCCGTGGCAAATAGCGGCCAGGGGTTTGCCCTGCTCCAAAAAATGCTGTGCAAAAGCTACCGCTTTTTTGTTGCCGCGCAGGGTATCGGGGTTCATCACACCGCCGGGAAGAAGCAACATGTCGTAGTCTTCCGGGTTAGCCTCGTCCAGCACCTTGTCTACCGGCACGTCTATTCCCCACTGGTCATGGTTCCATGCCTTTACTTTGTCTTTTTGCGGCGAGATCACATGCACTTCCACGCCAGCGCTTTCCAACGCATTTACCGGGCTGGTCAGTTCTACCTCTTCAAATCCGTTTTCGGTTAAAACCGCTACTTTTTTTCCTTTAACATCTCTAGCCATATTATTCAATTTTTATTCAGAATTCGACTTTCTGGAGAACAAAAACCAAACCAGTGCGGCGCTCTATTTTTTCTGTGGATGCAAAGGATAACTTTGGTACTTTGTCGCTTCAACAATCCCAACTATGCGATCGGTCTTTTTCTCTCTTTCCACACTGTTTCTGATGGTTGTTTTCTACAACTGCAACCGCGGTCCTTATGCCGCTACCAACAAGCAACACAAAAAGCAGGTAAAGCAATACGCTAAACTGCTGGCACAAACGCCGCCGGCCGATTCCATGCCGCAAGTGGTATCTTCCTGGGTAGGCACAACCAATTTCAACATGCGCAAGCCCAACTTCGTGGTCATCCATCACACGGCGCAAAACAGTTGCGAGCAAACGCTGAAAACATTCACGCTTCCCCGCACACAGGTCAGTGCCCACTATGTTCTTTGCAAAGACGGTACGATGCACCATATGCTGAACGATTACCTGCGGGCATGGCATGGCGGGGCCGGAAAATGGGGAAACACAACCGACCTCAACTCTTCCTCCATTGGCATTGAGATCGACAATAACGGCTTCGACCCATTTAGCGATGAGCAGATCAACAGCCTGCTGCAATTGCTTGCCAACCTGAAGAAAGCCTATGGCATTCCTACCGCAAACTTTATCGGCCATGCCGACATTGCTCCTACAAGAAAAGTGGATCCCAATGTGCATTTTCCCTGGAAAAAACTGGCCGATGCCGGTTATGGGCTTTGGTGGAGCGATACAACCAATTTGGTTGTGCCCAAAGACTTCAACCCCATACAGGCGATGCGCATCATTGGCTACGATGTAAAAGATACCAGCGCTGCCATTCAAACCTTTAAGCGCAAATATTTGCAGCAGGACAAAAACGCCTTGTTGACCGAAGCCGACCGTAAAGTGCTGTATTCGCTCTATCGCAAATACGAGTAACGGAGAGTGGCACCCTTGTTGTTCTCAAAATATTGTGTATTTTACAGAACCGTACTCAAAAATTTGCCTATGAAGCCTCTTTTACTCATCGTTGTTTTCGCTTGCATGGCTGTGGTTGCAAACGCACAGAGTGTAACCGCTATCTCCTCCGGCAAATACGAAACAAAGCTGAAGAATGCCACTAAAAAGTGGGACAAAGGCGATGTGATCATCCTCGACGATAATCGCTACAAAATGAGTGGCAGCAACGACGTTGGCGACTACAAATTCAGCGTGGCGGCCCAACGGGTCTTTTTTACCTCAGGACCGCTGAAAGGTGCCTATACAAAAGTTGTCCTGAGCAACAACAAACCGGCTATTGTATTTCCCACCGAGCAGAACGGTGAGTTGGGACTGACCGCAGAAGTGTGGGCAAGTAAGCAATGACGGATGTGAGACGAAAGACGTGAAACGTCAGACGGGAAGCGGCAATGCAATTTTCTTTTCAATTTTTTTTACGATTGTTTGGGCTGTTCAACTCGTGAACAAGTAAACCCGTGAACTTGTAAACGTTTTCGGGTCTCTCAATTTGACGTTTCACGTTCCTTACCTTTGCCGCGGGCTATGGCAAAAGAATTACCGCAAATACTGTTTGATTTTTTCCCGGAAGAAGAAGGGCCAAAAGAATTTCTTTCGGGCCAGCCTGTGCCCCCGCCAAAACCAAAAGCCGGTCGCGGACGCAAAAAGCTAAAAGACACGGAGCCCGAAGAACCGATCGAGATTCCTGAAGACGAGGTGCTTTTTCAAAAAGCTTATTATTCCATTGGCGAAGTGGCAACTATGTTCAAGGTAAACGTTTCACTGATCCGTAACTGGGAAAAAGAATTTGATATTCTGCAGCCCCGCAAGAACCGCAAGGGCGACCGTTTTTTCAAGCCTACCGATATTAAAAACCTGGTGCTGATCCACGACCTGGTGCGGCGGCGCAAGTTCACCATCGAAGGCGCCAAGGATTACCTGAAACAAAACAAAAAGGTAAAAGACAAGCACGAAACGATCCAGTCGCTGCAAAAGATCCGGGGCTTTTTGCTGGAGCTGAAAGCCAACCTTTAAACACGGATTTCTTCGCGGATTACACGGATTTGTTTACTATAAGTTGACTTTCCTTTCAAGGTTTTGACAAGGGGCTGAAACGAAATGCAGAATGTTGGTAGTATCGTTGCATTCATACGCCTGCACCAGCAGAAAGAAGAATTGTACAAAAGGTTTCCAATTCGTGTAATCCGCGTAAAAATTCGTGTTTAATCTCTTTTTAACACCAGAGTTTTTTTTCCCATTTATATTTGAAGGATAACAGCATCTATGAAAAAACTTTTTTCAATTTTAATAGCCCTGATAGCTTCTTTTGCCGTAATGGGGCAGCCTTCTTCGTTGGAGATCAGCCGAGACGCAGAAAACAACAGCAAGGTGCTGAAAGGCATTTTCACCCTGAAAGAACTGGCCGGCGATACAGCATTTAGCTGGTACAGCCAGGCTAAAAAAAGCTTTACCCCCAATGCCGATGTTGTAAAAAAATATGCGGCTGCCAAAGACAGTCTAAGCTTTTTGGTGTTTGGCGGTACTTGGTGCGATGATACCAAGCACCTGATGCCGAACTTCCTGCTCACGGCCGATGCAGCCGGCATTCCGACCAATCACATTACCATGATTGGTGTGGACCGCGATAAAAAGTCCCTGTTCAATCTCACCGAAACCTTCAACGTTACGCTGGTGCCCACCATTATTGTGCTGAAGAACGGCAAAGAAATTGGCCGCGTGGTGGAGTACGGACGTATGGGCATGCCCGAAAGAGAAGTAGGCAACATCATCGCCGCGGGGAAGTAGTTTTTCAAGATTGCGTTTTTCAAGAAAAAGTAGGCAGTACGCAGTAAGCAATAGGCAGTAAAATGGTTTGAAGTAAGTACTGATTACTGTTAGCTTTTCACGCCGTAGCAATGTCGTGTTAATAGAGAAAGAACAACGAACAATTCAAATTCCCGAAAGAGCCATTCATCACACTTTATAGAACGTTGATAAGACAGCCGCTGAAGCTATTGCCAGTACTGCCGGTCCATCTTGCCTATTGCTTATTGTCTATTGCTTATTATCCCTTGCCAAAGGATCTCACGCCTGCGTATTGCTAAGCGGAAAGGCAAGGTCTTTTCCTTCGGCGGCAACTTTTATTTCCAGCTTTTCCATCGTTTGCAGGATGTGAAAATTGATCCGCTCCTTGATGGCGGTGAATTGCGGCCAGGGGATGGGTGGCGTAAAAAATTCAATAAAAACAACATAAGCCTGCAGGCGAATGTCGTTGAACAAAACGGTTTGTGTTTGTATCTCGGGAATGGTAGAAAGAAAAGACCGGATCTCGGTGAGTAGCTCGCTGATCTTCGCCGTTGGTGTTTGTAAATGAAGATGCAGGTCAATGGCGCCGCGGAGCTGCGATCGCTTGGAAACATTGTCCAGGATACTGTCCACCATTTGTTTGTTCGGAACTGTAACATAGGATTTATCAGCCGTGCGAACCCTTGTGCTGCGCAGGCCCACCCTTTCTACCACACCACCTACATTCTGCACTTTTATGAAATCGCCGGCCTGGAAAGGGCGGTCGAAAAAGATCACAAACGAAGCGATCAGGTTCTCCAGGCTTTCGCGGAAAGCCAATGCCAGTGCGGCGCCTACAATACTTAAGCCCGTGAGCAGGGATGAAATGTTGTAGCCAAATGCCTGTGTGAGCATCACCAAAATGCCAATGGCCATGATGATGACCTTTAAAAAATCGCGAAAGAAAATGATCAATTGATTGTCGCCCGGCGAGGGTGTTTCGTTGGCCTTTTGCTCCAGGATGCTGGCAATAAAATCGATGATGCGCAGCACCAGCCAGGTAAAGGCCAGTACCTGTACGGCAATGGCAAGGGTCAGCAGCACATCGTGCAGCGTGTATTTATACAACGTAAACTGCAAGGCCGCAGGATAGTTGAGCCGGTAAAACGCAACAATAGAAACGGTAATGACCAGGAAGGTACCAAGCGGGTATACAATCAGGTCGGTGAACTTTTGGGGATCGTAGGTTTTCAGCCGCTTGGGAAAAAGCTTAAAAACCAGCCGTGCAAAATGCTTTGATATAAAGCGGTTCAGCAGGAGAACAAACAAAATAACGCCAAACGTCCAGAGATAATTTTCAACCGTATTGCCCCAAATGATATGATCCATTCCCAACACTATTTGCGATAAAATTAGGGAATCGCGTCAATTGCCTATCTGGTAAATCCGGAGCGAATCGCCCGAGAACGTCAGCAGCTTGTTGCGGTGGGTAAAACTATGCAGGTAGGGTTGAAAAGAAGGTGAATAAGGACGCACCTTTTCAGCCAACGTTAGTGCGTTGTACAACACAATGCCATCTTCCCGCAACCCGATCAACTGGCCGTTCCAGATATCCACGCTACGCCAGTTTTGCAGGGGAATCTTTCGCTTGAACGTACCGTAATTATCAAAAATAAAAACACCCTGTGTACTGTCGGCCAGGTACAGCAGACCGTTGTCGTTAATGATCCGCTGCGGTAAAATGGTTTGATTGAACAACTGCCGAAAATCTGTTGTTTGCAGCAAAAGATTGCCGCTTTCATCCAGCTTTTTCAACTTGTTGTCAAACTGGTCAAATACCCAAATGTTGTTGTCGTAGGAAAGCGCAATGGCTGCCGGTTGCAGCACATTGTACCGTCGCAGGTCAAGGCTGCTGCGGGCCGAAAGCAGGCGGTCGAGAATCACCACCGTGGAAAAATCTTTGTAAAACAGTAAAGGCTTTAGTGGGTTGGTTACATCCACTGCGTGCAGTTTGCCGTGTGCCCTTACGCCGTTGAACACCGCAACCGAATCGCCCCGGTTGTTGAACTTTTTTACCTGGCCGGTAGAAGAAACCACGTACAGATTATCCAGGTTGTCGATGGCCGCATTCACCACATCACCCTGGTAGCTGCGCAGCAACACAAACGAAGAATCAGCCTGCGCAAAAGCAACAGTTGTCAGAAAAAGAAAAAATATGGTGAGGAAATGCTTCACGCTTTGCGATAAATTTTTTCGTCCTTGCCGGTATAAGATTGTAACGTAAGGTCCTTGCCATCAAACACGGCATAGGTTTGAAAATTGATCCATTCGCCCAGGTTAATGTACCGGCTATCTGTAGATAGACGATAATCGATGGGCAAGTGTCTATGGCCAAACACAATAAAGTTGTACGGCTCTTTTTGCAGCAGTTCGCGGCTGTAGATCAGGAGCCATTCTTTTTCTTCGCCCAGGAACGTTTCTTCTGTGATCGTTTGTGCGTCTTTGCTTTTCTGGCTGAAATAATTGGCTGTACCAATGCCGATGGCGGGTGGGAGCAATCCAAATAGCCATTGGCAAACGGGGTTGCGAAACACTTTCTTCATGGCTTTGTAGCCCTTGTCGCCAGGCCCCAGGCCATCGCCATGCCCAATATAAAAACGGTAATGGTTAAACGTAAATTCTTTCGGATGGAAATAAACCGGCATGCCTAGTTCCTGCTGAAAATAATCTTTCATCCACATGTCGTGGTTGCCCACAAAAAAATGGAGCTGAATGCCGGCATCGCTGATTTCGGCCAGCTTGCCAAGCAACCGCACATAGCCTCTTGGCACTACTTTACGGTATTCAAACCAAAAGTCAAACATATCGCCAACAATAAAGATGGCGTAGGCATCGCTTTTAATTTCTTCTAGAAACTTCACGATGAGCTTTTCGCGTTTGAGGCTTTCAGCAGCATTGGGCACGCCTAAATGAAAATCGGAAAGAAAGTAGATTTTTTTTCCGGGCGGAAGAACGGCCCCCTGTCCCCCGGTGGGGGAACTTAGGTCCGCATTGTCTTTTTTGTTCGCAGTCATGCTATTTACCAAGAGAAGAAAGTTATTTCATAAGAGCCTGAAACGTCTCCTATTATTTCAGAAAGCAAATGATAGGCGTACTAATCAGTTTCTCCTTCAAAAAGTAATTTAAAAAGAAGGTTGAAGGAAGGCGATACTGACTGGCCTAAGTTCCCCCACCGGGGGACAGGGGGCCATCATCCACCACAAAACAGTACACTTCCTTGGGCCCGTGCACGCCTACCACCAGTGTTTTTTCAATATCGGCCGTGCGGCTTGGACCTGTAGCCAGTGTGATCATCGAGGGAATGGCATCGCCGTATTTTTCTTTCATGCGTTGCAGGCCATCTTTAATATCGTACACCAGTTGCGAGGTATAGGCGATACAAACATGCACCGGCGCATACACGCTGGGAATGCGGCCTTGCTGCGCAGAACTTAACAGCAGGCTTCCAGTGCGTGCCACCAGGGCCTCGCAAGTGGTTACCGACGCCTCGCAGTTTGCAATGTCGTTGTACAAACTATTGGCCGGCAGAAAAGGGTGTAAGGCCTCTTCTGTGCAATAGATCTTTGTCCACTGGTGCTGGTAAAAAAGTTTTGCCAGTCCTTGTTCCAGTTCTTCCTTATCCAGGCAAAAAACAAACTTGCCCTGCAGGGCCGAAAATTGTTCGGCAAATTCAACAACAAGATCCTGAGCCTGTGGCTGCACCGGGTTCTCTCCGCCCTGGGCCTGCGGAAAAGGCAATGGCGTTGGTGTTGCCAACGCCATGCGTATTTTTTGCAAAATGCTTTGCTTTCCTTTGCTCATCTACAATCAGCTTGGGAGTTGATTGGTAACATTCGGGTCAAACGGCGGAACACCTTCGCTGATGCCACCTTCTGAATGACTGTCGATACCGTTTTCAATATGTTTTCTTTCTTCGTACGGACGCGGCCCGATCAGGGTTTCCACATCACTCTGGAAAAGCACTTCTTTTTCCAGTAACGCTTCTGCCAGCTTTTCCACTTCCATTTTCTTTTCCCGCAGCAGGTTGAGCGTTCGTGTATACGATTCGTCGATCATGCGGCGCACCTCTTCATCAATCATCTTGGCCGTTTCTTCTGAATAGGGCTTACTGAACTGGTTCTCTGCCTGCGGGTCGTAATAACTGATGTTACCCACTTTTGCACTCATACCGTACACGGTAACCATTGCCGTAGCAATGCGGGTGATCTGCTGCAGGTCATTCTGCGCACCGGTGGATATCTTGCCAAAGAAAATTTCTTCGGAAGCACGGCCACCCAGGGTCATACAGATCTGGTCTTGCAACTGGTCGGTATTATAGAGATACTGTTCTTTTGGCGTGTATTGCGCATAACCCAGTGCAGCCGTACCGCGGGGTACGATGGTCACTTTCAGCAAAGGATAAGCATGCTCCAGGAACCAGCCGCAAATAGCGTGACCGGCTTCGTGGTAAGCAATGATCTTTTTCTCTTCAGGGGAAATGATCTTGTTCTTTTTCTCCAGGCCACCGATCACACGGTCAACCGCGTCCTGGAAGTCACTCATGTCAACGGCGTTCTTATTCTTACGGGCAGCGATAAGAGCGGCTTCGTTACAAACGTTGGCAATGTCGGCGCCGGCAAAACCCGGTGTTTGTTCGGCCAGGCGATGAATGTCCACCTTTTCCGAAACCTTGATGGGTTTCAGGTGTACTTTAAAGATAGCTTCACGGCCTTTTACATCGGGCTTGTCGATGGAGATCTGGCGATCGAAACGGCCGGGACGAAGCAGGGCCGTATCCAGCACATCGGGACGGTTGGTGGCCGCCAGGACAATGATGCCGGAATCGGTACCGAATCCATCCATTTCCACGAGTAACTGGTTCAGGGTGCTTTCCCTTTCGTCGTTGCTCATCATCATGTTCTTGCCACGGGCACGACCAATGGCGTCAATCTCATCGATAAAGATCACACAAGGTGCTTTTTCGCGGGCCTGCTTGAACAGGTCGCGAACACGGCTGGCACCTACACCCACAAACATTTCCACAAAATCAGAACCACTTAGGCTAAAAAAAGGTACTTGTGCTTCACCTGCCATGGCCTTGGCCAGGAGGGTTTTACCGGTACCGGGAGGACCTACCAGGAGGGCTCCTTTCGGGATCTTACCGCCCAGTGCGGTGTATTTTTTTGGATTGCGGAGAAAATCAACGATCTCCATCACTTCCACTTTGGCTTCATCCAGACCGGCTACATCGGCAAACGTAATGTTCACTCTTGTGCCTTTGTCAAACAACGTAGCTTTTGATTTACCGATGTTGAATATACCACCAGGGCCACCGCCACCAGTAGCACCACCACTCATTTTCCGCATCAGCAGGATCCAGATACCAATCAGCAGCAGGAAGGGCAGAATGGTTTGCAGGATAGGCGTAAACCAGTTGCTTTCGGCTTCCGCTTTTGCCGTTACTTTTTCGTACTGCGGGTTGTTCTTGTAAAACTCCCGCATGTCGGCTGTAAACGATTCTACCGATGCAATTTTAAACGTAGCAGCAGGCGGTTCGGTACCGGTATTGCCGCCTTTTGCAATCAGGTCACGGGTGGTATCGCTCAGGTTCTTTTGATCGAGGGTAACTTTTACCAGGTTGCGGTTGGAGATAATGGTGTATTCCGCTACCTCACCGCGGCGGATCATGTCCTCAAACTGGTTTTGCGTGATCTGCGTTGCGTTGGGATTGAACGAACCAAACAGTTGAAAACCGATCAGTACCGCAAAAATGATGGCGTACACCCAGTAAAAACTGAAGCGCGGGCCTTTGCGCGGCGTGTTGTTGTCGCTGTCTCCCGAAGGACGGTTGAACTTTGGAAGGGCTCTTTTTTTATCGTTCTTATATGGCTCTTGTGACATTTCCTTCTTTTATTGTAAACTGTGCAAGTAATGATTTTTTGGCGGAATTGGCCGGTGCAAAGTTCTGATTTAACAAAACAACCCGCTAGGAATTGTGTTCATCCCGCGGCGCATCGCTCCACATTTCTTCCAGTTTGTAAAACTTACGGGACTCTGTTGTCATAATGTGCACCACAATGTTTACGTAATCGATCAGCACCCACTGCAGGTTTTGCTTTCCTTCGTGACGGTAGGGAATTTCGCCGGCGCTTTTCTTTACCTCTTCTTCCACCGCATCGGAAATGGCGCGGATCTGGGGCTGGTTACTGGCCTCGCAAATGATAAAAAAGTCGGCCACGGCTTCGGGTATCTTACGCAGGTCAAGCGTAACAATGTTCTCACCTTTTTTTTCCTGTATTGCCCTGATGATGGATTTATAAATTTTGGATGCTTTCGTTAACCGGGCTGGTGATTTCTTCCGTGTTGCCAATACATCTAATTGTTCCAAATACTTATTTTTTTTTGTCAAAAAATTGGTGCAGTTGCCAAGGTAAGAAAAGACCTCTTTTCTTTGCTCAAAAATAGCGCCTTTGGACTCTTCTTTTTTTTCCGTTGGAACACCATTTTTGGAACTGCCGCAGGTTGAAAGTACCAACAACTATGCCACCGGATTGGCACATGCGGGTATGGCACAAAGCGGAACGGCTGTGTTTGCTCATCACCAAACAAAAGGCAAGGGCCAACGCCACCGCCACTGGCAGGGAGAGCCAGGTCAGAACATTGCGTTGAGCGTGATTTTGCAGCCACCGGTGCTGGCACTTTCACAGGCCTTTTTGCTCAGCATGGCAACAGCTTTGGGTGTTCACCGGTTCTTTTCGCAGTATGCAGGTTCCGAAACAAAAGTTAAATGGCCCAACGACCTTTATTGGCGTGACAGAAAGGCAGGGGGCATTTTAATTGAGAACCTTGTGCAGGGAGGCGAATGGAAAGCCGCCATTGTTGGCATTGGCATCAACATCAACCAAACCGAATTTAAAACCCTTGGTAATAAGGCTGTATCGCTAAAACAAATTACCGGCAGAGACCACGACCCGGTGGCCCTGGCAAAAGAGCTTTGTGCACAGTTGAGCTACGCTTATAATCTCCTGCACAAGCTGCCTGTGGAAGTAAAAGAACTTTACCGTAGCCAGCTTTACAAGCTAAACCAAACCGTACGCCTCAAACACGGCAGCCGTGTTTTTGATGCCATCATTAAAGATGTTTCTTCCCTGGGAGAATTAGTGGTAGAGCATGCCACGGAAGAACGGTTTGGCGTGGGTGAATTGGAATGGGTGATCTGATGTGCTGATATGTAGATGTGCGAGTATGCGGATGAGAGAACGTTAAATCTAACAAGCATTTCTTGATTCCAATATCCGCATATCCTCCTATTCGCACATCGGCATATCAACCCGCTGCTTTCACAATCTCCTCGGCATGCGCCTTGTTTTTCGGGCGGAGAAAGATCTTTTTGATCACGCCTTCTTCATCGATCACGAACGTAGTGCGGTGAAGCCCCATATACTTGCGGCCATACATATTCTTCTCGCCCCATACACCGTATTTCTCAATGATCTTTTGCTGTGGGTCGGCCAGCAGCGAAAACGGCAGGCTGAATTTCTCCCTGAACTTCTGGTGTTTGGCTTCATCATCGGGGCTTACGCCCAGTACGGTGAACCCATGTTGCTTTAACAAGGCATAGTTATCCCGCAGGTTGCAGGCCTGTACCGTGCAGGTAGGCGTATCGTCTTCCGGATAAAAATAGAGAACCACTTTTTTGCCTATCAAATCGGCCAGCGAAATGGTCTTGCCATCCTGGTCTTTGGCGCTGAACGCCGGTGCTTTTTGTCCTTCCTGTAAATGTGTAGCCATTTTTATCGTTTGTGGTTTGTCGTTAGTAGTTTGTCATCCTTTCCCTATCTCTTATTCGTTCACATCCGCATATCCGCATATCTGCATATTCGCACATCAGCCTATTATCTCCGCACATTCCAAACCCTTTCCGTCACATTGCCAGCTTCGTCTTCCACGGTCACTTTCAACTGGCTTTCGCCTTTTGGAAACTTATCGTCAAAGCTATAGATCCAGGTTTTGCCTTTGTCATTGGTAAAGCGCAGCCACTGCCCATTCACTTCGGCACGAAAACGTTTGATGACGTTGAAATTGTCCGTGGGTGTGAATACGATCCGTCTTACGCCTGCAAGGTTGGCCGGTGCCGCGTTGATGGAGGGCGGCTGCCTGTCGATAAAGGCCTGGTAGGTTCCAAACTGGCGGAACTTTGCGGTAAGATAACCCCGTTGCCAGGTGGCCTTTTGCACATAGGTGCGGGAGCCCACAACATTCCTGATAACAACCTTGTCACGCCATTCTTCCGGGATGTCGGCAGAAGGACGGATGCGAACCGTTACCGAATCATGCGCAGGAATGGCGCTGCTCAAAAAGCTGTACAACGGCGACACAGAGCCCGCCGCACCATTGTTGGAAGCGTTAAAGCTTACATTGATGGCATCGTACATGGTACGCTCCGTAGTGAAAAGCTGGAAATCATCCCGCTCAAATACATTGATCGCATTTGGCAAAAACATTTCAGCGGTATTATCCTCAACAGGCTTTGCAAGCGAAGCATCATACCGCACGGTAAACGCAATGCGGGTGGTGTTGAGGGCTGCGTCCTGCACTTCTATCACCACCTGGTGGAGGTCATTGTTCTGCAGGTCAATAACCCCATCGCCGCCGTAGGTGTTGTACGCCACTTGGGTGGCACCAGGCAGTGGCGCCAGGTGTTGCAAAGAAGCACCGCCACGGGCCGCATGCGGGTAGTCGATCTGCGCATTGATATAACGGGAATCAGGATAACTGATATCATCATGCGTAAATGAGGAAACGGGCACGCCATCAACTGTAACCGTTGCCCGGTAAACACCGTTGGGATTGTTAGAACCACTGAAACGGTCCGTGGCGCCAATGGCAAAGCTAATCTTATCCGAACCCACTTTCAGTCCCCCGCTCCGTACGGTGGCCAGGTTCAGCAGTTGCGGCGACTGCATGTAGGTACTCTTGTTGCGGTCGTACAGCGCAAGACGGGTTACCGATGGTGGCACCGCATCGGGTATCGGGAATTTGAAAAGGAGCGGGTTCAGCACATTTTCGGTTTTGGTATCGCGGATCTCAAAATGCACATGCGGGCCCGCCGAGCCGCCGGTGTTGCCGCTCAGGCCAATATAATCGCCTTTCTTGAGCGGGAACTGCCCGGGAGAAAGGGCCAGGTTAATGTGCCAGGTTTCCTTGGCATACTGCTGCTGCAGCACATATTCCTGCAGGGCCGGGAAAAAGCCATTCATGTGTGCATACAGGGTGGTAAACCCATTGGGATGCGTAATGTAAATGGCCTGGCCAAAGCCGCCCGGTTCCACCAACACCCGCGAAACATAGCCATCGGCAGCAGCATACACCGGCAGGTTTTCCCGCTGCTGGGTACGAATATCAAGGCCCATGTGCCAGTGATTGGTGCGGATCTCGCCAAAATTGGCCACCAGCTCCATCTTAATCGCCAGCGGATGACGGAAATACCCCTGTGGATAGTTTTGCGCAGTTCCGGAAAAAATGAGAGCGAAAAGGCAAACGAAAGAGAGAAAAAATTTAATCATCCTGTCAGCATTTACAAAACCCGTTGATGTTCAATCTCCATACCCTGTTTAAAAAGAGTGGGCACAAAATTGGTAGGGGATAAACCAACTGAACAAAAAAAATTTCAATTATGAGTGTTAATAATAAACAATGGGCGACTTTTTTGTTAGGAGCCGCCGCTGCCTTCGGTGCCTACAAATACATGAACATGTCTGACGAGGAAAAAGAAAAAATGGCGGCCTCACTCAAGGAAAAAGCCAATAACCTGAAAGACCAGGCAGTATCGGCAGAAGACAAAGCCATGGAATATTTTAATGAATTAAAATCCAAGGGCACGGACACCTTTAAAGAGCACATGCCCAAAGTGGAAGAATTTTTCAACAACCTGTTTAGCGGTGGCAAATCGCATGCAGAAAGCACGGTTGGCACACAGCCTGCCGCAGCCGGCACACCCGGTTCCGCCGGCCCGGCCGAAAACCCGGTAACAACCTAAGAGGATTCAGCAACTATATTTTAATCACGATAAACAACTACTATTATGGCAAGAAAAACAAGTCTTGGTTCCCTGCTCCTGGCAGGGGCAGCAGCATACGGATTGTACAAAGTTTCTAAAATGAGCCCTGAGCAGCGGAAAGATTTGGTGAACAGGGGCAAACGCACCGTGACAGAAAACCTGGACGGCCTGAAAAACAAGTTTGGACGCAACGGCTCCTCGCCGGATGCGCATATTAGCACCGTAGCCAACGATGTGACCTACGGCGGGTAAACGAAAAAAGGGCTGCTTACCGCAGCCCTTTTTTATAAGTTCGTTTTATTGTTTCAGTTGAAAAAAGATCAGCAGCCCAAAAATGAGCGTATAAGCAACAAAAAAGAATTGGTAAGACTTGTTGGCCCTTTGCACCCAAAAAACGTTGATGGCCATTAACAGAAAGCCAATTCCTAACAATATGGCTGTAACCCAGAAGGGAATTTGGATGTTGAACGCTGCTTCAATGCTTTGTTTGAATATTATAATCAAAAAAACGCTTAAGGATATTATATTGAGTCCTTTGTAATTTTTTTTTTTTCGGGGAATTGATCGGATGCAGGTTGGCTAATGCAGTTCTGTCAAAATGCTTTTCTTTGCAGCATTGGCGTTAAATTGGTCCTTTTTTGTTTTGGTTTTAAACAGATTCGAAACTAATCCATTTCCCCATAGAACAAAACTTTTTTAAACACCGGTAAGGGTTTCCTCCTGCCTCTACTTCTATTTCTGCCCTTTGTATCAGAAAAATGTAAGTACGCTAGCCAGATTTCGCCTACTTTTGCACCCCGGGCATAAACCCGGTTTTTTTGTGCCCGGAAAAACAGTTCACAGGTTTTCTCGTTAACGGGTAGTTTGTAACGGCGAAGTCCAACTTGTGAACCCGTAAACCTGTAAACACGTAAACGTATAATAAAGCACATGCCGAAAGACAACTCCATTGAAACGGTCCTTATTATTGGTTCAGGTCCCATCATTATTGGCCAGGCGGCCGAATTTGACTATTCCGGTACGCAGGCGGCCCGCAGCCTTCGCGAAGAAGGTGTGAAAGTGGTACTGATCAACAGCAACCCTGCCACCATCATGACCGACCCGATGATGGCCGACCGCGTATACCTGCTGCCGCTGAACGTGGAAAGCATCGAGCAGATCCTGAAAGAAAACAAGATCGACGCCGTGCTGCCAACCATGGGTGGCCAAACAGCCCTCAACCTGGCGAAAGAAGCCGAAGACCTGGGTATTTGGGAACAATACGGCGTACGGCTGATCGGGGTGGATATCAAAGCCATTGACAAGGCCGAAGACCGCGAAAAGTTCCGGCAGTGGATGATCCAGTTAGGTGTGCCCGTGGCGCCGGCTCGCACGGCCAACTCGTTTCTGGAAGGAAAGGAATTTGCGCAGCAGATCGGTTTCCCGCTCGTAATTCGACCCTCGTTTACCCTCGGCGGTACCGGCGGCGGATTTGTACACGACCCCAGCGAACTGGATGATGCGCTGCAAAACGGTTTGCAGGCCTCTCCTATCCACGAGGTTCTGGTGGAAAAAGCGGTGCTGGGCTGGAAGGAATTTGAGCTGGAACTACTGCGTGATGCCAACGACAACGTAGTGATCATTTGTACGGTGGAAAACTTTGACCCGATGGGTGTGCACACCGGCGATTCCATTACGGTAGCACCGGCCATGACGCTGAGTGATTCGGCCTTTCAACTGATGCGGGACACCGCCATTATGATGATGCGTGACCTGGGCAATTTTGCCGGCGGCTGTAACGTACAATTCTCCCTCAATCCTGATACGGAAGAAATCATTGCCATTGAGATCAATCCAAGGGTAAGCCGCTCATCGGCGCTGGCATCCAAAGCCACGGGTTATCCCATTGCCAAAATTGCCGCCAAGCTGGCCATTGGCTATACGCTGGACGAACTGAAAAACCCGATCGTGCAAACCACCTCGGCTTATTTTGAGCCGGCGCTGGACTACGTAATTGTAAAAATTCCCCGCTGGAACTTCGATAAATTCAAAGGTGCCAATGATACCCTGGGCTTGCAAATGAAAAGTGTTGGTGAAGTGATGGGCATTGGCCGCAGCTTTACCGAAGCGGTGCAGAAAGCCTGTCAGAGCCTGGAGAACAACGCCATTGGCCTGGGCTATTATGGCAAAAGCGCTATGAAGGCAGAGGAAGTGCAGGAATACATCAAAATTCCGAAATGGGACCGCATCTTCCGGTTGAAAGATGCCCTGATGCTGGGTGTGAGTGTAAACACCATTGCCAAATCAACCGGCATCGACCGCTGGTTTATTTACGAGATCCAGAAAATCGTGAACATTGAAAAAGAGTTGGAGAAATACGGCATTGCCGACCTGCCCCTCGACCTGCTGAAAAAGGCCAAAGTGCATGGCTTCAGCGATGAGCAGCTCTCCCGCATCCTGGGCGATACCACCGAAGACGAAGTGTACGAAAAGCGCAAAGCAGAAGGCATTACACGGGTGTTTAAAATGGTGGACACCTGCAGCGCCGAATTTGAAGCCAAAACGCCTTATTTCTACTCCACGTTTGAAGAAGGCCATACCACCGAAAGTAAGGTGACTGACAAAAAGAAGATCATCGTGCTGGGTTCGGGTCCGAACCGCATTGGCCAGGGCATTGAGTTCGACTACTGCTGTGTGCACGGCATTATGGCCATCAAGGAATGCGGTTACGAAGCCATTATGGTGAACTGTAATCCCGAAACGGTTTCCACTGATTTTGACATTGCCGACAAGCTTTATTTCGAGCCGGTGTTCTGGGAGCACCTCTGGGAGATCATCGAGCATGAAAAACCCGAAGGCGTGATTGTACAACTGGGTGGACAAACGGCCCTGAAGCTGGCCGAACGCCTGCACGAGCGGGGCATCAAGATCATTGGCACCTCTTACGACAACATGGACATTGCCGAAGACCGCGGCCGCTTTAGCGATATGCTGAAAGAACTGGAAATTCCTTACCCAAATTACGGTACGGCCTTTAACGTGGACGAAGCCATTGAAGTGGCCAACCGTGTAGGCTACCCCGTTTTGGTGCGGCCAAGCTACGTACTGGGCGGACAGCGCATGCGCATTGTGATCAACGACGACGAAGTGGAAAAAGCAGTGATCTCCCTGCTGAAACACATTCCTGGCAATAAGATCCTCATCGACCATTTTCTTGACCGCTGCCAGGAAGCGGAGATCGATGCCATCTTTGACGGCGAGAACTTTCATGTAATGGGTGTGATGGAACACATTGAGCCGGCGGGTATCCATAGCGGCGACAGCAACGCCGTATTGCCGGCCTTTAACCTGCCACCGCTTACGGTTACCACCATGGAATATTATGCGGAGAAGATCGCCAGGGCACTCAACATCAAAGGCCTTATCAACATACAGTTTGCCATCAAGGACGGGAAAGTGTACGTGATCGAAGCCAACCCAAGGGCTTCCCGTACCACGCCGTTTATTGCCAAGGCTTACGGTATTCCTTACCTGAACATTGCTACCCGTGTCATGATGGATGAGAACAAACTGACGGATTTCACCTTTGAGAAAAAGCTGAATGGCTTTGCCATCAAAGAGCCCGTGTTCTCGTTCAACAAGTTTCCGAACGTAAGCAAGGAACTGGGTCCTGAAATGAAAAGCACAGGGGAAGCGATCCGCTTTATCAAAGACCTGCGGGACCCTTACTTCCGCCAGTTGTATAAAGACAGGAGCATGTATTTAAGTAAGTAAGGTTCATCATTACATAAAAGCCGGAAAGAATTCTGCAGGGAAATTCTTTCCGGCTTTTTAGTTTTGAATATGCAAAAAGAAATAAATCTCTACAGTGAGCAATTGAAAGATGCCTACGAAGGTGATCCCTGGTTTGGCAGAAGCGTGAAAGCTCTTTTAAGCGAAGTGGATGAAAGCATTGCTTTGAAAAAGTTGAACGGGCAACACAGTATTCTGGAATTAGTATGGCATATGATTACATGGCGTGAATTTACCATTCACTGTATGCAACCTTCACCCAACCAAAACCTGAAATCTTTTGAAGAATTAGATTGGAGAGAATTAGACCACGCCAATCGTTTGTTATGGGCTGAAGGTGTAAAACGGCTAGAGGAAACGCAAGATGAACTTCTGAAAGCATTACAAAAAGCAGATGACTCCATGCTGGATCAAATGGTCGGAGAACGAAACTATAATTTTCGAAAATTACTCGCCGGCATTATTCAGCATGATGTTTACCACATTGGCCAGATTGCGTTTATTGCAAAGGCGCTAAGAAACAGGTGACCTGACAACAATGACAGCACACCTGTACGTCACTCTTCTCACCTGGCACCCGGAAAAATGCTATGCTAACCCCAGCCTTCAGGCTGGGGAAAAGTGCATCTAATGACGGTGAACCTTGTATAGGCTTTAGCCTATCTGGCTGTATGCAAGAAATAGGCTGAAGCCTATACACTATACCCTTTTACTCGCAGCAGTTTCCCCAGCCTGAAGGCCTATTGTGTGGACACATTTTTAAATGTTTTATTTTTTGCGGATGCAAAGAAGGGGTTTCACTGATTTAGATGATTTGCGTTTGGTGTATCGGGGCAATAAGATTTTAGGTGACTTGTTCAGCAAGAGCGTTCATAGTGTTCGGCAGATTGCAGCGAATGAAGCGGATGCCAAAGGGTTTTACCGTTTTTTACAGAACTGCCGGGTAAGTGAAGACGATATTGTTTCCAATTATCGGCCAACTGCAAAGCTGCCTGCAAAGGCAAATATGTTGTTTGTCTTCAGGACAGTTCAGAAATCAATCTGATCACCCACAAGGGCCGGATTAAAAAAGATGGCGATATTGGTACGACACATGCCAATCATCAGATGGGTTTGGGCTTTTTGCTACATCCCAGCCTTGTCGTAGATGCGCAAGCGTGTATTCCGTACGGGTATGCCGACATCAAAGTTTGGAACCGCCCCTTGCTACCCACCTCAAAGCATGAGCGGAAGTATAAGTCGCTGCCGATAGAACAAAAGGAATCCTACAAATGGATTGAAGTCTCGCAGAACACAAAAGCGGCCTTGAAAGATGTCACCCGGGGCATTGTAATCGTCCAGGACAGGGAAGGCGATATCTATGAGCAGTTTGCAGTGGTGCCGGACTGTGGGACAGACTTGCTTGTAAGAGCAGGCCAAAACAGGACACTGGCCGATAAAACCAAACTCTTTAGCTGTTTGTCCCACACACCGGCCGAGGGCCACTATACACTCGTTGTGGCGGCTGGTAAAAACAGGAAAAAGCGTACCGCTCAACTACAGATACGTTATAAAGAAATCGAAATGCTGAAGCCCGCTACAGCGGGTAAGGCAATCGCCCCACGGGTAAAGCTTCGTTTCATTGAAGCAAAAGAAACCGGTTATACGGGTGCAGACAAAATATGCTGGCGGCTGTTGACCACCCTGCCTGTTGAAGATCTACAAATGGCCAGGGCATGTATAGAGTGGTATAGCTGGCGGTGGATGGTGGAGGAGGTCTTTAAAATACTGAAGAAAGAAGGCTATAACATTGAAGCATCGGAACTTGAATACGCCTCATCGGTACGAAAAATGTGTTTGCTGATAATGGAGGTGATCATCAAGCTGTTTTTAATGAGGCTTGCTTATGCGGAGCCAGAAACGGAAATAAGTGCAGACACTTGCTTTGCAAAGGAAGAACAGGACTTTTTGGAGTACCACATCCCGCACCTGGAAGGCAAAACCGAAAAGCAGAAAAATCCCTACAAAACAAAGGACTTAAAAAGATATGTGTGGGTGGTTGCAAGATTGGGCGGATGGAAAGGCTATGAAAGCAAACGACACCCAGGCATCACAACCCTATGGATAGGAATTAAATTCTTTAAAGCAGCCATGACAGGCTGGGAAATCAAAAGAAATGTGTCCACACAATAGGCCTGAAGGCTGGGGTTAGTGAAGGAGAGTCGAATAGCTGTTATGATGCAGTGATGTTTAGCTACTCTTTGTTTTTGGTATCCATCACGATCGTTACCGGGCCATCGTTCAGCAATTCTACTTTCATATCGGCGCCAAAAATGCCGGTGGCGATATTTTTTCCAAGATCGGCTTGAAGCTGCGCAACCATTTTTTCGTACAGCGGAACAGCAACATCAGGTTTACTGGCCCGGATATAACTGGGTCGGTTACCCTTTTTTGTTGAGGCATGTAAGGTAAACTGGCTGACCAACATTATCTCGCCATCAACTTCCAAAACGGATCGATTCATTACGCCATTTTCATCGTTAAAGATGCGCAGGTTCACGATCTTTCCGCTCAACCAGCGAATGTCTTCTTCGCCATCGGTATCTTCAATACCAAAGAGTACCAGCAAGCCAGCTTTAATTTCACCTGTGATCTTTTCGTCTACAGTTACACTTGCTTTACTTACACGTTGAATAACGGCTCTCATTCGCTCAAAAGTAAAGCCGTTAATCAGCTTTTATGAAATAAACTAACGGTAAAAGTTTTCGAGCTCTTCCATCGGGTGCCTTTACATAAACATTGGTTATGGTTACCACAGCACCTGGTGTTAAGGCCTCTTGCATCATTTTTTTTGCTTCAGCAGAAAATAAAGCTCCTCTATTGTTTATGGTTCTTGGAGTATCTCTCTGCTGATAAATAGTAAGCAAAAAGCCTGTCACAGTATGGCGCAAATCAAATGGAAAATCTTTCATTCCAGCTACAACTTCGCCTTGTGCAAGAAAAGTGTTTCGACTTACAGAATCGCCTGATTCAATGGTGCCAACTTTACTAAGTGGAACGGGAACTTCCCGAACACGAAACAAAGACATGCCGGCAATTTTACCGTCAACGCTCACTGTTACAATGCATTCATCTGTTATGGTTTTGACACGTATGTTATACCGGCCAGAACCCAGTTTTGAAATCATCCCACCACCACCTTTAATGGAAACAGTGAGTTTGTCGTCGCCGCCGCCCGTTGCGGCAATGCTGACCGGGTTATCTATACCCGTATACAATACATTCATTTTATCCAAACCGATGGAAGCGTTAGCTTGCCCAACGGTGAAGGATATAGTGTAAACCTTATTTTTTGTTTCCCCGTTTTTATTGACGAATTGTACATCGATTGGAATTTCATGGTTGCCCACTGAAGCGACCGGGAATCCATATGTAAAGACACGATCTTCTTTCCATTCATACGTTTGCCCTCCTATCGAAATCGTTTTAACTTTGTAAGGCATGCTGCACTGTGCAAAAATGGATAGTTCGAACATCTGCCCGGGCATGAGGTAGGTTGAATTCTGTGTAATTGCGATGCCAAGGCTGTCATCCTTTACAACCTTGATTTTAAACTTGTTTTCTATTGTGCCTGCATGCGAAAACAATGCGATCACAGCGAACAGGAAAAAAAGAAAGCTTTTAGCGATCCATTTCATAAGCAGTTTATTTTATTGGCCTGAAAGTAGCCAATCCGGTGTAAGCATTCAAACAATTTCCACAAGGACGAAAACACCAGCACACACCGATTTCCGTTTTACTTTTGCCCTTCCATGGATCTAACTTCTGAAATAAAACTACAAACCACCCGCAGCGGCGGCAAAGGCGGGCAAAACGTGAACAAGGTAGAAACGGCGGTGATCGCCTATTTCAACATTGATGCTTCACCAACTTTTACCGATGAACAAAAAACGGTCCTCCGCGAAAAGCTTTCCAACCGCATCAACAGCGAAGGCGAACTGGTGGTGAAAGCCCAAACACACCGCACCCAATTGGCCAACAAAGAAGAAGCGATCCGCAAAGTGCACGAATTGGTGCAACAGGCCCTGCACCGCAAAAAAGCCCGCATTGCCACAAGGGTGCCTAAAGCCGCCAGGGAAAGGCGGGTAGAATCTAAAAAACGAACAGCGGAGGTAAAACAGGGAAGAAAAAAATTCAGGCCCGGTGATTTTTAACAGGTACCGCGACCCTTTCTCTGCTTACATTAGTGCAAACGATCCTGTTGAAATCCCGCTTTGTTATAATAGTCCTTGTTCTGTTGGTGGCTGGCAGTTCGCTCCTGCTGGATAGCTGTCGCAAACTCGATATTGCCGATCCAACGCCACTCGCCTTTTCTATACCTAACGGTTTCCCGCAACCGGTTTACAACTTTGCAGCCAACCCGCTGACAAAAGAAGGATTTCGTTTGGGCAAGCGGCTTTTTTTTGACCATCACCTTTCCGTTGACGGGCATGTTTCCTGCGGCTCCTGTCACCAGCCGCTGGCTGCGTTTACCACCTACGAGCACGACCGCAGCCATGGCGTGAACAATACCCACACCCTGCGCAACGCACCGGGCATTTTTAACATGGCCTGGTACAAAGAATTCTTCCAGGACGGCAGCGCCAAAAGCCTGCACGACGTGTACCGCCAGCATTTTACAAGCCCTACCGAAATGGGCGCAAGTATGAGCAGGGTGATTGAGAAGCTGCGCCACGAAGACTACCGCGTCCTTTTTCGCGATGCCTTTGGCGATGGAAAAGTAACCGAAGAAAGAATTTACAAAGCCCTGGACCAGTATGTGCTCAGCCTTGTTTCGGCCGGGTCTAAATACGACAAAGTAAAAGGGGGCGAAGCCCAATTTACGGCACAGGAAGCAGCAGGCTATGCCGTGTTTCAATCCAAATGCGCTACCTGCCATACCGAGCCGCTGTTCACCGATTTCAGCTACCGCAACATAGGCCTGGAAGTAGACCCGTTTTTGAAAGATTACGGTCGCATGCTGGTGACGGGCAACCGTTCCGACTCCCTGAAATTCCGGGTGCCTTCGCTGCGCAATGCCGAATTCACGTCTTATTATGCACACGACGGGCGACTGAGTTTTTTCCGCATGATGCTGCAGCACTACCGCTTTGGTGTGAATGGTGGCCCCACGCTGGATCCGCTTCTCGCCAACGGCATTCAACTGACCAATGCCGAAGAAGACCAGATCGTGGCCTTTATCCGCACCCTTTCTGATTCGGCCTTTTTAAACAACCCGGAATGGAGAGAATAGTGAGTAGTGAATAGCAAGTGGCAAGTAGCTGTTCAATGCCGGATTTACCAAGAGTTATCATCTTGCATTTTCAGGAAGAAAGTGAAAAGGGTCAGATTCCAGTGCTAAAACCCTACTCGCTATTTACTACTCACTACTTGCTATTCCATAAATTTGTTCACTTTACAAAAAATCATTCTCATTGAGCGGCATAAAGAAATTGGCAGGTCAGACGTTGTGGTATGGTGTTTCATCAATTGCTGCCCGCTTTTTAAACTACCTTCTTACTCCCTATCTTACCAACGCCAGCGTATTGCGGGAAACGTTTTATGGTGAGATGAGCCTTATCTATGCGGCCATCCCTTTCCTGAACATCCTGTTTACGTACGGACTTGAAACAGCCTATTTCCGTTTTTCAAAAACGGCGGAAGACGAAAAAGAAGTGTACAGCACCGCGACGCTTTCGCTCCTGGGCAGCACGGTTTTGTTTACCACTATCCTGCTTTTTTTCAGGCAGCCGCTGGCCAACCTGCTGGGTATCGGCAACCGGCCCGAATACCTCACCATGGCAGCTTTTATCATTGCGCTGGATGCCCTGGCAGCATTGGCTTTTGCCAAGCTGCGGTACGAAGGCAAGCCTCGCAAGTTTGCCGCTATTCGCATTGCCGGCATTGTGATCAATATCGGGCTAACGATCTTTTTTCTATCGGTTTGCCCGGCCATCCAGGAAAAAGACCCGGACGGTTTTATTGGTGTTTGGTACGACAAAAGCTTTGGGGTTGGCTATATTCTTTTGGCCAACCTGCTGCAAGCTTTTTTTACGCTGCTCTTTCTCTCCAAAGAGTTTTTCTCCTTTCGCCTGCAGTTCAATGCAAAGCTTTGGAAAGAGATCATTGTTTATTCGGCGCCGCTGATTCTTGCCGGCTTTGCAGGCATGATCAATGAAACCTTCGACCGGATCATGCTCAACAAACTGGCACCAGTGGCCAATGTAAGCGAGGCCAAGGTGGAAGTGGCCATCTACAGCGCCTGTTACAAACTCTCGATGCTGATAACCCTTTCCGTGCAAGCCTTTCGCATGGCGGCAGAGCCCTTCTTTTTTTCAGCGGCACAGGGGCAGCAACCGCAACGCATCTATGCACGGGTCATGAAGTTTTTTGTCATCACGGTTTGCTTCATGTTCCTTGCTGTGGTGCTTTTCCTCGATGTCTGGAAGTATTTTATCTCTAACCCGGTTTACTGGCAGGGCCTGGGCATTGTTCCAATTTTGCTGCTGGCCAACATGTTCCTGGGCATTTATTACAACCTTTCCATCTGGTACAAGCTTTCCAACAAAACCATTGCCGGTGCCTGGATCACCCTTATCGGTGCGGCCATTACCCTTGGCATCAACGCAATCTTTATCCCCTATTTCGGTTATTATGCCTGCGCCTGGGCCACGTTTTTCTGCTATGGAAGCATGATGGTGGTTTCTTATGTCTGGGGGCAGAAGTCGTACCGTGTGCCCTACGCCTGGAAAAAACTGGTGGCCTACATTGTTATTTGCGTGCTGCTATACGGCATTCATTCGGCATTTGGACTGATTGGGTTAAATGCCTGGTTCAACGGCGCCTTTGGCGCTGTACTCTTCTTCATTTTTGCCTGGTTTATTGGGCTTGTAGAACGGAAGGAGTTGCAACGACTGCCGTATGTGGGAAAATATTTTGGCCCTTTAAACGTAAATAGCCAGAGCACAAAGCCTGTTTAACTCAACATATGATTTCACGCGGAGGCGCAGGGAGCGCTGAGGCTTTTACTCCGCGTACGCCGCGCCTCTGCGTGAACTCTTCTTGTACAAACCTGTTCTGAACGCTGACGTGTGCGATGCTTCGGCTTCGCTCAGCATAAACTTCACGACGGCTGAATTGCTTTCCCATCGCTGGTAACAAAAAAGAAAAAGCCTCAGACATTTTGAATGTCTGAGGCGTTAAAATGTATTGTGCAAAAGCAAGGGTCTGTGCCTTGGCTATTCCTCCCCTGTTGGGGGAGGTTAGGTGGGGGCTTACAGCGTCCGTTTTACTTCTTCTTCTTCGTACGCTTCGATGATGTCGCCCACTTTGATGTCGCTGTAGTTCTTGATGGTCAAACCACACTCCATACCCACGAGCACTTCTTTCGCATCATCCTTGTAACGCTTGAGCGATCCCAGTTCGGCGCTTTGTCCTTCACCGGTTGGGTATACCACGATACCGTCGCGGATAAGGCGGATCTTGCTGTCACGCTTCACGCGGCCTTCAATCACCTGGCAACCGGCAACGGTGGCCTTGTCAAATTTGAACACCTCTTTGATCTCCACGTTACCAATGATCTTTTCCTGCACTTTCGGCTCCAACATGCCTTCCATCGCACTGCGGATCTCGTCGATCACGGTGTAGATGATGGAGTAGGTCTTGATCTCGATACCGGCATTCTCCGCCAGGCGGTTGGCCTGCAGCGAAGGACGCACGTTAAAGCCGATCACGATCGCGTCCGAAGCTTCGGCCAACACTACGTCACTTTCGTTGATCTGGCCCACGCCTTTGTGGATCACGCTTACCAAAATTTCCTGCGTGGAAAGTTTCTGCAAGGAGTCACTGAGCGCTTCTACCGAACCATCCACGTCACCTTTGATGATAACCTTGAGTTCTTTAAAGTTCCCAAGTGCCAAACGGCGTCCGATCTCATCCAGCGTAATGTGCTTCTTGGCACGCATGCCCTGCTCACGCAAGATCTGTGCACGGCGGTTGGCAATTTCTTTGGCCTCGCCTTCATCGGCATACACACGGAAGGTTTCACCGGCTTGCGGCGCCCCGTTCAAACCAAGGATCAGTACAGGTGTAGAAGGACCGGCTTCGTCAACACGCTTGTTCCGTTCGTTCATCATGGCTTTTACACGGCCAAAATGCTGTCCCGAAACCACCAGGTCGCCACTGCGCAGGGTACCGTTCTGCACCAGGATAGTGGCCACATAACCGCGGCCTTTGTCCAAGGTTGCTTCAATGATAGAACCGTTAGCTTCCCGTTCGGGATTGGCTTTCAGTTCCAGCAGTTCGGCTTCCAGCAGGATCTTTTCGAGCAACAGGTCTACGTTCAGACCTTGCTTAGCCGAAAGCTCCTGGCTTTGGAACTTACCACCCCAGGCTTCTACCAGGATGTTCATACCAGCCAGTTGCTCGTATATTTTGGCCGGGTTGGCCCCGTCCTTATCAATTTTGTTAATGGCAAAGATCATCGGTACGTTGGCAGCCTGTGCGTGGGAGATGGCCTCACGGGTTTGTGGCATGATGGCATCATCGGCTGCGATCACGATCACCGCGATATCGGTGATCTTGGCACCACGGGCACGCATGGCCGTAAACGCTTCGTGACCCGGCGTATCCAGGAAAGTGATGTCTTTGTCATTGGGCAGGTTTACCTGGTAAGCACCAATGTGCTGGGTGATACCACCCGCTTCACCGGCTACCACGTTGGCCTTCCGGATGTAGTCAAGCAAAGAAGTTTTACCGTGGTCAACGTGACCCATGATGGTAACGATGGGCGAACGCGGTTGCAGGCTGTCTGCATCGTCTTCCACCTCGTCTTCTTCCATCTCCAGTTGCTTTTCCATGTCGATGAACTCCACATCGAAACCAAACTCGGAGGCTACCAGTTCAATTACTTCCGCATCGAGGCGCTGGTTGATAGACACCATAATACCCAGGCTCATACACTTGCTGATCACCTCGGCAAACGAAACGTCCATAAGGTTGGCCAACTCGCTCACCGAAATAAATTCGGTTACCTGCAGCTTGTTGTCAACGCCATCCACACCTTCGGCCATTTCAGCCCTACGGTCGCGACGCTTGGAGGTACGCTTGTTACCCCGTCCGCCACCGCCCGAAAGCTTGGCCTGCGTTTCCTGTATTTTCCGTTGAATTTCTTTTTCGTCGATCTGGCGGTCTTCGCGGGGTCCGCGGTTGTCGCCACGGCGCTGTGGCGAAAAGCGTCCGCCGCCACCCTGGCCGCGGCTGGCACCTTGCTGTCCACCCACGTTCTTTTGCGGGGTGAAACGGCCGCCGCCGCCCTGGCCTGTACTGCCTTGGCTGGTGCCTGTTTGCTGGCCACCGCCGGTCGTCGCCGGACCTTTTTTCTCAATAGGAATGCGCTTGCGTTTGCGCTTTTCATCCACCTGCTTGGGACGGGTATCACTGTCAACCGGCAACTCTATCTTACCTAATATCTTCGGGCCTTCCAATTTTTCCGCTTTGATGTTTTCGATGACAGGTTCGTCTTCTTTTTCTTCCGGCAGTTTGACCGCTGTCGTTTCGGCTACCGCTTCCACTACGGGAGCCGGCAGCTCTTCCACAGGTTGCACAGGCGCTTCTGCCTGCGGTATTTCCGTAACAGCTTCAGGAGCCGGGGCAGGCACGGGTTGTTGCTCTGCAGGCTCTTCTGCTTCTTTTGCTTTTTTGATGCCTTTTTTCGGACGGGTTGAGGAATCAATGGCCGACAGGTCAACCTTGCCGATTACTTTGGGCCCTTCAAATTCAGGCACATCGGGCTTGGCCACTTCGGGCTCCACTACCGGCTGCGGCACTTCTTCGGGCTTTTCTTCCGGTGCCGGAGGCTCTACCGGCGCAGGTTCGGGGGCAGGTTCTGCTTCCTGAACGGGAGCCGGCTGGGGCTCTTCCACCGGAGGCGCTGCTGGCGTTGTCGCCGGCTTTTTTTCCTCCTTGCGGAAACGCAGTACTTCTTCTTCGTCCCGCTTCTTTTTTGCTTCACCAACGGCGCCTTTGGGCAGGTCAATCTGCACGGCCTTTAATTTGGCCACTTTGTCGCTCTGGAACTCGTTCTGCAAAGCCCGGTACATATCTTCGGAAAGCTTTGCAGTAGGTTTCAGGTCGTCTTTGTTGAACCCTTTGCCCACCAAAAAATCAACCAGGGTATCCTTCCCGATGTTGAATTCCTTGGCGGCTGCCATTAACCTTGGTGTTGTTGTCGTTTCTGCCATTCGATTTTTTGTAGTTCACAAGTTCACCTGTTCACAGGTTTTCGTGGTTAGCCACCAAAGTGGTTCCGCCCTGCCTGCAACGATTGAACTGCAATTTGCAAACTGTTTTTTTATTCTATTTTATTTTTCACGAGTGGCAAGTTCTGAAGGCGCGGCTCACGAACCCGTGAACCCGCAAACTTGTGAACCCGCGAACTATTCTTTTTCAAATTCCGCCTGCAGTACCTTGCGTACGTCGGCGATGGTTTCTTTTTCGAGATCGGTGCGGCGCTCCAGTTCTTCGGCTGTCAGTTCCAGTACGCTGCGGGCTGTATCGCAACCAATTCGCTTCAGCTCGTCAATCACCCAGCTTTCAATCTCATCGCTGAACTCTTCCAGGTCAATGTCAAACTCTTCCACTTCGCCTTCATTATCGCGGTACACATCAATGTTGTAGCCTGTCAATTCGCAGGCCAGCTTGATGTTGACGCCGCGGCGACCAATCGCCAGGGAAACCTGGTCGGGACGCAGGTACACGCTGGCGTGCCTGCCTTCCGTATCCAATTCCATGGTAGTGATCTTGGCCGGCGTTAAGGAACGTTGTATCAGGAGCTGGATATTATTGGTATAGTTGATAACGTCAATATTCTCATTTTTCAGCTCACGAACAATGCCGTGAATGCGGCTGCCTTTCATACCCACGCAGGCGCCAACCGGGTCAATGCGGTCGTCGTACGACTCTACCGCCACTTTTGCTCTTTCCCCTGGTTCGCGAACGATCTTCTTGATCACGATAAGGCCGTCGAAAATCTCCGGCACTTCTATTTCCAAAAGCTTTGCCAGAAAATCAGGCGAAGTACGGGAAAGTATGATTACCGGCGTATTATTTTTCATATCTACCTTCTTCACCACGGCGCGGATGTTCTCCCCCTTCTTGAAATAGTCCTGTGGGATCTGTTCGCTTTTGGGAAGGATCAGCTCATTGCCCTCTTCGTCGAGCAGCAGGATTTCTTTTTTCCAAACCTGGTAAACCTCGGCGGAGATGATCTCGCCGATACGGTCGCCGTACTTTTTGGCCAGTACGTTTTTCTTCAGGTCGGAGATGCGGCTGGCCAGGGTCTGCTTGGCAGCCAGGATTGCCCTGCGGCCAAAATCTTCCAGGTTCACTTCTTCATAGAGTTCCTCGCCTACCTCGTAGTCCGGTGATATTTTCCGGGCTTCGCTCACTTCAATTTCTTCCAGGGTATTGTACACATCGTCATCGTCTACAATATTGCGGCGACGGAAGATCTCCAGGTCACCCTTTTCGGCGTTCACGATCACGTCGAAGGTTTCATCGCTGCCGTACTTTTTGCGGATGAGGGTTTTGAATACGTCTTCCACCACACGCATGAGTGTGGGACGGTCAATGTTTTCGGCATCCTTAAACTCCTGGAATGCTTCTATGAGGTTGATACTGGCCATAGTCTGTTGTTTGGTGAGTGATGAGTGGTGAATGGTGAGTGAGGAACGACCCAACTCACCACTGACCATTCACTACTCACGGTTAGAACTTTACTTGAATTTTCGTTGTTTTTATATCGGTAAATAGTACTGTTTCCTGTTTGATCTCTTTCTTTTTTCCTTTGCCGGCTTCGGTTTCCACCACAATACCGTCTTCGGTTGCTTCCAGCAATTTTCCTTCCAATACGGCACCATCCTGTTTGGTAAGATGCACATAGCGGCCAACATTTTTCTTATACTGGCGCTGCTTTTTCAATGGCTCATCCAGCCCGGGAGAGGAAACTTCCAGGGAGAAGTCATCGCCGGGGAACATACCGCTTTCTTCGATCTGCTTGTACAGCTTCCGGTTGTAATCGATAAGGGTGGAAAGCATCATGCCTTCATCCGCATCGATAAACACTTTTATATTGTTGGTGGGCTTAATGCGGATCTCTACCAAAAAATGGGAAGGATGCCCTTCTAAAAGCCCGTTGATCTTCTGCTCTAAAGCCGCAATAATTGTTTCTGTTTGCATAACCTAAAAGAAGAAGGGAACGTCTTTCGTTCCCTTCTGATTTTCTTTTGCCACGGCAAAGGTAAGCTAAACGTTAAATACATTCCAAATCCAAATTGGCTGGAACGATGATTGTACCTTTGAAACCTATGATTTTAAGTTTTCTTTTTTATGCCTTTTTACTTTATGTCCTGTATAAACTGGTGGTGAATTTCATCCTACCGGTTTACAGAACCACAAGACAGGTGAAAAAAAGCTTTCGTGAAATGCAACAGAAAATGCAGGAGCAGCAGGCAGGTGCCTACCCGCCCCAGCAGAAGCCTACGCAACCCCGCAAAAGGGAGCCCCTTGGCGATTATATCGATTTTGAAGAAGTGAAGGAGTGATAGCAGTTTTCCCTATTTTTGCCCTCCGTAAAAAATCGGCGCCGGATCCTTAGCTCAGTTGGTTAGAGCGTCTGACTCATAATCAGAGGGCCGGGGGTTCAAGTCCCTCAGGATCCACAGTAGTTGTTTCAAAATCAGTCAATCCCTTGCAAATCAGCAGTGATAGCAAGGGATTTTTCATTTCCATCCCCGGTACTCCCCGCTTTTCGTCAGTTTTTGGTTCACCCGTTTTTCACCAAAAATTCCAAATTGTTCACCAATTCAAAAACTTACGAATTATGAAAGCTTCGCTCTGGTTCTATGTTAACAAGCAAAAGAAAAGCCGAAAATCCGGCATTACGCCTATCTATCTACGTGTTCTGCTGCACGGCAAAAAAGCAGAAGGACGGCTTTACGAGGCTGATCTCCAGGAGAAAGACCTTCCACTATGGGACGAGGGTACCATGCGTCTTCGTGCCAAAAACCACAAGGCCAACAAGTTCATTAACGATGTACAGGCTGACTTTGATGATTTCCTGGGCAACAACCGAAAAAACATGCACGCATTCACGGCCCTAAGCATACGTGATCTTCTCCTGGGTCCAAAAAAGCAAAGCCAATCTACGCTCATTGCTTTCGTGGATCAGTATTATGCGACCAGCATATTGAACAACGCAAACATTGCAGAGAGTACAAAAAAATGTTACCAAAAAGCAATACGCCACCTAAAAGCCTTTCTGCTGAAGTACAAAAAACAACACTTGCTGGTGCAAGACCTCAGCGCGTCTCTTGCCATGCAATTCAAAGATTACCTGCTCTGCGAAACCGGTGACGCTTTCAAGCGCGGCATGACAGAAGTATCCGCACTGGGGAATATAAAAAAGTTCCGAACCATCTTTGACCGGGCAGTGGACGAAGGGCTGTTGGACAAAAACCCCTTCAAAATGGTGAAGCTTAAAAACCGCTCCCCGCAAAAGCCCCGTCTCACCACTTCTCAGTTGCATGCCCTGTTTCACCTTGACCTCAATAAATTTCCCCGTCTTAGCCCCTACCGTGATCTGTTCCTATTTTCCTGTTTTACGGGTCTCGCTTACGAAGATGCGCATAACCTCTCCAATTCAAACCTGGTCAGCCTTCGTGACGGTGAAGTAAAAATTTATTTGTCCAGGGAAAAAACTGATATTCTCACAGAAGTGGTTCTCATCACACACGCCAAAAACATTATTGACAAGTACCGAAAAGAACCAGAAAACATAATCCTCAACCGTGTATTGCCGCAACGTTCTAACCAAAAGGTCAACGTGCAGCTAAAGATCCTGTCCAACATGATCGAACTGCCCTTCGAGCTTAAAAGCCATACCGGTAGACATACCTTTCGCCAGTTGTTGGGCGAAGCCGGCATTGCAGAAATGGCGGTGATCAAACGCATGATGGGCCATAACCGGTCCGGCGATATTGACAACGTGTATTACCAAATCACCGAAGAAAAGTTAATCCGCGCCAAAGAAAAGCTCCAAAAATATTCTGATGAACAATTGTAGCTTTTGTGAGCGTGCAGCCATTCTATACGTAAATACTGCATTACTGCTTTACTGCTTTACTGCAATGAATATCAATTAGTTACGATTATATTTTTTTCAATAATTGAATTTTGATTTAGATATTTGGGTTTTAATAAACCTAAATGTCTAAATCAAAAAATCATGAGAAAATCAGAATCTGAAATTTTTCAAAAGCAGCTCCTGCAGGCACAACAACGTGATGAGCATGATTACCTGCTTTATATCAAACATTTATTTGAAGCAGCATTAAAAGCATCCGGTATTCTATTTGGATTCAATTGGGCAATGTTTGATCAAACCCATCCAGCAAATCGATTTTATTATATAAAAGTTATTGCCCATAAGGTAATGTTCTTTCCAGAAGAACTAATCATACAAAAGCTACGGGAGCTAGGACTGTCCGAAGAAGTTCTAATTCGATTCATACCATTAGATGATATAACCGATCAACTTGACAAAATCGCAAATACCAACACTTTCTTCTTTCAAAAGAGTGCTGCCATTGGGATAGTGTACGCTTATGCACATGCTAAACTAAATCACGCAATTAATGAAAACTTGAAAACTGTAGTCAAGGATTTGAATTATTCATACGTACCAGATTTTAAACGTAGTCTCAACAATATTTATGACCAGCGTAAATATCATGGCGGTACGCCTAGAAAAGTCAAGGATCCCCATAAACAGCGCTTGCACGAGATGCTGGACAACCTCGAGCAATACTTAGGTAAAAAGGATGTAGAAAAATTTGTGAAACATCAAGTAGCTGGTAGAAATATTGAGGCTTTCCTTCTCCGGCTGATTATTGAAATTTGCCAACCCACAGAGACTACAGATGAATTTCATGCAAAATTTTTCGATTTATTCCGTTTGTTAATGCCTGAAAAAACTCCGCACCTAAGCCAAGATGATATTGATAATACTGAACATTATTATGGAAAGACCTTCGCTTGGTATAAAGCCAAGTGGGTGCGCAATGCAATTCGAGGCGTTTCGTCATTTTCTGGTTCCAGCGTTGACATAGAATAAGATCAATTTGCCATCAAATCCGATGGTAATGCCAGCAGAAATAAAACTGAATGAGATGCTTCTCAGGGAAGAGGCACAAAGAAAAAAGCTTTTAGAAGAATTTCTTAAAACTCCGCCAATTAGCTATAAATGGCGTCCCCGCAAAGAGGTAATGGAATTCCTTGATTACGGCGATACGCAAATGGGTGCGCTGGAAAAGAGTGGGGACCTTGTCGTCAGCCGTATTGGAAACCGCAAGTTCATAGACGTGGACTCTGTGCTGCAACTGTTGGAACGAAACATTCAAAAAGACTAACCAATCCCCCTTTTTGAATTGGTCTCAAAAGCGTCCAAGATGGAGTTACAAGAGGACACCAACCGGCCGTATGTCACATATGTGCTTGCCGCCTGGGCCTGCGCAGGGTATGCCATCAAAAACAAAAAAGCGACCAACCACCGCGTCCGCCTGTTACATGTCTATGCCTTTTTGCAGCACTACGCAGGCCCAATTGGTGTCATTGAGCCTGGTCGTTGTAACGCAAAAGGGCTGGCAGCTGCATGTGGCCTTTCGCTCAACACGTTTAAGCGGTGGGCAACTGTTTTACACAAAGAAGAATGGATCATCTGGAAGGAAAGCAGCATTCAACTACGGTCCGAAAAAGAGATTTATGCTTTGCTGGGGCTTCACTATGGCAGGGGCAGTGGCCACAGGTTTTACTTTGCAGGCGACATCACCAAATTAAAGCAGCCCTTCTACTGGATCTTTTTAGCCGATATAGAGGCCAACAAGCGCCGCCAAGCATTTCGCTTCGTCCAGAAGGTAAAAGCCGATCAAGAGGCCCTGGAATGGCTCCAGGAGCATCTAAATCGAAAGGGGCATGGCAAGGGAATCATCGACCGGGATCCGCTTTTCATTGCCGCTTTGTTTCACAGTGAATACCTGACGCAGTTTCAGAACCAAAAACTACCAAAGCTTGCTTTCCTGCGGGAAAACCGGGCGGATGTCAACCGCAGCACCCACGGCATGGCAAGGCAGTATGGCACGGGTGCGACCACCATCAGCCGCATCAAAGCAAAATTGCTGGAACAAGGCCTTGCCCTGGTGCAAAAAACAAAGACCGTCAGCAGTCATGTGCGCAATCACAACCAGTCTGCCCATGTGCGCTACAACGAGGCAAAGAAAGTAACCTTCCAGGCCTTTTGTGACGACATTGTTCCCATCAAGAATTACAACACCAAAAGCGGCCAGCAGGTCTTTAAACCGCCATAACTCGGAAGAGAAGAGAAGCCAGGTGTCAAAAAATCGCACAAACAGCACTGTGTATAGTTATCCTTATAGGATAGATTATACAGAATACACTGTTCTATATAAAGTCTATATAGAATCTATATACTGCCAGCTCATATCTTAAAATACTGTCATGGTTGGCTGTGGATAACAGCGCTTTTGCGCGAAAACGGTGGATAACCTAAGGCACCAAGCTTTCAATTGTGAATAACCTTATTTGCTAATCAAATACCAACCCTATAAAAAGAACAATCATGAATAAAAATATTTCAATTGAACTCAGTCGGCCCAGATGCCGCTTTGATATGTTCGTCCGCATCAGGCAAGCCTATGTGAAAGGAGACAACGCGAAGAACCAATTTACCTACCGGGGTGACAAGTTTACCACTGACCCGCCGCAGATGCTCAAAAGTCTTCTTCGCCTTTTTAAGAAGCGCGCTGGCCAGTTTACCATGGTGATTGTCTATGACAACACCAAACCAAAAGGGGAACCTGGTCATGCGATTCTTCACATCGATAAAGGCGTGGTAAAGATTAATCTCCTGGATGATTATCGACTGATGCTGGAAGGCATGCATTTCCCGGAACTCTTTTCCTGGCAGCAGTAACGAGTAAGATCGCCCTGCGATAAGAGCACAGTTCAAAACCTGAAAAAAACAGGAACACTGTCTGGCATCAAACTGTGCTCTCAGCTCCCAATCCGATCACAAAACCAAGTCTATCATTTTTTTACAAAAACAAAATACAATACCATGAACATTATGCAAATCTTAGAAACATTCAATCCACAATTGCAAAGCCTTACTTATGAAGAAAAATTGCTACTGGGAATAAACATCAGCAAGAGGCTCTATTTTGATTACGCTTATTTTATGGAAGATCATGATTGTAACGGTGATCCGAAGCTTTTATTGGATGCCATTCTTGCCGCAGAACGGGGTGCAAACGAATTACCCGATCGTAAAGTGATAGCAGCTTACCATAACATTGTTGAAACGCAGGCAGACAGAATTGAAGAATTTATTGAAGAATTTGAAGATGATCTCGAAGACCCAACTTTGGTTAATTGCGCAAAGGAAGCCTGTCAAGCACTCGCTAACACCTTGGACTTTATGCTGGCTGGCAACCCAGATCAAATTCGACGCGCAGTAACAAGCATGCTAATGAGCGCCTATAACAAGGCAGGGAAAAACGATATTTTATCCGAAGAAGAACGGGACCAGCATCCCGTGGTTGTGGACGCCAGGAGTTTCCTGCTTAACAAAGCCGGATGGTCGGCTTAACCTATGCTGTACCATATGTAAACTACCCTTATCGGTTGATAGCAATCAGCGTTTGATTGTGAATTATACGCAGGTTGCCTGCAAGATTTGACAGGCTTCGATCCACAAGATTTTGTATAAGGCATCCTGCCGATAAGGCTTTCAAGTCAGACGCCTTTAACCGGTATCGCACAACAACCTGTTTACCACAACTTCTACCCTATTAGAAAATCCAATATCCTTATAAAGTGTCATTATTATTAACTAAACAAATATTCAATATGAGAAAAAAGAAATTCGCAGAAGGTTTCAAAGTATATCTGAATCATCTTCCCTTTGATCAAAGTTTAAATTTAGCCGTACGTGTATGTAAGGACCAGTTTCCAGAATATACCCAATTTATAAAAACCAGCGACTGCCCGGGGAATGATGTTGAGTTAGAACAGGCAATTATTGCCATACAGATTTACTCAACCGGTAGAGGTAACAAGTCCAACCTGAAAAGTCATTTGCCCATTGTTTATGCACTTGAACAACAAATCCAAATGTTTGAGAGCCGGGTGAGCAAGAAAAACCGATTTGAGTGGGAACTTGCTTGTGAGGCTTGTGAAGTTGTTAGTTACACTCTTGAATTCTTGTTATCTCAAAAATCCGAACCGATTGACTTCGAAGGAATTTTAAAATGGATGGAAAACTTTGGAAAAGCACAATAAAAAGTTGTTACAAAAATGAAAGACTTAAAAGTTTTAAGTTAGAAAGTTGGACCAGCTTGTTTGAATAAAAAGAATTACTGCGGCCAAAGATGTACTAATCAACCCTATCAAAAAGATAAAAGATTCAACTGGCTTTAACGATAGGCATGAAAATATACAGTTCTGGGAGAGTATTTGCTGATAAGACTTCTGTTGTAATTGTCCGTTACTGACACTTACCCCGAATTAACGATAAATAGTGAACTTTTTCAAACTAATCTAGCAGCCGCATTTCATTGCCCCGAACGTTCACTCCACATTTTTAAACAATCATCATACTTGTTCTGAAAATTAATACTCGATTCTAATATGATAACAAAAAAATATGATGAAAATTTGGTTGCCTCTATTCGGGTATCAACCATTAAGTTCATTTGGTGCACAAGCCTCCTTCTTTGTTGAAAATTATTTTGTTTTTTTGTGCAGTTGGCTCCAAAGCGGAATTTCCAATGGTTAATCAATGCGAAAGGCTTTCTAAATTCGGACGGCTATATATTCCAAAGACTAAAACTAATTTTAAGACGGTTAGAGAAAAACTAAATGAAACCCATGATTGGCTTCAAAAATCTTATGGGTTTGAAGCAAAATTTTTTAAAGAACAAATTGAATACAGACTGGATACTGTAAAGGAAATTATGCTAGCCTATGCTGGTTTTGCAAACTTAAAATTTGATGACGAAAAAGAATACTTGTTTCTTGTGAAGACAGCATATAATAACATCAAAGAGTTGAAGGAACTGAACTTTAATGTTAGCTTTTATGAGCAAAATAACTCTCTCAATAGGATTAAATCCAATATAGCGCAGGCATACTGGTTATTTACTCAATTTGTAGAAGGCAAAAATGACGGTTATTTTGAAAAGTCTTTTGACCAGATTCGAGGATGGCGGTAATACATCGGATGTTAATGGAGGGATTTTACTCAAATTTCGTTCGATAAATCCAGTTCATACACGGTTTACTTTATTCTTATAAAATCCCCCTTATTGCCCGGAAAATGAGCAGAATGATCTTCAAAATACGCATTGGCACAAGAAATTGACCGCATTAATAAAGCGCTTGGCTGATTGGTGATTTACCATGTTTTTCTGGTCTTTCCGACGACTTACAATGCTTTCGAAACAAATATTTTGCTCCTTTTTAACCGCTCGTAATGACCTCCTGTTCGCATGCAAGCCGGGAAATGTTCGGAATTATTGTCCAGTACATGATTTTATATCCGGAATGAATTTGTGCCGACGCTTTTGCGACCAATGCACAGCTTATGGGCGGCGGGACCAACTTCCCGATCAATTCACGTGTTAACATGCAAAGGCACGTAATAACGCTCAATAGGACAATCAAAGACTGCACTGTGGACATCAAGGTTATGTCCCCTCTTCTAATCGGTGTTTTTGTTGGCAGCGTCTGGTATTTTGCGCATTATTACCGGTGTTTCGATTTCCTAATTTGCAAAAATTCTCTTTTGGATGAAGTGGGTGCAGAACCAGGCAAAGACGCAAGTTTTACTGGGAAACAATGGTTTGCTGTGCGGTTAGCAATGCGGCTTCTCTGCAGCTTTGTATCCTGGATGGAATAACGGTGTGGCCCGAAAGCAGATGGCTGACAGACCGGTAAAAGATGCGCAGTCCGTCTGTTAATTTTTAGTGGACTGCCCAATAAATGTCGGGCATTTCTAAAGTATCGACAATGCATCGCAAGGAATATCTTATTTCGAAATGTCTACTCAACCACCTGGACAAGACGCGGAAAATCGGAAAAATCCGGGTACATGTCTTCTTTATCTCGGTTCTTAGTTTAAGGACTTATCTCGCAGGACCGGTAGTTTATCTGCACGAAGTAAAAAAACTGCCTGGGCAAATACATAGCTATCCAGATAATTACATCGGTGAACGCCTACCATTTCCGGTGCATCAAACCGGCAGTTCTAAATGGATCAATATTATTGCTAATTCCCGGGTCACACCGGGCTTTTACCGGTTTTATCATTTTGCATAAATTGGATTCGGCATCCGGAAAGACCATTGGTCAAACAGATAACCACAGAGCTAATATTTTCATGCATTTCTGATACCGGGGAAATCGGGCTTTTCCCGGTTTTCGCTTCCGGCATTATACGAGGCGTTTATGCCTGTTACTGATAAAACTGCCAAGGACCTCGGGTTGCGCATTTTCCGGGATTTTCCCGACCAACCTTGATAAAGTACAGATGCTTTCTGTATAGCTATTTTGCTGTTACAACGTTTTCACAGAAAGCCTTATTTATTCTAAAACCATGGCTTCCGGGTTTAAGAAGAAATTCCCGGTTTTATGCCTGTAGTATTTTTTAAGCTCGTATTCGGACAGCACATGAGAGCGGATTTCGCGCAGCGGAACTACATAGACCGCACCGGGGCTATCGGGCTCCCCACCGATACCAATGATCACAAATACGGGAATACCCCGTTCACTTTCGTATTGTCTGTATGTTATTAATTGGTAGCTTTTTGCCCATTCAATCCGGCCTTTACTGAACGCTGCCCACCATTTGCATTCGGAAGCGATGCGGAAATTGTAATAACCGGTCTTGAATTGATATTCCAGATCGGGCAGCCTGCTGGAAGTCGCATAGACACCCTCGTGGTATTTATCGCTTCGCCATTCCAGGAGCTCAAAATACTCCCGGCAAAACCGGGAAACAACATAGCGTTCAAAGGCGTCGCCCTTTTCTTTTGCGGAGATTTCTTCCGAGACTTCCTGGGTGGCAGTAACCGGGCTTTGTGCTGCCTGTAACCCTTGCCCTACCGGTGCTGCTGCAACCACCCTTGGTGCCGGCACCTGCACCAGATCCCCCACCGGTGCGAAACCGGGACGTTCGAAGATTTCTTCCGTGACCGGAGATACCAGGCTATCCAGCCCTTCATAACCGGTATTTTCCCGAGACTTTCTGCGCCGCTGCCGAAGCCAAAAAAGAAGGATGAAGACCGCGATTACCAGTCCAGCGATGTAAACTGTACCGGAGCCACTTCCCGGGCTTTCTACGATTTCTCCCAGGTCAAAGGTTACATTGAGTTTTCGATCAATTTCCAGCTCACTTTCCCCGGTTATTTGGTAAAAGTCGTTTTCCTCATTTTTTCTAACCAGTAAATAACAATCGTGCTCTTTGACGACACCCCTGGAGACGGTTCTTTTGCGAAAATCACATTTGATGGTACCGGAAGAATAATAGGTGATGGTAACGGGTGAGATGATTTCTTGGGTAAAGTCAGATTTTAAAAAGGCTTTTTTTCGTTTGTAACACGTTTCCCGGGTAAGGGTGCGGCCGTAGAATAGCACACCCGGGGCATAGAGATCCCGCAACAGGGCCACTTCCCGGTTATTGTGCAGGTTATTCCAATCCTGAACCAATGTTTCAAAGATTTTAGGGTTCTGGGCTTTTGCCAGTAATACTGCAAAAAATAAAAAGAAGAGCAGCAGCAGCGGTCGTGTTCTCATGCAGGTTTTTTCGTGTTTTGGTATAACGCCTTGGATCAAAGCGCCACAAAAAAACGGAAAAATCAAATGCACTGTTTATCGGGATTTTCCCGGGTTATGGAACCCAACTTCCCGAAGAAGGCCTGATGGCACAAATCCAGCCCCGACCGGGAAGTTACAGGCAAACACCGGGTGCTGGTAGGCCCCCACGATCACCCCAAAGCTAACCCTAGGATGCGACTGGTGCTGCGGGGTCAAGTAGTCCGATACGAGGGATCATTGTACACCCTCAACATTTGCGATCTTTTTCCAGTCCTTAATAGATAGCCCGATCGGGATATAGTCCGGTGTCCCGACATGGTAGCATTGGTTGCAATTGTACGTTGGGTTCTATCGTCTTTATTTTACGCAGGAACCGGATTGTTTCTCCCCCATGCTGATAGAAGAACCGGATGGACTCGGGCTTGGAAGTATACCTCACATAGCTTGCTTCTTATTGTTTCCCGGAAAAAGGAGGCTACAAAGCAAAATGAGGACAAAAAGCATGCTTTGGTCTTTTCCTTAAATCGGGAAAAAGCCCGGTTTGTTTTCTTGTACGAACCGAAAAAGCCTAATCCGGGAGTTTAGTAGAATTTCCCGGAAAGAATCGGGCTTTTTGTAGCTATACCCGGTACACTGTTTTCATTAATCGCTGCTATTTTGCTAAATTCGTTAGCTTATTTTCAAATCGTGACGACACTCACCGGCATCAAGCCCCTTCAACTCTCTGAATTCACCGAACAAATCTCGGAGGCTATTGCAGACGCCTTTGGAGGGAGCAGCAATTGGGTGATTGCCGATGTGTCCAACCACACCTTTCAGCCGGGCTACAGCCGGCATTTTCTGGACCTGGTGCAAAAAGACGACGATGGCAAGAACATCCTTGCCAAAGTATCAGCAGTGGCCTGGAGCAGTGGCGCTACGCGTATCCACCATTTTGAAAAAGTCACGGGCCAGAAGTTCAAAACCGGGATAAAGGTCTGCGTGCGGGTACAGGTAGACTTTCACCCCTCCTATGGGCTAAAGCTAGTGATCTTGGACATTGATCCTTCCTTTACCATCGGACAACTGGAGCTGCATAGGCAGGCCACCATCCAGCGGCTGCTTAGGGAATGTGCCTCCTTTATCCGTTTAGACGGAGAACGGTTCCGGTCCGCTAATCACGGTCTTAATCATGCAACAGTCATTCAGCGCATTGCAGTGCTCTCCTCCTCTTCTTCTGCAGGCCTGCAGGACTTTCGTCATGCGCTGCTAACCAATCGGCATGGTTACACCTTTACGCTGAACTACTATTATACTGCTGTACAAGGCGAAGCCAATGCAGAAGCTGCAGTAGAAAAGATAGACGAAATCTGCGCCACCAAAGTGCCTTATGATGCTGTGGTGATCATCCGGGGTGGTGGGGCAGATACCGATTTTCTGCTTTTTGACCAGTTTCAGCTTTGCAGTGCCGTTGCCCGACTGCAGATACCAGTTATTACGGGCATTGGCCACTTAAAGAATCAGTCCCTTGTGGATCTGCTGGCGCATACATCGACCAATACGCCTACCAAGGCTGCGGAGTTTATCCTGGCGCATAATCTGGCCTTTGAAACCCTGCTGCTTTCAGAGCAAAAGCGGATCATTATCCGATCCCAACAGATCATTAGCAGGCAAAATGAACGACTGCTTTCGCTTCGCTCACAGATCGGCAGCAAAGCAAGAGCGCTGCTGACAAGGCAGCATAAGCGTCAGGAAGGCCTAAGGGAGCAAATCTTATCAGCAGCCAAAACCAAAGTAAACAGGCAAAAGCTACTGCTTTCGGAAATGGCTGGTAAAACCACAAGTGGCGCAACGCTCCTACTGTCCCGGAAAAAGGGTGAACTGGACCACACAAGACAAAGCATAAAGACAAGCGTCAAGAATTATTACGGGCAGCAGCGGCACAGTATAGAACGCATTGAAATCGTTTGTCGGCTTATGAGCCCAGTCAATTTGCTTAAAAAGGGCTTTGCCATGATCTACCATCAGGGCGCAGTCATCACAGCAGGAAAAGCCCTGCAGAAAGGTGATGAGCTTACCATTCGTCTTCAGGATACAGAACTTACCACCACAATCACCGATAAAAAAGACAACTATGCAGACAGCTTTGAGCTATGAAGAAGCTTTCAGTGAACTAAAGAAAATATCCGCAGAAATCGAATCAGATTCGGTATCAGTAGATGTACTGGCCGAAAAGGTCAAACGAGCCTCGTTTCTTATTGATTATTGCCAGCAAAAGCTACGTGCCTCAGAAGAAGAAGTGGCTAACATCATTGCACAAATGGAAAGGCCAAAATGATGTTGGCAAATTATCTCCTTTGATATACTCCAGAAATCTTCACTCATTTGTCACATGTAAGCGTAGTAAATTGGTAAAAGACTGTATTACAGCTAACTCTTTAGCCCAGTTCAAGCTCTAACAAGACTTGAACTATTCAGGGATCATAATTTCAGAGCAAAGGACCGAAAATCTTCATGTTGGCTGTTCGATCGCGACCTAAACCACTTCAAATTTTGGAATTCATTGTATTTCAATTATTCACAGGACATTCTCCTTTTAGGTAAATATAGGAGCAAGATAAAATGGTATCATTCAGCCTCTTTTTTTACCTGCAGCAATGAGATGTATAGGAAGATCATCAGTCTTGTTCCAAAGCGATAAAAACTATCAGTATTTACAAACGTTCCAGTGTTTGAAAACTACTTATATTTTGTGGTTCTCAAACCATATCTTCTGAAAAATCGCAAATGAAATTTCCGAAAACACTTCAAAGAAGATGTCGCAGTTACATAGCATTTTTGGACAAGATCCGACATTAGCAGGTTTCAAAAAGCCTTAAAGTCAGCCGCTCTATGGGTCTCTTCCGCTGGCAAGTCTGCAGCTTGTAAAAACGGGTACCCCGCACCGAAGAAAATTGAAGAATTACTCAATAATTGCTATATTGGCAGCACCAAGCTGATTGCTACTTATATGCTTAAAAATGTTGAATGGTCAATTGATGGCACTTATCGTACCGGCGGAGACAATGAACCCTTAGAATTTTATTTAGACGCCTTATCCAACAGTGCAACCTTCGATTTATTGCTAGGTTATTTTAGTTCTACGGCCATTAGCGTGCTTTCACCCGGCTTTGCACGATTCCTAAGCACCGGAGGAACTATGCGGATGGTTGTTAACGATATTCTTTCGCAAGAAGACAAAGAAGCCGTCAAAAAAGGCCAAGCTCAAAAGGTGAGCGGTTCCATTTATGATCTTAGCGATATCAAATGCCTGAAAAACATCCTTGATTCTTATGGCAAACATTTTTTTGAATGCTTGGCTTGGCTTATTGGAAACCAAAAACTACAAATCAAGATCATCCGGCCCAAAAAAGGTAAGGGTATCGCTCATTACAAGTCCGGTGTATTTACCGACGGTAATCATTCCGTCGGCTTTAAAGCATCGTGCAATTTTACAGCCTTTGGTCTTATTGAAAACCTTGAAGAACTCGATACCTATATTTCCTGGGAGAATGGGCGGTCCAATCAATGGATCGATAGTCAAAACCTCTATTTCGAAAGTATTTATACAGGTTGCGCCGATTTTGTGGAGCAGGTTGATATAACAGATGTGCAGATTGCTATTAAAAATGAATTTGGAAACAAGGACATAAACGAATTGCTCATTCAGGAAAAAGATCTTCTTGAAAAAAAGAAAAATATTTCTAGTAATAAAAAGCTTCGAAAAATAATTGAGAGGGCTGAGAAGCAAATTGATCTATTTGTACAAGAACCTCGATTCCCCTACATCCAAGGACCCAGAGAATACCAAGAAACTGCTTATCAGCGGTGGCGAGAAAATGGATATAAAGGAATCTTTGCCATGGCAACCGGAACTGGGAAAACCATCACCTCACTAAACTGTGTATTAAACGAGTACCGAAGATCGAAAGAGAAAGTGTATCATGCGCTTATTTTAGTGCCTACAATAACCTTGGTTGAACAGTGGGAAAAAGAAGCACATGCTTTCAACTTTCAGGAAGTTATCAAGGTGTCTTCAAAATACGAATGGGAAGAAGAGGTGGGTACTCGCTTGTCCACAGCTAAGAGAATTCCAACCTCTTTTATTATCATTAGTACCTATGCCACCTTTTTGAAGGATAAATTCCAAAACATTTTAAGGAACCTTCCTCCTGATACCATTTTTATAGCCGATGAAGGCCATAACCTGGCCTCTCTAAATGTTTTAGCAAAACTAAACCATATTCGGCTGGAAAAACGGATTGGTCTATCGGCCACACCTAAAAGAGTCTACGATCCTGAAGGCACGAGCGTGATGGAAGCGTTTTTTCATGATCAGGAGCCTTATACGTTCTCATTTCCGATGGACAGAGCTATTCAAGAAGGCATCCTGTGTAAATACTATTACTATCCGCATATTGTGACATTAACAAATGAAGAACTTACGGAATACGTTGAAATTACCAAGACACTTTCTAAGTTTTACAATGCAAAGGCAGATGGCTTTTCAAAAAATGAGGTAGTTGAAAGGCTTCTGCTCAAAAGAAAACGAATTATTCATAAAGCTGCCAATAAACTGGCAAGCATGACAGCCATACTTCAGGAGGAGTACCATAAAACCGGCAACCTTCAGTACACCTTTATTTATGTTCCTGAAGGAAAAACAGAAGAAGTGTTTGAAAATGATACCGGCGAAGCCGAAGAGATCAATTTGATCAATCAATACACAAGAGCCATCGGAAGAATTAATGAAAGCATCACCGTTAATCAATTCATCAGTGGAATGCCGAATCGAAACGAAATTCTGAAGCAGTTTCAAAGCGGCGACATCGCGGTGATTGCTTCTATGAAGTGTCTCGACGAAGGCGTTGATATACCAAGAGCTGAAAAAGCGATCTTCTGTTCCAGCACTGGAAATCCAAGACAGTTCATACAAAGAAGAGGGCGAATCTTGCGTAGACACCCGGATAAACATCAGGCAGTGATCCATGATCTTGTTGTTGTTCCTGACTATCAATATTCGCAACAAGGTTCTGACACCTATCAGACCGAGCGGAATATGATCAAAACTGAACTACAACGCGTGATGTATTTCGCTTCACTAGCCATCAACCCCTATTACACAGAAGATGTTTTCAAAGATGTCTGTAATCATTACGGATTGAACATTTATACCATTCAAAGTGAACTACAAACTGTATGACAAAAGAAGAAATTTTAAAGGCCTTTGCCGCCGCTGAAAGTTTTGGTGAAAAAACAAGGTTAAGTCCCGAACAAATTGCAAGAATTCGATTCTCGGAAAAGTCGAGTTCCAAATTAGTAGAAGTCATTAAGTTGGGGATTGACGGAGTTGTCAACGAAGACAGTGAGCAACTGGTTGGTCGAAAAATTCATTCATTTTTAAACAAATGATATGATTATCAAAAAAATCGAGATACAAAATTTCATGTGTTATGAAGGGCAGAACATTTTTGATTTCAGTGAGGGTTTGAATGTTATTATCGGTGACAATGGATATGGAAAGTCCAAATTGTTTGATGCTTTTTACTGGGCTCTTTATGATCAGGTATTTGTATCAGAGCAAAAAAAGTTTCAGAACACAAAGGAAGTAAGAAGTAAAATCGTTTCTGATAAGGCGAAAAACGAGTGCAATGAGGATAAATTGACTACATCCGTGAAAGTCACTTTTTACAATCCGGATAGAGACAATAGCTATATTATTGAAAGGAAATATAGTTTAACGCAGAATGGGCAGGGATGGAAAGAAGGCAGTGACGGTGAACGATTGATTTGGAAAAAAGACATGAGCTTTATGAATGCTAGTTTGGTTACTGATGAAGATGACAAGGCTCGCATACTCAATACCATACTTCCTGACAATATCAAGCCCTATATGTGGTTTCAAGGTGAGCAGGTAGAGTCGATTATCGACTTTAATCAGCATGATACTTTGACCCGCGCTATCAATGTGCTTTCGAATATCAGCCAATTCGATCAGTTAAAATCAATTGCAGAAGCGGCAGCAAAAACAGCTAGATCTGAATATGACAAGGAGCTAAAGAAGGCGAGTAAAGATAAAGTTAAAAGTGAAGACCTAGAGAAAAAGAAAAAACAACTGGAAGAACGACTTAGCTATTTAACGCAGGAATATGAAAAAGAAAAGGAAAACCATGCGAACGCAGAGGATAAAGCTGAAAAGCTTCTGTATAAAATACAGGATGCTAAAAAGATCAGAGAATTAGAAAGCGAAAAAAAGAATGTGCAGCGTCAGTTAGAAGATTTACATCAGCGCATCATTGACGATCAAATCGCATTTCATAAAAAATTATTTAAAAACAAATGGTTACTGAAAGGAACGGAAGACCTGCTCAATAGCTATAGTGAGCAGTACGCCAACTACAATAACAATAAGCTCAGGAAGATGGCGGAGGTAAAGGCTCGTATCGATGCGGAAAAGGCTGTCATGAAGAAATTGCAAACCAGACTGCCTATCGATGTTCCTGAGCCCATTTATGTGGAGCAAATGCTTAAAGAGGAGCGCTGCCGGGTTTGCGACCGTGAGGCACCAAAAGGCTCTGAAGCCTGGAACAGAATCAAAGAATTATTAGACCGTCCGGACGAAAAGATCAAAGATCAAGATGATGACCCTTTAACAAAGCATGATTTCAGTGACGAGTTCAAACGGCTTTACCATAACGGTCTTGGCATGAGTCATGTCATTAGGAATGCAGATGAAGATATCAATGAAACGTTGAGTCATGCGCAGGAATTGAAACGCAAGCAAAGAGAGCTCAATAAAAAGTATCAAGGGCTAGACTCAGATATACAGAGCCTGCTAGCATCCGCTGCATTGAACTTATCCGACGCTGATAATATCATCAACGAATATGCAGAGCACACAAAGAAGGCTAAATATTTTGCTGAAGAAGAGTTGAAGACGAAGCAACAGATTGATACCAATAAAATAAAACTGGCACAAGTTAATGATGAACTGAAGGGGTTAGCGACTGGCGAAATTCCTTCCTGGATGATTGACAAATTAAAGGTGCTGGAGGATTTTGAAGATTTAGCGCAATCCACACGCGAACGGGTGTTTAGCCAGTTGATCAAAATGCTTGAAGAAGAAGCCAATAAGCATTACAGTGCTATGACATCGGGAAATAAATCCGCAAGGGGTATTATCCGGCTGAAAGCACTTTCGAATGGTAATTATATGCCTGAACTGACTGATAATACTGGAAATCCTTTAGTGCAATTGAATACAGGTAATATCATTTTGATTAAGCTGGCCACTATCATGGCCATAATATCGGCAAGGCAAGGAACACGTACAACCGATCTTTACACCTTGATCACGGATGCGCCTATGTCGGTTTTTGGCGAAGATTATACCATCGGCTTCTGCAGAACCGTAAGCCAGGTTTATAAACAAAGCATCATCATGAGCAAGGAGTTCTATCGAAATGAAAAACTCAGAAAAGAGTTGCTCACCAATGATGAAATTAAATTAGGAAAGGTTTACCTGATCACCCCTTCCATCACTGAAGATGAGCGAGTCAACAGAAACACCTTATCAACAAACGTCAAATTGCTGAATTAAATGGAGTTTGTCAAAAAATTGAAAGATCGGGAACCGCAATACAATACTGCTTTCCGGGAACTCATGAAGAAGTTTACATTAGAACAGGGGGGTGCCGCTGGAACGGGAACAGAAAAAGCCAAGTGGGCAGAAGGGAAGTATTTCTCTACCATGTATGAGATCTATATGTATGCGACTGTAGTTGGACTAAAAAACGACTACAGATTACCTTTTCCTGAAGGGGCCCAAAAAGACGATTTTATGCCGATTAAAAATTGGCAGCCAATAGAAGTGGCCGACTACGTAATTATGTGCGTTTTGACGAAGTCAGATATCGACTTAAATGCAATGGAAGATATGGAAGATAAAGAGGTGGAAAAGGAAATATTGAACCTGAGGAGATTGATGGAAGAATATGCAAATGGAGGGTTTGATAAGATACGGTCAAAGATGGAAGAGGACCCTGCGTTTTTTGAAAATAACGAGAATTGCTTTTTGGATTTTTTAGAACAAGAATAATTTATCCTAAATCATCAAAATGATTTGAGTTTATAAGGATTGCCTTTGGAAGGCTTATTCTCAGACTTTATAACTGGTGTAATCTGAATCTGCAGTCAAAATTGAAGAAATTAGATCGATAAAGAATGAATTGAAAAGCTATTTACATCTGTTTATTTCTATAAACTGTTTAAGTTCACTATTACAGATGTACAATGATAAGCTGAGCCATTAAAATGGCGGTTAAGAAAAAAGAGGTGAAAGTAGATGAATATATCCGAAGCTTTTTTGATAATTATTATTCTGAATTTCTGTTAGGTTTTAGAATGGAGCAATTAATTAGTTCACTTGAATAATAAATATATGAGCATAAACAAAGACAGTATAGTATTTCAATTCATGTTGAAAGAGTACGAAAAGTTATATGCGCATTTTGACATGCATTACCAAGCCGTTGAAAGAAGTATAAATTTCTATTTTGTATTAATCGGAGCAGTTATAAGTTTCAACGGATTAGTTTATAATAAAGAAAACAAAATAGTATTATTCTCTCTTGCTGGAACTCAACTAATGTTTTTACTTATTCTTTGTGTGTTAGGTTGCTTGGTATACTTCAAGGTTATTGAACATAGGTTACTAATAATTGCATACGTAAAAAGCCTCAATCTAAACCGGAAATGGTTCTTGGAAAATTCTGAAGATAGAAATCTAGAGCAATTTATGTACTTCAAAGCTGGTGTTTCTTCTCCGCCATTCTATAAAAAATTTAGACACTTTTATTGGGAAGCGGCTGGATTAGCCTTAATCAATTCAATCTTCATTTCGCTGCTATTAATAAACATTTTCAAAAAATGTTTCTATTTCCAATCTCAAAACAGTGACATTTATAATGGAATTTATTTAATTGTCTTATCAACTACGTTGGCTATACTTCACCTAGTTTATTATAAGATCCGTGGAACAAGAGAGGAAGTTAAGGTCAAAAAAAGATTTGAAAATAAAAAAGAGTCTTAAATTGTTTAATAGTTATTATTCCAAATTCTTGCTTTTTTTAAGGGGAACAATCAATAGCAATTTGGAAGACGAGTCAGTTAATTGGTACAAAAAATTAAACAGCGTATTTTATCATTAATGGTTCGAGCATAACTTCCAATTCATTAAGAGACGGTCGTCTTTGTTTATCATACTGTAACATAAGCGAAAGAATTTGATAAATATCGTTTTCAAATCGATAGTCCTCCCGAGCTGTCTGCCCTACCGGAATGTTGCCTTGAAAAATATACCAAAACAATTTACCTAATTGAAATATATCTGATTTGTAGTTAATGTCACAATCATATTTGAATCCGATATTTTTTTTATAAGTTAGCATTTTGTTTGTGGCTTCGGGTGACAACCAGCCAAAAGGACCTACTTTCTCGTTATCCTTATCTATCGAAAAATCTTCATTTTGAAATCTGACCAAACCCAAATCGCCTACCTTAAATTGGTGATTTATCCTTAGGATGTTATCGTGTTTAATGTCACGGTGATAAATTTTAAGCGAATGCAGTTGTTTTATACCATTGAGAATATTTACACAGAATGCCAACTTTTGATTTACAGAGAAGCTGAATTTATTTCGTTCTAAATATGATGCAAGATCCTCTTCTGCCTTCTCCATAATTATAAATAAAAAGGTTAAGCCATCGATTTCTACTTCACCTGAACTGAAAAACTCAACTACGTTCGTCAAATTTTTATTCTTAGCTAAGCGAAAAGCTTTTATTTCTCTCCGGAACCTGGTATGTCTTTTATTATTACCATATTCTAATGGAGTTTTACAAATCTTGATTACACGATCATCATATTCACCCTCAGGATCAACGAGGACAAAAAGATTTGAGCTTGCTCCTTTATTTGATTCAGAAGACGATAAGTAGTCCAACCGAAAATCAATGTTATCTATTTGGAGATAGTTTTCTTCAGGATCACGATCCAATTTGATGTTATCTTGGTAAAATCTGATCATAATTCAAACTCTATGGTTGGCTTTTGTGCAGATAACTTTTGCAGACTAATTGTATGAAATCCATCTATTGTTTTTAGATCGTCAGATTTGAGTCCATAAAATCTCAAAACATTTGATTGGATTGCGTTTGGTTTTGAATTTTTATTTAAGAAAAGTTTTTGGAAAAAGTATAAACGATTTTCTCTTGCCAATTTTGAATTTGATTGCGTAACACAGTTTCGAGCATATTCCCTAAGTGGCTCACATTTGTCTTGAGTTGGTTTTATATCCTTACCAATAAGAATTAAGATTTTATAAAAATATTGTAACGTAGCTAAATCAACATTGTCGTTATTAAGGATAAAATCAAAAAGAGTGTAGAAGTCGTTTTTTTGCTTATATCTAGAATTTGATATTCTATATACTTGATTTAACATATTTATTTTGCCCAATACATTGGAGAACTTTCGTTTGATGTTACTGCATTCATCTATCGACAGATCGTTCTTAAAATATTCATCCATATTTTCCTTCTTATCCACATGCCCATCCTTGATTAAAATAACTAACTCAGCAACATATTCAATGTCGTTCATTCTTTTGAGAGATTTATCAGTAAATATGTGTAGTTTACTGAAATCTTTAGAGTTAGTAATTTCGTTTACTAATTTTAAATAGTTCGTGTTATAAAAATCTGCTTTCCTTACTTCTGGTTTGTTTAAGTGGACTCCTGTCTTGTTTACGATTGCATAGAATTTTTCGATTGACTCTCCTTCTGTATCACTAATAATTGTTACGGGAAATTCATATTTTAAGAATTGTGCGTGCTTCTTTTTGTCAAATAAACTGCCCTCCAAATCTGCAAATTGTTTATCAATATAGCTGATCATTGTCCTCGAACGCTGTTGCCCATCTACCATTTCATATTTCCCCTCAGGCTTTTCAAGCAAGAAAAAGTTCGGTATTGGGTTTCTCTTTTTTAGAGATCCTATCAGATATTGTTGATCAGCAATAGTCCAAATAAAATTTCTCTGGTAAGGTGGATTAAGGTTCAGTTGCGATTTCTTATAAGTTTCGTAGAGCTTTTTGATAGTCCACTTAGTAATTTTATACTTCATAAGTTCTTTAAATAAAACAAGTGGCACATCCCTCTGTTTCTGAGTCATCTAGGATATCCAGCAAGTAGGTTGTTTTGGTTTGTGTTTTATTCCTTTTTAGGTAGTCTTCTTTAATTCTTTTAATTCTGTCAGGCTTCATTAATTCTTTTAAACTCTCATTTTGATTCCATGTAAAACCGGCATTTTCATCTTCATATTCCATTGCTTTTCTAAATTTCTCTGGATGCTGCTCATGTAACCAAACCCACTCAATTTTCTGCTGAAAAAAACAAAAGAAACAACCAGAACGACTACGAGCATAGTGACCTTTATTTCCTTCAACTTCGAACCCCTTCTTTTCGTAATAGGCTGGAACACCTACGCCACTGTCTCTCAATATTTGAAAAATATCCTCCCGAACTAATACATCTTCGTTTTCCAATAAGGGGAAATATTGCTCTTGGGCTAAGGGGTAAGCAGTGGTTTTTAAGTACTCGAATATTAAGTAGTTTGTTTCTTTTGTGCCAGCATCTAACAAACGATTCAGTTTTGCTGACTGGCTAAAGGACGTGTCGACCAATTTTGTTAGAATATTGGTCAGTACATCTCTTCTGCTGCCCAAGTCGACCTTTTCGGTTAATGCTATTACCAAATCCCGGTTGATGTTTGCCAAAAATTTATTGATAACATCTTCACTCCAAATATTCTTTCGGAATGGAAAAATGGATTGAATATTTGACTTGCGAGAGATATAGCCCACTCTATCCTCGTCCCCTCGGATTCCTACATAGGATACGACCGGATCATCACCTACATAGGCTTCAAATGGTTCCAACTTTAGTTTACGGGTGCACCAACGTGAATTGGAGGAAGGAAGATATCCGCCATACAGTTTTAGGAAATGATCGAATGGGTCGATATGGCTATTGGGTGCCCCTACCAGCCGCTTGATCTTTTTGCCGAGGTATATTTCTAGGTTGTCAATAAGTTGGTAGGTTTCGTCTAACTCCTTGCCTGTATCGCAAGTGTAATATTCAATATCTAATTGTGGATATTTTTGAAATAAATAAATGGCCAGGGCTGCACTGTCCTTTCCGCCGGAAATGCCCAAAACATGCCTTAGTTTCTTATTCATAATTCATCATCTCTTTTAAAAGCTTTGCCAAGGCTGCCATGTTGATGGCCTTGTCTTTGGAAAGCTTGGTTTTTACACTTTGTTTTACCGCTTCTACTTCTTTTTCTTTTTGTTTGGGTAGGCGCACTAGCCCTTTTTTCATACCCTCCACAAAGGAGTGAAACTCGACGCCTAAGACGTCTTCTTCCTGTTCGTTAATCGCTGCCTTTGATAAATTGGTGAGGCTATCAAGTTCCAGAATTATGGCTTTGCATTTATCGAACAGCAGCAATTCGTCATCATCGGTAAACTGCTCAAAGGATTTTCCGACTACTGCCTGGACAATGGAGGAGAGCCAGGCATTGCGGTCATCGAGTGCACTGTCGATGCGCATGGTAAATTTCACCTGATGAGGGACCAGGAGATGCTTTTTGAGGGTTTTGAACCGACCCTGTAGCTTTGCCTTATATTCTTCAAAGCTTAGCTCCTCATATACAATTTCAGTTTGTATGAATTTTTCAAAACGATTGTAGAGTTCTTCTGTGCTCGTTCGCAGCTCCCGAATGGCAGCTTGCAGTTTGACAATATAATTCTTAAACTGATCCCTGTTCTGCTCTAGCTCCGGTAGAGAAGTACCTAAGGCTTCCGGAAACTCTTCAAAAAAAGTTTTTTCCGGGTCCTGTGCTGTGGCGATCACGGTACGTACAGCCAAGGCCTCCTTGCTCAGGCGTTTTGTTTTTTTGGTGTAGTCCTTCAGGCCTCGGTAGAAGGTAAGGAAAGGTTTGATGGTTTCAACAAAGGTTTGGTTGCTCAGTTTTTCCTTTGTTTCCTGATTCAGGAAAAGACGGTAACTGTTGAATATATCCAAGCGGATGCCGTCAAGATCAAACGATTTTATGAAGTACTCTTCCGGGTTTTTGATAATCAGGTCAAGCGTATCTTCTGATAGTTCCGGTATAAAGCCTTCGGCTCCATACAAGGCAAAGTCTTCCCTTTTTAAAAATAAGAAGGAAGGTACCCAAAGGTCTATCAATCCTTGCTTTAGTTTGAAGGGTCTTTTCTGTAGCCCTTGAATCAGGTCTTTTACTGATTTTGTTTCCTGCCTCGTTTCGTTAAGGAAGTCCATGCAGTAGTTCCAAAGTGGCGCAAAGTTGGAGCCATCCTTTATCCTGATCTCGCGGGCCACTTCATCTACATAAGTGGCCAGGTTGTTTTCCTTCAATAAGGTCAGGTAGAGGGTTTTTTCCGGAGGGAATTTATCCTGTGCAAATCCCAGGTCAGGCAGGGCCCAATTGTTTACCAGTGCTTTGAAGTATTGTTTACGGGCGGTGCTAATCTGAGAGGAAACCTTGTGTTTGTTTACCAGCTCGTTTCTGTATTGCGGTGCCAGGTTATAAACCTGGAAGCAGATCTCGGAAAGAAAGGCCGTAAATTCTCGTTCGTTGTGAAATTGTATGCGCTTGCCCTTCCAATACCACTGTATATCATCACTGAGGCGAAACAGGTTGTCGGAGAGGTAATGTTGCAAGAGCTTTTTGTGTCCTGCCTGGATTTTTTCAAGCTCTCTTTTGGCTACTTTGTCGTCTTTGTTCTCCTGTAAAACCCGGTCGGTTTTTGCCAGGTCGTGAAGCAGCTCTTTGATCCGTTTTGTATTGGTGTAAAAACAATAAAGGATGGCCTCCTGCTGCTGTGCTGAAGCAGTCGCCAATGCTTCGGCGGTCAATTTATCGCTAAATAGGAGATTGATAAAACCATCGATCTCGCCAAACGGAATTCCTTGGTGCGGCTCGTCGGAAATGATGTATTCAAAATAGCGTGGTGCGCCATTTTCAAATGCATATTTTCTTGCCAATACTGGTGGCCGATCAAAATACCTGCTTAACAGCGTTGAGACATCTGTGATTTCGTCTACATTGTTGCCAGCTTCCTTTAATGCCGAATGAATGTCGAGATCTGTTCCTTCGAAGAGGATATAACGTTTGCTGTGGTTGCGGTAGAAAATAATACCCGCCTTTTCCAGATCGGCTATTAAGCCTGCGGCCTCGTTTATCCCTAGACAGGTTTCGGCATAAGCCGATAAGAAAGTCTGATTCAACACCGAACCGGCTGCGGCAAAGATGTTCAACAGACCGATGGTTTTCACCAGCTTGAGATAGGCATCAATATTTTTATCAAAGGCACGCTCTACTTCCTCGATGGAGCGGCTTATAATGGAAAGTGAAGAATAGTCAGGATTGTAATGGGACGTTAGATAGGTGTACAGATTGAAATATAGATAATCGTATACCTGTGGAAGTGCGTAAAAAGGAGACGAGGCCCTTCTAAATTTTTCAATGCTCGTATAATCTGTTGCTTCCAAAAAAGAAAAAAGGGAGCGTTCGTTTTGGCCATAGCGCTGCAGTGCCAGTGTAAGGACGTTTGCCGCTGTAATATCCAGCGGGAAGATCTTGCAATTTACCTCTTTGCTGTAAGCCTCATTGTGGCTGAATGCTTTTGATTTGCTAAACAACTTGAATGAAGCCTCTGTTGCTTTTTTCGGTGGCCTTTCTTCAAACCTGCTTTCAATATGCTCTGCCACTAGGTACAGCAGCTGTTCAACGGGTTCATTGAACACTATTTCTTTGAACCTGCCCTTTATTTTTGACCATTCCTGCCGTTGCGTATTGGCTAAGGAAAAGGCATAACTGTCGAAACTTTGGTGAATGGTGGTTAGTAAAACAAAATTGTAATCTGTATTGTTTACAAACTCTGCCAGTTGTTGCAGAAAGTACAATTCCACTTCGGAATTATGTTGCGCTGCATACTCGAGGAACTTTCCGAATTCATCAACTATAATAAAGAATAAAGCAGATTTTGATTTTGCATCCCGATACCTCGTAAATAATTCTGCCAGAATATGCTCTGCCTTGTTTTCCTGTTCCGTAACACCTAAGGTTGTTGCAAAAACGTCGATGATTGACTGGTATGAGCCGACAATTTTGATCAGTTCGACCTTGGGGTTTGCTATAAAGTTTGGTTGGAAATAGGGTTTCTTTTTCTTCAAGCTTTGTTCCAAAGCCCATAAAAAAGAGGATTTGCCCGTACCATAGGAACCAATAATATTGAAGGAGCGAACGCCTTTTTTAAAGTCGTCGGCTAATTGATCTACTACCCGCTTCGCATTGGGCGTAGGTATATAATTGAAGTCCTTGTTGGTGTCCCGAACAATGTTTACTGAGGGGTTGTAATTAGCCTTCATAATATTGTTTTAAGACGGTGAAAGGATTCTTTTCTTCACTTATCTGCAATTCTTTGATGCCTGCGTGATCGAAGTAAGTGATGTTGCGTTCTGCATCTGTTATTTCGTTGATCTTTTCCACCAGGCCAGTTCTATTTAATGCAAAAACGGCCCCAGGGCTGTTGATAGCATGTTCCAGACTTTGAAGCGCAATTGCCTTACCATATGACTGATTATCCAACACTGCATACAAGAAAACCGCTGCAGGCAAGTTGGGACGTTCTTCATTCTCTATATAGTAACTATCATATTTGGATGATTTCTCTTTTCCCTGCGCCCATTCTGTTTTTTCTTTTTTGTATGACCGCACTAGGTTCAGTTCGCACAAGATGCCGGAGAAGCCGTCTTCAATACTGGTGGCTTCATCTGCGGTTGACAGGTACATTTTCTTAAACACATCGAAATCCGACTCCGCTGTATTTTCTGTGAATGGGAAAGCCGGGTTAACTTGTGCTCTCTTTTTTAAATAGCTTACGTAGGTATCTCTGGTGAACTCTATTTTTTCCCTGCGGAACTCGTTGAAGATGATGTGGTAAGTAGAGGCGAAGTTATTCTTTACTAGTTGGTAGTGGAGCAGCCATAAACTAGCCACGTCTTCCAGATAAGGGTCCCAGCCATCATCAGCCAGCAAGTGCCGGCCGAAGTCGGTGATTTCGTCTTTCGGCGTGATGATGTTGAAGGCTTTAAGCCAAAAACGGATGGAGGCTACCATGTTCTTACCCACGCCGAGTGCCACAACTGCGTCACCATCATTAAAAGACCTGTTTTGGGCCACGTAATCGTAGCCTTTTTTCAGCCAGAGATTCCTGCATTGAAAGGATTCATGGCCGGAGAAGGTATATTTTATAGGGGCCGTTTCTATCATGCCGCTAAGAAACATTAAATATTACTTATAAAGTTACCACTGCTTTGAATGGATAATAAATTGATTTATAAACAGTTTGGGGAAAAATACCATATGGTGCTATTACCGGTATTTACGACTGTCCACCACTGTTTCGTAACTGGATTGTATTGCTGTCTAACTGTTTGAATAAGTGTGCATAAGCTCCTTGTGCTTTGGTTGAACGTAGCATTATTTGCTTGGATAGAGAGATGTTGCCTTCCCTGATGGGGTAGAGGTTTCGTTGTTCGATAAAGTCGGCTATCGTGGTAAAGGTGGCTTGCCTGTTTTGTTGATTAAAAAGGGCCATAACGATGGTTTCATGGAGAGAGAGGAGGTTTTTGCGAAGCATGGTTGGTTTTGGCTTTTGATAAATGAATATACGTTGTAATCTCTTATTAACTAATAAAGTGCTTGAAAGCGTAAAATGGCACATCGTACTAAATGTTAGAGTTCCTACAGCACACTTTCCAACTATATCTGATGCTTTCTCTTCACCCTAAAACAGTCCACATACGCTCTGAGTATAGACATTATAGTCTTCATACGTCAGCCAAAGAATTATATTTTTAAAGTCTCAGCCAGAAACCTTTGTCAATTCAAACTTCATCTCATACTCGTATAATTCAATCTGTGGTACTTCAGATACTGCATACAGTATTTTGTCATCCATTTTATTTGCGACAATGATCCCACGTACAGACTTTCCTTCTGACAGATGTTTTTTAACCCAACCCATGTAGCGCAGGATTTGTCCTACGGCCTTATCTATACCTTTAGAGAGCTTCATCTCAAAAACTACAAAATTGCCTGCTTTGTCTACTGTAAGGATATCAATAGGACCAACAGCCGTAGGATATTCTTTTCCATCTCTCCCTTCTTTATCAATAAAGAGTTGCAGGTTATATCCTTTAAGCGTATGCAGGTTCTGAATCAAAAAGTCACGTAGATTGGCCTCAATTGGAAATAAGAAAGTTTCATTAATATAGGGTTCATCTAGCCCGTCACCCCCACTACCGTCATCTTCAATTTGCTGTCTGACCTGTAAAGCCCCGAACTCATTCTTAGCAATTTCCCAAACACCATGTTCCTCTGGAATATACTGTACTACCTGACCACGCCCCACCGAAAACAAGACATCATACATTGCATTGGCAATTCTTGGCTTGCTATTTTCAGGGTAGTGAACACGTGATGGTTGGTTGACCGAAAGAACAATGAGTTGGGCATTGATGGTAGAGTCTTTAACATCTGTCCATTTTTTATGAATATAGTCTTTGATTTGTGTATACGTTGCTTTTCCTCCGAGCTGGTACACAGCTTCTTTGATCATTTGCCATACTGAAGGTCGATCCACTGTTGTAAAACTTTATAGGTACAAAAAGACAATGAGCATCAACTCCTGTCTTGCGAAACTTCCGCCCAAATAGACAGATAGCTTTTTACCTCATTTAAAAAGTCTTCAACTATCTTATCCATTTGTGTCGCAAAATCATAATTGAGTGAGTCATCAGCAAATCCAATGTCTTTATCAAGAACTTTGAACTTCTTCCAAGCAAGCCAAGAGCCCGTTGGTAATTCCAAGTTGTATTTCATCTTCCTTTTCATTGCAGTTTCCAATTCTTTTACTTCCGGCAAATCCAAAACCACTTTTATTTCAGCAGTTTTGCCTTTCTCTACTCTTTGGATATATAAGCCATAATAAAGTGAGGACCATTCATGCTCAATGTGAAAAGATAACTTATACTCACAGGGTAAGCTCAATGTATACTCCTTATCCAGAAATAAGATTCCTTGGTATGGTCTATCCCACAGTTTCTCGGCTTTTATTTCCTGCACTCCCCTGTCAACTGTCTGGATTTTAAAATTTGAATTTATCAGCCCTTCAACTACCCCTTCAAAGAAGAGTGTACGAAAATGATTGCGGACATCCACTTTTGCCTTGTCAAGTTCTGGTAACAACTTCAGAAAAGATCGATTTTCTTCTTTAAGAAGTATATTTTTTAATTCCATAATAAATTTTGTTGACGAAAATTGAAGTATTGATGATATTAATAGTTGCCGATAAGAATTGATACCATAGAATACTGAAGGGTATGATTTTACCCCTGCTAGACACATTTCTAACCATTGTATAATGTGATTTTCATATGATATGGGTATATAGTCTTCGTCACTTGCTTGCATTGAAGCATGTCCCCCTACAGTTAAAAACAGGCATACGTGATTTTTGTTTAAAGATTGGCAGTACCTAGCATACCGCTCAACCTGCCTTACACCTTCATCAGCTTTTATTTTATTCTCTATAGCAATAACAAAATTGTCAATCTCAACAAAGACATCAATATAACCGTAGATATCTGAGGCAGAAGAGAAGCCAATAAAATGTTCTCGATAAACTTCCGCCTTTTCAATTTGATCTATATGGAAAGTTTGATGTTTTTTTTGTCTAACCTCCTCAAACACCATGTTCAAGAACAATCGTAGGAACATATCCCCACAGTCATGTGTTTCCTTAGGATTCAGAAGGTAAGCCAAAAAGTTAGAATGCAACTCCTCTAAATGATGACGTGTTAAACATGAAAATATATTAAAGCGTTCTTTTCTCTCTTGCTCATCAAAAATGATCTTACGTTGTAACTGTTCGATTGTCGCCGAAAGCATGGGAATACCCTTAGAAAAAGCTCGCAAGGCATTATTTTCGTTAGTAGAAATCGAACTAATTTCGTAGAGACATTGTTGGTCCAGTTCTTCGTGGCTCATATTGCAGTAAAAATAGTCAGACAATTTACCTTGTCACCCTGATTTAGTTTTGGATTTGTAGCTAATTGTGAAAATGAAAGTTAATGAAGTTTCTGAGAAATTTGTTTACTTGATTTATGTTTCTTTAGAAACTTTACAGCATTCCAGCGACGATGTCTCTCAACAACTTGGCACATGTGTTGCAAATTTTTGATACTTGGATTTCATATTGCAACTTTCCAAAGTTCTGTCATCAATAGCAGAATCGAACGATGTAACCTTCGTTGTACTGAAGATGCGACATTTCACCCCCACTTCACCTAAATTCCTTTTAAGTGGATCAAATAAATGGAATACAATGATTTGTTCGTGCCGGTTCGAGTTCTGACAGAACCAAAACACCCATACAAGCTGTCTATTCGTTCGGCACTAAAACGTAAACTCACCCACATAGATGCCCTCTTTTTCTTCGTCATCAAGTTGGAGGGTGATGAGTTTACGCTCTTCATTTTCCCGACCATAGTTGGTATAAATCTCCACAAGCAATGTGGTTTTGCCAGCCAGTTTTACGCCCCCTTCGCCATAATAGTGCACCTGCACTTTGTAGGTGCCTGCCACCCCTTTTTTCAGCAGGAACTGCTCGGGGCCATACCCATTGGTAAAATCATCAGACAGCCGCCCGCCAATCTTGGTTTCGTTGTTCCTGTAATCACACACCTCTCCTTTCGGATCCGTCACCCACAGGTCAATGTCCACATCATCCATGTTCCAGTTGAGAACCACCCGCACATCCACAGGCAGCTTGTGCAACAATCCTTGGGGAATGCCGGCTGTATTCACTTTATCCGGGTGCTGGTGCACAAGGTGCGAGAGTTCGGTCACGATGGTTTCTTCAATGCCATCCATATCCTCCATCACCTCACTGGTATAGGGATGGGAAAGAGCCCGGTAGAGCGTATCGAGCGCCTGCTGGTACATTTTGTTATCAATTAGCGCCAGGGCATAGTCACGGTAACTCTGTGGCTCCTGAGGGCGCCAGTGCAGTACTTTTTTAAAGACGTAGGCTGCCAGTTCCCCTTCTCCCAACTCGCGGAGCTTGTAACCAAACAGCCGGTAGAGTTCATGGTTTTGAAAATCGAGCTCTCCCAGGTTGGTTACCACCTGCAACGCAAGGGCTCTATCCACCTTTGTAAAAAAGGTCGCCATCTCATAGTAAAAGGTTGGATCAAAGAGGTGCTCTTCCCGCAGTTTGAGGTAGGTGGCGTACTGCTCGTGGGAAGGCACTGCCGCCATGCTTTGCATATACGCTGCACCGGACGCTTTTTCCATGAGCTGAATCTGTGGCCCTTTGCTCTCCTCGCTTACCTCATCTGCCGCTTCCCCTGCTGCCTTTGTTGTGATCAGCAGTACCCCATTGATTGCCTTTGCACCATAAAGGGCAATACCGGCTCTTTCGGATAGCGCCTCTATGTTGGTGATCTGGTCTTTTTGTGGCATAGCGGTGGCGAGCTTTCCATCCACCACCAAGAGTTGCCCGCTGGCTCCTGGCTGGGTTGCTGCCTGCCCACGAACACTTACCACACTCCTGCTATAGGCTGTTACCACCACCTCAGAAACCTGGACACCGGCTACGCTGCCTGTGAGTGCTTTGTGAAAGGATTCAGCTTGTCGCAAGGGTAATGGCAGGGCATTCGCATTTGCATCTAAGCGCACCTCTTCATCGCGTTTAATCACCGGCGCTCGCATGGCAAGGGTACGGGTATTGATGGTGGCCGAATCGCGGTTGGTAACGGTTTGCGCAATGGTGAGCTTTTCCACAGGCTTTGCCAGCCCTAAAAAGCGGGTGTTCCACCACCTCCGCAGCTTGTCGCTGTAAGCAAGGGCATTTTCAATGGTTTCTTTCCTGCGCTCTGTAATCTCGCTGCGCTTTTCCTGCAGGCGCTGGTTGTACTCGGGAAGCAGTTCCACGGGTGGCTGAATCTCGTGCGCTACATAATCGTCCAGGCTTTCCAGTACCAGCAAGGACGTAAAGCTCGTGACCAGGGAGTGTTCCCGGCCTAAGCGAAGAATTTCTGCCTTGTTTTTTTCTTCATCACTCTCGAGCCCCAGGAGGCGCTTCTGTGCCACCAGCCGGCGCAGGTCCCACTGAGAGGAAAGCCTATTTTCACTACCGGGAAGCCGCACCTCTGTTTCGGTGGAAACAGTTCTGCCATAGCCAAACTGAAGGCGAAGGGTCTGTTCTCGCCCGTCATACTCACCCGCCAGGGTAAAGCCAGCTGCAACCGGAGAAGCGTTGGAGGGATAAAAAGAAAGGGATTTTTTTTCAGCCTTTACACCCAGGAAAAAGAAGGACTGGCTGCGCAGGCTTTCCATGGCCCCTTCGAGTGTTGTGTTTTTCAAATTGATGAACACGCCGCCACTTCCTTGGGCAATGGAGCGAAGAGCGCCGTGGTTGGCTCTTGACGATCCCGATAGGGCATACACGGGGCAGGGAGCCGCTGGAAACGGAGAATCGGAAAGAGTGCTCACCCCATCGGAGAAAAAGAGCACTTCTTCTACGTTTGGAAGGCGGATCCTGCCATAATCCGTTCCGCCGTCATAAGGAAGGCTGCGGATTTTTTGAAGCAGCGCCGTGGTGTTACCCTCCCGGATGGCATACTCACCTTCGGCCCCAAAACGATTGTGAAGACTATAAAGCAAAACGGTTGTATTGCGGCACTCGGTCAAATAGTTTTGCAACAGCTGCAGTTCACTGGCGGTATCGCGGTAAAGCCCACTAAGGGAATTGTCCCAGATCACGGCCACGCTTTTGGGCAACACCTTTTCTTTTACAGGACCGGAAAGAGCTGTATGCACATAGAAGTAATGCCTGCCGTCCCCCTTTTGCACAAAGACCTCAGGCCTGCTGCTGTTTTTGGGAATGCGGAAGGCGAGTGCGCCTTTGAGCCGAACATTTTCACCCTGTGCCCTGGCTGTGTAGCCTTCACTGCTTGGGATAAAGGCAAGGCTGCCAAAGGGTATAGCATCCAGCAATGGGGAAGGTCCTTGTTGCAAGACAGTAACGTTTATGCTTAGGGTACGCAGCACCTCCTTTGCTTCGAGGGGAAGCTGGTACACCAGTTCTCCGCTTTTGATCACCGGCAGCTCCTGCTCAAAGCCCACGATCACCCTTCGTTCTCCGCCGGCCGGCACCGGGTAGATGCGGGTGCGGAAGTTAGCCCCCTCTGTTTTTTCCAATAGCCCCGGATCCACCTGCCGCTTTTCAATGGCTTCAAAGACCTGGGTCGCCCGTACCTTTTCCACCGGTACGCCTTCGCGCATTTTGCCCGCTACATCCAATGCATAGCGGGTCACATAGGCACCTTCGGGCAGGGGAAAAGCAAACTGGCCCTCCAGGACACGCTTAGAAGGGTTGTGAAAAGCCATGGTAAAGGTTGTTGTGGCCCTGTTGCCGATTACACGGACATCGATGGAAAGGGTGCTGAGATAAATGGGTGAGGCAGGATCGGCAGCGGTCAGTTGCGGCAGTTGTGCTGGGAGGTTCACACAAAAGAGCAGACATGCAGTCAGGCAAAAAAGGATACGCATAAGCAAGTTTTAGTTAAGATGCTGGGAAGGGAAAATTACACAATTTCTGCTGGTGAGAAGGCTACTTATGTTGGTGAAAGAAACATCTGTGTTTTTGATAACAGTCAGGTTGCTTTGGCAACGTTTGATGCTGGGATGGAAGTAGCGAATAACGAATATAATGTAGGGGTGTTTGTTTGCACCTATTCTGCCATCCAATTCTGTCCCTGTTTCCTCTTAACCAGAGGTGCCTGCTTTTAGGAATGCGTCCTACTGCAACCGTTAAGCACAACCGAAACTTAGGCCGTTATGTTATCAGGGATTCTTTCATGTATCATAGCACGCAACACTCTCAAACCCATCTGCTGAAACAAAACAATTTCTACAGCTTTCTAACCAGCAACTTTAGTGTGAACAGAACTGTTGTACTAATCCTTGATGCGGATTACATGATCCAGCCGCGTGGTGTAGCATTTAGAAAGGTGTTCCATCTTTAGCTTCCACCCTTCACTGTAACCCTGTGCTGCAAAGCGAACGGTGTCTCTTCCCAGGTAAGCATTGACGGAGTCGAGGGCTTTCATCACTTCCTTGTTTTTTGCCTTGTCTTCCACGGGATACAGGGTTCCCTGCACGTGGGCCTGCGGTACAATGTCCAGGGCTACCATGCCGGTCTTGTGAAAGTTGTAACCCTTCTTGTAGAGCATGTCAATGGCCATGGATCCGTAAACAATCAACAGGTTGGTGCTGTTGGTGGCCATGGGTAGTTTGATGGTCACTTGCTTGTTGTACTGTTTATCGAGTTCTCTGAACTGGTTGGTCTCGAGGAAAACCTGGATAGTGCCCGTACAGGAGCCCTGCTTTCTTAACTTTTCTGCACATCGGGCCGCATGACTCGAAAGGGCTCGCTTGATTTCATCTTTGTCTGTGAGCAGTGTACCAAAGGAGCGGGACGTACAGATGCCTTTTTTGGGTGGCGCCACTTCTTCAAACTTGATGGAGGGAAGGCCTCTGAGTTCACTAAACATCCGCTGGCCTACCACGGTCATGTTCTTGCGGACCCACTCTTCAGGAAGCAGCGTAAAGTCATAGGCCGTAGCCACACCCATGCTGCGGAGCTTTGTTGCATACTGCCTGCCAATGCCCCACACCTCCCCGATCTCACACCACCGCAGCACAGCCGCTACTTTTTCTTCGGTGTCCAGGCTGTACACGCCCAGGTTCCGGTTCATCTTCTTGGCGTAGCGGTTGGCCAGCTTGGCCAGTGTCTTTGTTCTTGCAAGGCCAACGCTCACGGGAATCCCTGTCCACTGGGCTACTTTCCTGCGAAGTGAAATCGCTATCCGTTCCAAAGAATGGAATGGCATGTCGCCCAGGAAAAGAAAGCTCTCGTCTATGCTGTAATTCTCAATGTGTGGGGAGAACTGTGCCAGCACCTCGTAGATCCGGCGGCTCATGTCGCCATACAGGGTATAGTTGGAAGAGAACAGCTTGACGCCATTTTTGGTGATCAGGTCCTGGATATAATGGATGGGAACAGCCATCTCGATGCCCAGGGCTTTGGCTTCTTCGCTCCTGGCAATGGCACAGCCATCGTTGTTGGAGAGCACCACCACCGGCTTTCCCCTGTACTGGGGTTGGAACACTCGTTCACAGGATACGTAAAAATTATTGCAGTCCACAAGGGCATACATCACAGACCTCCTTCACGTTTATTCTGGTTTGTCAATCACAATGGCCCGCACTACGCCCCAGACCTCAAAGGACATGCCTTCGGTAATCTCAATCGGGCGGTACTTCTCATTCTCGGGTAAAAGCCGAATGCTGTTCATCTTTTTTTCCAATCTTTTCACGGTGAACTCACCGTCTACCACCGCCACCACTATGGCGCCATTCTTGGGCTTCAGCGCTCTGTCTACTACCAGGAGTGCATTGGGTGGAATGTGTGCTCCGATCATCGATTCGCCTTCGGCCCTAAAAAAGAAAGTAGCCGTTGGGTGTTCAATGATATGGCGATTGATGTCGATGCTGTCCTCCTGGTAATCAGAGGCAGGTGATGGAAAGCCAGCCGGAATAAAGCCGTAACATGCGATGAGCATACGGGTAGAATTTTAATGGGGTTAGCAGTGGGTTTGCCAGGTGAAGGTAGCCCGCTTTACTAAATATTTTAGCAAAATGGCGCCACAACATTTTTCCACATCCAGGATAATGCAGACCCACAGGCAGTTCAGGCGACTTTCAGCGGCGGAAGATCGGGATAGTCATAGGGCTCTTTGGGGTTGTGGGCCGAGCGAAAGTCCTTTCGGAGGGTATAGGCTTCCAGCGTATCCGTGGTATGAAAGGTCGCAAGCTCTTTGATCTCTTTTTCGGAGAGGTCCTCACTCAGCCAGAGTTCCGCTGTTTCATCGGTAAGGATAGTGGGCATTCGCTTTTTTTTGTTATGCACCTGGGTCATGAGCGCATCGGCTTCGGTGGTCACAATCGCAAAGGTATCCAGCCGCTCGCCTGTTTCTTTGTCGGTCCAGGGCTGATAGATGCCGGCCATAAAGAAGGTGTCCTTGTCCTTGACCCGGATGTGATAAGGGTACGCCACGCCTTTGTGGTGCCGCCACTCATAAAAGCCGGAAGACAGCACAAGGCACCGCCGTTCGTGCGCTGCTTCCTTGTAGATCTTGGAGGTGAGGAGCTTTTCGCCTTGGGCATTGAGGGTCGTATATTTTTTTCTGCCTTCCTCAACTTCCTTCATGCTTTTATACCAAAAGGGAATAAACTCCCAGTGGGTCAGCTCACCCCTTGTTTTTTCTTTTTTCTTCATTGCTACCGGGAAAAGACTGTATTCAAAGCCGCTCTGCAAGTCACGTTCAAAATTTTCAATCCCTTTGGTGTCTTCCACCAAAAACTGGATAGCTTCTTTTTTCACCTTGACGCCGTTGTAATAGCACATAGCCGTTTTGCTTTCTTTCAGGATAGCGAAAACCGTTCCGGTGCAGCGGAGATGGGACCCTGATACAACAGTGGATGGCTTTTCTTGGGCAATATTTTTACTTGTACTGTTTGCGACGGACAGCGCTTTACTTGGAAGATTAAAACAATATGTTTAGCTTAGGCTATCTAACAGTCTTTATAAGCAGTTAGTTTTGGTTGACGACCCTTGCTTTTGCAGGGGTTTCTCTTTTAAGACCCTGTACGAACAGCACATCATCCTGTAAAGCAGGCTGTAGCAACCAAACTCTTGTTACTTACGTTTCATAGTAAAACATCTTAGCATGAAATTAATATTCGTCTATTCCCTACTCATTGCTTTGTTTTTTACTGGTTGCAAAAAAAGTGGTGGAGAATATCCTGAAAGAGAACTGGTTTCAGTTAGTAATGCTGTTAAAACCGGTGATTGGATGGTTATCTATATGGAGAACAGCGTTGCGAAGGATATAGGAACAGTTTTCTTGCAGTTTGATGCTGCCGGCACCTTGGTGGCCACGAGAAGTGGTTTACCTTACAATGGCACCTGGAGCGAGACAAATACAGCCGGAAGCCATACGCTTACGCTTGCCATTACGACAAGTGATGCTTTGCTGCAACAAGTAAACAAGCAATGGGTAGTCGTAAAAACCACTTTACAGACCATTGATCTGAAAGACCCTGGTGCAAACCAAGTGACCGTACAGTTGATGAAACATTAAGCATAGTCAAAATAAGGTGTATTGCAGCTGTTGTAAGTTGCAAAGGCAAATAATAAACTAAAATAAAAGGTAAAAGATTGTGCCTTACTTTTAAAATGTAGTTGTAATATACACTAACTGTTCTCTCATTATTTGTAAACCAAAATGGCGGTAATGGGCTATTATAACTTCTTAATAGCAAAGTTCTCATAGAATTGATGTTGCTTTTATCGCTTATTCAGAATTTACCGACTAAAGCATATTTGAACAGATTTTCACATTTACAACCTGAGAAGACTTTTGCTAAAGGTTATTTTGACAAGTTGTTCGCTGCAATTTGAAACAGATAAAGTCGTTTTGATAAGGTTATCACCATCCCCGCTTACACATTTGATGCCTTGCAACAATCTTCTTTTTCAGAACTTACCTGGAACGGATAGGGGGAAAAGCTGACCGGATTATTGGCGCCAATGTGTTGAAGTTTGGCACTATGTGTTTTATGTTGCGCTTTACCATTAATAGGAACTGCAGTAGGTAAAGCATCGTTAATAGCTATAGAAGTTTACTTAGAGAAGTTGGGCATTGTAATAATTGGGCTTGCAGCCTTCTTCCTATGGCACGCCTGGTACTCTAAACGAAAAACGGCAAAGGCTATGAAGCCATGTAGTTGAAATACTTATTGTGTTTGTAAGCAAGAGAGCATTGCATCAAATTAAAATTACGAACTTTCTTTTCCTAAAATACTTGTATGGCAGCAACAAAGTCAGTTCTAATTTTTGTTCTCGCAGGTCTTTGTGAAATTGGCGGTGGTTATTTGGTTTGGCAGTGGTTACGGGCAGGCAAACCTGTTTGGGTTGGTATTCTGGGGGCTGTAATCCTTATCGCCTATGGCGTGGTAGCAACATGGCAAACGGCAAATTTTGCAAGAACCTATGCCACCTATGGCGGCTTCTTTATCATAATGTCACTTTTGTGGGCTTATAAGTTCGATAATTTTATTCCAGACAAGTACGATATAATTGGCGCAGTCATCGCCTTGATAGGCGTTTGTATTATTTTTTACGTACCACGACATTAAAATTTAGTTGTTTATAAATTACGAATTATGAGATCAAAATCACTCCTTGCAATTCTTTCCCTTTTATGCCTGCTGGCATTTTCGGCAAGTGCTCAAACCAAAACATCAAAGGCATCCTGTACTGGCGATGATGACTGTTGTAAAAAGCCGGCAACGAAAGAAACAGTAAACAACAAATCATCAACTATTGTTACTGCAGTGAAAAAAGAAAAAGAAGTTGCCTGTAAACTTTCCAGCCCAGAGCTGCAAAAACACAAGGCAGAAGTGATAGCGCTGCTAAAAGCAAATGTTATTGACCGCCATGAGTTACCAATGGTTACCAGTATACATTCAAAGGATCAGATAAGATGCTGGATGATTTAGTAAGTTTCATCAAGGCTGAAAGAGCTTGTTGCAGTTTCTTTACTTTCAACTTTCAATAGAAGACCCGGAAAGTAATGTTGTTTTATCCATAACAGGTCCATCAGGAGCGAAAGAGTTTATAGACGCTGAAATGGAATTATAGGTGCACCGAGTTCGTTGACGTCTGATTCATTTTTTTCATCCTGTTAAAAACCTGCAGGCTTTTTTTCATCCCACCACATTGCTCCTTCTTTCCAGTAGCAAAGTATTCCTCCATACCCCATCCAGTTGCGCAATCCTTTCCCGGTAACCTATCTCCCGGAAACCGAAGCTCTTTTGCAAGGCCAGGCTTGCTATATTTTCCGGGAAGGTGCTTGAATACAACGTCCACACTCCCTTAGCCTCACTACTTGAAACCACAGCTTCCATCAGGCATTTGCCAATCCCCCTTCCGCCATACTCCGGATCGACATACACACTCACTTCACAAACGCCTCTATAACACTCTCTGACGGAAATAGGTGATAGCGCAATCCAACCAACAACATCTTTTTCTAACAGGGCTACAAATCGGCTATGTAGTGTATGGGTCTTATCCCACAACTCCCACGAAGAAGGGGCAGCCGTTTGGAAAGTTGCGTTACCAGTGGCAATTCCTTTCTCATAGATCACCTTTACCGCTTCCCAATGCGCAGGTAGCATCTCAGTAATTACTATAGACTCTTTAAGTCTTTTCAACGCTGATAATAAATTATTCGACAAAAATACTTTGTTTCAGAACTATTATCGTAATATTACAATCAATATGGGTGTCACTAAATCAGAAATATTCACCGATAAGCAAAACAGGTTAGCTACCATGCTCAAAGCATTGGCGCACCCGGCCCGTATCGCCATAGTGGAATTTCTAATTAATTCCAAGTCGTGTATCTGTGGCGACCTGGTAGAAGAGTTGGGTTTAGCGCAGGCAACGGTATCACAACACTTAAAAGAGTTAAAGACAGCTGGAATCATCAAGGGCACGGTTGACGGTGCCAGTGTTTGCTATTGTATTGATGAAAAGGTTTGGAAAGAATACAAAACAGCAATGGAGAAGTTTTTTGTATCCTATGAATTGAAGAATAACTGCTGTTGATTTTTTTTGGGCACAACTATCGCAATATTGCAATAAGACAATTATAAAAACATACAAAATGAAACTATCACAAGTAAAAAATCATTTGACCGGATTACAGGGCGTAAACTTTGAATTACCAGACGGCACATTTGTTCCTGAGCACTTTCACGTTACAGAAGTCGGTGTGGTTACCAAACATTTTATTGATTGTGGCGGGACCGTTAGAACAGAAAAGATGGCAAACTTTCAGCTTTGGGATGCTAATGATTATGAGCACCGTTTAAAGCCACAAAAATTAGCCAATATCATTTCGCTTTCGGAAAGGATTTTAGGGATGGAAGACTTGGAAGTAGAAGTCGAATACCAGGGTGATACCATTGGAAAGTATGATTTGGAGTTTATTGGTGAAAACTTTGTTTTGACCGCCAAACAAACAGCTTGCCTTGCACAGGACCAATGCGGCGTTCCAGCTGATAAATTGAAAGTATCGCAACCAGTAGAAGCGAATACCTGTACCCCCGGCGGTGGTTGTTGCTAATCATTAAATCAAAATTCTTTTATGTCAGCTAACAATTGTGCTCCGGCTTTAGAACGAAAGAGATTAGGTTTCTTAGACCGGTATTTAACCCTTTGGATATTCCTTGCAATGGGGATCGGCGTAGCAATCGGCTACTTCTTTCCTTCCTCTTCAACCTTTATTAACTCTTTTTCATCCGGCACAACCAACATTCCGTTGGCAGTTGGTTTAATCCTTATGATGTACCCACCCTTCGCCAAGGTGAGGTATGAAAAGCTGAAAGAAGTTTTTAAAAACACAAAGGTACTGGGTGTGTCCCTGTTCCTGAATTGGGTGATTGGTCCAATCCTGATGTTCCTGCTTGCCATCGTGTTTTTACACGGCTATCCAGAATACATGGTCGGTCTTATTCTCATTGGTCTGGCCCGTTGCATAGCGATGGTTATTGTTTGGAATGAGCTTGCCGAAGGAAGCCGGGAATATGCAGCTGGTTTAGTAGCACTGAACAGCATCTTCCAAGTATTACTATACAGTGTGTATGCCTACGTTTTTATAACCCTTTTGCCACCATTATTTGGAATCACCGGCTCAGAAGTGAATATAACCATTGGCCAAATTGCCGAAAGTGTCGCCATCTATCTAGGTATTCCGTTTGCAGCGGGTGTACTCACTAGATACTTACTGAAAAATGCAAAAGGCGAAGAATGGTATCAAACCAGGTTCATACCTTTTATTTCTCCTATCACATTGATCGCATTACTCTTTACCATCGTGGTTATGTTCAGCCTCAAAGGCGAACTAATTGTGCAAATACCTTTTGATGTTGTAAGAATAGCGATTCCTTTGGTCATTTACTTCGCCATCATGTTCATCGTGAGCTTCTTTATTGGAAAGAAAATGGGAGCCGATTACTCAACAAATGCATCCATAGCCTTTACAGCAGCAGGGAACAACTTTGAACTGGCTATTGCTGTAGCAATCGGTGTATTTGGTATCAACAGCGGTCAGGCATTTGCTGGTGTTATTGGTCCTTTGGTAGAAGTGCCTGCTTTGATTGCTTTGGTGAATGTAGCTTTTTGGTTCAGACGGAAATACTACACAAATCGACAATTACTAAACGCTTAAAAATCATCGAATGAGAATTGCACTTTTTAGCGACATCCATGCAAACCTGCCGGCACTGGAAGCCTTTTTTAAAAGTATCGAAGTACAAAAGCCGGATGCTATCTATTGCCTCGGCGATCTGGTGGGGTATAACATCTGGCCCAATGAAGTAATCAATGAAGTAAGAAGAAGGGGCATTCCTACCATTGCAGGTAACTACGACCAGGGCATCGGTTTGATGAGTAATGAATGTGGTTGTGCTTATAAAACAGATGGTGAAAAAGATATGGGCAAAATTTCCATCAGCTTCACCAACTCAATTGTAAAGCCTGAGGAAAGAAGGTATCTAAGAACACTCCCGGCACACATAAAAGTAGAGTTCCAGCTAAACGAGGACAAACTAAACCTTTTGTTAGTGCATGGTAGCCCAAGAAAGATCAATGAATATCTTTTTGAGGACAGGGAGGAAAAAAGCTTATTGCGAATTATGGAAGGGGCAGATGCAGACATCATGTGCTTCGGTCACACACACAAACCCTACCACAGAGTACTACCAACAGAAAATACACATTACCGCCATGCAATCAATATCGGTTCAGTAGGTAAGCCAAAAGATGGCAACCCAAAAGGCTGTTATGTAATGCTCACCCTCAACCAGGATAGCAGCATAAACAATAAAGATGCCGTACAGGTTGAGTTTATAAGATTTGATTATGATGTAGAGAAAGCTGCCAAGGCAGTTGAAGACAGTCCATTGCCAAACGAATATGCCGACATGCTCAGAAAAGGATATTGAGACTCCTTCTTCATTTTAAGATTATTTCTCTCCTTGCTATCTTTGCGCCGAATGAAAAAGTGGTTAACATTTCTTTTGCTTTTGGTCACTATTACAGCAACGTTCTTTCCTTGCTGTAGTGATGATGATTGTAGCAAAGATGAGCTGACTAAACAAACCACTAACAGTGATGAGCATAAATCCGAAGGCAACTGCTCACCTTTCATTACCTGTGGCACTTGTCCCGGCTTCACTCAAATAGCTACCGTTGTCGAGGTTCCAATCATTGCGGCAGAAAAGCCGGTACACCATTCAAAAGTTTTTTGTCTGACCCTTTCTGTATATACGGCATCGCTATTACAGCCCCCACGAGTTGCTTGATACTTCTGACACAACGCAAAGATTCATTTATATTTTTTTCATTTCTTAACAGCAATATGAAGCACATACTATCATTGTGTCTGCTGCTATTTGCAAGCACAGGCATATATGCACAGCATACCATCAGACTATCTATCAAAAAAGCAGAAGACAGCCAGCCGCTTGCAGGAGCGACAGCCACAATTGCCTCACTCAACAAAACTACAATAGCTGACAGTGTTGGGATTGCCACCTTTGCAGATATGGCACCCGGCATCTATACTGTAACCGTGTCATTCGTAGGATTGGAAGAAAAGGAAATTACGGTAACGGCCCCGCAACCCGACAGATCTCTTACCGAAGTCCTGATGGAAGAAGGCGAAGAGGAAGATGAAGAAGCCGTTGTGGTTACAGCCACCCGTATCAGCCGCACCATTGCCAACATTCCTACACGGGTAGAAGTAATTTCCGGTGAGGAATTAACAGAAAAAGGTAACATGAAACCCGGCGACATCCGCATGCTTCTAAACGAAAGCACTGGCATTCAAACCCAGCAAACCTCTGCCACGTCTTTCAATGCCGGCATCCGCATCCAGGGTTTGGAGGGTCGGTATACCCAAATCCTCAGAGACGGCTATCCACTGTATTCAGGCTTTTCCGGTGGCTTATCCATACTGCAAATAGCACCGTTGGACCTACGGCAGGTAGAAGTCATCAAAGGTGCTGCCTCTACCCTCTACGGTGGTGGCGCCATTGCAGGCCTGGTAAACCTCGTGTCTAAAACACCTGGCAGAGACCGGGAAATCAGCTTTCTTGCTAACGGTACATCTGCCGGTGGACTGGACCTGAGCGGTTTTTACAGCCAGCGATACTGTAAAGCAGGATTGACCTTGTTTGCATCAAGAAACAGCAACCGTCCTTTTGACCCTGCCGACATTGGACTGACAGCCATTCCGAAGTTTGAACGATACACCATCAACCCGAGACTGTTCCTGTACGGCAAAAACACTACAGCCGATGTTGGCGCAACCTACATTACGGAAGACCGTACCGGTGGTAGCATGAACTACATAAAGAACGGCGACAATGGTTTCTTTGAAAAGAACAAAACAGATCGCATTACAACACAGGTAGGTATTGCTCACAAACTGACCGAACATGCAACGTTGCAATTTAAAAACAGCTATAGCCGTTTTGACAGGGTAATCACCATCCCTACTTACACCTTTGATGCCTTGCAACAATCTTCATTTTCTGAGTTTACCTGGAACAGGAAGGGAGAAAAAGCTGACTGGATAATAGGCGCTAATGTGTTGACAGATGACTTAAAGGAGCAAGGGCAGACACCAGACCCCAAGCGGGACTACCGCTACAATACCTATGGTTTGTTTGTGCAAAATGCCTGGTCAATCTCCGAAAGAGTGGTTTTAGAAACAGGGCTTAGAGGTGACTATGTCAATGAGTTCGGCTTTGAACTGCTGCCAAGGGTATCTGCCATGTTCAGGGTGACACCAAACCTCACGACCCGTATTGGCGGTGGCTTTGGTTACAAGACGCCAACCATTTTTACAGAAGAGGCAGAACGGATTCAATTTCAAAACCTGTTTCCCATTGACATAAACCGCTCAAGAAACGAACGCTCTGTTGGTGGCAACTGGGACATTAATTACCGCACCAATCTCGGGGATGTCGGCTTTAGCCTGAACCACTTGTTTTTCTACACAAAACTCAACAATCCCCTGGTTTTGGTGGGAGCTCCAGGCGGAAAAGTGCAGTTCCAGAATGCAACGGATTACCTGGACACAAAAGGCATGGAAACCAACCTTCGGTTGACGTATGGGGACTTTAAGCTGTTTGTAGGCTATACCCTCACTGACGCCAATACGCATTTTGCCAACACCAGGGAATGGTTGCCCCTGACAGCCCGTCATCGATTGAACAATGTGTTGATGTACGAAATTGAAGACAAACTGAAATTAGGTTTGGAAGCTTATCATTTCAGCAGGCAGAGGCTGAGCGATGGCACATTTGGTAAACCTTACTGGATCACCGGTTTTATGGCCGAAAAACTATGGGAGCAATTCTCTGTATTTATCAACTTTGAAAACTTTACCGATACAAGACAGACAAAGTTTGATACCATTTACACAGGTACAATCAATAATCCTGTATTCAGAGACATCTATGCTCCGGTAGAAGGATTTGTCGTCAATGGAGGAATTAAAATCAGGTTGTAAGGGGAATTGGCTCCAAGCTGCTTCACCAGAATTTAAGAAAACAGGACTGCTGATTATAGCAGTCCTGTTTTTAAATCAACAAAGAAGCATAAAGTTGTTTCATCACTTTAAAAATAGGTAGACAACCCAAACTGAAAGCCAGCCAGCCTGGATGGCGGATTGTTCAACAAATCACGTTGCCAGTTGTACCTGTAATTCAATCGCAGTACCGTTTGTGAAGTGGGCCGCCAGCTAATAGCCGGAACAATAGAATAGAGATGGTCGCCAATGGCGTCCCCAGTTGACTTAAAGGTGCCTTTGTTCCAATCAACATATTCCAGCCGCAGGGCAGCATTCAAGGTTGCTTTTTCAAAACCAAACATGTTCCGTTGAAGCATCGGATGGACAATATCAACAAATCCACCCTGTTGCCTACGGCCAAACTGTTCGGAGTACGTTTCCGGAATATCAATGTTCACCCAGGCCCATTCACCGGTTACAAAGGTTTTCGTCGCCAGAGTTGTATTAAAATCGACTGCATAAATTTTTGCCAGTCGCTTTTTGTCCAGCACCAGGCCATCCTCTTGGAATTTGTTGTAGGCACCTGCCATATACGAAAGGCCAATTTCGCCAAGTTTTCTGTTTCGCAAGGCTACTTTCCCTGTAAATAACATACTGCCGTTAAAGCTTTCTTCAAACCGTTCCGGGTCTTGCTTTGTAGCAGGCAAAAAGGTTTTGTTTTCGCTGTTCTCTATAATCCTATCATTAAAGCCATTGGTGAGATAAGCTTCATAAGCATAGACCCAATCCTGTGCATATTTTTTACCAAAGACACCAAAACCAACATTGCTGAATGTTGCCGGCAGCATCTGTGTGGCAGTGATAGGCCTGTCAACAAACTCCCATTTCGGCCCGTCGTGGTTTTGATTGAACGCTCCTATCGGGTTCATCACCATACCACCACGCAAGTTGAGTAGCGGCGCAAGTTCAAAATCCACCGATGCAAATTCAATATTGATTTCCTTGGTACCGTCCTCAAACTCGATTTCAGAGAGAAATTTTATCCGCTTGGAAATGGCGGAAGAAACAAACAATGTCAAGCGCCGCATTTGAAACTGGTGCCCTTCTGTAATACCGTTCTCCCCTAAATACTGATAGTTTGCTTCTGCATACCCCCCCAATGCCACCGGCAGTTTGCCTGCCTGTACAAAGGGACGGTCATAAACAGCATCCATGTTTAGCTTTAAACTACCCGTATCATTTTGCGGCCTGCGCAGCAGCTCGGGATCTATCTGTGCCTGTGCACCAAAGAATAGCAGAGTGCCGATGATGACGATACTTAGCTGCTTCATGACTGTTTCCTTAGGTCTATAAATAATTCGTTGTTGGTTATCGACACCGGGAACGTCCGGAGACTTGTTCCTGCCGGTCCGCTCAATACCTGGCCTCTGTTTGTAAACTCACTTCCGTGTGCAGAACATTGCAGCACATCGCCGGATGCCTGCAACTCCGCACCCTGGTGGGTGCACTTCATCCACAAGGCAGAATATTCATTTTCATTGAGGCGGTAAACGCAAATGGGAAATTGCAGCGCATCATTGCGGACAATAATAAACGAGCTGTAGGCCGTGCCGCCTTTTTGCTTCACCTTAAATTCCTCTTTGCTGATAGTCAAGCCATCCTTGCCCAATTCCCCGGAAATGTATTTTGTGGCGACACAACTGCTGACAAGGGTTGATAACACCGTCAGAGAAAGACAAGCGGTGCAAGTGTTTTTAATAAATTCTCTTCTCTGCATTTTAAAGGGATTCTAAAAACTGGATGATTTTGGCTTTGTCTGAAGTTGATAACTGTTTAAATGCATTTCTGCTTCCTTGTGCTTCGCCGCCATGCAACAAAATCGCCTCCTCAATGCTTCGGGCCCTTCCATCGTGCAACAGGAAATACCGTCCTCCTTGTGAGTTCTTGGAGAGCCCCAAACCCCAAAGTGGTGGTGTTCGCCATTCCGAAGGCATAGCAGTTCCTTCAGTGTAACCATCGTTCAAACCAGGCCCCATGTCGTGCAACAGAAAGTCGCTGTAAGGAAAGAAGGATTTATTTGCGATCGCTGCAATGGGGAAATTGCCTGTTTGCTGTTGCGGTACATGGCATTTGCCACAATCAATATTTTGGAAAATTTGTTTGCCGGCTTGTACATCAGGGTCGTTCTGTTTTCGTTGAACGGGGACCTTCAGGGTTTGCAAGTAAAACACCACATCCTGAACGGTTTGATTGGAGACTTCAGGGTCTGCGTCCTGCCCATTGTAGGTGTTGTAGTGTTCATAAGTAGAATTTATGCCCATGTCCTGGTTATAGGCATTAACGGTTTGTTGCAACAGATCATAAACGGCCGCTTTCTTTCCAAACCGTCCAATGTATTTACCATTCCGGCGAACCGTGTTCGGTCTCTCTTTGCTGTAGAGCGGAATACTGATCCAGTTTGGCCTGCCCGAAATCCCGTCACCATCTGTATCGTTTTCATCAGCCAGGGCCAGCAAGGTTGCATCCTCAACGGCATCTAAAAAGCCTAGGCCTGTATTGGCCGGTGGTATAAAACTGGAAAACGTAGCACCGGCTGGAATGCCTTCGGGTTGAAAGCCCGGAATGGCCCTGTGCTGAAGTTGTGGACCACCAAGGTGCATAAACTGATTTCCTATCGTATCGCTTTGCCCAAATCTGGTAAGTGTTGAAAAAGGGTGGCCTTTGCCATCACCCGCATGACAGGTCCCGCAAGATGTGGCTACGAAAATTGGTCCAAGCCCCAGTTCTTTCGTGAATACTTCATCATTAAACGCTAAATCGCCACGCAGGAACATCCGTTTTTGCTCAGAAGTCAGGCCATCCAGCGGTCCGTCAAGGATTTGATCCTCTTCCGGTGCACCCGGTAAAACCTTGCTGCAGGAAAGGTATATAACCATTAAAGCAGCCAGAAAAGACAAAACAAGTAGCTTTTTCTTCATACCTATTAATTAGCAGTGGCGGTTAAATAAGTTTGATAAAGCTAAATTTATTTATTTGGCCTACCAAATTTTCACATTTGGATAAACCATGTACTTTTGGTACCATGCAGCATTTTGCCAATTTATCCGAGGAGAATTATCTGAAAACATTATACAAGCTGGAAAGCAAGCAGATAAAAAAGGTAAACAACATTGCCCTTTCTAAAGCATTGGAACTCAATCCAGCTACAGTTTTAGAAATGGTTCGTAAAATGAGTGAACGAAAGTTGGTTGAAATCTTAGCTGACAAAACCATACAACTGACGGAGAAAGGGAAAAAGAAAGCCCTGCAAATAATCAGAAGACACCGTATATGGGAGGTTTTCCTCGTAGATAAACTAAACTACAAATGGAACGAGGTTCATGACCTGGCTGAACAATTAGAGCATATTGAATCGGATGACCTGGTAAAGAGACTGGAAACGTTTTTAGGCTTTCCCTCCGTAGACCCGCACGGCGATCCCATACCGGATGAGAATGGGAAGATGAAAATTATCAAGAAACAACCCCTAACAGAAGCACCCCAGAAAAAGAAATTGATGATAACCGGATTGAGGAACTCATCAGATGATTTTCTACGCTATTTGGATAGGATCGGCTTGTTTATAGGCGAAACAGTGGAAGTAGCCGAGGTTGAAGATTTTGATAGGTCGTTAACGATTCTGCACAAAAAAAAATCATTGACCATAAGCCACGAGGCTGCCGACAATCTATTGGTCAATATACCTTAAACATTTAGCGGTTTCTTTTCATATATACATTGTTCTCCCCCACCCTCTGCAACAAGGCTACAAATTTTGCTTAACGCTTTAAGAATCTTCTTGTTTACCTTTGCACCCAATGAAATTATTTGCTTTGTTCTTAGCCCTGACGGTCCTGTTGCAAGGTTTTCTGCCTTGCAGTGATACTGATTTTGGCTGGAGCAAAGGAAATGTCAAGACTGAATTATCAGAAGCATCTCATCAGCAGGACAAAGAAAAAGGTGATGACTGTTCACCTTTCTGCCAGTGTGCCTGCTGTGCAGGTTTTTCCATCAATCATTGCATTGCTGCAATAGGTCTTGTCTCAGAACATGCATCTAAAGCCTATACAGAGCACTTACCATCCGAAACAATTGACATTCCCCTTCCCATCTGGCAGCCGCCACAGTTAATTTCCTAATATCATCCTTTTTAAGTTGTCCCTTTTCTGCAGGGCAAATATTCCTTTTGTTGAATTCCCTATTTCGATTCGTATGGCCAGATCCCGACTTCGGGCAAACAGAGCAACGTACAAACAGAGCGAGGCGAAAGACCTGGGGTGGTCCAAAGGCAAAACCTTAGCCATCATAATCATCCTGATGATTTTCATTGTCTTTATTCTGGCTGTTTTTGTCGCTCTTTTCCTAATGCGATAGGTAGGAAACGTAAAAACTCATGTTAGATAAGATTATACGGTTTAGCATAAAAAATAAACTGGTGATAGCAGCCATGACGATTATCCTGGTTGCCTGGGGCATATGGAGTGCTACGAAGCTTCCCATTGATGCCGTTCCGGACATCACCAACAACCAGGTGCAAATTATCACCACTGTTCCCACACTGGCCAGCCAGGAAGTAGAACAGTATGTCACCTACCCTGTTGAACAAAGCATTGCCAACCTTCCCAATTTGGTGGAGATCCGGTCGATTTCAAGGTTTGGATTATCTGTAATCACGGTGGTCTTTGAAGATAATGTTGACATCTATTTTGCCCGGCAGCTAATTAATGAACGGCTCAAAGAAGCCGAAGAACAGATTCCCGAAGACATTGGCACACCCGAACTGGCACCGGTTAGTACCGGGCTCGGTGAGATTTACCAATACATGATCCATCCCAAAGAAGGGAGTGAAGACAAATATTCTGCAATGGATTTGCGCACCATGCAGGACTGGATTGTCGCTCGTCAGCTTTACGGAACCCCCGGCGTGGCCGAAGTCAACAGTTTTGGCGGAATGCTGAAACAATATGAAGTGGCGGTGGACCCAAACCGGCTGAAGGCCCTCAACGTCAGCATAGCAGAGATTTACGAGGCACTGGAAAAGAACAATCAAAACACCGGGGGAGCTTACATCGACAAAAAGCCCAACGCCTATTTCATCCGGGGAATTGGCTTAATCACCTCTCTTGAAGAAATCGGGAAGATTGTCGTGAAGAATGTAAATGGCATACCCGTCTTGATTTCTGATGTGGCCACACCCCGTTTTGGCAATGCAATCAGGTATGGCGCTATGACTCACAACGGTGAGCATGAAGTGGTTGGTGGCATTGTGATGATGCTGAAAGGAAGCAACAGCGCCGAAGTGGTGAAACGGGTTAAGGAAAAGATGGAAACCATCAAAAAGAGCCTTCCTGCGGATATAGAAATAGAGCCCTTCCTTGATAGGACCAATTTGGTAAACAGGGCCATAGCCACCGTTGAGAAGAACCTTGTGGAAGGTGCTCTCATTGTCATCTTTGTGCTGGTTCTTTTCCTTGGTAACCTTCGCGCCGGATTGATTGTGGCTTCTGCTATCCCGCTATCCATGCTCTTTGCTTTGGGTATGATGAATGTATTTGGTGTATCGGCCAACCTGATGAGTCTTGGGGCTATTGATTTTGGGCTGATTGTGGATGGTGCTGTCATCATCGTTGAGGCAACCATGCATCATCTGGGTCTTCGAAAACGAACGGAGAAGCTCACGCAATCGGAAATGGATGCGGAAGTCTACGAGTCCGCTTCAAAAATCCGTAGCAGCGCTGCCTTTGGTGAAATTATCATTCTGATCGTTTATTTACCCATCCTTACGCTGGTGGGGATCGAGGGTAAAATGTTCCGGCCCATGGCACAAACGGTAGGTTTTGCTATCCTGGGAGCTTTGATTTTATCACTGACTTATATTCCCATGATGTGCGCCAGGTTCCTCCCTAAACAGGTATCGCACAAGCGTAATATTTCAGACCGAATGATGGACTTTTTCCAGCGGCTTTATTCCCCCGCTATTCATTGGGCAATCAAATTGAAATACGTCGTCGTTGCTGCGGCAACTGCTCTTTTGGTAATTACAGGAATCATTTTTTCCAGGATGGGCGCAGAATTTATACCTCAATTGCAGGAAGGCGATTATGCCTTTCACTGCATTCTGCCGCAAGGCTCTTCACTTTCGCAAAGCATTGAAACATCCATGCAGGCGTCCCGAATTATTAAGTCCTTCCCGGAGGTAAAAGATGTGGTGGGCAAAACAGGAAGCGCAGAAGTGCCTACCGACCCCATGCCACCGGAAGCCAGTGATTTAATCATCACCTTAAAAGATAAAGATGAATGGACAACAACAGACGATTACAATGAATTATCCCGGATGATGGAGGAAAAGCTGGAAGCAATTCCCGGTGTCTTTTTCGAAGCCAACCAGCCCATTCAAATGCGTTTTAATGAACTCATGACCGGTGTCAGGCAAGACGTAGCGGTGAAGATTTTTGGCGAGAACATTGATACCCTGGCTGCGCTGGCTCCGAGAATTGCTTCGATCATTCAGTCCGTGGAAGGCGTAACAGAACCCCAGATAGAAAGGACAACTGGACTTCCGCAAATTACGATTGAATACGATAGGGGGAGGATTGCCAGTTATGGCATGAACATCGAGGATGTGAACCGGGTAGTTAGTACAGCCTTTGCAGGACAATCAGCCGGTGTTGTCTTTGAGAACGAACGAAAGTTCGACCTGGTTGTAAGACTTGATACAGCTAACCGAAACTCTATTGAGGATGTCGCCAACCTCTTTATTCCAACAGCAGATGGAGCGCAAATACCATTGAGCCAGGTGGCCACTGTTTCTTTCAAAGAAGGCCCGTCGCAGATCAGCCGTGAAGATGCAAAGCGCAGGGTTGTTATTGGTTTCAATGTGCAAGACAGAGATGTGCAGTCCGTTGTGCAGGATATACAGGCAAAGTTGTCGGCTCAAAATATCTTGCCTACAGGCTACTATTTTACCTATGGCGGCACGTTTGAAAACCTGGAACAAGCATCAGCGAGGTTAAGTATTGCTGTCCCAATTGCCTTGTTGCTCATCTTCGCTCTTCTTTATTTCACTTTCGGTTCCGTAAAGCAAGCAGCCTTAATATTTACAGCGATCCCGATGTCTGCAATTGGTGGTGTTTTTGCCTTGTTGTTAAGGGGTATGCCCTTTAGTATATCGGCTGGTGTGGGTTTTATTGCCTTGTTTGGCGTTGCTGTGCTGAACGGAATTGTACTCATTGGCCAGTTCAACCACCTGGCGAAAGAAGGGATAACGGACCCCATTCAACGGGTATTGGAAGGAACGAAGATCAGGCTTCGCCCGGTGTTGATGACCGCAACGGTAGCCTCGCTTGGATTTCTTCCCATGGCAATTTCCACCGGTGCCGGTGCCGAAGTGCAGAAACCCTTGGCTACGGTGGTTATCGGTGGATTGATAACAGCCACTGTTCTAACCCTTTTTGTTTTACCCTTACTCTATATAATTTTTTCCGGAAAAATGCGACCGAATAAAACCATTCAGAAAGTAGCCCCTGTAATAGCGCTACTTTTTGTCTCCCAAATCGTGTTTGCCCAACCAACCGGGCAAACTATACGAACATCATTCGATGCCGTTTATGACACAGCTTTAAGAACGAACCTTCAGCTTAGAGCCGCCGACATGCAGGTTCAACGTGGCCGTACACTGATTAGCACAGGCGGGGAATTGCCCCGGACAGGTTTCTTTGTTGAGAACGAAGATCTCAGCCCGGGAGATCCAAATGGCGTGCTAAAAATCGGCATCAGCCAAAGTCTGGAATGGCCGGGTGTGTACCGGGCACGCAGGAACTTGCTGGAACAGCAACTGACTGCAACGCAGTTGTCGCGGCAATTGCGGGCCTTGGAAATCAAGCGGGATGTACAGGGAGCTTACTACACCATCTGGTATTTGCAAAACAGGCAGCAGCTATTTACTCGGCTTGACAGCATTTACCGCTCCCTTGCTAATGCCGCCAGGTTAAAAGTTCGAACTGGAGAAAGCGCAGGATTGGACAGCATAGCAGCAATTGCACGTTCGAGAGAAATCACAGTGCAGGTCCATATGTTGAACCGGGATATCGCCGCCCAACAGGAAGTTTTGCGCCGGTTAACCAATACCGGCTACTTGTATCTGCCACCGCTTGAACCGCTTGAAAAAGTGAACACAGAACTCTTACTGGATACACTTCGAAACCATCCCGCCATTCAACTTCAGTTACAAAACACGAGCATTGCGGCAGCCGAAGTGAATGTACAGCAACAGGGCGTGAAGCCAAACTTTGAAGGCCGGTTTTTCAGTCAGCGGTTATACAGTCCTTTGATACCCGAAAGAGTGAATGGTCAACGAAATTTGTTTTCCGGGTTTTCTGTATCAGCCAATTTTCCCATATTCAACCGCTCTGCGGTTAAAAATCGTATCCGGGCCGCTGAACAGGAAAGAGACTATCAGCAGTCCCTTGTCAATTATGAAATCGCGAATTTATCGGGCCAGTATTACCAGGCAATCCAACAGTTAAGAAAAGATGAAGAAATGCTCAACTTTTATGAAACCACAGGACTTGCCCAAGCAGACGCTATTATCAAGGCCGCTAACATTTCATATCGTGCTGGGGAAATCAGCTTTGCCGATCTATCACAATTCCTGACCCAGGCCATTGACATACAACGAAACTATTTAGAAGTGCTGAACCAATACAATCAATCAGCCATTCAAGCCAATTACTATCTAAACAGATAAAAGAAATGAAACAAATAATCATATTATTTGCCGCTGCCTTGTATCTCGCTTCCTGTGGTGGCAAAAGCACAACTAAAACGGAGGCCACAGAACAAAAAACTGAGGAACATGGAGAGGAAGGTCACAGCGAAGCGGAAGGAAATGTTGTGGCGTTGACCGAGGAACAGATAAAGACAGCAGCTATTGAAGTAAGTACCATCGAATTAAAAAACCTCACCACCTCTATCAGGGCCAATGGTATTCTTTCAGTACCCAATCAAAATAAGGCTTTGGTGACTTCGGTGAACAGCGGTGTTTTGAAAACCTTGTTGATTCAGCCAGGTAGCTTTGTCAAAAAAGGTCAGGTGATTGCATCCATTGTTAACCCTAACGTGGCGCAACTTCAACAAGAACTGCAAACTACCAATGCACAAATCAATTTGGCAGAAATTGAGTTAAGGCGGCAGAGAGAACTGGTGGAGGGCAATGCGGCTCCGTTAAAGAATGTTCAGCGGGTACAAACCGAATTGTCAACGCTCAGGGCAACCCGTAATTCACTAAGTAAACAACTCAGTGCCATGGGAATTTCACCAGCTTCGGTAAGCAAGGGAAATATTGTTACTACTATTAGCATTACCGCACCCATTAGCGGAACGGTAAGTACAGTAAATGCACAAATCGGTTCACCGGTTGACCAAAGCACACCTATCGCAGAAATCGTTAACAATTCACAGTTGCATCTTGATTTGTTTGTCTACGAAAAAGATTTGCCCAAGCTTCATGCGGATCAAATCATTCATTTTACGCTGACCAACAACCCTGGCAGAGAATACGACGCAAAGATCTTTTCCATCGGAACGGCCTTTGTTAGTGAGTCGAAAACAATTCCGATTCATGCGGTGGTGATGGGTGACAAGTCCGGGTTGATTGAAGGCATGAACATTACTGCATTGATTAGCATTGGGCAATCGGTTGTGCCATCTGTGCCAACAGATGCCATCGTCACTTACCAGGGACAAGATTACATCTTTGTTCAAACGGAAGCACCCAAGGAAGGCACAGAAGAACACAAAGACGATGGGCATGAAGAAGGAAAAAAGGAAGAAACTGAAAAAGAGCATGCTGACGAACCTTCAAGATATTTTGAAAGGGTTCAGGTAATCAAAGGAGCAAGTGATGTTGGATTTACGGAAGTGAAATTGGTAAAGAATATTCGTCCCAAATCACCAATTATTTCAAAAGGCGCCTTTTTTGTTATGGCAAAAATGACGAATACCGGTGGGCATGGGCATTAAAAACAATTGTTATGAATGATGCAATTGAAAAGCTGTTAACGGCAAAGGGCATTACGCCCACTGCAATGCGTATTTTGGTCTTAGAGCATTTATTGAAGCAGAGAACGGCTGTTAGTCTGCAAGACCTTGAACATGATTTTCAACACGCTGACCGAACAACACTTTATCGGACACTGAAAACATTCGAGGAGAAAGGTCTGATTCATAGCATAAAGGATGGATCGGAATCAACTAAATATGCATTATGCGCAGAGGCCTGCCAGGAAGGCTTACATTATGATCTGCATTTGCATTTCTATTGCAACAGCTGCAAGCAAACCATTTGCTTACCGAAACACAAAGTGCCCGATGTAAAGCTTCCCCATGATTTTGTTTTAGCAGAAATCAACCTGGTTGCAAATGGCACTAGCAATACTTGCTACCAAAAGAATGCAATCCAGTTGCACGGTACAGAAGAATAATTTTGAGCATTGAAGAAAAAAACAGTTTTATGGATGCGATTCTTAAAATCTACCTGCCGCTTTATCTGATTGGTTTTATTGTGCTGGTCTTTGTTATACCGAGTATTAGAGTGTATAGACAAACAGGCATCAATCCCTTCCGCTTTGCAACAAATATGGATGGGGCACATAACTATATCGGGGGCTCTATGAAAGTGTTCATCTTGCTTTTGCTTATGACTGTATTGTTGTATTCATTTTCAGAATCTGCCTATAACCGGCTTGCCCGCTTTGAGTACTTGGAATTTCCTTCGTTACGGGTAGCCGGGTTGATTCTTGGGCATCTCTCCATTCTGGGAATTGTGGTCGCCCAATTGCAGATGAAACAATCGTGGCGAATCGGAATCGACTATGATAACAAAACACAGTTGGTTACCTGGGGCCTGTTTTCCAAGTCAAGAAATCCCATCTTCTTATTTCTTCTCATTAGTCTGGTAGGATTTTTTTTGATTTTGCCAAATGCGATCACGTTTGCTGTTTTGTTCTCTGCTTATATAGTGCTTCATATTACAATGCGGCTGGAAGAAGATTTTCTGCAGAAACAGCATGGAGAAGCATACACGAGATATAAAAACAACGTTCCGAGACTTATTTACTAACCTAAAAATCAAAAACATGAAGTTTAACTGTTGGAAATGTGTGGTGTTGCTCTCATCATTGTTCGCTTTACTGGGCACTTTGAATTAGCATTATGATAAGCATCATTACAGGGAGCTTAATTATCAGCCTTCTTCACGCACTGATTCCTAATCATTGGCTACCGGTCTTGGCAATCGGCAAAAAAGAAGGCTGGTCATTAGGGGAAACAAGCAGAATAACCCTTATTGCCGGTTTGTCCCATGTAATTAGCACCATTGTAATCGGCTTGTTGCTGGGGCTTATTGGTGAAGAGTTGGCTGCGCACCTGGAAAATTTTACTCACGTCATTGCTCCATCCTTATTGATTCTGCTCGGTCTGTACTTTATCCGTCAACATTATAGACACAGTCATTTTGCCGTTGAAAGAGAAAAGCTGGAAAAGAAAACCAAACGTTCAATCATCACGGCATTGGTTATTGCCATGTTCCTCTCCCCTTGCATGGAAATTGAAGTGTATTTTCTGTTAGCCGGTGCAAAAGGATGGTACCTGATGGCCATGATTGCCATCATGTATGCGGTTGTGACTATATCGGGAATGCTTATTTGGGTACAGATTGTTTATAAAGGTTTGCTGAAACTAAACTGGCATAAGTGGGAACAAAATGCCGGCATCATAACCGGGTTGACGTTAGTGGCAACCGGAATTATTTCATTTTTCATTCAATAAGATAGTATGGAATATAATACTGAAAAAGATAAGGGTTTAGCACTTAATGAACTTTCAAAAGTGGCAGAAACACCAACGGAAAATCAACATGCGACAGATGATGGCCACGACCATGCACATGCAGCCAGCGGTGCAGAAAAAGATGAGGCTGGATGGAAGGCACATTGGGACCTGCTCTTAGCCTTAGCCATTTTGGTGGTGCTGCTTGTTTTAGAATATGGGTTCAATGTAGAGATACCAAATATTCCCTTAGTCATTATAAACCTCATAGCTTACCTGTTGGCCGGAAGAAAAGTTTTGGACCTTGCCTTTCGCAAATCCAAGCGTGGCGACTTCTTTAATGAGTTTGTATTGATGAGCGTGGCTACCATTGGCGCCTTCATCATTGGTGAATATGAAGAAGGCGTGGCAGTAATGGTTTTCTATCAAATTGGCGAATGGTTTCAGGATGCAGCCGTAAACAGGGCCAAACGAAGCATTAAAGCCCTGCTGGATATACGGCCAGATGAAGTGACAGTTTTGAGAAACGGAAAATCAGAAGTGGTAGACCCGGCACAGGTACAATTGGGTGAAAGCATACAGGTAAAGCCAGGTGAGAAAGTGGCGTTGGATGGCGAGTTGCTTTCTGAAAACGCTTCTTTCAATACAGCCGCTCTAACCGGTGAAAGCAAACCTGATACGAAGTACAGAGGTGAGGCGATTCTGGCGGGTATGATTAACCTGAACACACTTGCCGAAGTAAAGGTGAATGCTCTTTTTAGAGACAGTAAGCTAAGCCGCATTCTGGATATGGTGCAGGATGCTACTGCCCGTAAGTCACAAACACAGCTATTTATATCCAGATTTGCTAAGGTGTACACCCCTATTGTTTTTTTCCTGGCGCTTGCCCTGTGTGTTGTGCCATACTTTTTTGTTGCCGATTATGATTTTCAAACCTGGTTCTACAGAGCACTTGTTTTCTTAGTGATCAGTTGTCCCTGTGCGCTGGTAGTCTCCATTCCGTTGGGTTATTTTGGTGGTATCGGCCTGGCATCCCGCAACGGTATTTTGTTTAAGGGTGGCAATTACCTGGATGTGATGACACAGGTTGATACAGTGGTGATGGATAAAACTGGTACACTGACAAAAGGTGTTTTCAAGGTTCAGCAAGTAGTGCCAAGTGGAATAGAGCGGGAAGAGTTTCTGAAAATAGTGGCGGCTTTGGAGCAACATTCCACTCATCCCATCGCAAAGGCCGTAACAGAATATGCCGATAACATGTATGAAGGTCTGCAAACTTCAGATATAGAAGAAGTGGCAGGACATGGCTTGAAAGGCACCATTGATGGTAAAGAAGTGTTGGCGGGCAATGCAAAGCTGTTGAATAAATACGGCATCCAGTATCCGGCAGCGATAGAGCAGGTGGTCGATACCATTGTGGTTGTGGCCATTGATAAAAAGTATGCTGGCTATATTACCATCGCCGATGAAATAAAAGAGGACGCACAAAAAACAATTGATGCCTTGCACCGTCAGAACATCAAAACCGTCATGCTTTCCGGAGACAAGCAGTCGGTAGTTGACCAGGTGGCAAAAACATTAGGTATTGATGAAGCCTACGGCAGTCTTTTACCCGAAGGGAAAGTCGAACAAGTGCAGAAGCTGAAGGATCAGGGCAGGAAAATTGCTTTTGTAGGTGATGGCGTAAATGATGCGCCGGTTGTTGCGCTGGCCGATGCAGGCATTGCGATGGGTGGCCTGGGCAGCGATGCCACCATTGAAACAGCCGATGTGGTGATTCAAAACGACCAGCCCTCCAAAATACCGGCCGCCATCAAAGCAGGAAAGATTACCAAAAGAATCGTTTGGCAAAATATCATCCTGGCAATGGTGGTTAAAATCATTGTATTAATCCTGGGCGCAGGCGGTGTTGCAACCTTATGGGAAGCGGTGATAGCGGACGTTGGGGTAGCCTTATTGGCAATCCTGAATGCTGTTAGAATACAAAAGCTAACGTTATAATTAAATAGGCTAAAGTGAAAGAAGAAAGAGTACAACTATGGATTAATAGCCTTGATAATGAAATCAAAGCGATGGAGACTGAATTCAATTCATTTTTCAAACGGAAGAACATTCACGATTATTACAAAATCAGGATTGACAACGAAATTGGCTTCATCAGTATCGAACTGGTGAATAGAGAACAGTTACCAATAGAAGTGATTGATACGTTTACCGTTGCCTTGTTAAGGTCGAAACCTCGGTTCTAATCAACAGAATAACCTTAATAGCGCAGGAGAATTTGTTTAACAGCGACAGAAAATTGCATCAGCCTCCGTTGTGTCATTCACTTGTACGTTCGGTAATTCTATGCACCATTTTAATTAGGCATCCGGTTGCTAAGCCTACGTACAGAGTAATACCTTAGCAACCTTGGGCTTCCCACATCGAGAGCCATTTCCTACATCAAGTTTGCTACTAATAGTCAATTCTATGTATTCTCTCTTCTATTGCATCTAATTAGCATGCTTCGATACCTATATTTTATTATCCCAATGTTACTCTCGTGTAGAAATAATAATGACTACTCAATGCAAATTGAATTACATGATACGCAGAGTTATTCATACAACCTTTCATCTGGAACCATGACCATTCATTTCAACGATAAGCCTGATAGTATCGTTAAATTCACTTTGACAGAATCTGAATCAAGAAAGATTATTGACAAGTACCATTCTTTAAACCTCGATGAAATTAAAAACAAAGAAGAAATACAAGACAGCTGCTTTATGATGCCGACTATGCCGATTACGGTAAAAGTAATTTCCAAACTGAATCGTCAGGAATTCAACTATAGTGAGGGATGTGGATCTACGACCAAGGTTAAAAAGAGAAAAGCAGAACATGCACATGAATTCATTGTATTTATCAATAGGATATTAAATTCCAAAGCAGAAATACAAATAAATAAAATTTCTGATATTTTTTATTTGTAGGCTTTCTACTTACAGGCCTCCCTATTTCAGCCAGTCACATTCAGGCACTAAATGATCATCATCTAATTGCCAGGGGGGTACAGATGGGTTATAAACCGGCAAGAGATTGAACACCTAAAAAGCAGTCTTCTATACTCTCCTATCTTACCTTACTTAATACCACTGGCAGAATTAAGCACTTTGACTTTCGATAAGTCGTACATGATTAAAAAATTCATGAGGAGAGCAGTTTGATCAAAAAAGCCATTTATCTTCGAAGTAGTTCTCAGAATAGGTCAAAAGGAGCCAAAACGACGGAAAACGCGGGTAGTTCACCCTCCTGTCACGTATTTATTTTTTGCAAGTGTAATCAACTGAAATACAACTACATATCCCAAAAGGTTCGAGTCCCTCAGGATCCACAGTAGTCGTTTCAGTTTAGATCAATCCCTTGCAAATCAACAATGATAGCAAGGGATTTTTCTTTTCTATATCTCAGTACTTTCCGCCTTTCGTCAGTTTTTGCGTCGCTAGGCCAATTTATCACCAGCAGAGCGCCTTCTATTGCCAAAACCCTTAAGACCCCTTCACCAATACCTTTTGCACCACCCTGACGATAATAATTTGGTTTTGTAGTCTTAAATTCATGCTTATTATTTTCTATTTTTGAGCGTTTGGATATTTTACCAGTAGCCTTTGTGTTCTTTATTTGCCGAGAAATGACTCTTTTTTAAAAACTCCTTACTCTTTTTTAACCTGGCAAGCTTTAAAGTTTATCTATTTATCATATTGTTTAATTTCATCAATTTATACCATTGGAAAAATTGAGAAGGCGACCTACGATACACTTTAAGTGTCCTTCTTAATTTGTTGAGGAATATTGCTGCATTCAAAGCTTAATACTCTACATTAGCCTAGCAGCACAATCAGGCAGACCTGATCGAAAGCCAAATTGGAAAGAATTACATTAGTCATCAAAATGCGGAATTCCCTTAAGGAAGTATCTGCAACTGCTCTCACCCTAATCAGAATTTCAACACATCAAAATCTATTTTCCGTTATCTTACGTAATTACCTATCAAACTTACGTTTCTAATTCAGTTATCTTTATAGCTACAGTTGAAAATTATCGTTGCATATTATTTTCTACTACTTTACACACTTGCATTGTGCAAACCTATATTACCAGCAGTAAAGGATGAATTTGCCCACATTTTTTGGAAAGCTAAACACCTTGCCACAGTCCATCACCATCACGGCGACCATCATGCTGAAGAAGAAATTGCGGAAGCAGAACACAACGAAATTGATGAACATCCTAGAACAACGAAAACTTTTGAGCCTATCTCTGTTCATTTAGTTGTAGAAACCCTTTGTGGCATTTCGCAACAACCGATACACCAGCAACAATTTGCAGTGAACAGTTCTACAATTTCCACTGTCTCAATAGACAAGTACTATCCTCCACCAAAGCATTATTAACCCCTGTAATTAATTGTATATAGTAAAGACGTTGTTTTGCAGGGTTTACCCACACAAATGACCAGACAATGTCGTGGCCATTTCAACATACTGCATACGCTTTAATTACTCGGCAACTCCCGTTTTTAGATAGGATTAAATCAACGGCCAAGTCGTGCTTGCGCACTGCATCATGGCTGTCTGATATTGTATACCTCAAACAGTTTACACTCATGTATTTTTTTACTAAGAGGTTTAAATACTTTTTGTTTTTGTATGTGGTCGTATTAAGTAGTGAAAAATTATTTGCCCGAAACATCCATAAAGGAATATACATTATAAACGCATCTTCAAAAGCACCCATTCCGGAAGCAACCGTACAAAGCGAGGATTTGATTTTCAATGCCTCATCAGACGAAAATGGTTTTGTAAGCTTCAGAATGTTGCCAGCGTCGGCTGTTAATCTAATCATTACCAGCATCGGATTTGAACCGAAAACCGTTGCCGTATCGAGCATTTTACTCTCTGAACAACCTATTATTTATCTGCACACAAAAGTTTCGAGTTTGGCAGAAGTAATGGTCAGTGCGTCAAACAAAAACGGTGTTTTTAAAACCATAAGCGATCTTGATATTCACTTGCGACCCATCAGTAATTCACAGGAGGTACTAAGAATGGTACCTGGCTTGTTCATTGGGCAACATGCCGGTGGCGGCAAAGCAGAACAAATCTTTTTACGCGGTTTTGATATAGACCATGGCACTGATGTAAACCTCTCCGTTGATGGCATGCCCGTAAATATGGTGTCTCATGCCCACGGCCAGGGTTATGCTGATTTACATTGGGTAATACCTGAATTAATTGATAAAGTCAACTTTAATAAAGGGCCTTACTTTGCTGATAAAGGGAACTTTACCACAGCCGGTTTTGTTGATTTTAAAACAAAAGATTATTTGGAAAACAACTTCTTAAAAGTTGAGGGCGGGCAGTTCAACACCTTTCGTGGAGTAACAGCTGTCAATCTTCTCAAACAAAAAGGCGACAGAAGGGCACAAAGCTTATATTTTGCCGGAGAAGGCTCGTTTACACAAGGATTTTTCGACAGTCCCCAAGACTTTACCCGGTCCAATGGCACCTTAAAATATCACGGTAGCATTAGCCATAATAGCACCCTCACCGCCGCTCTTACAGTGTTTACAAGTAAATGGAATGCTTCTGGACAGATACCAGAAAGAGCTGTTGAAAGCGGGCTGGTAGGTTTTTATGGTGCAATTGACAATACGGAAGGAGGCAAAACGTCAAGGCATAATGCAAACATAGAGTTGTTAAGCAACCTGGATAATGGTGCCGTAATTCGCAATCAGTTATTTTTTAGCAAGTATAAATTTGAACTCTATTCAAACTTTACTTTCTTTAAAGAAGACCCTGTTAATGGCGACCAGATACGGCAGAAAGAAGACAGGAATATCATCGGATACAACGGCTCCTATCAAAAGGAATTTTTCCTAGGCAACATCAAAACTGAAACGAAGGCAGGTATTCAAGTAAGGTACGATGATGTAAATGATATTGAACTAACCCGGACAAAAAACAGAACAATTAACACAGCTGAAATAATGCTTGGCAGTATTAATGAAATGAATGCAGGTGTTTATTGGGCACAGCGTTTTTCTGTTTCAAAAAAGCTGGATATTACGGGATCAGTAAGAGCAGATTATTTCACAAATAAGTACAATGATAAATTAGCGGCAGAGGAACTCTCATCCACTTCAACTATCCTTAGTCCCAAAATAAACTTCAATTACAAGGCAAGCGACAAGGTGCAACTATACCTCTATAACGGCAGAGGGTTTCATAGCAATGACACAAGAGTAGCCGTACAACAGGCTGGAAGGAAAGTTCTACCACCAGCTTATGGTACAGACATTGGAGGTATTTTTAAAGTTGGTAATAAACTGTTACTTCAAACCGCTCTGTGGTATCTGTGGCTCGACCAGGAATTTGTTTATGTAGGTGATGAAGGAGTGGTCGAACCAGGAGGGCAAACAAAAAGATACGGTTACGATTTGTCAGTCCGATATGAAGTGACCAAAAACCTTTATGCTGACGTGGATGTAAGTCTTGCCAACCCAAGAGCAATAGGCGTTGATAAGGCGGAAAGTTATATACCATTAGCGCCTAGGTTTTCAAGTGTCGGTGGATTAACCTATAGAAAGCAATATGGTTTAAACGGCAGTTTACGGTATCGTCTACTCGGTGACAGACCGGCGAATGAAGATAATAGTGTTGTGGCAAAAGGGTATCTTGTAACGGATGCAGCAATCAACTATACAAAGAAAAATTGGGAAGTTGGAATAGCCATTCAAAACCTGTTTGATGTAAAATGGAAAGAAACGCAGTTTGATACTGAAAGCAGGTTGCAAAACGAACCAGCGCCAATTTCAGAAATACATTTTACACCCGGCACACCGTTTTTTGCAAGAGCAAGTATTACAATATTTTTCTAAAAAAAGATTTGAATAAGTAGCAATCAAGTGAGCAAGCACTTGGGAGCAGGGGTTCCAAAAGCCGACCTGGTCTCAAGTGCTTTATTCATGCAATAGTTCTCAAAGTACCCTGATCGATTTAATAGCTATCGGGTGCCAGTTTTCAATCGATTATTTGGCTAACAAGCAAATGTGCCTTTGTGATTTAATCATTGTAAGAAAATCAGCTCCCTTTGATCAAGCATTTGGCTCTTCTTTTCCATAATCACAATCGATTATCATTACCCATCTTTCGATAACAGATGCTTTACCAGTTATAGAATTTTACCCTTTCAACGAAACCCTCAATTACCAAACTTCCAACGAAGCCGGTCCCAGCTTCCAGTGAATACATGGACCATTTTGAAACAGCTTTCGGATCCCAATCTGTCGCAAGCAGTTTGGCAGGTTTGTCCGGTTCCAAAGAAACTTCAAATTGATCCAAAGGAAACGAAAGTCCTTCACCGACTGCTTTTATAAAGGCCTCTTTCCGTGTCCAACAATTAAAAAAACCGAGAGTCTGCTGTTCCGCAGGTAGTGCAATTAGATTTAGTATCTCATTTCTCGAAAAAAATTTAGCGGCAATATCTCGCATTTCAATATTCGGGTTCACAAATTCCACATCCACGCCGATATTAAACTTTTTTGTAAAACCGAAAAGCGCCATGTTCCGTGAATGGGAAATATTAAATTGCAAAGAATTATTATCTGCGATGCTTGGTTTGCCGAACTTGCTGTATTCAAAGCGAATCTCTGCCGGGTTTATCTCTAAATAATAGCTAATCAATGATCGCAAAATTCCCCGGACAACGATAAAATTCCGACTGTCCTTGACAAAACGAAATTTTCGAGCCCGGTAATTTTCGTCGGGAGATAGAAGTTTTAGGAGTGAACTGCTAAAGTATTCATCATGTTCCAAGTCGACGCGCCAAATGTGAGCTTCCGCATCGTTTAAAGTCAATTTATCCGGTGGATTTAGCCACATCATTTATTGGCCTTATCGAGACATTGTTTTATCTGCGCCGCAAGCCCTTTCACTCCAGGCTCATAAAATACAAAGCCATGATCTCCCGGTACAACAAATACATCCAATCCGCCTTTTGCCAAGGGCTTCCAATCAGCTACCATTACTGGTAGATACTGGGCTTCCTGCCGCTGCTCGGTGGCAATAAGAGTGATTTTACCAGGATACGGCTCCCAAACATACTTAAGCAATATGTTGTTTGCCATCTCAAATAAATCCGCTTCTTTTTTTGCCTGCGGGCTGGACCTCAGATAATCTAGTTTACGCCTGATCGGGTCAATCAATCGTCGCCGCAAAATGGCCGTTACAAAACTCCAATCGTTATTTCTGATCTTTTTTGCAGTCCTTTCTATTTTTTGTTTAAATGTATCTGGCCGAAAATAATTTGGTACGATGCGAGAATCTATAATTCCAACGAAAGCACATTCTTCACCGATTTTATTAAGTTGGAGAGCAATTTCATAACAAACCGGAGCACTAAGGCAATAACCTATAACAGAGTAAGGGCCTTTAGGTTGAACTTTACGGATCTCGGATAAATAATGTGATGCCATTGTTTTAACATCATACATGACGGGATCCTTCTCATTTAATCCAAGTTTTTGCAAAGCATAAACCGGCTGGTCAGCGCCTAAATGCTTTGCCAGGTCTTTTAAGTAAAATACGTGTCCACCGCCGGCATGCATGCAAAAAACCGGGGGCTTGGAACCGCTAGCACGTAATGGCACAAGCGCTGACCAGGGTTCATCTTTTGTTTCATCTTTGATCAGTTCCGCAAGTGCTCTGATGGTTCTGTTCTTAAGAAGAATGATTGGCTGTAACCTTCGATTGAATTGATTTTCAATCTTGGCAAACAGCCTGATCGCAATGATCGAGGTTCCGCCGATATCGAAAAAGTCATCTGTCACGCTAATCGGCTGAAGATTTAATAAGCCTTCCCAAATGCTTAGCAACTTAAGTTCCACATCATCCTTTGGAGCCTGATAATCATCAGGATCATTCTGATCCAAATCTTTAACCCGGTTGGAAATATCTTTTATTTCCAGTGGAGTTACGCTATTTATCAATTCCCCCAAAGACTTTGATCCGCTTTCAATAATGTTTTCAATCAGATTCTTTAGATTTTCGAGCAGCCACCCGATTTGCTGTTCAGAAACCATAGAAGCATGATATTTAAGATTCGCTTCGATTTCTTTGTTCGGAATTACGGCTAGCGTCAACGTGTAAGTGGTGGTCAGGCCGCTTTCAAAGCTTTCAAACGAAATACCGCCACCGCTCATATTTTCCAGAGGAATATTCTCAAAAACTACCAGCGTATCAAACATTAAACTAGCCTTAGCCGAAGAACTGCTGGAATATAAAATATCGTCCAGATTAAAATATTCGAAATCTCTCGTCTTTGCCTGTTGTAATTGGAGCGATTTCAACCACGGCGAAAATGTTTCATTTTTATCGACTCTGATCCGTAAAGGCAAAACGTTCATAAACATTCCCGCCATCAATTCGGCGTTTGGCAAATCTGTTGAACGGCCCGAAACAACAGTTCCAAATACAATGTCATCTTGTTCAACATAACGACTTAACAGTATCGCCCAGATTCCCTGAATAAGCGTGTTCAGGGTTATTTGATTCTTTTGGCAAAAGCTGCGTAATTTTTGGCTTTCTGCTTCCGAGAACTTTAAAGATTCGGTTTGAAAATTATCTTCTAAATTCCTTTGCGACTGTTTGTGATTTCCAACCAGCGTTGATTCTCCAAAACCATTTAAATTCTCAATCCAAAAATTTTTGGCTTTGGTTGAATCCTGTCGCTTTAACCAATTTAGATATGATTTATAGGAAGGGATGGCAGGTAATGCAGGTTCATTTTTGCCTGAGCAATTCGCTTCATAAAAGGCCAACAGGTCTTTTAAAATAATTGAACCCGACCAGCCATCAGCCAGAATATGGTGGCAGTCCCAAAGCAAAAAGTGTTTATCCGCAGATAACTTAACCAGGAAAATTCGTAGAACAGGTGCTTTATTTAAATTTAACGCTTCTTCAGCATCGGACTTTAACAGAGTTTGCAGCCTTATTTTTTGTTCTTGTTCCGAGTTCTCCGACCAATCTTGAAAAGTAAAAGGCAGCGATACTTCCCGGTGAACTACCTGAACTGGCTTGTCGAGATTTTCCCAATGCACCGAAGTTCGTAAAGACTCGTGTCTTTGGATGTTTTGGCGCCAAGCATCCTGAAATGCTTCAAGATTAATTTTTCCTTTCAACAGGCATTTCACCTGCAAAAAACCCTGATCGACTTTTTTTTGTAAACTATGAAAAAGTAAGGCCTGCTGAAGAAAACTCAGCGGATATATAGTTTCAACATTTGCTTTTTTTACCTGCATTTTAATTGATTTGCTTTAATAGATTATCCAAATCACTTTGATTCAAGTCCGCTTCGGGAAAGTCCGAAGGTGAATATTTATTTGTTTCCTGACTCGAACAATGTTCAATCAAACTGCGAAGCGCGGTTTCAAAATGCCCGATTAAATCTTGGATGGTTTCCGGTTTATGTACCTTATCGCTGAAACTAAATTCTAACTTTAAACAGCCTTCTTCGATGAAGGAATCAATTTCAAGTAAGTGATATCGTTCGGTTTTTTCTGACCGAATGCCTCTCGCGATGAATTCCCCCCTCCCCAGGACCTTGGAATTAAAAGGCTTCTGATGAACTGAAAAGCGAAAGGAAACTTGCGGATTTTGAGTTAACCCGTCAATTTTTTTCAAATAACGCAGGACCCCAAATCCGATCCCATCATTCGGAATACGACGTAATTGTTCTTTGATGGAAATGATGCTCGATTTGAAATCTGTCCCGTCTTTTATTTTCAGCGATACAGGAAAATGGGTTGCGAACCACCCGACACTATTACTCAAATCAAGTTTATTGTAATTTCGAATCTGTCGTTCCAAACCTAAACAAAGACTCGTTTTGTTAGTCCATTTTTCGAACGCTACCATTAAAGCGGTGATTAACAGTTCTTCGGTAGTTGTGTGATAGGTTTCGTTTGTATTTCTGACCAAATTTTCCGTTGCTGCCAAATCGATTTCCAGGGCTAAGATTTTACCGGTTTTCTCGTCAATCGGAAATTGAGAATCTAAATCGATCGGAACTTGCTCACAAGCATTTTGCTCTTTCCAAAATTCTATTTCATCGTCGAATTCACCCGATTTTGAAAGTTCAGCCAGGTGATTCCCCCATCGCTGGTAGGAAGTTGTTTTTGGAGGTAAAGTAATTTCTTCATCTTTGCTTAATTGCCCGTAAATCGATTCTAAATTAGACACCAGAATTTGCCAGGAACTTGAATCAATCAGTAAATGGGGGGCGATCAAAAGCATTTTATCACGTCTTCCCGACCCACATCTAAAAAATAGTGCTTGAAAAAGTCCGGATTTATAGCGGTCCTGATTTACTTGTAATTCGATAGCTCTTTCTTTGATGGTGGCATCCATTTCTGATGGAGACAAATCTGCTAAGTTGATCGAAGTAAATGCATGAGTGGTTGCCGGTGCTGCAACAAAAGCGTTCCAGCCATCTTCTGTTTTTTCGAAACCAAGGCGCAAAACATCGTGGTGGGTAATTAGATAGTCGATGCTTCTTTTCAGTACATCCTGATTTAAGTTTTCAGGAACATCAAATACTATCGCTTGATTCCAATAATGTAGGGCCTTTTTCTGTTTTTCAAAAAACAAATGATGAACCGGCAATAATGGCGTAGTTCCTAAAATTGTTGCTTCACTAGTATTATCATTTTCGGCCTTAGCAAATAAGGCCAGTTCGGAAATTGTCTGATGTTCGAACATTTTGTTCGGGGCGAGATAGATTCCTTTTTGCCTAGCTTTTGCAACTATTTGAATACTCAAAATCGAATCGCCCCCGATTTCAAAAAAATTATCGTGCACCCCAATCGGACGAAAGCCCAAAACTTCCTCCCATATTTCGACCAAATGTTTTTCAACTTCAGTCTTTGGAGTACTAACACCCGTTTTAGAAAATGAAGATTCTTCTTCGACCGGCAAGTTCAAAAGATTCGCATCAATCTTGCCATTTGGTAATGTAGGCATCTCGTCTACCTGAACGAATTTAAACGGAATCATGTATTCCGGAAGTTTGTCTCTCAGGCCATTGCGCAGATCATTTTTGTCGATCTGTTCATCCGCAACCAGGTAGGCAACGATGCTTTGCTGGAAACTGCTTTGTCCGCTCGTTTTTAGTTTATCTTCCGCGCTGATCTGTTTGGCCAGCAAAAGCTTCTGCCTCGCAGATAGTTTTTTAATTCTTTCTTCAAAATTACTCATAGTCACTTTACCGCTTTTACAATCACCATTGAATCCGCCCACCACGTATCGTTAATGTCATCTGGTATTTCCAGTGGGATAACTTTTACCGAAAAATATGAGAAGTGCTGAAGAAGTGCACGTTGATGACCGCGACTGAGTGAATCGATTTCGTTTGAGAAGTAAGTAAATACACCTTTCGGATGCATATGGTTTGCCGCTGTTTCGAAAAAATGTTCGGCGAAAGTAGATTTGCCGTGAATGTTTTTCATATACTCTTCCTCATTAAGGGGATAGGTGTGAAAAAATATCCCGTCAAAAAGTCCCAGCTCATCTATCGTATCCTGCCATAAGCCATGAACAAGGTTTATTTTTCTGTCTTTAAAAAGCTCTTTCCATTCGAAAAATCTATCTACCACAGAGTCGTTGCATTCAATAATTGTATGCGACAGTACTTGTTGTTCCTGGATCATAGTCGCCGATATACCGCGGCCGAAACCAATTTCTAAAATATTACCATTTGACTCCGTCACTATTTCAGCCATAGCTTGCATTAGGGGAATTTGCCATTCTTCCATTATTTCATCATCGGAAAGAATTTTTTGTGTTCGGTCTTCCAAACCGATTTGGCTTTTCCCCGGTACGAATCGTAACGCTAATTTATCAAGTGCATGGAGGTTGTCGCTGAGTTCATTTAATGCATTGTTCAATATAGCATTTCGCTGTGCATCCCGGGGCGGACGAATAAAATCGTCCGTTTTTATTTCGAGAACCAGCTCAAAATCCTCCGTTCTTTTGATTTTTTTCGTCATATTATAACTTAAAACTGCTACGTTTGATTTAGCATAAACGCTATCTCCTGATCTGATAGTTTCTCAACCGACTTCAGAATTTCATCCGCTTCACTCAAACTCATTTTGTATAAATCAGCTAACAATTTTTCCTCAGGATTAGTTTTTCCTTCGGCTGCTCTTTTATCAACCATTTCTAGTTTTACAACAACTTCACGAACCTTAAAGTTCTGTCTGATGGCTTCCTGTATTTCTCCAAGTTCAATCCGGTAGCCGCGAATCTTTACCTGATTATCTATGCGTCCTATAAAATCAATTGTCCCGTCGGGTCTGTACCGGCATAAATCACCAGTTCGATATATTTTTTCCGAAGACTCAGGATTGAAAGTATTTTGAACAAAGTTTTTTTCCGTTAATGCTGGATTATTGAAATATTCTTTTGCCACGCCTTTGCCACCGATAAATAACTCTCCTGGAACACCGATTGGAACACGGTTTTGATTTTCGTCTAAAATATAAACCTGGCAGTTCGAAATCGGTTTCCCAATCGGCACATTTGTTTCCGATTCTGCGGCGGTAGTTTTAGAGACAGTTGCCCAAACCGTGCCTTCAGTTGGACCGTATTCGTTGTAAAGCGCAACATGGGGCAACAGTTTGTAATGTTCTTTACATAATACTTTCGGACAAGCTTCACCGGCGACAATGATCGTGTTAAAGGTCTTGAATACTCCCTTCGGAAAATTTTTAAGCCACGTTTGGTAAAGCGTTGGTAGAAGTAGTGTATGCGTTATTTCTTCACGAACGATTATTTCGCCAAGCGTATTCAAATCCTGTTCTGTCCGGCGCTCAACCAACACCAATTTCCCCCCCGAAAGTAGCGTCCAAAAAATCCCGGCGACAGAACTATCGAAGGAAAATGACGACATTAACAGGAAACTCTGGGGCTGAATTGGATAAAAATCAAACCGAGCTGTCGTGGAATAAACCAGATTCTTATGCGTCACGCAAACGCCTTTTGGTTGTCCCGTGCTACCTGAAGTGTAAAGCACATAGGCTAAGTCGTTTGCGTTAATAGCCATAGGCATGATCGGCTCTTCTGAAGTTTCGGAAGCGATGATTTCATCAATTGTTTGCACACTGACCGAATGGTCCGAAAGCAAGGACGAAAGGTGTTTTTGTGTCAGCACAAGAGTAGCGGACGAATCTTCCAGAATATAATAAAGACGTTTTTTGGGGTACTGGGCATCTAGCGGTAAATATGCCCGTCCCGCTTTTAGAATCCCCAAAATCCCAACGATCGTGTTTATCGAAGGTTCAACCAATAACCCGACCGGCTTCCGTTTATCAGGATTCAATTTGAGGAGATAATTCGCCACGGAATTTGCCCGCCGATTTAGTTCCCCGTAAGTAATTTTCTCTTGTTGAAATGATATCGCATGTCTTTCAGGTCTTGATGCAACTTGTTCGCTGAACAAATCCAAAACTGACTTCACTTTTGTCGTTTCCGTATTCGTATTGTTCCACTCGGAAAACAATTTGGCTTCAGCATCGGTGATCACGGCTAATTCCGAAATTGGACGGTCTGGGTTTTTGACAATTTCTTCGAGTAGGTTTCTCAAATGACCGTGCATTCGTTCGATTGTTTCTTTCGCGAACAAATCTGTTGAATACTCAAAAGTTGCTTTGATTTCACCCTCCTTTTCTATAATGAAAAGAGTCAAATCAAATTTCGTCACCCCTAAATCCAATGTCTCGGGCTCCACCTCCAGATTTGGTCCGAAATCAGGAGGTCGGGTCGACTCCTGATGAATAAACATTACTTGGAAAAGCGGATTATAATTTAAATTTCGATTCAGTTTTAAAGATTTCACAAGTAGTTCAAACGGCATATTTTTATGCGCAAAAGCATTCTGTGTCGTGGTCCAAACCTGTACTAATAACTCGTTATACGTTGGATCATTTGACAAATCAGAACGCAAAACAAGCGTGTCATTAAAAAACCCTATGAGGTTTTCGAGAGCTAATTCATCTCTATTAGTAAAAGGCGAACCGACAAGAATATCGTTTTCGCCTGTATAGCGCTTAAGTAAAATTTTGAAAGCCGTCAGGACAACCGTAAAAAGCGTTTTGTTTTTTTCCCGGCAAAAGATTTTTAACTGGTTTGAAAGTTCGCCCGAAAATTTTTGAGTAGAATGTGCTCCGCGAAATGTGGGGCGGTTAGGTCTTGGAAAATCTGTCGGCAACTGAAGCAAACTTAAGCTGTCTTGCATTTTATTTTTCCAATAGACTAGGTTTTCAAGGTTGGTTTTTTGTAAGCTTTGCCAGTAAGCATAGTCCGCATACTGAATTTTCAACGGCACAAAATTCACATTTTCCCCATTTGCCAGTTTCCGGTAGTAGCCGGCAACTTCTTGTTGCAGAAGATGAAGCGACCAATTATCTCCCAGGATATGATGCATGATCAAAACCACAAAAAACTCATCTTCTTTTAACCGCATAATTGCAAGTCTCGTCATATACCCATCAGGCGACTCTAAAGATTTCCGTGCTTCATTAATGGCTAAATCTTGGCAAACCTTTTCAATCTCGGTTTGGGGTAAGTTCCATAAATCATGTTCAGAAACGTCAACTAGTAAATTCTCGTTTACTTTTTGAAACGCTTGTCCATTTTCAATTACAACTTTTGTCCGGAGAATATGGTGTCGCTGAGCAGCAATTTCAAAACTTTTTATTAGGTATTTAACCTCAAGTTTTCCTTTAAACTTATAAGCCTCGGCATAATGATAAAAAGGATTCTCGGGGTAAAGTTGCTGCAAAAAGAGCAAGCGTTGTTGGCCCAAAGAAAGCGGCACCTTCACGCCTTCCGGACGCGGCTGAACGCCTTTCGGTTCTTCCGACTTTTTCACCCGGTCAAGCCACTTACTCAGCAATGAGTTTTGATTCGTTTTTTCTGGACCTGCCGGCATAAGATTAAAGTCCTATTGTTTTTTTTATAATTCCCGAGAGATTGAATTCAACGTTAAAAGCTCGTTCCAGAAACCAATACAGCGAAAAGAGTATTAGGATCATTGAGCCGAACACACGTATTTTCGGATACAGAGATGTTTTGCGTAATATATATAAAATCGGAAACACCAGAAGGATTATCGCCAATTGCCCGATCTCAACACCCAAATTAAAGCCAAATATGGAAATCGCCATGTAATTACCAATAAGCCCTCTTTCAGCCAGAACGCTAGCAAAGCCAAAACCGTGAAAGAGTCCGAAGACAAAAGCAATCAGCCATCCTTTGCTCGAGAAAATAGGATAAATGTTGTGAACGGCAGCGAGGGCAATGGAGATGGCAATAATTGATTCGATTAGGCGAGTTGGAAGGCTTATGATTTGAAATGCTGCCAGGCATAAAGTGATCGAATGTGCGATCGTAAAGAAGGTGACAATCTTTACAACATTTATGAAAGCAGGTCTAAATCTTTCCAGTGGTTTCCACCCGTTTTTATCAAGTGCGGGAACATCGTCTTTCAAACGGTATTTCAACACCGAAGGCAACAGCAATGCCAACAAAAATAAAATGTGATCAAAGCCGATCCAAATATGCCAAATGCCCGATTTGACCATCTCCAGAAATGACCGCATCAGAAAGTTTTCGGTTGTTACTAATTCCTGTTTTGTTGTACCTGGCGTAAACTCAAGCGAAAACATTGATTCGTTGTTAGCTACTCCAGTCTTTGTGTTTTCCTCAATTACGAGCAGCGCGGTGTGCCCGGAAATATCCTGGATAAAGGCGTCGTATTGGACATTGATTTTATCAGGAAAATTTGGAACTCCCTGAAGTTCAAATTTTACCATAAGAAAATCACCGAAAATTTCTGCTCTTAATATATCAGGTTCGGTAAATCGTATTTGATAACTTTTTCCTTCTAGGCTACTGAATGAAGCGTTTTGCAGCAAATAATCCTGAATTTTGGAAAGATGGGGATCAGCCTCTGCTCGTACGAAACCAGGTTTTAAACGAAGGCCGAAAACCTTATTTAAGTCTTTGGTCGATATTTCGAATCTTCCGTTGATCGAGTTTTCCTGGAACCGGAGATAAATGTAGCTCTGATCCGGAAAATGGGCGAAGGCGATTGAATTAAAAACCGAGAGCAACAGGAAAAGGAGTAGCAGCTGTTTTTTAAGAATTCTCATAATATCTTATCTGGTCGAGTGGTAAAAAAAATTAGGGTTTCAATTCTCCCAGCATCATTACAATCGACTTTTCAATATGTTGGGCTAGTTGAAAAATGTTTGGATTCTCGAAAATTGTATTTAGTGGCAGATCTAAATCGAAAGCGTTATTTAGCCTGGACGTGATCCTTATAGCTGCCAGCGAGTTGCCGCCCAATTCAAGAAAGTTATCGTTGATGCCTATATTTTCTATCTGCAAAACTTCAGACCAAATTTCTGAAACCATCTTTTCAAATTCCGTTTCAGGTGCGACATAGTCAGCATTTTCTTCGTTGGAAATGAATGCCAGTTTCTGTAAAGCATTTCTGTTCACTTTTCCGTTGCTTGTCAGAGGGAATGATTCCACACGTCTAAAGGAGTTTGGGATCATATATTCCGGAAGGAAATCTTGTAAATAAGTTCTTAGATCAGCATTAGAAATAGTTTTATCGGCAATATAAAAGGCAACCAAGTTTTTATCTCTATTGCCATTTTTAGAAATGTAACCGATCTCACCCAGAATCCGTTTTACTTCGTTTTCATTTATCTCCTCGTTGATCTCATCTAAGGACACCGACCTGGTCTTGTGCCCCATCCGCACATCCCAACTGTAGGGAAAGGCATAATTGCTGTAGCCACGCTCTTTTTTGTGAACATAAATTCCGACCTGGTTAATCAAACAATTTGTTGATCGCCCCGTGTCAGTAGGTCGAATCCATGGGAGATGTTTGTCTAGGTAATTCATCATCTCCTCAAAGTCTACATCAAAAAATCTGTAAAAATCAAGGAACTGAACTTTTTCGAAAACGGTATCGTCATTGAAAATCGAGGTGTCGAGTAACCTTTTTACCGCATCGTCAACCCGATGGTAAGATTTCCGCGCTTCAAGGATGGTTTTATCAATTGTTCCGACATCATCTTTCCAAAATATTTCTTCGGTGAGGCGGGTTTCAAAAAACTGACCTCTCGAAAGTCCGGTAACAATAAAAGGAATTTTATTTTCGAAGGCGACCTTGGTGCTTAAGGTGTAGATCGTTTTAAAACATCCGTTGCAGACGTTGCTGTATTTGTGCAGGCTATCCACAAAAATCTCATTCATCGCAGCGGTTTCGCCAAAGACATGATCAACACCAAGGACGTTCACGACTCGCCTGATATTTGCTTTCGCCGCCTCCGATATATAGCCATTGTCCAAAGTATAAGCAAGAACCCTGGCTCCCATTGCTACCAACTGGGCAAGTGCATAAGTGCTGTCCTTACCGCCGCTTAAAAGCATCAAACAATCATAGTCGCCCTGACGTCCGGCTTTAGCTTGATTCAGTAACTTCTGGAAATCACCCGGTGTTTTGAAATATTTTTCGGCATTTTCGCGGTAATTTTCAAAAGACAGACAGTAGTTGCAAACACCATTTTCATCAAACTCCGCGGATGGATAATTTGAAGGTAAACCACATTTAATACAGTTTGTTGTAAACTCAGGCGAAACGTTTATTTTGCCGTCAATTAATTCAACTACACAATCTTCGATTCCGGCATATTTTGCCAATGCCGATTCAATTTCACCCAGTTCGATACGAATGCCACCAATTTTAACTTGTTGATCCCTCCGCCCCAGATATTCGAGTTCACCCTTCGAATTCAAACGAGCCAAATCGCCGGTGTCATAGATTTTAGTTTCCGGTTGGAAAGGATTGTTCAAAAATTTCTGTTCAGTAAGATCTTGCTCATTCCAATACCCAACTGACAAACCATCCCCTGAAAGGTAGAGCGTTCCAATTACGCCTTGCGGAACAGGGTTTAAATTGTCGTCCAAAATATAAGCCTGCATATTCGCAATCGGTTTACCGATTGGGACAGAGATTGATAGATCGTTTGATAAATCGAAACGATGCACTATACAGCCGACAGTCGCCTCCGTCGGACCATATTCGTTGAAAACTTTTAAATCATGAGGGAAGAATTCAATGATGCTTTCCGCTAAATCGCGTTTGAAATCCTCGCCGCCAACGATGATTGTTCGAATACGGGAATTCTTCAAATCGTGTCCTTTTAGCAGGCTTAAATGCGATGGTGTCAATTTGATCACATCAGCCCGGTTGTCTTCAATGACATCAAAAATTGCCAGATCGGGTCCTTTTTTCAACTCTTCATAAACTACGATAGAAGCGCCGAATGCTAGCGGGACAAAGATGGAGGTAAGAGTTAAATCAAAATCTATGTTTGTAAACAACGGGACTATCGCCTGACCGGTTATTCCATATTCTTTCCCTGCCCAATTTAAATAATTAGCGAGGGCACGCTGCGAAATTTGCACGCCTTTCGGCTGACCGGTAGACCCGGAAGTAAACATGATATAAGCGAGTGATTCCGGTAAGATCGTTTGATCCGTATGTTGCGTTTTGTTTTCTTCGGTACGCTGCCAATCGGTATCAATTCGAAAAAGTGGAACCGGTAAAGCGTCGATGTCGCCGGCATAACGGTTATTAGTTAAAAGAATTGCCGGTTGCGACTCCATGATTTTATAAGTAACGCGACCGGGTGGATTGTTCACAGCGATCGGAATAAACGCACAACCCGCCTTTAAGGTGGCAAGTATGCTGATGGCCAGGTCCACAGAACGATTGAGATAAATTACGACACGTTTTCCAGCTGTAATTTCATTTTCGATCAAATAGTTAGCAAGCTGGTTGGATTTTCGATCCAAATCAGCATAGGTTAATTTTTGTGTTTTATCTGTAACAGCTGGTTTTTGCGGATTCTCTCGAACCTGGCTTTGAAAAAGTTCAAGAAAGGGCTTGTTTATGATTTCTTTTTGCCTATTAAAATCAAGGACGATTTGCTGAAATTCAGCCTCACTTAACAAAGAGGCACACCCAATTGCTTGATTGGGATTTTCAATGAAGGCATCGAGAAGTTTTAGAAAATGATTCGGGACCGTTTCAAACATTTTTTCATCAAAAACACCTCGATTAAGATCGAAATAAAGCTTTATACAATCAGAATCATCATTGTAAACATGAAGCCGGAGATGATGACCGGGATCCGAATGCTCCGGATGATGCCAAACAGCCTTGCAAGGAATTCCATTAAAATCCGGAAAATCCGTCGTTATATAATTGAGAATAACATTAAAAGCGCGGTTTAATTTCGGTGTGCTGGCCCCTGGTTGAGCATTGCGTAACAGTTCATATGTTTTGGCGCTGACGCGCTTGAATAAGGAAGCAAATGTATCTGCAGTTTTGACTTCACTGACGAAGGGAAAAAATTCTATAAATAGACCCGGTGTCTCTTTAAAATCCGGTGTCGTTCGATTATGAACCGGAGTTCCGAAGGTTAAATTAGTTTGCTCATTTGTAACGCGGGATAGGTACACCGATAGGATCGAAGCAAAAATGTTGAAAAGCGTAAGTTGTGCATTTAACAGGCGAAACTCTTTTCCTTTGGCTATTTCGTACAGCCGTTTAGTTCGTATTTTACCCAGCGGAAGAGAAATCCGTTTAGAAAAGGTGGTAATTTCATTACCATTTTTCCCGTATAATTTTACATTGTTCGGGACATATTTTAATTTCTCTTCCCAATAGACATTTGCTGCAGCATTTTGCAAATTAATCTTGCTTGCCTTTTCATATTCAACATAGTTTTGAAAAAGGGGAATTTTAATATCCGTGGTTGTCCCCCCTTCCGCCAGACGCCGGTAGATTTTAGAAAATGCTTTGTATTGGACAGGTACGCCGGAAGCATCACAGATTAAATGGTGTTGATTAAAATACCAGATAAACTTATTGTCTGGCATTTGAATTAAAACCGAATCAAAAAGCGGCTTTGATAAATCAAAGCTTTTCTTCATTCTTTTGTTTAGGCACCGTTGTAAATACTCATTTGGAAATTTCTCTTTCGAGAGATCCAGCAATTCAACATTGTAACGAACTGAATCCAGGACTTTTGTTTGCGGAATGTCGTCTATAGCGTAAAAAACCGTCCGCATGGCATCACTTTCATCAATTAATATTTGAAATGCGGTTTGAAAGTGGGGAACATTGATTTCGCCTGTTAGCTCGAAAGTGAAGGGAGAATTATATAGCGGGACATTCGGACTTAATTGCTGCCCGGTCCAAATTAAAAGTTGACTTTGTGTCAAATTGGATAAATTATCTAGGGCTTGGTTCATTTTCAACGTGCTGACTTTCTACATAGTTTGTAATTGCTCGAACGTCCATAAAATGCTCGATGACGATATCTTCAGGCGGAATTTTGATATTGAATGTCTCTTCGACAAAACTGACCAGGCGCATCACCCCCATGGAATCTAATAAACCGCTACCCAACAAATCATCTTCAGGCGATAGTTCAATTTCGCCCTTCCCGTTAAGCAAATTGCCTTTGATATACTTTATAATTATTACATGATTTGAGTCCATATTGTGGTTGTATGGTTTTGCAGTAAGTTAGCTTTTTAGCTGTTTGTAATCGACCTTCCCGGCCGGAGTTCTCGGAATCTTATCGCCAATATATACTCTTCGCGGGAGTGCATAGGCTGGTAGCCTCGCGGCTAAAAATTCCTTTATGTTTTCCTCAGTTTCGCGACCCTCCTCGCTGAGTACAACTATTGCTTCGATATACTGATCATCTTCGTCTTTTATGTTATACACCGCTGTTTCTAGTATATACGGAAAAGAAATTAAAACAGATTCGATTTCATCAAGTTCAATTCTGTAGCCGCGAATTTTAATTTGTCGGTCTTTTCTTCCGGCAAACATCAATTGCCCGTCACTATTTCGCCAAACCAAGTCGCCGGTCCGATAAAAAATTTCCTCAACATTAGAAAATCGTTCTCTTTTGAAAAACGACTTTTGAGTTAATTCCGGTTTACCCCAATAACCCTTCATCATTGTTGCCGTACGAACCAGCAATTCGCCTGTTTCGCCATCGCCAACTTCCACATCGTTGTTATCAACAATTAAAACCTCTGTATTGTTCCAAACATGCCCCAGCGGAATTGCGGCATCTTTTTCGTGCAATTCAGAAAGATGCAAATAGGTGCATTGGTTTACTTCAGTGGGGCCATAGACATTAGAAAATACGACCTTGTTCCAAATCTTCATTAAACTTCGCAGATGTTTTGCCGGAAATGGTTCGCCGCCAAAAAGCACCCAGCGCAAAGAATCCATTTTCCTATCCGCCAAAGCACCTTTTTGCAGTAAATGGGTAAGGGCTAATGGCACAGAGTACCAGATCGTAATTCTCTCCTTCTCCATCAACCGAGAAAGACTTGCCGGAATTAATTTATGACTTTCGGGAATTAACACGGTGGTTCCGCCAGCGAGCGGCATCGTAAAATATCCTAACGTTGAAATATCAGAATGCAAAGGCGAGTGATTCGCTAGGATATCGGATGGTCTCACATCGTATACACTCATCGACAGTTTTGCATACGCTAATCCGCTACGATGTGAATGCATGATGCCTTTTGGTGTTCCGGTAGTTCCTGAGGTATACATTATATAGGCTAAATCATCCTCCAACATTCGAACAGAAAACGTTTGAGATGGACTTATTTGCGCAACTTCCTCCCAGGAAACCGTTTTTACCTGAAGCTTTTGGTCGATTCCAATTACAACTTCAAGCGAAACATCTTCTTCCAAAACTTTATTTAAAGAACGACTTTGTTTTTTCCCGCTGATTAGATGCCTTATCCCGCAATCCTTTAGTACAAACGCAATTCGGGCAGGCGGAGCATTCGAGTCCAATGGAACAAAAACAGCCCCGGCAGACATAATACCATAAACCGAAATTGCTGTTTCCAGGGAAGTTTCGAGAAAAATACCTACCCGGTCGCCGCGGTCCACTCCAAGTTCGCTCAGCATACAGGCCAATTGATTCGAACGCTTTACTAATTCTTCAAACGTTAACGACTCGTTTTCATATCGAAATGCAACATTGTCGGGAAATCGATTTGCCGAGTTTTTTATGATGTCGGGTAGCAAATAAATCATTTCTATAATCCTACCATTTTTGCAATAATATTTCTCTGTATATCCGAAGTCCCGGCATATAAAACGCCTCCGACCGCATCTCTCAGATCTCGTTCTATTCCGTAATCGACCAAATAGCCATTTCCCCCTTTATTTCGAATCGCATCCAAACTAGAAGCCACAAAACTCTCACTCAGGTGTAGTTTCAACATGGCTGCTTCGAGCATGGCGGGCTTGTTTTGCTTTTTTAACCAGGCCATTTTATAAAGCAACAGCTTTGACGTTTCGATGCGAAGTTTCATATCGGCTATTCGATTTGAAACGGATTGAAAACTTCCGATTACCTGCCCGAACCTCTTATGTTCTTTTGCAAATTGGACAGATTCTTCAAGCTGTCGTTCCATAGCGCCTACCCCACCGGCGAGAATGCAACACCGGTCATATTCAAGCGAATGATTGCAGATGCTGAAACCTGCCCCTTCTTTTCCGAGCCGGTTTTCCTCGGGAACAAAGCAATTCTTGAGTTTTATTTCACCTATCGGAACGGTTCGTAATCCCATTTTTTCCCGCACCGGGCTGGCTTCATAACCTTCTAAATCTTTTTCAACCAAAAAAGCGGTGATGCCCCACTTGCCTAATGCAGGATTTACATTGGCAAAAACAATAGCCATATCGGCAACGGGAGCCAACGTTATCAGGCATTTCTCACCATTCAGCACATAACCGCCGTCTTTCTTTTCGGCAGTCATTTTCATATTAAATACGTCCGAACCTGACTCCGCTTCCGTTAAAGCGTGAGCGCCCAACCATTCACCACTGGTTAGTTTTGGAAGAAACTTTTGTTTTTGGGTGTCGGTTCCAAATAAAACAATGAACATCTGAACGGTCCACATCTGTGCGTTTAGTCCCAAAACTAAACCGCTGTCTCGGCAGGCATAACCCAATGCCTCCATTGCGAGAACACTCTGTAAAATGTCGACTTCATCATGCTTGCCACCGAAATTTTTCGGAGTAGCCAAACCCTGTATGCCGAAATCTGCACACTTTTGCCAAAGCACCCGTGAGAATATCCCTTCTTTATCTCTCGTAATTATGTCATCATTCAATTTAGTTTTCGCAAACTCGATGACCTCATTTTTGAAGTTTAAATCTTCTTCCGACCAGGTAAAATCCATTATTTCTTATTTAACCTTGCGCGGATAATATGCTTACTGTATTTTTAATAGGCGAGTCTGTGTTACTTATACGTATGTTTTCGGCTTTTAAAAAATCATATGGACTCTTGGTATCATTCGGCCTATGTTCAATTTCGAGTTCCTGTCCCAAACCCAATTCCGAAGCGCAATCCAAAAACAACTCCATTACCACCTTATCTTCCAGAGCCCATCCTGTTGAATCGAAAACTGTTCTCTCATTTTGCAGATATGCATATTTATCCCCGTTTTTGACTACTTCAACCAATACAGCCCCAATTTCTTTTTGCTCCAATTGTTGGCATTCGCCTTCAACAATTGCCTGTTCCACAAAGTCAGGACAGACAAAACATTTTTTCAGCAACTCAAGTGGGATTTCAATCTTGCCGGGAAAATCGGAACCGACTGCGTTGATATGCAAATGCGGTTTTGTTTCGATATTGGAAAACAGGGGCCCGGCCCCAATATCAATTGAGGTTGCTGTGCATAAAATATCTGAATTCCTGACAATCTCCTCGATATTCGTGCTCACAAATTCGATATCTACATTCAATGCCGAACACCGCTTTTCAAACGAAGCCAAAGCATTCGGATCACTATCATAAAATAAAACCCGTTCGATTTTGAAATACAGAGAAATCGCATGAAGTTGTGTAACCGCCTGGGTTCCGCAACCTATCAATCCCAAAACAGAGCTTGTCGGTTTCGCCATCAATTTACTGGCTACCGCCGATGCCGCTCCCGTGCGAATTGCAGTCGCCAGAACGCCATCAATCAGCGCACAAAGATGCCCCGAATCGGTATCGTACTCAGAAATCGTTGAAACAATTGTTGGCAAATTCAGTTTGTTCGGATTAGATGGATGATATCCGACTACCTTTATCAAAACTTTTCCGCCCCGATCATTTTGATTATAAAGAGGCATCCACTCAATCAGACCTGGCTCCGGCTTTTCGTAATGGAATCCGCTTCGAATGGGAATAGATAATTTTTGAGGATTGTAATTGTGAATAGCCAATCGTAAACGCTCAACCAGTTTCATCATTATCCAATCAACGCCAAAATGCCGCAAAATTTCTTGAATATCAAAACTGGATAGCACTAATGTTTTGTTTTTATTTGAACTCATATTCTTTTCGCTGACGCAATCTTTATCGTGAAGATTTTTTTCGGGGTTTCTCAAGCGGAGTTCTTTAAAACTAAAACAAAGTTTGCAAACAACACAGTTTTAATTAATCACTAATGAAAATCCTTCAAAATGCCATTCGTGAGCAGGGGTATCCAACAAACTGACCTCCTCCCGAAAACTTTGTAGTGAAAAAAATGCCTGTAAAATACAAGGACGAGTAGTTGAGTATTTTAATTTGCTGCTGTTTCCTTCCTGTCTGATTACACCTATAGTAAAATTAAGCAGGCCGGCTTCTTAGGAGCTGACCGGGCGGTTTTAAGGACAGCTGACTGGAATCCGTACAACAGGATACCTACGCCTTAGGGATTGACGAGCCAGAAGTATTGCCTTTTCCAACCGTTAACATCTTGATTATGGAATATGCCGTTTTGTTGTGTATCGATAGCTGGGTGGACACTTGGTGGTGCTACCTTTCTGGCCTGCTCAAAAAAGCCCGATCAGGTGGAGAATACCGGAGTCGAACCAGATATATTCTCTGCTCTTAAAGCGTTAGCAAAATTAAAATTTTAAGCACCTCCATATAAGAACTTACTCCTTTACTCCACTTGTTTTAAACGCCGACAGTCTTCCTGCCAGTTCACGTTTGGTGTCTCTATCAAAGCTATCGAGGTAGAGTTCTGTTGTCTTGATGTCGGTGTGCCCTAGTGCCTCCTGGATAGCCTCTGTGCTGGCACCGGAACGCTTGAGCACAGTTGAGAAGGTATGCCGCGCCACATAGGTGGTGGCTTTCTTGTCAATGCCTAAATTCAGGAGGATTTCTTTCATCCAGTAGTTGATCAGGCTTACCAAGTTCTGGATACGGTCATAGACTCTCAGATCAGACAAACCTTTCTGCAGGATAGGAAAGATGTAGTTATCCGGTGAGCAGTCCTTATTCCCCCACCGCTCGATGATTGCTTTCATATCCTCATTGACATAAATCGTAATGAGTTTGGGATCACTGCGCTGCGCCCCTTCAGTTTTGGCCCGTTGAAAAGTAATGTAATCACCACTGACATTATGCCATTTTAGGAAGGCAATGTCCTTCGGATTCATACCATTGCCAAAATAGCTGAAGAGCCAAAAGTCCTTAGCCATTTGCTCAGAACTGTTTTCCCTTTCACATCGGTAATGATAGATCTTTTCGACGTCCTGGAGGTCGAGTACTTTTTTTACTTTCTTGGAAGCCGGGATCTGGTACTTCCGCCGGCCAAAGGGATAGGCCGTTTCTTTACTCAATAGCCCTTTGTCTATGACCTCGTTGAAAACAGCCCGTAAGGGACGCAGGTAAATGCCAATGGTGGTCTTGGACAGGCCACTTACAAGGGCAAACTTTTCATAGTCCAGCAGAAAGGTCGGTGTCATGTGAGGGAGGGCAACATTGCCCTTGAAGCTTTTCAGCGAGACATAGCTGCAGTGATAGGCCACCGCTGAACTGATCCGCCCTTCCCGCACCAGCTTTTTGATGTACTGCCGGTAAGCCCAGGCAAGAGTGAGTTGTTTGGCAGAGGTTTCTAGAAGAATGGGAAACTTCTTTTGGTAAGGGGTGTAATCAAAACCGTTTTCTGTGCCTATATCAAGTGTCAAGACCTTTGTCTTTCGCTGTTTGAAGAGCGGATTACCCAAGACATAGGTTTTCTCAAACGCAGCAAAGCTGAAGGGACGTAGCTTTTCCAGAGTATTCAAGGCCGTGCGCTCGATCTGCTTCAACTGGTCTCTTACACCTTGTAGTTCCTGGCTCACCCGGGTAGCGGAAAGCTTCCCGTACTCCTCTTCTGAAAGCTCGAAGATGGTGGGATAATAGTTGGTAATCCGTTGATGGTTCACCCGTAGCTTAATGGGGTACTTCTGGTTTTGTTTGATCCGTCTGGTATCCAAGATCATGGTTGCTGAAACTGACATAATTGAAAGGCTTTTTCTGGTTCACAATGCACTCTTCACTTCCTTTGATTTGCAAATTTGCAATCCGTTTTGCAATCAAACGGCGGCTAAAGCAGGTGCCAAAACCGCACAACCAAGATAACAATACCTATCTAAAGTATTGATTATAATTTGATTGCGTTAAATTAGATTCAACCAGATTAAATCAGGTTAAGCCTCCAGCCCAACTCATAATCAGAGGGTCGCTGGTTCAAATCCGGCAGGATCCACTTGAACATGAAAGGGTTATAAGTGTAAAAGCTTGTAACCCTTTTTCTTGTGCATACGGCGTACATACAAAATCGTTGATAACAGATTTAACGTGTTGTGCTATTGGAAGCTAAGTGCATGTTTGATTTGTGAGAGTTTGCGTCCGTTTTGAAAATTGATCCAGTTGAGCAGCGACATGGCAGAAAGTTTCGAGGAAAGCCTTGCCTGCAGGCCATCATAGCTCTTTGCATAGTTTCTTTTTACGTTGAACTGATCGGTCATCTGGGCAAAGAAGGTTTCCACCATTTGCCGCTTGCGGCGGTAGCGTTTCGGGTGGCGTTTGTAATCGTGTTGGTTGATACGGAAGGGCACTTTCAGCTTCACCTCAAACTTTTCGAACAACTCCATTTGCAGCGGCAGTGAGCGATAGGCTTTATCACCCAGCAACAACTTTCCTTCAGGCAGGCGTTCAACTTCTTTCAAAAAGTTGATGTCATGTACATTGCCTTTGGTAAGGCTGCTTTGCTGTACCACACCGTTATCATAGATGATGACGTGGAGCTTGTAGCCAATGAACCAACTCCGGGTGACGGCGCTGTAGCCTTTGGCAGGTGCGGTGTCAAAGGTTTGCCTGAACGCTTTATACGTTTTTTCTCGGGCCAGTTTTACCACCGGCACTGGCAAAGAGTCTACCACCAAGTTGTCGCTTTCGGCTTGCAAACGCTCTGCCACCTTGGCTTGCAGCCGTTCAACGAAAGGTTGCAGCCTACGCCGCCGACGGTTGAAGCGGGTGCGGCAGATCAGGTGCGGAAACAGCGATGCATAATCGGTTTTCAACTTGCTCCAAAGAAGGTTCTCCGAACGGGTGCCCAAAGTCTCCATGGTGCAACTCAGCGCCACCACCTGTACATCAGAAAGCGCAGGTCTTCTGGGATAGTACTGAAAGTTGCCATTGCTGTCTGTTTCACTTTCAAAGAACTGTTTGCAGATCCGGTAAAACCTGCCGAAACTCGTCTTGATGTTGTGCATGCCTTTATGTTCGTTTGGTCACTTACATAGACAAGTGCACAACATCTTTCGCTTTATACCAACACAACTATTTTCTCAATAGCACAACACGTTATCAGTAGTTTATCTAAATAGTCAGCATAAGTTCAAAAAATAGCGTCCAAAAAGCGACAAACAGTATGTTAGATATTCGCTTCAAACGGGCTTCATGCTCTTGCTTTGATTTTCGGAGCACTGGAGTAACAGCATCAAATGCATAAGCTCCGAAAAGGAATTTAAATGTCAGGGCGTTGGAACCTCTCAACCGATCCATTTTATAACTTAGATACATCCTGATAAACAAGATGGCGAACATTGTAAAAGCAAAATGTCATAAATCTTCATAGTTGGCTCTCATTCGGTGTCGGTTAGCAAAAGGACGCTTCCTTTTTCGGTTTTGGACTTAGAACTAAACAACAAAATATGAAAATATCTACTCTGTTACGACCTTTTTCACCTACAAACACTAGGCTGTTTTAAATATGGTTCTAATGAAATGTCTCCGAGTCTGCTGGAAGCAGTTATTTTGAAAGGAGAACCTAGCTGCATCTGTCTAGCTGTGATGTAGGTATAGCTGCCTATGTCGAAGACTTCTCTGATTTCCTACTGCGAAGACGCAAAGACTTTTGCTTCTTTTTTAGCTGAATATTTGGGAAGAAAGGTTGTAATAAAGGCTGCAACAACCTTTACCAGCAAGGTTTGTTTTCGAAGATCATCTTCGTTCTCCTGGTCGGGAATAGCAGAAAAATGATCCTTGCCGCCATTGTCATGCGGTGGCGTTGAAAACTGATGTGCCGAAAGATTCCCGGCTTTGTCTGCGGAAGAATGGTGCTGCGAAACGGAAGAATTTTCGGGAGCAGGAAGATGCCGGAACGTTGCCAACCCAAGGAGGGTTACGCAAAGCATAAGCACTATAATGACCACCCGTTTCATTGAAAGGCCAAAAAATAATCATCTGTTCCAAGAGAACAAGAGCCTTTCTGTGAATTCGGATAAAATTGTGTTAAGCTTTTGATTGGTGCAGGCCAAGGCGGGATCGTTGCCAATAGATGCCGCCTGTTCACCCAAGGCTTTTTTTCGCTTCTATTTCTGACAAGCGGTTGACTACACTGTTCAAATCTTCCAGGACCCGCACCAACATCAAGTACGTATAAAGAGGATCAATTTTGTTTTCTCGCGATGCGTTTCACCAAAGAAATTGCCCTGTAGGGAAATATAAAGGTGTTGATACTTCATACAGTTTTTCTCCTTTCCAACACCGTGCACGGATTTCATTTACCGTTTGCTATAAAAGCAGATCGCTGCCAACAAATTCAATTTCGGCCAGGTCACTGACACTACAATTACTGATGATACTATTCTAACGGTAATAACCCAGCGTAGTTTCAGGAATTTTCCTGTTTAAGAAAATGACCGAGCCACCCCCCGTTCTATACACAGGAAAAAAAATTTAAACGCATTTTAAACCTCACTTATTAAATTCTGTCTGTATACCTGCCACAAACCTGCGCGGCAAGTACCAACTTCCTTCCAAAGCCATTTGCTGAAAACAACCAAAGTCCAATTCCGTATCTGTTTATCGAGAAAACGTTTCCATGATGATCGCTGTGTCTGTAATAGACAACAACCTGCCCTACCGAAGTACGCTGATAACTTACCTGGAAAAAGCTCCCGGCATATCGGTTGTGTTTACAGGTAGTTCGCTTTCCGAGTTGCCGCAAATGCAAAAGGTAAAGCCTTCTGTTGTGATCATCGATATTAGCCTCAATGTACCTGGCAAAGAAGCCGTGCAGCTGGTGAAAGAGGTTTTGCCCGAAGCTGCCGTTATCGTTCTGACAACACTGGAAGAGAAAGAGGCCATTTTTGCCTCCCTGGCGGCAGGCGCTATCGGTTACTTGCTGAAAACAGAATCGCCAAAAACAATTCTTGCTGCCATCCGGAGCGTTCACCGCGGCGAGGGTGTCTTTAATGGCTTGGTGGCACGAAAGGTCCTCACCTATTTCCAAAAACCTGTCAATAGCCTGCCGGGCATTGACGCCTACAACCTCACACCAAGAGAGCAAGAGGTTTTAGTATTACTGATGGATGGCTTGTCCTATAAAGACATTGCAGCAAAATGCTTTGTGTCGATTGATACGGTGAATTCGCACATCCGTAAAATTTATGCAAAACTGAATGTACGTTCACGGGCAGAAATCGCAGCGAGATTCAGGTAGGAAAATATAGCATGTTTATGCGATTTGTTTCTCATTTGTTTTACCACACCTTTGTTCACCATCATCCTTTGCCGAAACTAACGATTACCTGACGATCCCGCCCCCGAAAACTCCTTTTGACCAAATCCTCTGCATAACCACTCGGGAACCGCAAGAAAAATCCTATCCCTTTCTGCTGGCAGTTATATTCCTGTAGAAAAGGCTGGCGTATTTCAAATAACCAAGCGAGATCACACAAGCATGCAGTAATTGATCAATTGCCGTAAATAAGGTTGCGTAAACCTGTTTCTGCAATCGTATGTGGCAAATAGTTCTGTACTGTGTGTTGAAGAAATAACGATTGGCCGCTACCGGCAACTACAAAACCTAACACATGTTCTGTCCGCAAAAAATGCACACGTCCTATTTGTATCCTGACAAGTATGGTTAAGTATGTAAAGCTCCCTGCTGAATGCAATTATCAATTATCTCATCTTATACAAAAAGAATGAAAACAATTACACTCGATTTCACTTTAAATAAAACCAGGCACATAAAGCTTTCTGCTTTTCTTGCCACGCTTTGCTGCCTCTTTTTTTCCTTTCATTTAACGGCACAGCCGCTGGTGGATTGCGGTGAAATAAACTGCACGGCAAGTGATGTTCAAATTGTAAAAGCTTATTTTGCTGATGCCGACGGCAATGCAATTTCTTGCCCTCAATCCGGTACAGTAGCGGGTTACCTGCATGTGGTATTGTCTACCAATACACCAAGAAAAGGTGTTTCCGTATCCGGTGATCTGATCATAGATGGCAATAAAATAGCAATTGGCGCATGCTTTGGCGACGAATTGACCGGCTCGAACAATGATCTCAAATTTCCCAATACGTTTCAAATTGAATGTACAAGCATAGCATACCTTGAAAGATCACTGGTAAGCTGGGGTGTTGGCAATGATCAATACTGCAGTGGTGAAGCAGCACAATGCCCGGCAACCAAGTCAAAATGCAAATTTACAGCAGGGGCAACCCCCATACCGGTAAAGCTGGATGTCTTTTTCGATTGGCAGGCCGGTGATTGTGCAAACAGTGAGAACGGGTTGTCCGTACAATTTACCTCACAATTAGAACTTGAAAATGTAACCATCGACAGCTATGCATGGAATTTTGGCGATGGTAATACCAGCGATCAACCCAATCCAACGCATACCTATTCTACAGGAGGGTCATACAGTGTTACATTGGAAGTTATTGGTAAGGACAACGAAGGCAAAGTGGTTGGCCCTAAACGCATAACATTGCCCGTAACGGTAGCAGCTTGCTGCAATCTTCTTAAACCAGAAATTGGCCCATTTACGCTCTGCGAATTGGAAGGCAAAACCTTTGGCGACCTTCCCCAGGATGATGGCGACGGTGGCTTTTACAACTGGTTTGACGCAGAGGACAATGGCCTGGTTTCTACGAATGTGATTCCTGTAGGAACCCATACCTACTATGTTTCTCTTTCTAAGAACAATTGTGTAAGTGAAAGAGCCGCAGTAACGGTGACTGTAACAGAAAAGGTAACACCAATCTTTACTCAGATCGATCCTGTCTGCAGTGGCAATACCATTTTGTTGCCAACAACTTCAGCAAACAACATTACAGGAAGTTGGAGCCCGGCTGTGAACAATACTGCTACTACGACTTACACCTTTACACCGGATGAAAGCCAATGTGCAATTACGGCGACCATGACGGTGACTGTTAAGCCACTTCCGGGCATTGCAGTGAAGAATTTGACAAACGTATGTCCAGTTCAAACCGTAAACCTTGCAGATGCATTAACAGCCGGAACAGGAACACTTGGCTATTTTCTGGCTGATGGAAGCACACCTGTACAAAATCCCTCCGCTGTAAGCACTTCGGGCACTTATTGGATCGAACTGACCGGCGAAAATGGCTGTCCGGAAAGAAAGTCAATCACGGTAACCATTGCAAATTGTGCCGAAGGATGTACACCGGGTTACTGGAAAAACAGAAAGGCATCTTGGAATACGATATCGTATGTAAACGTGTCAGGTGTGCCTTTTTCTAACGACGTTTTAAGTTGTGTACTTACTGCCGCCAACTCCGTTAGACAATCTCCACTTACTCAATTTTCGAAAACAGAATTGAAGCAAGTTAAGTTCTCAGACGTGTTCAATCTAGACCCCGCAGTTGTTGCGAATAAGTTAGGTAGCAAATTGGCTGGCATTACACTAATTCAGGCACTTGATCTTGGTGATGGCAGTGGCTATACACAACTCGCAAGAGCCGGTACTGCTGCTCTCTTGAACCAGTGTGCTGTAAATTATGCTCCCACTACGTCACCAGACATTACAAGCAGCAATATTATCGCTAATGTCAGGGCACAGTTCATGGGAAGTGACAGAAATGCTGCCTTAGCACTGGCACAGCGATATGATGGTTTCAATAATTCGAATTGCCTTCTCACCAATTCAGGTGTTAAAACTACCATCACGCATCTTTCTGTAGGCGGCTCAGCCGAAATAGCCGAGGTAACAAAGCTTTCCGTCTCCGCATCTCCTAACCCATTCACCGACAGGATTCGCTTTACCATTCAGGCACCAAAAGCCGGTAGGGCAACACTCGAAGTGTACAACATGCTGGGACAGAAAGTAGGCGTTCCGTTTGAAGGACAACTCAATGCTGGCGAAACCCGCAATGTGGAGTACATCGCTCCTGTCAACCATCGCTCCAACCTGATTTATATGTTGCGTATGAATGGTGAGCAGGTCAGCGGAAAGTTAATGAGCACAAGACAGTAATTCGTTTTCCATTCTAAGTTCACAAGGTGGCCGAAGGGCCACCTTTTTTTTGTGCATTGTATCTGGTTTATTTCCCTCTCTTCAGAACAGTTGTATTTCAGCGCACAGGGATCTAAGCGTTCTGTCAGCCAAGACTTTTCACCACTTCCGCTAAAACTCCGCTCAGTTTCTTATCCGCCTGCCCGGCAATCGCTATGATCTCTTCTATATTTACCGGCTTTAAATGATCGGGGTCGCATTCATCCGTGATCACAGAAACAGCCGCGCATTTCAGCCCTAACTGCCCGGCAACAATCACTTCCGGAACAGTGCTCATGCCTACCATATCGGCACCGGTGCTACGCAGCCAGCGGTACTCGGCACGGGTCTCCAGGTTGGGTCCCATCACGGCTACGTACACACCTTTTTTTACAGGAATGCCCTGCTCACCAAATGCATCAGCTAACCGTTGCTGCAGCGCCTCATCATAGGGCTGGCTCATATCTACAAAGCGGTCGCCAAATTCGGCAGGCAGGCCACGCAGCGGGTTGTCGGGCAAAAGGTTTAGATGGTCTTCAATGATCACCAGGTCGCCTTTCCGAAACGAAAGGTTCATGCCACCGGCTGCATTGCTCAGCAGCAGCGTTTCTATTCCCAGCGCCTTCATCACCCGTACCGGGAAGGTCACCTGCTGCAAGTTGTACCCTTCGTAAAAATGAAAGCGGCCCTGCATGGCTACCACCGGCACGCCGGCAAGGGTGCCGAATAGCAATTGCCCTTTGTGAAAATCCACGGTGCTTTGGGGGAAGTAGGGAATCTCGCTGTAAGGAACAATTATGCGGCATTCGATGTGCTGCAAAAGATCGTTAAGGCCTGTGCCCAGCACAATGCCAACAATTGGTTTCAACGTGGTTTTAAGCCGGAGCGCTGCTGCGCTTTCTGCTACCTGTGCCTGTGTAATCATCAAACAAAATAAAAACAAATGGCGCAGAACAGAGAAGTGAAACGTTGTGCAAACTGACGCAAAACGTTTCTGCCTAAAAGGAGCAGCACACCGGTATAACTTGTCTGGCAGCAACGGTGCACCGTTTCCATTTATCACCTTTCCCATTCACCAAATCAGAAAAGCCGTATTTTTTCGCCATGAAAAACATGATCTTGTTGCTCCTGCTGACGTCACTGCTTGCCTGTCAGAACAATGAAACAGGGGAGCCAACTTCGTTTAAGCCGCCTGTCATAAAAGACTCAAACATCACAAAGCGGGAACCGGCCAATCCTTATGCGCCGGTTGACCTTTCACCTATGGATATTGCTTACCTGCCCAGCGATTTTCCCATTAAAAAAATGAATGGCGAACAATCCGGCCAGCCCGTAGCAAGAATATTGTACAGCCGTCCGCACCGGCAGGGCCGGGAGATCTTTGGCAACATTGTAAAATGGGGTGAGCCCTGGCGGCTGGGTGCCAACGAGGCCACCGAAATACGGTTGTTCCAACCCGTTACCATACAGGGAAAGCAGGTACCTACTGGTCAATACACGCTTTACGCCATCCCGTACGAAGACCGCTGGACCATTGTATTTAATTCTGAACTATACACCTGGGGCCTGAAGTTCAACACGGCAAAAGACGTGGCAAAATTTGACGTACCGGTTCAAACCAAAAACCAGGTAGTGGAGTATTTTACCATTGTTTTTGCAGAAACAGAAAAGGGTGCCGACATGGTATTGGCCTGGGAAGGAAAAGAAGCCCGGCTGCCACTTCAATTTTGATCTATGTGTGGCATTGCAGGCATCGTTTCACAAAACCCGGCGCTAACCGAAAAAGACCTGATTGGTAAAGCAACGGCAGTACTGGCCCACCGCGGACCGGAAAAAGAAGCGTATTATCGTAACGACGCCGGCACCGTTGCATTTGGGCACCGCCGCCTTTGCATTCTTGATCTTTCGGATGCCGCCTCGCAGCCCATGGCTTACCAGCAACGTTATCATCTTGTTTACAATGGCGAGATCTACAATTACCGCGAGCTGAAAAAAGACCTGGAAGCAAAGGGATGCACTTTTCAATCGCAATCTGATACAGAAGTTTTGCTGGCGGCTTATGCCACCTGGGGGAAAGAGTGCCTGCAAGCTCTTGATGGTGCATTTGCCTTTGCTATCTGGGATGAAAAAGAGCAAACCCTTGTCGCGGCCCGTGACCGCTTTGGCGAAAAGCCATTTTATTTTTCCCAGGATAGAGAACGTTTTGTTTTTGCCTCGGAAATGAAAGCACTCTGGCAGGCTGGTGTGCCAAAAGAAGCAAACAAGGCGATGCTGTACAACTTTCTTACCATTGGCTACACCACCAATCCTACCGATGCTTTTGAAACCTTTTACAGCAATGTCTACAAGCTGCCGGCAGCCCATTGCCTGACGTATTCTCTCGCCACAAAAGAACTCCTTACGGAACGCTACTGGCAAACCTATGTTGATGTGAACTACAACATCACCGAATCGGAAGCCATTGAAAATTTTACACACTTGTTTCGCGATAGCATTCGCAAGCGGCTGCGCAGCGATGTGCCCATTGGTACCAGCCTGAGTGGTGGCCTGGACAGTTCGTCCATTGTAGCCTTATGTGCGGAAGAAAACGCTCCGCACTATTCACACCATTGCTTTACGGCTTCGTTTGCCGGCTTTGCCAAAGACGAAACGGCACAGGCGGCACAGGTAGCACAGCAATTTGGACTCCGCCATTTTACCACAACCATTTCCGATGCAGAAGTGGTTGACTTAATGGAAAAACTGGCTGGTGTACACGAGGAGCCGTTTTTATCAGCATCCGTACTGGCGCAATACAAAGTATTTGAAAAAGCCAAGCGGCAAGGCACAACCGTAATGCTGGATGGGCAAGGTGCTGATGAAATACTGGCTGGCTATCACAAATATTACAAATGGTGGTGGCAGGAATTGTATAGACAAAGAAAGCTGGGCAAGAGTGGCGAACGGAAAGCCGCACAGGCGCTAGGCGTTAGAGAAGCGTTTGGCTATAAAAACAAGCTGGCGGCCTTGTTACCGGAATTTGGTGCCTCCCTGCTGCAAAGCCAAAAGGCAAAAAAGGCGTTTCAGCATCCTGACCTCGATCGTGATTTTGCCTTTGCCCACAAACGGGACCTTTATTATGCAACACCCACCACGTTTGACCTGAACGGCGCCCTTTTTTACAATACGTTTGTCAACGGGCTGGAAGACCTGTTGCGCCTTGCCGACCGCAACAGCATGGCCAATTCCATTGAGGTGCGACTGCCTTTTTTGCAGCACAACCTGGTGGAATTTCTTTTTACCCTTCCACCGCATTTTAAAATTCACCAGGGCTGGACCAAATGGATCCTGCGCAAAGCCTTGGAAACAAAACTGCCGAAAGAGATTGTCTGGCGAAAAGATAAAACAGGCTACGAGCCACCGCAAAAAGCATGGATGGAAAACGGCGCCGTTAAAGATGCCATTGCAGCAGCAAAGAAAAAGCTGGTTGCTGAAAAGATTTTGAATCCCTCCGTTTTACAAAAACCCATTACGGCCAGGGATGCTCACGCCGGTGAAAGTTACGACTGGCGCTATTGGAGTGTGGCGCTGATGCTTTAGCACCTTCACGCTAAACACAACGCATTCTTTCAAAGTTTGTATTTTTAATTTGGCTGTACCATTTCTGAAATGAACTCATGGTGTAGATAGAACAATGTACCACACTTTGTTTTTGTGAATTAATACTCAAGGGGATGTAATTGTGTGTTGTTTTGTCCTAGAATTAACATGGAAGAAATTCCATTATTAAATTACAAAAGACAATAATGCCCGCTACATACAACTTACGTAGTAGCCCTGAAAGGGCGACACATATTAGCCCGGCCTGCAAGGGCCGGGTTGACGATAGTTAATAGTGAACAGAGCCCTGCAGGGGCGAAACAATCGCTCAATCCCACACGTACCGCTCATCATAATCCACACCGTATTTGTGCAGGAATGCCCGGTACTCTTCTTCAAACGAAATCTTCCGGTGGTGCTCTTTCTGGTTTTCAATATAAGCTTTCGCTATATCCACCTCGGAAGGATTAACAGAAAATGCGCCGTAACCGCTTTGCCAGTAAAAATGTTGGTAAGCCTCGCCTTGCTTTTTTATCCAGCTAGAGGAATTGGCTTTTACTTCCTCAACAAATTTCACGAGGGGCGTCTTTTTGTTTAACAGGAACAGGGCATGAATGTGATTGGTATGGCCGCCGATTTTCAGGGGTAAGCAATCGCAATGTGTGCAGATGCCGGCAATGTAGCGAAACAACTCCGGTTGAATGTTTTCATCCAAATTATGCTCACGTTGTTTTGTGCTGAACACAAGGTGAATATAATTTTTGACAAGCGATTGGGACATGGCAGTTGGTTTTGGTTTGTAACTGTGTGACGGTATGTCGCCCTTTCAGGGCTACTACGTAATAAACACATATTTCGAAAACGACTTTACACCACGCTCTTTAATGCGAATATGACCGTTTCCTTTCCATTTAATCTGCTTTCATTCCCTCACACCCTTGCCATCTCACACCAACACCTTATCCGGTGTAATGGGCAACTGGCGGATGCGCTTGCCGGTAGCGTGGTACACCGCATTGGCAACGGCGGCGGCAAAACCAATGAGGGCTATCTCCCCCATGCCTTTTGCACCGTTGGGATTCAGGATCGGGTCGGGCTTGTTGACAAAATACGCTTCCAGCGCCGGCACATCGGCATGCACCGGCACGTGGTAATCGGCAAAATTATCATTCACCCAACGGCCGTACCGGTGGTCGATCACGCCTTCTTCGTGCAGGGCGCCGCCAATGCCGCCCACCATACCGCCTGTCATCTGGCTGGCCGCCGTTTTTTCCGAAATAATTCTTCCCGCATCGCCGGTACTAACGGCCCTGGCTATCCGCACCACACCAGTGAGCGGGTGCACCTTCACCTTTACAAAATGCACCGAGTAGGAATACGCTGAATAATTCTGCATCTCGGGGTTACGGCCCGATGCTTCCAGCACTTCCAGTTGGGTAACGTTGGCCGCTTTCATGGCATCGGTATAAGCAATGCGCCGATCAGTTCCGATTTGCATTTCGCCGTTGACAAATTTTACATCACTCAGCGGCACTTCGCTTTCCTGGGTTTTCAGCAGGCCTACCAGCTTTTTCTTTAAGGATTCACAGGCCATGGTAACGGTAGTACCCAGCGTAGAGGTTGTGGTTGAGCCGCCTTGTGTGGGCCCGGGTGGCAGTGTCGTATCACCCAACTCAAATCGTATGCGGTTCATAGAAATTCCCAAAAGATCACTGGCGATTTTTGTCATGGTGGTGGCGGTACCCGGACCGCTGTCGCTGACGGCGCTTTGCAGCACCAGCGTGCCATCGGCCAACAACTTGGCGGCAATGCGGCCCTCACCGCGAAAAGCACCGAACAGCCCTGTGCTCATGCCAAAGCCCACCAGCCAGCCGTCTTCCTGCATGCTGCGGGGTTCCGGATTACGGTCCTTCCAGCCAAATTTTTCGGCGCCGAGGTCATAAGCTTCCCGCAAAAATTTTGAGCTGTACGGCTTTCCATTCTCAGGGTCTTTTTCCGCATAATTGCGTTTGCGCAACTCAATGGGATCCATCTCGAGTGCATAACTCAATTCGTCCAGCGCACATTCCAGCGGAAAAGAGCCCGTGGCTTCACCTGGGCCGCGCATCCAGGTAGGTGTACTCAGGTTCAGCGGGTAAATGCGGTAGCGGGTGGTGACGTTGGCACAGGCATAAAGCTGCTGCGTCATTTTCACCAGGCCTTCGTTGAAGTTTTCGTACGTGGAAGTTTGCGCATGGGCATCGTGCCACATACCCATGATCTTACCGTCCTTGTCAGCACCAATGGCAATGTGCTGAATGGCCTTGGGACGATAACCCACCGAATAAAACATTTGCGGACGGGTAAGCACCAGCTTTACCGGCCTGCCCAGTTTTTTGGCAGCCATCACGGCGGCGATGGTGTGCGGCCAGGTGCGGAGGGCCGAGCCAAAACCACCTCCCACATAATGCGCCAGCACTTGCACGTTTTTGGGTTCCAGGCCAAAGGCCGTGGCAATGCTTCGTTGGGCACTCACAGGGCCCTGGGTCTTTTCCCAAACCGTAACCTTGTCATCGCTTTCCCAGCGGGCAATGGTGGCGTGCAGTTCCATCGGGTTGTGCACCTGTATGGGCATGACATACGTACCTTCCACTTTTACGGGTGCCGCCTTCCACGCATCCTTTTCCCCGCGAACATTTTCCTTGTAAGCATCTCCTTCCACCGGCTTGCCGGTTTGCACCGCAGCGGCCAAAGAGGTAAGCAATGTTTCTTTCCCGTACCGGGCCCTCACCAGCGAAGCGGCATGCGTGGCCCGTTCAAAGGTATCGGCCACCACCAGGGCAATGGGCTGCCCGCTGAAGCGAATGATATTGTCCTGGAAGATGCGCAGGCCACCGCCGGCAGTTTGGCCTTTGGCGGGATTCTGTCCCTGCTCATATCCCGGGATCTTTGGTGCGTTCAGGTGCGTATACACAGCCAGCACACCCGGTGCCCGTTCAGCAGCTTTGCTGTCGATGGTGGTCACTGTACCGTTGGCAGCGGTGCTTCCCACCAATACACCGTACACCAATCCCTGTAGGTTTTGTTCCGCTGTATAATCAGCTGACCCGGTTACCTTGGCCCGTCCGTCCACACGATCATTGTCGGCAAGCGGCAAGGGGTTATCAAAAAAGTAGTCCATAAAATCGTTTTGTTGTTTTGTCGATCAGGTGCAAGACAAGTACTCACGGAAATGCTTATACGCCGGTGAGCTTTTGCAGCGTATGCACAAGGGTGTTTGGTGCCAGCGTTAGTTTGAAATTGTTCTCACCAAAACCCCTGGCTTCTTTCATGGCCAGTTGTGCCGCCTGCCGAAAATTGCTTTCATTGGCTTCTTTTCCTTTCAGAAACGTTTCCGTTGCTGTAAGTCGCCACGGTTTGTGTGCCACGCCGCCCATGGCCAGCCTGGCCTGCTGGATGGTCTTGCCTTTCATCTCCAGCGCTGCGGCCACCGACACCAGTGCAAAGGCATAGGAGGCACGGTCGCGGATCTTTGTGTAGAGCGAGTGCTGTGCCAGCGAACCAACTACCGGTACTTCCACGCCGGTGATCAGTTCATCCCGCTGCAGGTTGTTATCAAGTTGTGGCGTGGTGCCGGGCAGGCGATGAAACTGCAGAAAGGGAATGCGCCTTGCGCCTTTTGGTCCTGTTACCACTACGGTAGCATCCAGCGCCGCCAGGGCAATGCACATATCACTGGGGTGTACGGCAATGCAGCTTTCCGATGCGCCAAAAATGGCGTGCATCCGGTTGTAGCCTTTCAAGGCACTGCAGCCGGTGCCGGGCTCCCGCTTGTTGCAGGGCAGGGCGGTATCGTAAAAATAGCCGCAGCGGGTGCGCTGCAGCATGTTGCCGCCTACCGTTGCCATGTTGCGGATCTGTGCCGATGCACCAGCCCTGAGCGCCTGTGAAAGCAGCGGAATATTTTTGATCACGACCTCGCTTTCGGCAACGGCACTGTTGAGGGCCAGGGCGCCTATATGTATCACGGAGCCTTTTTGCTCGATACTCTTCAGCGGCAGGCTTGTAATGTCCACCAGCTTTTCAGGAGTCATCACGCCCCGCTTCATCAGGTCTACGAGGTTGGTGCCGCCGGCAATGAACTTTGCCGCTTTGTCTTTGGCTACGGCAGCAACGGCTGTTGCTGCTGATAACGGCTTTGTATAACCGAAATTGATCATTGGGCACCTCCTTTTTTAGCCACATCTTTTATGGCGGCCACAATGTTGGGATAAGCGCCGCAGCGACAGATGTTGCCGCTCATGTATTCGCGGATCTCATCGTCTGATGTGGCGTACCCTTCGCGGATGCAGGCCACGGCCGACATGATCTGTCCCGGTGTACAATAACCGCACTGGAAACCATCGTGTTTGATGAAAGCCTCCTGCATGGGGTGCAGGGTTTCGCCGCTGGCAAGACCTTCGATGGTAGTAACCTTTTTACCGTTTTGCATCACCGCCAGGCTCAAACAGGACAATACCCGCTGTCCGTCTACATGCACGGTGCAGGCACCGCACTGGCCAAGGTCGCAGCCTTTTTTGGTGCCGGTAAGATGCAGGTTCTCCCGCAGCAGGTCCAGCAAGGTCACACGGGGCTCAACGGAAAGCGAATAGGGCTTGCCGTTCACTTCTACCTGCAGGGGAAGCTTTTCAAAAAAAGAAGCTCCCTTTTCATCTAGCCCGTTTTCGGCTGCTTTCACAACCGCCGGTGGTGCTGCCAACAGCAGGGCAGCCGCGGTAGACTGCTTCAGGAAAGAGCGCCGCGATGGCGGTTTTTTATCAGACTCGTTCGGCATAAAATTGTAGGATTAACAGGAAAGGAAGTTAACGACTTCTCCCTGAATGGAGCGTGAAATTGTGACGAATATCAACGCCTTTCTTTTCCCGCCAACAATAGAAAAAGCCCCCGTTTCCGGAGGCCCTTCTTTCCGCCCTAAAATCTGTTTACCGTTTACTGTTTAAAGTTTACTGTTTGCAGTTTGCAGTTTGCAGTTAACTGTTCGAGGTTCGAGGTTCAATGTTTTTGTTTCTCGTTTGACGTCTCACGTTTTTCGTTTGCCGTCTCTCGTCTCCCGTCCCTCATTCCCTGATCACCCTGCCGCTGCCTTCTTCTTCCACGTTCACGCTGGCCGGTGTGCCTTTGTAATAAATACGGCTTTGGTCGGAGGCGAAAGCCGCCAGGCTTTTTCGCACCTTTAATTTGGCCGTGGATTTGGCTACGGTATACACGTCTGCATCATCAAACGTAGCTTCATAAGCATGCAGCTTTGCATTTGCCAGCAGGCTAACGATCAGGTCACCGGAGGTTCCCACCAGTGTCAGTTCACTGTTGGCATATAAAAAAGCATTTACCAGCACCGGTAACCCGTTAAACCGGCACGTGGCAACACCTGCCAGCACCACGTTCACCGAACTATTTTGTTGTTCAAATCCACTTACCTCACCGGTGGCAGCATCCTTAAGGTTAAGGCTAACCAGCCAGGGCAGCGTAATGTCTATATCCACCCTGTAGCGGTCCGGCTTATACGTATTGTAGCGGATCGAAAGAATTTGGCTGCCTTCTTTCGACACCACCAGGTCCGCAACGTCTTCCGCACGGCCTTTGGCAACTATACTGAATGCGGCGCCATGCTTTACCGTTACATGGTAGGTTTCGCCGGTATGAATACGGTTAAAGTCCGAAAGGTCAAATGTTTTTTCAACAGGGTTGGGTGCCGGCTGTCTTTCTTTTTCGCAGGCCAGGAGGAAACAGGCCAGCACGATCCCGAACAGGAATTTATACATGTTATTTTTTAAGGTAAGGGAAAACAGTTTTGTTCGTTAGGCTTTTTTCGCTGCCTGCGCTGTATTGACCGGCTTCACCGTACGCAGGTATTTGTAGATCGCCTTTAGCTCGTCATCCGTCATGCGGTTGTACGACTCCCAGGGCATGTGACTGTGCTTAAAGGCACGGCCCATGCGGAAGCGTTTGATAAAATCGTCCTGGCTCCAGCTATAAATTTTTCCGGTTTTCGGATCAGGTGTAAGGTTGGGTGGCGTTAGCGTGGGCAGGCCGGCTTCTTCAAACGGATTGCCGCCGGCCAGCGGTTCGCCTGCAGGCTGGCCCGTGCCATCGCGTTTGGTATGACAGCCGCCACAGTTGGCCACCGACATCACGAGATAACGGCCATAGGTAGCCGACGTATCGGGCTTTATTGATTTGGGTACTTCTTCCTTCGGACCGTCGGGTTTCAGCAAAAAGGCTTTTACTACTTTTCCCATCACGGTAAATTCGTTTTGCGGCACTTCGTTGCGTACCGGCTTTGTGCTACGGAGGTAAGAGATGATGGCCGTCAGGTCATCATCGGCCAGGTGCTGAAAAGGCATAAAGGGCAGCAGCACTTCACCATCGGTACGCACCCCGTGGCGCAGCGACCTTGCCAGTTGGGCATCGCTGAAGCGGCCAATTCCGGTAACCGAATCGGAGGTAATGTTGCGGGAATAAAAAGTACCCAGCTCAAACTGGAATTTAAAGGCACCACTTAGTGGTGGGTCTTGTCCCAGTTGCAGGAGTGAGTCCACGTTTCGCACCGGGCTGTGACAATCGGCGCAATGGGCGGCCGAAAGCACCAGGTGGCGGCCGCGGGCAATCACCGCAGAATCTTTGGAGGCTTTAATGGCCGGCAGGGGGGCATCGTAGGTGACGTGCTGGCGCATGGCCGTGGCCAGGGCTACACCGGCAAGGAGAACAAGTATCAAAATACCTGTCCATTTTAAGATTTTACGCAGCATGGTTCCGTTTTTAGAGAACCAAAACTATTGGTGCCGGAAGCCGGTGTCAATCGTTGGTGTGATGAACTGCCGGATTGGGTGAATGATGTGTTGTGAAGACTGGATATTGGGATATTAGATATTGGGATATTGTTCGCAATGCTGTTATTCACTACACGAAAATCTATCTGCTGGAGAGGGAGCTTTGCTGAAGATGATAAAAAAATCCTCCTGCGTAAACAGGAGGATCAATGATATAAGGCGTTTGATTAGTTCACATTTCATTCTTCAAGGACAACGGACGCCTTGGTTTTTCAGGATTGGACAGGTCTTTACAGGACGGTGGTTTTAGTGCTGGTTTTTCCTAGGATGCGGGACCGGTTTTTCAAAAAAAGGAAGAAGTTGATTGATACTGGATTTTGTTGGTTTTTCGATTAGGACTCCTGGACTCTGTACAAAAACTTACTGGACGTGGTTTTTCGGAATTGGATGGATTGATTTGCGATCAATCAACTTCTTCCACAAAAGTATTACGGCAGAGTTTGTTACACAAGCGCAAAACCGCCCTATTAAAAAATCCAGTATTTACGGCTACCAATCGTAAAACAACGACAACAGGCATGGGAAAACCGCTCTATCCAGTCCTGTGTTGTTACGTGAATGAGGCAACACGAACACTTCTTTCGTCAATGAGCGTTCACGCCGATGCAGCAACAACCTTTGCATACGATGTTTTATTATCTTTCACACCTCTTAAAAACAAACACACTGCATGAAAAAATCCACCGTTCTTTTTTTACTGGCCGCCGCCGGTTTTTTACAGTTTTGCTCCTCGTCTAAAAAAGCAGCCACGGAAACGGCCAAAGTAAGCTACGCCGGTCATGTGCAGCCCATCATCCAGGCCAACTGTACGCCTTGCCACGTGCCGCCACAGGGCAAAGCCAAGCCACTGAATAGCTACGATGCGGCCAAAGCCAACATCGACGAAATGATCGTTCGCATTAAAAAGAATCCCGGGGAAAAAGGCTTTATGCCCTTGCGCCATCCCAAGCTGCCCGACAGCACCATTGCTGCCTTTGAGCGCTGGAAGGAAATGGGACTGGCGGAGTGATTCAATTGACAATAGGCAATTGACAATAAGCAATGGGCAAGAGGATGATTCTCTTGCCCATTGCCTTTTATTTGCCTGTTGCAAATTGCCTATTGCCTATTGCAAACAGCTCACGTGCAATCCCAGTTATAGAGGACCTTTGAAAAGTCTTTGCGTTTCAGGTCATCGGGGTGAATAAAAAAGTTTCCGACACCATAATCGCCCCAGCAAATCTCATTGCCCTGTGAGTCGATTTGCAATAAAAGAATCCAGTCGCTGGTTCCTGCGACGTCTTCCCGCGGATCGGTTTGCGTGAAATAGGCATAGCCGCCGATCTTGTGCCCGTTATCGGGAAACGCTTCCGACAACTCGTCCTCCATCTTACGGTATTCTTCGCCCGGTTGCAAATCCGCCATCACCTTATCCATCCGTTCTTCGGGCAAACGGACATCAGAAAAACTAAAATAATCGGTATCCTGCCTGAAGCTTAGCTGCATTTGCCCTTTCAGCGGCAAATCGCTTTCCCGGTTTTGACTATCCAGGAAATGAAAATTTTCCACCGGCGGTTCTGTTGTGTCTTCAAAATAAACAACACGGAAATTGGTCTGCTCGGTGGGACGATCAAGGTTGAGACCATACATATCATCCGCTGCGATGTAAAACTGCAGGAGGCCTTTATCGGGATAACCTTCGAGGTGCGGGATCTGCGAAAAATTTAATTGCGCCAAGGGGTACATGTAGTTTCCAAAACTGTCAACGGGAAAAGGTTTGCTGGCCGGCCAGTAAGGATGGCCGCCAAACTTGCTGTCGAACTGGAAAAGGTTGTCCGACGGCCTGGCTTCAATCCGGATACAGGGCAGGGCCAATGTTTCCAGTTTCGGGAGATAATCGGCCAGTCGTTTTGAAACGGTTCTGCCATTGGGCAAAACGACCTTTGGCATCTCCGGCACTCTGTTATCTTTTCTCTTGCGGAAGAAGTTGAAAAAATTCATGCAGGGAAAATACGCGGGAAAACTGAAACGTCAAACGTGAGACGTGAGACGAGAGACGTCAAACGAGAAACGATAGACGTGAGACGAGAAACAAAAAATATATGCGCTGCAGGATTAAACGTTGCGAACGCCGTGGTCCGTTGTGCCCTTCATGATCCTTCCTTCAGGAAAGGATCACAAAGGACACAAGGAAAACACGAAGAGCACAACGGAATTCTTCAACAACATAATGTCCGAACCCGAACATCAAACATCGAACTTCAATCCTTAAACAACCCTCCTTTACACCAAAAAATTCCATCCCCACCGGTCTTCTTCTCTCCCGGTGCGGATTGCTTCCAGTCCCTTCTTCAACCGGAACATCACGCTGCGGCCACTGTACGTAGGCAGGTGATACAGTTCACCATCAACCCCCATGACGCTGATAGGCGCTACAACAGCAGCTGTGCCGGCACCAAACGCTTCCACCGAACGGCCTTCGTTCAATGCCCGCAACACTTCCCTGACGCTGATCCTTCGCTCTTCTACGGTGTAGCCCATGCTCCTGGCAATGGTGAGCAGCGAATCCCGGGTAACGCCGTCCAGGATAGAATCGCTCAGCGGCGGTGTAATTACTTTCTCATCGATCACGAAAAACAGGTTCATCGTTCCGCTTTCTTCAAAGTATTCGTGTTCAAAAGCATCGGTCCAGAGCACTTGGTCAAAGCCTTCCGCTTTTGCTTTTTGGGTAGGATAAAACGCACCACCGTAATTGCCGGCGCATTTGGCAAAACCAACACCGCCTTTTGCCGCACGGATATAGGTCCGCTCTACTTTTACTTTTAGCGAATCGGGGTAAAGCGTCGGCACCGGGCCGGTTACTACCAGGAAGGTGTATTCGTCGGAAACCTTTACACCAAACCGGGCTTCGCTGGCAAACACCAGGGGACGAATGTAAAGCGCTACATCTTCGCCCTGGGGTATCCAGGCAGCATCTACCTGTACCAGTTGGCGAATGGCGGCTGTAAACAACTCGAAGGGAAGGGGTGGCATGCACATCCTGTCCAGCGACGCATTGATGCGCTCAAAATGTTTGTCGATGCGAAATATATTGATGTTGCCGTCCTGCATGCGAAAAGCCTTCAGGCCTTCAAAAACGCTTTGGCCGTAATGCAGCACCAGCGCTGTTGGCGAAAGGGAGATGTCCTGGAATGGCAGGATACGTTCTTCCTGCCATTCACCGTTTTTGTAGGTGCAGCGGAACATGTGATCGGAAACGTATTTGCCGAACTGGAGAGCGGTCCAATCAACCTTGTTTAGGTTTGGAGATTTTGTTTTTTCTACTGGGATGGTCATAAGGGCTTCCATATTGTTGTTTTTAGAATGAACAGAAATCGCGACTTGTTTGCGTTGGAATATTTCACGCAGAGACGCGGGGTGCGCAGAGAGGCCACTCCGTGTGCTCTGCGCCTCTGCGAGAAAAATGTTCTAAGCCTCCTGTGCCAACAGGCGTTCCATTTTTATATCGGCCCGTTGGTACAACTGGCTGTCCATCGGCACTTCCACAAAACCCAGCTTGCGGTAAAGACGAATGGCCGGCACCAGCGCCGTTTGCGAATAGAGCGATATCTTTTTTGCGCCCAGCGCTTTTGCTTTTTCAAACGCCGCATAACTCAATGCTTCGGCTATTCCTCGCCGTTGGTAGGCCGCATCCACCGCCATTTTTGAAAATTCGTATTCGTCATTGCTCACTTTTAGCAGGGCCACCGTTCCGGCCACCACCCCATCAACAGTTGCCATCAGGATGGCGCCGCCCTGTTGCAGGATCGCCTTCCCGGGGTTTTGCAACACCCAGGTATCCCGCTCTTCCATTTGAAAATACTTTTCTATCCAGGCACGGTTCAACCGCTCGAAATGAAAAGCATGTTCGGCTTTATAAGCTACAATAGAAATGTTGTTCATGTCAGCAATTTTTTAGGATTTGATGGACTTGCACAAGGCGGCAACGGTTTTTTCTTCCACTCCTTTGTTCTTGCGTTGTTGTGATGGAATGGCCTGCTGCTTTTTAAATTCCCTGTTGACAAGCCACACGCCAGCTAGGGTGATCAGCGTACCTGTTACCACGTTGATGCTCATCCGCTCGTGCAGCACCAGCCAGCCCAGGAAAATGGCGACAATGGGATTGATATACGCATAGACCGAAACCTGCGTTGGTGGCAGTTTGCTCACGGCAAACACATAAGCCGAATACGTAAGCAACGACCCCACCAGGATAAGGTAAAGTAAACTCCAAAGCGCATCGCTGTGTGCTTGCAAAAGGTTGGTGTATTTACCCGATACCGCACAGACCAGCAACATAAAAATACCGGCTAGCAGCATTTGCAGTCCTACCGAAAACAGGATGTCTGTATTGGGTTTGTACCGCGAGGCATAGACCGTTCCGAACGACCAGGAAACCGTGCCGACAAGTGAAAGCCCTACACCAAATGCATAGCGGCTGTTGAGCAACTGCGAAAGGTGTTCGTAAAAAATGGTGGCAATACCGCCGAAGCCAATGAGCAACCCCACCACCATCAGCTTTGTGAACCGGGCAAAGCGCAGCAGCAGGATGGAAAATAGCGCCACAAAAAGCGGCACCAGCCCGGCAATGATGGCACCCAGCCCGCTGTCGATATACTCCAGCGCCCAGGTGAAAAGTCCGTTGGAAAGGCAAAGCAAAAAGAGCCCCTGCACGGCAATGCTGATCCATGATTTTTTATCGGGAAGGGCATAACCCATTGCCAGGAAATAACTCACCAGCACCGCGCCGCTGACGGCCTGCCTTACGGCGGCCACAAAAAGTCCCGGTATGTGGGCGGCACTGATCTTGGCAGCGAGATAAGTAGTGCCCCAGAAAAAACTGACCACGGCCAGTGCGATGTATGCTTTTCGTTTATCGTTTGCCATAAGATTACAAAAATCTATTATCCCCGTATACTGGAACAGATTCAGATTTGTTATTTTTGGGTAGATCACCTCACCCCAGCCCTCTCCAAAGTGGAGAGGGAGAAGGAAGAACCCGACAGCGAAAAAACGATTCACGTAAATCAAGTTGTTATGAGCAGCAAGTATGATGAAAAGCTTTTCAAAGGGGCGAAAGCCATCACATTCGAGAATGCAAAAGCACTTCGGAAAAAACCAACGGCAGCCGAGGATGCGCTCTGGCAGGAGCTACGCAACAGAAAGCTGCAAGGATGGAAGTTCCGCCGACAACACCCTGTCAGTCATTACATCGCTGATTTTTACTGCAACAAAAAAAATTTAGTCATCGAAGTGGATGGTAGTGTTCATGACACCAAAGAAGCGAAAGCTTATGATGAAGCCAGAACAAAGGACCTGGAAAGCATGCATATTCAAGTGCTGCGCTTTACAAATAGCGAAGTTGAAAATGCTATGCCTGCCGTTCTGAAACGCATCACCGACTATCTAAACAATCAGGAAAAATAAAACGTAAACGACCCCACTCCCTCTCCACCTGGAGAGGGCTGGGGTGAGGATAAACAAATGAAAACAGCAACCCTTCCCGACCACAAATACCTGCAGATCGCTGCCAACATCGAAGCGCTGATCACGACCGAAGCCCTGCGCATCGGCGACAAGCTGCCCTCCGTTCGCACACTGGCAGAGGAGTATGCCATCTCTATGGGCACGGCCTTCCAGGCTTATTACCACCTCGAGGGCAAGGGCCTTATCGAAAGCCGGCCCAAGAGTGGTTACTATGTGCGCTTCAACCAAAAGCGATTGCCTTCACTTCCTGTCCCTTCGCGGCCCGATGCTTCTGCACATACCGTTTCGGTACGGGATATGATCGACGCCATTTACAGTGACATTGCCGGCTCTTTCCGCTACAATTTTGCCCTGGCCGTACCCGACCCGTCGCTGCTGCCCGGCGCCAAGCTGGCCAAATCGGTCGTGCATGCGCTGCGCAATACACCCGACCATGGCCTTGGCTACGAGAACACCCAGGGTGCCCCCGAACTGCGCAAGCAGATCGCAAGACTGGCCTTTAACTGGGGCGGCAAAGTAAGCCCCGACGAAGTGATCGTGACCAATGGCTGCCTCGAGGCCATTACCCTTAGCTTAAAAGCGGTTACCCGTCCCGGTGATACCGTGGCTGTGGAATGCCCTACCTATTTTGGTATTTACCAGGCCATCGAAAGCCTGGGCCTGAAGGTGGTGGAGATCTCCTCCTGCCCCGTGAGCGGCCTTGACCTGGCCTGCCTGCACAACGCATTGAAAAAGTTCCCGGTAAAAGCCGTGGTTTGCGTGCCCAACTTCAGCAACCCCCAGGGAAGCTGTATGCCCGACGAGGCCAAAAAAGCCCTGGTAGCGCTGATCACAAAGCACAACATTCCGCTGATTGAAGATGACATTTACGGCGAGCTTTATTTTGGCCGCAGTCGTCCCCGCACCTGCAAAGCTTATGACACCAAAGGGCTGGTGCTGCATTGCGCCTCGCTTTCCAAATCGCTGGCGCCGGGCTTTCGCACCGGCTGGGTATTGCCCGGTCGCTTTGGTGCGGAAGTACGGCAGCTCAAGCGCATGCAGAACATCAGCAGTCCTACGCTGACACAGGCGGCCATCGCACACTTCCTGCAGAATGGCCGCTACGAGTATCACCTTAAAGGACTGCGCCGTGCCCTGCACACACAGTGCCTGCGCTACAGCCAAAGCATTACGGAGCATTTCCCGCCCGGCACCCGCATTTCCCGGCCGCAGGGTGGCTTTGTGCTTTGGGTAGAACTGGACAAAAAAGCCGATGCCTTTCGCCTGCGGGGCGAAGCGCTGAAGCAAGGCATTGCCCTTGTGCCGGGAAAGATCTTTTCGGCTTCCTGCAATTTCAGCTACTGCCTGCGCATTTCGTTTGGCAAGCCCTGGTCCGAAGACGTGGACTACGGACTAAAGCTCCTGGGCGATCTGGCAAAGAAGCAGGTGAGATAAGCGAGCTTCATTTCCTCCAATGATTTCGCCTTGCCTACTGCCGTGCTTCCCCTTCTTTGGCAAAGTAGTTGAACTGGTTAGCGCCAAATCATTCTGAATAAAAACAAAATTGTATGAGGCGAGTACTTTTTACGGCAGGGTTAGCGCTGTGGCTCCTTAGCTGCGGCTCATCGGAAGAGGCCCCACCTACCGGCGGCAATGCCACCGGTGAAGGCGGCGCGGTAAATACGGGCAGAGACAATTATGGCGGTACCGAAAATGGCGCCGGCACAGCTACAGGCCCCGGTACGGGTGCAGCACCCGCAGGTGGCGCTACCACCGGTGCCAATGCCGGCACCGGTGGCGACAGCACCCATGCCGATACGGTGCAGCGGCATTAAGTTCAACAAAGGAGTTGGAAAAGCAATCCCTGCCGGCAAAGTTGCCGGCAGGGATTTTCGGTTATGCCTGCCTGTTAAGATGCCACAATTCCTGTTGTCATCACTTTCCTGGCTTAAGAGAAATTTGCACAGCAACCTAATGCATTACCCCGCCACTTCATCACGATCATTTCTTGTGCATTTGGAAACAGTGTGGAAATTGGCCTAACAGTTTGTACGGCTGCGCTTGTAAGTTTGCAGTGCAGTCCTTATATTCGTTGCACTGCTTGCACAGTACCCCTATCCTCCCTGTTGAGCCAACCAAACAATTCATCTTTAGCTTATACTACCATGGAACTAACAAAACCCGCCAGTGAAAACAACAGCCATTCCCTTATTGGAAAAAGAGTGCTTCACGTAACGTATACCCCGTCGGAAAGGATTACGCTGTCAGCAAACCCGGCCTACCAAACAGACCAGCCCGAAGTGCATATGGTCGATCGCCTCATTCGCCTGCATATCTCCGGGCAATCGGCCATCGAGATCTCCTGGAACACCATCAAGATCCACTGGGACGAAGAATTCCTGAACTACGGCATCAAAGCAAAACTGGTAGCGGCAGAAGCCCCGGTAACAGACGAAGGATGGAATGTATCGGCGGTTGATTTCTGGCAGGACGTTGTAGGACAGGACATCACCGGCTTTGCCGTTTATAACCAGACTACCTGGGTGGAAAGTCCCAAGACCGGCGTGCCCATGGACTTTAGTTATCCCAAGACCATTGCGGTCAGTTTTGCCAATGCCAAAACGGTTTTTTTCAGCGTGGCCGAGTACCAGCCCGGCCACCGCTACACCGTAGTGCGGGGTATTAACAGCCTGGTGGTAACCACCCGTGCGGAAGCAGTGGCCTTGCCAGGCTGAGGAAGTGCAGGCATCTTTTCAGCGGCTTTGCAGAAAGCGGTTTGGGTCAGCGATTGTTTTCTGTTGAGCGTATTTTCATTGACATAACGACACCTGCTATTCAATGGAGAAAAAGGCAGCATTGACAAACAATGCTTTTTCCCGAGTTGATAGAAGGCTGGCCCTCCCTCCGTTTCTGTTGTCTTACATACGGCTCTTCACCTCTTCCGCCCCTGTTTTTCGCTCCCGCTTGCCGGAAAGCTTTTGATTGCCGAACAGGTGCGTATAGGTTATCCTTACCTGTCTTTCTGAGAAATTATTGTTGCCATAGGTGCGAATGCCGACTGCGGGCTGGTTGTATTCCCAAAGCTTTTTGCCGCTGTAATTCGTCAGGTCCTGCCCCATGATGCCAAGGGTGTGGCCACCGGAAAATTCTTTGCGGATGCCGGCATTGACAGCGGGAAAATTCAGCTGCTCCTGGTCGCCAACAAGATACCAGCTTTGGTACCGGCCATCCAGGCTGGCTGTCCAGCCCCGGCCCAGACGAAAGGATTGGTTAAGTTGAACAACGGCCGTGTAAATGCTGTTGCGAAAGAAAACAGGATGGCTGGTGGCATCCTCTACACGGTGATACATCCCGCTCAGGTTCCAGGATGCTTTCCACCACCCGGTAAAAGAAACGGGAAAAACAAGGCTTGCCTCTACCATATTCTCTACATCCAGGTTGGTAGGCACACTTGTCTGTAGGTGCTTTGCTTTGTCTACGGTGTTGTAAAAATAAACCTCGCCTGTACGGCGCAGATAAGCCAGCGAAAGAATAAAGGCCTTGTGGCCATAGGTAATCTTGAAGGTATTGGTGAACGAAGGCCGCAGCCGCGGATTGGCATACACCACCAGGCTGGAATCGAGGATAATGAGGAAAGACGTAAGGTTAAAAAAAGGTGGCCGCGAAATGGCCCTGTTAAAGGCAAACTGCAGGGAGCTTACCGAATCAAGCGCATAGGTAGCCCGGATAATGGGAAATGGATTTTTGAAGGCCTTGGTTATGTCCTCGCCTTTTTCGCTGTCGAGGTCATAGGTGTACTGTTCATACCGAAGACCCAGTTCGCCGTTGAAGCGCTTTGAAAATTTTTTGGAGAGGGAAACATAACCGGCGAGAATGCGTTCGTTGATCTTGTCAATACCCGAAAACAGGTCCGGTGCAATGGTAAAATTGCGGGAGGTGGTAGTACTGGTGGTTTGATTGAATGATCCTTTTACGCCCATTTCCATTTGCAGGCCATTGCTGAACGCCGTGGTGTAATCAAGGCTCCCGATCCAGAAATGGAGACGCGAGGTGCGGTCGGCCGTTGCGGCAGGGGCCTGCCTGCTTTGCAGGTCGGTGGCGTTGTCGTACCGGATGCGGGCATAATCCCCGTTCACATTCAGGCTGCTCCTGGCGCCGATCTTTTGCAGGAGGTTGAGATTGGCAGAAAGGGAAGCCACATCTGTCACAGGACCCAACGTGAATTCCTGCTGGCCGGTGGGCAGGTTGTTGCGGTAATCAAAGGACTTGCTTTCGGCACCCCTTCCCCACACTTGTTCCGATGTGGTGGCATTGACAACAATGCCCATGACCGTGCGGGACGTCAGGTCAATGTCCAGGCCCACATTTCCCGCATGCGCCGTACTGTTGTGATCAATAAGCTGCACATAGTTCTCGTGGTAGTACCGGTCGCTGTTGACGGTGTATTCCCTGAAATGGTTGACGGCATAGGCTTTCGCCTTGTCGCGGTTAAAATTATAGCCGCCGTAGACATTTACGTTTCCCTTGCGGGAATTAAGGTTGACATTCAGCCCTGCCTTTTCCCGCTGACCATAGCCGGCGATGAGGGAAACACTGGCATGCGTGCCTTCTTCATTGTTTTCTTTCAGCACAATATGAATGATGCCGGCCGCACCGCTGGCATCGTACCGTGCCGGCGGCTGGTGAATGATCTCGATCTGCTCGATGTTTTCCGCCCGCATGCCTTCCAGTCTTGCCATTACCACGGACATGGGTACACGTTGTACTTTGTTGTTGATCATCAATAGTACCTGTCCTTTTGCGTTCATAGAAATGCTGCTGCTTTGCCTGTCTACGATCACGCCAGGTGTTTTTTGCAGCAACTCCAGCCCCGTGTTTCCACTAAAGGCCGGCGAGGCGCTTACGTTCATCACCACCCGGTCTTGCTTGAGTTGGAAGAGTGGCTTCCTGCTTTTCAGCACCAGTTCATCCAGCATGCTGCCTTCCCGTAAAACAATTGCGGGCAGTGTTAGGTCCCCGGATGCCTGCAGGCGAAAAGGCGCCGTAACGGCGGTGTCGTGCCCGACCATGCTGACGGAAAGAAAATAACGACCGGGAGTGATGGTTTCAAAACGAAAGACGCCTTCCTTGTCGGCAAAGGTTCCTTTCACCAGCACCGAATCGGCTGCGCTCAGCAGCAATACGGTAGCGTTGTGCAGGACTTCGTTGCGCTGGTTGAGCACCTTTCCCATTACGGCCTGCTGGGCCGCAACGCAAAAAGGCAAGAGGAAGCAGACGATAAAAGCAGGCAAGACAAAACGGGTATTCATGGCTTTTCCCATTTGTGCTGTAGCAGCCGGTTAGTTAAATAGATATATAAAAGTTACAATATTTTAAGGACTGTAATGGAATGTGTTGCTTTTTATTTGGACGAGGTGGGCGTTTTGAAAGGAAAGTTTTCCCGATGCCGATTACGTGCCGCAGTAAGCAACAAACGTTATGCAAAGCAACCCGCTGTTCGACCGGTTAGCCATTATTATAGTATAACGTGTTGTGCTATTGAAAAAAAGTTGTGTTTGTAGAAAGCAAAAGATGTTGTGCAGTTGTCTATGTAAGTGACCAAACCGACACAGACGTTATGCACAACATCCGAACGAATTTCCAAAGGTTTTACCGGATCTGCAAACAGTTCTTTGAAAGTGAAACCGACAGCAGCGGCAACTTTCAGTTTTATCCCAGAAGACCAGAACTATCGGACATTCAGGTGGTGGCGTTGAGTTGCACGATGGAAGCCTTGAGCATTGATTCGGAGAACCTGCTTTGGAGCAAACTCAAGACCGATTATGCATCGCTTTTTCCGCACCTGATCTGCCGCACCCGCTTCAACCGCCGTCGCCGACGGCTCCAGCCCCACATTGAGGCAGTGCAAAGCCGAGTGGCAGAGCGTTTGGATGGAGAGAGCGAGGCCCTGGTGGTGGACTCCATCCCTGTACCGGTGGTGAAGTTGGCTCGGGAAAAGACGTACAAAGTTTTTAAAGCCTCACCTGACACGGCACCCGCCAAAGGCTACAGCGCCGTCAGCCGCAGTTGGTTTATCGGCTACAAACTACACGTTATCATCTACGACAACGGCGTGGTGCAGCAAAGCGGTCTTACCAAGGGCAATGTACATGACATCAACTTTCTAAAAGACGTCGAAAGCCTGCCCCAGGGAAAGTTTTTGTTGGGCGATAAAGCATACCGTTCCATGCCGCTTCAAATGGACTTGTTCGAGAAGTTCGAGGTGAAGTTGAAAGTGCCTTTTCGCATAAACCAACACGATTACAAACGCCACCCAAAAAAATACCGCCGCAAGCGGCAAATGGTGGAAACCTTCTTTGCGCAAATGACCGACCAGTTCAGCGTAAAGAGAAACTATGCAAAGAGCTACGATGGCCTGCAGGCAAGGCTTTCGTCAAAACTTTCGGCCATGGCGCTGCTCCACTGGATTAACTTTCAAAACGGACGCAAACTCTCACAAATCAAACATGCACTCAGCTTTTAATAGCACAACACGTTATAGTATAACATTACCAGCGTACGACAGCAGGCAGGATTGGATTGTGACTTTCGAACAGCGCCGGTAGTGCAGATCTTTCCTTATTTTGTGCACCATCTAACTGCCATGTCATTTTTCCAACAATCTGTTCTGAAGAAATACACCAGTGAACTTGACAAAGAAAAGCTGGTTGCCGCCTGGAAAACTTTCCAGGGCCATTTTCATAACCCTGCCAAGCAAGACAATATTCGCAATGCCAAAGAAGAACAGTACCAGGAAGGTTTTTTGCGTGACCTGTTTGTGAATGTACTGGGCTACACCTTGAACCCACAGCCCGGCTACAACCTCACCACCGAATACAAAAACGAAAAAGGGAGCAAAAAAGCTGATGGTGCGGTACTAAAAGCCGGTGCCGTAAGAGCAGTGATTGAACTAAAAGGAACCGACACCCCTGCTATCTGTAGTGTTCCTCAAAACATTAGGATTGCTGGCCTGAGTCTGCGACTCAGGCCCGTCCGTAACTACAGCATCTTACAGCAATAGTTTAGACCGTAGTTACAAACTACGGCCAGCATTCCGAAACTACTAACAGGCATCTAAGACAGCAGTGGCGTATTGCCTTTACCAAGCAAAAGTGGTAAGTTTAGTGAACAACCAAAACAGGCATGAGCATCGGCGGCTACAAAATCAGGGATCAACAAGCTATTCACTTTATCACCTTTGCCGTGGTGGAATGGGTGGATGTCTTTACCCGCAAAGCCTACCGCGATATTCTTATTGATAGTCTTCGGCACTGCCAGCAGCAAAAAGGCCTCGTGCTGCATGCCTGGTGCATCATGAGCAACCATGTACATTTACTGGTATCGGCTCATGGAAACAACCTTTCCGACATTCTTCGCGATTTTAAAAAGTTTACGTCAAAGCAAATTATAACAGCCATCCAGGCCAATGAACACGAAAGCCGGAAGGCCTGGATGCTGCGCATCTTTCAACAAGGGGGCGAAGCCAATGGCCGAAACAAAACATACCAATTCTGGCGGCAGGACAATGGTCCAAAAGAATGCTTCAGCCCGGCCTTTACTGCACAAAAGATCGACTACATTCACAGCAACCCGGTAGAAGCAGGCCTGGTAGAAAAGCCGGAAGATTACCTGTACAGCAGCGCCAAAGCCTACCGCACAAATGAGCCATCGTCTTTGCTCCCGGTTGTCTGTATATGAATCGTTAGCAGGCGTTTTGACCGGCTTTCCGCGGTATTCTCTACAGTATAAGCTTGTTGACCTTTGCCTGTGGGGAAGGTGTCTTTTTTCTAACAGGCTTCCACCAGGCATCAAGAAGCAAGTAGCCCGGCTGCAGACCCAACCTACAGTCAGCCGTGTGTGTTGTAGAGTCTCGCCTCAACACCAACAACCGCCATCCAACGATCCAGATCAGGAACTATTCCTAGGGAGAGAAAGAAATAAAGTTAATACACCCATCAGAATAAGTGTAATTACCGTGCCCCATAAACCAATATAATTTGGCAAGGACGAACCAACATAATTCGTTTCCTTTGACGAGGGTTTTTGCCCCTTTAAGAAAAACCAATAAAATAAGTAGGCAGCCGTAAGAAAACCAACGCCTTGAAAAAACGCACTCGATTCCATTTACTTTCTATTTTCTTTTCGCTATCTTATCAACTGTTTTGTCCGTCTCTTTTTTTGAACAAACGCCCCCACTATGATGGCGCCAGCTTCAGCGCCTGTTTACGCTTCCCTCGGTAAGGTCTGGATCCAGGTAGGAAATTCCTGCCAACAGCCTGCAACCCCGCCAGAAACACAAGGAAAACAAAAGGAACCTTTGTTTATTCACTCTTTCCCCTTACGATCCGCAGCTCCTCTTCCAAACCCTTGTTTCGCTGTTCCAGCGCAGCTACATGATCTTCCAACTCCCTGGCTTTCTTTTTAAGCCCCAACAGCGCCACTACTTGCTTGGCCAGTTGCTTTAATGCGGTGAGTTGGAACGGTGTCAGCGTTTGTTCCTGCACATCGAGCACACAGAGCGAACCCAGGGCAAAGCCCTGTTCATCGACCAGCGGCATGCCGGCATAAAACACAATATGCGGCTCTCCGGTGACAAAGGGATTGTTGCAAAACCGTTCGTCCTTCCGGCTGTCGGGCACTACTGTTAGCTCCGATGGGTTGCGGATGGCGTGTGCGCAAAAAGCATATTCAATGGGTGTTTCTTTCAGGTCAATGCCAACGGCCGCTTTAAACCATTGCCGCTGGTCGTCCAAAAGGGTGATGAGTGAAATGGGGGTGCCGCAGATCCGGGAGGCCAACGACGTAATGTTTTCAAATTCCTCCTCGGGTGGCGTGTCCATGATGCCGTATTCCCGTAATGCTGCCAGGCGAGCCTGTTCCGCTGTATTCGTCATAGCGCTGTTATAGATAGTCAAATGAATCGTTGTAAACTATACTTTCTCCGAAAGACCGAAAGTTACAAATATTGACGGTTCACCGGAAGTTGCCCCGCTTTCTTTCCCTGCTATCTCTCGTGTTCCGTAAACGGCAGGATGGCTGGCCGCAATTTGCAACCACTAGCGTCCGCAACCTGCTGTTGTCCGTATCCGCCCCAACAACCGTTATCCTTTTTCCCGTTGGCGGGGACGCCAACGGGTGCCGTTCAAACGATGTGTGACAAGGTTTCAACACCGGTAGTCTGCGACGCAGGTTTAACCCCAACGACAGTTGCTTGCCAGGCTAAAAGCAACCCGTTTGGGTCTTATTGTAGTTACTGCTTTGGCATGTCGGGGCAAATGAAATTCGCATGGCGGGCCGCCAGCTGCCACTTGCCGGCCCGCTTCATCCATACATGCGTGTAGCGCCTGGTGAGGGTTTGCCCGGCCATGGTCATGGGCGCTTTCCGGACAATCACCTCACCACCCATGGTAACAACCAGGCTGTCGTTATACAGCAGTAGTGTCTCCGTGGTGCGGTCGAACCGGCTATAGTAAAAATTGACCCTGTCGCCGCGTTTCCTCCTGTTGACAACATTTAAAGGTGTGTTTACCGTGAAGTTGTCGGCCCATATGGTTTCAAGCGTGAGGGTATCATGCTTTAAGACAGCCTCCGCTTCTGCTTTATCCAGGTTCCGGATTTCATTTTCAAGGCTGTTGTGCTGCGCAAGCAAGGTTGCCGGCAGGCAAATGGCAGCAACGATGACCAGTAATGATAGTCGTTTCATAATCTGATAATTTTCGTTTGAAGCATGTTGAAGCCTGTTTCAGGCAACGGCGCCTTTGCATAGAAGGTAGGGAAGGGAGGATTGCGGGAGCACGGACAGGTTTGTGCCGAAGCCTGTAGCTGTTCTTAAAGGTAGAGAGAATCGTTTTAACCGGCGTGTTTTTATCAACGCTGCTAAGAAGGCTGCCACCTGCACCGTTCTTCAAGGATGGCCTTTCCCTGCAAGCAGCTTATAAAAGACAACTTCCTCTTGCCAGGCCAGGGACAAGGGGTTCCGGCCGCCGTGAGCTGACCAGGCCGTACATTTCAACACATTTTTTGTATACCTCCATAAAACCAAACCCGCAACATTGCCTGGCGCAAACAGCACGGCAGATTGCCGCGAATAACCCCAGCAGGATGTTTTCTTGTGCGTTAGTTTTGACTCCATAAAATTTTAGCCATGGCACTCATCAATCCACACATCAACTTCAACGGCAATGCCGAAGAAGCTTTCAACTTTTACCGATCGGTTTTTGGCGGCGAGTTCGCCAACATTGTGCGCTTTAAAGACCTGCCGGCCAATGGCCACCCCATTGCCGAACACGAAGCAGACAAGATCATGCACATTGCCCTGCCCATCGGCCCTAACGTTTTAATGGGCAATGATGTGCCGGAGTTCATGGGCAAAACAAACGAACGGGAGAACCGCTCAAAGATTTCAATTGGCGCCGCAAGCCGCGAAGAAGCCGACCGGTTATTCAATGGGCTCTCTGCCGGCGGGGAAGTGGAAATGCCCATCAGCGACAGCCCCTGGGGTTCTTACTTTGGCATGCTCCGCGACAAATACGGCATTGAATGGATGGTGGATTTTGATGCCCGGTATAACGGCAAGGTATAGGCGAAAAAAAGGCATCAACCAACAACAAATCCATTACTAGCCGCCTTGCTTTTTGAAGGGCAGGTGTTGGTAGGACAGCGCACCAACACCTGCCGCAACACCAACGGCACTATGTCAAGTACAGCCCAATACCTGCACCGGTGTTCAACAAATCACCGGCTGGTAAAAACGCAGCCCGGTTCGGGCCCCTATGCAGTTCTTCATGCAGGGTGATTATGCCGCACTCTCTTTTGCCATAACGCACGAAAAACAAAAATTTCCGAACACCTCCCGGGGGCGGCACGTTCACGGTTAGTCGTTCAACGACCGGATACCCTCCTGCATCAGCCTCGCCAGGCCTTCTTTCATCGCCGCCACTTGTGCTGGCGGATGCCCTTGCCAAACTGTTACCTCGCCAACAACCTTAAGGGGATGTACCGACCGGTACGAACGGGAAGGGTTGCCGGGGAATTTGCGGTCAGTCAGGTCGGGGTCGTCCTCAATGGGCCCGGTAGGTTCTACCAGGTAGATCCGCTCCCGTCCTTCGCCATAAGCCAGTTCGGCACCCCAAACGGCGGCATCCAGGGTGGCGGTCAAAAAGATATACCTGGCGATTTGCCGCTGCCCAAAGTTCGATGGGTGACCCACCGTTACCAGGTCGCCGATCTGCAGGTCAGCCTTGCAGCCGTGAAAATAGGTTTGCTGAAACGGGGTGTGGGCCGTAGCCGGGGTGGGTATAGTATGCATAGTGAGTAGATTTTATTTCCAATGGACGGTGGTGGCCTTCATCCTTTCCCTAATCTTTTCAAGGGATGGTTTTGATCTCTCCTTTGGTAAAAGGCAATGCGCTTACCGGTGCCTTATTCAAAGGTATGTTCAAGGGGCTTTCATCTTCCCGGTGCCGGGTACAATGACGACTTTTCGCCCGTAAACCTTACAGGGCTATTGCCGCAGCCGGTTGATGGGCTCCAGCTCTATCCGCCGGAATTCCACCTCAGCACCTTCGGCCTGCACGGCGATCTGCCCGCTGGTAGCCGTAGCCTTGTAACCGTAATTCACCAGGTCGCCGTTGACCCAAACCTTCACCGTATCCTCCAGGCACTCGATCACCATTTCGTTCCACTCACCCAATGGCTTTTCCGAGCCATCGGTAAGATTGATGATTCGCCTGGCTTTGCCTTCTGTAATACCCCACTCTTCTTTAGGCCCGCGACGGCTTTCCATGTCGGGCACTGTTATGTCTTCTACAATGCACCAGAAATCGCCGGCGTTCTTGTGCATCATTTGCACCTCAATGGATTTCGGGAACATCCTGTACAACGACCTTGGCGTGGAGGCATGCACCAGCACACCGCAGTTACCGGGCTTCCCCGCAAAGCGGTAGGTAACACTTAGCCGGTAGTTCTTATACACGGCATCGGTTATCAGGTGGCCTTGCGGCGTACCCAGGCTCACCAGGTTTCCGTCCCGTACCAAAAAGGGAAATACGGCGTTTTTGCCCGTATCCAGTTGCGGCACATCGGCATGCCAGCCCGCCAGGTCTTTGCCATTAAAAAGCCTGAGGGGTTGCGAATTTCCTTCTTTCGAACCAAGCACGATCAACAGGGCTAAAAATGAAATAGGTTTCAGCAAGGTGTTTGTTTTTTTAAAGCTTAAATCTACTAAAAGCAACTGGGTGTTGCCACAGCTTGTCGGTTGGGTAACCAATTAATAGTGATCTTCTGTATCCAATACCCTGAATCGGGTTACGTATTCTTGCGGCACCCAGGGGGCTTTTTCCCAAATGGTCCAGGTCCTGGTGCCTGGCAACGAAAGCGTTGGCCGCTGCTGGCTGTCAGCCCGGTTCCGCAATCATGGTAGCAAACACAATGTATCTGTTGAAAATCTAAGTCAGCAACTTTGTTAAGGCTTCCAGGAAGCCAGGCTGTCCACCTACTGCACCCAGGTGCGGTCGTATTCCAAAATAGTTTCCTGCTGCCCATTCAGTACGGCAATGCTGATCTCGTTCCGCGTCCAGGGCGACGAAAGAATGGCTTGCGCAAACGGCATAAAATAGTCGTTGTTGATAAGCTGCTCCCTGCCATTGAAACAGGCATCGGTACAGGCCCAAGTTTCCTGGCTTACCAGGTGGTTTACGTTGATGGCTTCGCGTTGAATACCCATCGCATACCGGCCGGGCTTTTTGGTCCTGAATTCAAAATACGAATCGTACACTTCGTCGGGAATGATCACCACCACTTCGTTGCCAGCGCTGGCTTTCACATGCCGCTTCAGCCAGCCGTTGCCCGATGTCACGCCGGGTCCGGGTATCACAACACCTGTTTTTTCTTCGGTTACCAAAATACCTTTTATCAGTTTATACTGGTTGCTTTGCCCGTTCACCGCACGGGTGTACAGCTCTACATCTGCGTTCCAGGTGCCCGGCGCCAGGGAGCCCAGCGAAGCGACAAGGCTGGCTGCTTTTTTTACAAATTTTGCTTTGCTGGTTTCGCTGCTGCCCACTTTGCGAAAGGCAACATCCGCAGAATCGACCTGCCCAAGAGAAAGTGCCGATTGTGCCATGTTTAGTACCAAAGAAGTGGACAGGTCCACTTCCACCGGTTGCGGCGTTTTGCGGCAGGCAACAAGAAAAAGCAAGACGGCAAAAAGGATGATCGGCTTCACAGCAAAGGTTTTGGCCGGAAGGTATAATGCGCTTCCGGCGGACGTTTGCCAAAGCTGTATGAAGTGCGGATAGGGTTTGCTGAAATGAGGATTCCGGCTATAGGTAAGGTGTGGCGAATCCCCCCTTACGGTCTTGCTGCTGTAGCACCTGTCTGCCATCCCCCTTGAAAAGGGGGAGTGCAGTCATGTCGACTGCGGAAAAACCCTAAGGGGACTCACTAGCAGCACAGCGAGATACGTATCTAACGGCATCGAACAACCGTTAAAGCAAAAGGAACAATTGATGTTCCCTGCAAACCTGCAACACGTGCATCGTCATTTCAGCAACGCATAAAATGAACCAGCAATAAGGTCATCCACAGCCCATTGGCAAGGCCAGCACATTTGTTCCAGCGAGGACTGACAGGCTTATTTCAGTTGCTGCTGCGGCATATCGGGACAAATAAAATTTGCATGGCGAGCAGCCAGTTGCCAACTGCCGCTTCGTTTCATCCATACATGGGTGAAACGTCGTGTCAGCACCTGCCCAGCCCCTGTCATGGGTGGTTTGCGATTTACTACTTCGCTGCCCATGGTAACGGCCAGACTATCGTTGTAAAGCATCACCTTTTCGGTGGTGCGGTCAAATTGATTGTAGTGAAGGTTTACCCTGTCGCCCCGCTTCCTTGTGTTAACAACATTGTAAGGCGTATTAACCGTAAAGCTCTCTGCCCACAGTGTTTCCAACGAGAGGGTATCATGCTTCAAGACAGCAGCCGCTTCGGCTTTGTCCAAATTAATGATTTCGTTTTCCAGGTTGTTTTGCTGTGCATTTGCCGGTAAGAGTACACTGAAAAAGGCAACTGTAGTAAGCAGGAACAGGCATTTCATCATTCAAAAATTTTAAGATGAAGAAATTAAAAACCGTGTTTCCAGGGGGAGCCTTACAAAGACAAGCGCCGTTTCAAACGTACGGGCATCAGTGGCAGACGCTTCCTCCTTTAAAGGTAGACAGATCTTTTTTGTACGGGCATCCTTTACCTGGATAAATTTCTGCCCTGGTCAGCCTTGTGTTCTTGTGCCGGATCAGCGGTAAAAAATCCTGGGAAACAAATCTGGTTTCCCCTTTTGCATGCTTGCCCCGTTCCGCTTTTTACACATTGTTTTCGCTCCTTTGCGGCAGGTAAATTTCAATGGTGGCGCCTATGCCTGGTTCGCCCTGCGCCATGATGGTGCCACCGTGGTTTTCGACAATGCGCTTGCAAATGGCCAGGCCGATGCCGGTACCGGTATAGGCCTGCTGGCTGTTGAGGCGGTAAAAAATATCAAACAGCTTTTCGCCAAAGGCGGGGTCAAAGCCAATACCATTGTCGGTTACCCGTACACGGTAGTAGATGTCTGCATCCGCCAGTATAGCGCTGCCGGTTTTACCGGGTAGCTTAGCACAATCGATGGTGATCACCGGCGGTGTGTCGGTCTTGGCAAACTTGAGGGCATTGCCCAGCAGGTTTACAAACAATTGCCGCATCTGGTAAGGAATGGCCGATACCACCGGCAGGGACTTTATGTGAATGGCACCATTGCGTTCATTTACTTCATCTGCATATTCAGCTATCACATCGGCTACAATTTCATTCAGGTCCGTGGCAACATACGTCGTGCTTTTATCGTCTACCAGGGTATACGCAATGATGTCGCTGACCAGGTTTTGCATGCGCATCGCCGACTGCTGAATACGGGTAATGGAGGCCGTTAGTTTCTCTGTCAGCTCCTTTTCCCCATCGTGCATCATCCGCGAAGAGAACACAAGGATCTTGCGCAGCGGCTCTTTCAGGTCGTGCGAAGTGATCCAGTTGATGTTGGCCAGTTCCTTGTTGGCCTTCAACAATTGTTCGTTCAGCAATCGCTGCTTTGATTCTTCGGCCTTCAGGTACTCAAGGTGAAAATGATTCTGCAGGGCATTGGCAAAACGGGCGGCAGCATTGCTCTCCGAAAAGCGCCACTCGCGGCTTTGAAAGCGAACGGTTTCTTTAAAGATGGCAAAAGAAGAACGGGGTGTGAGCTTGTTTTCCCTCACCTTTCGTACTGCTTCGTGCGGATCGCCGGCCCAGTTGATCGTTCTTTCAATCTCTTCGCGAAACCAGATGATCGCATCCCTTTTGGCATTTCCCAACTTGTGATAGAGTATACCGGCGGCATAGCGGCTGATCTTTTCGCCTTCGGGATAGTGCAGCCGCAATTGCGAGGTGCTGAACTGCATGCCCGGCACATTGTCGGCCAGCCAGGCAAAAAGGGCTTTGGTTTTATCGGAGGGTGGCACGCCGCCTTTTTCATACAGTTTTCCGTTGTGCAGGATGGCCACGCCGCTGGCATTGGCCACTGGTAACAAGGAAGAAAAAGAATTTAGTTTCAGCGCAAAATCACCTGCCTGCGGAACGGCGTTGAGCAATTGCTGCAAGTGGGCTTCCACGGTGGTGTGCACTGCATATTCTTCCGCCACGGCCCGTACCCGCAGCTGCGAGGTAAGAAAATGACCTTGCATGAGGGCCGCCTGTCGCTGTACAATGTTCAGGTGGCGGGGTGTGGAATGGTGACAGGCGATGAGACCCCACAGCTTTTCTTCGGAAAGAAGGGAAATGGTCAGCGTGGCGCCTACGCCCATGTTTTTGAGGTACTGGATGTGGATGGGTGATACGCTGCGCAGCACCGAATCACTCAAATCAAGCTGCGAATAGCCGCTGTCCCCGGTGGTGAGCAGAGGCACGGCTTCGTACCCCACATCGGCAATCAGGCGGATATGGTTGCGCAGGTAAAGCTCTCGGGCCTGGGCCGGGATATCGGTATGCGGGTAGTGAAGATGCAGGTAAGGCTCCAGTCCCTCGCGTTTGCTTTCGGCAAATACTTCACCGTTGTAATCCGCATCAAAGCGATAGATCATCACCCGGTCGTAACCGGTTACCTGGCGCACCTGGTCGGCCATGCGCTGGCAAAGCTCCGGAAGGCTTTGGGCCCTTTCAATGATCTGCACAAATGCCCTCGACTGGTCAAAGAGGTCAACCGTTTCCAGGGCTGGCGACGGCGCTTCCAGCTCAATGATCACCAGGTCTTCCTGCTCGCTGACAATAACCGTCCAGGGTTGGTCTTTTTGTTGAAAAGAGAAGGGCTTCAGGGGTAAGGAATCCTGTTGCAAAACTGCGGTTACCTGACCGTTTAAGTCAGGTGCAAGCGTTGCCAGCGATTGGGTTAAGACCTCGGCCGTTGGCTTGTCAAAAAAGAGAGTGCAGTTCTGACTGCAGAAACGGATGATGCCTTCGTTGTCGATGGCAATCAAAACACCATGGGGCTGAATGGCGCCGGGTATATGTATGGGTTCGGTATCACAGGTAGCAACGGTAGCTATATTTTGATTGGAAACAGCACGCAAATTCATCGGCGGAAGTTACAGTGGAATCAGTGGCAGAATTCGACCTCATCCGTAAAATTGTTAATGAAAAAATTGTGTCTGCGTGTCCACCGTTTTTTCATTTATGCAGTCCGGTACCTCTCCTTCTCTTGCGTTGACTCTAAACATTTCAACGCTAAAAGGACAGCATACTTTACGCAGTGCCTTGTTATTTCTCCACGGCAAACTTTCCTCGATAGTCATTATTGCTTAACCCGCGGCCATCCTTTGTAACCCTTCCTAACCGGCTGGCAAAGTTTTTTCAACACTGCTGCCAAAGTTTTTTAGCGCATGCTTTACAATGAAAACGTGGTGAATGAAATCAAGGACATCCTCACCCAAAAAAGCCAGTCCATTGCCGTTGCCGAAAGCGTAACGGCCGGCCACCTGCAGGCCGCCCTGTCGGCGGCAGTGGAGGCTTCGCGGTTTTTCCAGGGCGGCATTACGGCTTACAACCTGGGGCAAAAATGCCGGCACCTGCAGGTAGACCCTATTTTGGCCGAAAGCTGCGATTGCGTGGACGAAGCGGTGGCCCGTACCATGGCCTTGGAAGTTTGTAGCTTGTTCAACAGTCCTTACGGTCTGGCCATTACCGGCTATGCCGCCAAAATGCCGGAAAAAGGCTTGAACGATCTTTTTGCCTGGTATGCGGTTGCCTTCCGGGGCGAGGTGGTGCTTTGCGAAAAAATCAGCACGGCAAAGGAAAGAGTGGATGCCCAGGTAGATTATACCAACCAGGTGTTGCAAAAACTTCTGGGCCAGTTGCAGGAAGGAAAGAGTTAGGCGTTTGGGGTTTGGGGTTGGGAGTTGGAGGTTCGAGGTTTGATGTTCGATGTTTAATGTTCGAAATTGGAGGTTTTCCACTACTTTTTGCAAATTGTCATTGGCAGGAATTGTTATTAGGTTATTGGCAGCTTTTTGATAGCAGGCGATGTGGGATAAGTAAAATGCAGGCTTCGGGCATGCACAAAATGTAGGGCATAGAAAAACAGGGGTGATGGAAGATGGAATTAGAGATGCTAAAATTGTGTTTGTTCCTGTTTGTATGCCATTGGCAAATCGCACTAAATTTTTCTGCTGCAAGCGAGCTTGCTCTCCCGTTGCCCCGCCATAAATGGCGGGGTTGCCTGAACTGATTTACTCGAATGTATCGGCTTTAGCCGAACTGGTTCGGCTAAAGCCGATACATTTAAAATCCAACATCAATTTGATCCCCGCCATAAATGGCGGGGCAACTGGAAAACAAGGGCATAACAACAACAGGCTGCGTATACGAAAGGGTTTGCGTCCCCTCCCCAATTCTGTTTCCCGTTTCATCAAACAGAAAAATGCGTTTGCTTTCAGTTGTTTGACGTTCACGGTTTCCCGTTTCTCTTTTCGCGTCTCTCGTTTCACCTCTCCCGTCTACCGTTTCCCGTTTCCCCCGCCGTGGTCAGGATTTTGCTATACACTGCACAAAAGCAAACCATGGCAAAGGATGGTGTGATCTTGTACATCGACGAGGATAGCGACGACCAGGAAGTAGTGACGCAGGCCTTTGAAGAACTGGGTATTCCCAACAAAGTAATTGGCCTCGGCGATGGCTGGCAGGCTTTGCAATACCTCAAAACCGAAGAACCGCCTTTTCTGATTCTTTGCGACTACAAACTGCCGGGAATGGACGGCACAGACCTTCGCCGCACCATTGAAGCCGACGAAGCACTGCGGGCCAAGGCCATTCCTTTTGTGTTTGTCAGCACCACCGTTTCAAAAGCCATGGTGCAGGAAGTGTATGGGATGAACGTCCAGGGTTTGTTTGAAAAAGGCAGCCGGTACGAAGAGATCAAAGAGGTGATGGAGCAGATCTATCACTACTGGCAGGTTTGCAAGCATCCCAACAATTAAGGCGGTGCTGCTTTGCATAATTGCTTAGACGGGCTAACCAAGTTTTCTTCCTTCTGCATCGCTATCCAAAAAAGATCCGGGAAAGGCCCATCAACAAGCAGGAAACAACCGGGTCAAATGGAAACTGCTTTTTTTCGTAGAGAAAATCCGGAAGCCTTTTGTGCAACTCACTTAGCCTGCATTTGTCGCAGAAGAGAAAACAATTCCCGTTTATTTCCTGGCAGTTTCCGCAAAAACAAATGCGACTCTTTTCCCTTAAACGTTTAGAAACAGCAAAGCCGGTTGTATGAACCGGCTTTGCTGTTTCTATTGCCTGGATGGTATTATTTCGCCGGTGTCAAAATAATGTTTCGGTATTCAATGGGGCCGTGGTCGCCCTGCAGGTAAAACGGGCCGGGTTCGCCTTCTTTACTGTCGAGCGCCCCGCCGGTAATGCCCGGAATTTCGCGGTTACAGATCACCGTTACACCGTTGGCAACAAGGGTCAGCATCCGTCCGACGAGGGTAATGTCGTAAGTCTGCCATTCGCCGGGAGCCTTGGCCACTTGTTCGCTGGGCGCAATAAAACCGTACAAGCCACCAAAACCACCCGACCAGGGGGTTGTGCCCTTGCTGTCTTCGATCTGTATCTCGTGACGGCCACGAAGGTAAACGCCACTGTTGCTGCCCTTGGGGTACCGGAACTCGATGTGCAGCTTAAAGTCGGTAAAGGTTGCTTCTGTTGCCAGGTTGGCGCCGGACTTGGGACTGACCAAAATGCCATCCTTTGCCTGCCACTGGTTCTCGCCGCCAAGGGAGCGCCAGCCTGTGAGGTCGCGGCCATTAAAAAGCGGCATGGGCTTGCCCCAGACAGGTGCTTTTTCCCGTTTGAGGGAAGGTGCCCTTTCTGCCGTCCAGGTGTGCTGCTTGCCGTCGGGAAAGGTGATGGTCCCGGCAAGGCCGGCGCCTTTTACTTCGCCTTCTACTACCAGGTCGCCGCTGCCTCTTTCCCACTGGGGCGGAATGGCAAACCGCAGCTTGCCGCCGGCATAATGAACTTGCGATACCGGCCGGGCACTGCCGCCTGTTGCCACGAAATCACCTACCAGGGTGCGGTTGCCCGAATGCCGCACTTCCAGCCAGGAAGGTTGCGGTCTTCCGTTCATGTCGATGGTGATGTCCCACCGTCCTTCAATGGAAACAGAATCGGCTTCGGGTGCGGCTGCCCATGCGGCAAGGCCGCCGGCAAAAAAAAGCAGGGAGAAAAGAAAGAAGAGTTTTTTCATGTTGTGTTGTTTGGAAAATTGGTGCTGGCTGGTGACGGGTCTTCATCATAAGCCCTGCCAACAGAACCGGCTTTCAAATTACTTTCATCCGCTGACCTGACCAACAGGAAATTGGAAAGCTTGTTTTACTGTAGAATTGAGTTTTTGAAAGAAGCCTTGTGCTTCGCCGTTAGGATGAGGCTGGGCAGATCATTTTCACCCACCAAGAATCATTGCAAATAGAATTGGTGGCGCTGTGGCAAGATCACTGTCTGCTTGGGGTCTCCGCTGTTCGCCCGGGGTCTTCGCGGACGGCCTTGTGGGCTGGGTCTTGTGGCGAGATTCTGTGTTACCAGCCCAAAGCACACTGCCTACAACTCACATCAAAATAAAACCGCTCACACCAAAAGCCGGCCGGTTATTTGGAAATTTCCGGATTAAAGTGTTTACTTTGTAATTCAAAGTTCTTTTAGTTTTATAAGAAACACATTCTGCAACCGAAAAAAAACAAGTATATGACCGCACCAAACAAACGACTCCTATACATTCTTGCCGCCGTTCCGCTCCTGTTACTCATCCCTTTGGTAGCCATGCAGGTTACCGCCGAGGTAAACTGGGACGCTTTTGACTTTATCGTAATGGGCATCCTGCTCCTCCTTACCGGGCTAACCTGCGAGCTGGCGCTGCGAACATTAAAAGAACGAACACACCAGCAGATTGCCGTGGGCATTATCCTGTTGATTTTTCTCCTGGTTTGGGGTGAGCTGGCCACGGGTTTTTTCCGGGCTAACCTTAAAGGCAATGTAGCAACCGAAACCACCCTGCTGCTGCCGGCATTGGCAAAACGGTAAGCAACAGAAACCCATTCCTTTTCGCCGAGTGCCAACAGGCTTGAACAGGCTTCCTGTTCCGGCACTAAACTAAAACAGCAACGACCTCACTTTCCCGTATGAGCACAACCGCTATCATTCAAACAACAGCCCTCAGCTATCATTTCAACAAACAGCAAAAGACGCTGGACAACATCAACCTGCGGGTAGAAAAGGGCAGTGTATATGGTTTTTTGGGTCCCAACGGTGCCGGCAAAACCACCACACTACGCCTGTTATTGGGGCTGCTGAAAAAGCAGGAAGGCTCCATCCTCCTTTTTGGAAAAGAGTTTGACCAGCACCGCCTGGAATCCCTTCAAAAACTGGGTTCTCTTATCGAGCAACCATCGCTTTACGGACATCTTACCGCGAAAGAAAATTTACAGGTCTACCGTAAGGTATATGGTGCACCCAAAGAAAACATCGCTACCGTGCTGCAACTGGTAGGGCTGGAAAAAACCGGGGCCAAAAAGGCAAAGCAGTTTTCGCTGGGTATGAAACAGCGCCTGTCGATCGCCATTGCCCTCCTGCACAACCCCGAGCTCCTGATACTGGACGAACCCACCAACGGCCTCGATCCCAACGGCATCATCGAAACAAGGGAATTGATCAAAAAACTCAACCGCGAAAAAGGCGTTACCATCATTGTTTCCAGCCACATCTTAGCCGAGGTAGAACGGATGGCCACGCATGTAGGCATTATCCACAAAGGGGCCCTGCTTTTCCAGGGAACCTTGCCCGACCTGCAGAACATGAAAGCCCGCCAAAGCTTTTTGCAAATTGATACCAGCGACAATGCAGCCGCTTTCCAACTGCTGGCAGACCAGGGTGCGGAAATGCGCAACGGCTACATCACCCTGCCCTTGCAGGAGAAAACCGTTACCGCCGCCATTGCCCGCAGCCTGGTGGTAAAAAGCATCGACATCTACCTGCTGCAGCCCCAGCAAAACGACCTTGAACAATTATTCATCGACATAACTTCTACCAACAACCCATGAGCCTTCTCATTTCCACGCAGGCAGAACTGCTGAAAACCAAACGCACTGCTTCCTTCTGGTTCAGCGTCATTGGCGCTGCCTTTATTCCCACGATACTTTTTATTGCGCTGAACACAGACGAAAAAGCGGCCGTACGACTTGCCGCCGATCCCTGGGGAAAATTTCTTGCGATGGGCTGGCAGATCCTTTCGGTGTTTTTGCTGCCCATGTATGTGATCCTGGTCACCACCCTTATTACGCAGATAGAATTCCGGAACAATACCTGGAAGCAGGTGTTCAGTTCCCCGCAATCGATTGGCACCATCTTTTTTTCAAAGGCCATCACCATTCACCTGATGATCATTTTCTGCTTCCTGCTTTTTAACCTCCTGCTTTTTGCCAGTGCCTTGCTGGCCACCCTTTTTAACCCGGCACTGACCTTTTTGGAACGGCCTGTTGACTGGGGCCTGGTGCTAAGGCTCAACGCCAAGATCTACCTGTCCATCCTGGGCATCTCGGCCATTCAGTACTGGCTGTCGCTGCGGTTCAAAAACTTTGTCGTGCCCGTGGGTATTGGCCTGGCCCTGCTTATCAGCGGTATCATTTCCCTGAACCTGCAATGGAAGCACATTGCCAAACACCCCTACGCCTTCCCGGCGCAAACCTTTGATGCCATTCAAAAGGCCGGCCGGCCGGTGATAGAAAACCACGAGTGGAACTCGGTTGGTTATTTTGCGGTCTTTGTTCTGATTGGACTTTTAGACATGCGGCTGCGCAAAGAAAAAGGGTAGTACTTCCGCTTTTGCGCTACCGGCCTTGTTTGCGTTTAGAGATAAGGCAAGGATACCTCCGGCCTTTCAGAAAAGATGATCCGTTAGTAAAAAAGCTTATCCAGCATCGTCTGCGTTGCCCTCAAAACGTGATCCTATTGTTGGTGCAGCAACAGAAATTTTCAGCTAACATTACGCACTGCACAGGAAAGGGGAACTACCCATTTCAGCAAGTACGCTATGTTATTCAATAGACAGGTATTATTTTAGTCGCTTAACCTGTACCAATGAAAAAAAGCATGCTTCTCTTTTCCTTCTTTTTTGTAAACGCAATTGTATTTGCCCAAAACTCTCCTAAAACCCTCGATGACCTGAAAGCCTTTATCGGCATTGACTGCGCAACGCTGGAAAAACAAATGAAACAGAAAAACTACGTGTACATGGGCAAGGACAACGATGAGAAAAAGGGGCCCTTTACCTGGAAAATGTTTGATGCCGACACGGACGATGATAATTACCATGACATCTACCCTATCTGCAACAGTGAACGGGTTGTAGGGGTGAGTTTTGAGATGTTTACAGAGGATGATTACAGCAAGATCCTCGACTATATGCGGGCAAACGGCTACAAAAAGACCGTTAGCCGGAAAATGGTGGTGAATGTAGGGTCGGAAAGAGTTGACCTTTGGGTATCGGCTGATAAAAAATGGCAGGTAAAAGTCGATTATGACCTTAAAATAGTCAGCGATGCCATAACCCTTACCGAGATCACCCTGAGTACCAGTGCGGTTAACTGGGGCCTTGATTAAAAAAGCCGTAAAACCGCGGCAGGAGCAGGGAACCGGTGAGCCTGCCCCCAAAACACAATTCCTGTAAGTAAATAAACGGAAGGCTGCTCCTCTTTTCCTTCGGGAAGAGCTATCCCTCCTGCCAGGAGGCACCGCGCTGCCGCACCGCCGCCACAATTGTTAAAAAAAATTCAGCCTGCCCATTCGCTGGCAAATTACTGGCCTGTTTTCTATCTTGCACGCAAATACCGTATCCAATGAGATCAACTAACTGCCGTCTTCGTCTTTTCTGTTTGCTCGTTTTCTTCCTAAGTTTCACATTCGTTCAGGCCCAGTCGAAAAAGGCAAAAGAAGAACTGACCGAAGCCGATTACAGCTTTGCCGGGAAAAAATACGAGGAGGCCCGGACCGTTTACCTCAAACACGCACAACACCTTTCGCCAAAACAACAGCTCCAGTTAGGAATCAGCTACTTCTCCATGGCCAAGGAAAATCCCGCAGCCCTTACCACTGGTATTGACTGGATCCAAAAGTCAGCCGATGCCGGCTATACCGAAGCCATGAATACCCTTTCTTACCTGTACAGCATAGGTACCGGGGTGGCCAAAGATTCGGTGCAGGAAATGCAATGGCTGGTGAGATCGGCCGATGCCGGCGATGCAGCCGCCCTGGCTACGCTTGGCAACCGCTACCAGATGGGAAAAGGGGTGGAAAACGACAAGGCCAAAGCAAAGGATCTATATTACAAGGCAGCAAACAAAGGAAGCAAAGAGGCCGCTTACCAGTTGGGAAGCTTTTCGCTTGACGAACGCAACCTTTCCTCGGCCCTCTACTACCTGAAGCAGTCGGCGAAAGACGAGTACCTGCCCGCCATGTTAAAGCTAGCCGAGATCTACGAGAAGGGCACAGGCCTGGGCAGCAAAGACCCCGACGAAGCTGTGCGCTGGTACACCAAAATAAAAAACACGGATGGCTTTACCAATTACCATAGCAAAGCGTACGACGGTATCCGGCGGATAGGCAACGCAGAGCCATCTACTGACCTGGCCAGCGTAAAACCAAAGCTGCTGCAACTGGTGGGAAAGGCCGGCACAGGTTTCAGTGGCCTGTTGAGCCAGACCGTGGAGCCCCTGGACCGGAGAAGCGGGTTTGGCAGCATTCTTTCGGAGGATACGTATTACACCTGCACGGTGGACCTGGGCTTTAAAAATGCGCTGATCAAAAAAGAAGTAGTGAAAGACCGGGATCTTGGCAACGGTTACCGCACACGGGCCGGCACATTTTACACCTACACTGCCGACATTGTACATTCGACCGATGAGGCCACGGCCAACCGCGTGTTTGAAAAATGGAAAACAGTGCTGCAGGAAGCCATTCCGCAATGGAAGGGCAAAGAAGACAAAGACCCCAATAACAGCGCACCTAATTTTATCCTGTCGGGTACCATGACCAGCGGAACAAAAGTGACCATCTACATGGGTCTGTGCTGCCCCGCCAACAGTCAAAAAACGGTTTACCTGCGGATCTCCAGTGAATAGCTTTTTTGGCTGCCACTACTTTGGCGGTTCCACCACTTTACGCCGCAGGTGCAAAAACCGCGAGGCAAGAACCGCACTGTCTTTGCTCAGGGTATCGGCCCTTGTGCCCGAAAGGCCTAAGAGCGCATAGGACTCACGGACAGTTTTCGTGGTATCCTTCGGGTTTTCAATGCTGTTATCATGTTCCTGGTAAAACCATAAGAGGGCCCTCATTCCGCTGTCTGCGGTGCGAAAAAGCCAGGCATCCTTCCGGTGAAAATCGCCCCCGTCGCCCCAGCGTTGCGCCAACTCTACATACGAAGTAAGGGAGTCCTTTTGCCGGTCGAAATAAAAGAACTTGAGGGAATTGGGTGCATACCAGTCCGGCGTACGGGCCAGCAGCCCGGAAATGCCCGGCACCAGCGGGAACCGGTACAGCGCAAACAATCCCGGCGGGTTGCTAAAGTGCTTTTCGGCTATTTCCGGTGGAAACTTTGCCGCCGCCGCGCTGTCGAGGGGAACGCCTTCAAACTCACCCTTGCCATCGGCCGTAGCATATACCCAAAGCGTATCAAAGAACCTGTCGCTGAAAGAAGCCAGGATGCCGGAAGGCAGGCTTTGCGCCGGCTGCGGTGCCACTTTCTCCGGAACTTTTTCAGTAACGGGTGCCGGGGCCTGGTTGCAGGCAATGGCAACCAGGAGCAAAAAACAGGGAAGGGCTTTTTTCATTACACAAAAATTTCGTTTCGGAATGGCCAGGGCACCTGCACTGTCCAAGACTTGTGCCATGCGTTTCCTGTTGTCAAGGTTGCTGCCGTCTCTCACCAGGTGATACCTGGAGGTTTTTATGCCGATCCTGCTTACCCAAAACGACCCCTTCCTGCACCAAAACAGGGAAAGGGATAGGTCTGCAACTGTATACTGCTTACCCTGCAACCCCATTTGTTCAACGCTTTCTGCCACGGCGCAGTTGTTGTTGAACAAGTGGGGAACGGCATATTCGTTGCCCTTGGTAAAGTTGCGGCAGGGTAAAAGAAATCAGCCAAAGACGGCGCCACATTGCCGCACAGGCAACAAAAATAGTGTACACCTAAACGATAGCAACCATGGATAGTATCAATCAACAGCAACCCGAAAAAAACCACGAAGACCTGCGTGGCAGCGAAGCCCTTGCAAAAATGAAAGACCTTGTCGACAGGGCCAAAACCTGTTTTTTCTGTACCCGTGCTTCCAGCGGGCTGCCTTTTGATACCCGGCCCATGTCGGTGCAGCAACTGGATGAGCAGGGAAATTTCTGGTTCCTGAGTTCCGATGACAGTCACAAGAACGAGGAACTGCAACAGGACCCAACCGTACAATTGCTTTTCCAGGGATCGGCACATTCCGATTTTTTATCCGTACAGGGAAGGGCAACCATTTCCAAAGACAAAGAAAAGATCAAAGAGCTTTGGGAGCCGGTGATCAAAACCTGGTTTACCGGTGGTGTGGATGATCCGCGGATCACGGTGATAAAAGTGGTGCCGGAAAGCGGCTATTATTGGGATAACAAGCATGGCAACGTAGTGGCCGGCATTAAAATGCTGATCGGTGCCGCCGTTGGCAAAACGCTTGACGATTCTATAGAAGGAACAATCAAAGTATAAAGGCGGATGTCGCCAATCAATTCATTTTTTGCAGTTGGTCTTTGAAAGGCCAACTGCAACTTTCTACTCTTTTTTTTCGCAGCATAAGCTTGACCAGGTTTGGAATACAACCTAAAGACGGGTAAAAAGGCAACTATTTCGGCGGCAAAAAAGAGCCGCAATGTTTTCCCCTGCAGACAATAAACCTTTACAACGTCTTCATTTTCACAAAATTTATGGAAACATAGTAGGCATTATTGTTTTCAGTCAATTACTTTAGCGGCCTCTATGAAAAACAACACCAAACAAACTGCCCCGGCATGCAGGCATGCCCGTAAGCTACTTCCCTTCGTCTTTACTGTTTTTGTATTGCTGGCCACAACTACCCAGGCACAGGTAACCAACAATGCCTTGCAACTGGACGGTTTAAGCAATTATGCTACCCTTGGAACGATCAGCCCTACCGGTAATTTTTCTACCGGGCTCACTTTTGAAGCCTGGGTAAAATGGGGCGCCTTTAACAACTGGTCGAGGATACTAGAATTGAGCAATGGTTCGGGCAGCAACAACCTCATTTTTTCGAATGAAGGCACCACCCGAAAGCTACGCTTTGAAGTGTACAGGGGTAGCACCACCAGCGGTCTTTCTATACCCCAGACATTAACTACCGGGCGGTGGTACCACGTGGCGGTAACACAAACAAGCGAGGGGCTTGTCACTCTTTATGTCGACGGCATTGCCGCAACATCGGCTACCCTTCATATGCCAGTGAATGTTTCCCGCACCCGGAGCGAAATCGGCCGCAGCGCCTGGAATACCGATGGCTACTTCAAGGGCAGCATTGATGAAGTGCGGATTTGGAACGTAGCCCGTACGGCAACGGAGATCCGGCAGAACATGTTGAAGACCGTACCGGCCAATGCGACCGGTCTTATAGCCTATTACAGCTTTGATGAAGCCAGTGGCGCTACACTGACAAATACATGCACAAACGGCGGCGCCGGTAACGGCACGCTGGTGAGCGGAACCAAGGTCGCCTCTCCCATCAGGGAAACGGCCAATGCTCTTGCCCTCGATGGCACCAATGATTATGTTGGCATTGGCACACCGCTTCCCCCCAACAGTTCTTACACCAAGGAAGCCTGGGTTTACCTGACAAAAGACCCTGCGTTGCCGCAGAATATCATTTCATCAACTTCCTCTCCTTTTTGGATTGCAGGCTCGCTGATGGCCGGCAACAACGGTGCAGCTAACCCCATTAAGGACCCCACACCGTTCCCCACCAATACCTGGGTGCACGTAGCCGTTAGTTACAATGCTGCCAACGGAATTTTGTCGCTCTACCGCGATGGCAACCTGGTGAACAGCGGTCTATCTGCCCAGGCCTACCAGGGACAACCTGTTTACCTTGGCACCTGGTATAGCGGCACGGCTTTCGAATCCTATTTCGGTGGACAGATCGACGAAGTGCGGATCTGGAACGTGGCCCGCACGGGTGCGGAAATCGCCGCCAGCATGAACAAGGAATTAAATGCGGCTGCCGAGCCGACCCTGGTGTCACGTTATAGTTTTAACCTGGGAATACCCAATGGCGACAACGCCGGCCTGACCACTATCGCCTGCCAGAAAAGTGCCACCAACGCTACGCTGATGAACATGGCCTTAACAGGTACAACTTCCAACCTGGTGCAGCAAAAGACCGGGCTCGTGATCCTGCCCGTTCGCCTGAAAACCTTTACCGCCTTCAAGCAAAATGCAAGCACTCTGCTGCAGTGGACAACAGCCATGGAGCAAAATGCTGCCCGCTTTGCCATTGAGCACAGCACCGATGGCAGGCAATGGCACACCCTGGGTGCCGTACCAGCCACCGGCAACAGCACATCCGACCGGCAGTACAGCTATGTGCACACAACCCCGGCAAAAGGCCGTAACCACTACCGCCTCCTGCTGGCCGACAACGATGGCAAAAGCAGCTATAGCACAGTGAACGTGGTAAATTTTGAAGAAACCACCAAAGCCTTTACCGTGCAGCAAACCACGGTGACCAATGGCCAGGTGCAGGTAGTAGTGCATACAAAAATGATCCTGTCCCTGTTCTCACAGGATGGAAAAATGCTCTGGACCCGCGACCTGCCGGCAGGAAGCCATGTTATTCCCATTACCAACGCAGCCAAAGGCATGCACTATCTCTCAGGCAATGGCGCTACGGAAAGAATCATGATCCAGTAAACGTCTTTATACAGAGAAACAAAAGAGCCGGCACAGTGCCGGCTCTTTTGTTTGGAAATGCCTGACAGCTTTTTCCGAATCCGTCTTGTTGGCTTTTCGGCCAAAAGAGAATCGCCAACCTGCAGAAAAGGTTTTCGCTTTGCCCTATAAAAACTAACGTTTTTTTTCCCTTTGTTGGCCAACTTTGCAGAATGAACGAACACCTGCGGGATGCCGTACGCACCATTGCCAAAGGCGATACCCGCCTGGCCGAAAGTTTTTTCCGCCGCCCGGGCGGACGGCGCTACCTCGAGAACATCTCGCTGATCCTTATCAATACCCTGGTGCCGCACTCGCCGGAAAAAGAAGAAATGTACCGGGGTTTTGTAGAAGTGCTGGACAAGATGGAAGGCCGCATTCACCGGCAGCACGAAGGGGAGGCGATCCTGGAAACAGCGTTGCAGGAGGATGAATAAGCAGCTATCGCCACTGATTGCTTAACGGATCTTGCGCTATTTCATTCCCGCAGTGACGGCGAAACTATCTTTTTATCCCTGCTGTTTTCCCGCAGAACGCTGTTGCAAAATCCTGTCTTTGCTGCAATGCGCATCCTACTTCAGAAAATTTTATCTTACCAACATGAAGCTTTCCAAAGAGGAAAAAAAGTACTGGGAACGAAAATGGGGTTACCGCCAGCAACAGGTACTGGCGATGGATACGGATGTTTACCGGTATAATTTCAGGGACAGCGAAACTTGCGATGAAGACCTGTACTGGATCACAACCCGTGTTAAAAGCATCAACCGGCTTGACCTTGACAACACGCTGGTGACTGATGCCGGTGTGCAGTACCTCACCCGCCTGGAAGCGCTTACGGAGCTGCGCTTAAAAGGCTGCAAAGGCGTAACAGCTGCCGCTATCGATGACCTCAGCCAATTAAAAACCTTGGAACTGCTGCACCTGATCGGCACCGGCATAGACCTTGCCGATATTGCACCGCTGCAAACTCTTTCCAACTTAAAGCTCCTGCTTGTTTCATCGGGAGATTCCGAACCGGAGATTAAGCAGCAACTGGCAATCCTAAAGCCGCTGTTTCCACAGTGCGAATTAAATGTCAACCACAAGGTTTACGAGACGGAGAAATGAACGTACACCCGATGCCGTTAGCACAGGCAGTATCATCCATAACGGGTGACAAGCAATAAAGCAACTGCCGCCGGCGCTTGCGAAACAATTTTCCGCTGCAACAAAGCATGACCAATAAAGGAAGTGAAGCACTGTAAGGCTTTCACCAGGAATGTTGCGTACCGCAGTCTGCGCAATGGTTTCGCCTGTTAAAACCCACAAAAAACCCGGGAGGACAAACCCCGGCAATACGGGTTTTGCCTTATTTTTATTCGGATAACGGACGGAATGGAAAACACAAAGCGGGAAAGCAACCTTTTGCTGAAGGACGTAGAAACGGTGCAGCAGATCAGCGGCATCCCATCGCTGCTTGATATTATTGTACAAACAACAGGGATGGGTTTTGTAGCGGTGGCCAGGGTAACGGAAGAGGCCTGGGTGGCTTGCAGTGTTCGCGACGATATTGGCTTTGGCCTAAAGCCCGGTGGCGAGCTGGCCATTGAAACCACTATCTGCAACGAGATCAGGGATGACAAACAGCCTGTGATCATCAACGACGTGCCGGCAGATCCCTTGTATTGCAACCACCACACACCGGCGCAATACGGTTTTCGCAGCTATATCTCGGTTCCTATCAACCGCAAAGACGGCAGCTTTTTTGGCACGCTCTGCGCCATAGACCCACGGCCCAATACGCTGAATGTGCCCCATGTAAAAGACCTGTTTTTCCATTTTGCCGACCTGATCGCCTTTCACCTGCAGGCGGCAGAAGAAATAGCCTACAGCCAAAAACAGTTTCATGATGAACAGGCGCTGCACCAGCAATCAAAGGACGATCACAAAGCTTTTTCCAGTATGCTGGAAAATCAGGTGCAGGAACGAACCGCTGAGTTAAAGGAAAAAGCCGATCACCTGGAAATGGTCAACAAAGAGCTGCAGTCGTTTACGTATGTGGCCAGCCACGACCTGCAGGAACCCTTGCGCAAGATTAAATTCTACGCCGACAGGTTGGTGGTCAAAGAAGAACCCAACCTTTCCCCCAGCGGCAAGGCCGACCTGGAACGGATCGGCAAAGCAGCCACCCGCATGCAAAACCTGGTGAGCGACCTTATTGCCTACCCGCAAACCACGGCCGGAAATCAACCCAAAGAAATGGTGAACCTGCACCAGGTGGTAGAAGAAGTGCTGCAGGACATGGCCGAAGAAATTGAACGGAGTGGCGCACAGGTGAACCTGGGCCCGCTGTGCGAATGTTATGGGATACCCTTCCAGGTAAAGCAGCTTTTTCAGAACCTGCTTAGCAATGCATTGAAGTTTGCGCAGCCCGGACAACCCGCGCAGGTAACCCTTAGCAGCAGCATTACCACCGGGGCAGAATTGGCTGTCAATGAGCTCTCCGGCGATGGCATTTATTGCCACATTAAAGTATCGGACAAAGGCATTGGATTTCCACCAGAATTCAGCGAAAAGATCTTCCAGTTGTTCCAGCGCCTGCACAGCAAGGACCGCTATGACGGAACAGGCATCGGGCTTGCCATTGTGCATAAAATTGTAGAGAACCATGGCGGCGCTATAGTAGCCCAGGGAGTACCCGGCGAAGGGGCTACGTTCAACATCTACCTGCCCATGAGCGGGTAAGGGTTGACTTCCTTGGCGTTTGTCCAGAAAAAGGCTTTGCAGCATAAAAATTACTGGCTCTGCCGGCAGCTACTTAGCCGGTGTTAATTTTCATCGCCGTCCCCCACCCTTTCCGCTGAAAGCCGGCGTTGGCGTATTTATTGAAACGATTTTGTTGCGCCGCACATGCGGACAATTGAAAACTTCCTACCATGAAACAAGGATTGCTCTTTTTTGCTTTGTTCTTTTCGCTTTTTGCCGGTGCCCAGCAACGGGTGAACCAGTGCGGCATTATCATCCCGCCAAAATCAACCCGGTCCAACTTCAGTTCGGTGTACGAAGCCGGCGATTATATCCGCACCATGCTTGGTCATATCAACTGGCAGGAGAACTTCCAGATACAGGAGCAGAATGGCATCAACAACGCTTACGCCGCCATTATCCGCAACCAGCGGTACATTGTTTACGACAACGATTTTCTGGAAAACCTCGATGCCTATGCCGGTACCAAATGGGCGTCTATTTCGGTACTGGCACACGAGATGGGCCACCACTACCGCAACCACGTGGTGGATCGCCAGGGCAGCACGCCGCCCAAAGAACTGGAAGCCGATTATTTCTCGGGTTTTGTGATGGCCAAGATGGGCGCCTCACTTGCCGAAGCACGGGCAGCCATGGAAAAAATTGCCGCCACCCGCGGCTCCGCTTCGCATCCCGCCCGTGCCGACCGCCTGGCGGCCATTGCACAGGGATGGAACGGCGCAACGGGAACCACCGGCAATCCGCCGGCGCCTAACAATCCTACTACCCCACAGCCGCAGGCGCCACCCACCGGTGTGGATGCCACCTGGATCTATCTTTCGCTGTACAGCAACAGCAATATGACGGTTTACCTTTCGGACGATGGCCGTAAATACAGTGAAGCACCCTTGAAGGTGGGTGAACCATTCGTGTTCAAATTTGAAGTGTACAATTATGGCTGGCTGCGGTTTGGCAACGACAGCCGTGCCCGCACCTACCGCCTGCAGCACGGGAAAGATTATGCGGTGGTGTGGAGTCGCCGCAGCAATGCGTGGACGGTAGTGGAAGTGCCGTAGGGGATGAAATTTTATTCCAGGTTAGTGCCCGCACTTGTTTCGATCCGTGGCAGACAACTGAATATAAACAGGAGGCCGCCGAAAGTTTTTACCACTTTGCTCCAGGGCATTGGTTACCGTAACTTGCGTTGCCCGCCTGATGTTATCACAGCAAGTGTGTCAGCTACCAAATGGAAAAAACCCAGCTTGCTTACCGTTAGTCGAAGACACCAAACTTTTTGTTTTTTGTATCCAGCAGTACAATTTTATTGATAAACAGTTTGTTGCCCGTGAGGCCGCCAACACCGCCAAATTGCATTAACATGCGCTGAAGAAAACTGGTACCTTCCACGTACGTTACCTGCCGCAGCGGCGTATCGAACAAGTGAAACCGAATCGAACAATCAGTTGCAACGGTATTGACCATGAGTTGATTATCCCAAGACCGAACCGGGTAGCGATCCACCGTTGCTCCTTTTTTTGCCAGGCTCTCCCAGGTACGCTTGTCCGTCATCAGTTCAAAAGCACTGGTGCCGCTGTCAAAGAAAATATCAACCGTTTTGTTATTGATAACAGCCGGGAGTAAGACTCTCCTGCTTTCAAATTTAAAATCCGCCAATTCAGCGCCGGCTGCAAGATTAGCCGGTATTTTATCACCAACATAGAGTTGCTTTTTTGGGTAATCAATTACCAAAACTTTGTCCTCAAAGAAATCGGTGCCAATGGTTCCAATAATGTTCCTGGTCGTGGTATCGGTCCAGTCAATTTCAGAACTATCAAATTGCCTGGCAGCAATTTTTTTTGCATCCACCAACGTGCGACCGATGGTAAATTGAAAATTTACCAGTTCGCTTTCGCCGTCCTGCTGCTGAAGAACAAGATTGTGGTACCGGTTGTTTATTGCTTCAAGCTTGTTTTTGTAAAAAAGTGACGAGGGAGCGCCTAAATCAAACTGCATAAAATAGGTTTCAGGGCAACCTTTAAGAGAAACAGGCAAAAGCATTGCTGCATAAGGGTTCAGCACCCGGTTGATCGTGTCACTTTCCCAAAGAAAAGGAAAGGAAGCATTTTCGGCCCTAATCGTCAATTGGCTGGACGCTGGCTTAAAGGCGGATTTAAAATAGATATACCCACCGATCGCACTGATCACAAGAAACAAAAGCAGTCCCAGTGAGATCTTTTTTAGCTTTCTCATTGGATGAAGGTAGCATGATGGCACGCAAAAAGTAAATTGCCGGAAAGCACAGTGCTAATGAAAAAGCAAGCATGGGGAGAGCCTAAAAGTAGATTCGCTGTATGGCATCCCAGATCTCTTTTACCAGTTCGCGTTGTTCCGGTGTATTCTGAAAAAGGTCGTACTCCGGCTTAAAGGCCTGCCGCGGCTTTACCACCAGCGGGATGGGATTTTTTCCAAACACGGTAAGAAAGGTATCGTCGCTGCTTTTCACACCAAAGTCAATCCAATCGTTGCTAAGGGTCTCGCCCTGCACAACGGTTATTGTCAGCTTTCTGTCCTTGTAGTCGATTTCTGTTGTAAAATTCCGCACCGGGTCGATCATCGTTGGTTTTTGGGTTCCCGCTGAAAAAAGAATGCCGCTCCTTTTTTGCCGGCAAGGAAGTCTTTGTACCGGGAAAACGTTGCCAGGAACAAACGAATTGCAGAAAAAACAGGACAGTTCTTCCTTTCTTCGGCCGGCGCACAACCACAACTTTTGTAAGGCAGCAAAGTGGCCAGGTCTGCCAAAAGAAATCCCGCCTTTTTGGGACGGGATATAAAAATTTGCGGGCAAATTTTAAAGTGTAAAGCGAAGCGCCAGGCCAAAGCGGCCAATGTTGCTACCGCCACCCTGGTTCAGCCAGAAAGTGGGGCGCCAGTCGAAAGACAGGTTCACAGGAGCACTTGCCACCTTGTAATCCAGGCCACCAATCGGACGCAGTCCCACGAAGGTTCCTGCATCGTACTTGGCAAAAAGCGCCTGTACACCACCGCCGGCATACCAGCTCAATCCCGTTGCAGAAGGAATGGGCACGTGGTACTGCAATTCAGCACCCAGGGCAGCGTTTATTCCTGTGCCAAACAACAACGTTGCCTCACCGGCCATTTGCTGCGAAAAAAAATGCTTGGCCGAAAAACCGTACAGGTTTCCGTCACCAAATTCAAAACGCATACCTAAACCGGTAGAGTAACCGGGTCCGCCCTGGGCTTGGGCAGACGTGCCGCAAAACAGGGCGGCCATCAAAAAACAGGTTAAGAGTGTTTGCTTAAACATGAGCAGAAGGTTTAAAAAATGAGGTGCAAATATAAAGCGGCAGCACTAATAAACTGATGGCCAAAGGATGGGATGTAGGAAAACGTGTATGGCTTGTCGGGAGTTGCTTTTTTGTAAAACAGTATTTGTAGGGAAGATAGGTTTTTCCCGGGCCGGCCACCGTTACTGCTCAGCTGGCAGCAGGAGTCCCTGCGGTTTGGCCGACAGTTCTTCATTATTGGCCTATACGCCTGCATCCCATTACTTGTCAAGCCTAGCTTTGCAGCGCAAAACCCTTTCATTTGAAACCTTTCTTTCTCCAACCTTTCAACAAAAAAAAGTCAAAAGACCTGCTTCCCCTGTTGCTTGTCCTGCTTTCATCGCTCTTGTTCGCCTTGCTGTGGATCTCGTTTATCGCGGCTGCTATCAAGCTGCTGAAATAAAGACTTCTTTCCAGAACTACGATTTACTGCTGTCAATTCAAGTTAGTCGGTGAAATAAAACCGCTGACCTGCCAACGCCTTTCCGGCGCTGTACCATCCTTTACCTCTTCGCTTAAAAATAAATTTGCGCAACCAAATAGTTGCACTTAAATTTGCAACCATACAGTTGCATTTATGACAGAAACCCGCAGAGATGTTTTCCAGGCCATTGCCGATCCTACACGCCGGGCCATCATTTTGCTCCTGGCCACGGCTGCCATGACGCCAACTGCCCTGGCCGACCATTTCAACAGCAGCCGGCAGGCGGTTTCAAAACACCTGCAAGTGTTGATGGCTTGCGAGGTGGTAAAGCAGGAAACCCAAGGACGGGAGATCTGGTATTCGCTCAACGCTTCCAAAATGACCGAAATAGAAAAATGGCTGGAGAGTTTCCGCCAGCAACTGGCCAAACGCTTCGATCAGCTCGAAACCGTATTAACGCACCTAAAATCAAAAAAACCATGACCAGAACAATCCTTTTCAATTTTGTTGTAGACAAAGAAGCCAACACCATCCGGGTAGAAAGAGACTTTACGGCGCCCTTGTCCCTGGTATGGGACGCCTGGACAAAACCCGAGATCCTCGACCAATGGTGGGCACCCAAACCCTGGCGGGCCGAAACCAGGACCCTGCAATTCACCGAAGGCGGTCACTGGCTCTATTGCATGGTAGGCCCGCAGGGTGAAAGGCAATGGTGCTTGTTCGAGTTTCAGCAGATCAACCCCGAAGAAAGTTTTTCCGGCCTGGATGCGTTTTGCGACGAAAAGGCCGTGCCGGACAATTCAAAGCCGCGACTGCACTGGCAGAACCGTTTCGCCAACAATGGGCAAAACACCACGGTGTACATCGACCTCCGGTTTGATACGCTGGCCGACCTGGAAACCATCCTGGAAATGGGCTTCCGCGAAGGGTTTACCATGGGACTAAATAACCTGGAAGAATACCTGGAAACGCATCAGACCAACATGGCAAGCAATCGGAAATAGGCAATTGGCAAAAAGCAATGGGCAGACGGGAAAAGCCAGTTTACGGAGTTCAGATTTTGAATAGCAACACAAGCTGGCTTTCCTCTGACCGCACCGGAATACCGGCGGTTCGTAAAAGCGAAAAATCCTTACCCGCATTGGTAGGTTATTGACGGCATTGGGTTTAATTTTAATGCGATGAACCGATCTGCCACACAGCATCGCCGTCAGCTAGCCGCCATTATGTTCACCGATATTGAAGGCTATTCTTCACTGATGCAGGAGAACGAGGAAAGGGCCATCCAGTGGCGGACCCGCCACAGGGAAACCCTGGAAACCCGCCACCAGCAGTTTGAAGGCCGCATTATTCAGTTTTACGGCGATGGCACGCTGAGCATTTTTTCCAGCGCGGTGAATGCCGTGGCCTGCGCCCTGGCGGTGCAGCAAGCCTTTCGGCAACAACCTGTGGTACCGGTGCGCATTGGCCTGCACAGCGGCGATATTGTATTTGACGAAGACCAGATCTTTGGCGACAGCGTGAACGTTACCTCCCGCATCGAATCGCTGGGCGTGGCAGGCAGTGTGTTGCTTTCCGAAAAGATTCTCGACGAGATCGGCAATCACCCCCAGTTTAAAACCGTGCCGCTGGGCAGTTACCAGTTTAAGAACATCCGGCGCAAGCTGGCCATTTTTGCCCTGGACCATCCGGGGCTCGTGGTGCCGGAGCCCGATTCGCTTAAAGGAAAGCTGGAGTTATCGCCCCGGCAGGCAACAACGGAAAAAGGAAAAAAGGTCCCGGCGCATGCCGAAAAAAGCATTGCCGTTCTCCCTTTCGTCAACCTAAGCAACGATCCCGAGCAGGAATATTTTAGCCAGGGCGTAGGAGAAGAGATCCTGAACTCGCTTTCAAAACTGAAAGACCTGAAGGTGGTAAGCCGCACGTCTTCCTTCCAGTTTGATGCCCGGCATATTGACCTGCGGGAGGTAAAGGAAAAGCTGGGTGTAAGTACGGCCTTGCAGGGAAGCATACGCAAACAAGGTCGCCGCCTGCGGCTGATGGTGCAGTTGGTAAACCTCGACACAGGATTGCACCTCTGGTCGGAGAAATACGACCGCGACCTCGATGACGTGTTTGCCGTGCAGGACGAAGTCGCCCTGTCCATCACTGAGCATCTCAAAGGTGCCTTGCTGGAAAACGACCGGGAACTCATTACCAGCAATCCCACGCAAAACGTAGATGCCTACGAGCTTTACCTGAAAGGCCGCTATTACCTGAACAAGCGGGGCGGCACCCTGCTACTGGCTATTGAGGCCCTGGAACAAGCGGCGTCGATGGACACCGGCTTCCGGCTGGCCTATACGGCGCTGGCCGATGCTTACCTGGTGGCGGGCTTTTACGGGCTGCTGCCGCCGCCTGTTGTTCGCGACAATGTGCGAAAATCGGCACAAACCGCCCTGGCACTGGATGCCACCGCCTGCGAGCCCTACGCTTCCCTTGGCTATCTTTTTACCTGCTTTGAATGGAACTGGGAAGAAGCAGAAAAGCATTTTCTGCGATCGCTGGCCATCAACCCCAATTATACCGAAGCGCATTTCTGGTACGGCTGTCTTTACCTGGCCTGGGTAAAAGGCGATTTTATGGGTGCTATTACCCATGGCCGGATCGCCATTGAACTGGAACCGCTAAGCCCCCTGGCCCTAGGCCTCTATGGGTCAATCCTGCATTCCGTGGGACAATATGCCGAGGCCGTGACCGCCTGCAAAAAAGGAGCGGAGGCAGAGCCGGATTCGTTTATCTGTCATCTTTACCTTGGCCTTTCCTACCTGGCGCTGCGGCGGTACAAAGAAGGCATTGATGTGCTGGAACACCTTTCCGCGGCATCGGGCCGGTTTCACATGGCGCAAAACGTGTTGATCATTGCTTACTGCAAGGTGTGGAAGTTTGGCAAGGCCAAGCAGTTGCTGGCCGAACTACAGGAAAGGGCCGCCACCGAATACGTATCCCATTCCCTGACGGGGCTTGCCCTGGCTTCGCTGGAAGAAATGGACGAAGCCTTTACCCACCTGGAGATGGCTTTTAGGGACCGCGAGCCCCTGCTGCTCACCCTGAAATACCAGTCCTGGATACCCGAAAACCTGCGGGAAGATCCCCGCTTTGGGCCTCTTTTGCAACGGATCGGCTATCCCTGATGGCTTTTTCTTACGGAAAAAGGGCTTCGCTACCGGTAATAACCGGTTGCCCGTTCCCAAACAACTTTGCAGCATGGCTTCTTTTCCGGCAAAAAATCAAATGGCATTTTTTTTCAAAATATCGCTTCACCCCTCCTGAAGCCGTTGATCTTGTGTTATTTTCGTCGCCTTCCCGGTAAACAATGAATGCTGTAACCAGGCACCCCAGTGCCATTGACCTCCAACTGTTCAGGGCTATGCCCGGCAACAGTGTTTTGCTCCTGCCCGACGCTCCGCATTACACTATTGTAGCGGCTACCGATGCCTACCTGCAGATCACCGGCCGGCGGCTGGAAGACATCATAGGCCGCGGACTGTTTGCCGTTTTTCCCAATAACCCGGTAGATCCCGGACAAAGCAGTCACAAAGAAGTCCTGTCTCTACTCGAGCATGTGCTTCACCTGAAACAGCCGCATGCCCGGCCATTCCGGTACGATATTGAAGGCACGAACGGTGTATTCACCGAACGCCACTGGATGACCCGCAACACGCCTGTGCTGGACGAAAACGGCGAGATTTCCTACATCATTCTTACCGTAGAAGATATTACCAGTGGGGTGCTTGCCAACAGCCGGGAAGAACGCATGAAAGGTTTGGAAAAAAGCTACCGCGACCTGATGCAGGCGCCCATGCTGCTTTGCATTGTAAAAGGACCCGATTACCGCATTGCCCTGGCAAATGAGCAAATGCTTCGCTTTTGGGACCGCAACGAAGGGGTGATCGGCCAACCTTTTTTGCAGGTGTTGCCCGAACTAAAAACCCAGGGTTTCCCGGATATATTGGAAAAAGTGCAGCGAACCGGCAACGCCGAGCAACTGTACCAGCAGCCTACCGTGCTGGTACGGAACGGTGTACCCGAAACCCTTTACCTGGACCTTGTTTTTCAGCCCTATTTTGAAGAAGGCGACAGGCAGCCGTCGGGAGTCATCTGCGTGGCCCACGATCAAACCGTCCAGGTGCTGAACCGCCAAAGAGCCGAAGAGACGGAGCACCGGTTCCGTGATCTTATTGCCGAAGCCACGGTACCAACAGCGCTTTATTTTGGACGGGAGATACGCATTCGTTATGCCAACGAGGCCATGCTCCGGCTTTGGGGCAAAGACAGTAGCGTTATCGGAAAGACTGTTCGGGAAGCCCTGCCCGAGCTGGATGGCCAGCCTTTTTACGGACAGCTTGACCATGTATTTGCCACTGGCGAAACTTATTGGGGCAAAGAAGACAAAGGCGAACTAGTGGTGGATGGGAAACTGCAGACCTTTTATTTCAATTTCACTTACAAGGCCCTGCGCAATAGCGATGGCGAAATCTACGGCATCCTGAACATGGCCACCGATGTAACCGAACTGGTGACGGCCAAGAAAAAACTGCAGGAAAGCGAAAGCAACCTGCGGGCAACCATTCTCCAGGCCCCGGTGGCCATGTGTATTCTGCGCGGACCGGACCATATTGTGGACATTGCCAACGACCGCATTTTTGAACTGTGGGGCAAAAGCAGGGAAGAGATGCAGGGAAGACCGCTGTTTGAAGCCCTGCCCGAAGTAGGCAACCAGGGTTACGAAGAAATGCTGCACCAGGTGTATACCACCGGCAAGCGGGTGGAGGCCGAAGAGGCCCCGGTTACGCTTCCCCGTAAGGGCGGCATTCAACTGGTCTATGTCAACTTTGTGTACGAGCAGTTCCGCGAAGGCGATGGCACCGTGTCCGGGGTTATTGTTGTGGCCACCGAAGTGACCGGCCAGGTGGAAACCCGCAAAAACGTAGAAGCCAGCGAGCAACGGGTACGCTCACTCGTAGAAAGTGCGCCATTCCCTATCGGTGTTTACAATGGCCGCGAAATGCGCATCGAGCTTGCCAACCAGGCCATCATTAAAGTATGGGGCAAAGGTCCCGATGTGGTGGGAAAGCGGTATGCCGAGGTGTTGCCCGAATTGGCCGGCTCTGGTATCTATGCGCAGCTCGACGAGGTGTTTACCACCGGTGTGCCGTTTCATGCCCGTAATCAGCGGGTGGACCTGGAAGTGGCCGGTCAGCTCAACCCTTATTTTTTCAACTACAGCTTCACCCCTCTTTACGATGCATCCGGCGCTATTTACGGGGTGATGAATACCGCGGCCGACATCACCGACCTTGTATTGGCCCGGCAAAAAGTAGAGCAAAGCGAACAGCGGTTTCAGAACCTGGTGCGGGAAGCCCCGGTGGGGATTGTAGTGCTGGCCGGCGAAAATCTTACCATCAGCGTGGTGAACGATGCCTATGCCCGCCTGATTGGCCGCGAAGCCGGCGACCTCCTGCAAAAAGAGATTTTTTCGATTATCCCGGAAACGGAAACATCATTCCGCCAATTTATTACCCAGACAAAAGAAAGTGGCGAACCTATATATCTCTACGACCAGCCTTACCAGGTTTTTGCCGGTGACAGAACCATTGAAGGCTACCTGAATGTTGTTTACCAGCCCTACCGCGAAACCGACGGTGCCATTACCGGCGTAATGGTTCTTTGCCAAGACGTGACCCTGCAGGTGCAGGCCCGCAAAAAAATTGAAGAAGCCCAGGAAACGGCAAGACTTGCCGTGGATTCGGCCGGCCTGGGAACCTATGCTGTCGACCTCCGGACGGATACGCTGACCTCCTCCATGCGGCTGGATGATATTTTTGATGTTTCCCATGCCAGTGAGCGGTCCCGTTACGTCTGCGCCATTCACCCCGATGACCTGCCGTTGCGCAAAGAAGCTTACGAAAAAGCCTACCGCAGCGGCCAGTTGGAATACGAAGCCAGAGTGGTACGGAAGAACGGTGAGATCCGCTGGATACGGGCCCGGGGAAAGGTTTTTTTCGAAGACGGCAAGCCGGTGAACCTGGTGGGTGTAGTGCAGGACATTACCGAGGAAAAAAGCTTTGCGGAAGAACTGTCCCGCAAGGTGCAGGAGCGAACGCAGGAGCTGGAGCAATTCCTGTTTGTATCGCACCACGACCTCCAGGAACCGCTGCGCAAGATCATTATGTTCTCCGATATGCTAAAGACGGAAAACCTTCACCTCCTACCGGAGGCCTCGCAAAAGCGCTTTGACAAAATAATGGATGCGGCCCGCCGCATGAGTGCAGCCCTTCGGGATGTGCTGGATTTTGCCAGCCTTAGCAAAGACCAGCTTTTCACCAGCGTAGACCTCAATACCGTTGTGGACTCGGTTCTGTCGGACCTGGAGCTTGTCATTGCCGAAAAAGGCGCCACCGTTCAATCCGCCGATCTTCCTGTGATCCCGGCCATCCCGCAGCAAATGCACCAGTTGTTTTACAACCTCCTGAGCAATGCGCTGAAGTTTACGGTGCCGGGTCAAACGCCGCTTATCCTGATCAGCCAGCAACGCCTCGACGGGGACGGCATTCGCCAGCACGCCGATCTTGAGGGGGGACGGCAATACGTGCAACTAACGGTAAGGGACAACGGCATTGGTTTCCGGCAGGAGCTTGCCGAAAAGATCTTTACGCTATTTCAGCGCCTGCACAGCAAAGAGCAGTATGCCGGTACCGGTATTGGCCTGGCGCTTTGCCGCAAGGTGGTACAAAACCACCGCGGAAAGATCTGGGCGGAAAGCGGCGAAGGCGAAGGCGCTGCGTTTCATTTTATCCTGCCCGTGTAAACAGCCGGATTTTTTGGCTGCAGGTAAAAGAAAAAGACCGCTGGCACACATGACTAGCAGGATGTAAAACACTTAGCACTTTTGCCCTGTTGGCGTCCTCGCCAACGTGCTTTCCATCTTCGGTTTCGCTACCATGCCGTTGGCGAGGATGTCAACGGCAGCGCCTTCCCTTTTTCTGATTCCAGCAATTTGTGGTGCACACGGCTATCGGCAACAGTTATACTATATTTAAGACCCAAACCAACCTGCACGTACATGAAAAAAAGCCGCTTGCTGTCCACGTCTGTTTTTCTTCTCTTAGTATTCTGGCAAACGTCTGCAAAGGCCGCCGACTCCCTGCTGCAGGTAACGGTGGTGGGTAACCAGTTTGTGGCCGGCGGCAAGCCAATCGTTTTCCGCGGGCTGGATGCCAGCGACCCGGACAAACTGGAAAAAGACGGCCACTGGAACCGCGAGTATTTTGAGCAGGTAAAAAACTGGGGGGCCAACATCATTCGCTTTCCCGTTCACCCCCGGGCCTGGCGAAGCCGTGGCAAAGAAGCCTATCTCGAGCTGCTCGACGATGGCGTAAAATGGGCTACGGAACTGGGCCTTTACGTCAATATCGACTGGCACAGCATTGGCAACCTGCGCACCGAAATGTACCAGAGCGCCGGTTACGAAACCACCCGCAAGGAAACCTATGAATTCTGGCGCACGATGGCCGCTCATTTTAAGGGCAATACCACGGTTGCTTTTTTTGAACTCTTCAACGAGCCAACAGTAATGAACGGGCAACTGGGGCTTTGCACCTGGCAGGACTGGAAAGCAATGAACGAAGAAATGATCACCATCATCCGGGCCCACGGGGCCAAAGCCATTCCGCTGGTGGCAGGCTTTAACTGGGCTTACGATCTGACGCCGGTGGCCACAGAGCCGATCAACGCCGAAGGCATCGGTTATGTCAGTCATCCTTACCCGCAAAAGCGGCCCAAGCCCTGGGAACCCAAATGGACGGCTGACTGGGGTTTTGTTGCCAAAAAATACCCTGTGATGCTGACCGAGATCGGGTTTTGCGGACCCGACGACAGGGGTGCCCATATCCCGGTGATTAGCGACGAATCGTACGGCGAAGCCATTACAAAGTATTGCAACGAGAACGGTATTTCCTATTCGGTTTGGGTGTTTGACCCGCAGTGGTCCCCCATGCTGATCAGCGATTGGAATTTTACGCCAACAAGACAGGGGCGGTTTTTTAAGGAGGCCCTGTTGAAGGAAGCGAGGAAGTGAGAGTAGGCAGTGGGCAGTAAGCAGTAGGCAGCTTTTAGCTATACAGTTTTTTTTGGATGACTGCCAAACGGTACAACGTTTTATATCTCCCTTTTTGATACTCTTTTCGATTTCAAAAAACACTGGATCTACCTCACAGAATGTTACGGTTAACAGAACTGGAGCGCTGTTGTTTTAGAATCGTACAAAGCAAAAAATGCCTTGCCTTCGGCAGAAGCCAAGTCGGCTAAGATTTTGTGGCAATGGGAAACAGTTACGGGTTCACACGTTTCTCTGAAAGAACATGTGAACCCGTAAACTTGTGAACTTGTAAACCGAGGTCCCCCTTATTTCATGGCGGTGACCGGCGGCTTTGGCGGTGGCACCTGGTTGCTTATTGGCCTGGTGGTTTGGAGGTAGGCAAAGATCGCCTTGAGCTCATCATCGGTCATGTATTGGTAAACGTTCCAGGGCATGGGCGGGAGGAGCGGCCGGGTATTGTCCATGCCTTTAAACTTGCCTTCGCGAAGCGCCTTCATAAACTGTGCTTCCGTCCAGTTGCCGGTGCCGGTAGCATCGGAGGTAAGGTTGGCCGCATAGGAAATGCCCCAGGGCCCCACCCAGGTGGTAAGATCACCCGTCACTGCAAGTCCCTTTCCTTCCATTTCTTTTCGGTTTACAGCGAAATCCGGTGTACCGGCCGGGAAGCCCGAGAGCATTCGGCTGCTGTCGAAAACAGGTCCCTGTGGCGTCATTAGTTTTGGCGTATGGCAATCGTGACAGCCAGCAATGGTCACTATGTGTTCGCCCCATTTGGCTGCCGAGCCAAAGCCGCCATAACGGTAAAGGGCAACCGAATCAACCGTGTTTTCCCGCATGCCGGCTACTTTTGGAGAGGTACTGTCGCAGGAGGCCAAAAACAAAAAAGCGCTGCAGGGAACCAGCGCCTTGGAAAAAAACTTTTTCATATGCTTTGGTTTTGGTGAGGTGAATAGATATTACTTAAATATAATATTTTTTCACCCTATCACCATCTTTTTCCCAACCCTCTACTGTTTCATCTGCCTCATCAGCAACCAAATCCGTAGTTAGCTTTTTGGATACCGGAGCAGCATGATCCAGACAGGATTGGTATAGCTGCCGGTAAGCGTAAACCGGCCTTCGCCAACGGTTTCAAAACCTTGTTTCTGGTAGAACCGGGTGGCCCGCTGGTTTCCGGTCCACACGTCCAGCCATATTCCTTTATCCCCAGCTTCTTTTGATTGTGACATGGCATGTTGCAGCAACAAATGTCCTAGTTTCTGGTCGTAAAATTCTTTGAGAAGATAGAGCCGTTCGAGCTTGGTGACCGGCTCCAGCGAAGAAGCCGGGCAGGGCGTGTTGAAGATGATCTTGCTGTAACCCGCAGGCTGCCCGTTGAAATAAATAGCGGTAAAAACATTCGTTTGCTCATTTAATTCTGTTTCACAGACTTCTTTGCTGAAGTGATCCGCAACGTACTGCTGCATCACGGCCGCCGGGGCGCTGTGCCCGTGCGATTCCAATAAACTGGCGCCACCCATCTTCGCCAGCAGCGGCGCATCGGCAGGGGTTAACCGGACAAAAGAAACCATGCCGCGAAAATAATGGAGGAACAACTCCTGTCACCTTTGGCGACTCAACAGAAGGCACCTCTTTTGTCTTTGATCAGCGCTACAATTGAAGCAGGAAAAAAGCGGCTTTATCCGGTTGCCGTTGCCCCGGCTTGCAGGGCTGCCGAACTTTAAACAAAACGAAAACCATGCGCCTTAACCTCACCCTTAACGGTATCCTGGTGGCTTCGGCACTGGTGAACCCTTCCCGCTGTACAGACGAGTATTACCTGCAGGCCTTGCGCCAACAGATCCTGTTGCAAAACAAGGACACCATCGAGCGAATACCTGCCAACCCGTTCTTTTATATCGAAGTGCCCGCATCAGCCGCTTCCCTTTCCCCGGTTAACAGGAGGCATTGAAGCAGGAATATCACAATCTGCCATCCCCACCATCTTTCATTCTCTTTTTCAAAGCCTGCTAACGCTATCTTCTTCCACCTGCCTGTTCCACTCTTTTAGTGCTTTTTGCCAGGCGCCTGCTTCGGCTTTGGTTTGCGTGGTAACACCGCCTTCACCTTCAAAAAAATAAAGTACGCCAATGTACCGCTTTACATGCCCGCGGCTTTCCGGTGGCAGGTAGCGTTGCAAGGCCCAGTAATTTTTGCTGCCGGCTTTTTTCATGGCCTTGTAAACCGTTCCCGGCCCGCCGTTGTAAGCGGCCAGCACCAGCAGCCAGTCGCCAAACTGCGCATACAGGCGCCGCAGGTATTTGGCCGCCGCCACGGTGCTGCGATAGGTGTGCAGGCGCTCATCGGCCTTGCCGCCTACCCGCAGTCCCAACTCTTTTGCGGTTTGCGGCATTAGTTGCCAAAGTCCACCGGCTCCCACCGGGGAAATTGCTTTTGGCTGAAGTTTTGATTCCACGATCGCCAGGTACTTTAGTTCCAGCGGCAATGCATAGTTGCCAAGAACGTCCTCGATCGAGCCAAAATACCGCCGGCTCCTGGTCTTCATTTTCTGCAGGAATTCGGCTTCCCGCACCAGGTAAGACTTTACAAAGCCGCTTACGTTTTTATTCAGGGTGATCCTGGGTGCAGCCAGGGTAATTGCCGGTTCGGGTGCAAAGCGCCGGAGGGTGTCGTGCAGGGAGAGGGCTGGCGTACCGGACAGAAGGGCCGGAGATAACGGGGAGGTCCTGGGGTTGAGTGCTGCGGCCGGAAGCATCAGCAAAAAAGAATACCCAACAAAGAGTTTCCTGGCAAGTTTTCTACGGATCATCGTTTTCATTTCGGTGAACAATGCCGTCCCTTGGGATTGGATCAGGGTTTTCTCAAAGGCAGACCGGAAGGTTTTCCGTGAAGATTTGGTGCGGTTGACGCTGCATTTTTCCGTGGGTCGGGTTAAGGCTTTTCATAAAGCGGAAAAAAATTTGCAGGGTGCGAACCGGGCAAACATAGCTACCTCACCCGGCAAATCCTAGGATTTTGGTCATAGGGGCAATGCCTGCCATATATAAACGCTTGGTAATGAATAACGGCTTTTTCCACAAGGATGGGCCGAAAGAAGAAAAAGGGTAAAACCGCCTGGTGGCCGAACTGACCAATTGATAAAATACCCAGTCATTTACCGAAAACAGGAAGACCTTTTACCAGAAAAAAATAGCGGGTGCCCTGGGGACACCCGCCTGCATCAAAAGAAACCGTTGTTCATTGTTCTAAACCTTTGCTGTCCTTATTGGCTTACTTTATTGGCCTGGTTGCGGATGGTACCGCGGGGCAAATAGATCTGGACGCCCACACCCAGTTGCAGGATACTGGCTCCGCCATCGTTGCCAAAGCCAAAGGCCTTGGTGTATTTCAGCAGGCCTTCCAGCGCAATGTTTTCGGTAACAAAATAGGCCAGCCCCGGTCCAATGCCTATGCCCAGCCCATTGGTACTGCCACCGCCCGATACATTAACGCCCTGCAGACCAACCGTTCCCTCTAAAAAAAAGCGGCTGCTGCGGCGGGCACTGGTGGTAGTAGTACTAACATCGGCGGTACCAAAATAATAGCGGGCCAGCGGGCCTACACCATACGTAAACGTGGTGCCGGCACCTTCGGCGGTAGACAGCCCGATATCGACAAAGCCGCCCACGGCCAGTTTATCGTTGGTAAACCAGGCCACTTTTGGCGTGATGCTCATGTTAAAAGGATTGCCATCGCTAAGGCCAAGGTTAAAGCCGGCCAGGTCGCCACCAATGAGGTAATAACCCCGCTGTATCTGTGCGTTTGCCGTTAGCGCCAACGTTGTTGTTACTGTTACCAGTAAAAGCGAGAGTAGATGTTTTTTCATAAACAAGATGATTTGTGCTAACAGCGACAACAAACATACCAACTACGCATAAGGCATTGCTGAACAAACACTAATATATTAGTAACCGTACACATAAATAAAGGAAAGAATATTTTTGCAAGAGAATGAAACTTACCTCGGACATGGATGAGTTAAACTCGTTTCTACTTATAAATGAATCCGTTAGAACAGCATGTGGCAGGCATTTTTGCCCCAAATTCGCGGTCAAGACCAAACGGCAACGAACAGACAATAATTTGAACGGGTCTCCTCCTTCCCTTTCACCTCTTAAATACGGGGGAGAACTTGTTGGAAAACAGCATTGCACGGCACCGTTGCCAAAACCAGCACTGTGGTGGTAGAACCACAATTGGCAAAGCCGGAAGGGTGAGCCATTACCGGCCGGTGTAACTTCACCGCCATGACGAGTGCCCGGTCCCGTTACCGGCCCGCCGATGCAAAAACAAATGTTTATGACCGGTATCTACTTGCTCCTGGCAGGCATAGCGGCTTTGGGTTTTCTGCCGCTCTTATTTGTGCTGTACAAGCAAAACAGGGTAAAGAACTTGCTGGCTACCGGCCTCCGCGCCACCGCCACCGTGTACAGGGTGTACAAGCCGGTACGGTCGGCCGCCAACATTGTTTATTACCAGTTCACAACTATCGACGGGATCAATGCGACCGGCAACCTTGTCACCAAAATAGGTGTGTATAAGCCCGGCGACCAGCTGCCCGTGTATTATGCGCCCAACCATCCGGCTCGCAGCACGGTAGAAGGTGTCTTTCAACCCAAAGGGATGATGGTCGTTGGTGCTCTCTTCGCAGTTGTTGTATTGTTTCTGGTGTACAAACTTTGGGAAACGATACCGTAATAGGAGTTGTAGGGTAAAAAAAAGGGTTATGTCTTTTTACGTGTGTCCTTTCCTGTTAGACTTAAATTATGCGATTGTTTCAGGATTGCATTTCCTCCACAATGTTCAGTGCTGCTACCACGTTTCCGCCGCTGTCTTTTACAGGAAAAATGCGCTGTTCATAAAAGCCGGTCTTCATGCGAAAAGGAACCTTGATCACCTGCATGTTCTTTCCCATCAGCGCTCGGTCGATGTAAATCAACTTTTCGTCCCACTTTACCCAGGACAACACATCCTCCAGCTTTTTACCCAACGCATCTTCAGGCGGAATGCCAAAGTGGTTGGCGCAGCGGTTGTTCCAGAACAGGATCTTGTGTTGCCTGTCGAAAGCATTGATGATAAGCGAAGGGTGGGCCTGCGCCTCTTCGGGACTGAGCCCGATCGGTTCCAGTAAAAACGTCATGAAAAATTTTATTCCAGTCAACCAGGGAGGATGCGCGGCGCGGCAAAACAATGCTGTTTGGCAAAACTGTTTTGCATTTCCACGGCTGGTGGCGCTTCAAAGGTAAAGGAAACAGGTTAGCAATGTTCGTTGCAATTACGGCCTGTTTCCGGAATGACAAACAAGTGCCTTGTTTGTTCAACAAAGACGTTTTCGCCCCAAAAAACTGTTTTCTTGTTAAAGAGATAAAATGACGTGTAAAAACGGTTTACTGAAACGGGTTGCTGTAACGGACATCAGTAGCCAGGCTTTCATCCGTCAGGGTTTTCAGGAAGGCGATGATATCGGCTTTATCGGATGGCGACAAAACTGCGTAGCCGTTGCCCGGTATCTGCACGCCACGGTTAGGATGGGGTTTTGCACCTTCGTTGTAATGATTGATCACCGCCTCGAGGGTTGCAAACCGGCCATCGTGCATATAAGGCGCAGTGAGAGCTACATTGCGAAGACTGGGCATTTTGAACGTACCCATATCTTTTAACTGGCCCGTGCGTTCGCCAATGCCGTTGTCGGCATAGCTTACATCCAAGCCGTTGTTGATGCCGGCACTGGAATTATGCTCACCTGTATTTTCTACCAGCAAAAAGGTGGGTTTTGGATCGAGGTTCCAGGGTTTGCGTGTGTTGGTAAGGTCGCTGTGGCATTCAATGCAGTTGAACCGCGCCACCAGTGCCTTGCCACTCAGTTCTGCAGCACTAAAGTTGGCAAAATTGTTATCAAGGCCTTTGTCGTATTTGGAGTTGAAAGAAACAACCGAGCGAAGAAACTGCGCCAGTGCCTTGCTCACCCGTTCCGGCGTGACGTCCTCGGTACCAAAAGCCTTACGGAACAGCGGCGGGTAATACGGGATGGCTTTGAGTTTGGTTACCAGGGCAGCATGCGAAGGCATGCCCATTTCAACCTGGTCGGTGATAGGCGCCAGCACCTGTTCTTCCAGCGTAGTGGCACGCAGGTCCCAAAACATCCGGCCATCTTTAAAAAAGCGCAGGTTAAACACCGGCATGGCGTTGCGCCTTGTAGCACCACCGGCGTGGCCTTTGGAGACCGCCGTGCCATCGGTAAAACCTTTGTCCTGATGGTGACAGGAAGCACAGGCCGTTGTATTGTTTACAGAAAGGGCTTTGTCGTAAAAAAGCACCCGGCCCAGGGTGGCGCCGTGGTTGGTAATAGGGTTTGTTGCCGGTGTATTGTCCACGGCAGGGTCGTTCTGGATGTAGGCCTTGATGTGCTGGGGCATGTACCCCACATTCACATAGTCGAAAGGTGTGGCCGGCAGGTCAGGCGAGCCATCTGGCAGCGGGTCCGGTGGTGGACTGATGACGATGTCGGCCGGTTTCTGGCAGCTTGAATAAAACAGGAAACTGCCGAGGCAAAGGAACGATAAAACGGTAAGGGTTCTTCTTGGCATGGTGGTTTGGTTCTGGGATAAAAATAAAAACAGGCCCGACCGGCAAAGCTGGCTTTTGGGATCAATGGGATGTATTGGTGATTGAATTGTTTTTAACGCGGATAAAAAGCAGCACTAACGGTTAGGGACAAGGCAAAACGGTATGGGGTACTAACTTCTTTTCTTACGTTCAAAAAAAGAAGGGCCACATTTATCACGCAAGCTTTCCCACGAATTCTTTTTAAATTGAGCTTATGCTATCCCTCAACTTCACCCCATTTCCAACGCTGGAAACTGACCGCCTGCTGCTGCGCCAGATGACCCTTGCCGATGCGCCGGCACTGCACCGTCTGCGCTCCGATAAAGCCGTGATGCAATACATCAACAGGCCCCTCACCCAAACGGTTGAAGATGCCGAAGGCTGGATCCAAATCATTATTGATGCCCTGGAAAAAAATGAAGGCATCACCTGGGCCATCTGCCTGAAAGAAAGGCCCGGAGAACCTGTCGGCAATATCGGCATCTGGCGCATTGAGAAAGCCAATTACCGCGGAGAGGTGGGCTATATGCTGGACCCTTCCCTGCAGGGCAAAGGCATCATGTACGAAGCGCTCCAAAAAGTGGTGGATTACGGTTTTCGCCAGCTCGGGCTTCATTCACTTGAAGGGCGCATTGACCCGCGCAACCATGCATCAGGAGCCCTGCTGAAAAAAACAGGCTTTGTGCAGGAAGCCCTTTTCCGGGAGAACTGTTTTCACAACAACGTGTTTTCCGATTCTGCCGTGTACAGCCTCCTTACGCCTTACCGGCAAAACCTTGCACAGCCTGAAGACGCGGTTGCTGCAGCGGATTTTTCGCAATAAAAAATGGCTTTGCTAGAAGAGGCCGCATCTTTTTTTGTTGGGTAAAAGATGGCTACTGTTTTTACAAATAGAACATTCAAGTCCTTTCAAAACCATTTGATACAAAAGGCTGTTTCCAAGCCCGGAGGGCTTTCCCCTGAATAGCCACCGGTGCAACCGGTGGAAGACGATGGCGAGAGGGGCACAGACCCCGGAGGGGTCTCCCTTATACTTCCCTCGTCATCTCTGCATAACCCAATCTTCATTAGACCTCGTTACAACAAATACTTTTCTTCGAAGGGAATCTCATTCTCCGTTAACAGCCGTTTGTATTCGTCATGAAAGCTTTCGGTTTTATGATGCTCTTTTTGTCGTTTGATGTAATCAATCACGGCATCTCTTTCGTTTACCGAACAGGTAAAGGCGCCATAGCCTTCCTGCCAATGGGTAAACTGTGGAAACAGCTTATTCTGTCCCATCCAAATGCTGCTGGCTACTTTGATTTCTTTTACATAATCAGCCAGTGAAATAGAGGGATGCAGGTCTGAAAAAATATGAAGATGATCTTCTGTGCCACCAATGCGGTACAGGTGGCAGCGGCGGTTATTTACTACCCCCCAGATAAAACGATATAGGTCTTCTTGGTGGTTTAGTGGTAGGGACGGTTCACGGTTTTTTGTACTGAAAACGATGTGGTAGAAGATTTGTCGGTAGGTGGTCATGCAGCTAGAATTGGTTCCAAGAAGATAACCAATTATTCAATTAGAATGAAGCTAATGGGTGACCCCTCCGGGCTTAAAATAAGAAGCCGTCTCAAATCTTTCGAGACAGCCTCATTTTATAAATTTTGTTGCTTATGCCGGCAGTGCCATAAACAGCAGGGCTGCAGCCACGGCACCGATCAGCGGTCCAACAATGGGAATCCAGGCATACTCCCAGTCGCTGCTGCCTTTTTTGCCAATGGGCAAAATAGCGTGCATGATTCGGGGACCCAGGTCTCTTGCAGGATTGATGGCATAACCGGTAGGACCACCCAGGCTTAAGCCAATGGCCAGCACCAGCAGGGCTACCGGCAGGGCATCCAGTGCACCCAGGCTGCTGGACGGCGCAATGATAAAGAGCACGGCAAAAATGAGTACAAAGGTGCCAATGATCTCTGTAACCAGGTTGGGCAACGGACTACGTATAGCCGGCCCCGTGGCAAACGTTGCTAGCTTGGTACCAGCATCGTCGGTTGCCAGAAAATGCCGGTGGTAGGCGGCCCATACACCCAGTGAACCCAGCATGGCGCCAATGAGTTGTCCGGCCAGGTATTCGGGCACCACGTTCCAACCTATTTTACCAGTAACAGCCAGCGCCAGGGTAACGGCCGAATTGAGGTGGGCACCGCTGGCCTTGGAAGCCACAAATACGCCAACAAAAACAGCCATCGCCCAGCCAAAAGTGATCACGATCCACCCGCCGCCATTGCCTTTGGTTTTGTTCAGAATAACGTTGGCAACAACGCCGTTGCCCAATAAGATGAGAAGAAACGTGCCGATAATTTCCCCGATGAAGATGTTCATGGTTGGAGTTGAAGTTTGTAGTTTGTGTAATTGGTGAATGGTGAGTGGTCAGTGGTCAGTGGTGAGTAGCTGCAAGCGGTGAATGAAATTTTCAATTGAAACGACCTTCATTCACCACTCACCATTCACCACTCATCCCTCTTCCGCCCATGCCTGTGCGGCACGGATGGCTTTTTTCCAGGACTTTTGATGTAATGTTCTTACGTCATCGGTCATGGCCGCTTCAAAGGCGCGGCCTTTTTGCCAGTAGGCTTCCACTTCTTTTGTATCGCTCCAAAAGCCAACGGCCAGGCCCGCAAGATAGGCAGCACCAAGGGCTGTCGTTTCCGTTATTTGCGGCCGTATCACGGTTGTGTTCAGGATGTCGGCCTGGAACTGCATCAGGTAATTGTTCACCGTGGCACCGCCATCTACCCGTACTTCTTTAATGGCCAGCGCCGCATCGGCTTCCATGGCCTTCAGCACATCCATGGTTTGGTAAGCAATGCTTTCAATGGCCGCTCTTGCAATGTGTGCATCCGAACTTCCCCGCGTCAGGCCTACGATCATACCCCTGGCATGCTGGTTCCAGTACGGTGCACCCAGTCCCGTAAAAGCGGGCACCATGTACACGCCACCGTTATCTTCCGCTTTCAGGCTAAGTGCTTCCACATCGCCGGAGGTTTGAATCAGCTTTAACCCATCCCGCAGCCATTGCACCACGGCACCGGCAATAAACACACTGCCCTCGAGTGCATACTGCACTTCGTTGCCAATCTTCCAGGCAACTGTTGTCAATAAATTATTGTTGGAAGGAACCGGTTTGGTTCCGGTGTTCATCAGCATAAAACAACCCGTTCCGTAGGTATTCTTTACCATACCGGGCTGAATGCACATCTGTCCAAACAGCGCTGCCTGCTGGTCGCCGGCAATGCCGCAAATGGGAATATTAGCGGCGGTTAACAAGTGCTGTGTATGGCCATAGATCTCGCTGCTCGAACAAACCTCGGGCAGCATGCTGTGTGGAATACCAAAGATCTTCAGCAGGTCATCATCCCACTGCATGGTATGGATATTAAACAGCATGGTGCGACAGGCATTGGTTACGTCTGTTTTGTGCACCTGGCCGTTGGTGAGTTTCCATAAGAGCCAGCTATCGATGGTACCAAAACAAAGCTCGCCGTTGTCGGCTTTTGCCTTGGCGCCGGGTACATAGTCCAATATCCATTTCACCTTGGTAGCAGAAAAATAAGCATCGGTTACCAGGCCGCTTTTTTCTTTGATAATATTGGCGGAGCCGTCCCGTTTTAGTTCGTCGCAATAAGCAGCCGTACGGCGGTCCTGCCATACAATAGCATTGTAGATGGGTTGCGAGGTATTGCGGTCCCAGACCACGGCGGTCTCGCGTTGATTGGTGATGCCGATGCCGGCAATGTCGTATACGGTGAGGCCGGCTTTGAGAATCGCTTCGGTAGCCACACCCAGTTGTGTTGACCAGATCTCGTTCGGATCATGCTCCACCCATCCGGGTTGGGGAAAGATCTGTGTGAACTCTTTTTGCGCTACCGAAACAATATCGCCTTTTTTGTCAAAGATGATGGCCCGTGAGCTGGTGGTTCCCTGGTCGAATGCTAAGATGAATTTGGACATGCAAGCAAGATTATGTGATCAATACGGTTCGGTTATATGAAGCCTTAAATATAAAGCAGATTTGGATGTGGTGAGTGGTGAATGGTGAATGGTGAGTGGTCAGTGGTGAGTGCGAAAGCAATTTTTGTTTTCGTTTCACCAACCGGCAAGTTCTTTCACTTTTCGACTCCTTCAGGGTCGGCTTCCATTTCCCATTCGCTGTCCACGGGTTTCACCCGCGGCTATTAACGTTTGACCGCTTCGCGGTCAGTGGCACCACTTGCCAGCAAGCCTGTATCACAATCCATCCTGATTAAGACAACAACACAAGTCACAACTCCTACCTAACTATCTACTACAAACGATTCAACTACTACTCGCTACTTGCCATTTACTACTCGCTCCTCCCACTACTGACCACTCACCACTAACTACTTCAGTTGCTCAAAAAGATCCGGGTAATCAGTAATGATGCCATCCACTTTCAGGTCTTTCAAACGTTTTATCTCTTCGATTGTATTTGCTGTCCATGGTATCACCCGCATGCCCCGTTTGTGACAGGCTTCCACCAGGGCAGCAGTCACCAGTGAAAAATGCGGACTGTATACCGGTGGCGTATACCCTAATTGCTGGAGCTGTTCGTCCAGCGAACGCTTGTCAGCCCCTTCGATCAGTAGCGACGTTACCACACCCGGGTATTTGCGGTGCACCACCTGCAGGGCTCTTGGATCAAAGGCCTGGATCGTTGTTCTTGCTGTAATGTCCTTGCTGTTAATCACCGCCATGGCCAGGTCAACAAATTCTTCTACCGGCGGGTGCTTTTTGCCATCACCTTCGGGTTTTGATTTAATCTCGATATTGTAAAAAAGAGTACGGCCTTTTTCCTTCCCATAGGTTTCAGCATCGGTCAGCAGGTCGGCCAGTAGCGGTTTGTGAACAGCCAGCTTTTGCTGCCGCGGAAAATCAGGGTGAGGCTTCCGGCCCACATCATATTTTTTGATGCTGTCGTAAGGCATGGTGTACAGGAGCCGTTTGCCGGCTTCTGCTTTTGTCAGGGTTTTACCCTCCGCCGTGGTGGTAATGTTTTCGTGGAAATAAGGATCATGCGAAACCACCACCTGTTTATCACCCGAAATCCCCAGGTCCATTTCCAGCGTGGTTACGCCTACATCAATGGCCTTGCGCATCGCAGGAATAGTATTCTCCGGCATCAGCCCGCGGCTGCCGCGGTGGCCTTGTTTGTCAAAACCCGGTGGAAAGCTTGCTGCTTTTTTTTGTGCGCTGCAAGAGAGCAGTGCCGCCGTTATTACGGCCAGTGCCAGTTGTCCTTTCATGCTTTATTTTTCGAGGTATCCGCCCTTTTTTAATACTTCGGCCCACACCTTGTAACCTTCGGCGTTAAGATGCAAGCCATCGATGGTATATTTCTTGTCCATCTTTTTTTCGCTGTCTAAAAAGTGCGGGTAAAGATCAATAAGCGTAATCTTTTCTTTGGCCGCCAGGGCCTTCAGGCTTTCGTTCACAAAAAGAATATGCTCGTCTTTGTTGTAATGATTTTTAAACTGCGTGAAGTTGTTGTTCACCGGCATCAGGGTTTGAAAATAGATCTTTGTCTTGGGCGATTCCCTTTTGATCCGCCGGATCATCTTTTCATAATTGCCGATAATCACGCTGTCGGGAATATTGCGGGAAATATCGTTGATGCCGATAAGGATAAACACTTTTGCGGGTGCGCCTTCCGTTACTTCGTGCAGGCGCTCCAGCACACCAAACGTAATGTCGCCGGAGATACCACGGTTACGCACAACCGGGTTTCCCAATAGCTCTACCCAATCTACACCGGCCGTGATGCTGTTGCCCAGGAATATGATGTCTTTAGTCGAATTAGGATAACTGCGGAACAGGTCCACTTTCAGCGCAAAATTGCCGGGGCGATGGGTGCTGTCCCATTTAGGTGTTTGACCGCCGGATTGCAAGGCAGCGATCAGCGCAAAGAAAAAAATGATCTTTTTCATACAGGCAGAATTTTAAACGGGGCCAATTGTATGCTGGGCGGTATAGGTCTTGCCAAACCGGTCGGTGGCCACCACCTTTACGGTTTTGGCGCTAGCCGGCACAACGGCCCTGAATAAATGCTTTGTTTTTTTCGGTTCGGCAAAGCCGCGGGGCTTGGGCAGGTCGGGTCCCAGCATGTTCTTATACGCCAGCGGATCAAATCCCTCAATCTGTTCCAGTGCGCCCTTGCTTACGCCGTCCACCCAGTACTCGGTCTTCCAGGCGGGATCGTGATTCCAGATGTTTACCAGCACTTGTTTCTCCGTGGCTGAAATTTCGTTGTCGTAGATCGCTAACTGGTAGTCGACCGGTTTGCCGGTAGCCTTGTATTGCCAGCTTAATTTTTTTCCTTTTACGGTATAAATGCCATAACCGCTGGGCGTGCCGTCCTCGCAGATGGGCCCCGTCCACCAGGCGCCGCAAACGGTACCGTGGTTATGCTCGTAAATATTGTCGCGAATGGCGTTGACGTTGTAATGCGTATGCCCCGACATAATGTGTACGTTGCGGCCCTGCAACAGGGCATAAAGGGCTTCGTTGTTCTTGGTGCCGCGATGAATGGGGATGTGCACACAAAGCACTACCAGCTTGTCTGCCGGAACAAAGGAAAGGTCTTTTTGCAGCCAGTCCAATTGATGTTGCTGCACAAAGCCATCGTATTCCCTTTCCTTGCCTAAATAACGAACGTTATCAAGCACAACATAGTGCACCTGACCGCGGTTGAAGGAATAATAGGTAGGACCATAAGTCAATGCAAACGTATCGTCGGAGGTTTCATCGCCGCCTTTGCGGTAGTCCATGTCGTGGTTGCCCAGGCATTGAAAAAACGGGATACCCATCTGCGCCACGGCTTTGTCGTAGTCGGCAAAAAGCTGCAGTTCATCCCACACAATATCCCCCACCGAAATACCGTGCAGCAGGGCACCCTGCGGTTGTGCGGCCACCCATTTTTTTACATCGGGTACGGTTTCGCTCATCAGCTTTTGCACATCCTTGGCATTCTTTACTTGCGGGTCAGCCCAAATGATGAAGCTGTGCTCCTCATCGGAGCGCTGCAAGGCCTGCAGGTTAAAGTTGTTCGATTGATCCTTGCTTACATTTTGCATCAGGATGTAATGCCGGGCAATGCCGCCTTCCTGCGGAAAAGCATAACCGGCCGGTGTGGATACAAAAAGCGCAATGGCATCGGGATGCGGCGCCAGCTCGTAGCGGCCTTTTTTATCGGTAAGCACAACGGAATAGCCATCGCTTACCACCACATCTTTTAATCCTTTGCCGCTGGCGCTAATGGTGCCGCCAATGGTTTTACCGGAAAGCGCCAGGTCTTTGGCCGGTGTGCAGCGGTAAAAAAGGAGGCCACCGGTGAGCCAGGCGATTTGCGCCAGGAAATGTCTTCTGTTGATTGCCATTAGCTAAGCGATATTAAGATAATACGATATTGGGATATTGGCTTTGCAAACGCAAAAACGGCAGTGCCGCTTTTACGTTTGCAGGTAGCCGTTATTAGTCTTCAATAGAGGTTCCACCTTCGATCTCTGCCAGGGTAGAAGCATTGCTCAGCAGTACGTTGTTCATCAGGCGGGCCGATGTCCAGCGACCGGTAACAATGTTGTAGGTACCACCCAGCCTGGCAAAATAGCCGCCAACTCCCGACACAACGGTGGGAAAGGTAAACTTGGTGGTATTGGAGCCCTGGGCGAAGAACGGTTGTTCTGCTTGGGTAACGGGATGCTTATCGTCGTAATAATCGGTGTTGGTGATGCGGTAGCCTCTTGCCGGCGGCCCGGCGCTGAAAAGCGTTCCGTTGCCACCATAAAAAACTACATCTACAGGAACGGTGGTGGCATCCACTGTGGTTTTATCAAAAACCGCAATGCCGCCGGCGTTACCGCTGTTGGCCAGCAGGTTGCTGGTTTTGGTGCCAAAGCCATCGCCGTCCTCCGATGCATACTTTTTGGTTACCCAAAAAGCCGGGTTGATGTCAGCCGACGCACTGCCCCAGATCTTTTTGTTGCTGCCCACATAAAAATACTGGCCCTTTTGTACGGTACCATCGGTAATATTGATCTTATACGTACGCTGGCCACCAGTAGCCCAGCCTTCAACCGGCACACCGGTTGGCGTGGAAGCACCGGCATTGTTGGTGGCGGCTACCGACATGGGCGTCACGGAAAAATCAATGTTACGGGTTGCCAGCAACTGGATGTATTCGTAGTCACCATCGCCGCCGGCAGGATCGGTCAGAAAACCGGTGATCACAACCGGTGCGATCTTAGGTGCCGTGGCACTGCGAACGGTAATATCACTTTCGGTGCGGGGCCACAACTGCGGTTTGCCATCGGCACCGCCAAAAACAATACCGCTAAAGTTGGAAAGGAACGGCAGGGGCTTACCCGACCAGGCAGCACCGGCCTCTGTATGCAGGATCGTATTGCCAAAACCATCGTTGATGGTTTTGTCGCCGGCATAGGTAGAACCAGCGGGGTAAGAAGGATCAAAACCAACCGAAGTTAGCGAGATCAGCACCCCTTCGTAGCGGCCGGGGTTGGCAATTACGTCATTGCTTTTCACCGACAAGGGCGTAAGGGCAATACCCGAAGCGGCTTTCTCTATTTTTTGTGGGGAAATACCATTCAGTTGCAGGATGCCGTTTACCCGGCTCAGGGTTCCGCCTTCTACATCGATAATCAGTCCGTCGCCAGGCTTGTAATCGGCCGCTGCCGCACCAATGTTGATGGCCAGGCCGCGGAGTTCGCCAAGGCGGCGGTTGTCCTGCACCACCACCAGGCCGGCCGGAATGTTACCACCCGCATGATCGGAAGTGACCACGGCAGCGATCTTGTTGGCACCAAACATATTTTCTTTTGTCAGGGTCACATCCTGTCCTTCGTGAATGGCCCGCACATCCAGCACGGCAATGTAAGGACTGGGTGTACCACCCGGGTAGTTCTCGTCTTCTTTTTTGCAACCCCAGAGCAGCACCAGGGCCAGGAGACAAATGCTGTACAGCAACTTATTTTTCATGCGTTCGTTTTAAAAATTGTAATGAATTTCAATTCAAACATCAGGGCTTTTGCCACCAAACCTCGGTAGAGATCAGGTCTGGTCCCTGCGCGGCCACAGCCGCTTTGTAATTGGTTGGATTGGTAGACTGCACATACACGGGATAGTTCATCCGGGCCGGCATCACACCACCATTGCGCAGGCCAGCGCCTTTGGGCAGGGTGGGATGACCGGTGCGGCGGTATTCAAACCATTGCTGCAGGTCGTTGAGGAAAAGCGCATAATATTTCTGCAGGTGAATGAACTCCATTTTTTCGTCGAAGGTGGTGGCATCCGAAAGAAGGTTGCTGTTGCCGTTGGGGTTCTTCAAAAACTCTTCGATCGGTTTGTTCCAGGTGGGCAGCCACAAGGTGATGCCGTTCTGCACGCCGCGGTTGTAATAGGTTTCGGCCGATCCACTGATCCAGCCTTTCAGGGCCGCTTCCGCCAGGATAAATTGCACCTCGGCATAGTTCATGATCATGCCTGCCAGCGGTTCGTTCATTAGGGTTGAGGTGGAGGTTGACGAATAAAAATAAGACAGTCGCTGGGCGCCGGTTCCGGGTGCATAGCCACTGGGCACACCTACGTAAGCACCCTGGTAGGGCGCAATGGCCCAGCGGTTGATGCCGTTGGCCCCCAGGCTGATATCGATGCGGGGATCTTCCCAGCTTACCAGGTTGTCAATAAAAAACGCGGCAACACTAGGCGCCCGAAAATCCTGTTCCCGCACGGTCATCAGCGGAGAGATATAAGGCGCTGTACCCGTCCAGCGAAGAATAGCCGCGTCGGCATTGCTCGCCATGATCGGGTAGTTGCCGGCATTGGTCTCCACAATGTCCTTGATCTTGGCCGTTGCCTGCGCGGCCACTTCGGCTTTGCCGGAAATGCGCAGCAGGAGCCGCAGGTAAAGCGAGTTGCCAAACCGGCGCCAGCGGCCGATGTTGCCGTTGTAAACCGGGTCGCTGGCGGCTACGATCGACGGCCCGCCGTTGAGCAATGTATTGGCTTCTTCCAGCATGCTGAAGATGCCGGCATAAATGTCTTTCTGCCGGGCAAAGGCCGGCTCAAAGATCTCGCCGTCGTCTTTTTTCGCCCTGTTGGATTCTTCAAACGGCACATCGCCATAAGTATCCGTCAGCAGGGAATAGATCCAGGACTGGCAGATGAGCGAAATAGCCATGTAGGATTTGTTGTGATTGCCCGATGTGGTATCGGAAGCCACTTTGTAGATGTCCTTAAAATTGGTCAGTTCCGAGTACCAGCCGTTGTACAGGTTGTCGGCCCAGTTGGCACGGAAGTCATAACGGAACACCTGGCCTTCGCCATCGTTGATGTTGACCGAAACCTGCATCAGCTCATTGTTGAAGTTGCGGTTGCGGAGCATGTTATAGCTTAACGTACTCACCAGGGCCGGGGACAGCAACTGCTGGGGCAGGGCCGCGGGAATGTTATTGGGATCGGTATTGATCTCTTCAAAATCTTTGGTGCAGGAAGCCAGCATACTAACCAGCGTGACCGCGAAGAGCGCTTTTATCCAGAATATCTTTTTCATGTTTAATAGGATTAGAATGCAACAACCAGGTTAACGCCAAGGGTACGGGTAGACGGGAACTGTCCCACTTCAAAACCGCGAACGATATCGGTACCGGCCAGGGTGCCAAACTCCGGATCGAACATCGGCCAGGGCGACCAGATAAAAAGGTCGCGGCCATACACACCAAGTGTGGCCCGTTGGATTCCCAGTTTTTTGGTCAGATTTGCGCTGATGGTATAATCCAGCCTTGCTTCCCTGAACTTGATATAATCGGTGCGGAAGGTGCTGCCTTCGGCATTGTCGATGCCCCAATGCGAACGGTAGTATTCGTCGATGTCCATGGCAATGGTGGTATTGGGCACATACTTGCCGCTGGCATCCATCACCACGCCGTTACCGATAATACCGTTGTAACGACCGGGCAGTGTTTTGGTCAGCTTGCCCTGCTCGGCCAACTTGTAGTGCATCAGCGAGTGGGCTACGCCACCGTATTGCGCATCAAACAGCAGGTTCAGGCGAAAGCCTTTGTAAGAAAACGTATTGGTAAAGCCCACCTTTCCTTTGGGAATGGTGTTACCGAGATAAATGACATCCTGGGAGATCTTGGCAAAGCCAGTGGCTTCGTCGTACACCACCTGCCCGTCCGGGGCCCGCACATAACCGCGGCCGTAAAGGTCGCCCATGCTGCCGCCAACTTTGGCCACGATCTGGCCGCCGCCAACGGGACCGGTTTGCAACACCACGGAGCTGTCGGCCAGTTCTTCCACCCGGTTGCGGTTGGCAGAGAACACCACGGAGCTGTTCCAGCTAAATCCACCGGTGTTTTTTATGGGGGAGCCGCTCAGGGAGATTTCGATACCCTGGTTGCTTACCCGGCCGGCATTGATCACGGCACGGGTATAACCCGATGCCCGGTCGATGATGCGGTTCAGGATCTGGTCTTTTGTATTACCGCTGTACAGGGCCAGGTCAAAGTCCATGCGGCCTTTGAACATCCGCAGGTTCAGGCCTGTTTCATAGGTGATGGTACGCAGGGGCTTCAGGTCGGGATTGGCCAGCGTGGTGGGGTTTTGCAGCCCGCCGCTGAAAAAAGATCCCGCTGTTGCATAGTTATACGCCGTGAGATAAGGAATGGTTCCACCGCTACCCACGCTGGAAGCTGAAAAACGCAGCTTGGCAAAAGAGATGGCGGAGGGCATCTTCACCACCTCTGAAAGGATAAAACTGGCGTTGGCCGATGGGTAAAAGAACCCGGCATTTTCGCTACGGATAGGAGTCGCCAGTACGCTGTTCCAGTCCTGGCGTGCCGTAAGGTCCAGAAAGAGAAATTCTTTGTAAGCCGTGGTGATCAGGCCATAAAAGCTGTTGATGCGGTAACGGCTCTTCCAGGGAATGGTTTCCAGGGCGCCAAGGGCATTGCTCATGGCATAAAAACCGGGGTTTACCAGGGAGTCGGCCCGCACTTCGTCTTTGTTGTACCGGTTATTGAGCGTACTACCGCCAAGGCTTACACTAAAATCAAAATCAGAGTTTACTTTTTTCGCATAGCGAAGGAGAAAATCCGTGTTCACTTCCTGGGAGAAAATGCTTTGCGTACGGTAGCTGCCCTTCTGGAACCGGGAACCGGCATCGTAGGGACGCTCCTGTGCACGTTGCTCGTAGGAAAGATCCAGTGCCGTGCGAACCATAAGGCTCAGTTCTTTATTAAAATTATACGTTGCCTGCACATTGCCGGTCATGCCGTGGCGGTTGCTGCGGTTGATAAACTCGTGGGCAACGGCATAAGGATTCTCGGGGAAAGAGCTGAACGGATAAAAGATCTTGCGGCCTTCCTGCCCGGGTACCCAGTAATTCTTCAACCAGTTCAGGTCAGCGTTGGGCTGCCAGAAAATATACCAGTACATGATCGACTGGTTGCCATAGCCGGCACCGGGAAGGTTATCACTGGCTTTGTTGGTATAGTTCACCTTGGAACTGATCTGCAGTTTGTCGTTCACTTTCGAATTCACCGAAAGGGCTACCGTGTTGCGACCATAACCTGTATTGGGAAGGATCCAGTTGTTCTTTACATTGGTATAAGAGAAACGGGCGGTGGTGCGGTCGCTGCCGCCATCGAGGCTGATGCTGTTCGTCAGCGTATTACCGGTTTCAAAATATTCGCGGGTTTGATTGGGATAAGGACGCCACAGCGTTCTTTCGGTGCCCTGCTTGCCCGTCACCGGGTCGTACTGGTAAAACATCTGGCCGTTAAACCGCGGACCATAGGCCGAGCTGGTGGCACTGGTGCTTACACCGTCGGGACCGGCACCAAAGGAATAATGCAACATACCATCGGTACCCTGTCCGTACTCGTATTGCAGGTCGGGCCAGCGGTTTATTTTTTCCATGGAGGCGTTGGAATTAAAGGTCACACCCCAGCCTTTGCGTTTGCTGTTGCCCGATTTGGTGGTGATGATAATGGCACCGTTAGCACCCCGCTGCCCGTAAAGAGCTGCCGCACCCGGGCCTTTCAACACCGTAACCGACTCAATGTCTTCGGGGTTGATGTCATTCATGCCACTGCCGTAGTCGGCCGGCATGTTATCGCTGCCCGTGCCGTAGGTGGCTTCGCCGCCGATAGCGCTCCGGCGGCCGCTGCCCTGGTTAATCACCACGCCATCCACAACAATCAGGGCTTCGTTATCACCGGTAAGATTGTTCTCACCACGTAAAATAATTTTATTAGAACCAGCCGGGCCGCTGTTCGACCGCACCAGGTTCAGGCCGGCCACCTTGCCCGAAAGGGCATCGGTCCAGTTACCCGAAATAGCATCGGTCAGCTGCTCGCCTTTGATGGTGGAGGTAGAATACGCCAGTGCTTTTTGGTCTCTACGAATACCCAGGGCCGTTACCACTACATCCTGCATCTGCGCAGCCGAACCGGTCAGCTGGAAATTGACCACGGTTTGCTGGCCTACGGCTCTTTCCAGGGGCTGAAAGCCAACGGCCGTCACCACCAGGGTTTGGTTGGGTGATGCCAGGATGGCAAAGCTTCCGGCATTGTCGGTAATGGCTACCGTGCGGGTACCTTTTACGGTAACCGTTGCCTGCGGAATGGGTTGATTGTCCTCGGCATTTCGCACAACGCCGGTAATGGGTTTTTGCTGGGCCATACTGGTGATGGCCATCACCATCAAAAGGATAATGAAAAGCCAGATCTTGACTTTCAAAATTCTTTCCGGTGCATTCGCAAAGCTTCTCATACGCTAATTGTTGTATTTTAAGAATGGAGTGAAACGCGTTCTTTTTTCCAGGTCATGGCCGTAAACAAAATGGACAGCACACAGGCAGCCAGCAGCATATAAAAACCGCCGTCCCAGCCAAAGGCATCCACTACAAAACCCATGGCCGCCGTAGCCGCCGTAGCGCCAATCAGGTAGCCAAACAGGCCGGTCAGCCCTGCCGCAGTTCCTGCTGCTTTTTTGGGCACCAGGTCCATGGCATGTACCCCAATCAGCATCACCGGCCCGTAGATCAGGAAGCCGATGGCAATCAGGGCAATGTTGTCGACCAGGGGATTACCAGGCGGATTTTTCCAGTACACAAAAACAGCTATTGTCACCAACACCATGTAGATGATGGTAGCCGGTGCCCGGCGACCGTTAAAAACCTTGTCGCTGAGCCAACCGCAGAGCAATGTACCGGGGATACCAGCCCATTCGTAAAGGAAATAGGCCCATCCTGTTGCACTTAACGAAAATCCTTTGGCTTCCTTCAGGTAAACGGGAGCCCAATCCAGCACGCCATAACGGACCAAATATATAAAGGCATTGGCGAGGGCAATGTACCAGATCAGTTTGTTAACCAAAACGTAATCCAGCAGTATCTGCCTGGTGCTCAATTCTTTCTCGTGGGCCTCGTTGTAGTCTTTTGTATAGGTGTTGGTGTAACGTTCAATCGGCGGCAGCCCGCAGGACTGCGGCGTATCCCGCACAAGCAAATACGTAAGAAAGGCGATGGCCAGCGCCACCAGGCCCGGGAAGATCAATTTTCCTTCCCAGCTACCGAAGACGGTGAGGCCGGCAATGGCAACAAGCGCCATCAGGCCGCCGCCCACGTTGTGCGCTACGTTCCAGATCGCCATTTTGGTACCCCGCTCTTTCACGGAGAACCAATGCACCACTACCCTTCCGCAAGGCGGCCAGCCCATGCCCTGGAACCAGCCATTGAGCAGGAGCAGCACGAACATGATGGCAATGGAACTGGTAGCCCAGGGCACAGCTCCCATGATGATCATGGTAAAAGCCGAGAGCACAAGGCCCAGGGAAAGAAACACCCGGGCATCGCTCCGGTCAGAAACAGTGCCCATCACAAATTTGCTGAGGCCGTAGGCAATGGAAACCGCAGAAAGAGCAATGCCCAGGTCGGCTTTGGTATAGCCCTGTTCCATCAGGTCAGGCATCACCATCGAAAAATTCTTCCGGAGGAGGTAATAACCGGCATAGCCGATAAAAATGCCCAGGAAAACCTGTAGCCGCAGCTTTTTGTACACAGGGTCGATCTGCTGTACCGGTAACTGCTCTTTGTGAGCAGGAGGTTGTAAAATTTTCATACGCATATAGCAAGGGCGCCAATCGGCTTAGTTCTTTTCCAAAATATATTGCTGGGCAAGCCGGGTGAATTCGGTCACTTCGGCTTTGATCCAGGCTTCGTCCCGGCCAAGCGCACCTGCCATCAGGCGGGCTACTTCGGGACAAATACGGATGCTTTCTTTGGCATCCAGCAAAAGGGCCCGTGTTCTCCGCGACAGCACATCTTCCACCGTGCGGGCCATTTCGTGCTCCACGGCCCAGAGCACCTGCGCCTTGTGGATCTTCAGGCTTTCGCTGATCCAGATGCCGGCACTGCCGTTCATGCTTTGCTTCAGCAAAGGCGCATCGCTGCCGTAGAAATAAAACGGGTCGTTCCAGTTTACTTTTTCGGCGTAGCCATGAATGGCCAGTTGGGCGGTACCGGGACGACGGTGGCCCCAGGCCAGGGTATCTTCAATGGTATTGATCATGTCCTCTCCCATCTTGCGGTAAGTGGTCCATTTGCCGCCCAGGATAGTAAACAGGTGAGATGCTGAGACAATGATCTTATGGCTGCGGGAGATCTCTTTTGTTTTTTGCTCGCCCTGTTTTGGCGCCGCCAGCGGACGCAGGCCGGCAAAAACGCTCAGCACATCGGCGCGGGTAGGCGTTTCCGTTAGGTACTGCGCTGCCGTTTCCAGAATAAAACGGATCTCTTTTTCCAGCGCCTGTGGTTCCAGCGAGGCTTCTTCCACAGGAGTATCGGTGGTGCCCACCACCACTTTGTCGTGCCAGGGAACGGCAAACAACACCCGGCCATCGCTGGTTTCGGGTATCATCAGGGCATGCGCCGAGGGAAAGAATTTTTTATCCAGCACCACGTGTACACCCTGGCTGACGCAGATGCTTTTGGGTGCCGCGGCATTGTCCATTTGCAGGATATCATCGACAAAAACGCCGGTGGCGTTGACCACGGCTTTTGCTTTGACACCATAGGTGGCCCCGGTTTCCTCGTCGCGAAGGATTGCACCTTCGATCTTGCCCTCGGCGTTTTTCAACAGGCCGGTCACACGGGTATAATTGATGGCGCAACCGCCGCCTTCGATAATGCTTTGTACAAGGTTAATGGCCAGCCGCGAATCGTCGAACTGCCCGTCGTGGTATTGCACGCCACCCAACAGGCCTTCGACCTTCACGCCAGGAAGCGCTTCGATGGTTTTTTTACGCGAAATAAAAATGGAAGAACCCAGCGTAAGGCTGCCGGAGATCCAGTCGTAAAGCTTCAGGCCTACGGTGTATTTCAGCTTGTCCCACTGGCTGTAAATGGGGATGATAAAGGTTTGATTTTTGACCAGGTGGGGTGCATTGCGACAAAGGCGGCCTCTTTCAATGGACGCTTCCCGCACCAGCTTTACATCGCCCTGTGCCAGGTAGCGTACACCCCCGTGTACCAGCTTGGTACTGCGGCTGGAAGTGCCTTTGGCAAAATCGGCGCCTTCGGTTAGGATTGTCCTGTAACCCCGGGCGACGGCGTCAAGCGCTACACCCAGCCCGGTTGCCCCGCCGCCAATCACCAATACATCCCACAGAAGGGAGGGATCACCGATCTTTTTCAGTTGCAGCGCTCTGTCGACGGTGGTATGGGACAGCAATTCTTCCATGCAGCAGGCGGTTTCTTTTTGTTTCTGTTTGGTTAGAAAAGGAATAAAGCGAAAGCAATGATAAAACTATTTTCTTACAAACGAAACTAAAAAATCTATTTTTTTCAACAACACGAAAGCACCTGTAAGTGTACAGAATGGGTTGAAAGTTTGGATTCTGCGCCGCCAGGCGTTAATTTGGCAGCAGAATGAACCTTACCAAACGGCATCAGCACATCCTTTCGAAGCTGAAGAAAGAAGGCAGCGTAAGCGTGGTAGACCTGTGCAGGGAACTGGATGTTTCCTCTGTCACCATCCGCAAAGACCTGAAAATGCTGGAGGACAAAGCCCTCCTTTACCGTACCCATGGCGGCGGAACACTCAACAATCCCTATACGGTTGACCGGCACGTGAACGAAAAAGTGATGATACAGTCGCAGGAAAAGTCCGGCATCGGCGAAGCTGCTGCCCGGCTGATCGAACCCAATGATTGTATCCTGATCGCCTCCGGCACCACAGTGCTTTCGCTGGCCAAAAACATCCAGCCCAAGGGTAATTTAACGGTGATCACTGCTGCCTTGAACGTGGCGCTGGAATTGGTGCAGCACCCGCAGATCGAAGTGATTCAACTGGCGGGGCCGATCCGCAAAAGCTCTTCGTCGGTGACGGGGCTTTATGCCGAAAAAATGCTGCAAGATTTTTCGTGCAGCAAGCTATTTTTAGGTGTGGATGGCATTGACGCCGAATTTGGCCTGACCACCACCAACATGATGGAAGCGCAGTTGAACAAAGCCATGATCAAAGCAGCGCAAAAAACGGTGGTGCTGGCCGATTCAAGCAAATTTGGCAAGCGGGGTTTTGGCCGCATTTGCGGGCTGGAAGACATTGAGCAGGTGATCACCGACAGCAATATCTCCGAGCACATGGCGGAAACGCTGCAGGGAATGGGGATTGAGGTGACGATTGTGTAGAGCGGAGATAGTAGGTTATTGAGTTATTAGGATATCAAGTCATTGAGTTATTGGGTTATTAAGTTATTCGGTGTTGGGATTAGTTATCATTATCCGGTTTGTACGGTTTTGGGAAACCGAAGGATAAAAGTTTCGTTTGGTTTCGATTGGGATGGTGAGTGGTGAATAGTCAGTGGTGAGTTGGGGTCGTTTACATTTAGCCAGTTGCATTTTAATCATGGCGGCATAATAACAACGGTGTTTACCATTTTATAGAGGCAACTACATTCCTTATCGCAATAAAATCCGCATTGCCCATTTGAAATAAAAGCCACTTTGCAAATTTCAACCGCGGTTTTGGTGCTAAAGGCGCCTCGTGTTTATAGAAAGCCTATTACCCCAATTGACTTAGCTCTGAAGGAGCTTTGTATTACCTGTTACAGAAACACGGGGCACCTTCGGAGCCCATTTCTTCTCTTTGGATGTTTTACTATAAACACGTGGCTCCTCCGGAGCCGGGCGCTTTTTCACTTTGCAGCCCTGAAAGGGCGACATAAATCAGCCCGGCCTCAAGGGCCGGGCTGATCGTTACGATAATAAAACAGAGCCCTGAAGGGGCGACACAGGTTAAAAAATAGCTCTTGCCGTTTCGCCCTTTCAGGGCTCCCTTACCTTTTGATTTTACATTCACCAAGGGCTTGCACCCAGGGCTAATTATGTGCCGGCCTTTCAGGCCTCCTGTTTCCATCTACTGATTGCTTACCCGTATTGCCATGACTGCCTTAATACCGCTTACTGCTTACTGCCTACTGCCTACTTTTACCCAACCACTATCAACTACCTACCACCCCTTCCCGGCAACACCGGCATCGGCACCTTGGTTGGCGGGGCGGTAATGGCCTCTAAAAATGCCACAATATCGGCCCGCTCCTGCCGGGTAAGACCCAGCCTTTTGATCAACCTGTCTGTCTTTGGAAACATTGGATCGTTTTCCTGCCCCGGTTCCCGTTTTGGCCCGGGCATGCCGGCATTGTACAAACTAATTATCTCCGTCATGTTATCGAAAAGCCCGTTGTGCATCCAGGGGCGGGTTCGCATCACATCCCGCAGCGATGGCGTTTTGAACTTGCCCAAATCCTCCTCCTTGTGGGTCATATTGTAACGACCCAGGTCTTCGTGCTCCCGGCCGTAATTTGTCAACCCAATGTTGTGAAAGGAATTATCGGTCAACAGGGGCCCGTTGTGGCAATTCATACAGCGGGCCTTTGTGCGAAACAGGTGCAAACCGCGTAACGCCGGTTCACTTAATGCCGCCGTATCACCTTTTAAAAAATCATCAAAATCGGCCGCACCACTGACCAAAGTACGCTGAAAGGTTGCCAGAGCTTCGGTCAGCGTTTCGGGTGAGATCTCCGGCGAGCCAAAAGCCTTTTGAAAAAGTGCCGGGTAGCCTTCTATCCGCCGCAGGGTGCGCAAGGCATCGGGCATGCTGCTGTGCATTTCTATTTCGCTGTTGATGGGGCTAAAGGCCTGGTCTTCGAGGCTGTGGCTGCGGCCATCCCAAAACAGGTTTTTGTAAAACCATACGTTTAGCAGGGTGGGTGAATTGCGTTTGTTCAGTTGCTGGTCGTGGCCCGAGGATTTTTCACGGCCATCAGCCCAGGAAAGATCCGGCACATGGCAGGTAGCGCAGGAGATCTGCTTGCTGCCGCTCAGCCGCGGGTCAAAAAACAATGTTTTTCCCAGTTCGATCTTGTCCTTTAAAGTTGCCAGCTTTTCCGTCAACGGGCTAGCAGGAATTGGTCCTAACTCCGTCCATACCACACCGCTGTCGATATGTGGCTTTGGCCATTTGTCAACGGGTTGCGAGTAGAGATAGCGCAGCGTATCCTCAAACGTTTTCAGGTAAGAAGGATATACCAATGAGGGCTTTTGCCGCGTAAGCGATGCACAGCAAAGCGTAAGGGCACAAAGAAAGGTGACGACGATCCAGGTTCTCATCATAAGCAATGGCTTTCTGCAGAACAGTCGTTTCCTTATTGCAAACTGCCGCAGGTTTGGCCAAAGTTATCGGTGATCGGGCACAAGTCAATGCAGGTAACCGGTTTGCATAACGCCATCGTACAAGATGCCGTAAAGGCACCGTGACAAAATAAAAAACCGGCCCCTTGAGCCGGTTTTTTATTTGCGGAAATTAGATAGTCCCGTAAAATTTTTTTACCTATTTTGTTACTGCTTTATTCAACAACAGTTATACCGCTGGCGGTAAACCGGATCTCTTTTTTGGGTTGGGTAATGGCAGCAATCTCTGCCTGCGTTTTTTTTGCATCCTTGGCGTAGTGCTGCAGTTCTTCCACCGGCGTGGTAATCATGCTTACCTCACCATCAAGCACAACCGTTTTTCCTTTGGCGGCAACAGGCAGGAAAAAGCCATAGTCCTTCATCTTCACAAACGCAGTGGTGCTGTCGTTCACCGCCAGTTTCAGCCAGCAGCCCTTTTTCGGGCATACATCCAAAATTTTGGCCTTTACCGTGGTTTTAAACGATTCTTTGCTTTCCAACTGTGCCGGTATAACGGCAATGTCAATGGCGTTGGCGGTTTGCACTTTGGCGCCGTACCAGTCGCCGGGCCTGGCATCGCCGGCAGGCGGCTGGGCCATTACAACACCAAAACTCAATGCCATCATTGCGGTAAGAAGAAGCTTTTTCATGCGCCAAAACTAATTTGTTCCGTTGGAATGAAATGCAAAATATCCCGATGCGGTCTTTTCTTTCCCTATCCCGTAACCCGATGAAATTTTTTTTTGCAGATTCGCCCCTGTGGTTAACCGCCCATCGATGGGTCTTCCACACCACCCAGCCTGGCCTCGCTAACCGGTTCGTCAAGCGCCGTAATCCTGTTGCCTGTTGATGGCCTGGCGGCTCCAGGCCGTTCCCGCCGTTCGCCCACCTGTTGCCGCCACATGGCGTAATAAAGCCCTTTTTGCTGCAGCAGGCTGTCGTGGGTTCCCATCTCCGCAATGTGGCCTTTTTCCAGCACAAAAATGGTATCGGCATGCATGATGGTACTGAGCCGGTGGGCAATGGAAATCACGATCTGTTCCCGGTTGGCCGAGATGTCGCGGATGGTATTGGTGATCTCTTCTTCAGTAAGCGAATCCAGTGCCGATGTGGCTTCATCAAAAATTAGAAGACGCGGGTTGCGCAGGAGTGCACGGGCAATGGAAATGCGTTGCTTTTCGCCACCGGAGAGCTTCATGCCGCTTTCGCCCAGCACCGTGTCAATGCCGTGCGAAGAACGGGCCAGCAGCCCGGTTGCCGATGCCTTGTGCAGGGCTTCCCTGATTTCTTCGTCGGTGGCATCGGCTTTTACAAAAGCCAGGTTATCGCGGATGGTGCCGGCAAAAAGCTGGGTGTCCTGCGTTACAAAGCCAATCTGCCGCCGCAACTGGTTATAACGGATATCCGTACTCGGTTCGTTGTTGAAATAAATAGCCCCGCTCACCGGCTGGTACAAACCTACCAACAGCTTTACCAGGGTCGACTTACCCGAGCCGGATGGCCCTACAAAAGCAATGGTGTCGCCGGTTTTTACCGAGAATGAAATGCCGTCGATGGCATTGTAATTGGCGGTTTTGTGGTGAAAGACTACGTTCTCGAACCGCAACTCCCGCAAGTCGCCGATCTCTACCGGGTTCTCGGGACGCTCTTCCACCGGCTTGTGCATCAGCGTATCAAAATTGTTGATGGAAGCATCTACCTCCCGGTACTGCAAAATAATGTTGCCCAGGTCCTGCAAGGGACCAAAAATAGAGGTGGAAATAAACTGCATGGTAATGAGTTCACCCGTGGTGAGCACATTGCGAAAGATGAGCCACAGCAGGATAAAAAGAATGGACTGCCGCAGGAGGTTGAGCGTGGTGCCCTGCAGAAAGGAAAGCGTTCGCACCTTGCGCACTTTTACCATCTCCAGGTCAAAGATCTTTTTGGTTTGCTCCCGCAGCCGGCGGATCTCGGGAAAGGTCAGGCCAAGGCTTTTTACCAGCTCGATGTTGCGCAGGCTTTCGGTGATCACACCGCTCATTTTATTGGTTTCGCGGTTGATGCTGCGCTGCACCGTTTTGATGCGTTTGGAAAGAAGCCCTGTCAGCGAACCCAGGACAAGGATACCGATGACAAATACCGGGATGAGCATCCAGTTTTTGGTGATGCTGTACCAGATAAGAAAGCCAATGCCCACAATGGACGAAAACAAAATGTTGATAAACGACGTAACAAACCGTTCGGTGTCGGTCTTTACTTTTTGCAGTACCGACAGCGTTTCGCCGCTGCGGCTTTCTTCGTATTCCTGGAAGGACAGCCGGAGGGTTTGCCGCAGGCCGTCGTTAAAGATCTGCATGCCAAAACGGGCGACGGCCAGCCGCGTGGTGTATTCCTGGAAGGCTTTGGCAATGCGGGCCAGCAGCGCCACGGCCAGGGCAATGCCCAGCCAGTAAAGCACACCCCGCACCAGTTCGTCCTGCGAACGGTTGCCCGGTGCCGAAGCGTAATCGTCAATGATCTTCCCGAAAATGAGCGGATCAACAAGGCTTAGTAACTGCGCTGCGCCGGCCAACAGCAGCGAAAAGAAAATAAGGGTGCGTTGCGGTTGAAGGTATCGCCACAAAATTTGCATACCGCATTGTAACAAAAAACAGACCTGCCAGCAAATTATTTTCTGGTTGTGCCAACCGATAAACTGACTGCTGTGCCTGCCGCTACACTTTGCACAGGCATAGTTTGTGATACGTAATCTGGGACAGACAAATTATAGAAAACCTAAAAATCATTTTATGGCAGAAATTCATGTTGAACCTAAAAAACAAAGCTCCGGCTCTTCCTGGATCTGGATCGTGCTGGCCCTTCTGGTTGCTGCGGCCGTGGTGTACTACCTGGTAACACGAAACAACGAGACCAATGACAACGCTGTTCCGGCCAACACAACCGGTGCCGTGAGCCTGGCGCCGTTGCCGACGCCCAACACCGCTTACTGGTGCTGATAAACCCTACTGATTGTAAACCGAAAGCATTGCTTTCACTAAAAAACGTAACGTATGGAAAATATGAAACACAGGCGGTTGCAGGAACTAGACCGCTCTGATTTTGAAATTGTAGAAGGTGAACCCGATATCCGCGGATGGGATGTGCGCAACAGTTCCGGACAAAAGATTGGCGAGGTGGAAGAGCTGATCCTGGATGCGCAAAACAAAAAAGTGCGCTACATGGTTGTGGATCTTGACGACAATGAACTGGACCTGGACGACAGGCGGGTGCTGATACCCATTGGCCTTGCCGAACTGGACAAGGACGAAGATGACGTATTGCTGCCTACGGTAACCGTGGAGCATTTGCGGGCCCTGCCCAAGTACGACGAAGACAAGCTGGATGAAGAAATGGAAACACGGATCTGCAGCACCTTTGGCCGTAAGCAGGATACGATGCGCTTTTACCCGCAAAACAGTAATGAACCGAAAGGCATGAACAAGCCGGAAGAAACACATGATTTTTACCGGCATGAACATTTCAACGACGATAACCTGTACCGGAACCGCTTACACGAAGCCCAACCGGCGCAGCATACCCGCGATGGTCAAAGTGATGTACACCACCAACAAAAAGAAGAGTACGAACGTGGCCTGCGGTTGTGGGAAGTGCGGAGCGAAGGCGGCATTATTGCCAACAGCAACAGCAGCAACACCCATGACAATACGGGCTATAACAGCAGCGAACGTGTTCGTGACATGAATGACGAACGCCGGATGGAGATCGTCCGCAACCGTCGCAAACAATACGAAGACCGCAGGGGCAGCCACCGGATCAATCCGAGCCGTGATCGCTACCGTGACAGCAGCAGCGACAACACCCGCCGGGAAGACAACAGCATCTCTGCCCGCATCGACCGCGAAGGATTGCAGGATGCCTAAACAATGCGAAAAAGAACGAGCAAGTTCTCATATTCTATTGACAAAGCAGCCTTCGGGCTGCTTTGCTTTTTGCTATGAATTAGAATAGAAATTCAAATACAATCCTGTTACCTTATCGTTATGATTAAGCAGGGCGATGCAGGGCTGCCAACCGATTGGCTTATCTTTAAAGAAGCAAACAGAACGCATTTCCTCACTATCCAAACCTGGCTTATGGACAATCTTTTTGCTTCTGCGATTGTTGCGCTTTTGCTGATTGCGCTGCTGCTTTTTGTTATTCTCAAAAACAGGAAAGACAAAAAAGAGGTTGAGGAAGACATCAAGCAAAATTATCCAAGACCAAGGCACCGCAGCAACGATGCAGAAAACGCTGAAGACAGCCACACCTGAGCCGATGCGCTTACAAAGCCTCGCAGCAATTGGCACCTTTTTTTCAGCTGTTCTTTTCTAAAAATGTATACTATGCCCAACAGTGCCAACAGAAACAACAGCGGCGGTAATGCAAATAAAGGCCAACCCAAACATGATGTGTCGCGGTCTTCTTCTGACAAGCCCAACCCCGAACGTTCGGACCTGAAAAACAGCAAGGGTAACAGCGGCAGAAAAGGCGATCCGGACCGCACTTCTAACCAGGGCCGGAAGGAAGCGTCGGGTGGCAGTGCCGAGGATTAAAAAGTAAAACAGGATCTGCAAAAGCTGCAGATCCTGTTTTTTCATTTTTAGTGAAGAAGTGATTGTCTTCACTTTTAAAAACGATCGTTACGAAACTGCGAAACCAGCAGCAATGAGGAATGGAAAAATGCATTCCATTACAATCTTCTCTCCCCTACTTGCATACACTTTAAACAGTTTTTGTTGCAGTTCTTCCCTTGTTAGCAAAAGGCCACCGCCACTTCCAGATGGCCAGTGTTACCAGTAGAAAAAAGACATTGAAAAGAAGGAGCATGAGTACAAACGGAAGCCAGCTTGTAAACGCTTGTCCACCCGATAGGTAAAAGATCGTATCCTTTCCATCAACAGCGCCGACAAGGTGTTGAACCGCCCAGTTGTTGCCCCAGTGCAGGCCAATGGGAAAAAGAAGGGTTTTTGAACGCAGCAAAGCAGTGGCAAACCAAAGATGGCCAACAGGTATAACAAGAAGCAAGGACACGAACTGCGCCGGGTTTTGCAACACGTCCCTGTCCACCACATGCACCAGCGTAAAAGCAATGGCGAAAATAGTATTGGCCCGGGCTACACCCCATTTGGCAATGGTTTTGGTGAACAAATACCCCCGGAACATCAACTCTTGCACCATAACGGTAGGCAGAATAAAATAAAGGCTTTTCGCCAGTGCGGCGCCATCTACGGCAGTTGCAAAATGCCAGTGCTCACCGGTGTAAAGCGTACGCAAAAAACTGATGGCAAGCAAGGCAAGCACAGCGAGTAACAGGCCGCCAAACAAGCAGGCAATTGTCTTTGCGGTAAGTGAAAGACCATGGGGAAACAAGGCTTGCTTGTCGGTACAGGAAAGCCACACGGTAACCGCAATCAACAGCACTTCACCCACAAACGGAAAGTAGGGCTTCAACGGGATACCCTTGTAAATGATACCGCTTGCCACTATAGCCGCAAAACCCAAAGCAAGGGCCAGCGCCATGCGGGACAGGAAAGGAAACTGCAGGAACAAACGTTTCATGTTGCGTTGTTTTGCACACAAACTGAAAGCATCCTACGCAACAGCAGAAATAAGATCGACGGAGTTGCCGCAAACAACAACACAAGCGGCAACAAGAACAACAAAGAGCAGCAGGCTTCTTTGGTTGGTCCCAAATAGGTCTTTGTTGGAAAACCACCGGGCTTCGTCGGTTCTTTGTCATCTTCTTGCAAAAAAGTTGCAGCTTTCGTTCATGATACGCAGAAAAGATATTGTTGAAAAAACATACACGGATATACGTTTTCGCATAGCGCTGCATCTCCTGTTCTGGGTACTGCTGCTTGCCAGTTATTATTATTTCAATACCATCTCCTTTAACCCGGCAAAGGGTACGCCTGCCACTTACCTGCTTGCCGTGCACAATGCTGTTACCATTGCCGCGGCATATTATTCACTCATGTATTTTATCTGGCCCCGGTTCTTTGCCCGTAAACGATGGGGTACAGGTATACTTGTTTTTGTTGGTTGGGTGATTGCCATTGCCACGCTTGTGTCCTGGGGCGACTGGCTCATTTTTAACCGTTGTGCCAGTTGTGGTGAACGCCTTGCCATCTACAACCCGGACTATTACCAGTTCCTGCAACGCGGCCTGCCCAACATTGTATTTGTACGGGTACTGACAGGTGGCCTTCTTTACCAGTTGGTGATACAGCTTGGCTTTCCGGTGGCCATCAAGATCGGCCGCAGCTATTTCCGGCAGGCAGTGCAGCAATTGGAACTGGCAAAAGACAACCTGCAACTGGAGTTTAATTTTTTAAAGTCACAGGTCAACCCGCATTTTCTTTTTAATACGCTTAATAATATTTACGCACTGGTAGCATCGCAGCGCAACGAGCAGGCCACCGCCACCATCGCACAGCTATCAGGCATCCTGCGCTATACGCTTTACGAAACCGGCGATGAAAAGATCCTGCTGGAAAAAGAAGTGCAATTGCTGAAAGACTATGTGGAACTGGAAAAGCTGCGACTGAATGAAACCGTTGTACAGTTAAATTTTGATACAGACTCCTCACATTACACCATTCCACCACTGCTTTTTTTGCCCGCCATTGAAAATGCATTTAAATACACGCCGGATGAAAAAGAAAGCACCATCACCATTGCCATCAAGGCGGTAAAAGGTCACCTGCATGTTTCCATTGCAAATGCCCACAAAGAAGTGGCTGATAGAAAGCCCGGTGGCATTGGCCTGCAAAACATGGCGCGGCGGTTACAGCATTCGTTTGGCAACAAGGCAAGTGTTTCGGCAAGCGCAACAAATGGCGTTTATTTGTTTCAATTAAGCTGCCCGCTGTCATGAAAAAGATACAATGCATTGTTGTGGACGATGAGCCGCTTGCCAGGAGCCTTATCCTCATGTATGTAGCAAGGCTTCCCAACTGGCAGGTGGTGGCCGAATGCCGCTCTGTGGCCGAAGCCTATGAAGCACTTTACCAAAACAATGTGGATGTGATCTTTCTCGACATCAACATGCCCGATAAAACAGGCATCGATTTTCTCTCTACGCTAAAAGATCCGCCGCTTGTTGTTTTTACAACTGCCTACGCCGAATATGCCGCCAAAGCTTTTGACCTGCAGGCAACCGACTACCTGGTAAAACCCATCACGGAAAGCCGCTTTCGCGAAGCAGTAGCGAAAGTAGAGCGATCGCTGCAAGCCACAGTTATACCTGCTGACAAACAGCCAACCGATCATGTGTTTTTAAAGCAAGACAGCAAGCTGGTGAAAGTGCTGTTCAACGATATTTTGTACGCAGAAGCGCTAAAGGATTTTTCGAAACTGGTGTTGAAAGATCGCTCCATGCTGATCAGTGCGCATTTAAAATTGATGGAAGAACTGTTGCCCCACGACAGGTTCTTGCGTATACACCGCTCGTATATAGTTTCGCTGCAAAAGATCGATGCGGTACAGGGAAATGTGGTGGAGATCGGCAAACAGGAAATTCCTATCGGCACCACGTACAAAGAAGAATTGGTAAAGCGATTGCAACTCCAGTAAGCGTAAAAATTCTTTCCATTTTAGGCAAGCGCAGCGTTGCATTGTGGCACCGTTTTTACAGCATTCTTCCCCTAAATTAATTTTTATGGCAAAGGACAATAACAACCGCAACAGGGACCGTGAGCAGGACAGTGAGCTTTCTTCGCGTCGCGACCGCGACCTGGCCAACCAGCAGGGAACCACGCAGACCGGTGCACAAATGCCGGTGGTCAAAACATCGATGCGCAAGACGACGAGTACACCGATGACCTGCGCCGTTCCGGCGATCGCAGCAGCAGCAACCGCAAAGGGGAAAGCTAACGGTAGCCAACAACAAAAACAATGTTCGATTTGGTAAAGGCAGATCAATCCGGTTGATCTGCCTTTATTTTTGAAACAAAGAAAAAAGCATGGAATACAGGCAACTGGGCAATTCAGGTTTACGGGTTTCTGTTCTCAGTTTTGGTACGGCAACCTTTGGTGGTGGTACCGATTTTTTTAAAGCCTGGGGCAGCACCGATGTGGCAGAGGCCAAACGCATGATCGGTCTTTGTTTGGATGCCGGCATCAATTTATTTGATACGGCCAATACCTATTCCCGCGGTGGCTCCGAAGAAGTGCTGGGCGAAGCACTGAAAGGCATCCGCCAGGATGTTTTTATTTCCACGAAAGCAACCTTTCCGATGGGCAGTGGTCCCAATGAATTTGGTTCTTCGCGGCACCACCTGATCAAACAATGCGAAGAAAGTTTGCGACGGCTGCAAACCGATTATATTGACCTTTACCACATGCACGGCTTCGACGGCGTAACACCGGTGGAAGAAACGCTGCGCACCCTCGACGACCTGGTGCAAAGCGGCAAGGTGCGCTACATTGCCTGCTCTAACTTTTCGGGCTGGCACCTGATGAAATCACTCGCTGTTTCGGAGCGTTACGGCTGGAACAAATACATTGCCCACCAAGCCTATTATTCTCTCATTGGCCGCGAGTATGAATGGGAACTAATGCCACTGGCGGTTGATCAAAAGATCGGCACGATGGTTTGGAGCCCTCTGGGTTGGGGACGCCTGACCGGCAAGCTGCGCCGCGGACAAACCGTACCCGAAGGCACACGGTTAAAAAACATCCCGGGCACAGGTCCTGAAGTACCCGATGAATACTTGTACACTGTTGTAGATGCGCTGGAAGAAGTAAGCAAAGAAGTGGGCAAAACCGTTCCGCAGGTAGCCCTGAACTGGCTCCTGCAACGGCCAACAGTTGCCAACATTATTATTGGTGCCCGCACCGAAGAACAGCTAAAGCAAAACCTTGCTGTTACAGGATGGAATTTAAGCCCGCAGCAGGTTGCATTGCTTGACAGGGCCAGTGCACAACGGCCTGTTTATCCCTACTGGCACCAGCGACAGAATACAACACTCAACCCGGTAGTTGTATAATAGCGTTGATACCAAAAGAAGTTGCCGTTGATATGGTTTGTGCATGGTGTTTTTATTTCAGCACCAGTACCGCCGTTGGCACTTGCCCGCCGTTGTGTTCTACAAATTGCTCTTCCTGGTAAGTGCAATGTTGCAGCAGTGGTAAAACAAACTCCTTTGCCACCAGGCGCTGAGGCGTACTCAAAATAACGTTGGTCCCCTCCTCCAGGAAAGCCTTTACCACGGCCTGCAAATGCACAAAGGCAGCCGGCTCGTAGTTGATATCGCTTAGTAAAAGCACATCCGGTCTTAAATCAGAAGGAAGTTGTTGCCAATCTAACACAGAAGAATATACGTTTTTAAGCTGGAGCCTTTCTGCGGAAGCCTGTACAATTTCAACAGCCTCCTTTGCCACATCGGTGCATTGCACAGAAGCGGCAAAACGGGCGGCCACAAGGGAGGGCAATCCTAACCCCGCCCCAAGTTCCAACACAGATTTGGAAGAGAGAAGAGATGGATTGGTGAGGATGAATTGTGCAAGCGCTTTGGCGGCAGGCCAAACCTGCGACCAGTAAGGAGACGTAATTTTTCCCTCGGCGTAGGCTGTTTTTACAGCACCGGCATCCGGCACATACAGGCTTATCGTTTCGTGCTGCAGTGTAACAGTTTGCCAGGTGATCGGAATTTGCATAGCGGCAAAGGTGCACAAAAAAGCAGGCGCATTTTTGCTTTTGCCGTACTGCTTGTAGAAGACACCATGTTAGTGAGCAAAACAAAACCCCGCAAAAGCGGGGTTGTTTTCATAGGGGCGTTGTGTTTTTCAAAGGTTACCAGCGGCGGTTGTTCGTAGCATACCGGTTATCGTTGTGTGCATTGTTGCGGCTTTGAAAGCGGTCCCATACCTGGCGGATCTCCTCGCGGCGATCGCCTTCGAGCTGCCGCAGCCTGTAGGTTTTTTCGGAAGAGCGCAGGCTGCGGTCACGTTCTACCTGGCGCACCTTTTTATCGTAATCGCGGTTAATGCGGTCGATCTGTTTGTCGCGTTCGCGGGCACTGAATGAATAGGCATAACGGTTGTTGTTTTCATAGCGGTTGTCGTACCGGTCGTTCCTGTTGTTGTGGTCATTGCCCTTGTTGCCTTCGTTGCGATCTCCAAGGATCACATCCCGGGTGGTATTGCGGTCGTTAGGATACGAACGGGAACTTTGCGCTTGTGTAAGGGTGATGGCACCAACAGCGAATAAAAGCGTAAGGATCTTTTTCATAGTGAATGATTTAGTTGTTACGTTTTTAAGAACCAAAATCAGTTGGCTTGTTTAACCCTCTTTGGTTAACAAAAGGTGAATAGTAGCGGCTGCTTGGTGGTGAATGGTGAGTGGTCAGTGGCCAGTTGTGAGTAAGAAAGAAGAAAAGCACGCATAGTTGTAATTTCTTGTTCATCCCAGTGTTGATGAAATGATGCATCTATGGGCAGCTTCAAACTCACCACTCACCACTCACCATTCCCTACCTTTGCCCCTTAAATTCAACACATGAAGACAGGAACGAAATTCATCCATGCCGGCATGGAGCCCGATCCGAGCACTGGCGCTATCATGACACCCATTTACCAAACCAGTACGTATGTGCAGGAAGCACCGGCTACGCACAAGGGCTACGAGTATGCCCGCAGCCAGAATCCTACCCGTACGGCCCTGGAGACTGCCTATGCACAGATCGAGAACGGAAAGTTTGGTCTTGCCTTCAGCAGTGGCGTGGCCGCTACGGATGCTGTGATCAAGCTGCTGCAGCCGGGTGATGAAGTGATCTGCGGAAACGATATGTATGGCGGTACGTACCGCCTGTTCACGAAAGTGTTTGAAAAATTCGGGATCAAATTTCATTATGTGAACATGCAGGAGGCGGAAAACATCCGTCAATACATCAATGAAAAAACAAAGCTGGTGTGGGCCGAAACGCCTACCAACCCGCTGATGAATATTTGCGATATTGAAGCTCTTGCTGCTATCTGTAAAGAAAAGTCCCTGCTGTTTTGTGTCGACAACACCTTTGCGTCGCCTTACCTGCAAAACCCGCTTGACCTGGGTGCCGATATCGTGATGCATTCGGCCACAAAATACCTGGGTGGTCACAGCGATGTGATCCAGGGAGCGTTAATGATGAACGACCAGGAGTTGCGTGACCAGCTTTATTTTATCCAGAAAAGCTGCGGCGCTGTGCCGGGCCCCATGGATTGTTTTCTTGTTTTACGCGGCATAAAAACCCTTCACTTGCGCATGCAGCGTCACTCCGAAAACGGAAGGCAGATTGCACACTGGCTTCGCCAGCATCCCAAGGTGGGAAAGGTGTACTGGTGCGGCTTTGAAGACCATCCCGGTTATGCCATTGCCAAAAAACAAATGCATGATTTTGGCGGTATGATGAGCTTTGAGTTGAAGAACGACAATGTGGACGAAGCCAAACGGGTGCTGTCGTCAACCAAACTGTTTTCTCTTGCAGAAAGCCTCGGCGGTGTAGAGTCACTGATCAACCACCCGGCTTCGATGACGCATGCTTCCATTCCGCGTGAAGAGCGCATCAAGAATGGCCTGGGCGACTCACTGATCCGCCTGAGTGTTGGCGTAGAAGATGCGGAAGACCTGATCGAAGACCTGAAGCAGGCGATCGGATAGCGTGGTGAGTGGTGAGTGGTGAGTGGTGAGTAAAATTTTTCTATTCTTTAGAATAAAAGTCAAAAGCATCAGACTGCTTTTGACTTTTTACTTTGGTTACAGGTATGCACAAACGATTTTTAGGCTTCTTTTGTTTTTTGTTTGCGGTGAATGGCTTTGCACAGCAGGTTGTTTCGGGAGCAAAAGACCTGCAATATTTTATCAGGCAAAAAGGTGATAGCTTGCTGCAGGCAGAAAAGCTGCCAGGCATCCTGGTTGGCGTGCTGGATGGTAACAGCAGGCAGTTTTTCAGCTTTGGCTTTGCCGATCCTGCCAATAAAGTCCCGTTTGATTCGGCCACTATTTTTGAAGCAGGCAGCATTACCAAAACATTTACCGCTTACCTGCTCCAAACCGTTTTGCAAGAGAAAGGGATCAGCGATGCGGCTTCCATTCTTCCCTACCTGCCCGACTCTGTGCAAGGCAACAAAGCCCTCGAGCCGGTTACGTTTCTTTCCCTGCTAAACCATACATCCGGCCTGCCACGCTTGCCGGCCAATTTTCCGCTTGCCAGCACTGCTCCTTACGACAACTATACGGCCGCCGACTTGTTTGCGTTTTTGAAACAATGCAAACCAGCACCGGACGGCAAAAGCAATTATTCCAACCTGGGAGCCGGACTAGCCGGCTGGCTGGCGCAAAAAATAGCGGGCAAAGCCTACAAAACACTTCTGCACGAGTACATCTTTGGTCCTTTTGCCATGACGAATGCAGCAACGGCAACAGGCCGGAAAGCCCAGGGGCATTTTGGTACCACGCAACCGCCTTTCTGGAACATGGATGTGCTTTTCCCGGCCGGTGGCCTGCAGTGTTCTGCCAGCGATATGCTGCACTACCTGGCCCGCATGAGCCAGCCCGGAAAGGAAAAAAAAGTCCAAGCAGCCATAGTGGAAAAACTCCTGCAGCCTACCGCCACTGTTTCACCGGTCATGTATATCGGCAGGGCGTGGTTTGGCCTTACCCAAAAAGACAAGCCCACCATCTATTGGCACAACGGCGGCACGTTTGGCTTTTCTACGTTCGCGGGATTTTACAAAGGCTCGTCACGGGCCGTGATCGTGGTCGTAAATCAATTCAATAAAAACACAGCCAGTGATGGCCTGGGCATGGCTATTTTACAGCAATTGCTCAAACAAAACGGCAGCAGCAACTAAAAACAACAACCGCCATCGCCTGAAAAAACGCTTTCTCAACCGTTCATTGCAAAGAATCGGCGGTTCATACATTCCTAAGACTTTGTTGACAACACTGCACTGGCAGCAGCAGTAGGTTTGCACTACCTATAACCAACAAAATCATTTGTATGAAAAATTTTATTGCTCCCCTCCTCGCCATCTTGCTGCTGGCATCCTGCGCCAAGGAAAGACTTACCGGCAGCGGCGCTGTTGTAACCGAAGACCGTACCGTGGCCAATTTTACCAAGGTAACAACCTCCGGTGCCGCCAATGTATACATTCAACAAGGCGCTGCTTTTTCTGTTAAGGTAAAAGGCTATGGCAACCTGCTGCCGCATTTTGAAACGGTGGTGAGAAACCAAACGCTGGAAGTGGGCTACAAGGATGTTCAAAGCATCAAGAACGACAACGTCGAAGTGTTTGTTACCATGCCTGCGCTGGCAGGTGCACGCATCAACGGATCGGCCGATGTGGAGGCGCTGGGTGATTTTACAAGCAACCGGATGGATTTCTTTATTTCCGGATCGGGCAACATTGACGTAGAAAGCGGTACGGTTCAAAACCTGTACTCCGATATTTCGGGCAGCGGCAACATTCGCCTCTTTGGTATAACTGCCAACAAAGCCGAAGTGGGCATGTCGGGCAGCGGTACTATAGAAGTGAACGCGGTAACGGAACTAAAGGCTACCATCAACGGCAGCGGCACCATTTTTTACAAAGGTTCGCCAGCCATCGAAACATCGGTTTCGGGTAGCGGCAAGCTGGTACACCGTCCGTAAACACAGTAAACAAAATTTAGCATAGGCACGTCAATAGAATGGTAAAAGCCGTTCTATTTTTTTGTCTTGATCGGAAAAGAAAGCAACTAACAGCGGGAATGTAAAACAGTTGGCGTAAAAAATAACAACGCCTGCAATTGTTATTGCAAGAGATCGGCCGGCTGTTGTTTTGATGGCACCTCCTGCACCCTTTCATCTCCAACAGCAATATAGCGGGGCGTACTCTCCAGCTTGCGATCGATAAGGTACATGTCAATATCGCCTACGTTCTTGGCTTGTATCTTGCCGCGGTAAACACAGGCATAGCGGTCTTTTACCAACTCAAATACCGCCGAAGAAATGTTGACCTGGCCAGGCATGCCATTGCTTTCCATGCGGCTTGCAATGTTTACGGTGCTGCCCCAGATGTCGTAGGCATATTTCTTTTTGCCTACCACGCCGGCTACCACCGGCCCCACGTTGATGCCTATGCGTAATTCCCAGGGAGTAAGGCCGGCTTCTACCTGGCTTTGGTTGTTACGACGAACAAAGTCCTGCATTTCGAGGCTGGCTTCAACAATGTTGACGACGTGGTTCGGGTCCGCCGCCGGAACGCCGCCTGCGCACATATAAGCATCGCCAATGGTCTTAATCTTTTCCAACCCATGCTTTTCAATGATATCATCAAAAGCCATAAAATAGTTATCCAGTTCATTTACCAGCGCCTGGGGCGACAATTGCTCCGCCATGGTGGTAAATCCCCTGAAATCAGCAAACATCACCGAAACCTGTTCGTAATTCCGGGGAGCGGCTTTGCCGGTGGAGCGCAGTTCGGTTGCAATTTCCGCCGGCAGAATGTTGCGGATCAGCCTTTCGATCTCCATGTTCTTTCTATCCAGCAGCACATGGCTTTTTGTTTTGAGCCGGTAGCTGCGGTACAAAATAAAAACCAGCACAACGATCAGTCCCAGCACGATCACCATCCCTGTATTGAAGGTCTGCTGTTTTTTCAGTTCCAGTTCCTGGATGGATTTATCCTTCGTAAGCAGGTTGATCTCGTTTTGCTTTTTTTCAAGGTCAAAATCAAACTGGATGTTGGCCAGTTTTTTATCGGTTTCGGTATTGTACAAAGAATCCTTTATGTCCGTAAGCAGATCCTGGTACCGGTAAGCGTTGGCAAAATCACCGGTTTTGCCGTAAGCTGTGGCCAGGTTATCGTACAAGCCTTCCAGTTCCAGCATGGCATTCAACTCCTTGTTAATGACCTCGGCCTGCTTGTAAATACCAATGGCTGTTTTGTAATCACCCATATTCCGGTACACGCTTGCCTTCCCGCCCAGGGCACGGCCAATATTCAACTGGTGATTGGTTTGCTTTGCCAGGTTCAGCGCCAGCTCGTAGTTCTTTAAAGCGGCTGTGTAGTTGTTGCGTTGAAGATTGAGGTCGCCCAGCGAAATGTAAACGTTGGGGATCTGCACCGGGTTGGAGGCATAGGCTTTCAGCGAAAGGTCAAAGGCTTCCTGCGCTTTGTCATACTCCTTTTTGCGCATGTAAATATTGCCCATGTTCACGGTGATGGCGCCAATCTTGGTCTGGTCATTCAGTTCTTCACAAAGCGGTAGCGCCGTCTTGTAATAACCAAGGGCCTTGTCCTCCGTGGCCGGCTTCATGAAATACACACTGCCAATGTTGCTCAGTGCTGAGGCAATGCCGGGCTTGTGGTTGATGCTTTCGGCAATGCGCAAAGACCGCAGGTGATGATTCAGCGCTTTTACTTCATCGCCTTTGTGATAATAAAAGGCACCGATATTTCCCAAGAGGTCGGCCTGGCCCATTTTATCGTTGGCGGACTCAAATATCTTCAGCGCTTCCTGCCACATGAGCAAGGCGTTCTCGTGTTGCCCCAGGTAAAAACTGGCATTGCCCATCCATTTGGTGGCTGTGGCCACACCTACCGGGTAGCCTACCTTTTCGGCGTAGGCCTTGGTGTTGGTAGCCATTTGCAAACCCTGCGCAGGATCCTGGCTGATAGTTGCTTTGACCTCGCTGATCATTGCATTCACTTTTGCCGTATCTGCAGAACCAGCTTGCTGGGCCCCTGCTTCCAGCACCAGTACTACCAGCAACGTGCAGAAAAGTTGTTTACACTTCATGAGCGTTGTTTTTCATTTTTCGTTCAAGGGGCTAAGATTTTAGTGTGGACTGATAACCAATTTACGATTAATAATACGGTCGTGTAACACCACCTGGATAATATATACGCCGGCGGCCCATTTTTGCGCATCAATCTTTTTGATATACAACCGGTTAGCTTCTACCGTACCGCGGTAAATTTCCAGCACCCGGGCGCCACTGGCGCTTACCACCTGCATGGTGGCCTGTCCTGTTGCCGGCGGCAGGAAGGAAAGCGTAAACTCCGATCCTGCCGGGTTAGGATAGGCTTGCAAGCCTGCACTCTGCAACTGGGCCGTTTCTGCCAACTCGGTATCCCTTGCCGTTAGCAAAGAACGTGTATTCATTACCGGTGGAATACAGGTGTTAACATTATCGTAGTTGCTTGGGCTGCCGGTATAATTGGTGCCGCCATTGCCGGTACCGCCGGCTGTTATCCGTTGCTTCCAAGGCAACGGTGTACCGGCTTTGATAGAGGTGGAGCTTATGCCCACAATGGAGCCCGTCGCGGCCAGTTGAGTGTAGGTTACGTAATCCGTTACAGAAGGCGCACTGTAGGCTGCAATGGCATAATTCCACTGGGTGCCAAAAGAAACATTGGAACGGAAAGAGCCACTGAGCACCGAGCCCGAATTTTTCAGTTTTAAAAATCCTTTTTTCGAATGAACAAGGGCACCGGTAATAAAGAGGTCTGCCGTGCTGCTAAAGCCTAACGGAACCCTGGTTACAAAAGCATTTCTTTTTACATCAAAATGCGAAACGGGTTCGGTAACAGCCCTGGTGGCGATCACCACACCACGCAAGACGTGGATCGGTGCGCTGCTGTTTTCATAATCAATGTTCTCCAGCACCAGTCTTCCGGAGCGCAGTTCAATGGAGTCGCCTTCCTTCGTTAACTGTCCGCGTAGCTTGATCTGTACATTCAGCCACAACGAAACAGGTGCGGTAACAGTATTGACAAAACTGTTGTTCCGGCTGTGCGTGACCACAGGGCAACTGGACACCACCTGCAACAAGCCGGGTGTGTAGCCAACCTGGTAATTGGCAATATCGGTTCCGTAACTGCCAATGGCATTGCTGATCTGGATAGGATAAGAACCAACAGCCGCATCGGCACCTGCGCCGTTGCTGGCAAGGTTTGCCACCGCAATCTTTTCACCGTATTTGGTGCTGCCCTGGCTAATGGAAAAATTGGCTGGGTTCAGGTTCAATGCAATGCCCATTTCCTTTGTTACATTGTTCGCCTTCAGGTTCAGCGGTGCCTTTAAAATGTTGACGGTGCCCACGCCATAGGTGATGATAAAGTTGGGGCTGTACAAGGCCGCCGGGATAATGTATTGCTCACCGCTGTTGATGCCGGTGATCATGTTGATGCCTTCCATGGCAATGGTAGAAACATTGCCAACAGCACTGTTAAGGTCTGCCTGGTCGTAGATCACTGGTGCTTTCACCGTTGTGTTTTTCTCCAGCGAAAATTCATTTACGTAGGCCGTGCTGCCGTTTAAGATGGTAACCGCTGTAGGCCCCTTGTTCACAATAACACGTTCGCCGTTGGCAAGCCTGTTGGCATCCACCAATGTTCTTGCATTGACATACGCAAGTGCATTGAGCATGGGTGAAGTGGCGCTGTTGGTGTTGAACTGCACAAGGGCATTGGCCGCTACGTCAATGAACTTATTCGGCTGCGCCGCGATGGTCCTTGCATTGGCAATGGCATTGAGCGTGGCTGCCATGCTCATATTGGTCAATGTTGCGGGTGAAATGCTGTTCACCAGCGGGATCTCCTCGCCGTTAAGAATGACCACAGCGCCACCGGTAAGACGGGTAGAATTCACAACAGGATATTCCTTGCCGTTTAAGATCACAACGGCACTGCCGATACTGCGATTAACTACCGGCAGGATTTGTCCGTTCAGAATGACAACAGCGCTGCCGCCAACACCATTCAGGTAAGGCGCCGTTGTACCCTGCTTGGCGCCATTCAGAATGACCACGGCCGTTCTGCCGGTTGCATTGGGAACCACATCATAAAGCTGCCCGTTTAAGATGGTAACAGCTGTACGCAGGTTATTCTGAACCGGAATTTCTTCACCGTTAAGGATAACAACTGCACCGCCGGTAAGACGGGAGTTGACAACGGGATATTCTTCGCCATTTAAAATAACAACCGCGCCACCGGTAAGGCGGGAATTAACAACCGGTAAATACTGCCCGTTCAGGATGATCACCGCGCCACCGCCACCATTGATCACCGGCACTTCTTCGCCGTTGAGAATGACCACGGCACCACCGGTAAGACGCGAATTCACTACAGGGTATTCTACCCCGTTCAGGATCACCACGGCACCGCCGATACCGCGGTTGATGACCGGCAGGATCTGGCCGTTGAGAATAACGATGGCACCGCCACCGTTTATTACAGGGTATTCCTCGCCGTTAAGAATCACCACGGCGCTGCCGGTAAGGCGGGTAGAATTGACAACGGGGTATTCTGCGCCATTCAGGATGATCACGGCACTGCCTGCAGCATTTACAATGATGGGATAAAGCTTGTTCTGGTAGATGATGGCGGCGTTCTGGTACACCGGTAACAACTTGTTTTGGAAGAACACAGCCGCACCGCCCCCTGTGCTGTTCATCACACCCAGTACCGAATTGTCTACATGCGCCTCGTGTGCCTGCCGGATGGCATTTGTCAATGCCTGCTGATCGGCAATTTTTGCGGCAGGATCAAATACATAGTTGAAAGTAAAATCATCCAGCGGGTCGCCATACGTTACCGTACGGTTCTGCGGCGAAACCGTTACGGCCAGCTTGTTGATCTTAATGGTGCCGATGGCCGCGCTGTAATCGTACAACTCCAGCAAGGCTGCATCCGTCGGAACCTGTGGATCAAATGGTCGGCTCACATCGATCCGGTATTCGCCTACATTACTCAACGGGTTTAGACTTGGCTCGGAATAAGTAAAGGTCACGTTCTGCAGCCCCAGGCTTTCCGGCGTCAGGGCTTCCCCAAATTTCTGATTGAACACATGCAGGGAATCGTTCTCTACCAGGATGGTCATGGAATTGGGCGGCACGGCTTCGCCATATTTTTTCTCCTTGCTGTCGGCCTTCATCACCACTTTCAGCTTGCGGGCCGAGAACAGGTACAGCGTGTTGGAAAGACCACCATCGGTACCGTTGGTACCCTGTAACGGGCTTGTATACACGTTAACGGCCGCTTTTGCCGCGGACAAAAGATTGATGGTGGCTTGTAAGGTGTTGGCATCAACAACCTCGGTAGGCACAGGCTTGCCGCGGAAGTAGATCACCGTGTTTCCTGTAAAATATTCTCCTTTTACCTGCACGGTAAACGGCGTAGTGCCCGGCGTGATGTTGGGATCATAGATCAATTCATTGATCCTGGGTGTGGGGTTGGCAAAATTGCGAATGGCACCAAAAGGCTGCACCAGGCCAAAGCCCGCTTTGTAGTTCCAGCCATCTACCACGCCATCTGGTTGCATGGCCGCAGCCGAATTATACAGGTGGAAGCGCAAGCCGGTTGGGTCCAGTGTTTCGTCGTAAAATTTTTTGCGGGCTTCCATGATCAGGGCGGCCACCGCTGCTGCATGGGGTGCAGAGGCTGATGTGCCGTAGAAATTCGGGAAGCCGTCCGGCGATCCGTTTACGGGATCATTAACAAAATCAATGTCGGGCCCCATTACAACGGTAGATGAAGTGTTCACACCATTGGGTGCCGTTACATCGGGCTTGCGCCGCACTTGCCTCACGCCATCAACAAAAACCGGTGTGCCGCCGGTTGACGAAAAAGAAGCAATGGAAGGCGTATTGTTAAACGGTGCCGTATTGGAGAACAGCACAGCGCCTACGGCAATTGCACCCTGTGCATTGGCATGTCCAACAATGGTGGACTTGTCTACCAGCGACTGGTTGGAATAATATTCATCGATCACCGCGTTGCCGCGGAAGATGATGTATTTCAACAAGGGATTATCCGCTGAGTTATCGGCCTTGGTAATCAACAGGTCGGTTTCAATCACCTGCGATGTATCGGGCAGGTTGATGGAAAAAGAAAGAACCTCGAAGGGATCGCCGCCGAGATTGTTCCTGTTAAAGCCGATGCGTTCGCCCTGGTCTACGAGGTAAATATCCAGGTCATTGATGGTGCCTTGTGTTTGCGCCAGCGAATAAATGGCGTCTTTCCATTGCAGCACTATGGTGTAGGTACCCGATTTCAATTTCAGGCGCTGGTAAATATCACCGGTACCGCTGAAGTTATGCGCATAGTTGCCCAGGTTGGCCGGCGCCGGTGCCCGTTGAAATGTTTTGGTGTAAGCTTTCTGGCCAAAGTTGCCTGCCGATGTAAAGTAAGAAACCCCGGCATTGGTCACCTGGTCTACCGCTTTTGCTACAACACCATCCTGGAAGAACGGTTCGGTAACATAAGTCACATCATCCACGATCACCTTGCAGCCGGCTTCTTTCAGTTCGAGAATTCCCTGCGCCATATCGCCGGCACTGCGGAAACCGGTACGAAAGGCCAATGGTGATTTTGGTGCCAGGTCATGAATGATTTGCAGCATGGCGCGGCCCTCATCGGAACGAACACCATAGGGATAATCCAGCACTACTTCTACAGGAGCTGTATTTCCTTCAGGATTGCCGCTTCCGGGCAGGTCACCGTTTTTTACGTCAAGACCTGCATTGTCTAACTGCAAACTGCTCCTGTTATAGCTGTCCGAGATCACGCCGACCTTTACGCCGGCACCACCGATATTATAGCCGGCCCTTGCCAGGTTGGCCGCAATGGCCCTGTCGCCTTCCGAGGTGGCGATGCCTGCATTGCCCTGCGGGAGAAAAACAGGACGGCAGTGGTTGAACAGGTCAGGCCTTGCATTGACGGCCAGCAATTTGTTGATGGGAAAACTTCCGGAAATGATCTGGTAGGCAACGCCATTGGGAATCTCGTTCAGCAAGCCGTTGGCACGAAGAAAGGCTTTTGCGTCTTCTTCTTTCCGAACAACGGCAACCGCTTCGATCAGCACACGGTCAGAATTTTCGCCCAGGATAATAAGATGCTTTTTCGCTTCCTCCAGGTTGGCGCTTAAATTGGTCAGCTCATGACCAATAAGGTTATTGGTTTTGCCCGTATTTGGATTGATGGGTTCTATACAAGACTCGTAGCCCACTTCCACTTTATCCGTTACCGCATTGCCGCAGCCGTTGCTTACCGTAAGGGTATACGTTCCCTTCCTGGTGGCCTTGATGATGGGGGTGGTTCCCACAATGGTTTCTTTGCCGTCAATAACGGTTGTCCAGGTATACAGAGCGCCGCTGCTTTTGGTGGTGCCGATGGAAACAAATGGTGCCGGGCAAACCAGGGTTTGATCTGCTCCCGCATCGGCTACTACTGGAGGACAAGGCTGTGGCTGTACATAACTCACGGCAACGCCACTTCCTATTGTTACATTGCTGCCGCTCCACAGGGTACCCTCCACTTTTGGCGGCGTCGATCCCTGCCCTACAAAGATGTCACCGTTGGGTGCCCATACAGTGCCGTACCAAACGGTAGCATTTGTTCCCGAGGCACCGTTGCCAAGCCGCCAGGCTTCTTTCCCCGAAGACGAAGTGCTGCCATTGCCATGCACTTCCATGTATACCCGGCTGGCATGTCCGCCCCTAACCAGTTGCACATTGATCTTGCCCAGGTCAACATCGCCATGCACATGAATGACAATAAAGCCATTGGTGTTATCCTGGAAGTCGAGTACCAGCCGGTTACCCGCATTGCCAATTTTGATGCTGTTGAAGGTATAAACCCCGGTACCTGCAAAGGTGACCGTTGCGCCGCCGGATAGTTTCAGGTCGCGGTAAGGGGTGGACGGCTTTGCGGTACCGGTGCCAGTAATGTCGCTTGCACCCGCTGGCAAAAACGTAGTAACAGCCGGCAGCGAGGGCAGTTGCGGAAATACGGGGTTGTCGAACCGCTCAATTTTGGGCCCACTGTATTTGGCCGCTTTGGGCATGTAGAGCGAGCCTTTGATGGTGCCGTTTTGAATGGCTACGTTTCCGCCTACATGGAGCTGCGAACTGGCATCGGGGAACGAAAAATTGGAGCCGGTGGAAAATATCGTCCCGGTAAAGTTCTTTTTGTTGGCAGCAGTGATATTGCCGCGAACGGTATTGCTGTTGGCCAGTTGTACTACGTTATCACTATTGATAGCGGCGGTGATGGTGGTATTGCCTGTGGTTTGCACCAGGTTCTTGCTGCCAATGCGGCCGCCGCTGACAGTAGTAGATGTGCCGATCTGGGTGCTGTTGGCGCCAAACAAAACAAAATCGCGGATAGGCAGTTGTTGTGCCGAGGCGGAGAACAGGATGGCAGTACAAAAAATGGTGGCCAGTATGGCAAACAAGGGAAGGCTATTCCCAGGCTTACCTGTTTTTTCTCTCATGTTGACGGTTTAGTTGTTTGGCTATGGTGGATGTTCAAATGAAAAAACAGCGTTATTGCCATAGCAATCGGGCAGCTTTCGCCAAGGCAATTTGACAAACACAGGGAAGGTTAAAACGAGTGATTTCTGAAGGATATACGGCTGTAGTTCCGATGCAATTCGTTCAACGGCAATGAAGATAATTTAATTTCCGTCAATATAAATAAATATGCATACTTATTGCCAGCGATTGGCCGCTTGCAAGGATTAGAGCTTATATTTAAGGGATGAAACAACGGCTGCTTAGTATACTCAATATTAAGGCTTCCGAATCAAACCACGTGTTTGACCTGCTTAGCATTCAACTTTTTATTGGCATTGCCCACTCGTTTCTCAACATTGTTTCCTTTACGTTTTTCATACACCATTTTGCTGTTACCAACATCGCCTACGCCTACCTTGTGGTTGCCGGCTTTTTGCTGCTGCTGAATGTTGGCTACGAAAAGCTGGAGAAAAAGCTATCCCCTCTGCACCTGTTTCGAACGATCCTTTTACTATCGGTGGTCATCCTTCTTTTTTTCAGGGTAGGCCTGCTGACAATGGATCGCAACACCATCATTTTCGCCCTGCTGGTATGGGGCACCTTGTTTTACATGATGACAGGTTATGCCTACTGGGGACTGGTGTCGCTCCTGTTTAATGTAAGGGAGAGCCGACGGGTATTTGCCATTGTGGGCTCGGGTGACATCCCGGCCAAGCTGATAGGATATATGGCCGCTCCCCTGCTCATGCCTATCATTGGTATCGATAACCTGTTGCTGCTGTCGGTACTGTCGCTTTGTATCGGTTTCTACCTGGTGAACAGGCTGATTGATAAAAAACGGTGGGAAGGCATACAAAAAGGTGCCGAGGCTTCGCACCATCACCAGCAACACAGTGGTCCCAAACAATCGATACTGGCATTCCTGCTCAACAACAAACTGATCTTTTTTATCTCGCTGCTGTCGCTGCTGAGTTACAATGTGTTTAACCTGATCGACTACACCTTTGTTACCGAAGTAAAAGCAAGGGTGCAAAACCTCACGGCACTGGCAACCTATATCTCTATCTTTTTTGCCGCTGGCAGAATCATCACCCTCATTCTGAAACTGGTGTTTACCAGCCGTATGATCGAGCGCCTTGGCCTTATCACCTGTCTCATGATCACACCGGTGATGCTTTCTGTTTTTTGCCTTTTCTTTATTTTTAATACCGACGACAGGTATGTGCTGCTGGAGTTTGGGTTGATGGCCATGTTAACCGAAGTGCTGCGCTCTGCCATGCAGGAACCGGTGTTCTTTATCCTCTTTCAACCGCTGAGTGCCCACAACCGCTTAAAAGGACACATCATTGCCAAAGGCTACATGCTGGCACCTTCGCTCCTGATCGTAGGCGCCTCGCTGGTAGTGGCGCAACAGTTGAAAATTGAGCTGAGCATCAACTTTATCATCAAGGTAATTCTTGCCAACCTTTTGGTGTGGGCAGCCGTGATCTTTTACATCCGCAAAGCCTACGCAAAAACATTACACCATTCCATTGCCAAAGGCGTCATGAATAGCGAAGGTGTTGTGATCTATAACCGCGATACCTATGCGTTTTTACTGGAACGCTTGCAAAGCGGCACGGTTTCCGAAAAGATCTATGCCCTCAAGCTGCTCGACAACGGCAAATACCCCAACATGGTCCAGCTCCTGAAAGAGCAGTTGCAGTCGGCCGAGCTGCCGCTGAAACAATATGCCTTTGACCGCCTGAACCAGTTGAATGCATTGACAGCCTCGCTCCTGCAAAAATTGATTCGCGAAGAACCGAACGACGAACTGCGGGAAATGGCGGCCATTGCTTTGTGCAAAGTGGCGCCGGAAAACCTGCAGCAGCACCTTGGCGAATTGCATTCCCTGTCGCCATCATTGCAAAAAGGACTGGTGCTGCTTTTGCTGCAGCAGAAAGGTTTCAACGAATTTTATGCAGGCGCAACAGCCATCCAGCAACTGCTGCAATCGGCCGATCCAGCCAAAAGAGAACTGGCACTGGAGATCATTTGCGAATGCACCCAGATAGACTTTACCAGCAGCATTGTGCAGTTACTGGAAGACGAAGACCCCTCGGTGCGACGCAATGCGTTTGTTACAGCCTGCAAGCTGAAAAAGAAAGACATCCTGCCGGTGATCCTGGAAAAGCTGCAACAGCGGGAAGATAAATACCTGGCCATACAAGGACTTTTCCAGTATGGCGAACGCCTTTTTGAAGACCTGAAATTATTGCCGTCGGCCCTCACATCAAACTGCACCTTGGAGCTGGTCAAAATTGCCGGCAAGCTAAAAGGCCCCTGGGTTACCCGTTTCCTTCTCTCACTGTTGCAGAACGATCACCCGCACAAAGACAAAGCCATTCATGTGTTGTGGAGCCGCAGCTACCATGCCGAGATTGTGGAAGATATCCACCTGTTCCGGCAGCAGTTGCAGCGGTTCATTGCCAACGGAAGCGGTAAGATCACCTTGTTGCACACAGTGCCCGACTGGAAAGAGCGCCACCTTTTGCAGCGGTCATTGGAAACAGAGATCTGGAACGACCTGGCCGTGGCACTGAAGATATGCGTGATCCTGTACGGCAAAAAAGAGATCAACCGCATTATTGAGTTAACAGAAAATAAGGAGCAGTTTAAGCTCTACAACAGCATGGAAATGCTGGAAATGATACTGCCGAAAAAAACGGCCCGTGAGCTGAATGCTTTGTTTGACTTTTTGCTGGACCCGGTGCATAAGAAAAAGCAAACAGCGCCCCTTACGGAGCAACAGTTTTTCAGGTCGGTGGCCATTACCAACAACCATGGCTTTAACGACTGGACAAAAGCCGTTTGCGTGTACAGCACCTGGCGCAGTCACCTTACCGCCTTGCTCGACGAATTAAAAACAGTTCCTGTTTCGGAAACGAATTCGGCTTTCAGTGAAACAAAAACCTTTGCCTTATCCCAAATAGCGGAACCCCATTATGCTGATCATTGAAAAAGTATTGCTGCTGAAAAATTCGTCCATTTTCCAGGCCTGCAAAGAAGTGGACCTTGTGGAGATCGCCTCTATCTGCCAGGAAGAAATGGTAGAGGCCAACGTTTCGCTTTTTGCCAAAGGCGATGCCGGCAATTGCATGTATTTTATTTACAAAGGACAGGTATCCATTCACGATGGCGAACACCAGTTGGCCCTGCTTTCTGAAAATGAAATTTTTGGCGAACTATCAGTGTTGGATTCCGACACCCGGTCGGCATCGGCCACTACAAGCACCGAATGCATTTTGCTGAAAATTGAGCAGGAAGATTTTTATGACGTGATCGCCACCAGCACCGATATTTTAAAAGGCATTATGAAAACACTTTGCCGGCGTTTGCGGGAGCAGGACCACATTACGGTGGAAATGAAAAAAAAGCAAGTAAACGCTTCCTAGCGAAGCTGCGCCATGTGCGCCTGTTTTTCATACTCGCGGCTTTCGCGGCAACTGTTGGTGTGGTAAGAATGATTGGAAAGAAACTTCATCTGCAGCCGCTCCCACTCTTCGTCGGAACGCACAATGCCATAATGTAAAAACTCTTTGCGCAGGCCATCGCCAATTCGGAAGAAATCGGGCCGCCCGAGGTAGTCGAGGTCCGCATCGCAGATCACGCATTCATAAATATCTGCCGGTTGCTGAGGTAGCCGGGTGGCCATGATCAGCCGCACAACAAACGCCTGTTCGGCCGGTGTAAAATCAAACAAGGCCGCCTCGCCCCGGAAAATCTCGCAGCTTGCTTTTTCATGATCGGCATAGGTTACCAGGAAACCGGTATCGTGGTACATGGCCGCCACTTTCAGCAGGAAAATCTTGTGTTCGTCCTCCAGCCCTTCTTCCCGGGCAATGCGTTCGCTTTGCTGCAAAACATCAAGGGTATGATGGAGATTGTGATAGGTTAAATGCTCACTTAACCCTTCCAGCTTTTTACATACATGGCTACGGATGGCATCGAAAGCTTTCTGCGTATCTTTTGTGGAAAGGTTCATAAACACAGATAAGGTAAGTAAAGTTTTCTTATCAACAAAACTACCCAGGGATACAGGTAATTCTTTGTTACCGGCTTCCCTGCCAAAGCCATGCCAGTATAGCGTACCCGGCTTCTTGAAAAGGGACTGCATCGTTTGAATTTCGTCACGTTAAAAACGACATTCGTCACATCTCTTTTCGCAGGTGCCCTGGCTACTTCATTTTTGTGCTGTACTAAATTGAACGGTATGTACAGGTTTACCAAATACCTCCTGCTGATTGTGCTGCTGGCCGCATTGTTTGCTGCCTGCCGGCAAAAAGATGCCGGGTTGGACATTGGCCGTCCGGTGATCACGGGAAGCCCCATTATTGTGCTGCATCCCTAAAATTGTGGACTAATCTTGCTCTTTATTACTGTCCAACAAAGAGACGCCTACCAGCCCTGTTTATTCGCCATCAATATTTTATCTGTTTTTCCAAAAAGCAGTAACCTGTTATGGCTGCGCCGTGTCTAATTGTGTAAAATTGAGAATGAAATTCCCGCTACTAACGTTGCTGCTGCTCTGTACAAATTTTTTGCTGGCCACCGATTCCACCTTTTATTTCACCACATCCGATAACGTAAAGCTTTATGTACGGGTTGCAGGAAGCGGCAAGCCCTGTCTTTTTGTACATGGCGGCCCGGGCTCCAACGCTTATTACTACGAGGCCATGGCCGGTGCACCGGTAATCGAGCAAAAGCTGCAGATGATCTACTTCGACCAGCGGGGCAGCGGCCGTTCCGACTCTGCGGCCAACCGCAATTATTCTTTGCCCCGTATGTTGCAGGACATGGATGAATTGCGACAGCATTTTCGCATCCAAAAATGGGCGGTGATGGGACATTCGTTTGGCGGCATTCTTATCACCAACTATGCCCTGCAATACAGCAAGCATGTGTTGGCGCTGCTTTATATCAATGCCACGGTTAACATGCAGGCTTCCATGCAAAGCCATGTGGACTTTGGCAAAAAAGAACTGGGCTTGCAGGATAACAAAGAACTGAACGATGAAAGCAAACCCCTGATGCAACGGGTGAGCATTGTACACAACCTGCTGTCGGAAAAAGACAGTTGGTACAAACTGATGTACCGCAACAGAGCAGAAAAAAAAATCAACGATTCGGTTACGCTGGCGGCAGGCCGGTTCAACCGCGACTTTGCCACGCAATGCTGGAATGTGGCCGACTACTGGAAAGATTATGCACCGCAGACGGCTGCTATTAAATGCCCTGTATTTGTGATGACCGGCGATACGGATTATGCCGTTGGTGTGGACCACTACAAGAGCTTTCACTTTCCAAACCAGACCGTGGTGCATTATACCGGCGGGCATGCGCCTTTCCAGGAAGAGCCGCAGTGGTATGCAGCGAAGATCCTTGCTTTTGCAGCGACGCTGAAGTAGAGGGACGCCATATATAGTAGTGGCAGAAAGGTGCACTAAATAACGCCGGAAGGCTTTGTGACCTAGCTTTGCGCTGTGAATGAAAAGCTGAAAGATTTTTTAGATGAAAAAGTGGCGACGTACAACCGTCCTGCCTTTATCCCGCCCGATCCCATTTCCCTTCCGCACCGGTTTACACAGCAGCAGGACATTGAGATCGCTGCTTTTTTCGCAGCCGTTTTTGCCTGGGGTAATCGCACCATCATCATCAATAAAACAAGTGAACTGTTGCACCTGATGCACAATGCACCCTACCAGTTTTGCCTGCACCATACCGATGAAGACCTAAAGCGCCTGCTCTATTTTAAGCACCGCACGTTCAACACCACCGACCTGCTTTATTTTGTTCATTTCTTGCACCATCATTACACAAGGCATGCATCGCTGGAAACGGCTTTCAGCCAGTGGATGCAGCCGGGCGATGAAAACATTGAAAACGTACTGGCAGGTTTTCATACCTATTTTTTTTCGCTGGAAGATGCGCCGCAACGCACCAAAAAGCACATTGCCACGCCGGCACGTGGGGCGACCTGCAAGCGATTGTGTATGTTTTTGCGCTGGATGGTACGCCGCGATGCCTGCGGCGTTGACTTTGGGTTATGGCAAAGCCTTTCGCCGGCACAATTGGTGTGCCCCGTTGACCTGCACGTGGCCCGCGTGGCCCGGCAGTTTGGGCTTATCAAACGCAAACAAACCGACTGGTTGACGGCACTGGAGCTCACCGAAAACCTAAAACGGTTTGACCCGGCTGACCCCGCGAAATATGATTTTGCCCTCTTTAGTTTAGGCGTACTAAAAGAGCCACTTCTCTAAAACAACAACGAATACGGCAAGAGCAAGAAAACTATTTTTGACGCATGGATATTTGGGCATTGGTACAGGCATGGGACCCGCAACTGGGACTGGAAGAAAAAGAATCGATCCGGAAGCGCCTGGCCGTTTATCTCAACAATTTATTGCTGCATGATTTTGCGGCGCTGGTACAGGTTCTTTACCGGGTAGATGTGCCTGAAGCCACCGTAAAAAAAACACTGCAGCAAAATCCCGGTGTGGATGCGGGTGAATTGCTGGCCGGCCTGCTGCTGGCAAGGATGGAAGAAAAAAAGAAAACACTGCAACGGTTTCGTACGCCACCACCGCCGTCCGAGGAAGAGCGATGGTAGCTAACAGTAAAGAACAACCGAAAAAAGAAACAGTTGCGTTTCGTGCATTGAAAACTCACTTGTCAACTGCCTGCTCCAGGTGACAGCAAGCTGGCAACAACGTTAATTGATCATTTCCGATACCCGCTTTAGGAAGAACATATCGCCACGGTCCATACTGAAATAAGCCGGCCTTGTTTCGCTGTCGAACACCTGCCATTGAATAAGGTCATCGCTTACAAAAAGAAGAAGGCTTTTGAGGGTGATCACCTGGCTGGAATCTTTTACCGCAAGGTCAAGCCATACCGGCGACTTGCTGAAATCGGCCCGGCTGTCGGTTACTTTTCGCTTTTGCTCGCCATACACAATATAGATGGTGTTGCTGTCCACAATATCAAGTCCTGCTCCCTTGCTGTTGCGCCAACTGCCTTTCAGGGTTTCGAAGTTGTATTTCTTCTGTGCCTGTACGGCGGTTTGTACGGTAAATAAGAACACCAGGGCTACCAACACTTTTTTCATCGCATCACTTTTAGCATGATCAAATCGTTTACACAGTTGATAAAGTGCATACTCTGTGCCATTACCCATTTTGTGCACAAAACCGGGCATTGTTTTTTTACGAGTGCCGGCAAAAAACCATGAGAAGAGACGGGGCAACCATCAGTTTATGGCAGGATACCGTTGGGGACGTTGGTCTTCCGGCGGGCGGTAACAGTACCAGTTTTGACGTGGTGATTGCAGGCGGCGGCATTACCGGCATTACCACCGCTTTGCTGCTGCAGAAAAAAGGCCTGCAGTGCGCTGTGGCCGAAGCGCATACCCTTTGTTTTGGTACCACCGGCGGCACCACGGCGCACATCAATACCTTTTTCGATACGAGCTACGACCAGATCCAAAGCGACTTTGGTGCGGACGCCGCCAAGCTGGTGGCCAGGGCTACCAACGCTTCCCGTGACCTTTTTCACCAACACGTGGAGGAATACAACATTGATTGCGGGTTTGAAGAAAAGAACGGATACCTCTACGCCGTCGAAGAAAGCCAGGTAGAAGAGCTGGAAAAGATTGTGAACGCCTCCCGGGAAGCCGGTGTGGAGGTAGAGTGGGTGGACAAGATAACCGTGCCCGTGCCTTTTGTAAAAGCGGCGCTATTCAAGCGGCAGGCACAGGTACATCCTACCCGTTATGTAATGGCCCTGGCCAAAGCCTTTACCGATGCCGGCGGCGTGGTGATGGAAAATTGCCGGGTAGAAAGTTCCAGCAAACAGGACGATGGTTTGGAAATAAAAACCGCTCAGGGTAACCTTCGGGCAAAACACCTGGTATACGCCACGCACATCCCGCCCAACATCAACCTGCTGCATTTTCGCAATGCGCCTTACCGCAGCTATGCTATTGCTGTGTTGCTGGCCGATAACCGCTATCCCAACTCGCTGGCCTACGATATGTACGATCCTTACCATTATTACCGGTCGCAGGAAATTGACGGCGCCAAGTACCTGATAATTGGCGGCGAAGACCACAAAACAGCGCACCACGAAAACACGGAAGCCTGCTTCAACAACCTCATTGCCCATGCACGGCAGCATTTTGATGTGGCGACCGTTACCCATCGCTGGTCGTCGCAGTACTTTGAGCCCTCGGATGGACTTGCCTACATTGGCCACCTGCCGGGTGCGTCGGACAATGTGTACGTGGCCACCGGCTTTAGCGGCAACGGCATTACGTATAGTCATATAGCCGCCATTACCTTAACGGACCTTATTACAAAAGGCGAAAGCGTGTATGCAGACCTCTTCCGCCCCGGCCGGGTAAAACCGGTGGCTGGCTTTACCGAGTTTGTAAAAGAAAATGCCGATGTGGTGGCGCAGTTTGTTGGTAAGCGGCTGGGCGCCGAAAAGATCGAAGGCCTTGCGGAAATTGCCCCCGGTGATGGAAAGCTGGTTAAATACGAAGGCTCAACGCTTGCGGTGTACAAAGATGAATCGGGAAAGATCTATGCACTGAACCCTGTATGCACACACGCCAAATGCGTGGTCGACTGGAATGGCGCCGAAAAAACCTGGGATTGTCCCTGCCACGGCGCACGGTACAACCTGAACGGCGAAGTGATAACCGGCCCGGCGCAGCGGGCACTGGAAAAAGTGTCAATTGAAGATTTGGCAAAAGACTAGCAAAAGAAAAGAGGCTCACAATTGCGCCTCTTTTCTTTTTGTTCTTGCAGAGCGCATCAAAACAGTGAATGGATTTATCACAACCTTATCTTATCTAGCTGAAAGAAAAGCAGGCTGTTAAAATCAGGTTCGGCCTTTCCATCCCCAAAAATTGTACTTACAATTGCAATTATATTGACGCCACATGACCTGCTTGAGAACTGCCTTGCTGCTGCTGACCCTATTTTTTTCAACCGACGGCTTTACCCAAACACCCGAAGAAAAACTGGCCGCCTATGCCAGCAACTTCCCGCAGGAAAACGTGGTGCTGCTATTGTCGAAACCGGCTTACCTGGCCGGCGAAACGATGGCATTCAAAGCTTATGTTTTGTCGGGATATGAACTCTCTCCCCTATCTACCAACTTGTATGTTGAACTGTATGATGGCGCTAAAAACAGGCTTGATTCACAGATTGTTTACCTGCACAGGGGCAGCGGCGATGGTGGCTTTACCCTGCCGGCTTCCCTGGCAGAAGATGTTTACTACGTCCGTGCTTATACCCGGTGGATGCTGAATGCCGGCGACGAACACACGCTGATAAAACCTCTCCTTGTTTACAATCCCTATTCTACCCAAGGCCTGCAGCCAAAGGCGGTAAAATGGAAGGCCAAAGCGTTTATTGAAAGCAACCAGTTGCTTGACGGTGCCGTGGCCAATGTAGCCGTACGCCTTTTCAGCGATGGCAGCCTGCCCAAAAGCTGGAGCGGCAGCCTGGTGGAAGAAGGCGACACGACCCGAACGCCGCTAACCGTTTACAACAATGAAATTGGGGAAGTACGGTTCTTGGCTTTTGAGGGTAAAACCTACAAGCTGATTATCAAAGACGATGTTGGCAACACGCAGGAGATTCGTTTGCCGGCTGTAAAAGACAGCGGCGCTTTGCTGCAGGTAACAAGCTATGCCACAACGCTCCGGTATAGCCTCCTGTTCAAGAACATGGCAAGCGGCGGCAAAGGGTACAAGCTGGTAGCCTCTTACAACCGCCAACCGTTTTTTGTTTCTTCTTTCACCAAAGAAGGCAGCGGCGTGGCTGGAACCATCGCTATTGACAACCTGCCGCCGGGTCTTGTTCAGCTAACGCTTTTTAATGAGAGGGATCAGCCCGTTGCCGAACGGCTTTGCTTTATTCATTTACCGCAGTTGCAGGCAAATGAGCCGACCGTTTCACTGGATACATTTTCGGTTAGGGATCGGGGTTATAACCACTGGCAGTTGGCCACCGATACGGCTACCTGGGGTACTTACAGCATACAGGTTGCCGATGCGGCGGTATTGCCGGCCAGTGATTTTTTAAGCGCAATTTACCTGGGCGATCTTTCGGTGCCTGCGCAGGATGCAGACTGGTACCTGCGGGAGCCAAACGAAACAAAAATGGCGGCGCTGCATGCCCTGCTGCTGACCGAAGAAAAAAAACCGGTGCAATGGCCAACGGTGCTGCGGCCAGCGCAGCCGGCGCTGCCGTTTCAACCCGAACAATTGTTATCGTTCAGTGGAACCGTTGTAAAAGGCAACAAGACACAACCCCTACGCAACATGAACCTGTTGGTAAAAGCACCCGATTCCACGCTCAGCTTTTTGCAGGTACAAACAAACAAGGAAGGTGTCTTTGCTTTGGAGAATCTTTTTTTCACCGACACGCTGCAGGTTTATTACCAGCCCGACCGGCGCAAGTTCCTCGAAGGCGACGTATCGATCCTGTTTCGGCAGGCCAATCGACACCACCCCCTGCGGCAACCCTTGCCGCAGCATGGCTACACGCTTGTGAACCGCAAACCCGCCGATACCTTGCCCCTGCTGGTGCAACGGGCTGCGGCCGAGCGGCAGCAGCAACTCTTACGGGCCGAAAAAGTAAAAATGTTGGAAGCCGTTGTTGTTTCTACCAACGCTGCTTCCCGTACCGAAGCCATGGACAAGCGCCTAAGCACAGGGAGGTTTCAATCGCAGCGTGCCTTGTTGTTTGATTTTATAAACGACGAAGAAACGGCACCGCTGGTTTCGAGCAACCTGCTGGAATGGCTGCAAGGCCGGGTGCCCAGCCTTACCATTTCTTATGTAGACAATGTACCGGTGCCCCTCATTCGTAACCAGCCCGTACCGGTTTTCCTTGACGAAGTGAATGTTGACTACGAAACCATACAAAGCGTCAGCCCGGCCGATGTGGCGCTGATCAAAGTGATCCAGAGCGGCGGCATGATAGGTGGCGGCAGCGGCATTGCCATTTACACCCGCAGGGGTGATATGGCCCCGGCCCGGAACACGCCTTCGCTTCCGTATTACACCTTAACGGGCTACAAGCGATTTACAGCACCAACGGCGCTAACACCCAGCCAGGTGCAGGACATGTCCGTAAGTGACGACAGAACGATCCTCTTCCGGCATGCACTGGTACCACCCGAGCAGGGCAAAACAAGCATCCGGTTCTTTAACAACGACAAAACAAAAAAGTTCCGGCTTTCCGTGGCGGGGTTTACCGCCGAGGGCCGACCGGTTTTCGTGGATAAAATTCTTCCCTAAGCGTTTCGCACTATCCCTGTAGCACAACCGTAAACAGGCTTGATGCGTTGGGCTGCCTATGGTTAAACCGGCAGGAGACCGGGAATTGGCCGTTTCCCTATTTGACAATCCCGATCCTGCCATTATATTTACAGTTCAGTCCAAATCCGCTGCAATGATGAACCTGAAACATTTTTTTCGGCCGTCCTCTTCCCGGCTACCGGTTACCAAAACCGAAAAAGAGATCCTTGAACTTTTTGTTCTCAATAAAAAAGAATTTGACCAGTGGATAGCGTTGCACCCCCAACCTCGCATCCGTTTCCAGTTTTATTTTCCCACGGCTGTTGATTTTTATTTTGATGGATTCCGGTTGTTTACGGCCTATTTTAAACGAGAAGGGCAGGATTCGCTACAGCTCCTGGAGCTGAAAATGAGCCGCGATAACCACAGTTCCATCCGAACCGCAAACTGGAAGCCTTTTGAAGAAGTGATGGTTTCTTTTTTATCGGCCCTGGCCGCTTCCAACAAATCGGCACTACTGCAAAAAACCAAAGCCCTGCACGAATACGCCTCCATCTGCAAGGAAAAGCCTGCAGAAAGCCCAGCGCAAGACTTGTATGCGCAAAGCCTGAAGACCAATATGGCAGCCGGGTAACAGCGGCATTATAAAGGATCGGAGCAAAGAATCCCTGTTTTTTGCTTTGCAGAAAAAGCAGAATTGCCCTTACATTCGGGCATGCAGAACACCCACGTTCTTTCCCTTGCCAAAATCATTTGGGACTACCACCATGTGAACCACAAGCTTGTCAAATCAGATGCGATCCTTACGCTGGGCAGTCATGATACCCGTGTGGCCGAACGGGCGGCCGACCTTTACCACGAAGGCTGGGCACCGCTGCTGATCTTTTCCGGCGGACTGGGACGCCTTACCGAAAACATGTGGACCCAAACCGAGGCAGACCTTTTTGCTTCCATTGCCATGGAACGGGGTGTGCCCAAAGAAGCCATCCTGGTAGAGAACCGCTCTACCAACACCGGCGAGAACATCCATTTTGTTCGGGAGTTGCTGCAGCAGAAAGGTATCGATCCGCAAACGTTTATCGTGGTGCAAAAACCCTACATGGAGCGCCGAAGCCTGGCCACGTTTGAAAAAGCCTGGCCCAAAAAAAACTTTGTCGTCACCTCGCCGCAAATCCCTTTTGAAGATTACCCCACACCGTCTATCCCGCTGGAGCAGGTCATCAACATTATGGTAGGCGACCTGCAGCGGATCAAGCTTTACCCCGCAAAAGGATTTCAAACCTACCAGGAAATACCGGACGCTGTTTGGCAGGCCTATGAAGAACTGGTGGCCCTTGGTTTTACCAAACAATTGCTGCCGGCTACCTAAGTTTTCCCGGCAATGACAATTGAACCGGTACGTCGGCCCTTTTTCTGCAAATGGTATGTGCGAAGGAATCAGGGTGGTGCCGTGTTAATTTCTGCCGAATTTTTTCGCATAAAAAATGATTTTACTGTGATGGGAGAACCCGGTCATTTTTCGCTTTACTGCCGGTACTTGGAATTGAACTGATAAGACTTTTTCCTTATGCACAACCGTTAATTTCAAAAGTTTCTGTGGCGCCCCGGGTACAATTGTAGGCCCGAACTGTTATCTTGCAGGCCTATTCGCCTAACCATTAACCATCCAATCTCCTACCGATAAACCATTCTGGACGGACCGTACCCTAACAGCCGGTATGTTTTTTCAGGCAACCAGCAGACTGATTTGCTTGCAGATTTTTTGAAATCAGTAAAACAGATCTTACTCTTATGCAACAAACGGCAGTGAACAACCATTCTATTGAGGAAAGCCGCCAGGTTATTGGCTGGACTGTGCAGAACATAACCTATACAGAAGTAGACTATTACCCGGCTCACCCGCAGCGATGCTATACAACCGAAAATTCCCAGATCCATACGGTAGATTTTTCCGTAAGCCTCCATTTTACCAACGGGAAAAGCATGGAAATAAGCTGGAAAAATTTTGAGATCCTGGCGGATGAGGAATACAATACCTATGGCTTGTCCATTCGTATTCTTCAGGAAAATGCACCTTCCCTGGCCGGACAACGCACCTGGGATGTTTCGGAAGAAACGCCGTGGATGCAGGTTATTGAACAGCCGGTGCAGGATGTAATTATTTACTGGTCGCGACCCTGGGTGGAAACGCCAAGGGAAACGAAAGAACTGGACTTTATGCACCCCCAGGCCATTGCCCTTGATTTCCCCGGTGCTCAAACCATCTTTCTTAGCATTGCCGAGTTCCAGTCGGGCAACCTGCACAAGGTTGTACGCGGCGTAAACAATTTGCTGGTGACCAGCAACGAGACACTGGCCAAGCAAACCAACATGCTTTCGGAAAAAACAGCGGTATAAGAGCGGTATATTACAAAATGGCTCAGGCGAGTGTGCAGGCTGCATACTCGCCTGAGCCATTCGTCTTTGAGAAGGCTTTGAATAGAAGAATGACATGCTACAGCCAGTGTTCCGCTGTGCTACTATGGTCGTCTCAAAATATAGCAGCAAAAAACGCAAACTCTTTACCTTTTTCGTAAGATGTTTCAACACTTTTTTCTTTTCAAATTCCTGCCTGAAAGTTTCCGGTTTCTATAACCAGAAATTATCTTTAACGGGTTGACAAAACGTACACGACCTGCATTTCTGCACAACAGGAATGCTGTGCAGAAATTGCCTTTAAAAAGGCCGGTACGTTTTTGACAGCATCACGAAACCAAATCGTAAACAGGAAAAAACCGGATCTCTTTTTTTTAAACCCTGCATTCGGTTTTTAGGACGGCTGACCAGGGTTGTGTGCATTCAATCATTGGGCAGCCAAGACCCTTACTGACCATGAAACCACACCTATCGCACAGCAGGCCGGAAGAAACCTTTCTACCTGCCGGTAAATTTGAAGAAAGAGCCCAAAACCACCAGCTTACCTTATCCGGAAAGGGGCTTGTTACCCTTCTGGTAAGTACAATTTTGGTGCTGCTGGCCTGTCACCTGGTATCCTGGTGGCTCTCTTACCACGACAAGGAGGATACCGCTTACATTCACTATCTCGACCGCTATTTCAACTTCAATCTTGAAAATAATTTCCCTTCGTTTTTTTCAGCGCTTCTTTTGTTTTTTTCAGCGCTGCTCTTAGCGTTGATTTACAAGCTGACCGCAACAACGGATAAATACAAAAAAAACTGGCTGCTGTTATCGGTGGTTTTCCTTTTTCTTTCCATGGATGAAGCGCTCAAGATCCATGAACGGGTGGAAAGGGCAAGCCGGCTGGTATTTACAAACAACATGGATGGATTTTTATTTTGGACATGGATCATCCCTTACCTCCTGTTAGCCTTGGCGGTCGCTTTCTTTTGCTTTCGGATGGTGCTGCAATTACCGGTAAGGGTGCGAAACAAGTTTCTTCTTTCCGGCGCCCTGTATGTTTTTGCAGCGGCCGGCACTGAATCCATTGAAGGGCACCTGATGAAAACAACAGGCGAAGACCCGGTGGTGCTGCTGGTGACCACCACCATCCAGGAACTGCTGGAGATGGTGAGCATTGTGCTTTTCATCTCGGCCCTGCTGGATTACCTGGCCATGAAGATGCGCAACATTCGCCTTACATTGCTGTAAAGAAGCCTGCCGCCGCTTTATCACTTGCCTTTTCACAACAATTGAAATACATTAGCTTTTTTTATGCCCTATGCGCCTGTAAAGCATAACAGGCAAAGAACGCCTGATGAACTACATTAAACAACTTGATAGCTTGCGTGCCATTGCCGTACTCCTGGTGATCATTCACCACTGGTTCCCGGATGGTCATCCCCTCAGTACCTATACCGGCTTTTTTAACGGCGTAGACATTTTTTTTGCGTTAAGCGGCTTCCTCATCACAAGAATTTTATTTACCAACAGAAAGGAAGCAGAAGAGGCAGGCCTGGGTATGGGCGGTGTACTAAAACAGTTTTACATACGCAGAACACTGCGGATCTTTCCTGTTTATTATTTGCTGGTGGCTTTCTTATTCCTGGCGGGACCGTATACGGGTACGGGTATCCGTGAGAACGTAGTATATTTTCTCACCTACACCTCTAATTTTTATTTCTACAAAATTGATTACTGGGATGGGATGCTCTCGCACTTATGGTCATTGTCGGTAGAAGAGCAGTTTTATTTACTCTGGCCCTGGCTAATGCTGTTCAGCAAAAAGAAGCTCGTGTTGCCGCTTATTTTGTTTTCCATACTGCTTGGCACGGTAAGCCAGGTCATTCTTTATGAACACGAGCTTGCAGGCCTTCTCACCTTCGCCTGCTTTGATGGCTTTGGCCTGGGCGCCTTGCTTTCTTGGTTGCTTGTTTACCAACCGGCAATGGCAAAGCGGTTACGAACACCTGCGGTTCTTCTTGCAATTGTTGCTTGTATTCTTCAGGTCACCAGGGTGTTGAGCGATAACACAATTCTGCTTCTGCCCTCCCGAACACTAACCTCCCTTTGTACCTGTGCGCTTATCCTGCACCTGGTGCTGAAAAAGGAGCAACAAATACAGTATGCGGGTTTTCTGCTCAATAACAAGGGCTTGATCTTTATCGGCAAGATCAGTTATGGCATTTATCTCTACCACTTGCTGGTACCCCATTTCTCCGCAATGGCCCTGTACAAGTTTTTCAGGTTTGAAACACCGGAGGCTACCACACTCACCTTTTATCTTTTGCAAACCGGTTATTTCGGTCTTTTACTCTTGATAGCCTATGGCTCCTGGAAGTTGGTGGAAGAACCGATCCTGAAGTACAAGGATAAGTTTGCTTACCCAAAACCTCTGCAAACACCGGTGGTAAAACTGGTGACTACGAGAGAAACTGAAAGGCTATCGCAGTAATGCTGCCTGATTTAGGAAATATGGAATTGAATTGGCCAATGGTTGGCCGCCGGCCATGGCCATTTGTAAAGAAGACTGGCGGAAGAAAATAAAAAAAGCCCACAATAAATTGAGAAGCAATCGGTTGCGGGCAAAATAAACACATGAGAAGAAGCTGTAGGGGGAGGGTTCGAACCTCCACGAGGCAGTTAGCGTAAGTGCAAAGTTTAGTGGTCAACCCCGGTCGGCCTTACCAAAAGTAACGTCGGCTCTACACTTAGTTTATCCTGTGATCCTCACCCCCGAGACAAGAGGGCATGTCTGCCAAAAATTTCATCACCCCACAGTATAGTTCAATCAGCAACAGGCAATTAGCAAATGGTTACCGGCTGGTTCCATTTTTCTTTTCCGTACTGACTGTTTCAATGAACTTGACAAGTCAAAGATAGAATGGTTTTACAGTTTTCAATCATTCTATTTAAAATTTAGATTTTGTTCAATAAATTGCGTTTATTCTGACTTTTTTCAAAAAACAACTCCCCGAATGGCCTCCGAATTGAATTTTGACAAATTGGATCTCAACATCATCCAGCAACTGATGCACGATGCCAGCATTTCGTACGCTGAGATCGGGAAAAAGCTGTACGTATCGGCCGGCACCATCCATGTTCGCATTAAAAAGCTGCAGGAAGCCGGCGTGATCAGCGGTATGAAATACAATGTTGACCTGAAAAAGCTAGGCTACGACGTCATTGCGTTTATAGGTGTATACCTGGAAAAAAGTTCGCTTTACGACACCGTGGCCAAAGACCTGCGCAAGATCCCCCAGATCGTTCGGCTCAATTACACCACGGGCAACTACAGCATTTTTGCCGAAGTGGTGTGCAAGGACATTGTTCAACTCCGCACTGTACTGCACGACGAATTGCAAAAGATCAAAGGCATTGAACGAACGGAAACCTTTATCTCCCTGGAAGAAAGCCTGAACCGCACCATTACCGTGACACCTGAATAGCATGGAGGCCAAGCAATTCTTTAAAAGCCTTTCCTGGCTGCTTTTCCTGAACCTGCTGATCAAGCCGGCCTGGGTTTTTCTCATCGACAGGCGGGTGCAAAACCTTGTTGGCCACGAGGTGTACGGGACCTATTTTGCCCTTTTCAACTTTACCTACATCTTTCTTTTTCTTGCCGATGCCGGTCTTACCACTATGCTTACCCAGCGGCTGTCGGCCGACCGATCCGGGAACGTACAACAGTTGTTGCGGCTAAAGCTCCTGCTGTTGGTGCTATATGCGGTTTGCTGCAGCGGCGTTGCCTTGCTTACCGGCATCAGCAACTGGACGATCTTTTTTTACCTGGTGGTTATTCAAAGCCTTACTTCGTTCTTTATTTTCCTGCGAGGGGTGCTTACAGCGGCGCAGTTGTTTAAAAGCGATGCTTATTTTTCGGTGCTTGACAAATCCCTCCTTATTCTTTTGTGCCTTGGGCCGGTGTATGGTTTTTTCAAACCAATTACTATTCTCCTGTTTCTGCAGTTGCAAACCTTGTCCATGGCTGTTGCCGTTGGCAGTTTGCTGTTTTTCCTGTGGCAAAAGAAAAAAATAACGGGGGGAGAAAAGGTTGGGCTGCCGCTCATTGCAAAACGTGTTCTGCCCTTTGTTGCTTTGGTTTTGCTGATGGCCACACACAACCGGCTGGATGCGTTTTTACTGGTACAGCTCCACCCCGATGGCGCCAGGCAGGCAGGCATTTATGCGATGGCGTTCCGCCTGCTCGATGCCGGCAATATGCTGGGCTACCTCACCGCTTCTTTCCTGCTTCCTTTTCTTGCCCGCAACCGGCAGGATGGCGCCCTGGTGCAAAAAGTGGTGTTGTTTTCGCGGCATGGCCTGTTATTGCTTTCGGTACTTACGTTGGCGTTTGTTTTTGTGCATACAACCTGGCTGCAGGAAGTGTTGTACCATTCGTCTGAAGAATACAACAACAAGGTTTTTGTTCTCACCATCGCAGCGCTGCCCGCCTATTACCTTGTGCATGTGTATGGCACCGTCCTTACAGCCATTGGAGCGTTTGGGCCATTCATTCGCATTCTGCTGGTTGCCGTTGCGGGCAATGTAGCACTCAACCTTTGGCTGATCCCGCAATATGGTGCGCTGGGATCTTGCCTTGCCGCCCTCCTTAGCCAGTATAGCTGCGGTGTATGGTTATGGTACTGCGCATCGCAAAAACAAAACATTTCCATTGCTGCCAGTTCAGCAGCGCTCTATCCTCTTGCAGCGCTTATTTTTGGCGGACTGTTGTATGCTGGCAAAATGTTTACCGACAATGTTGGGATCACGTTGGCAATCCTTGTGGTGGCAGGAGGCGCCCTTTTTCTTGCCGGTTACAGCAAGCTCAAAAAACGTGTTTTACCTTTTTTAAATAAGCTGCATGCCTGATATTTTTCAAGTGCTCTCGCAACGGTGGAAAACAGCTTTGCTGATCACCCTTCTTGCTACGCTGGTTGCCTTTGTGGCTTGCTTGCTGGCTCCCAAAGAATACCTGGGTGAAGTCACCGCTTTGCCATCCAATGCCGAAGCCGGTGATAGGGGCCGCATCTTTAACCAAAACATCGAAGGCCTGTACCGTGAACTTGGTGAGCCGGACGAACTGGATAAAATAGAGGGCACAGCCAAACTCGATACGATCTTTTTAGCGGTGGCAAAACAATTTCGCCTGCCGGCCAACAACAGTGATGTAAAAGCACTTCACGCAGCGGCAAAAACCCTGCAAAAGAAAACCCGCATTTACCGCACAGGCTTTGGCGAATTAAAAATAAAAGTGTGGAACAGGGATGCGCAAACAGCAGCCGGACTTGCCAATGCACTGGTGCGTGAACTCAATGCTATTCACCAACAGTTGCGAACGAAAAACAATCACCTTGTGTTGCAACGATTAAAAGAATCGTATGCAGGATTGGCAAACAAATCAGTAAGTACAAATGCCGATACGGCCATAATTACAACACCCGAAACCACCGCGGCACAAGCGGCCCTATATGCGCGGCTGATCACCGAATACGAGGTAGCGCTTAAAACAAATCCCGATGCGTTGCTGGTGGTAGAACCGGCACGTCCACTGCCCTGGCACGACCGGCCACAAACAGCATTGGTGGTTGTTTTGACCTTTCTTGCTTCGCTCTTTTTTTCTGTCCTGCTCCTTTTGCTTACCGAAAGCCGGAAAACTGAAGCATGATAAAAAGCAGCAACAAAAACTTATTCCTTGTCGGTAGCGTTTTGCTGTTGATCGTTGTCTTTGTTGCGGCTTATTTCTCAGAGATGCTTCTTCTGCTGACACCGGTTTTACTGGCAGCAACCGCGTTGTTGATCCGTTACCCGCGGGTGCTTTTCTTGGCCTTGCTTTTTTCTGTGCCCTGGTCGGTGGAAAAAACATTCAGCAATGGCCTGGGCACCGATCTTCCCGATGAGCCACTGATGCTCCTGCTGGCCTTTTGCGTGTTGTTGCTTTGGATAGGACAACGCCGCCAAAACCAAAAGCCGGTTCAGCTTCCTTTTCTTTTGCTGGTATTGCTGGCCGGCTTTGCCTGGACGGCGATCACCGTTGTGGCATCCACCTATGTTTCTTTTTCCGTTAAGTATTTGCTGGCGAAAACCTGGTACGTGCTGGCCTTTGTGACTGCACCATTAGTATTAAAGGGCGATGAAAAACTGGTGAAGCAAGCTTCCGTTATCTTATTCCTCTCCATGTTTTTGGCCACCATTTTTGCCCTGGTAAAACATGCGCCGCTTGGCTTTACGTTTGCTACTATCAACGAAGCGCTGGCACCCTTTTTCCGCAATCACGTTAACTATTCGGCGCTTCTTGTTTTTATGGTGCCGCTGCAAATTGCATTTCTGCAGATGACAGGATCAAAATCATTACGGATACTACTATTCATTTCAATCGGCCTCGTACTCGTTGCTATTTATTTTTCCTATGCCCGTGGCGCCTGGCTGGCGCTGGCAGCCGGACTGGTAGCCTACTGGCTGATAAAAAGGGGTTGGCTGTTCAAAAGTTTCCTCGTCTTTGTGTTGTTTGTTTCAGCCGGAGTTGCCGTGCTTGTACACAACGACCGCTACCTCGCTTTTGCACCACATTTTGAATCTACTGTTTTTCACGAGGATTTTTCTGATCACCTGGCAGCTACGTACAAAGGCAAGGATGTATCCACGGCCGAACGGTTTTACCGCTGGGTGGCCGGTGCCAACATGAGCGGCGATCGCTGGCTAACAGGCTTTGGCCCTACCACGTTTTACCATAACTACCAGGAGTACACCGTTCCGGCCTTTCGCACCTGGGTGAGTGACAACCCCGAAAGATCAACCGTACACAATTATTTTTTGTTGCTCTTAATTGAACAAGGCCTTCCCGGTCTGATGTTTTTTTTGGTATTGGTAGGAAGCATGTTTTGGTATGCACAAAAGATCTACCAGCGTACCGATTCCCAGTTTTGGAAAGTAGCAGTAGCTGCAATCGGCGCAATTCTCTGGATGCAGTGCACCGTGAACTTTTTAAGCGACCTGATTGAGACCGATAAAGTAGGGAGCGTATTTTACCTCTGTCTATCGTTTCTGCTTCTTGCCAATACAAAAAATGCACTTGTGCAACTCACTGAAAAAACTTTTTGTAACAGCAATCGACAACCGTAACTCTCGACTCCAAAACATCAAACATCAAACCTCGAACATCGAACCTTAAACTTTAAACTGCAAACGGTAAACAGTAAACTACAACCTCCCTCTCACATTCAACGCATCCCGCAGCCCATTGCCCAAGAGGTTAAACGACAGCACAAGGAGCATAATGGCAAAGCCCGGCGCCATGGCCAGCATGGGGTTTTGCGTGATGATGAAATTGTAGTTCTCTTTGATCATCAACCCCCAACTGGGCTGCGGCGGTTGTACGCCAACACCCAAAAAACTAAGTCCCGCTTCAATAACAATCGCGGATGCAAAATTGGAGGCGGCGATCACCAGGATAGGCCCGAAGATATTGGGCAGGATATGCTTAACAATGGTGCGTGAATGTGAATAGCCGAGTGCTTTTGCCGCTTCCACGTATTGCAGTTCTTTGGTCACCATCACCTGCCCGCGAACAAGGCGGGCTACATTAACCCACATGGTTAGTCCAACGGCAATGAACACCTGCCAAAAGCCTTTGCCCAGCAAAAGCGTAATAGCAAATACCAGCAGCAACGTTGGGATGCTCCAGATCACATTGATCAGCCACATGACCATCTCGTCTATCTTGCCGCGGAAATAACCGGCAATAGCGCCAAGAAGTATCCCAACAGAAAGTGAAATGATCACGGTGATAAGGCCAACGCTTAAGCTAACCCTTGTGCCGATAATCAGCCGGCTTAAAATATCACGACCATATTTATCGGTGCCAACATAAAATTTTTTGGTGATGACCGGTTCGGGTGCAAGCGCATTATTTGCGTAGGCAATGCGTTCGGTGACGCCTTCATCAATAAAGCGCTGCGCTATTATGCTGTCGCCGGCCGGCTGCCAGGTGGCTATCGGGATATATTCATAAGCATCAGGCTTGCCGGATACCAGTCTTGTAAGAAAACCGGTTTCCACTTCTCTTTCTTTTTTCACCAGTAAAAAATCCCTTGTGTAGCCCGGTTTTTCGCCGCCCACTTCCAGGATAATGCGGTTGGCGAAAGGTGAAGGATCAGGCGAAAGAAAATAACCGAAAACAGCCACGAAAATGGCGAGAATGATCATCACCAGCCCGGCCATGGCGCCTTTGTTCTTTTTGAGTCGTTGCCAGGAGGCCTGCCAGAAGGACGGTGAGGGGTTCATGGGACAAATATAAGGGCTCGACGGCCTCCCCCTACCCCCTCCGATGGAGGGGGAACAGCTACAGCACAAGGCCCGCTTACGCTTGTACCCTTTGTCTCTGCAAGAAAATCAGAGGCAAGATCGTGTTGCATGTAGCAGACTTTGATTCAATCCTAAAAAACAAATAGCCTCCGCCAAGAACTGGCAGAGGCTAAATATTGTATTGTGAAAAAGCGCGGGTCTGTGTCCGGGTCTCCCCTCCACTGGAGGGGCCGGGGGAGGCCCCTCTACTGCACCATCACCTTTTGTGTAAACACCGAGCGGTTGCCGGCATCGTACACTTTTACCATGTAAATGCCTTTTGCTTTGCCTTCGGCAAGGGGAAGGGCCTGCACCTGGTCGGTGCCGGCAACGGCCACCTTCCGCACGGCAACACTCCGTCCCAGCACATCGGTCAGTTCAACGGTGTAATCTCCGTTGGGCACTTTGTTGAACTGTACGGAAACCTGGCTTGTGGTGACCGGGTTGGGATATACAGAGATCAGCTTGGCAAAACGCTCCTGCGGCGCCATTACCGTTGGTATTTGAGAATGGCTGCGGGTAGCCAGGTAATTGCTGTTGGCAAGGTCGGAACTGCGGTACACAGCACTCAGACCATCATGCTTTACCGCCGACCAGTCCTTTGGATTCACTTTGTAGTAAGCAGAAGCATCCACAGCACTGCTCACCAGGAGAGCACCTTCATTGTCCACCACAGCACCGTTTACCGTATAGTTGGCCGGCAGGTTTTGAATGGCGCCAAGATGGGTGGCCACTTTGTTTGTTGTATTTACTTTAAACACATTGTTCCTTGCTGTGAGAATAAACAGGTTGCCTTCGTCATCGGAGATCATATCTCCACCAAAAGATGTGCAGCGGTTTTGAATGGAAATGCCGTTGTTGGACGGTGCATCCACCAGTGCGCCCAGCTTTTCGATGGTTGCTTTTTTACCAGTGGAAAAACGGACAAACGAACTCCCATCATTGCTGATCGCATAACCATAACCGTCAGGTGCAATCACCATGCGAGTGATGATCTTTGCTTCATCGTTGTGCATGTTGCCGGTGCCGCTAAAGTCATTGCCGACATGGTAAACCTGCATGGTTTTAAGATCGATGTAGCGGAGCTGATCAACGAACATGGGGGTAAAATAAAGCCGGTTGTGGGCCCTGTCGAAGGCGGCTGCAGCAACACCGGTGGCGAAAGGTGCCTGCAGCAGGTTGCCCCACTTGGCATCCGGTTGCAGCGTAAGTTCTTTGCGGGTGGAAGCATCGTATGCTTTCCGTGTGGCTTCTGTGCCGTTGAGCAGAACATCGCTGTATTGGCCTGTTTGCAGGTCAAGCTTGCGAAGGGCATTCCAGCCGGCGCCGTCTTTTGTAATGTCGGTGATGGCATAGGCAAAACGGTCTTGCTGGGCTACTGTTGATGCAAGCAAACAAAGCTGAAAAACTGCAGTAAGGCAGGCAAAGGGTAAAGCGCTTCTCATAACCTAAGGTTTGTTGGTGAATGGGGCTATTAAATTACAAATATTTATGCTGCAAGTTTCACAGCGCTGCGCTTATTTTTTGAATGGTTGATAATGGCTTTCCTCCAACGGTTTTTGCGGGACGGGCTCCGCGAGGGGTTGGCAGGGCAGCAGGGTTTCAAAGCATTGCTGCGGAAGCCCCTGGTACAGGCGGGTGCCTTCCGTTTTCCAGGCGATCATCTCATCACTTACCTGCTTGATGATCTTTGCGGGGTTGCCCACCACAAGCGAACGGCGGGGAATTTTTTCGCCCTGCTTAAGAAAACACAGTGCACCAACAATGCATTCATCGCCAAGTTCCACTTCATCCATGATCACGGCATTCATGCCTACCAGGCAATTGCGGCCGATGGTAGCGCCGTGAATAATGGCACCATGACCGATGTGCGCCCCTTCTTTCAGCAAAACGGTTACACCGGGAAACATGTGCACCGTGCAGTTCTCCTGTACATTGCAGCCGTCTTCAATCACGATCTTTCCCCAGTCGCCACGCAGGGCACAACCCGGGCCAATGTACACGTTTTTGCCAATGACCACATCGCCGGTAACAGTTGCCTGCGGGTGTACAAACGAAGAAGGATCCACCACGGGGCGGATGCCGTTGAACTGGTAAAATGCCATTGAGAAAATTTATTTTTTTGAAAGAATCTGCTTCACCACAAAATAAAGGATCGCCAGCGCAAAAACAGTAAGAATAACCTTGCCCTGCCAGCCAAACTCGGTGACCTGGTACACGGCGTAACCTTCGAGCAGCAAAGCAGGCAGCTTGCCCACCGAACTGGCCACCCAAAAGGTAAGTGCCGACACTTTCCCGATAGCCGCGGCAAAGGTCACCAGTCCCGAAGGAACAAAAGGGATTAGTCGCAGGGAGAAAATAATCCAGAACGCTTTGCCCCCTTCTGCCGCCAGCAGTGTTTTGATCTTTCGGTACTTTTCCAACTGCTGCATCGCCCCGCTTTTAAAACCTTTGCGATAGAGATAGAACGCCACCACCGCACCCAGGGCTTCGCCCAAAAAAGAGATTGCCACGCCTTGCCAAAAGCCAAAGAAAAGAATATTGGCAGCCGTGATAAAAAAACTGGGCACAAGCCCCAGCACCGCAATAACAATGCTGATGCCCAGGCTTACCAGGAGGGCAAGATGCGGGTGCTGCTGAAAGGCCTGGAGAAAGGCTTCTTTCATGGATGGAGCAGGGTTTTACCGGTGCGGAAACAGGTGCCTTTGAAAAGCGCTACTTGCACGCCATTGCTGTTGGTGACGGTAATAAGGTAAAGCCCTGTGCTCCTGCCGTTGTGCAACTCTTTGGCTTCCGCCGTCAGCACATCACCGGGCTTTGTTGCTTTGGTAAAAGTGATGTTTGTATCGAGCGCCACCGACAGGTTATTGCGACTGTTGCAGGCAAAAGCAAACGCACTGTCGGCAAGCGAGAACGCAATGCCGCCATGCACCACGCCAAAACCATTGAGCATATCTTCCCGCAAGGTCATCTGAATTTTCGCATAACCCTCGCCGGTAGATAGCACCGTTATTCCCAACCACTGGCTAAACGCATCGTGCTGCATCATTTTAGTCACCACCACTTTTGCCAGGCTGTCTCTTTCTTCCTGTGTATTCATTCGCCGGTAAATGTTGGTTTGCGTTTTTGCAAAAATGCGTCTACGCCTTCTTTGTAATCTTTTGTTCGGCCGGCTCGCTGCTGGTAAATCTCCTCGTCGTGCAGTTGCTCTTCGTAATTATTGACAAAGGAATTATTCAGGAGCTGCTTGGTGTACGCAAGCCCCCTGGTAGGCATGGCAGCCAGCGTACGGGCAATTTTACCGGCTTCTTCTGCAAAGTTTTCTGCTGGCAAAACCTTATAAACCATCCCTATTCTTTCAGCTTCTTCAGCGCCAACCTTCTCACCCAATAACATCAGGGCAGAAGCTTTTTGCCACCCGATAAGCCGCGGCAAAAAAAAGGTTCCGCCACTATCGGGTATGAGGCCAATTTTAGAAAATGCCTGGATAAAAGAAGCCGTTTGCGACGCCACCACCACATCGCAGCAAAGGGCAATGTTAGCACCGGCACCGGCAGCCACACCGTTCACGGCGGCTACCACCGGCTTTTCCAGCTTGCGGATCTTTTCAATGATGGGATTGTAATGTTCTCCTACAATGGTTTCAATCTTAGGGCCGTTGGGGTCCACCACTTCTTCGAGGTCCTGCCCGGAACAAAACGCCTTGCCGGAACCGGTGATAAAAACACAACGCACGTCGCTGCTTTTGCAGGCATCCAGTTTTTCCTGCAGCAGCAGGGCCATTTCACGGTTGAACGCATTGTATTTCTCCGGGCGGTTCAGGGTGATAAAAGCAACCGAATCATTTATTTCGAAAAGGACAGAAGACATGCAGAAAATTTAAAGATCAAATCTAAGAATTAGCTATGAGCCGTGAGCGGCGAGCTGTGAGCTATTCGCTACTAGCAGGCAATCGGCATCTCTAAAAACTTGTGAACTTGCGAACCCGTGAACTTGTAAACTTTAATGACACTTGAAATAATCAAACGCTTCCCGGCATTCGAGACAGCGGTACATGGCCTTGCAGGCCGTGGAAGCAAACTGGCTGAGTAATTCTGTATGATAAGAATTGCAGTGCGGACATTGCACCGCTTCTTCGCGAAACATGTCCGAGGTGCAAAACTGTTGTTTGGGATTGGGTGGCGCAATGCCAAAGGCCTTTAATTTTCGCTTGCCTTCTTCGGTCATCCAGTCGGTGGTCCAGGCAGGTGAAAGCTGTTGCTGCACGGCAATATCGCGGTAGCCTTTTTCGATCAGCTTGAGTCGTATGTCCATCGAGATCACATCCATTGCCGGGCAACCCGAATAAGTAGGTGTGATCACCACTTCCACCCTGCCATCACGGTACGACAGCCCCCGCACAATGCCCAGGTCAAGAATGGAAAGCACCGGCACTTCGGGGTCTTTTACTTCTTCCAGGATCTGCCAGAGTTGTTGCTCTTCGGCAGACGGATCTGTATGGGCGTGCTTTTGTATCGGTTCATTCACGTTAGGTTGCCTTTGCTTTAAACCGCTCGATGGCCTCGCGGGTAAAATGACTCAGCACCAGCCGGCCGCTGATCTCGGCGCGGCCAGAGAGCAGGCTATCCCAGTCCTCGGTGCCCTGCCAGAAAACTTTCTTCAGTTCGCTCATCGCTTCCGGACTCGAATGCGCCAATTGGGTTGACAGACGGCTAATGGATTCGTCCATGCTTTCTAAAGTAGGATGGCACTCGGCAAAAAGACCTTTGCGCCGGGCCCAGTCGGCATTGCGCCACATGGTGGCATCAATGGCAAGCTGCGAAAAAGCGGAAAGGCCGATCTTTCGCTGCACGGCTGGTCCTACCACAAATGGCCCGATACCAACCGCCAGTTCGCTGAGCTTTACTTCGGCGCCTTCCACCGCAATGGCATAATCAACCGAAGCTGCCAGGCCTACGCCACCGCCCACGCATTTGCCGTGTATGCGACCGATAATGAATTTCGGGCATTTGCGCATGGCGTTAATCACTTCGGCAAAGCCGCTGAAAAAATCATAACCCCGGTCTTTGTTCTCGATGCGGGTCAGTTCATCAAACGACGCACCGGCGCAAAAGGCTTTTTCACCATCCGACCGCAGCACGATCACTTTGGTATCGTTGTCCATGCCAGCTGTGTGGATCTGCCTTGCCAGGTCCGAAAGCAGCCTGCGCGGCAGCGAATTGCTTTGCGGGTGAAAAAACGCAATGGTGGTAATTCCCTTGTGTGTTTCAGCAGTAACATATCCGTTTATCAGGTCATTTGCCATAGTGCTACAATTTTATTTCTCGCTGAGGCGCAGAGGACGCCGGTAAATAATTATTGACGATTCGTTTCAGCCCCTTTTTCAACAATTCTTCATTAAAATTAATCAATAGGCCAACAGTTAGTCCTGTCAGCTTTAAGTAAGCCAATAACTGCTTATGATGCACCGGTGCTAACAATTCAACGGATTTTATTTCAACAATCACACAACTTTCAACAATGAGATCAGCACGAAAGCCAAGTTCCATTTTAATGTCTTCGTAAATGACAGGAATAGGTACTTGCCGTTTTACCGTAAAACCACTTTTAACCAGGCGATAGGCAAGCAATTCCTCATAGACCGACTCCAAAAGGCCAGGACCTAGGTCTGTATGGATTTTTATTGATTCGTCAATAATGGCTCCGGTAACAGTATTGATTTGCATATCCGTAAGTTACCAAATCTCTGCGGTCCCTGCGCCTCAGCGAGAACTCAGTCTTTTCGTCTCACCATCGTAAGGATCGTTGCAATGCCGGCAATCTCACCGGTTTCGTCGAGCATCTCCACCAGCCATTTTACGATGCCTTTGGGAATGTCCGTCTCTTCTTTTTTATCCTGCGGCACCTTTTCTTTACACGTAAACCGAACCGTTAGTTCGGCGCCGGGGTAGACCGGTTTGGTGAAGCGCAATTCATCAATGCCATAGTTCAGGAGCACCGGTCCCAGGTCGCTGCCGTCAACAAATAAGCCCGCCGCGGCGCTTAAAATAAAATACCCGTGCGCCACCTGCTTTTCAAACATGGTGCCCGTAAAATCAGTATCCCGTTTATGCGCATAAAAATGATCGCCGCTCAGGTCCGCAAACGCATCAATGTCTTCTGACGTGATCACACGTTTTTCGGTAACGATCTGCTCTCCTACCTGCAGGTCTTCGTAATATTTGCGGAAAGGATGCACGTCTGTTTGTATGCCTTTTGCCGCCGGCTGGTATTGCTGCGTAATGGCCGTGATGGTGGTAGGAGAACCCTGTATCGCCACCCGCTGCATGTAGTGCTTTACACCGCGAACACCACCCATTTCCTCGCCACCGCCGGCACGTCCCGGACCGCCGTGTACCAGTAACGGAAGCGGCGACCCGTGCCCTGTGCTCTCCTTCGCATTCTCGCGGTTGAGCACCAGCATGCGGCCATGGTGCGTGGCCGCCCCCACAACGAATTCGGTGGCCAGTCGGTCATCGGCGGTTACGATGGAACAACACAACGATCCCTGCCCTTTTTTAGCTAACTGAATGGCTTCGTCCAGGTCTTTGTACGGCATAATGGTACTTACCGGGCCAAAGGCTTCTATCTCATGCACGGCCGTATTTTGAAAAGGATGCTCACTTAACAAAAGCAGCGGCGAAAGAAAAGCGCCTTTTGCACTGTCGGCGTCCACCACTTCCACGCTGTCGAGCGAACCATAAACCAGTTGTGCCGAAGCCAGGAGTTTTTGCACATTGGTTTTTACTTCGTCACGCTGGCCTTTTCCGGCCAAAGCACCCATGCGTACTTTTTCATTAAAAGGGTTACCGATGGTTGTTTGCGCCAAAGCCTGTCCGATGGCTTTGTACGCGTCTTCCAGAAAATCTTCCGGTACAAAAATGCGGCGGATGGCCGTGCACTTCTGCCCGGCTTTTACTGTCATTTCCTTGCGCACTTCTTTTACAAAGATTTCCCACTCCAGCGTGCCGGGTTCGGCATCTTTCCCCAATACAATGGCATTGAGCGAATCGGCTTCCATGTTGAAAGGCACACTCTCTTCCAGCATGCGCTTACCCGATTTCAGCAGCAGACCCGTTGACTTGGAACCGGTAAAGGTCACCACATCCTGTGCGGTTACATGGTCCAGCAAGTCGCCGGCACTGCCGCAAACCAGTTGCAGCGCACCTTCTGGCAAAATACCCGAAGCAATGATTTCCTTTACCACTGCTTCGGTAAGGAAGGACGTAATGCTGGCCGGTTTTACAATGGCCGGCACACCGGCCAGCCAGTTCACCGCGCATTTCTCGAGCATGCCCCACATGGGGAAATTATACGCGTTGATGTGTACCGCCACGCCTTCTTTGGGTACAAGCAGGTGATGGCCCATGAACGACCCGCCTTTGCTCAAGGCAATGGGATCGCCATCGGTGCAGTAAGGCAGGTCGGGAAACTTGCGGCGGAGCGATGCATTGGCAAAGAGATTGCCGATGCCACCTTCAATATCGATCCAGCTATCGGCACGGGTAGCGCCGGTGCGGTAACTGATGCCGTAAAATTTTTCTTTGCTGGCCAACAGGTGCATCGCCAGGGCTTTGAGCATGCGGCCACGGTCGTGAAAGCTTAGCTTGCGCAAGGCCCTGTTGCCCACTTCGCGGCCGTATTGCAGCGCGGCGGCAAAGTCAAGCCCTTTGGTAGAAACGGAGGTGATAACTTCGCCGGTAACGGCATCAAATAACGGTTGTCCTTCACCGTCACCCTGTATCCAGCGGCCGCCCAGGTAATTTTCGAGCTTGGCCCCCTGTCCCCCGGTGGGGGAACTTAGGTTCGTCCTTGTTGTATTTTGGGTAAGCATGTTTTTTATATAGCGTTTAGCAAGCGTTATCAATAAGCAACTCGTTGCACCATTCCGGTCACAGAGGCTACAGCAACAATTTTAGGCAGCATCATTACTGCGTATTGCCACCGTTTGGCACCGGCGTAAACTGCCGCAGGTGGTGCATTGCATGCTTGTAAAGCAGTTGAATGTTTTGTTCGTAATTCAGGTCGCCAAAAAACGGGTTGCGGGTTACCTGCATGCTGTTTTTTTCAAACACCGAAAAGAAAAGTTGGAGTTCTTCCTTCAACTCTTTTACCGCGTCTTTCTTGGAGGGATTTTGCACAGGCGCCGGTACTTCCGGCATCAGCAGGTTCTTTGTGTTTTCCCGGAAGGGTTTATCGCTTTCCAAAAAGCTGCGCATTTTTTCCAGTTGCTCCGGTGGTGTCAGCACATCGGTGTGCATGACCTTACCGGAAGCAATGCGTACGCTGTCGGAAAAATGCTCGATCATCTGCTGCACCGTCATTTTCCCCCAGGCCGGTTTGGTTTCGGTAGGAAGCGCTTCCAGCCTTGGGATAAAATCATTGCGTAAAAACGCTGCTTTTTCTTCAATGGTCATGCGTAAGGGTTATACATGCAAGTTTAGGGAAAAAACGGCAACGGCATCCGGTTAATACAAGGGCGCCAGGCGGAAAGCAATCGCGGTTGTGTTGTATCGCCGTCTACTATCATCGCTACCATTTTGGTTCAAGCAGCAGTTGCTGCAGCCAAGGCTACTGAAACTGCTTTTCATCCACGCCTTTGTTGATGCGATAGCGGGCATAAGTGATCTCCACTTTTCCTTTGTTGCTTTTTGGTTTGTCGGCCGACTTTTTTTCACCGCCCTTTTCGTATTCGAACGTAATGCCTTTTGGCAACTTGTAATCGCTGGTATTAAAAAGAAAAACAACTTTATCGGGCAAGCCCCAGGCGGTGTAGGCGCCATAGCCCAATTGCACCTCGTAAGTTCCGGTTTGCTTCGTAGTGACAACCGCTTTGCGTATCACCGCGGCTTTTTCATCGATATGCAAAACCGACAGCACTACATCGCTGGCGTCGTCGGTGGGAATCAACTTGACAATTTTTACCGGCACGCCATCCACAACCGAATTGCCGCCTGGCACGGTTTGATAGCCTTTACTGGCAAGCAGCGAAGCGACGTTCACGCTTACACCGCCTTTGGGCAGAATAGAAATTCCATCTTCTTTTTTTACGCGAAACTTATCGGGCTTTTTGTAATACACAGTTACGTTGGACGGCGGCACCTTGATAAACGAAACATCCAGCTTCATACTGCCTTCGGCCACGTAATCAGTCACTTTTTCCAGCTTGGTCCGCACCTTTTGCAACAGGGCTTCTTCGTTCTGTGCCACGGCAACGGTAACGGCAAAAAAAGAGAACAACAGCAAGAGGTATTTCATAGCATGCATTTAGGATAAAATATCTTTTTTACGAAAGGCCCACACAGCCAAAGAAACAAAAAGAACAATGTGAAAAACCAGCACCAGCGCCGACTTTAACACTTCCCGCACATCCACCGGCTGGTCAAAAAATCCTTTCCAGTTGAGCATGTGGTTGGTAAACAGGTAAGGCTTCAGCGCATAAAAAACAGGTATGTCCATAGAGGTTAAAATGGTGCATACAATCACTACGCTCATGGCGCCGATGATCGGTCCGATGGAGTTATCGGCAAACACCGAAAACAAAAACGCCAGCGCCGCTACAGTGATCATCGACAGGGCTGCAAAGCCGTACGCGGCCGCATAACGCCAGAGCACATCGTTTTGATCGAGCAGGATAAACACATCGCTTTTTTGCACCATCAGGTCACTGACGCCAAACAAGGCCATGGAGCCTAAAAGACCCAGCACCGCCATGAACGTAAGCAAGAGAAGGGTGTAAATAGCTGAAGCCAAAAATTTTCCCAGCATCCATTGCGTACGGCTCACCGGCTTGGTAAGCACAAGGCGCAGCGTGCCCATATTAGCCTCTCCGGCTACAGCATCGCCGGCCACCAGGCAAATCAGGAGAGGCACATGTACCAGCAGCGTATGCAGGATGAGGTAAAAGATAAAATAGCCGTTCAGTTTTTTTCCCTCGATGTCAAAGGCGGCGTTGATGTTCTGCAGCATGAATTCGAGGTACTGCTCACCATCGGCATACATGGCCAGTTGAATGAGTAGGATAATAAGACCAATGGCAGCAAACGCAATATAGGTGCGTGGCTTCCGAAATATTTTAAAGAGTTCAATCCGTGTAAGCTGCCACATGCTGATTGGGCGTTGTCAATGATAAAAAATAATCTTCCAGCGAATGCCTGGCGTGCAGCGAAAAAACAGCCACGCCGTTTTGCACCAGAAAGGCATTCAGTTCCGGCACATGCTGGCGGTGCATTTTCAGCAGGATGCCTTCATCACTTTCCTGCAGAAAGTCCTGCCACCGGCTTTCTGCCAACAACAATTTGGTAGCGCTATTGTTGGCGGTATCCAGGTGCACAAGTGTATCGGAAGGGTTGAGTAACGTAGCCACGCTGCCTTCTGCCACTTTTTTGCCCCGGTCAATGATCAGCATGGCATCGGCTATCATTTCAATTTCGCTCAGCAGGTGCGAGGAAACAAACACCGTTTTGCCTTCGTCGCGGCTTAGCTGCAAAACCAGGTTGCGCACATCGGCAATGCCCTGCGGATCGAGGCCGTTGGTAGGTTCATCCAGGATGATGAGTTGCGGGTTGTGCACCAGCGCACAGGCAATGCCCAGGCGCTGCTTCATGCCCTGCGAAAAGGTTTTCACCTTGCTCAAAGCCCGGTCTTTCAGGCCTACCCTGTCGAGGTGTAGAAACAGCGATTCTTTGGAGGGATGCAGGCCGCTTAACCGGGCCATGATTCGGATATTGTCCAGCGCAGAAAGATAGTTGTACAGGTCAGGCTTTTCGATGATGGCGCCCACTTGCTGCAGGATCTCGTTGCGGTGGTTTGCAAGCGGTTTGCCCAAGATAGAAATCTGTCCCGAAGTAGGCCGGATGAGGGTGAGCAGCATCCGGATGGTGGTGGACTTTCCGGCACCGTTCTGCCCCAGGAAGCCATACACCACTCCTTTCGGTACAGAAAAGGAAAGGCCATCCACTGCGGTGAGATCTTTGAACTTTTTTGTAAGGTTGCTTACTTCAATGAGAGAAGTCATCCAAACAAATGTAGGCCAGGATCGGTAGGACGGAAGGCTATTAACAGGGTTGTTGGCGCTTGTTTGATCATTTCTGTATATAGCTCTGTAAAGCCTTCACATAGGTCTCAAAGGCATCTACGCCTTTGGCGGTAATGCGGCAGATGGTTTGGGGATAGTTGTCTTTGAACTGTTTTTGCACTTCAATGTAACCAGCCTCTTTGAGCTTTTGGATCTGCACGCTCAGGTTGCCGGCCGTTGCGGTGGTCTTTTCTCTGAGGAAGGTGAATTCGGCTTCCTTCACACCAATGAGGAGCGACATAACGGCAAGGCGTAGCTGCGAATGCAATATGGGATCCAGTTCTTTAAACACCGATGGGTACTTTATCCTCTCGTTTTAGTCGTTTAAACTCGCGGCTGGCCAGGTGACCGGGGATAATGTAGCCAACCAGTACAGCACCGGCCTGCAACCACATTACCTGTTCAAAGTCCTGCACAAACAAAGCCACAATGCCAAAGGCCCAGGCACCGTAGGCACCATATACCGATGGTTTAAAATTCAGTGCCGTGCCATAGATCAGGATCCAAAACGCATAGAGGTTGATAAGCAGAGCAAAGCCAATGTTGACAAAGATCATGTTGCCTGCACCGTATTTTGCACCGATGGCACGACTGCCCACGTTAATGGCCACCACGATAAAGAACAGGCAGATAAAAAACCCTCCGTTCAACCGGGTGAAAAAATCAGCCGTATAGGTCTTAACCCTGTCGGTGCGCTTCAGCAGCCTGGCAGAAACCACTTCGTAAATAAAGATCAGGATGGTCACCACCCCGAAGGCATTCCAGAAGAAAAAGGTCTCAAACCAATGAAACCGGATGTTGGCCACGGTAAGCAACGAGGCCAAGAACAGAATCCATCCCCAAAGGATCCAGCCCCGCCCGTCGTCCCGCTGTTCTTTTTTGGCCATGTTGATCATCTGCTCGATCAACTGCAGGCTCTCCCGCTCATTCAACTGTTTTTCTCCCATGTGTTTCGGCAATTGGTTTTTGAATAATATGGCCGGGAATAATATAGCTGGTAAGGATAGCAACGGCCGAAACCAGTAACTGGTAATCGTAGGGCAGCAACACGCAAACACAGGCCAGCAGCCAATTGAAAATGCCGCCAATGACCAGTGGCCGGAACTTCAGGAACATACCGCTGATAAACGTACCCAAGCCATAAAAAAGAATAAAAAAGGGATACGCAATCAGCCAGCCGCCGGGTGTTTTGCTGATGATAAAGCTCAAGACAAAAAACGAGATACCGATACCCATCCAAAGGTATTTCATGCTGTCGCCGACATAGGTGCTGACGCTTTTACCATGACGGCGATTGGAATAAATGATAGTAACAATAACCGCAGGCACTACGCAGATCCACACCAGATAATGATGGCGGTACTGCACAATCACTTTCAGAAAAAACTGGGTCAGCAAGGCCAGGAAGGTGATCCAGCCCCAAAACAAAAAATGGAAGCGATTTTCACTGATATCATTCCGCACTTTTTTGATCATGCTTTCAATCAGTTGCAGGCTTTGCTGCGGCGAGAAGTTTTCTTCCATGGGTTTCTTTCATTGAGACGAATACGGCAAGATAAGCCGTATTCGAAAAACAAGTTGGTGAGTGGTGAATGTCAGTGGTGAGTTTGCGATGTCTTTCACTCACCATTCACTACTCACCGCTCACCAAAAGGCTCTGTGCGTTGGCTACTTGATCTGTCCTAAAAAATAAACGGCTGTTGGCTTCCCCCAAGTGGGGTCCAGCGGTGTGGCCGGCTTAAAGGTTTCGTATTTTTTCAGGGCTTCCTCAAACAGCTTTTTGGCTTCGGCCTTGCTGCCGCCAAATTGCTCCGGCGTAAAAAATTTATCCTGCGCTTCCAGCAAAAACACCCTTGGGTTGTTGGGGTCCATCGCCTTGGCAGTTTGCAGGGCTTCGGTTGCCACCGGGCCATAGGTTTGCCAGCGGTTCATCGGGTCGCCCATCATGCGCAGCGATGCGATCATTTTCTTCAGCACAAAAATTTCGGAGTTCTTTTGCACATTGGCTTCGGCCTTTGTCAGCAGGGCTTCGGCTTTGTCGGCCATGGGATCTACTTTTGCCGGATTCAGGTTTTCCATGCCTTGCATGTACGCAGCATTTACCTGGGCCAGGGCTGCGTAATAGTAGGGCAACCATTGCGTTTTTTCGGCATCGCCAATGCGCTCAAAGGCGGCAGAAAGCGCCAGCAGTTCGGCGGTGCTGCGCACAGAGTCCACGGCCACCACTTTGTCCTGCATGGCCTTTACAAATTTTTCGCTTTGCGCCAAAAGCACAGTGGTACTGAAAAGAAGCGCCAGGAGAAACAAAACCTTTTTCATGATGGTTGATTTTTTTTGGTTTCTAATTTTTGATATTCTTTTTCAATTGCATTGCGGCCATCGGTTACATACGCACCGAAATAATGAAAGGCAAGGCCAATGCCCCAACCCAATGCCGGCCATACAGGCCAGGGCAGTCCCCTGTTGTAGTCGCGACCACCGGTTAGGTACCAAAGCGTCCATAAAAAAGCATTGATAACAATGTACGTAACCAGGTGCGATTTAAAAGAAGCCCGTTTTTTGGCAATGTCCCAAAGTATGGGGTCTTTTCCATTTGGCGGTTGTTCGTAAGTCATGTGTAAAGGTTTGTGGTTTATTGTTCGATGTTTGATGTTCGATGTTTGCTCTTTCCCCGTTTGACGTCTCTCGTTTCTCGTTTGACGTCTGACGTTTGTTCCTGTCGTTCCCTGTCCGGTTAAAGGTTATTGTTGATGGCGTCCTGGGTGCGGTCGATACCGAAAGAAAAGAAGGCTCCGATAAAAACAAACATCCTCGATGGCGGCACAATGGCTTCCTTACGGTAACCATTATACGAAAACTGGTAACCGTAGGTTTGTTTCAGGTTCAGCACATTGTTTACCGAAAGCACGTACACCACAAATGATTTGGCCCCTTCTTTTCCAATGCTGGGGATGTAGTTCAGGCTAAAGCTCACATTGTGCAGGTCGGGCACTTCGCCCCTGTCGGTGAATTTGTAGGCACCGTTGCTGGCCACAATGTTGTAATAAGGCCGGCTGCTGGCAAAATTGTACGATGCGTTGAACTGCGTCTTCCAGGGCAACACAAATTTTTTGGCCACCAGCGAAGCTGTGTGCTTGGCGGCAAAGTTGGGACGGATGGCAAAAGGAAAATTCAGGAAGTCACGTTCGGTATCCAGGTAAGAGTAAGAGATCCAGTAGTCAAAATTTTTGATGCTCCTCTTATCCCGCCAAAAAAATTCGATGCCTCTTGCATCACCAAAACCACTGTTGCCGGCAGCCACACCATCCCTTCCAGCTACAGGTGTTGTTTTCAGCAGGGCGCCGTATTTTTTGTAAAACACTTCGGCTCTGAACACCTGCAGTGCCGTAGTTTTTTGGTAGTTGGCAATATAATGCGTGGCCTTTGAAAAATTCAGGGGCGAGGTGGCAGGCAGGTACTGCGTTTCGGGGTTTTGGTAAAAAACGCCGTAGGCAAACGAAGCCTGGCTTTCCTTACCGGTTTTGTAGGCCAGCGAGGCACGCGGTGCCATGTTGGTTCTTTTGAGGTAAGACGAGTATTCGGCTCGTCCGCCCACCTTGGCCGCGATAGCGTTGGTTATATAAATATCCGACTCGGCAAACAGGGAAGAAATGTGCTGGTTCAGCGTACCACCATAGCGGTTGTTGTTATAATCGATATAAGTGGACGGATCGCTGCTGTGATTGTATTCCGCACCAAAGCGCAGGGCACTCAGGCCACGCAGCCGGCGGTCGAGCACCAGCTTGGCATTGAGGTAACGGCCGGTTCTGTCTAGGCCAAAATTCTTAAACTCAAGGCCATTCAGCACCACTTCTTTTTTGGTTTCGTCCTGCAACGCCCCGTTGATGTTATCCTTGCTGTTGGTGTACGAAACACCGGCGGCAAATTTCCACTGGCTGCCCAGGCGGTCTTTGTAAGAAAGGTTGTGGTAGTGGTAAGTATTTTTCAAGCCAAACTTATCGCGGTAACCCAGGGTATCGATGCTGGGTACCGTAAAGCCAAGCTGGTTGGAACTGAACACACCATAATATTTCAGCATGCCCGAAGCTGATGTTTTGATGCGGAAATTGCCTTCGGCATTGTGGATAGTGGGCACTTTAAAATAGTCCTGCTTCTGCTCTATGAGACCAAAGGCCAATCCCAGGTTGGTGTAGTTGTAATTGATGCCCCACGAAGCTGTTTTCTTTTTGTTCAGCTTCTGGTAGCCCACATCGCCACTCAGCACCGTGGCGCCAATGGTGGCGGAGGTTTGCTCCGGCAGGTCGATGGACTCAAGAATAACAGCCGAAGAAAGCGCCTGCCCGTACAGGGCCGAATAACCGCCAGTGCTGAAAACCGTTCCCTTGAAAAGAAAAGGATTAAAACGACCATAACCGGCAATGTTGGGCCCCGACTGAAAAAAGAAGCGATTGACCAGCGTACCATCAATAAAGATCTTGGTTTCGGCGGCCGTACCGCCGCGAACAAACAAGCCTTCCGCTTCGCCTACCTGCTGGGCGCCGGGCAGGGTTTTCAGGGCGCCGGTCACATCGCCGTTGGCGCTGGCAGTGGTCACCACATCCAGCGAGGTTAACACCACAGCTGCCCGTTTGCGGTCACTGGCTTCAAAGGTGCCGGCCGTGATCACCACAGCTTTCATCTCGTTGAATTCTTCTTTTAGCGCGAAAGCAATGGGCTGCAGGTCAGGCGAAAGCGTTATGGCCTGCTCCGCGGTTTTGTAACCCGTTGCCGTTACCACCAGGGTTTGGGCGCCGGTTTCGGTTGTGCTAAACCGAAAGCCACCGAGCGAATCGGCCGTGGCACCGTCGTAGGTATCTTTTAAGGTAATGGAAGCACCAACCAGCGGCTTGCCCTTGGTGTCTTTTACCGTACCGCTGACAACCGTTTGGGCTTTTAGTATGGTGAACTGAATAAAGAGCAACAGCAGGAAAAAAATCTCTCTCATAGCATTTCATTCTAATGCGAATGTAAAGTAGTTTACAATATAAACCAAAATGATCTAAAAAATCCCCGACTCTTGCGGAGTGGGGATTGATTTCCGTCCAAAGAAATAAGGTATAATTACTTGTTACACAACCAGGTGTATAACAATAAAAAAGTTGCGTTTAACTCCCGGGCTGGCCTGAAAACTTGTTTACGGTAGCTCCTTTCTGTTTGTTTTAAACGAAGGCCGGCAGGGAATGTTGTGTGAAAGAGCAGTTGCTTTGTTCCGTAAGCTTCTTCAGGTTGTCCACTGGTCGTTGCGTAGTGTTACGGTCTTGATCTGAGCGCAAACATATAGTGCAGTCCGCAAACTTGCAAGTATATCTACGAATTTATTCTCGCCTTTTTACGGTACCACCGTTTCGGGTTTTGCGCAAATCCTGCACCCGGCCTGGGATTGCTTCGAAAAATGCAGGAAAATAATTTTGTGAATGCATCATTTGCCAACTTCCCTGCAACAGGGCTTACGGGCGGTTTTCGCCTACCTTTGCGGCGTTTATTACGCTATATGAATAACACAGCAGAACAAAAGATCCGCATCGTTACGGCAGCTTCTCTTTTCGATGGCCACGATGCCGCCATCAATATCATGCGCCGCATTTTGCAGAGCAAAGGCGCCGAGATCATTCACCTGGGACACAACCGCAGTGTAAAGGAGATCGTGGAATGCGCCATCGAAGAAGATGCGCAGGGCATTGCCATTACCTCTTACCAGGGCGGACACGTGGAGTTTTTCAAGTATATGAAGGACCTGCTGAACGAAGCCGGCTGCGGTCATATCAAGATCTTTGGTGGCGGCGGCGGTACCATTCTTCCGCAGGAGATCCACGAGCTGCACCAATACGGCATTTCCCGTATTTACTCACCCGATGACGGTCGCAAAATGGGACTGGAAGGCATGATCGAGGACGTGATCAAGCAGTGTAGCCCGGTGGCCCCCTCCGGCTCCCCCGGTGGGGGAGAGTACCAACACAAAAACCTGGGCCCCCATCCCAGCCTTACCCGGAAAGGGGAAGGGGTCCAAACCACAGATCCTTACTGGGCTGCCCCACAAAAATGGAATGGGAAACTTCCCTTAGAGGAAAAGAAAGATATCCGTCGAATTGCCAGGGCCATTACCCTGGCGGAAGCAGGACAAGATTATAGCCCGATTTTACAAGCCTTGCAAAACGGCAAGCCTGCGTTAAATAAAGAAACAGCGCAAAGCGAGGCAAGTGCGGTGGGTAGCCCTTCCACCGGAGGGGCTGGGGAGGCCGTTCTCGGCATTACCGGTACCGGCGGCGCCGGCAAATCATCGGTGACGGACGAAATTGTTCGCCGTTACCTGAATGCTTTCCCCGATAAAACCATCGCCGTTATTTCTGTGGATCCTTCCAAGAAAAAAACCGGTGGCGCCCTGCTGGGCGACCGTATCCGGATGAATGCCATTTCTTCGCCCCGCGCCTACATGCGATCTTTGGCCACCCGCGACAGCGAAGTGGCCCTGAGTGCCCACGTGCAGGATGCGCTGGACATTTGCCGGGCCGCGGGCTTTGATTTTATTATTCTCGAAAGTGCCGGCGTGGGCCAAAGCGATGCGTCTATCCTTGATTATTGCAACCTAAGCCTCTACGTGATGACGCCGGAATACGGTGCGGCTTCGCAGTTGGAAAAGATCAACATGCTGGACTATGCCGATGTCATCGCCATCAACAAATTTGACAAAGCGGGTGCGCTGGATGCCCTGCACGATGTACGCAAACAGTACAAACGTAACCACGGCCTGTGGACGGCAAAGGACGAAGAACTGCCGGTGGTGGGAACTATTGCGGCCCAATTCAACGACGCCGGCATCAACGAGCTGTTTGAAAAGCTGATGGCAACACTGGCAACGAAAACAGGCGTACAGTTTGGCGCCGTTGAGCAGCATGCGCATGTAAGCGATACCACTACCAAATCGCAGATCATTCCGCCCAAGCGGGTGCGTTATCTCTCTGAAATTTCGGAGAACAACCGGGGTTACGATCAATGGGTGGCCGAACAAAGCGCCGTCGCTTCTAAACTATACCAGATCAATGGTGTGTTAGAAACAGTAGGTACAGAGATTCCCTATCTCGCAGATATGAAATCGCTCCACAAAAACTTTGAAGAAAAGCTTCACCCCGACTGTAAAAAGCTCATTGAAGCCTGGCCCGAATTGCAACAGCAATACGCCTCAGCGTTTTTTGAATACAAGGTCCGCGATAAAGTGATAAAGCAACCGCTGACCACCACGTCGCTCAGCGGCACCCGCATTCCCAAAGTGGTATTGCCCAAATACAAGGACTGGGGCGATATCCTGCGCTGGCAACTGCAGGAGAACATTCCCGGTGAATTTCCTTATACGGCCGGTGTGTTCCCGCTCAAACGCACCGAAGAAGATCCCACCCGGATGTTTGCCGGTGAAGGCGGACCTGAACGCACCAATAAACGTTTTCATTATGTATCGCAGGGCCAACCGGCCAAGCGTCTTTCCACGGCCTTTGACAGCGTAACGCTGTACGGCGAAGACCCGGCGTATCGTCCGGATATTTATGGCAAGATCGGCAACAGCGGTGTGAGCATCGCCACGGTTGATGATGCGAAAAAGCTGTACAGCGGTTTTGACCTTTGCGACCCGAGAACATCGGTGTCGATGACCATCAACGGACCGGCGCCAATGCTGCTGGCGTTTTTTATGAATGCTGCCATCGACCAGCAGTGCGAAAAATATATTACAGAGAACGGCTTGTGGGAAGAAGTGAAAAAAGTACAAAGTCAAAAGTATGCAGTTCAAAGTCAGCCGTCTTATTACAACCCTTCCTATCCCGAACGGTTACCGGAAGGCAACAGTGGCTTGGGATTAAAACTACTGGGCTTAAGTGGTGATGAGGTGCTGCCGAAAGAGCTTTATGAAAAGTTGAAAGCGGAAGCGCTGCAGCAGGTTCGCGGCACGGTGCAGGCCGACATTTTAAAAGAAGACCAGGCGCAGAACACCTGCATCTTCTCCACTGAATTTGCGCTGAAGCTGATGGGCGATGTACAGGAATATTTTATCGATAAAAAAGTCCGCAATTTTTACAGCGTTTCCATTTCGGGTTACCACATCGCCGAAGCCGGCGCCAACCCTATTACTCAACTGGCGTTTACGCTGGCCAACGGTTTTACCTACGTGGAATATTACCTGAGCCGCGGTATGGCCATCGATGATTTTGCGGCCAATCTTTCCTTCTTTTTTTCCAACGGCATGGACCCCGAATACAGTGTGATCGGCCGTGTGGCACGCCGCATCTGGGCCAAGGCCATGAAGGGCAAATACAAGGCGGCCGACCGTTCGCAAAAGCTCAAATACCACATTCAAACATCGGGCAGAAGCCTGCATGCGCAGGAGATCGATTTCAACGATATCCGCACCACATTGCAGGCCCTGTATGCGATTTACGACAACTGTAATTCGCTGCACACAAATGCTTACGATGAAGCCATCACCACGCCAACGGAAGAAAGCGTTCGCCGTGCAATGGCCATTCAACTGATCATCAACCGTGAGCTGGGTTCGGCCAAAACAGAAAACTTTATCCAGGGTTCTTTCCTTATTGAAGAACTGACCGACCTGGTGGAAGAAGCCGTGCTGACAGAATTTGACCGCATTACCGAACGCGGTGGCGTGTTAGGAGCAATGGAACGGATGTACCAGCGAAACAAGATCCAGGAAGAAAGCCTGCACTACGAGCACCTGAAGCACACCGGTGAGCTGCCCATCGTTGGCGTGAATACTTTTTTGAATAAAAACGGAAGTCCAACCGTACTGCCGGGCGAAGTGATCCGCTCTACCAAAGAAGAAAAAGAGCAGCAGATCACCAACCTGCAGGCTTTTTGGAAACGCAACGAAGAAAAAAGCGAAGCGGCTTTACAGCGACTGAAAGAAGTGGCGGTAGCTAACGGCAACCTGTTTGCCGAACTGATGGAAACAGTAAAAGTTTGCTCGCTGGGACAGATCACCCATGCACTTTACGAAGTGGGCGGACAGTACCGGCGGAGTATGTAGGGAAATAGTGGTGGAAACCGGTCGTTTGGGAGTGCGATATTGCGATAGTAGGATATTGGGATATTGTTTACCGAACGACCGGTTTTTTGTTAGGATTTGTTGAAAAGAATGTGATCGTATAAATGCAATTGCAACAAACAAATATTCTGCTTTTTAAAAACAGCTATCCATCCGCGTTAGTACAAAAAAAATCCCACCTTTCGGTGGGACTTTAGCAATTCTGTTTACACACATTCACTTTCGCCTCTACTCTAAAAACAGGATTTAAAGATTTTTCAATCATTAGACATCCGTGGTTCTTCTGCCGAAGATCAGGCTCAGGACAAAAAGTACCAGGAAGATAAAGAATAGGATTTTTGCAATACTAGCCGCACCGGAAGCAATGCCACCGAAACCGAAGATGGCGGCGATAATAGCAACTATCAGGAAAATAACTGTCCAGCGTAACATAACTTAGAATTTAAAAGTGAATAAATATTTAGTTCAGTTAAGACGAAAAATGTGCCACATCCCCCCAATACTTGCGAACACAGCGGAAAGAGGCCCTGCCACCACTTTGTTTGCGGAATCTTTGCCGCAGTTTCTACAGATAAGGTTTAAACAAGGCGTGCAAGGATGAGCATGCTGCTTGTTACCTTCCAAAAAATGCGCTGAAAAGTGGTTACCCGAGGCAAATGCCTGTTGACGCCTGATGCCCAACGCACTAGCTTTCTTTTCTCAACGATTTACCCGGCAATTGATAATAACGGGTGAAAATGGCGCCAGGCTTAGCAATTCTTGCCGCCGTGGCTTATCTTGTGGATGCATACATCCTCTAAAAAGGTTACGCTTGTTACCATGAGTTTTATTCCTGTTCAGTCGTTCAGCAATTATATCGATGCCCATATTATCCTGGGCCGCCTCAAAGACGAGGGCATTGATTGCTGGCTGAAGAACGAAGCCACCACAACCATCATCCCGGTTTGGACAACCGCCACGGGAGGCATTCAACTGATGGTAAAGCAGGAGCAGATCAGCATAGCCGGAACCTTATTGGAGCAAATGGCCGAGGAGAAAAAAACCAACCGCATTTGCCCCAAATGTTACAGCCACAAAGTAGAGTTCATTAATACCATGCGCAAACCGGTCAACTGGCTGAGCGCCGTGGTTACCTTCTTCCTGGGCGACCTGGCCCTGATGCCTGAACAGTGCTACCATTGTTTTCACTGCGGCGCCGAATTCAAGCAACCGCTGGAACCGGAGAACAACTGACGGGAGATGAGAGACGGGAAACGTCAGACGAAAGACAAAAGACGTCAGACGTGAAACGTAAAACTGTAGCGTCTTTTACATTTTCATCCGTAGTATGATAGTTTGTGTTGGCTGTTCAACTCGTGAACCCGTAAACTTGTGAACCTCTCACGTCTGACGTTTCTCGTCTCACGTCCTCACCAATTATGCTGGTGGTCTTTGTTCACCCGTTCCGGTTCCACCACATCGCCTTCCTGCCAGCGCGGACTGTATTTTACAAAGAAATAGATCCACACAGAGCGGCTAAGCCGCATAAGTGGCGGTTGCAGCAGCACCAGCAACACCGCGTTAATGCCAAGCCACCAGAAGAAACGGTCATCCTTAAGCGAAAAACCGATGGTAAGCATCCAAAGCAAAAATGTTAGCACACTGAAAAGCACGGCCAGGGTATAACTGATCATATTGGTGCCGTAATAAAAACCGGGCTCCATGTCAAGCGGCTGGCTGCACACCGTACAGCGTTCGTTCATGCGCAAAACCGTCCGAAGCCGGTAAGGATTGGCGACCTGAAACATGGCGCCACGCCGGCAGCGCGGACATTTGTTCTGCAATACACTCAGCACAATATTGGGCTTAACATCGTTGGCAACAGCACACATCAGCAATAACTTTAGTGGCGCAAAGATACCACCACTGCCGCCCACACCCTACAGGAAAACATTTTCGCTAACAATGCCCTCTCTTCTCCCTTATGCTTACCCTAACCCTTATCCTTAACCTTTCCCAGTGGGAACAGGGATTGCATCATCTTCCCCTATGCCTTTTGCCAAATTTGATTATACCCTGGATTATAAAAACCTCGATCTGCGCCAACAACCGGAACTCTACCGCACCGGTGTGGGCGAACAGGGTGTGCTGCTGGTAGAGCCCTACAAAAGCGAGATCCTTCCGCACTGGCGATTTAAAACACCCGACATTGCCAAAGCATCCGCCAAAAAAATTCATCGGCTTTTTCTGCAGTACAAAAAGCAAAACGATTTTGTGGGCATGGATATGGCCCGCAAATTCCTGCAAATGGGCTATACCCGCAGCCGACGCTATGCCAATCACAAGTCAGGAAAAAAATACGACGGCCCCGTACCAGCCAACAAAAAAGGGGTTAGCGGCGCCCACGGCAGGGAGGTATTACCACAAGATGCGGATCCCGTGAAAGCCGAAAGCGCTGCCGTTTTTTATGCCGTGTGGCAGGAGGTAAAGAACGACTTGGTGTACAAGGCCCAGCTACAGGCGCACAAAGAACGCTACAGGAGTTAACGCTGCGCAAATGGGTTTCAGGCAAAAAGCCGGCTGACGTAAGGCAAGAAAATAATTAACCCGATCACCAGCGAAAAGGCCGCCGACCAAAGCACTGCCGCCGCCGCCACATCTTTGATGATCTTAACTGCGGGATGAAATTCGGGAGTGTAGAGATTGCAGATCTTTTCGATGGCGGAGTTGAGCATCTCGAGGCTGATGACCAGCGCCGTGCAACCCAATATCGCCAGCCACTCAAGTTTGGTGATGCCGAAAAAATAGCCGGCAATCAAAACAAAGAGCGCCACTCCTCCCTGGATCTGCCCATTGCGTTCCCGCAGAAAAAAAGTTACAATGCCCTGCCAGGCAAACGAAAGACTCCGGAAAAAATAGCGCATAAAAATGTGGATAACATTGAAATGGGGTATCAATAAACAGCTTTAATTCGGCCAACACGTTTATCCGGTCGACTAAGGTATTGCATTGATTCCGATTGAAAGTTACATTTGCTTTGTAAAACCGATATCCTTGAAAATTCAAAAGTCCATTTGGTCTGTACTGCTATTGCTGTCTGCCGGCCTGCTTTACCTCATTATTTACACCTACCAGAATATTCACCGTCACCAGCGGTCTTTTGACTGGGTAAACCATACCCACAAGGTGATCGAAGGCATCAATGCCGTGCGGTCGTCGCTTTTCGAAATGGAATCGGGTCTGCGGGGTTATGTCATTACCAGCAACACTGTTTTTACCGCCGATTACCAAAAAAAGCGGGAGGCACTTGCCCAGGATATCACCAGCCTGCAAACGCTTACCAGCGACAATCCCGGTCAAAAAGCCAACATCGCTAACCTTTCAGCATTAATGCAAAACAAAATGGCTTTCCAACAGGCCATTTTTGAAAAAGCACATTCATCCCACAAAGCGGCCGAAGAACTGATCGCAAGTCTGCGGGGAAAGGCCATGACCGATTCAATGGAGATCATTCTCCAGAACATGCAAGCGCAGGAGGAGCGCTTGCTTGTTTCCCGCATGCAAAAAAACAGCGAAATGACCAACCTTCGCTACACCACAACGGTGGTGCTGGGCATTGCTGCCTTTTTACTGGTTACCGGGCTACTGTACAAGATCACCCGTGAATACAACCTGCGCCGCTACGCCGAGCAAAAAGCGCAACTGAACGAACACAAATACAAAGGGCTGATTGAAAACTCCGCCCTGGTAGTGTTTACCACCGACCTGGATGGAAATTTTACTTACCTCAGCGGCAAGTGCAAGGAGTTTACCGGATTTACCGCCGAGGAACTGGTAGGCGAAAACTTTTTAAGCGTTATTGAAGAAAGCTGGCGACCCAAAGCACTTGCTTTCTACCAGGCGCAAAGAGCACAGGAAACCTTTGAGACCGTAACCGAGCTCCCCATCATTGGAAAGCATGGTGAGTTGCGGTGGATAGAACAAAGCGTGGTGCTGCTGAAAGAAGGCAACCAGGCGATTGGCTATCAAAGCATTGCTAAAGACATTACCGAGCGCAAATATGCCGAAAAGCTGCTGGCCGAAGCCGAACAACGCATCAAGGCCAAGCAGGAAGAATCGCAGGAGCAGTTGCAGGCCATCCTCGACAACATGCCCATGATCATTTACCTCAAAGACCTGGAAGGCCGGTTTATGATGCTGAACCGCCAGTTTCACCAAACCTTTGGCACCACCGATGAAATGGTGGTGGGTAAAAAAGAGATCGGCAATGTGCACAAAACACCGGGTGGATCTGCCCGTTTTGCCGAGGTGGACGAACAGGTAAAACGCACCGGCAAGCCGGTAGAGTTGGAAGACGTGCTGCTCACCACGCAAGGCGAACGCAATATGCTGGTGGTGAAATTCCCGCTTTACGATAAAAACAACGAGCTGTTTGCCATCAGTGCGGTAGGAAAAGACATTACGGAAGTGATCCGTTACCAGCGCCAACTTATCGGGGCAAAAAAGCGGGCCGAAAAAGCCGAGCGCCTGCAGGAAGAATTCCTGGCCAACATGAGCCACGAGATCCGAACCCCTATGAACGGCATTATTGGCATGACCAACCTGTTGGAAACAACATCGCTCAACTACGAGCAACGCGATTACCTGCACCTGATCAAAGAATCATCGGGCATTCTGCTGGCCCTGATCAACGATATCCTTGACCTTTCCAAGATCAAGTCGGGTCGTATGTCGGTAGAAAAAACGCCTTACAACCTGCAGCAAACCATCGATTCGGTACTGGCTCCTTTTAAAGTAAAAGCAAAGGAAAAAGGCATTGCCATCCACCGCATATTTGAAGAGGTTCCGCAGCACATTACCGGCGACCAGCACAAGCTGCAGCAGGTGCTGAACAACCTCCTGAGCAATGCCGTTAAGTTTACCGAAAACGGTGCTGTTACCCTTTTTGCCACCACGGAAAAGCGGGAAGAAGAGCTTTACCTCGTATGCACCGTAACCGATACGGGTATTGGTATTGGGGCAGACAAGCTGGACTCCGTATTTGAATCCTTTGTACAAGCCGGGAGCGACATGGTTCGCCGCTTTGGCGGTACGGGTCTTGGGCTTTCCATCACCAAGCGGCTGATCGAGTTGCAGGGCGGAAAGATCACGGTGAGCAGCACCTACGGCGAAGGCACTTCGTTTTATTTTGAACTGCCCCTGACGCTGAGCGAAATGGTCACAAACGAACCCCAGGTACCGCAACTTGAGCAGGCCCAGCTCTCTGCCAGTTTGCTTGCCGGCAAAAAGATCCTGCTGATAGAAGACAACATTGTAAACCAGAAAGTGACCTACCTGATGCTGCACAAGGCTGGCATGGAAGTGCACATTGCCAACCATGGCAAAGAAGCGGTGGCGTTTTTGGAAAAAGAAACCTACGACCTTATCATCACCGACCTGCAAATGCCGGAGATGGATGGCTTTCAAACGGCGGCCTATATCCGTAAAAAGATGCAGATCAACATACCCATCATTGCCATGACGGCCAGCGCCTTGCGCAACGAAAAAGACCGCTGCATGGAACTGGGGATGAACGAATACCTCACCAAGCCGTTTGCACCGGCAACACTGTTCTTTCACCTGAAGCGCTTTTTGCTCAAAGAAGAGAGCAGTACAAGCCCGGTGGCCGAAACAGAAGAATCAAAAACATCCGGTCTCTATAACCTTTCTTTTTTAGAAGAAATGGACGATGCGGAATACGCTTCCGAAGTGCTGGACCTGTTTTTAACCCTCACACCAACAGCCCTCGACGAGATCAAAGACCTCACCTTCCGCGAAGAATGGAAAGAGGTGTTCAGAAAAGCACACAGCCTGAAAAGCGGCCTTGGGATCTTACAAATGCAACCCATGCTGGAAACCATTACCCAGATTGAGGCGAACGCCAAAGCCCAGGAAAATACCGACGCTATAGAATCACTGCTCCAGCAGGCCTTTCAGCAATACGAACTGGTAAAACCCATGCTGGAAGCCGAACTGGAATCCTCACGTAAAAAAGTTGTACTATGAAAATTTTAGTTGCCGAAGACGAACCGATCATGTTAAAGACCATTTCGCTGCGCCTTAAAAAAGACGGGCACGATGTAATGACCACCGACAATGGCCGCGAAGCGCTTTCGCTGATCGACGAACATGCCCCTGACCTGATCATCACCGACATCATGATGCCCTATGCCTCCGGGCTGGAAATTGTGGGCTCGGTAAAGCAGCAGGAAAAAAAGATCCCGGTGATCGTTCTGTCGGCCATGGGCCAGGAGAACGTGGTGCTGGAAGCATTTAATTTGGGCGCCGATGATTTTATTGCCAAGCCTTTCAGCCCCAATGAACTTTCCATGCGTGTAAAACGGTTAATGGCTCGTTGATGAAAACGCTGATCCCCGGTCCCGGCTTGCTGAAAGCGATACTGCCTTACCAGTACCTGCTGTCGGTTGCGTTCCTGTTTATGTTGCTGGTGGCCGCCATCCTCTTGTTTATTGTTTTCTTCCTGCAGCAGTATCGCAAGCGCCGGCTGCGCAAAGTGCAGCTAAGGACCCTTTTCAGCGACCTGATTGCAGGCATTGCCATCTGTGAGTCGGAAGAAGAACGGCAGGAAACGCTGCAGGAATTTCTGCAGCAGCAAAAAAACCTGCGCCTGCAGCAAGCCTTTACCCGCAACGTTCTCATTCGCGAAATTGTAAGAACAAAGGACAGCGTCAGCGGCAGCGCTGCTACAAACCTGCAGTGGCTTTATGAAACGCTGGAACTTGACAAGGACAGCCTGCGCCGCTTTGGCTCATCGCAATGGTACCGCAAGGCCAGCGCCATTCAGCACCTGGCCGAAATGCAGCAAACAAAACACCTGGTAAAAATTTACCGCGATACCAACCACGCCAATTACCACATTCGTACCGAAGCACAGATAGCCGTGGTAAAGCTCACCGGCTTTAGTGGCCTGCGCTTTTTGAATATTGTCAGTCACCCGGTGTCGCAATGGCAACAGCTATCACTAATCAGCCAGTTGCAGCAAAGCGAGGCCGATACCACAATGATCGCCCCCTGGCTGCAATCAGGCAACAGCTCGGTAGTGGAATTCGCCCTTCGACTGGTGGCCATTTACCGCTGCCACGAACTTTATGACCAGACGGTAGCCTGCCTCCAGCATACCTCCCCTGTTGTTCGCCTGCAAGCCCTGGGCGCCTTAAAAGAAATTTACAACGAAACAACACTGCCAACGCTGTTACAGCATTTTGACAAATCCGGCAAAGGAGAGCAGATCGCCATCCTGGACCTGTTGTCCGCAATTGGCGCCGGCTCGGGTGAGATCGGCTTTTTGACCGTACAATTGCAGCATGCCGATGAAGGCATTCGATACCGTGCCATGCAACTGATCCAGGAAATCAGCCCGGCCTGGTCGTCGCAGGTAATGCTGCACATGAAAAACAACCCGTCGTTTGCTGCCATTCTTCCCATTTTACAAAAACAAGCGGTATGAGTATCGGCGATATCCTATACGATTTATTTACCTACGGCATTTTCACCTACTCTGTTGCTATCCTTGGTTTCTACCTGTTCATCGGGTTGTATTCCATTGGCGAAACCCGCAAATACATCCGGAAAAGCACGTTTTCCAATTACAACATCCTGGCATCCTCGGAGCATGCGCCTTCGCTCAGCATTTTGGCGCCGGCTTATAACGAAGGAGCAACCATTATTGAAAACGTACGATCGTTGCTCAATATTTATTACAACCATTTCGAGGTCATTATCATCAACGATGGCAGCAAGGACGATTCGCTGCAAAAGCTAATTGCCGAATACGACCTGGTGGAAGTACCTTATTTTACCGAGCAGGCGCTGGCCACAAAGCCCATCCGCGGCATTTACAAAAGCAACAACCCGGTGTACAAAAAGCTGGTGGTGGTGGACAAAGTGAATGGTGGCAAGGCTGATGCCCTCAATGTGGGCATCAACGTAGCCCGTAACCAGTACGTGGTGTGTATTGATGTGGACTGCATCCTGGAGCAGGACGCCATGCTAAAGCTGACCAAACCTTTCCTGGAAGCAACCGGCAAACGGGTGATCGCTACCGGCGGCGTGGTACGCATAGCCAACTCCTGCGAAGTGGAAGACGGCAAGATCGTAAGGGTGCACCTGCCCAAGCAGTTCCTGCCCCGCATGCAAACGCTGGAATATATCCGTGCCTTTTTGCTTGGCCGCATGGCCTGGAGCCGGATGGATGGCCTCCTCCTGATCTCAGGTGCCTTTGGTGCCTTTGACCGTGAAATTGTGATCAAAGCCGGCGGTTACGATACCACCACCGTTGGCGAAGACATGGAACTGGTGGTGCGGATGCGCCGCTACATGATCCACCATAAGATTCCATACAGCCTGGCCTACATTCCCGATCCGCTTTGCTGGACGGAAGCACCGGTTTCGTACAAGATCCTGGGCCGCCAGCGCAACCGCTGGACGAGGGGCACCATTGAAACCCTGCGCCAGCACCGCCAAATGTTCTTCAACCGCAAGTATGGCGTGCTGGGATTGGTGAGTTATCCTTACTGGTTCTTTTTTGAACTGCTGGCACCACTGATCGAATTCGTCGGCTTTATTGCCTTTATCATATTTGCCTTTTTGGGCATGATGGACTGGAAGCTCTTTGCCGCTCTCCTCTTGTTTATTTACGCATTTGCGGCTGTGTTTTCGGTGTTTGCCATCCTCATGGAAGTAATGACCTACAACCAGTATAAAAAACGGCGTGACATTGCCAGCCTTATGCTCACCGCATTGCTGGAACCGATCTTCTTTCATCCTTTTACCGTATGGGCGGCTGTACAGGGAAACATTGACCTGCTGCGCAAAAAGAAAAGCTGGGGCGAAATGAGCCGGCAGGGTTTTGCCACGAAGAAAACAGCTGTGGCGTCGTAACAATCGGCAAGAGGCAATTGACAATAAGCAAGCGGGCCATTCTTTGCAGAATGGCCCGCTTGCTATTTTTATTCGTTAGGTGAGAAAAAACACTTGTTTGCGAATTGCTTTATTGCCTGTTGTCAATTGCTCATTGCCAGCCCCTGGCGGATGTAGTTTCCTACGATGTGAATACCCATGACGCGGCCGCCTTTTTCTTCGGCAAAAACCTCCCAGCGAAAATGGTTACAGCCACCCTTGCAGTGCTTTTCCATTTCAACCGTAAAGGATTCGTTGGGATGCTGGCAGCAATGCTGTACGGCCTGTAAAAGGTTGGTGTCTTCCTGCGAAGAAAAAACATCGGCAACCGATTTCCCGATCAGGTGTTCGGTACAACAACCAAAATGGGTGAAAAAAGGTTCGTTGCAAAGAAGCAATTTCCCGTCGGCATTGATAAAGGAACGAAGCGTGTTTTGGGTAAAACTCATAGATGCTGGATGTGTAGAAACGTGTTTGGGATATTAAAATTGGAGAAACATCGCCTCAGTTCCAAATAAAACTTTCCTTTTTTCCTACCGCCTAAGGGCTATTACTTAGTGCTTCTATAAAAGAAGGAAGAATAACCTACAGCACCGCAACAAAAAGCAGCTAAGCGTTATAGAAACCTATCCATATCACGCTGGCATCGTTTTTCTTTTGGGTAATTCATGAGGAGGTTTGGAACAGCAATATTGTTTTTGCTGCTGGGTTTAGCTGTACACACCAATGAACGAACGGTACCCCCGTTATCCGGCGAAAACAAACTTTTTATCATTACCCTTGATGGCCTGCGCTGGCAGGAGGTCTTTTCCGGTGCCGACTCCTTACTGCTCACCGACAAGGCCTTCAACAACGATGTAGCGCTTACCACTGCGTTGTACGGCGCTTCTTCTCCCGAAGAAAGACGCAAAAAGCTGATGCCCTTTTTCTGGAACGTGATTGCCACGCAAGGCGAATTATATGGCAATCGCAACTACGATAACAAAATGGATGTGGCCAACCCCTATGCACTTTCGTACCCGGGCTACAACGAGTTGTTGACCGGAACGGTTGACCCCACCCTTTTCGGCAACGGCAAAGTGGCCAATCCCAATCTTACGGTGCTCGATCTGCTGGCCGCTACGGAAACCTACCGGGGCAAGGTGGCAGCTTTTGCATCGTGGGATGCGTTTTCGTCTATCCTTAACCAGGAAAGGAGTAAGGTTTATATCAGCAGTGGGTTTGATAACATCCGGGCAGCCAGCCTTACCCCAACCGAAAGCCTGCTGAACCGCCTGCAGGAAGGCATGGAAGACAAAAAGAACACAAGGCAGGACGAGATCACTTTTCTTTCCTGCAAAGAATACATTCAAAAAAATAAGCCCTCGGTGGTGCTGCTGGCCCTTGGTGGAACCGATGAAGCGGCTCACCAGCAGCAATACGACCGCTACCTCTCACAGGCTGCCAATGCCGACCGAATGATCGGCGAGTTATGGCAGTACCTGCAAACCCTTCCGGCTTATGCCGGCAAAACCAGCTTTTTGATCACCACCGATCACGGGCGGGGCAGCTCAACAGCTAACTGGTACACACACGGCATTTTTACCAAAGGCTCTTCGCAAACCTGGATGGCCCTTCTGGGAAAAAGCATCCGTTCCGGTGGCGAACAAAAAAACCCCGGCCAACAATACCAGAAAAACCTGAAGCAACTGATGCTGCGGCTACTGTCGCAATAACCAGCACATGCGGCATAGTTTTTCGGGTTTATAGGAAAAACACATGGCAAGAAAAAAGGAAAACAAAACCCCCAAACCTTCTTCTTCACCGCCCCGAAAGGGCGATGAAAAAAGGTTGCTGGAAGAGCACCCGTATGAAACCATGAGCCAGATCCAAAACCGTTACGGCAAAGGCCGGGCACGGAACGGCTCAGAGGGTTCGGAAAGGGGTGCCAACCGGCTTGATCATTAATTTTTAAACTGAAAATTTACCGTTATGGAAGACAAGAAAAACGAGCAAAGACAACAAACAGAGACCGGCCATGTAAGAACAGCCGACAACACGGAAGATGTAAGCAACCCGGTGAATTCGGGTGGCAATCCAACGACTGATACCGAAAACAAAGCGGCCGTTGCCCAAACACGCAATCCTACCAGTCGCACCAGCGGTCCTGGCGCTAAGACCTTTATTACCGGCAGCGACAGCGATGGCCAGTTGTAACCAATGGGCCCGCTTCTGCTGTTGATAAACATCCACAATGGAACCGGGTTGAACAAGAGAAAGGGAGTTGAAGAAGAGGCAGGCTAAACGCGATTTGTGTGATGGCAGAGAGGGCATGAAGTTTTCAGTAGTAAGATGTTATTAATTTCTTGACTCAAAAAAACAGTGTTATGGCAGACAACAACAGAAATCAAGACCAGAACAGAAGTTCACAAGATCAGAACAGAAGCTCGGACATGGGTAGTGGTCAAAGCCAGCAGACTGGCAACCAGGGCGGCATGGGTAACCAAGGCGGCTCCATGGGAAACCAGGGCAATCAAGGTGGCATGGGTAACCAGGGTGGCTCTATGGGCAACCAGGGTGGACAAAGCGGTATGGGTGGTTCTGATCGTGGCTCCAGCGGCTTGGGTAACCAAAGCCAGGGCACAAGCGGAACATCCCGTTCTGGAAACATGGATAGCACTTCAGGTCAAGGCTTAGAAGGTGGCGATTCTGGTCGTGGCAGCAGCACAGGCACTGGTAACACAGGCCGTAGCGGCAGCGAACGTGGTCAGGATATGTAAACCTTATGATTGCTTCGCTATTCATTTCTTCAAGCCTTGTATCACTACAAGGCTTGACTTTTTTAGTTCACTCCAAAAACAGTTTTATGGATACAAAAGATAAAAAAGAAGAGGACAGGCCGATTGCTTACCCAAAGCCAACGGAAAGTGACCAGCAGCTAAAGAACCAGCCGGAATACATCGACCAGGAGCCGAATTCCTACAACAAGGAAATAAGCGATGTGCCCGGCCAGCAAAATCCCCAACCGCCGCAGACGAGGGAGGGGTAAAGAGATAGTGAGATATTAGGATATTGAGATATTGAGATATTGGATATTCTTTACGGATTGGTAATTATCAAATAAACAAATGGCGTCTTCAGGTGAAGACGCCCTTTGTTTCTAACGTAAACTAATTGGTTGTTTGCACTAACAAATATGCAGCCCTTACTCGCTACTAGCTACTCACCACTGACCACTCACCATTCACCCTAAGCATAGATCCGGTTCACCACATCGCCGTATTTCTCCATAATCACTTTTCGCTTGAGCTTTAAAGTGGGTGTCAGTTCACCGCCCTCGATGCTCCATTCGGAGGGAAGCAGCTCAAACTTTTTTACCTGCTCCACGTTGTTGAAATTCTTGTTTACTTCGTTGATGATCTCTTTGTAATGATGATGCACCTGTGGGTTGTGAAGAATGCCTTCGCCGTTTACCTCGATGCCTTTTTCTTTACACCATTCCTTTAAAGCCCGCTGCGAGGGAACGATCAGCGCCCCGGTAAACTTCTGGCCGGCACCAACGATCATCACCTGCTCAATAAAGGGCGATTCGGCCAGTTTGTTTTCGATGGGCTGCGGCGCTACAAACTTGCCGCCGGAGGTTTTGAAGATCTCTTTTTTGCGGTCGGTGATCTTTAAGTATTTGCCATTGACAAGGGTACCGATGTCGCCGGTATGCAGCCAGCCGTCGATCACGGTTTCGGCTGTCAGGTCCGGACGCTTGTAGTACCCCATCATGACGTTGGGGCCTTTGCAAAGGATCTCACCATCCTCAGCAATCCTGACCTCTACCCCATCAATCACCGGTCCTACCGTGCTGATCATCCACTCTGCTTCCGCAAGTTGGTTCACGCTGATCACCGGTGACGATTCCGTTTGCCCATAGCCTTCTAAAATGGGAATACCGGCAGCCGAGAAAATGCGGATCAGCCGTACCGGGCAGGCAGCAGCACCAGTAACAATGCATTTTACACTGTCGCCAAGGGCTTCGCGCCACTTTTTAAAAACGATCTTGCGGGCCAGCGAAAGCTGCAACTGGTAAGCGGCGCTCCCTTTTTTCTGCACGTCAAATTTTTCGCCCAGGCCGAGGGCCCAGAAGAAAAGCTTGCGCTTGATACCGGTTTGTTCCGAGCCTTTCGCCAGGATCTTTTCATACACTTTTTCCAGCAGCCGCGGTACCGTGGTAAACATTTCGGGTTTTACTTCCTTGAAGTTTTCTCCCAGCGTGTCCAGGCTTTCGGCATAGTGAATGGAGGCACCGGCAAACAAAAAGATATAGGTCACCATCCGCTCAAAGATGTGGTTGAGCGGTAAAAACGAGAGCACCCTTGTGTTCATCGTCAACGGAAAGTTCGGCAGGGTACTCAGCACATTACTCAGCACGTTGTGGTGCGAGAGCATTACACCTTTGGGAAAACCCGTTGTACCGGAGGTATAAATAATGGTAAAGAGGTCTTCGGTATTGATCTTTTGCGAAGCCGCTTCGATGCCGGCAAAATGCTCCTGCTTTCCCAGTGTCAGCAATTCCGCCCAATGGCGGATGCCCTCCATTTTTTCAAAGGAGATGATCTCTTTTACCGTGGGCACGGCTGCCGTGGTTTCTTTGACCTTGTCCAGCAATTCGCCGTCGTTAAAGAAAACCAGCTTTACGGCCGCATCATTCATGATGTACTGGATATCGTTGGGATGCGCCGTTGGGTAAATGGGTACCAGCACGGCACCGATCTGCTGCACGGCCAGGTCCAGGAAAACCCACTCCGGCCGGTTTTTGCAAAGAATAGCGATCTTGTCCCGCCCTTCTACGCTCATGTCGCCGCTGCTGATGCCCAAGGCCAGCAAACCGGCGCTGAGCTTGTCCACAATGTCCTTGATTTCTTTTGTGCTGTACCGGCGCCATTGCCCGTTTTCCTTGGCAACCAAGGCACCTTCCACGCCTCCTTTTTGTAACTGCACGGCGAGGCAATCGAATAAACGATGCGGCTTGTTCATGATAGCAATTCTCCTGCGTACAAAATAAGGAAAGATGCCCGTATTGCACCAATTCAAATCAATTTTTAAGCACAGGGTACCACAATGACTTTATAAGCATTGAAGTCATTCTTACCGGGCCAGCCAAACACCTGCCACTTCCCATTGCAGGGGCAGGGCTGCAGGCTGCACACTCACCTCCAGCCGTTCAATGCTGTTGATGGCAAACGGTGGTGTTTTTGCCAATTGAAAATCCAGCGGCTGAAAACCCGGGTAAGGCCGCGGCAGCAACAGGTAGGACGTTGGTTGCAGGCTGCGCAGTGGCAGTTCGATCTCTTTCCATTCCGTGTCAAGATCTACTGTAGCACCATAAGCCGCGGCGTCTGTTGTCAGAAGCGAAACCTTTGCTCTTGTTGGAGCAGACGCTTTTGCTTTGATCACCAGTTTGGTAAACTGGGACAACTCGTAGCTGCGGACTGAAATGGTCTCGCCAAAATAGGTTTGAAAACCAAGGCGCCCGTCGCCAGCCGGTTTGTTCATGCTGGCCCGGAACACCAAGTCTGAATTGTTACCGGCCGTAACATAGCTGATGGTGCTGGCCCGCCAGTCGGGGTTATACGGCACCAGTTTTTCGCGGTCTGTTGCCGGGTGAAAAAGAACCAAATGGCTTCCCGGCGCCGCCACTGTTGTTTGCCAGCTTTCATTGCGGTATTCGTCCCAGGCATAGGGGTTGCCCTTAAAGCCACCAGGGAACGTATAGGTATCGCCGCTTGCCCTGCGAATCATAACCCGGTAATGGATAAGACCTGGCGTAGCGATTTCTGCAGGAATGGTGGCGGCATAACGATAACCACCGCCAGCCTGCATTGGCACCGTTTTCCAGCCGCTGGCCGAATGCCGGATCTCCACAAAAACCTTGTCCGCCGTATCTATGCCGGCAACCGTGGCCGACAACACAAATGCCTGGTTAGCCGATACGTGGCGATGCGGCTCGTGGTAAACTTCGGGTTCTGCCGGGGTTGCCGGTGGTGCATAAAATTCCACCCCAGATGTTGTGTAACCTGCATATGCACTTTGAGGGGCCGTAATAAAATAAACACCCGGCTGCAAATCGTTGCCTTCTTTGTTCCAGTTGCCTTTGTAGGAATTGCCGGCCGTAGCCCCGGTGATGATGTACTGCTCCGTAAACTGGGGCAACAAAATCTTCATGCGGTTGGACCGCCATTGCAGGCGGGTAACGGTCTTTTTTGGCGAAGCTTTTTCAAACGGGTCTGCCACGGCTATTGCATCCGGAAAGACCTCCAGTCGCCAGGCGCCATCGGCAACCTTGTCAAGGAAATAAGCACCGGTACCGGCATAATGCACAACCGGCGAAGAGCCCGTGCCGGCGATGTGCTTTAATCGTGCACTGTTCTTTGGTAGTGTGGTGGTGGTTGCTGTGTAGTAGAATGCTTCTTCGGTGTTCATTTCACTCACCTGCTCTTTATAGCTTACCCTGAAGTCGCCAAAGGCCGTATCGACCGGGTAGTCGCCATAACTTTTGCCGCGGGGCAATTGCAAAAAGGCTTTGGCAGCAATCAGCAAACTGATGGCTTTTGCTGGTGTATATACGAGGTTGAGATAATGCGTTTGGTACTCCGTATTGCCATAGGCCGTGTACAGCGGATCATAAGCAAACTGCGTTGCCCACTGGAAACCTGCCGTGCGGTAACTGCGGGCCATGGCCGGGTACATCACCGGCTGCATCACATCACCGGCGTCAAACTCATACACCATCCGGGCTCTTTTAGCAAATGCCGGCAGCGAATCCAGGAAAGGAATATGGTAGCGGTCTACATTGGGCAGGAAATTTCCTTTGCGTTCGTGGTTGGCCACCAGGCCGGTGGGGTACCACTGAAAGCTAAAGCCATCCACCTTGGCAGCCGTTACCGGTCCCGCATAGGAAGGTGACTCGCTGATGTTGTAAAATATGGGTTTGGTCCACCCGGTGCTTCTAACGGCAGCGGCCAACCGGTTTACATAGTCCGTTGTTTTTTCCCGCGGGCCGCTGTGGTGCGGCTCGTTGTTGATCTCCATGGCAATCACATCCCTGTCATCGCGGTAGGTTGTTTTTGTATAGGGGTTGACATGGCGGAAAAATTGCTGCAGATAGGCTTCCTGTGCTTTGATGGCTTCTTCTTTTACCACCGATGGGCCTTTGCCATAAACCGAAGCAAAACCGATGGTCTTTACATCGGGCTCGGGATAGCCGCTGCCCCAAAAGGCAATGGGTGTGATAAGGATCTTGATGTTTTGTTGCTTTAGCTTGAAGAGCAGGTAATCAAACAGGCGCAGGTGCTCGTTTTCCAGCAGATTGCCCAGCGAGTCGCTGATCTCCACATCCCATACATGCACCCGAAAGGCATTGAGGCCCAGCCTTGCCATGTGGGCCACATCGGCGTCGATAGCCTTTTCGGGATCTATGCCCAGGGCCTTGTGCGACCGGTAGCCATAAGCAAAGGGCACGGTATAGTTCACGCCAAAAAAGGCGGCTTCCTTTTTACCATCTGTGTACCGCAGCACGCCTTTGTTATCGACATAAACCAGGTTTGATTTTTTCGGTTGCGCAGTTGCCGCCGTACTCAAAAGAAGACACAAGCCAAAAAGAAAATTCAACTTCATTGTTTCAATTATTATTTGAACGCATCCAGGGCAATTGTCGGCCGGCCATTTTGCTGGAAAGCACCTAACGTATAACCCTGCCAGTTAGCATAGGCCTGCGGCTCCCAATACAAAACGCCAAGGCCTTTGCCGCCGGGTACTGCACTCGTTTTGGAAAGGATGTCTTTAAGAAAATCGTGGCTCACGGTTTCCTGGTCCCAGGGAATCCCCACTTCCACCACCATTACTTCTTTGCCGTAGCGCTGCACCATGTCGGCCATGTTGGCTGCACAAAGTGTAGTCATGTACTGCCAGTTATCCGCTGAGGGGTAAAGCGATAGGCCGATCACATCCCATTTACCACCGGCTGCTTTCAGTCCATCGAACGACCAGCGAAAAAGCGCATTGTCCCAGCCGTTGGAAAGATGCACGATGACTTTTGCTGCCGGAAAAACAGCCTTTACCGCCTCATAACCGGCGTTGATAAACCGGGCATAATTGGCCATGCCGGTACTGGCCCGGCCTTCGGGCCAAAGAAGGCCATCGTTGGTTTCATTGCCTACCTGCACCCATTCCGGTGCAATGCCGGCGGTCTTCAATGCGGTGAGCACATCGGTGGTGTGTGCCGCAAGCGCTGTTGCCAGTTCGGTAACTGAAAAGGCTGCCCACGCTGCCGGCTTTGGCTGCTTGCCCGGGTCGGCCCACGAATCGCTGTAGTGGAAATTGATCAGCGTACGCAAGCCGGCAGCCTTTGCCCGTTGTGCCTTGGCCACCACATCGGCTTTGTTGCTCCACCCGTTGACCGGGTTTACCCAAACACGCAGCCGCACGGTGTTCAGCCCCATGCTTTTCAGCAACACAAAAAGATCCTGCGCTGTACCCGACCGGTTGTAAAACTTCTTTCCTGCAGCTTCCATTTCGGTGACCCAGCTTATGTCGGCACCTTTTACAAAGCCAGTTGCAGGAACCGGTTCCGGCGTGGGAAGAGGACTATTCCCCGGTTGTTTTTTGCAGGCGCAAAGCAGCAGGCTACCGAGTAGTAACACACCAATCTTCATAGATAAAAATTCATTTTCATACCTGTTTAAAGATAGCTGCAAACAGTGTCGCAATAAAAACCGGCACCGTTGCAAAAAGGCCATTCATTACTGAATGGCCTTTGCTTTTCCTTTTATTAAGATCTGCCAGGTGGCAGTTCTGGTATCGGTTGGTTGCTGGCGCCCTTTACAGTTTTACGAGTTTGTACGTATTGCTGATAAAGTTCACAGTGATCTTGTACGTGCCGGTTGTGCCGGGGGCCGGTGTGTTAGAACCCGGTACATCGCCATCGGCCAGCAAACTGCCACCATTTGCCGCTGTGCCATCGGTGGTACCACCATACTTGTGATCCCAGCTTCCGTTCGTTGGCAGGAATACGTAGGACTTTCCTGCTGTTAACGTTGTTGTCAATTCAAAAACAGCATTGCCAGCTTTGGTGAACTGTTGCGAAGGAACCGGCACGGGATTATCCCAACCGCCCGGCGTGGCATCACCCACGATATAAAGGTTTGCCGGCCCTGTGTACGGCGTCACGGTATACGAGTTGGTGGCAAAGTTTACAATAATCTTATACAGTCCCGAGGTAGCCGGCGCTGGTGTATTTGAACCGGGTACCGCACCATCGGCCAGCAAAGCGCCACCACCGGTACCGGTACCATCGGTAACACCGCCAAACTTATGGTCCCAGCTACCGTTCGATGGCAGCAACAAATAGCTTGAACCGGCTTTCAGGTTGATCACAATTCCGTAAGAAGCATCACTGATACGGGTGAACTGCTGCGAAGGCACAGCAACGGGGTTGTCCCAGCCACCTGGGGTAGCATCACCCACAATGTAAAGATTGGCAGGCACTTCAACCTTTGTTACCGTATACCGACCCGTTTGAAAATTAACCACGATCTTGTATATACCGGAAACGGCAGGCGAAGGTGTGTTTGATCCCGGCACGGCGCCGTCTTTCAGCAGTACACCGCCTCCGGCTGCTGTGCCATCTGTGGCACCCCCGTATTTTGAATCCCAGTTACCATTCAGCGGCAGCAGCAAATACGATCTGCCGGCGGTCAAGCCAAGCGTGATACTGAAGGTATAAGCATCCACTTTGGTGAACTGTTGTGAGGGAACCGGCACGGGATTATCCCATCCACCGGGTGTAGCATCACCTACTATATAAAGGTTTGGTGGTACCGGAACATAGGTGTTGATGGTAACACTGATGGCGTTGGAGTACGCTACGGCGCCTTGTGCTGTTGTTGCTTTCAGGCGGTATTCAAGCTTACCGGCAGAACCGCCGACAACACCTTCGTTGATAGCTGTTGCATTGATCTCTGCCTGTGTTAAGGCTTTGGTCAGAACACCGGCACCTACGGCCACTTCCTGCGGAGAGGCAAAGTTCTTTCCGGAAGAATCATATTGGATCGCATACGTAATGGTTCCCGTGTAACCGTTGAACGAAGGCGTCCAGTTGAACGTAGTTGCGGCCTGCGCTGCATTGGGCAGTGTAGCGGTAACCGTTGTAGCCGTAGCCGTAAGCACCGAAGGATCGTTATACGGCGTTACCATGATCTTTACGGCGTCTGAGAACAAACGGTCATTGTTGTTCTCATAAGATGAGACCACCCTTACATCCAGCGCTACGGGTGCACCCAGGGCATAGCCGTAATTCAGCATGATGTTGTTCAATTCTTTTCCGGTAAAGGAAAAGGTCTTCCTGCCGATAATTTCCCGTCGTACCGGGTTGGAAAAATTATGCGTTGTCGAATCAATTTCTACAATGAATTTGTATTTAGCCGTGTCGGTGGCATAGTTCGGATCTGTCCAGGCAAAGGTCACCATTGTTTTTGCCGAGTCGGCAGGCGTTGGTGCAATGGTGGTTTGCGATGCGGTTAGCGATACCTTGCTGCCATCGTTATAGTAGGGCAAAGGGTCTACTTTTTTACAGCCGGTCACCAGGAGGATGACCACTGCAAAAAGAGCCAGGAGAGAAGATATTTTTTTCATAATGCTGCAATTAGCGTTTAGATTATTGTTTTACCACCGTGTATTTACCCGTTTTGAAATTGACGGTGATCTTGTAATTCCCAGCTTCGGCAGGTGTAGGGATACCAGCCGGGTCGCTCTGTCCGGGAAGCCCCATGTTGAAGCCCAAATCGCCGCCCAATGCCTGTGTGCCGCCGTATTGCGGTTGCCAACTTCCCGGCGTTGTCAGGAACTTGTACTCCTTGCCGGATGCCAGTGCCACGGTGATGGTGTATTCGGTGTTGCTTACCTTGGTAAACTTTTGCGAGGCGGGCGGACTGTTGGTCCAGTCGCTGGGCATGGCGCTACCGGTAACAAACAATTCGCCTGTTGGCGGAATGGGAACAGCCACATCGAGGTATGGCGTCACCTTCATTTTAAGAATATTCGAAAAAAGCGGCGCGGCGCCATTGCCCAAAGTTGATTTCAGGCGGAATTCAAACTCATGCTCCACATTTTCTTTTACATCCATTTTTGTAAAAATGGCGTTGAAATCCTTTGCGGTAAACGTTGTTTCCAGGTTTTTGGCAATGGAAACCTCCTGCAGCTTGCTGCTGCTGAACCCTTTGCCTACGGTGTCGATCTGCAGTACATACGTTACGTTCTGTGAACTAATGCCGGTGGTAAACCGGTAATCGGGATTGGTCCAGCTAAAGCGGATAGCCGGTTTAGCAGCATCTGCTTGGGTAAGCACCAGGGGGCCGGCAACAGAAGCGGTCAGCACAGGTGCGGTACCACCTTCGTAATAAATTTTGTGTTCATCTTTTTTACAGGAAACCAGTGCCAGTAAAAAAGCAAAAACCACAAGCAACCTATTTTGCATAATACAATTTTTAAAAGATTAATAACCGGTGTTTTGTGTCAGGTTAGGGTTAGCCGTTAGGTTGGCTGCAGGAATGGGGTAGATGTTGTACTTGCTGTCAACAGCCGTTCCCGATTGCACACCACCTTTCCAGGGCCAGAGGTATGTTGCCGTGGTAAGCAGATTGTAGCGTACCAGGTCGGTACGGCGATGCCCTTCCCAATACAGCTCGCGGGCCCTTTCGTCCAGCACAAACGGCAGTGTAATGTCGCTTGCATTCAATCTGCCCACATTCCCCACGCCATAAGAGCCGCCATAGGCACGCTGGCGAAGGTTGTTCATGTAGGTCAGCGCAGTGGCCGGATCGGCTCCTGTGCCGCCACGCAGCATCGCTTCGGTATAGATAAAATACATTTCAGGCAAACGAAAAACAGGGAAGTCGATGTCGGCATAATCGCGGTTGGCATCAGCAGTGGGCAGACCATCGCTGCGAACGTTGCGCCATTTCTTCACCCAGGGACCCTGGGCAAAGTTGGTGATGTCGCTGATGGTTGCATTGGACAGGTTATTAAACAAGGCCCGCTGGTCAGAGGCACCTGTTGGATCGCTGAAAAGCGAGGTCAATGCCGTGGTGGCGCGGTAACCAAACCAGCCATCGCGTACACCATATTCATCGTTGTTGGAACCGGCGGCAGCGTGGGCAAAAAAGGTGGTATTACCATATGCCTGCGTACGCAGGCCATCGCAGTTGATGGTCCAGATAAATTCATCTTTGTGTTTGTGGTTATCCGCCAGGAAAAGCTGCGGGTAATTAGGACGCAAGGTATAACCAGCATCAATTACTTTCTTAGCGTACACAATGGCATCCGTATACCTGGCCGTTCCGGTGTACACACCAGCGTTCAGGTAAAGGCGGGCCAGCAACGCCCAGGCAGCCGCCTGGTCAACCCTGCCGTACTCAATGGTTTTGGCAGGTGCCAGTTCGCCGTCAATGGCTTTTAATTCCGACTCGATGTAAGTAAACAATTGGGTGCGTGACGCTTCGTTGGGAAGCGTAGCACCTACGCGGTCGGCCTCTGTAATAAAGGTTGATTTTCCAAAAAGGTCCATCATTACCCAATAATTAAAGGCACGCAGGAACCGCACTTCAGCCCTTGCATTTTTAATGTCGCTGGCCGCAGTGCCGGTGATGCCGCGTTCCGCCAGTTTATCATCACCTGCCTCTCTAAGAAACTCATTGATAAGCGTAATGTTGTAGATAGGACGGGCATAGAGGCCTCTTAAAAACGGATCGGCTGCCGTCCAGCGCAGGAAGTGAAAGTCATGAATGGTCTGGTCGTTCCAGGCCACCACCGCTTCATCGGTAGGAAGTTCCTGCGCATTAAAGAAACCACGGATAAACGCCACCTGCGAACCTTCATCAAGGCCACCGCCAATATCCGGCGCACCGGCAGCACCCTGGTTACCGGTAACGGCCAGTGTTGCATAAATCTTTGCCAGTACGCTTTTGTATCCTTCCGGTGTAGAGAATGCCTTTTCAGGCGTCAGGTCATTTTGTGGAAACAGATCCAGTTTTTTTGCACAGGAGGTGATGGTAACCACCGCCAGCAATGCAAGTATGAGTTGATTGATTGTTTTGCGCTTCATATGTTGCAATCATTAAAAATTAAAAGTCAAGATTTACACTCAGCGAATAGGTGCGCGGACGGGGATAGATGTTGTTGTCCACGCCGGAATCACTCGAGTTCTCCGGGTCCAGTCCCCTGTACTTCGTTATAAAGAACACGTTCTGCACACTGGCGGCAAGGCGTACGTTGGAAATGCTTTTGCCAAATCGGCCCAGGTTGTAATCCAGCGTAATGTGATCCAACCGGAAGAAAGAAGCATTCTCAATGAAATAATCTGAAGTGTAACGGTTATTGTCGAAACCAGTTTGCAGGAAGTTGGTTGATGCGTTACCGATAAAGTTGATGGGGTTTTTAATGGCCCGCATCACACCGGCATTGGAGAAATAGTTGTTGTAAAGGTAATTGCCAAACATACCATGACCGGCTGTGGAAAGCGTCAGCTTTTTGTAGGCAAGCTGTGTGCTGATGCCAACCAGTGCATCCGGTGCCGGCTTTTTATACAGGTAACGGTCAGCTTCGTCTACGCTGCCATCGCGGTTGATATCTTCGTACAATCCTTCAATGGGCTGGCCTTCTTTGTTGTAGATCTGCTTGTACATATTAAATGTGTACGGTGCGTAACCAACAATGAACTTGCCGATCTGGTTGCCGGTACCGCCACTGATGCCACTAACGTTGATACCACTGAAACCCGGATCGGGGTAACGCTGCAGGTTAGTGATCTTTGTTTCGTTAAAGGTCACGTTCATGCTCACGTCCCAGGTAAAATCCCTGGAGCGTACCGGGTTTGCATTCAGCACCACTTCCACACCCTTGTTCTCCATGTTACCAACGTTGGTAAGCAGTTGAATGTCGAAGTTGGAGCCCGGGGCCACATCAACCACACTCAAAAGGTCTTTGGTTTCTTTTTTATAGACGTCTACCGAACCGCTGATACGGTTGCCCAGGATGCCAAAGTCCAGTCCCAGGTTGGTGGTGGTGGTGGTTTCCCATTTGCGGGCCGGGTCATAAGCACCTGGACGCAGGAACTCGTAAAATGTATCGCCAAACTGGTAATAAGCACCCCTGTTCACACTTCTTGAATAGCGTGGCAGGTAACCGTAGTAGTCGCCGATATTTTGCTGGCCTGTTACACCCCAGCTAAAGCGAAGCTTCAGGTCCGAAACCGCTCTTACATTGGAAAGCAAGTCGTCTTTTATTCTCCAGGCTGCAGCCGCGGCGGGGAAATAACCCACACGGTTTTCAGGTGAAAACTTGGAGCTGGCATCGCGGCGCAGCGAAGCGGTCAGCAAATAATTATTCAGAATGGTAAAGTTCACACGGGCCAGGTAAGACTCCAGGCGGTATTGCGGCTTGTCGGTTGCAAAAGCCGGCTCCGAGTTCTGGATGGTATCTTTCTTGGCAGGCGTATTGGGATCGGCGATTGCCCTGTAGCTAAACGCAGGATAGTTGTATACATCGGTATAAAAATCCTGGTAGCTGTGCAGGAGCAACACATCGAACTTGCTGCGCAAACTGGTCAGTTCTTTTGCATAGGTCAGCGACACATCGGCCAGCCTGTTCATTTGCGTTTGCTGGTAAGCGGTTCTCCTGCCACCGGTTACATAATTCGTAGCCAGCAGGGAGTCAATGTTGTCGTTGCCTTCGCCATGGGTGCGGTCCATACCAACGTTCAGCAATAGGTGTACATCGGGCAAAAAGTGCAGCTTGTAATCCAACTGTACGTTGCCGATAAAGCGGTTTACGTTAGAGGTATTGTCGCGCAGTTCCAGCAAGGCAAGCGGGTTGCGGTTAGACAGGTTGATCGGTGTTCCGTTGCTTTGCATCCACTCGAAAAAGCCACCATACTTGTTGTTGGCATAAACGGGTTGTGTCGGATCGAAGGTCACCGCATTGCCAATGGCCCCGCCATCGGCAAACGTATTGCCGGTGCGGCTGAACTTTGTGGCCACGTTTACGGAAAGATGATTGTTAAAGAACCGCGGCGTCAGGTTCAACGCAGTTGAAAACCGGTTGAAATGGTCTGTTTTTAAAATACCGTCCTGGCTCAGGTAACCCAATGAAAAACGATAGGGAAGAATTTTGTATGTACCGGCAATGCTAAAGTTGTTGTCCGTTGCAAAAGCATTCTGGTAGATCGCATCCTGCCAGTCGGTATTGGCCGTACCAAGTAGGTTTTTATACGTGTTATTACCGGTGCGTGCCGCATCCTCGTTGATGATGGACCGGATCTGGTCACCGGAAAGCACATCCACCTTTTTTACGATCTGGCCCACAGAAGCCCTGGTGTTGAAGTTCAACCGCGGCTTGCCGGCAATGCCTCTTTTTGTGGTGATAATGAGTACACCGTTCGAGGCCCGGGAACCATAAAGAGCCGTTGCAGCAGCATCTTTCAATACGCTGATGGCTTCAATGTCGTTCGGGTTAATGGTGTTCAGCAGGTTGCCGGAACCGGCAATGCCATTGCCTTCCACGGGTACACCATCAATTACGATCAGCGGATCGTTGCTGGCATTAAGCGAGGCGCCGCCGCGAATGCGGATCTTGCTGCCGCCGCCTGCCGAACCACCACCCGGCGTTACCTGCAGACCGGCAACTTTTCCCATCAGCAACTGCTCAGAAGAAGCCACCTGGCCTTTCTGAAAATCCTTGGCCGTAACAGAGGTTACAGAAGCCGTCAGGTCGCCACGCCGGCGGGTACCATAGGCCACCACCACTATTTCGTTCATGCTGGCTGTTGATGCCTGCAACGTAATGTCTAGGGTTGTTCTGCCGGTGATGGTAACTTCCTGGGCACCAAAACCAACGGCACTAATGGTAAGTGTGGTAGCATCGGCGGGAACCGCAAGGGAATAAGCCCCTTCATCGTTCGTGGTGACCCCGATGGTCAGTCCTTTTACGGTTACGGAAACGCCGGCAACACCTTTTCCTGTTGCATCCAAAATACGACCTGTAATGGTTCTTGACTGGGCAAATGCCAGGATAGAAAACAGCAGCAATACAGGCAAGGAAATCGCTTGGATCAATTTTCTCACATACATAAGCAATCTATATTAAAATTTAAAAGAAGAAACGCAGTCGTATTAAATGTGTATTGAACACACAATGATAGGTATTTTTTAACATTCCCAAAAACTTTTGGCCGATTTTCGGCGTAACCTGAGCAGGATCATTTTTTTAGCTTAGGTCAGCGAGGGCATTTGCTGCCGCAGGGGCCGGGCATCGGGGTGCCGGTTTTGCCGGAGGGCCGGGCGGAGTTTGTAGAGTTTCCCGGGGCGGTGCGGCACGTCCTCTTCCATTTCGTTCAGGTCCACCAGCCAGTCTTTCAGCACAATCCGTTTCCGGAAGTTGCGGCGGTCCAGTTCCACGCCCAGGATGGCTTCGTAAAGGTCCTGCAGCTCCCGCAATGAAAACTTTTCGGGCAAGAGGTTAAAAACAATGGGTTGCTCCATCACCTTTTCCTGCAACCGCTGCAGGCAGGTATCTAATATCAGGCGGTGATCAAAGGCCAGCTCTTCTACCCCGCTTACATTGTGCCAGCTTACATCGTGGTTGGAAAGCTGCAGGCCGCTGTTCTTTTTGTTCACCAACGAATAATACGCTGTAGTGATTACCCGCCCCGAAGGGTGACGGTTCAACTTGCCAAACGTATGCACCTGCTCGAGGTATACATCATCCAAGCCGGTGCGGTCTTTCAGCACCCGGTACGAGGCTTCGTCGAGGTCTTCGTCGGGCCGCACAAGATCACCCAGCAGGGACATCATGCCGGCAAATTCTTCCAGATCAGATTTGATAAGCAGCACCTTCAGGGCTTTGTCGGCATAACCAAAAATCACACAGTCTACCGACACGGCTATGTTGAAGTATTCGAGATGGCTGCTCTTTTCCAGCGCAGCCGTTTTTAGTTTGGTCATCTGCAGTTATTGAAGGGTAAGAGGAATCGTTTGCATTTCGGCCTTAAGTTGCAGCCTCAGGAAATAAGCGCCTGCCGGTACCGCGGGGCGGGTGAGCGGCAACTGCCGTTCGCCTTTCAGCAAAAATCCATTGTACAGCGTACGCACGGCCTGTCCCATGCTGTTGTAAAGCACTACGGATAGGTTTCCGCTTTGTGGCAGCGCCAGGTCAAGTGTAAAGCCAGCCTGCACAGGGTTGGGAAACAGGCCCGCCATAAAGCGGGTTCCGTTCCAGGGCACATTACCCACAGGCGTAGCCGTTACATTGTTCACGTTGCGGTTAACATATACATGAAACTCGCCGGGTTGCAGCGTAAAGCTTTGCGCACCACCGGTGGCGGTATGAATAAAATTGCCGAAGTAATCGTACCAGGTACCGGCCACAGGAAAGGTAACCTCGCCGGTTTGCGCCACCACGTCAAAGTTCCCGATCACCACCAGGTCGGCAGTGTCGTTGGCAGTTGTCACCTTTATCCATTTAAAGGCGCCATTCAGACTTTGGGTTACCGTGCCTGATTGAAACGCACCGGTGTACCCCGGGTGAAACCGCAGCTTGTTCAACTGGCTGTAGGTGTCAAACACCAGCCGGCGGCGGGCTTCGGCCTGGTAGTTCCAGGGAATAGGCTTCGGATCGGTTTTGGTGTTGCAGTTGCCATCCTCGCCATTGGTGGCCAGGTAGCACCGCGAGTAGTCGTAACCCAGTTCACCAAACTGCCAGATCATTTTCGGGCCGGGTATGGTGAGCAAAAAGGCAGCGTTCAAGGCCATACGTTTTAACGCCGTGGCGGTATCCCGAACGCTGTAGTTTGCGTTGCCGTTGCCATACCGGATATTTTTGTAGGTGATGCGTTCTTCGTCGTGGCTTTCCATAAAACCAACAAGGTGCGGCTGCGACCAGGTACGTACCGAATGAATCACCTCCTGGAAATTGGAGTTGCCCAGATAACCCATGGAAGCCTCCTGGTACTTAGTCCACACGTTTGACCAAAGCAACATCCCGGCATCGGCCAGCTCTTTTTCCTCCGTGTTATCGGCAAAGTGCTCCAGGATAAAATAAGCGTTGGGGGATGCGGCCTGCGCCACATTGTAATAGTTTTTCAGGATGGCAATGCGGCTGGCATCGGTGGCCGACATCTGCCCATCGCTGGTGGTAACTTTTTGCGTAAGCCCTTTGGAGAAATCCACCCGGTAACCATCGATCTTGTACTCTGTTAGCCAGTGCTGCAGCACCCGGGTGAAAAAGTCTTTGGTGTCGGCGCTTTCATGGTTAAAGTCATCGCCAAAGTTGATGGCAGCATGCGGCGCCGTTGGGTTGTACCAGGGATTGTTGGCGAGGCCGTACAGGTCCTTCAGGGGCGAAGGGCCATAGGTATGGTTCAGCACAATGTCCATGATCACGGCAATGCCGTTCTGGTGGCAAGCGTCAATAAATTCTTTCAGGTTGTTTTTAGGGCCATAGTATTTATCCGGCGCAAAGTACTGGAAGCCGTTGTAGCCCCAACTGATGTTCCCCTCAAACTCGTTGAACGGCATCAGCTCAATGGCATTGACACCCAGCCGCTTTAAATAACTCAGGGTATCCTTCAGGGTTTTCCAGTCGTGAGCCGCCAGGAAATCGCGGAGCAATAATTCATAAATAACCAATCCTTTTTTATCGGGGCGGTTGAAGGTGTTGACCGACCAGTTGTACGCCGGCTGCGCAGTTTGCAGCACGCCTACCATGCCGGTTGTTTTGCCCGCAGGATACGCCTTCATACCAGGATAGGTAGCAGCCGGGATATACTGGTCGTTGAAGGGGTCAAGTATCTTCTCGGCATACGGATCGGGAATACGGATGCTGCCATCTACCAGGTATTGGTAGGCGTATTCGGTTCCCGCTGTCAGCCCGGTAAGTGTCAGCCAGAAAAATTTGCCATCCGGCGTACGGTTCATCACCGAAGCTGTGGTTTGCGACCAGTTATTAAAATCACCAATGACAGACGCTGTTGTTTTTCCCGGGGCACGCAGCACCAGCGTAACCGAGGTATTGCCGGCGAGGTAGTTGATCCCGTCTTTTACGCCAGCAGGCAGGGGAGCCACCGGTGTGGCGCCGGCGACAAAAACGTTGATGGTATCATACGCAGTGGTGCTGCCCTCTATGGTTTCAGCCACGATCTGCTGGTTGCCGGCAACGGTGATGGTAGTGGTGCCCGAAAGCGTGGAAGCATTGCCGTTAGACGTGGCAATGACAGCACCGTTGTGGTAAAGCTTCAGGGCCGAAGCTTTACTGCCATCGGCCGAAACGGTAACAGGTGAACCAATGGCCCAGGTCTGCGGCTCTGGTACAGGAACCAATTTCGGCTGTGTTGCCGGTTGCGTTAATCGCACCGCAAATTCTGTAGCAGCATAAACCGGTATGTACATATCACTGCCATCGATGTTCGCTTGCTTTTTAGTTCCACTACCATTACGGAACAGAATGGCAATCTTTTGAATTGTTTCGCCGGCAGGCACTCCATAATAATCCCGCAAGTTTCCGGTTATGGTAAATTTCCACTTATTATTTCCCAAATAGGTTGCTTGCAAGGGTGCATTCGGTTGGTTGAAGTTGGCGTTGAACTTTACATATCGCCATGCACCGCCACTCAGGTTTGTCACAACGCCAGTATGCACATAAACATCAGACGTTGGTGTATGATTCAGCAACCCCTGGTTGCCTTTTGTGGCATCCACGGTAATTTCCAAGGGGCTATTTTCAGTGGGGAAAGAAGGCGACCAGGTAAGTAATTGAGCCTGGATAGCAACAGCGCAGAACACGGTGATAACAAGCAGCAGCAAGCGTTTCATAAGCAAATCTCCGGGGTAAAGATAGGAGAATATGTACTTGAAACACATTATAGGTGGAAATTTCTTTTCCTGCCGCAAACAGCTCATTGTTTCGAAACGGAATCGACCACTGATCGCCAAAGTGTTAGTGTGCCGACCTTCTAAGCGCAAAATCACCCTCCGGGATCATGGCCCGGTTCTCATTTATAGAACCGAATGGTTAGATCCGGAAGGTGCTGCATGTTTTCTTACAGCTTGACCACAGCTTTTGCTCCCTGCCAAACAATGCGGGCCAACAGCATGCCTTCGGGCAGTTCGGTGGAAGAATAAGAAAGGCTCAGGTTTGCTCCTTCAGAACCTAGTACATCTTTCCGGTAAAAACCCATCTGGGAAGGTTTCTCCGTATCATCTCCAAACGACAGCTTTTTGACCACTTCATTTTTTGCATTGCGAATTGTGAGGATACGGGCTTTGCCGCCACGGCCGCAATGCGAATAGAGCACTTCGATCTTATCATTTTCACTGGCGGAGGCCAACGAAAGCGTTTTAACGGATTTGTCGGCATAAACAAACTGCTGCAGTACCTGTTTACCGTTCAGGTAAATGGCAAAACTATCACCGCCCCATGTACCCGAGAAAGAAGACGCGGCGATCCACAGTACTGCTGCAAAACAAAAGGCAATAAGCTTTTTCATGTGAAAGATTTTTGAGGTTAACGAAAGGTGAGCAGGTGCTTCACCGATTGGTCTAACAAAGGAACGGAGAGCAGAAACGAATTGCTGATCGCTTTGACAAAGCGGTGGTTCTGCTTGACCACCTGCAATTAGCCATGGAATAAAACCGGCATGCGGCTACAAAACAAAAAAGGATGCTCTTGCGAGCATCCTTGAAGACGATCCTTGCAAAAGGATTACTGTTTGAGATGGAACAGTTTTCCATCAACCTGCTTGCCGTCTACACGCAGGATGTACAACAGGTTACCCTGGTTCACCATGGGCACATTGTATTCCACAACCTGGCTTACGCCAGCGGAAATATTCCCACGGTATATCATACGCATTTTTTGACCCAGTATGTTGTACAACTCCAGCGTAGCCTGACCGGAAACCGGTGATGTTATGACAAACCGAAGCCTATCGCTGTAAGGATTGGGGTAGGCTGTCACCGACAACCTGGTTTCTGCCAACAACGTTGAAGAAGCCACATCCTTTTTGTAAGTTGACGTGCTAACAATAGCGTCACAACTTACAGGCGCATCAGCATACCGTACAAACAACCTGCAACCATCAAAGGCATTGTTGATGGCATCTACCACATTGGCAATGGCATCAAGCGATACGCCTACAGGATCGCCACCCAATGCCTTATTGGCAAGGGCAAACAAATCTCCCACTGTTTTGTTGCCGCCCAATGCAGCGACAACATCGCCACGGATCCACGTATTGGTGTAACTGCATGGTACCATAGTGTTGGAACCACAACCGGCAACTTTGGCGGTAACCAGGTATTTGTTGCCTTCCAGCTTAAAGCCTGACAAACCACTGCTGAAGCCCATGTTGAGGGCCAGCGTCATTGTTTGTGCCAGCAAGGTATTGTTGATCTTGTAACGGTTCTTACCGATTGTGCTGGTATACAGACTTCTAAAGCTAGAATTACCACTAGTTGTGTTGATGCTTAAAGTCCCAGCGTGCTTGAACTTGGCACTCTTTCCACCACCTGGCAGGTAATCGAGGACTTTCTGCGCATCACTTTTTGCTATAATTACAGAGCGAGCCGCCGTACCCAATACAATTTGGTCGCCAGGCCATGCGTCAATAGCTGCCTTGATAGCGTTGAAGGTAGAGTACTGATTACCCTTACCGTCGCACATTTTACCACCAGCACTGCCATAAGCACCTTGTGTGTAGGTGCAGAGAGCACCACCGCAAACTGGCGGATTGCCAACCACCACATTGCCGCTGGTGGCATCGCAACTGCCGGTTTTGGAAGCCCGGATGGTATAGGTATCCGGAGGCACGTTGCTGAACAAACCATTGACATGCGCAATGCCCGTCGGA
>JABUMY010000049.1 GCA_013327885.1 Flavisolibacter longurius | reverse complement strand
AACGGAAAACGTGTTGCTGTCAGTGGTGGCATTCAATGCTTCACAGCTTCACGCTTGCACTAAAGTAGATTAGAATAACTGTTGCTTAAAATTTATTCGTCTGCCACCATTGCAGCAAAACGCTGTTAGCCGCTCGTCGCATTTATATGAACTGCCTGTACTTCTTTGTCCAATACTGATGTATGAAGCCAAACTTTCGTTCTTTGTAGGCGTTAATGGTTTGCAGTGGCAAGGTTTCAGTCAAGGTAGTCTTACCTGCTTTTACTCGATGAATATAAATGCCATTTTCTATACCACATCCTTCGCCCTTGATACGCCCGATTTTGATTGCCTTATAATTTTGAATTTGGAACAAGTCGCTGCCCCAGGCATTATCAGCGCACCCGTTTCGGTAATAGGAATAGTAATATCCTGTGCCTTTAATGGGTGTAGCAGCAGGAAAATCACTAAAGTGTTTTACCTCTTTAAAGCTGGCATATACAGGGACGAACAGGTAAAGACTGTACCGTTCGGGCAGGTTACCTCCCCACTCCAAAAACAGGTCTTTGTACCCGTCTCTGTTGAAATCTTTAAATTCAAACTTTACATAGCTATCTGGTGACACGTTGAGAACTGTATCACTTCGACCTTTTATGACCCGAAAGCTCCATTGGTCTAAATGTGCCGTATATTTTATGCCTTTTATCGTAGTTACCTCTGTTTGCATCTGCGCACAGGTACGGCTTTCTGGCAAGAACAATAGAAGAAAAAATATAGGGAAAAGTCGTTTCATGATGTAGCGGCTAAC
>JABUMY010000048.1 GCA_013327885.1 Flavisolibacter longurius | reverse complement strand
AACAGAGAAAACGTTTTCAGTAATAACAACATAAAGCATTTAAAATTTGCAATTTTTTCTAGCCGCCCGCTACATATTATTAGCTGGTTACGTCATCATCTTTGGTTGTCTTATTCTGTTTCTTTTTAATTCCAGTGACGAAGGCAAGTTGTTACAATCCTACTTGGGGCAAAACGAAATTGTAAGAACCTATCTAGTAGACCAGGGAGCTTTTGGTAGGAACGTTACACTTGCAATTTTCGACAAAGATGATAATCGGCTTTTAGAGGAGATTGGTTTACGAGGAGAAGACTATTTGCCGACAATTGACAGCATCGTGGGCACCAACATTTACATTCATTATTCTTTTCCTGTAGAGGATAAAACGCTGGATTTTAAAGCTGTTGCTCTTGGCGAGGCTTTGCTTTCTCCAGAGAAGCTGAAGTACAAATACATAGTGTGGAATAAAAAGACTTAGGTGCAAGTCTCATTTAACAACGCCGCTAACAAGGTATTTATGCAATAAGGGCAGCAGTAGAAAATTCAGCCAATAATCTCTATTTTGCTTTCGGAATGGCAATGAAGCAGTAGTGCATCAAATACCCGTACTGCATAAATACCCGCTCCGTTGTGCGCAAACTTTGGTTCATGCTTTCCTTCTTCGATAACATATATTACCAGCTTTACTTACGTACAACATCGGACAATGATGCGAAAAACCGAGACTGGGCAAGTTCCATTCTAACACTTCTTCAGGCACTGAATGCACTCACAATCTATATTTCCATTGCCTATGCTTTGCAGACGAAGGAACTATCGAAAG
>JABUMY010000047.1 GCA_013327885.1 Flavisolibacter longurius | reverse complement strand
CGTTAAGCGCAACCCTTTGCTCTATGTTTAAACAATCAAAACTAATTGGACTACTCTTTATTATTGCCTCGTGTGGACAGAATAGCCAACCCGCAGTTGTAAAAGCAACGAATGACAGTGCCGTTGCGTCAACAGAAACGACTGCCAAACGAACAGACACCAGTGATTTGAAAGTGAAACATCAAGCATACAAGGAAGACATCAAAGACTTACCGCCTTCCTTAGCTCAATTTGTGCCGGAAGGTTATACGGATCTCGATACCACTTCAGGAGACCTAAACCTTGACCAGTATTCTGACATGATAATGGTTCTAAAAAAGAACGGAGAAGATACCACGTCAGACGTTATTGAACAGCCGGAGAAAAGACCTCTTTTAATTCTTTTAGGGCAGGCGGACAATACCTTTAAATTAGCTGCACGAAACGACAATGCAGTTTATTGTATTGACTGTGGTGGCATGATGGGAGACCCCTTTATGCAAATCGTCATTAAGAAAGGGTACTTCTCCGTAGAGCATTACGGCGGCAGTGCCTGGCGTTGGACAAGGACCATCACTTTCAAGTATTCACCCGCAGACAATTACTGGTATTTGCACAAGGACGGTGGTGACAGTTTTCATGCAGCAGAACCGGAAAAAGTGACAACAAAAGTCCATACGACAAAGGATTTTGGCAAAGTGCCTTTTGACAAGTTTGACATCTATAAAGAAGATTAGGGTATGCGCTTAACAGTTGCTTGCCAAAATAGCGGCTGAAGTGTTACTATAAAATAGAAGAACAATTTGTTTAGCTTTAAATCATCAATCAACTTAAGTACTGCCAATGCCGCTACTTCGGCAAGCAGTCTGACGTTA
>JABUMY010000046.1 GCA_013327885.1 Flavisolibacter longurius | reverse complement strand
AACAGCGTTTTGCTGCAATGGTGGCAGACGAATAAATTTTAAGCAACAGTTATTCTAATCTACTTTAGTGCAAGCGTGAAGCTGTGAAGCATTGAATGCCACCACTGACAGCAACACGTTTTCCGTTGGCAGCAACAGACCAAACTAACTTCAGTGAATTATGAACCGCCTTTTAAGACCTGTTTTATTACTCCTATTGTTTTCGACCGTGACCGTATTAGGCTACAAGACTTACCGAGCTTTCTATCCCAGTGATGACTTTTATGTTCGGGAATTTAATGAGAATACTGGGGTAGAACTGCCAAGTGGTGTTTCGATTTTAGCAAAGACTGCGACTTTCCCAGACATTCATGGTTCTTATACTGCCTGCGCCGTCATACTACTTCCGCAGCATGACTTTTTGAAAATCAAAGACTTGGTTATATCAAGACAAGATTCAAAGTTTGCTGCTTTGGCTGGGAATTATTTAGCAGAATCGGAGCAGTTTTTCAGGTCAGCAGGAATCTCGCTAAATTTCATTGAATCGCATTGGGTTTTAGCTCGGAAACATCAAATTAAAATTGGCTTTCTTAAAGACGGGAAGACAATAGTTTTCGAGCGACATAGCTCTTGAGTTAGGATGCTGCCAACATCAGCTTTAAAAAATAAGGGCTGATGAATATATGTTGAACAAATTATCTTTAATCATCAGCATGAAGTAAGTGAAGCTGAAGTTTTCCAAATCCCTTACTTCTTAAAGCTGTTAACCGTTACATGCCATTTCAGTTGCAGTCAGCGTTTAGGTGCGGCAGGACAGAACGCAAAAGTTTAAAATAATCTTCACGCCCTTTCATCGCGACAGAATTTGTAAGGTCGCACTCATTATTCACGCAGG
>JABUMY010000045.1 GCA_013327885.1 Flavisolibacter longurius | reverse complement strand
TGCCGGTACAGCGGCAAGCCGATGGCCGTTGTGCGTCATTTGAAACAGACTTGCTGCTATGCGAAAGAACATGACACGACACGTCTCTCATTCAAACATACTTTAGGTTGATACAAGACGAACTACAAAATATAATTGAAGAACTAGAAGCTAAAGTTTCAAAGGACAAAGCAACTTTTGGCATTTTTCAATATGGAGGTGGTGCTGACGAAAGTTTCATTAAGGCAGACAAAGAAGGTTTAAAACTATTTGCGTTAGCATTATTGCACGCCGCCCAAAAATCTGCTGATACAATAAACAACAAAGAGAAAAACGTTATTACGCTTGAATTTGAGGAAAATTGGATTAGCGAACAAAGTGATACGGTTATTCATTACGTTGAGCCAGTTGCACAAACACAGCCAAGCGAAGAACGAGAAAAACACAAAGACACATTCATCGATAAGTTATTGCCCGTTGGATGTTATACGGTATTAATAATATTACTTGGCGCGTTACTTGTCGGTCTTTGGACACTTGCTAAATGGATATTCTAAGATTTAGTTCATTAAGCGACGAAAAACGAACGCACAACAATAGGTTTCATGCAAGCGCGGCGGAAGAGATAGCAATCGGCAGTGGCAGTTTATTCATCTTCGGTTCGGGCGGGAAGTTATCTATTGAGCAAAAGCAATTAATTTGAACATTCATTTATAAATCAACACCGGCTCACGGCGGAAGTGGGGGGAATACCGCACCTGCATGAAGCCGGGGACGTTAACGGCGACTGCAACCATCCTAATTGCTAAGTCAACAAACTAAACATCGGTATGATTGTTAGAGGCTTCATTCATTTTGCTTTTACTCTCATTTCGGCCATTATACTTTATGGTGTACTGGTC
>JABUMY010000044.1 GCA_013327885.1 Flavisolibacter longurius | reverse complement strand
CGCCATCGATCTTCACGCCGTTGCGGTACCACTGGTAGGAAGTACCACCGGTAGCGGTTAATGTTATGTTGCTGCCCGGACAAAGCGTTGCGGTTGCAGGACTGATGGTGCCGGTAGGTGCTGTGCCAGCAGTGACCACAGCACTGTTGGAGGCTTTGCCTTCACAAGAGGCGGTAAGGATATCTGCGGTGTACTCGCCTGCCTGGGAAGCACTGTAGGTTGCCGCCGTTGCGCCATCGATCTTCACGCCGTTGCGGTACCACTGGTAGGAAGTACCACCACTCACACTCAGGCTGATGGTAGCTCCGGGACACAAAGTAGCTGTTGCAGGACTGATGGTGCCGGTAGGTGCTGTGCCAGCACTGACCACGGCACTGTTGGAGGCTTTGCCTTCACAAGAGGCGGTAAGGATATCAGCGGTGTACTCGCCGGCTTCAGAGGCTGCATAGGTTGCCGCCGTTGCCCCATCGATCTTCACGCCGTTGCGGTACCACTGGTAGGAAGTACCACCGGTAACGGTGAGGGTCAGCGACGCACCGGGACACAAAGTAGCTGTTGCAGGACTGATGGTGCCGGTAGGCGCTGTGCCAGCGGTGAGGGTAGCTGCATTGCTGCTCTTGCCCTGGCAATCGCCACTGATGATATCAGCAGTGTACTCTCCCGCCTGGGAAGCACTGTAGGTTGCCGCCGTTGCCCCATCGATCTTCACGCCGTTGCGGTACCACTGGTAGGAAGTACCACCGGTAGCGGTTAATGTTATGTTGCTGCCCGGACAAAGCGTTGCGGTTGCAGGACTGATGGTACCGGTAGGTGCTGTGCCAGCGGTGAGGGTAGCTGCATTGCTGCTCTTGCCCTGGCAATCGCCACTAATGATATCAGCGGTGTACTCACCTGCTTCAGAGGCTGCATAGGTTGCCGCCGTTGC
>JABUMY010000043.1 GCA_013327885.1 Flavisolibacter longurius | reverse complement strand
AAAAGTGCTGAAAGCTTACCTGGAGAAGCTTGCCCACCTGTTTTTTGTCATTATCGCCTTCGTGAAACGCATTTTAGCGATGATGGTGCCGATTGCATTTTTATCTGCTTTCCCCTCACCGCAGAAAAAGACAGCCGCAATGCGCATTTAAATCACTTCAATCTGCGTTATTTTCGAATAACAACGCCAGTTTTTAGACGAACTGCCGTTAGCCGAAAGTGGATCCTCTATCCTTTAGTTTGATAAAAATGAAAAAGTTTTTTTAGTTCCATATATAGTTCTTTTCAGTTTTACAGCATGTGCACAACCAGAATTGTATGACAATAAAGATTATAAGGAGGTTTGGCGAGGAGCTGAAAATCTTCATAATGGAGGTGTCATTTCAAATGTTATCATATACAAGAACATACATGACAGTGACTATGCATTGAAAAAGATATATTTAGACAGCTCTTACTTTCATCTTATTGGCGAACATTTCTATTTCAAGAGTTCACTACGCGGTCCATTCAAAACATATGACCCTTATACAGGTAAATTATTTCAAGCTGGGTTTTACAAAAACAATTTATTAGACGGGGAGAAAATCACATATCGGAATGGAATAATCATCTCGAAATCAAATTTCAAAAATGGAATTAAAACTGGCGTTTGGGAAGAGTATGATAATAAAGGCGTGTTAAAAGAAAGAATATTATTCGATAAATATGGGAATGAAAAGGCAAGGAACAAATTTTAAGTTCAATCATAAACTTCCTGATCGGCTAACAAGGTCTTTGCGTCATGTGGGTTGACGAATAAATGCTGAACAGAAGTTTTTCAATTTGGCTATATATCTTTATCCAAGGCTGACGTTCAATGAATGCCCACACGAACGCAAAGCCCCTGCTCGTTAGCCGCTACATCATGAAACGACTTTTCCCTATATTTTTTCTTCTATTGTTCTTGCCAGAAAGCCGTACCTGTGCGCAGATGCAAACAGAGGTAACTACGATAAAAGGCATAAAATATACGGCAC
>JABUMY010000042.1 GCA_013327885.1 Flavisolibacter longurius | reverse complement strand
TCGTTGAACATTTGTGCTACTATTTTCCTTTTGTACATTAGTGGAGCTGAAGGAATGCTAATACCCATTCTTCGGCAATACGTTCCACGTTAGCGTACATACTATGAGACTCCTTTTGCTTCTGATTTCCTTTTACTTTTCAACAGTAACCTACGGACAAGGCTGTTCCTGTAAAGATGCGCCTGAACTGAAGGACGTTATTTCTTGTAAAAAGGTCCTGTTCAGCAATGGTGCAAAACTTTACAGGCAGTTCAACTGCGACTCTTCCTGGTTGACCTTTGAAAGCAAAAATGGTAGAAAGACTGTTCTTTATTCTTTGGAAGCACCACTGATCAATTTATCTGAAAGACTGGGTTATCAATTCATAAAGGAGAACAAACAATCGTTTCTTATCATAAACAGATTGATTTCTGGCTGCTGCACACTTCCAGAGTTTCTCTTGTACAACAAGAACAATGGTAAACTGCTGGAAAACTTGGGTTCTCTTATCTATTACAGTGAAGATGCAAAGGAGAACTTCGTGCTTTATTTTTCTGACAGTACTTTGAACGCAGTGACATTACATTACCTAAACTCAGGAAAAAAGTACCAAATTCCTGTTCCCCAAAATAGATTTGCAGAGACATTGGAAAAGACAGGAGAGAACTACGCTGAGCTCCTTTTTGATGAAGGCGAGCTAAAAAAATCAGTTCTTGCAATCGGGTACAGGTATCAAAGGAAGGGAGAAGGCGAGCAGTGGTATGATGACACAATCAGACTTGATTTAAAGAAGTACGTACGCTAACAAAGGCTTTCCAAAAGTTGGGCTGAAGTACTAAATTCAACAACAATTCTCTATTTTACACCTGAACAAAGTCTAATCTGAAGAGACCAAAATACCCAACCTTCGGAAAGCCTTTGGTCGTCAGACTGTCTAAAAACTAGTGGGTTTTATTCACAGGTAGTGTATAACTAGCATGCGCATACGTAGAATAGTTTTTGTAACTTACTGTTATGCGCTACATCACCGGTACGGACCGCACACAAGCG
>JABUMY010000041.1 GCA_013327885.1 Flavisolibacter longurius | reverse complement strand
GGCGAGATTCTGTGTTACCAGCCAAAAGATTTGACTTTATTATTTTCGTGTTTTAGGCGGCCTTGTGCCAGCCTGTTTAGGGAGTGGCCATGCTACTCTCTAACTTTTTAAAAAAGTTCTTATCATACGGCTTGCCGGTTTTGCAGAGAGTATAGATCATTTCCAGTAGTTTCCTTTGCACGGCAACAGCAGCCTTCATTTTGATTCCATGTTTTGAAACAAGCCTTGAAAAAACTGCTTTAAATCTTTCATCATGCCTGATGGCTGAAAGTGCTGGCAGATGCAGGGCTTTTCGAAGGTGCCGATTTCCTTTTTTTGATATTCTGGGTTTCCCTTTTACCGATGTCCCTGATTGTTTCTCCACAACATCCAGTCCCGCATAGCTGGTGAGCTGACGTTTGTTTCGGATCAGATCAAAACCAGCCGTTTCAGCAAGCACGATGGCGGCTGTTAACAAACCCACTCCGGGTAAAGTGCAAACCAATCGTATCAATTGCTTCAATTCACTATCCTTTTCCGTAAGCTGCTTTATCTCTTGCATGATTTCCTTTTGCTGATTGTCAAGTAACCCAATTCGTTTTTTCAGCCGGGCTATGCTCTTTTTACTTGGTTCCGCTTCTGATTGCTCTGCATGCATCTGGTTTTTGAGCATGGTTCTTTCAGCTATAAGCTGGTCCCGCTCACGGGTTAGTTGTCTGAGCTGTTTAAATATCTCTTTCGGTTTTGACCATCGCTCCAGCTTCTTTTCCAATCCAAAAAGACAAATCGCTTCTGCAGACGTTTTATCTGTTATGGTTTTGATTTCAAGTGTGCCGACATAGTTGCTTATTTTATTGGGAAGCACAATACTTACTTCATAACCATTTTCGTCCAGGTAATAGGCCAGTGATTCATGATACACACCAGTGGCTTCCATTACATATCGCACCACCACTTCGCGGCTGGTAAGTTTCTTTACCCATGCCACAAAACTCTCAAACCCTTTTGTTGTATTGGCAAACGTTTTAGAGGCGTAGAGTTCCGGTGACCAGTCATCATACATTCTGCCTAAGCGAACAACTAATTCATCCTGGGCTACATCGATAGCCGCAACCTGCTTTACAATCTTTTTCATTACAATAGGTTTGCTTTAAAAAAAGTAAAGTGAAAACTCTCTCTTCGTTTTGTCTCCTGGTTGGATATACTGGATATAAAGCACTGCCTTACTCCTTACATTCTGTTCAAACACTAAGAGAGTATAAAAAGAGTGAGGCTATATCTCGCCAACAGCATACTTTATTTGTTGCT
>JABUMY010000040.1 GCA_013327885.1 Flavisolibacter longurius | reverse complement strand
CAACAATGGCTTCAAGCAATATGGGCAGACGAATATATTTTGTACAGAAGAATAACTATTTTGCTTTTGAATTAGGGTTGCGACAGCAGTATTCCAAATTCCCCTACTGCTTAAAGCCCTTTGACGTTGTGCGTCACTTTAAATATAAATCCGTTTCCAAAAAGTTACAGTGAATTATCTCCCAAACATTACAAGGCACTTCAATTACAGCCTGACTGGAACAGGTTGGGCTGAAGTGACTTTCGCCAACGAGAAACAAACTATCACTTTTGAGGTTTCTTATCTGACCGACCCTCTATCTGATTTGTTTGAAGCATTACATCGTTTGTTAAATAAAGAGACGACGACGGAAAAGGTAGTTTTCGTAGACGAACCTGGAGAGCATAGCCTCGTGTTGGCAATATCTGAAGATGGATCTTTAGATATCGAAATATACTGGAGTGACGAATGGGAAGAAATTGCAATAGTGCCACCCGCTGTTACAAATAAAAAGCTTGTTTATCAGGACACTGACACGCTTACAAATTTCTTTAGGACTGTTTGTATTGGTATAGACGAACTTTTAGGCAGAACGACTATTGAGGAGTATAAAAAGCAATGGCATCACTTTGTCTTTCCGCAAGACAGTTACAACAACTTAAAACACTTAGTTGAAAATGCACGTTGACGAAAAGCGAACGCACAACATGGTGTTTATAAAATAGCGGCTTGACTGCGAAGGCTCGACAACCTATCTTTATTCAACATTGGAACAAATGTTAAGCTGAAGTAACACAGAATGCCGCTACTTCATAAACACCCGTTCCGTTGTGCGTCATACAATGCAAAAATTATTAAAGTACAGTTTTCTGATTGCCTTATTTGCCCTAGCGTCTTGCCAAGACGTGGGGACAGCAAGGTTTATTGTTAAGAACAAAAGCAGTTCAAATGTTGACTCCTTGTATTTTATGCCGAGTGACACTAACTCGAGACATTATTTGAATCTCGAACCCGGCGAAGAGCAGCGGTATAATTTATCTATGGCAGGACAGAGTACAGACGGAGCATATGGAATTATGCTCAAAAAGGGTGACGAAAATGTAGCTACGGTTTTTGGTTACTTTTCTAATGGTGCAGCAATGGAGAAATACACCATAGTAGAAATTATGGATGACACTTTAATTTTTAAGCCAAAATACTGACGGCACGAACGCACAACATAGCGTTTGTAAAAGCATGGCTTAAGTGCTAACTTTCAGCGACAAAACTTTATTCAACTACAAAGCAAAAGTGAAGCTGAAGTAACTCTAATTCCATGCCTTCACAAACGCTTTCTACGTTAGCTGGCATTTATAGAACCCTCCATGTTAGACAATACGACTATTGATTATATCCTGAACTACTACTCCCGTT
>JABUMY010000003.1 GCA_013327885.1 Flavisolibacter longurius | reverse complement strand
AATCTGCCGGGCCAGGAAATGGAACTCCGTACTGTTCACCATTTCATAAAACTGCAAAGCCTCCTGCATTTTGCCGGTTTTGTACAAGGCAAATGCCTTGTATAGATAGAATGAATGGAGAAAAGGCCGGTTAATGGCCGAAAAGATCCCATGCTCTTTTTTGCGAAGGGCCCTGTTGACATAATAAAGCAGTTCTTCCCATTCTTCCATCAGAAGGAGTCCGGTACCAATTGTCAGTTCTATACTCGGAAACCGCTGGTAATCTTCTTCCTTTGTTTGAAGGGACAAATAATGTTTTCGCGCCGCTTCCAAAACCGGTTTTACAGCCCTGTTTTCAAGTTTTGTTTTGTACAGCAGCGTGACAAAATACCGTCCTCCTAAAAACGGGTGCTGTATGGATACGGTTTCAGTCCGTAAAACGGCATCCGCATGCTGCAGAAAGGACTTGTCTTCCATCGTTAGCCAATAGCGAAAGGCCAGAAGCGAATGGCCGAAAACCTGCCCTTCCGGGCTTTGGTTTTCCGCAAGGTAGAACTGCAAGCCGTTTCCATAATACCCGGCCAGTTTATCGATATGGATAAACCGTTCAAAATAAAATTGCTGTCCATTTATCGTTTTAGCCACGGCCTGTAAGATGGGTTCTACCAGGTGCGGTTCCCGTTGCAAAAAATGAATGGTATGGTACACCAGTTGGGTGTAGGTAGAATCATAAGGGTCTTCAACGGTAACTTCCCGGAAAAGGTAACTGATGTAGTTTACCAGGCTGTTGTCATGCTGATTAGAGTCGACATTAGTTCTAGCAATCGCTTCATCAACGGAGCTATAGCCGCAATAATTGGCCAGGGTTTGCAGGGTGGAAAAAGAAGGCAGACTGCTGCTCCGCACCAATCCAAACAACCGGCGAAGGGTAGGAACACTGAGAAGTTCTCCTGTTTTTTTATAGATATCCTGGTTAAGCTCTACACATTCTTTGTAAGACAAGATTTTCTTTCCAAACCTTCGTTCGGTGGCACCTTTAATAACAGCAATGGCTTCTGATCGCATTAAGTTTTGGAAATGGCCTGAATAAAACTGCAAGATAATGGGTAGTGCAGCAAACTGCACTACCCCAAAAGGGGTAGATATTAGGAGTAATTACATACGAAAACGCCAGCTTGCTTAACGAGGATGATGAAAGTCGTGAGTAGTCAGGCAAGAACGACTAATTTTTCGCAATCCCCTGAATCGAAAATTGCTATGAAAATTTGAAACGCGTCCTGTATAGCTTCTTTATGACAAAGCAACTTCACTTTATAAGACATCAGGACAAGACAAATCAGGAAATGGCTCCGCAGATAGTAAAGGGATAGTAAATAGATGGTAAATACATAGTAAAGGGCTATTAAAGGTAGCTACCTTCCAACGGGTGCATGATAAATGGCAAGACCTTATTAATTGAGGTGCTGCCGTTGCCGTCCTCGTCAACGGTTAGATGAGCGGCGAAACCGGTGGAGAAAAGCAAGTTGGCGAGGACGCCACCAGGAGCAAATATGCAATTTGTGATGCACCCCAACCCTTCCACCATCTAAATGCAGCAAACAGCACGAAACCATTCTCCTTTCCCGGCCACAGAAGAAACAACCATCCCAAAAAACGGTGTGTTTCTCACTATCTATAACCCCGCCCAAAACTTCTTTTCTCAAAACTCATTGCCAGTTTCCAGATTTCTCCAATTTTGCGGCTTACCAATGAATACCCCATCCACCATACCATCGGCACAGAACTCACGGCAGGACAACAACCCGCAGATCTATCATCACAACCAACCCTTTGTCCTGGAAAACGGCGAAGTAATCCAGGAGCTTACGATAACCTACCAAACCTGGGGAACCCTCTCCGACACCGGCGACAATGTGGTTTGGGTTTGCCATGCCCTTACCGCCAACGCGGCTGCCAGCGAATGGTGGCCTAACCTTATCGGCGAAGGCCTTGCCTTTGACACATCCCGCTATTTTGTGGTTTGCGCCAATATTCTGGGTTCCTGTTACGGCACCACGGGCCCGGGAAGCACCAACCCGCAAACCGGCCAACAATACGGGCACCACTTTCCGTTCATTACCATCCGCGATATGGTGGCAGCACATGTTCTGTTGCGACAGCACTTAGGGATTCGGGGCATTCACCTGCTGGCCGGCGGCAGCATGGGCGGGTACCAGGTGTTGGAGTGGGCGGTGATGGAACCGGCCATTATTCAACACATTTTCCTGATCACCACAGCGGCCAAAGAAACGGCCTGGGGCATCGGCATTCACACGGCCCAGCGCATGGCCATTGAAACCGATCCCACCTGGCAGACCAACGATCTTTCCGCCGGCAGGGAGGGGCTCAAAGTAGCAAGGGCCATTGGCATGGTCACTTATCGTAGCTACGAGTCCTTTGTGAAAACACAAACGGATACCGACGATTCAAAGCAGGATGGGTTTATGGCTTCTTCTTATATCAAATACCAGGGCGAAAAACTGGCCTCCCGGTTTACCGCCGTGAGTTATTATACACTGAGCAAGGCCATGGATACCCACAACCTGGGCCGGGGACGCGGCAGCGTAGAAGCAGCCCTCGGATCGATAAGGGCAAAAACCCTGGTGATCGGTATCACTTCCGATCTTCTTTGTCCCTTGCAGGAGCAGCAACTGATAGCCGCCCATATTCCCGGTGCCACCTATGCCGCCATCGACTCCCTGTATGGGCACGATGGCTTCCTGGTAGAAACAGCGGCCATCACCGATCACCTGCGCAACTGGCTGACACAATAGTCAAACTTATTGTCATTAGTAAGGGTAACATCTACCCTTTGTGTCCCTCGTGGCTCTTCCAACCCTTCGTGACCCAATTCTTATGGAATAAAACCACAATTGTAATGCCCATCCCCCCTTCCCAAAATGGCGATTAGATAAAGTCTTAAAATAAAAAAAACTTATCCAGCTTTTCTACTACTCCCAATTAACCTTACTGCCTACTGCCTACTGCTTACTGCCTACTCTCCCTTTCCTCCTTTTCCCGAACAGATTTCCTCGATTCGGCATTAGATTTGGCCCATGGAGCAACACCGCATCACAAAAGCCATCCGTACACAGGTCGACCGCACGGTTCAAATGGAGCATTCCTCCCCTCTTTTTCTGACCAGTTCATTTTGTTTTGAGAACGCCGGCGACATGCAGGCTGCCTTTGCCGATGAAACGGACGACAATATTTACAGCCGCTTTTCCAATCCCAACGTGCAGGAGTTTGTCGACAGGGTTTGCATACTGGAAGGCGCCGAAGCGGGATTTGCCACGGCCTCGGGCATGAGTGCTATCTCTTCCTCTTTTCTGGCCCTGCTGAAGCAAGGCGACCACCTGCTTTCCTGCAACGCCATCTTTGGCAGTACGCATACCGTCATCACCAAATACCTGCCCAAATTCGGCATCGAGACCAGCTATTTCAATGCGGCCAAACCAGAAGAATGGGAAGCGCAGATCCGGCCCAATACCAAGATGATCTTTGTGGAAACGCCAACCAATCCAGGGCTCGACATCATTGACCTGGAAGCCCTTTCGGCGCTGGCCAAAAAGCACAACCTTCTGCTGAACGTGGACAATTGTTTTGCCACGCCGGTATCGCAGCAGCCCATCCGGTTTGGTGCCGACCTGGTGGTACACTCCGGCACCAAGTGGCTCGACGGCCAGGGTCGTGTGTTGGGCGGCGCCGTTGTGGGCCGCAAGGACCTGATCAAAGAGATTTATCTTTTCTGTCGCAGCACAGGGCCTGCCCTTTCTCCTTTTAACGCCTGGGTGCTGAGCAAAAGCCTCGAAACCCTGGAAGTGCGGATGGAACGGCATGCCGCCAATGCCCTGTTTATTGCCCAGTCGCTGGAAGGCCACCCGCAAGTGGCCTGGGTGCGCTACCCTTTTCTCCCCTCACATCCGCAGCACGCCATTGCCAAAAAACAAATGAGCGATGGCGGCGGCATTGTTTGCTTTGAAATTACCGGCGGCGTGGATGCGGGAAGAAAATTCCTGAACTGCCTGAAGATGCTTTCGCTAACAGCTAACCTGGGTGACACCCGTAGCATTGCTTCGCACCCCGCCAGCACTACCCACGCCAAGCTTACCGAAGAGGAAAGGCAAACGGTTGGCATAACGCAGGGATTGATCCGCATTTCGGCCGGGCTGGAAAAAAAGGAAGACATTGTTGCGGATATTTTGCAGGCGCTGGAGGGAAGCAGCTAGCTTTTAGCTGCTGGCTACTGGAGGATTGCAATGGCGAGAATGAGAACAGGCTGAATCATTTGCCTTTCGTTGTGTCCTTTGTAACGCTTTGTGTTCTTTGTGCTCCATTTTATGATCGAAATCGCAAAAGACTATTGATGTAAGGCAAAATCAACCTTCTTACTTTCCTGCCAAAATGGAAGCCCGACAGTTGACAAATTTTGCGTATAATTCCCCAATTTGGCAAATTTTGTACGCTGTTATTTGTTTGTTTCACGCTGTTTCACTAGCTTTTCCGGGTTGAACCAACTTGGCACAATAACTGTTCATTTTGTCAGGTAAGGTTACAACTTTAAAAAGGCCACTATGCTCTCAGCAACTGAATTCTATCAACTGGACTACCAAAAACAGGCGGATATGCTGCTTGCAAGCGCTTCCTTCCTGCTTTCACGAATGGAAGACGGGTTTATCGTTGACCTGTACGAACTGGATGATCTGCTTGTCGAGATCTTTTACCAAAAAGATTCGGAAGACCTGGTTTCGGTGATGGCTTATAATTCTTCGGAAAAATTAAAACTACTAACAAACGGCGCCAACCTGAAGCCGCGGCTTACCATCAAGAAAGAGGTGAGTCCTTACCAGTCAGCCGAATTTTACGCTTAACCTATAACGTCTTTAAAATAAAATCCCCCGTCAAAAACGGGGGATAATTCATTCAGGCGCTCTTAGTTGGTATTAGTTGGTTTTCATTCGGATTGGACGCCTGCGGTTTTCATAAGAATTGGAACAGTTTTCAGGGACTAAATTAAAAACGGACTTCAACGGATAACGGAATTGGTTTTTCTTCTAGGCAATTGGTTTTGGTTTTTCTTCAGTATTGGATTGGTTTTGTTTTTCAATTAACTGGTACAAAAGTATAGTGCTCCCGCTTCCTGCACAATGGCAGTTTTGCTCTTTCTTTTTCTTATGGTTAATACGGCCGCAGCGGTAATCTACCCAATAAGTTGCTGTTGCAACTACTGTTAGGCTCAACGTAAGATTACGCAGGCAAATTTTACCTTTTTTGAACGCTATGGGGACCAGTCTTTGAAAAGGCCGCTGTGGCCGTAAAATGGGCAGGTTTCACCGGAAAGGAAAAGAAGAAAACCTACGTAATGAAAATGTTCACGGGATTAACTCATCCATCAACTGAATGCTTGAGGCAATTGTTGAGGGTAAGTGGAATGGGTAAAAACAACAATAAAATAAGGGAAGGAACGCCGGAGATTAATGTGCTTCACACCAGAAGTTCCCACAAATAGCTATTGTCGTAAGCAGAATTGTCCAGCGAAAGGTGTGATTATGGGTGAACAGGAACAGTTTTCTTTTTGCCATGATGTCCTCTGTTGGAAATCCATCACATTGCCTATTCCTCCTCTTTCTTCTCTCCAAAACAAAAAAGAGTCAGCCTATTTTATCTTTTCATAAAAACAAAACCTACCATTCAAAATAAAAGCAGCCCAAAGGCTGCTCTTACAATTTATATAGGTCAATTCAATGTATAAATCCCATCCCTAAAACAATATCACAATATCCTCAATATCTTACTAGCATACCATCCCTTACTTCTCCACCACAAAACTCTGCTTGATCTTTTTCGCCACCACTTTGTTGCCATCGAGCATGGCAGGTTCCCATGCCGGCATGTTTTCAAGCACGGTGATCATTTCGTCGTCAAATTCTTCGTTTACCCCTTGCAGCACTTTAAAGTTGGTGGGTACGCCATCAGTATCCACAATAAACTCTACCTGCACATTGGCCTTTTTCACGCCTTGCGGCAGCTTGGCGCCAAGGGCCTGCCCCATCTGGTCAAGGTATTTCAGAAAGCCGTTGCTGCCGCCCTGGAACTTAGGCCAGGTAAGCACCACATCAGCCAGTTCGGTGATGGTGCGAACCCGGTGCTGTACCGGCTCCCGCTTTTTGGGCGGCGGCGGTGTTACCACTACTTTTTTGGTAAGGCCACCATATTGGTACTCGCCGCGGTTGTCCACCATTATCACCGGTAGCTTGCGGGTGACTTCAAAATGATCATACACGGCTTCGAGCTTGGCCGCAAATGTTTTTAGCTTATCGTCATTTTTTGTAAGCGTCGACAAGTACTCCACACTTTTGGCTGTATTGTAGCGGATTGGGAAAATATGCACCGGGATATAATCCTGGCCAGCGTTTTTTGCGTAGGCGGCCAGCAGGTAAATCTCGTCGATCTGCTGATCGGTCACCGGGATGCAGCCCACCGTTACACAACTGCCGTGAATATAGATATCGCCACCGGGACGGGTAGGATCAGAAAGAATTTTATCGGAAGCATTGGGATAGTTCAGCCCCAGGGAAAGAAAATAATTGCTGTTGGGGTTGAACTCGTTGATATAATAAAAGCCTTCGGGTACCTGGTAATCGCCCTGCATGCGCTTGGGACCCAGCGAACCGGCCAGTGCGCAAACGCGGTAGGTTTTAAACAGCTTGTACGGCTCCTTCCTCGAATTGCTGATCCATATCTCCAGTTGCCCATCGTACTTGAACGAACGGATGTACATATTGGCGGCAGGCCACTGAAAGCCTTTGGCGGCAAACTGTTTTTGCAGCGTGTCCAGCTTTTTTTGCATGGCCATGGAAGGCCGCGAAAAGTTCCGCTGGTAATCGATAAACGAGGCCTGGGTACCTTGTGCAGCGCCAAAAACCGAAAGAAGCAAGAAAAATGGCAGAAAAAGTTTCTTCATCCGAAAATCAACTTTATAGTGGCAAGTTCAGTAAACAGATGCAAACAAAATGGAAAAATACGGTGGATGGGGGAAATGGCTAGGGAGGTTAGGGAGTTATTAAGTTGATTAGTTGATAGGTTGACAAGTGAATCCAACCAATCAACTAAGCAACCTTTTAACAACAAACTACAAATTCCCCCTCGCCTCCTGTTCCCGCTCGATGGCTTCAAACAGCGCCTTGAAATTTCCTTTGCCAAAGCTTTTCGCCCCTTTGCGCTGGATGATCTCAAAGAAAACTGTCGGCCGGTCCTGAACAGGTTTAGAGAACAACTGCAACAGGTAGCCCTCATCGTCCCGGTCCACCAGGATGCCCAGTTCTTTCAACGGCGCCAGGTCCTCGTCTATTGTGCCCACACGGTCCAAAAGATCATCGTAATAAGAGGTAGGCACCTGCAAAAATTCAACACCGCGGCTTTTGAGCTGTCGCACTGTTGTCACAATATCAGCCGTGGCAAGGGCCACATGCTGAACGCCTTCCCCTCGATAAAACTCGAGGTATTCTTCCACCTGCGATTTTTTCTTGCCTTCGGCCGGCTCGTTGATGGGAAATTTTACAAAGCCATTGCCATTGCTCATGACCTTGCTCATCAGGGCTGAATATTCGGTGGAAATATCATTGTCGTCAAAGCTCAGGATATTGCGGAACCCCATCACTTCTTCATAAAACTTTACCCAAGGGTTCATGCCGTTCCAGTTGACGTTGCCAACGCAGTGATCAACATACAGCAGCCCCGTGCTTTCCGGCGCAAAATGCGGGTTGCTCCAGGCACGGTAGCCCGGGAGGAACGGTCCGTTGTAGGCTTTTCTTTCTACAAACAGGTGTACCGTATCGCCATAGGTATGGATACCACTGATGACGGCTTCGCCATCAGCATCCTCGAGACGCTTTGGTTCGAGGTAGCTTTTTCCACCCCGGCGGGTGGTTTCTTCCCAGGCAGCCGTAGCATCGTCAACCCGTAAGGCTAATACTTTTACCCCGTCGCCATGTTTGTAGATATGGTCGGCAATTTCGTTGTCCGGGTAAAGTGGCGTGGTGAGCACAAAGGTTAATTTGTTTTGCCGCACCACGTAGCTGGCCCTGTCCCGCATGCCGGTTTCGGGACCGGCATAGGCCAGCGCCTGGAAGCCAAAAGCACTCATGTAATAATGAGCGGACTGTTTGGCATTGCCCACATAAAACTCTACATAATCGGTGCCTTGTAAGGGAAGAAAGTCAGTTGTTGCAATCGTTGTTTGCTGCTCGGTCGTTATTGTTTCCATATAGAATGATTTCAAAAAGGCTGCTGCAAAATTACTTATATTAGGCCGACAAAAGAGGAGTATGCAACCCGAAAAAACTATTCATCAAACCAATCCTTCGCAGATCCTGAACCTGAAACATTTTTTGCTGGCCGGATTGCTGGCGGCTGGTGTTATTGTACTGGCCATTGTTTTGGCCAATCCTATTTTGTTTGTGCTCCTGCTGGCGCCTGCCGTGTATGCCTGGTGGAAATGGATGCTGGTGAACACGGTTCGGTTCACGCTTACTGACCAGCGGATTATTATTTCAAAAGGTGTGTTTCACAAAGTGACCAACGAAACCGAATTGTACCGCGTTCGGGACACCATCATTGAAGAGCCGTTTTTCTACCGCCTGTTTGGCGTAGGTAATATTGTTGTGTTCAGCACCGATGATGCCGAAGGAAAGCTGCAGTTTGATGCGTTTCCCAAACCCCACTGGATCAAAGACCAGATCCGCAATTATGCAGAGATCTGTCGCATGAACCGTCGCTGGGGTATGGACAATGTGCTCGTACATGATCACCCGGGAATTTAAAGCCCCCACCTAGCCTCCCCCAATGTGGGAGGAACAGCCAACACACAGACCCTCGCTTTTTCTCAATACTTTTTAGTCTCAACCAGTCATTTTGGCCGAGGCTTTTGTTTTTAAAACCACCAGAATTTTTAATAGTCAGCGCTCAATGTTCAATTCGCAAATGAGAAAACAGTTCACCATAACCTCCCCGATCCCACTGGTTCAGCGCCTTATTGCGCATTAGCTAACGTAACTTTTAACAGTAGGAAAAGAATAGTGCAATACAGCGCCTTTAGGCCCTTGCATTATAGGCCGAAAACAAGCAAAGCAGCTTACAGTTTGTAGTGAAGAACGAAGTTGAAGAGAAAGATGATTAGTGCAACCGGTATTGAATGGCCATTGTGCGCAGGCCTTGGAAAAAGCAGCGGAGCATTTGCTTTTTCCTTGAACTTTTGGCTCCACCTTTTCGGGAGAGAAAAGGGAGAAAGTAACCCAAAGAAAAGAATGACCAAAACAAAAGCAATCTTCAATGATATTTAAAAACCCGGTACTTCCACTCAACAACAATACTTACCAAACACGCATAACAAACACTCCACTATATAGACTGCCTTGTCTTCAACTCCAAATATTTATTTAACGCATTCACCGTAAGATTCTGCGGGGTTGACAACACCGCCACTATCCCCGCCTTCTGCAGTTCCTTCACGATCAACTGCTTTTCATACCGGTACTTTTCGGCAATTGTTTTGATATAAATATCCTCTGTTGTTACCGCCTTTGCTTCCGTTAAGCCCCGCAACTCCGTATTGTCAAAAAACACTACCGTAAGCAGGTGATATTTTGCCAGCCGCTTCAGCGAAGGCATTACCCTATCGAGGGAGTCAAAGGATTCAATATTGGTAAAAAGGACCAGCAAGCTGCGCTGGGTCACACGGTTGCGGATAACCGAAAAAAGCTTTTCAAGGTCTGGTTCCAAAAAAGCCGTTTGCTGTTTGTACAAGGCTTCCAGGATATTATTGATCTGCGTCGGCTTTTTATCGGCCGGCAGAAAGGCATCAATGTTTTGTCCAAACGTCACCAGCCCGGCCTTGTCCTGCTTTTGCAAGGCCACACTGGATAAAACCAACGAAGCATTGATGGCATAATCCAGCAAGGTCATGCCTTCAAAAGGCATTTTCATCACACGGCCTTTGTCGATCAGGCAATAGATTTGCTGGCTACGTTCATCCGTATAGTTGTTCACCATCAGGTCACCCTTACGGGCCGTTGCTTTCCAGTTGATGGTGCGGTAATCATCGCCGCGTACATATTCTTTTACCTGTTCAAACTCCATGCTGTGTCCCAGCTTGCGCATCCGCTTCACACCGCTTTCCTGCAGGCGGTTAGCCACGGCCTGCAACTGGTATTTGCGCATCTGGATAAACGAAGGATAAATCTTAACCGTTTGCTCTTTGCCCAACCGGTACCGTCGTTGCACTAACCGCAAGGGACCGTTAACAAAAACATTGATGCGACCGAAGTTGTATTCACCCCTCTCCTGCGGAACCAAGTTGTACAGGATTTCGGAGGTGCTGTTTCCCTCTATGGAAAGATCTTTTGCCCACTTCCTTTCCTGGAATTGGAACGGTAGTTCGTCGATAACGGTGGCGACTACCGGAAAATGGTAGGTATTGGTAAAAAACAAGCCTACTTTGTTGGCGTCTCCGATGCTGAGCCGCTCGGGCAAATGCCGTTCGGCTGTCAATCCATTTTTGTGATACAACAGCGCCGCATCTACCAGCACGAGTATGGCAAGGGCCAGCAGCAAAAAAAGCCCGATGGTTTGCAGTACCGGGAAAAAAAACGAAAACAAAAAAATAGCCGCAATGCCATAGCCGGCGTAGTAGACCTTTTTGTCGAGGTAAAACGAAGTGTTGTCCCAGTAATTCAGCAGCGGTCGAAGCATCAGCGGGGAATGTCCATGGATTGAATAATTTGTTTGATCACCACGTCTTCGGTTACACCTTCCATTTCTTTATCGGGCGACAAAATAATGCGGTGACGCAACACCGAGGGCACTACCTCCAGGATGTCATCCGGCGTCACAAAATCGCGGCCATTGATAGCAGCCATCGCCTTTGAAGCATTCATGATGGCCAGTGACGCCCTTGGCGATCCACCAAGATAAATGGCTTTGTTGTTACGGGTATTGTGCACCAGTTTGGCAATGAACTGCAAAAGACGCTCTTCGATAACAATGCTTTTTACCACCCTGCGCACCTGCACAATGGTTTCGCTGTTAAGAACCGGTTCGATGGCGGCCATCACATCGGTACTTCCGAGGTTGTGAAATTTGGTCAGTATCTCCATTTCTTCGGTTTCGGTGGGATAAGGCACCACTACTTTGAAAAGAAAGCGATCCAGTTGCGCTTCGGGAAGACGGTACGTTCCCTCCTGCTCCACTGGGTTTTGCGTGGCCAGCACCATAAATGGCGGTTGCATGGGATAGGTCCTTCCGTCAACAGTGATCTGTCGCTCTTCCATTACTTCAAACAGGGCCGATTGCGTTTTGGCAGGCGCCCGGTTGATCTCATCGATCAGTACAATATTGCTGAACAAAGGCCCCCGCTTAAATTCAAAGCTGCCTTCCCTGGGATTAAACACCGGTGTGCCCAATACATCGGATGGCATGAGGTCGGGAGTAAATTGTATGCGGGAGAACTGCACAGCCATGGACTTTGCCACCAGCTTTGCCGTTAGTGTTTTGGCAACACCAGGCACACCTTCTATCAACACATGGCCATCGGCCAGCACAGCCGTGATGATCAGCTTCACCATCTCATCCTGTCCAACGATCAGTTTTTTTATTTGTTCCCGTACGTTCTGTACAGCGTCATTCAGTTGGGTCAGGTCAGTACGCTGATCAAAAATTACATTTTCTTCCATGTCAGGTGTTTTGATAAAAGAGTTCGAGTTGATGATGAAACCGGGCCAGCCCTTCTTCGCTAATATAGCTCACCATCGACAGTTGGCCAATGGTGGAAACAATGCCTTGCAGCTCGGATTCAGGGTAGCCGCTTTTTATATGAAGCGTTTTTACAAAAGCACTGTCGAGCGAATGGGTAGGCATTTTATAATGTGCACGAACGTGTTCCAGGAAATAAGTGCCCATTTTCACCGCCAGGTTTTTATGGTCCCGCTGATCGTAATACAGCCGACCCAGTGTTTTTACAAAATCCAGCGAATCATTTTGTGGCTTTTGGTGCGGCGGAATCATTCGCTGCTTGCGCCGCATGCCCAGCAGAGCAAATAAAATGAGTGTACCCAGCGCCGTTAGCAAGCCCCATTGAAAGGCTGGGTATTTGAAAAGCGTTTCCAGCCAATCGGATTCTTTTTTCTGTGGCGTTGATCGCAGCAGGAAATATTCATTCCAAAGCACCTTACTGGTATTGGCCGGAATAACCGAAAGAGCACTCTGGAAATACCGGATATTATTCTTGTGCAGGATAAAATAATTACTGAATGCCAGTGGTGCCGTGTGCAGGTAGATATTTCCGGTGCCTTTTTGTAACCGCAAAAAATTTGGCTTGCCACCTTCGCTTCGTCCCAATACGGCTGTTCGGCTGGCCACCATTTGCTGCACGTAACCTTCGTATTTTTTACCCGGGTATGTAAAAACGGTATCGGCCGAGAACAGCGAGGTTTCGAGGCGGAGCTTCATGCTGTCGCCTGTATTTTCCTGCAGCATGGAATACTCGTTGCCAAAGCTTAGGTTGAAATAATTGGCGGCGGCATCCGAAAACATCCTCGCCACAATAAAAACGGTATTGCCTCTTGAAGCAAACTGGCTGATGTTGTCCAACTCTTCCTCGTCGGCGTAAAAATAATCCGCTACCATGATCACCGCCTGGTTGGGTCGTTGGTTGATGATGGCATCCCAGGAACCTGGGTAGCTGTTATCAAAATAAATATCGGCCTGCGGAAAAAGGCCCGGCAACAACCGCCTGGCAGCGGATGTGCCGTAGGGAATACTGTCGCGTTGCCGCAGTGTAATGCGTTCTTCCATCCGGCGTGCCGATCGTCCCCGGCTGCTGATCAGCACCACCAGCAAGAGCAAAAACGCCAGGCCACCCACCACGTAAGGAAAAAACTTTTTCATCGGCGCAGCGCTTGTTTAAACGTGACAAAATCGTTGCGCAGCGTTGCATAGGCTTCAGGTGAAAGGGCAAACTGTCCGTACCAGGTGTACTCAAAATTGCGGGTGAGCCGCGAAAAATCATTGCCGATGGTGCGGTTACGCAACTGCATTACATAGTCGTGGTTTGTTCTTCCCGGCCTGTATTCAATCAGTTCTTTTTCCGACAATTCTTTTAGCAGCCACAGGTACCAGAGGCGTACGGCAAAACGATAGTTGCCGGCGCTTTCAGCCTTTGCAATCTCGGGATCAAATCGAATGGAAAAAATATCTTCTGTATCGACTGCTTCTTCTGTTTCGGCGTCGATCACCTTTGCCTTTTTCCGGAAAAGAAGCAGGTTGCTTGATACAAGATACCAGACCACCACACCAATAAAGCTTCCGAGTATGACGAACCACAAAAGATCACGGAACCATTTTTCGCGAAGTACTGAGCCCTTTTCTTCCTGCGGTTTTTCTGAAATTTTCTTTTGCGGCGCCAGGTTGGCGTACCAGTAATCATCGTCCTGCAACAGCGAATCTAAGGTGTGCCTCGATACCGACCGCGTTTGAATCAACTCTTGGTTTTGAATGGGATCGAATCGTGTTGTATCTGTTTCACCGGCCGGAAGTTCCACGATGGATATCACCGTATCCTTCATTGTTTCAACCTGCGCAGCAGCAGCCATCGCCGTTTGAAGGGTCAAAAACAAAACAATATAGCGGGGCCACTTACCCATGCGCTGTGGCTCCTTTCCTTTTTAACCGGATGGGATAAAGAAGAAAATAATACACCGCAAAAGCACCGCAAAGCAGGAGAAAAAGAAGGTTCAGCAGGAGCGGCATTTTATAATGCCGGGTCAGGAACCCTTCAAAGATACCGGCGGCCACCAACACCGGTATTAACCCCACCAGGATCTTTACGCCATCCTTCACGCCTGTTTTAAACGCATCCAACCGGCTGCGGGTGCCGGGAAAAAGATAAGAAACACCCATCACCGCACCGGCGCCGCAGGCCAGTACAATGGCCGAAAGTTCCAGCAGGCCATGGATCATCACGGCCAGCAAAAAACCAACGGCGTGGCCCTTGGACGCAAACATGTAATGAAACACGCCAACCCGCATCGATTCTTTGCCCAGCTCCTTCAGCGAAAAAATACCAAGCAGGAGGCCTTTGCCAAAATACATAAACGAAACAATGATGTTGTTGACCATGATGCCAAGCGACATAAAAAACGGGTCGCCGCCATCATAAATGCCAAACGGGTTGCCTGCGGCGATGTTGTTTTCCGTTTCATCCACATAGGCATCGCCAAACACCTCGCGGACGAATGCCGGGTTATCATTTGCCGTAAAATAGCCGATGCTGTAAAAAAGAAAGAAGATAAAAAAAGCAAATGCCATGATGCGCCTGTGCTTATAAACTGTCAGCGGCACCGTGTATTTCCAGAAGTACAAAAGCAGGTTACGTTCTTCTTTGCGGTTCTGGTAAATGCCCAGGTAAATTTTCGATGCCAGCGCATTGATGTAGCGTGTGACGCGGCTGCCGGGGTAAAATGTTTTCGCATAGCTGAGATCATCAACCAACTGCACAAAATCTTTCGCGGTTTCATCGGCATCGGTAGATAGCCCGTGCTGAATCTTTTCCCAACGGGCCTTATTCTTTTTTATAAAAAGTCCTTCTCTCAGGCGACAAACAATTTGGCTCTCAAAATAAGAAGTTTTGGCTGGAAAAGAACAGCCAGTTTGAATGCCTGGTGTCCATTCAAATAATTAATTCAAGCCACACACACTATCCAATAAAACCTGCGCAACTATCCTGAAACAGACAGCAGCGTTTAGGAGAAGCTGATAACAGCTCACAGCATTTCATTCCCTCCTAAAAAATATATCGTGATCTATTACTCACGACTCACCACTCACCATTCAGGTATGATATTCGTTTCTATCCCTGCATGAAGATCAGTTTCCATGGGGCCGCCCGTACCGTGACCGGCTCAAAACATATACTTACCCTTGACAATGGCAAAAAGATCCTGCTCGATTGCGGCATGTTCCAGGGAATGGGACAAGAAACCGAGGAATTAAATAATCATTTTGGATTCGACCCGGCCACAATTGACGTGATGCTGCTTTCGCATGCCCATATCGACCATACCGGCCTTATTCCCAAGCTGGTGAAAGAAGGCTTTCGCGGAAAAATAATTTGTACCGAAGCCACAAAGGAACTGGCTACGGTGCTGCTGTATGATAGTGCCGAGATTCAAACTTATGAAACGGAAGCTATCAACAGGAAAAGAGTAAGCAGGGGCTTGTCGCTTTACCAGCCACTATACACCGCCGATGATGTGGCAGCCTGCCTCGAATTGTTTGAAACCACAGCCTACGAAAATTGGTTTCCGGTTACCGAAGACGTGGAGGCACGATTTACTCATACGGGTCACCTGATTGGCGCTGCCGCTATTACCATACGGGTAAAAGAAGGCCGGCGACGCACAACCATTCTTTTCACCGGCGATGTGGGACGCTACCGTTCGGTTTTGCTGCAACCGCCGGTAGAGCCGCCGCAGGCCGACTATATAATCATGGAAAGCACGTATGGCGACAAACGCCACGACATCACCTTTAACACCATCGAAAACCTGCAGCACTGGATCAGTAAGATCTGTGTGCAACGTGGCGGGCAACTGATCATCCCGGCTTTTAGCGTAGGCCGCACCCAGGAAGTTCTTTATGCTCTCAACCAGTTGAGCCTTGAAAAGCGGCTGCCGGAACTGTCTTATTTTATCGACAGTCCACTTAGCCAGAAAGCAACGGGCATTATTAAAAATTACCTCTGCGAGTTTAACGAGCGCCTCCAACAGGTGCTTTCCATCGATGACGATCCCTTTGATTTTCCGGGCCTGAAATACATTGAAAGCGTGGAAGACAGTCGCAAACTGGTAGACTACCACGAACCTTGCGTCATTATTTCTGCCAGCGGCACGGCCGATGCGGGCCGGGTACGCCACCACCTGAACGACTGTATCCGCAACAGGGATAACGGGGTGCTGTTTGTTGGTTATTGTGGCAACAAATCGCTGGGCGGGCAATTGCTTTCCGGTTCCCGTGAAGTGGAGATTTTCAATGACCCCTGCACCGTGGCGGCAGAAATTGGCCAGTTACAAGGCATGAGTGCCCACGGCGATACCGACGATCTGGTTCAGTTTCTTTCGAACCAACAAGCGGAAAAAGTAAAAGGCGTCTTCCTGGTGCACGGCGAATACATTGAGCAAAAAGAATTTTGTGAAAGGCTAAAGCTGAAAGGGTTTGAACGAGTGGAAGTGCCGGCACAACATGAAGAGTTTTCGCTGCCGCTGCCACGCAAGCGGAAGCGCATCCCACTGGTCAAATCGGTCTCTGCCTAAAGGAATGGCACTCTTTTTTCACAGGAAAAGGAAAACAGCGTTATGGCAGATAATAACACGAGCAGGCAAACGCCTTACGAAGAAGAAAGAAATACAGAACCCAGCCGCGATACGGGCAATATCAATTCCCGCAACAACAACGTGGTGGTTTCCACACCGGGACCGGATGAAGCAACGGTAGAAACGGCCAACCGCGAGGGCATTGGCGATGCGGCGGTGAACGATACAAAGATCACAAAGCACACTTCCAACCATTCCGGTGACGCCTAAGAATTGGTTTACATTTAAAAAAACAAAACATGGATATTATCATTCAATCGCTAGGATTTAAACACAGTGACAACCTGGAAGCCTACATCAACGAAAAACTGGAAAAACTCACGCCTTCTGATAAGATCATCCGGGCCAACGTTACCCTTTTCCAGGGTCCGGACAGGGCTACAGAAAGTGATTATTGCGAAATAAGGCTGGAGGTGCCCGGACCGGACCTTTTTGTAAAAGAAAGCAGCGCCGAGTTTGAGCAGGCGATCGATGAATGCATCAACAAGCTCCAGGGCATTCTTCGCAAGCAAAAAGATAAAATGGTAGATGCTCACCGCCGGGCCGGAGCGGAATAATTTAAAAGTTTACCGTTTGCAGTTTACTGTTTACCGTTTTAACAACGAATGGAAAACGATTCGTTTGTAAACAAAGCGAAGATCAAAACTGTTAACTGTAAACGGTAAACTTAAAACTCTTTAGGAATGGATCTCCAGGATTGTATCATTGTAGGCGGTGGACCGGCAGGACTGAATGCTGCCGTTGTTTTAGGCCGCTGCCGCCGAAAAGTTTTGCTTTTTGATTCGGCCACCTATCGCAACCAGTATTCGCATGGCGTTCACAACTATCTTACCCGCGACGATGTTTTACCCGGCGAGCTTTTGTCGTTGGCGCACAAAGAACTGAAAAAATACGGGGTGAAAATGATCCGAAAAAAAGTGGTCAGCACCAAAAAAAACAGCGAGGGTCTTTTTGTAGCGAAAGATGAAAACGGCGAAGAGTATTATGCTAAAAAAATGCTCATCGCCACCGGGCTGCAGGACAATGTACCCACCATTCCCGGCTTCAAAGAGCTGTATGGCAAATCGGTTTTTCATTGTCCTTATTGCGATGGCTGGGAAGTGCAAAACAAAGAACTGGGTGTGTATGCCCGTAATAAAAACGGATATGAGCTGGCCATTGCGCTCAAATGCTGGAGCCAAAAAGTTACGCTTTATACCGATGGCCGCAACAAGCTAAAGCCAACCGAAGTGGAAACCCTCACCGCGAATGGAATCAGCATTGTCAGCTATCCCATCTCACACCTTGGTGCAACCGGTGACCAGTTAGAACATATTCATTTTCGCAATGGCGACAAACGCCGCTGCGATGCCCTGTTTTTTGTCAATGGCTTCGAGCAGCAGTGCAACCTGGCTGAAACCTTTGGCTGCGACATGACAAAAAAAGGCGTGGTCATCACCAATCGTCACCAGCAAACCAATATCGAAGGTTTGTATGTTGCCGGTGATGCTTCCAAGGACATGCACTTTGTTGTGGTAGCTGCGGCAGAAGGTGCCAAGGCAGGTGTTATCATCAACAAGGAACTGATAAAAGCAGAGATGGTGCAACCGGCCGAAAAACTATTGGTGTAAGTCTCGCTTCTTCACATTAAAATTTATTGCAGAAAGGCAGCTAAAAATGCGCAGGAAGTCCCTTTTAAAATAGTCACCATGCAAGGCGAAAAATTGTTTTAACTTTTCAGCCCTGTTAAATGTAGTCCTGTACCCTCGTTGCTGGTACACCATTTGGCTACATTTGCATTCTGAAAACTGTAGTCATTTGCATGAAAATAATTGCTCGCTTCCTTAGCATTTTTTTGATTGGCCTAATGGGTTTCAGCCCGGTGGTTGCACAGGAAACTGATGCAGCAGTGCTGAAATCGATCTTACAGAATAAAAGTTTTACGTTCAGGGCACAATCGGCCTGGCCCCTGCAGGGGACCGTGGTGCAGCTCACTGCGGGTTACGACATGAAGATCCTGCAGGATTCCATCAATACATATCTCCCCTATTTTGGCCGTGCCTATACCAGCAATTATACAACCGAGAACGGGATCAAGTTTATCTCCAAAAAATTTGATTACAAATTAAAAGAAAAACACAAAGGCGGCTGGGACCTTACCATCCGCCCCACCGACACAAGGGATATAACAGAACTCACCTACTCGATCAGCGGAAACGGTTATGCCACCCTACAGGTTATCTCCAACAACCGGCAGGCAATTTCATTTTACGGGGTGATTGAAAAACGATAGCAGCCATTTTATAAAGAATAATTAGCCGGAAATTTTTCAGTTTTTTCGAACTGATATTGTTTCCGTAACACATCCAAATTTCAACAGCAAGTATTACTTCCCAATAGACTCTCAAATCTTTAAGCATCTAACGTGAATAATGGGGAAAGAATGGCACCGTTTCTCCTCCAAAACAACATTTGCCGAAGGGCAAACTGTTAAGGTATTGCTGCAGCCATAAAAAAGAAATTATAATGGCTGCACCAGCCGCATATTGGCACATTTATTTATTCTTTTAAAGGGTAAACCCTTTTCGCCGCAAGGCCTTTATTTCGAAAAAATAAGTATGCTGAAAGTAGTGGAGCCAAGAACAGGTGCTGTCGATTTTTATACGGCATCGCTGGAATTACTAAAAGAAACCAATACGCCCTTCCTGATGGGTGGAGGCTTTGCGTTTTACCATTATACCGGTATCTCCCGCGATACAAAGGATATGGATATTTTTTGCAAGCCGTCCGAATATCCCACCATCCTGAAATTGTTTGCCGAACATGGTTATGAAACACAGATGTATGATGTACGCTGGCTGGCCAAAGTGCACCGCGACGATCATTATATCGACATTATCTTCAGCACCGTGAACAATATCTGCATTGTGGATGACCAGTGGTACGACAATGCTCCCGATTCGCTGGTGTACGGTGTTCCCGTGAAGATAATTCCTGCAGAAGAACTGATTTGGTGCAAGCTGTATGTACAGAACCGCGAACGTTTCGACGGCTCCGACATCAACCACATTATTCTTCGCCACGGAAAAGAGATCAACTGGAAGCGGCTTCTTTCCCGCATCGACCCGCACTGGCATCTCCTGCTGATGCAGTTGCTGCAGTTCCAGTTTGTGTACCCGTCCGAGTACCGCGACATTATCCCGGAATGGCTTTTCCAGGAACTGATCAAACGGGCAAAAGAACAGTACGACCTGCCGGCACCGTTTGAAAAGGTTTGCCGCGGCCCGATCATTGATAATACACAGTACGAGATCGATATCAAAGAATGGAACTACAAGAGTTGTACGATCACAACCATCTAATGCGCTGAAAAGGTTTCAGCACTAACCAAATTGCGAGTGAATGGATCTGGAAAACACAAAGACAGGTACAAATACTACCGAAAACGGTAAGGTTAAGATTGCAGCGGTAGCGGATATTCACATCCGCGAAAACGACAAAGGAAAATGGATTGATTATTTCAAGCACATCTCGCAGCATGCAGATGTGCTCCTTATTGGTGGCGACCTTACCGACACTGGCGACGAAGGCGAAGCGCAGGTACTTTGCGATGAATTAAAAGCCTGCACTATTCCCGTGGTTTGTGTACTGGGAAATCACGATTACGAAAAAGGCCGGCACAAACTGATCCGCCGCATTTTGCAAAGCGATAACGTACATGTGCTTGATGGTGAAGCGGTGATCATCAAAGGAGTTGGCTTTGCAGGCATCAAGGGTTTCGGCGGGGGGTTCGACAACCACATGCTCTCTATGTTTGGCGAAGGCGCCATGAAGGCATTTGTACAGGAAGCCGTAGATGAGGCGCTCCACCTAGACCGGGCACTGGCCCGCCTGGAGCAGGAAAACGAAGGCATTCGCAAAGTGGCCATTTTGCATTATGCCCCAATTGCCGAAACCATCCAGGGCGAACCCGAAGTGATCTATCCTTTTCTTGGTTCTTCGCGTTTAGCGGAGCCGCTGGAAAGAAGAGGCGTAGCAGCAGCCTTTCACGGGCATGCACACGCCGGCAAGCTGGAAGGAACAACCGCCAAAGGCATCAAGGTTTACAATGTGGCAAAACCAATTTTGGTAAAAGCAGGTTTGCCGGAACCTTATTTTTTACTGGAAGTATAAATACTGCAGCAATTGGAATGTATTGAAAAGGCAACAGGATCACTGTTGCCTTTCTTTATTTTGGTAAGAAAAAATAGGTTGCGCCGGCTAAGCATCATTCGTTACTGCGCATAAAAATAGCTAACAGGTGACATCTTTTTACTGCTGTCACCTGTTAGCCGGTGTTTTTACTGCTTAATCGTGTCCTTCCAGTTTCACCAGCTTGTTGTACAAGCCCAGCACCAGGAAATTCACAGGCCAGTGGCCAATAAAGTTGCTGACCTTCTTTTGGCCGGCAATCTGGAACGCAGCCGATACGACCATGGAACCAATCCCTAACCAAAGAAATAAATCAGAAGGGAGCTTAGCAGTTTGCTCCTCAATGGCAGATGCAACAGGACCTTCTGTGTGTTCAGCATTCTTACGTCCTGTCCTTACTGTTCTTACTGTATCCTCTTGTGTTGCCATAAAATCCTCCATTTGTTTTAATGTGTTTGTAATGATTCAACTTTCCTGCCAAACAAAAAAAAGGGCAGGATCAACAGGAGGGGCCACGACTAGTGCAGAAAAAACCACAATCGAAGCAGGGCCATCTATGCAAGACATATACGCTTTCTGTTCGGCCTTCGTTGTTCCTGATGGCGCAATTGTTGAACATGCTAGAACACGTGCATTTATGAAACAAAAAATTTTGACGTTATGAAACAGCCTGTTCAATTGTTTGCCTGGAAGCCTTTTATCGTTATGCTTTTTCTTAGCCTTTTCAGCCTGGTGTTATGGGCACAGGAAGAAAGCGGTGGCGGCGAAACCACCACAACTTCAACCAAAAAAACAACGGTTACCGTATCCAACAATGAGATGGGAAACTGGTATACTTCGCCATGGGTTTGGATCGTTGGTGCCGCCGTGTTTATCCTGTTGCTGGTGGCGCTGCTGAGCAACCGCGGCAGGGATACCGTTCGTGTTTCCAAAACCGTTGAGCGGGACCACGGCGCTTCCAACTAGCAAGGAGTAGAAATCATGCAGCAAAAGCTACGAGGGATTCGTAGCTTTTTTGTTTGGTGGCATGCGAGGGTTAATTTCCTACCTTCCCCTTGCAAATTGTTTGTCATGAAAAAGGCTTCCTTGTTCTTTATTAGTTACGTTATTTCTATTCATATGCAGGCACAGGAAAAGCTGACGCCGGAAATGCTCTGGCAGTTGGGAAGGGTTTCGGCCCTTGGCCTGACAAAAGATAAAAAAGCAGTTGTGTACACCGTTAGTACGCCGGATGTTGCGGCCAATAAGAGCAACAAACAAACGTTCCTGGTCAACCTGTCTGACAAACGAGTAAAAAAACTGGAAACGACGGAAGGCATTTTAGAAGACAACAGGATCTCACCCGACGGTAAACACAAACTCACCGCAAAAGAAGTAAAATTGCAACCGGTGGCAGGCAAGGATCATTACCCCGAACTGGACAAGTCCAACGTGCAGATCTACAGCAGCCTTGGCTACCGGCATTGGGACGAATGGGAAGACGGCCAATACAGCCATGTATTTGTTCACCCGATGCAGAATGGCAAACCGGGCAAGGGCATCGACATTATGAAAGACCTTCCCTACGATACGCCGCAAAAACCTTTTGGCGGTGACGAGGACTTTATCTGGTCGCCCGATAGCAAAGCTGTGCTTTATGTTACCAAGGCAGCCTACGGAACAAACTATGCCATAAGCACCAATACCGATATTTTTCGCTACGACCTGCAAACCGGCCAGACCACTAACCTAACTGAAGGTTTGCCGGGTTACGACATAGCGCCTTCCTTTTCCAAAACGGGAGAACTGGCCTGGCTGAGCATGGGCCGCGATGGCTTTGAAGCGGACAAACAGGACATCCTCTTAAAAACCACCAGTGGGCACAAAAACCTTACGGAAAATTGGGACAATTCCGTAGAAAGTTTTGTCTGGAGCGAAGACGGCAAACGCATCTTTTTCAACGCAGCAGTTGGTGGCGCCAAGCACCTCTTCGTCATCGACAATCTTCAATCGGCAAAGCCGGTAATAGAGCAAATTACGTCCGGCGATTTTGATGTGGCCGGCATTGTGGGACAGGCCGGCAAAACGCTGATAGTAAGACGCACCGATATGAACCATGCTGCTGAACTCTACACTGTTGACATGAGTGGCAAGATGACCCAACTTACCCATGTCAACGATGCTACCTATGCAAAGCTGGCGATGAGCAAAGTGGAAAAAAGGCTGGTGCCAACCAGCGATGACAAGCAGATGGTGGTTTGGGTAATTTATCCCCCCAACTTTGATCCCGCAAAAAAATACCCCACGCTGCTGTATTGTCAGGGCGGGCCGCAATCGCCGTTGACCCAAACCTATTCTTTCCGCTGGAACTTCCAGTTGATGGCGGCGCAGGGCTATATCGTGGTGGCACCCAACCGCCGGGGTATGTACGGGCACGGCCGGCAGTGGAATGAGCAGATCAGCGGCGACTGGGGCGGGCAGGTCATGAAAGATTATTTAGCCGCCATTGACGCCGTCAGCAAAGAGCCCTTTGTTGACAATGACCGTCGCGGTTGCGTAGGTGCTTCGTATGGCGGTTACTCTGCCTTCTACCTGGCAGGCATACACGAAAACCGCTTCCAGACCTTTATTGCCCACGACGGCATTTACGACACCCGCAGCATGGCCGGTACTACCGAAGAACTTTGGTTTACCAACTGGGATTTTGGCGGCAACTATTGGGAAAAGGACAACAAGGTGGCGCAAAAAACATTCAATGAATTCAATCCCATCAACCATGTGGACAAATGGAATAAACCGATCCTGATCATCCAGGGCGGAAAGGATTTTCGTGTGCCCATCGAACAGGGTTTGCAGGCGTTTCATGCGGCGCAAACAAGAGGGTTAAAAAGCAAACTGCTTTATTTCCCCGATGAAAATCATTGGATCCTTAAACCCCAGAATGCCCTGGTCTGGCAACGCGAATTTTATAAATGGCTGCAGGAAACCATGCCAGTAAAAGCAATGTAGATTCAAGACAGAAACCTCAACTTTACCTTTTGCCCTTTGACGGCTCTAAACAATTCTCCTTCATGAAAAAATTTACGCTGGTTATCCTTTGCTCTTTCTGCACCCTGCTTCTCTTTGCACAAAACGGAAACGGTCTTATTGAAGTTACCGATCTGTTGAAAATAAAAACCGCTGGTAACATAACAGTAACGAAAGACGGCAGCAAGGCAGCGTTCACCGTCACTTCCATCGAACCTCTGCCCACTTCCAAACTTGACTACCGCTACCTTACACAGATCTATTCCGTCGACCTGGCAAAAGGTGCCAAACCGTTGCAGTTGACACATGCTAGGGAATCGGCCTCCTCCCCTGCCTGGAGCCCCGATGGAAGCCAGTTGGCCTTTGTACGTACCGCAGAAGGCAGGCCGCAAATTTTTATACTTCCGCTCAACGGCGGAGAAGCCTGGCAACTGACAACCGGCAGTCGCGGTGCGGCCAATCCAAAATGGTCGCCTGATGGCACCCGCATTCTCTTCACTTCTTCTGTTTCCTTTAAAGACCTCCTGAAAGATTCGCTCCTGAATCCTGCCGGCAATTTTCCCATCTGGCCCCTGGAAAAGCCGGGGCTTACCACGGCCGATGTAAAAAGAGCAGCGGGTAGCCGGCCCAATCCAAACGGGAACATAGACCAGGTAAGAGCTTATTTATTAGGCAACGAAGCCGATGGCAAAGCTACGGTATTGAACAAGCTCAACTTCCAGGACGAGGCCAATATCAGCAGCAACATGAGCTTTGCGCAGTTTTATACCATCGAGGTAAAACCGGCCGCACAACCAAAACCAATTCTTACTGGTTTTGCCCGGTACAACGCCGTAGAGTTTACGCCTGACGGCAAACGCCTGGTGCTGGGTGCCCGCATGGATTCGCTGGAGCATCCCGACCGCACACTGGAAAGTGAAATTTATATGGCGGATGCCGATGGCAAAAATCTAAGGTTGCTGCTGGGAAAAAAAGGTATGTCTTACAGCGGTGCCACCATTTCGCCATCGGGCAAATGGATGGCCTACCAGTATGGCACCATCGAAGTGGATGTACCCTCGCTGGCCATTATGCCGCTGGATGGAAAAGAATCCGATGCAATCACAATCCCGTTCGATCGCAATAAGAGCGGTTTGACCTGGAGCGCCGATGAAAAATCCCTTTATTTCACCGCGCAAAGCAACGGTGGTTCGCCGCTGTACCGCTTAACTATCGCTACCAAAAAAGTAGAACAGCTTTCGCCCTTTGCTGCCGGTATAAGCTCTTTTGGCCTCAGCCGGAATGGAATCCTTTTTACCAAAACTGAAGTTGCCAACCCATCGGAGGTTTATTTTGGCGATGCTGCCCTGAAGGAAACGGCCCGCCTGACTGATTTCAACAATTGGGTGCAGTCGAAAAAGCTTTCCTTTCCCGAGAAAAAAACCTTTGTCAACAACAAGGGCCAAACCGTGGAATACTGGGTAATGAAGCCAACAACGTTCGAAGCCCGCAAAAAATACCCGGTTGTGTTGGAAATCCATGGCGGGCCTTCGGCTATGTGGGGACCAGGTGAAGCGAGCATGTGGCACGAGTTCCAGTTTTTTGCCGCCAAAGGCTATGGTGTGGTGTACAGCAATCCCCGCGGTTCGGGCGGTTACGGAACCGATTTTTTACGCGGCAATATCAACGACTGGGGAGCAGGCCCTTCGGCCGACGTATTAACGGCGCTGGACGGCGCCGTTGCCGAAGGCTGGGCCGATACGGCAAAGCTGGCCATCACCGGCGGCTCTTATGCCGGATACCTCACGGCGTGGATCATCAGCCACGACAAACGTTTTAAAGCCGCCTGCGCCCAGCGTGGCGTTTACGACCTGGCCACATTTTTTGGCGAAGGCAATGCCTGGCGACTGGTGCCGCGGTATTTTGGCGGCTATCCCTGGGAGCCGGCTGTTAGGACTGTGCTGCAAAGAGAATCGCCCATCAATTATGTACAAAACATAACCACGCCTTTTATCATCTTTCATGGCGACAACGACCGCCGGACAGGTTTTGTGCAAAGCGAGGTACTGTACCGAAGCCTGAAAGTGCTGAACCGTCCTGTGGAATATGTGCGTCACCCGGGTGCCACGCATGAGATCACCCGTACCGGCGACAACCGCCAGCGCATCGACCAGATGCTGCGGACCTACGAGTTTTTCCAACGTTGGATAAGGCCGTGAGTGGTCAGTGGTGAATGGTGAGTGGTGAGTATGGTACCGGATATGTTTTTGGATTCCCAACTGCTTGTTTGTAATAAATTGGGAAAGATCAGATTTCCCTCAGGGGTAAACGTAAATTCAGAAAAGTCTATTGCGATAAGATGAGGTCAGGCTTAGGCCCCGAAGGCGCCACCTGTCAATAGCCCTGGGGGAAACCGGGGTTATAAAGGCATAAATGAACACGACCCCGGATGGGGTCGAACAGCGGCACAGGCGAAAAACCATCCCTCACCAACAAACGAATTTCATTCACCCCAATCCATTTCAAAATTCTAAATTTCCAAACAATCTTTTTTTGCCTAATTCTGTGCCAGGTCAGACCGGCGGTGCTGCACGCTATAACGCAGCACCACGTCATCGTTAAACAGCAAGTTAACCCACTGCGTGTTGGCATCCACCACCAGGGAATAAAACACCTCACCGTCGGTTTCGTTTTCGGGCTTGATAAAAACACTGCGTGGTGAAAATGCAAATTGCGTGGTATCGGCAAATGGATCGGGAAAGGTTTTCTTTGCCCGCTTTACATCTTTCAAACGCAGAGAAAAATAAAGCGTGTCTCCCACCGCTGCTTCCACCAAACCATTGCGCGGCGAATAGCCTTCGATGCCGTACTTGATGTATGATTTCACTTTGAACGGCATCCGCCGGAATTCTGCCAGCGTGGGCGGTTCGGCCAGCAAGGTCCAGCGCAGGTCTTCCGGGAAATGGTCGCGGACAAAATCCTGCGGGTTGGGCAAAAAATAAAAATCGTTTTGCTGCTTTACAAACTCGTCGTTGTAGGTAAGGTATCCCGCCGCCCAGGTCAGGTCCAGCAGGTGCCAGGCACTGTCGATGCGCACAACATTCCAGGTATGGTTGGTGCGGAACCGGTCTGCCGACCGTTCGAGGTTTGTCCGCACGTAGCCATTGACCACTTCTGCCTGCAGGCCGGCATAGGTACACAGCACTTTAAAGAGCCGGGAGTAGCCATCGCAAACGGCCAGGCGCCGCGTCATAACTTTTTGAGCCACCATCTCGTCGGCAGGCTTCCATTCCGACACGGTATCCATGGGCGCCTGTATAAATGGCGGCCGCCGGTAAAGCGGTTTGTAAAGATTACTGTTGTAAGCAATGTTCTGGCAGATCCAGGAATAGATGGCCCTTACTTTTTCAAGGTCCGTGGTATAGCCTGCAGTAAGTTGATAGGCGAGAGAATCGGGGCTTGCGGCATTGATCGATCGTACCTGCCAGTCGATGGCAGCAAAACTGGCCGCCGACCTTTGCGCCGAAAGCGCAAATGAGAAAAAGCAAGCCAGGAAAGCAACACACCATTTCATCATCACAGAAAAATTGAATGCATCTCTAATTTACGGAAAAAAGAAACCCCGCCATATAGGCGGGATTTGCCTGCGCTTTTAGCGCCCAGATATTTTGATGAGAGTAACCCGGTTAGGCGATACCAACCGAAGGTTTCCCATGAATATGCTGTAGACTCATGAATACCTCCTTTTTTTTGATGAGACATAAAGATAAGAAAGGGCAACTGAAAAACCGGGCTTCTTAAGCGCTGATTTTCAAAATATTTTGTTATTCCATCGGCACAAATTTTCGGCCGTCGGAAACCGGCATACGCTTGCGGGGCGAGGGTTCCAGGACTTTCAACACCGGCTTGTTCAGAAGGGAATTATTGCCCTCCTTGCCCGGCCTTTTTGATTTTTTGAAAACAAAAACTTCTGGCGCCATAATTGAACAATCAGGGCTAAAGAAAGTTACGTGAGTATGAACCTGGGATACGCCTGCATTAATGTAACACTGGCTGAAAAGGGCATCACCACCAACCGTGGCATGATCCGCCGAACGTTTTTGGAAAAAGGCATCAACTATGCATCCGAGCTGGCCCTGCAAAACGTGCAGGCCTTGTTACAGATATTAGAATGGAATGTTGAGAATGGCGTGAAGGTATTCCGGGTCACTTCCGACCTCTTTCCCTGGGCATCAGAGTACAAGCTGAAAGACATGCCGCATTACCGGGAGATCTGCGAAGTGCTGGCAGCGGCCGGCAAGCTGCCCATTCGCATCAGCAGTCACCCGGGACCGTTTAACAAGCTGGCCGGGTCAGGTGCTACCCTGCAAAATACCATCAAAGACCTGGAGCTGCACTCGGAGGTATTTGACCTGATGGGACTGCAGGCTTCGCCCTGGAACAAGATCAATATTCACGTGGGTGGTGCTTACGGCGATAAAGAGGAAACACTGAAACGGTTTGCAGAAAACTTCAACCTGCTTTCCGCTAACCTGCGCTCCCGCCTCACGGTTGAAAACGATGACAAAGGGGGACTTTACACCGTGCAAGACCTGGCGGCTTTGCACGAAATGACCGGTATTCCCGTGGTGTTTGATTATTTCCACCACCGCCTGCACCCGGGCACGCAAACAGAGGAAGAAGCGTTTCATACGGCTTTTGCTACCTGGCGCATCAAGCCAACGTTTCATTATTCAAGTTCGAGAAGGGAATATGAAAATCCCGAAGCAAAAAAAGAAGCGCATTCCGATTGGGTGCATGAGACCATCACCACCTACGGAAAGGATGTTGACATTATGCTGGAAACAAAAATGAAGGAACTTTCTCTCCTAAAATACCGCGAGGAACACCCCGAACAGTTTATTGCAAAAGCAGCCGCTGTTCTGGTTTAATAAGGCGGATCGGCTTCTTTTTTTTCAACGTTCTCATCTTCCTCGGGCAAGCTGGTTTCGTTGCGGCCAAACGAACCATCGCCGGCAGCATGCGCATTTTTCACTACGGTCTTGCCCTGGCCATCAGGTTCGGCTAGCACTGGTTCTTGGGGCTCGGTTCCGTCTTTTTCCCTTTCGATATTTTCACTGCTGGTAAAGTCTTTTTTTGTCATGGCTGGCGTTTTTGGCTTTCCCTTCGCTCCACGCAAGCAGACTTATTAACTGCTTTCATTCGTGGCGGCAAGTTCATAAACAGGGATGCAAATAACACACCAACCGAAGGACTAAATTGGTTTGACCCTTTTACTTCGGTACCAAAGAACTCCGCAACAAATCCCTGCGCATCAGGCTTTGTTTTCCGCATGCTGTTTCAGTGGCAGCGTGATAATAAAGGTAGTTCCCATGCCTTCTTTGCTGTCGGCAGTAATGATACCATTGTGCCGTTCTATGATTTTTTTGGTAATGGCCAATCCGATACCGGTGCCCTCGTATTTTTCCCTGGTATGCAGGCGCTGGAAAATGGTAAAGATCTTATCGGCGTAATGGTTGTCAAACCCAATACCGTTATCGGTAACGGTCAACCGTAAATATTTCCCCTCCGGATCCGGAGTGGCATGGCTGTCCAGTTCTTTTACCTTTTCGGCAGCAATAATGATCCTCGGTTGCTCGTCTTTTTTCGAAAATTTCAGCGCATTGCTCACCAGGTTTTGCAGCACCTGCCGTATCTGCCCGGGAATCACTTCTGCCCACGGCAGGCTTGCCACTTCAATACGGGCATCTTTTTCTTTGATGGCCACCTCAAGATCGCTGATCACTTCTTCAATAACCATGTTCAGGTCCGTTGGCTCAAAAGCACTGTTCACCGAGAGGCGGGTAAAATCAAGCAGGTCGTTGATCAGTCTTGTCATCCGTGCCGATGCGGTAATGATGCGCTGCATGTATTCGGCCGCCGCATCGTTGCCATTGAGGTAGCGGTCTTTTATAAGGTTGCCAAACATGTGGATCTTGCGCAGCGGCTCTTTCAGGTCATGACTGGCCACCGAAGCAAACTGCAGCAGTTCAATGTTGCTGGCTTCCAGTTCCACGTTTGCTTTTTGCAGCTCTCTTGTCCGCTCCTGCACTTTGGCTTCCAATATGTCCGAAGCCATCTTCTGGTCGTGAATATCAGTGCAGGTGCCAAACCATTTGATGATGCGGCCGTTCTCGTCCTTCATGGGCAGTGCCCTTGCCAGGAACCACCGGTATTCGCCATCGTTGCGGCGCAGGCGGTATTCGGTTTCGTAAACAGAACCGGTATCCAGCGAATGACGCCATATTTTCCAGGTACGGTCGTAATCTTCGGGGTGAAGCACCAGCGACCAGCCCCTGTCCTTTGTTTGCTCGTAACTAAGCCCGGTATAGATGTACCATTGCTTGTTGAAAAAATCGTGGAAGCCATCCGGCTGCGTCGACCAAACCATCTGTGGCATAAAGTCGGTCACAAACTGGAATTCGTCCAGCACCGCTTGCATTTCGTTGTTCTTTACCTGCAGCAATTGCGAAGCCCTTTCTGATTCCGTGATGTCTATCATGGCGCCAACCATGCGGTAAGGCGTGCCGTTGCTGTCGGTAAGCACCATCCCTTTGTCCTGGATGATGGCATATTCCCCGTCCTGCTTTTGAAAGCGGAACTGGGCTGTCCATGACTTAGCGCCGGTGTTGATGGCGTCCTGCAGCGATTGCTGCACGCTGGCCTTTTCATCAGGGTGAACCCTTGTCAGCCAGAACGAGCTGTCCGCTACATTTTCCGAAGAGGAAAACCCAAAACGGTTGTAGAAGCTGTCGCTCCACCAGATCTTGTTGTTCACCAGGTCCCAGTCCCAAATGGCATCCGAGGTGGTGTTGGCAATCAGGCGGAAGCGTTCCTCCCCTGCTGAAAGTTCCTGCGTTCTTTCTTTTACTTTTTCTTCCAGTTCAATATTGAGGCGACGGTAATTGTCTTTTGCTTTCAGCAACTCGTGATAGTTGCGACGGAATTTTTCTTCCGCCACTTTTTTCTCGTGCACATTCGTCAGGCTCATGGCCAGGCCATCACCCATCTTGGAAGCCATCAAGAGAAACCATTCTTCGGCCCCGTTTTGCAATTGCAAAAGCACCTCCGTCTGGATCACGTCATTTTCATTGGCCACGGCCGCCAGTTCCTGCAGGGTAACTTTTTCAAGCAGTTGTGGAAATACGTCCTGCAGGTTTTTGTCAACGTAACCATCTTCGCCCATACCCAAAACCGCTTGTGCGGGGTAATTGGCTTTTATCACAACGAAATTGGTAATAATGCTGTTTTTGCGAACGGCCTCCACCGCAATGATGGCGTTGGGAGATGAATTGAACACGCCTTTCAGGATATTATCCCGCTGCTTCATGGCCGAAATGTCGATAAACGAGATCACCACGCCATCGATGCTTTTGTCCTGCCGCAGGTAAGGCAAGATGCGCATCAGCGACATGCGGCCATCGCTCAGGAGCACTTCTTTTTCTACCGTGATTTCTTTGCCGATCACTTCCAGGATGTCGGCAAAAACGCTTGCATCTTTTATGTTGGTGGAGATGTGCTCGATCGGCCGGCCAATGTCCGACTCAATCAGGTTCACCATTTGAACCGCCGCCGGGTTGAACTTGCGGATGCGCAGGTTGCGGTCGACAAAGATCTGTGCGATCTCGGTGCTGCGGAAATAGTTGTTCAGGTCATCGTTCAGCTCTATCAGTTCCTTGATGCGCAACTGGTGCTCGGCATTCAGGGTGTGCAGCTCTTCGTTCAGGGATTGCAGCTCTTCGTTGCTCGACTGCAATTCTTCGTTGGCGGAAAGCAATTCTTCGTTACTCGACTGCAGTTCTTCATTGGCCGTTTCCAGGCTTTCAATGGCCATCTGCAGGTTGTTGCGGGTTTCTTTCAGCTCGTCTTCCAGTTCAGCAATGTAAGCGGCCGATTCGGACGTGGGCTGTACCGCAAACTCATGCGAATTTTTTACCAGCACATCACGACTGTCAGAAAAGCTCACCAGGTATAAACCTTCGCGGCTGGCGGGTTTCAGCACAATGTTAACGCCCATGTCGCTGTCGTTGCCGCGGATGCGAACATTGTGCAGCGACATTTTTTCGTTGTCCTTCATCACCTTTCGCAGCGCTGTGTTGAGCACTACCGATACTTCGGGGCTTACCATTTTCAGCAACTGCAGGTTGATGGATTTGGAAGGAAGGGATAAATATTTTTTATAATCACCAACCGCTTCGCGTACGTCTAAATTTTTATCGATGTACACCGCGGCAAAGCCAAATTCGTCGGTCAGTAAGGATTTGAAATCTTCCGCCAGCTCTTTGCCCAGCGTGTTTTCCCGCGACTGCGGCCGCACTTCCCGCTGCGTTTTGTAGGCTTGTGTAGAAGGAAACCGTTCGGGGTTATACTGGTTGTCGTTGGCTATCTTCCGGTAGATCTTCCATTTGCCGTTTATCTCCTGGAAATTTTCCCGCACGGCTGACGGCACTTCGCTCGGCCCCAGGAACATAAAGCCACCTTTGTTCAGCGAAAATTGGAGCGTGGAGGTGACCTTGCGCTGCAGGATGTTGTTCATATAGATCAACATGTTGCGGCAGGTGATCAGGTCATTTTTGATAAAGGGCGGGTCTTTTAAAATATTGTGACGGGCAAAAACGATCTGTTTGCGCAACTCGGCTTTTACCTGCACGCTGCCATCCTGGTGATGGAAATATTTGCGGGCCAGGCCTGTGTCCAGTTCCGAAATACTAACAGCCGGGTAAATGCCTTTGGAAGCAAATTCAATGGCATCCAGGTCAAGATCGGTGGCAAAAATTTTGACTTCGAGGCTGCGGTCCATGCTGACCAGGAGGTCATCCAGCAAAATGGCAATGCTGTACGCTTCTTCACCCGAGCTGCAGGCGGCCACCCATACCTTGATGGTGTCTCCGTCTTTTTTGTTGCGGATAAGCTCGGGCAACACTTCATCGCGTAAAATATCAAATGCCGCTTTGTCGCGAAAAAATTTGGTAACGCCAATCAGGAACTCTTTCCCGAGAAGTGTACACTCTTCCGGCGACTCCCGCAGGAAATTAAGGTAGTCTTCAAACTTGCGGTAGCTTAATTGCATCATCCGCCGGCCAATGCGCCGGAGAATGGTTGGCGTTTTGTAATTCGTAAAATCGTACTGGCAGCTTTTTTCAATGAGCTTAAGCACTTCAGGCAAATACGACTCATCGGGCTTGCCTTCCACCGGTGGCCGCACCGGTCGCTCTTTGATGTAGTTGAAGATCTCTTCGGGCATCAGCTCCGGAGAGAGGATATAGTCGGCGTAGCCCGATGCAATGGCGCTGTTGGGCATGCCATCAAACTTGGCCGAAATAGGGTCCTGCACCAGCACCATACCACCGGCATTCTGAATAGCCTGTATGCCTTTGCTGCCATCGGTACCGGTGCCCGACAAAATAACGGCAATAGCTTTGCTGCCCTGGTCTTCGGCAAGAGAAAGCAGGAAAAAATCAATGGCCGTGTTGGGTGCTTTTTCAATCTTTTTTTCGGTGAGCTGCAACAGCCCGTCGCGAATGGATAATAGCTTGTCGTTGGGAATCACATACACACAGTTCTTCTCTACCATCACACTGTGCGCCGCTTCCCGCACTTTCATAAACGTGTGCTTGGAGATGAGCTCTACCAGCAGGCTTTTATAGTCGGGCGACAGGTGCTGAATGATGATAAAAGAAAGGTTGCCATTGGAAGGCATGTTATCAAAAAACTCCTGGATCGCTTCCAGGCCACCTGCCGAGGCACCAATGGCCACAATAAAATGTTCGTTGGCAGGCACAGGTGATTTACTCTGCTTCGCTTCGGGTGACGACAACACGTGAATTGAATTATTCTCCAAATTAAAAAACTATCCTTTATATTTTTTGTTCAGACGGCTTTCCACTAAAAAATTACGAAACCCGTCCGCTACTTCCAGCGTTTCTTTCTTCCACGGCTGCGAATGCTGCCGAAGGGTTTGTTGCCAGATACGGAACGAAGCCCGCGGGTGGTATTTTTTTAAGTCTTCTTCAAACTGAACCGCCTCATCGGGGTTACCGCCCCAGGCAATTTCCTGTACCGCTTCGCTGCGGAAGGCCAGTACAAAATCGCCTTTGTCCGCTTCAACTGGCAGGGCTAAAAGACCGCTGCTTTTTTCCGCATAGCCTTCCGCCGGCTCGTAAACAGCAGCAAGCGAGGGCTGGTGAAGCAGGTGATGCGTGTCGTTGGCCTGGAGCCAAAGCACCAGGTCTTCAATCTCGCCTTTTTGCGGTGTGACACCAACCGTTTCGATTTGGCGGTTCGAAACAACAGCTACGCCATCGGCATCCAGCAATTGCAGCAACCTGCTCTTTCCAGCCGCAAGACTTCCCGCTGCCAGTACCTGTTGCATTACCTCGGTTTGTACCTGCCGCTTCTCTTCCTTGTAAGAAAAGCTATCACGGTTCTGCACAGCCGAAATTTTTGCGGAAATAAAATTGGAAAGCAATTCAAATACCGAACACATTTCGTACGACAGGTAGAATGGTGTGCGGTGGTGACAGGCGATCAATCCCCACAGTTCACCATCCTTCAAAATGCGGGTGGACATGGAGGCATCCACCTGCATGTTTTGCAGGTATTCCAGGTGAACAGTAGCAACGCTTCGCAGGTTGCTGTTGGAGAGATTGGTAAATGCATTGGTATGCGGGTTGATGACGGGATACAACCGCACCGGCTCGTAATGAATGGTCGGTATCAGGCGGTAGGCCGATCGCTTGTAGAGCTCACGGGCCTGCTTTGGAATGTCGGAAGCCGGGAATTTTAGTCCCATATAGCTTTCCATGCCTTCTTCTTTTTCCTCGGCAAGCACATCACCATTCCAACCTTCGTCAAACCGGTAAACCATCACCTTGTCAAAGCCCGAAAGTTTTTTTAGTTCCGCAGCCACTACGCGGCAGGTCTCTTCCGTGTCGTTGCAGGCTTCTATGGCCGCCATGGTATGTTTTACCTCTTGGTAAATGTGCACGAAAGAAGACTGGCTGCCCATTTGATGTGGGTCTTTTTCTACTTCCAACACAAAAAAACCGTCCTGCTGGTCAACTGTGGCGAGAAAGGTTTTGCCCTCCACTGTTAATCGTACGGGTAGCTTTCCCAACGAAGCACTGGCTTTTAGCCGGGAAAGTTGGGCCGCTTCCCCTTTTTCGATAAAGCGATCCAGCTTTTCCTTTACCAGTTCGGGGGCCGCCATGCCAAAAACGGCATCGCAATTTTCGCTGGCCTGTAAAATGGAAAAATCATCGGCCTCCACAATAAGCAAAACACCGTGCGGCTGAATCAAATTTGTTTGGTGTAAGGGTACTTTTCCGCAGAACTCTGCATCATAATTCCTGATACCTGTCATATTATAAAACGTGCTGCATCCAGCCTTTTAAGAGGTAAAATGTTTTGTTGGCAGAAGCGGTAACAGCTTCGCTGTCTGTTTGCCGGTTAAATGCTTCGAGGAAGCTTTTCCAGCGGCTGCCGGTTTGTTCGCCATATCCCGAAAAAAACTGCGTGGTCCCTTCCGGCACCGCCCCATTTTTGGCCAGCATTTTGGCGATCTGCTTCCCGCCAAGGGTTGAGCCTTCCAGCACATACAGCGTCCCAAAGGCTTCCGCAGGATCAGTGATGGGGGGCAAATCAGCACAAAGCGGGAGATTTTCCGTGGCCTGTCCCAGCCGGCGCAGATCCTCCAAAAGCGAAGACGATTTTCGTCGCTCAGCCAGGTCGGGCAGCAGGCCTGTATGCAGTTGCTGCTCAATGGCTTTTTCGATGGGATGAAAATACCCGTAGAACATTTTCAGGATAGCGGCGTAATCACCTGTTGATTGGATGGATGTTAATGCAGGAAGGAGAATGGCCTCTACTTCTTCGTGTACTTGTTGTGTTGCATTTTTCACCAGCCCGGCAAGAGGCGTTTCGTGTATGGTAAGAGGCATTCTGTAAAATTAAGGGAACAACTGATTTAAGGCCAAAGATTTAACGTGCAAAGCCCGCTTCTTCTATCTTTGGCGCTCTTCTGTTGAAGGTAGCAGTAAAATCATACAGGCCAATCCTGAACAATCTTGCCTGTGGCGTGTTTAACTGCCAGCCTATCAACAGCTTAAACGAATGCTATGCAACCCTTACTTGAACAACTGAATGAACGATTGCAAAAGGTTTACGAAGGCGGCGGCAAAAAAGCAGCCGCCAAACAGGCCGAAAAAGGAAAGCTTACCGCCAGGCAACGCATCCACTACCTTATCGACAACGATTCTACCTTCCAGGAGATCGGCACATTTGCCGGCTGGGAAATGTATGAAGAACAAGGGGGATGTCCCGCCGGTGGCACCGTGGCTGGTGTTGGTTATGTCAGCGGCCGGCAGTGCGTCATTGTTGCCAACGACCAAACGGTAAAGGCCGGTGCCTGGTTTCCCATTACAGGTAAAAAAAACCTGCGCATGCAGGAGATTGCCCTGCAGAACAACCTTCCCATCATCTACCTCGTTGACAGCGCCGGCGTATTTCTGCCCCTGCAGGACGAGATCTTTCCTGATAAAGAACATTTTGGCCGGGTGTTTTACAACAATGCGCAAATGAGTGCCCGGGGCATTGTGCAAATTGCCGCGGTAATGGGCGCCTGCGTGGCCGGCGGTGCTTACCTGCCCATTATGAGCGACGAAACCCTGATGGTGGAAGAGCAGGGCTCTATCTTCCTGGCGGGTCCTTACCTGGTAAAAGCCGCCATTGGCGAAGACATCGACACGGAGACCCTGGGTGGCGCCACTACCCACACCGAGATCTCTGGCATTGCCGATTATAAATTTAAAACCGAGGAAGAATGCCTTGACCAGGTAAAACGCATCATTGGCAAGATCGGTGAAAAAGGGAAGGCAGGTTTTGACCGCATCACATCTAAACCACCACAAACGAATGCAGAGGAGATTTGCAAAATCTTTCCTGCAGAGGGCAACAAACCTTACGATATGGTGGACCTGCTCCATTGCATAGTGGATGAGGGCAGCCTTGACCAATACAAAGAAGAGTACGGCAAAACCATTGTTTGCGGTTATGCCCGCATCGATGGCTGGGCCGTGGGAATTGTGGCCAACCAGCGCAAGATCGTCAAAACCAAAAAAGGCGAAATGCAGATGGGTGGCGTTATCTATAACGACAGTGCCGACAAAGCCGCCCGCTTTATTTTAATCTGCAACCAAAAGAAAATTCCTCTCTTGTTTTTGCAGGACGTAACGGGCTTTATGGTGGGCAGTCGCAGCGAACATGCCGGCATCATTAAAGACGGTGCCAAACTGGTGAATGCCGTGGCCAATTCGGTGGTGCCGAAAATTACCATCGTCATCGGCAACAGCTATGGCGCCGGTAACTATGCCATGTGCGGAAAAGCCTACGACCCGCGGTTTATTTATGCCTGGCCAACGGCAAAAATTGCGGTGATGGGCGGCGAGCAGGCGGCGAAAACCTTGCTGCAGATACAGGTGGCGGCGCTGAAGGCAAAAGGACAAACGATTTTACCCGAAGATGAAACAAGGCTGCTGGATGAGATCAAAGGACGGTACGAAAAACAAACTTCGCCGTATTATGCAGCGGCCCGTCTTTGGGTAGATGAGATCATTGACCCGGTAAAAAGCCGGCAGGTGATTGCGGAAGCCATTCATGCAGCCAATCACCAGCCGGTGATGCAGGACTTTCGTACAGGCGTTTTCCAGGTGTGATGGAGGGTGATCGGTAGCTAGTAGCTAGTGGCTAGCAGCTAGTAGCTTCTCTCCCACTAAATTTATCAACATCGCTTCCTGCTTTTGTCCAGCGTTTAATTTTGGCGCCAGATGAGTGGAGCAATTACAATTTATACCGATGGATCATCAAGAGGAAATCCCGGCCCGGGTGGCTATGGTGCCTTGCTGATGTATGGCGACAAGCGAAAAGAGTTATCAGCAGGCTACCGGAAAACCACCAACAACCGCATGGAGCTGATGGGCGTGATAGCGGCGCTGGAAGCGTTAAAAAAACCGGGTCTGACCATTACAATTTACACCGACAGCCAGTACATTGTAAAAGCCCTGAACGAAGGCTGGCTGAACAAATGGATGGCCACCAATTTTGCCGGCGGCAAAAAGAACAAGGACCTGTGGGTGCGTTTTCACAAGCTGTATAAACAGCACCACATCAAATTTGTGTGGGTGAAGGGGCATGCCAACAATCCCTTTAACAACCGCTGTGATGTGCTGGCCACTACGGCTGCCGATGGCGGTAACCTACAGGTGGATGAAGGCTTTGAAATGGACGCCATGGCCTAAGCATAAAAAAAGAAAGCCCCTGCAAATGCAGGGGCTTTCTCTATAAAAACAGATTCGGGTTAAATCAGGCGATCTCACGTTTCACGTTAGCTGACTTTTGTGTTGCCAGGAAGTAAGCACCAAACAGCACGGCTGAAAACAGCGGTGTTGCCACCAGGCTTGTTTGGTAAAACGGCAAACCATCGGCATAACACTGCAGCAGGCCGGCACCTGTCATCGGACGATGCAAACCACCACCGCTGATCCAAACGGTAAAATTACTCAAAAGGAAAAAAGCAGAAGGTGCTGCCAGCGAAGCCGCCAACACATTTACAACAGTCCGTCGCTTTGCAATGGCAAAACCAAAAACAACCATGGCACCAAAAAGCAGGTAGTTCAGCCACTGTCCGCCATAAAAGCCCCAGATCTGCGAAGCGCCATTGGCATACATGACCTGGTAAAGCGTATCAGAAACAAGCATGGAAAGCAGCGGTAGCAGAAAAGCCCATTTTTTGTCTTTGATAACGGCACCGGCAAAAACGGCCATTGCCCATTGCGGCGCAAATCCAAAGGGCCTGTCAGGCCAAACGCGGTAAAGCGAAGCGGCAAGGATCAGCAACCCAAAGGCAAGTAAAACGGATTTGTTGAATTTCATGGTAAACGTTCTTAGAGCGGCAAATGTAAGCAGGAAAGGCTTTCGCTTTTCTACTTTTTACCCACCGGTGTGGTCACAAGATAAACCGTTGCTGCCTTGCCCACTGTTTCCACCGCAATGGCCTGGTCGGCAAAAACGACGGCCGCTTCTCCCCTTTTCAGCGGCAGAAGAACATTGCTTGTTTTAATGTCAATGGTGCCATCGTACACAAAAAAGATGGTGGCACTTTCGGTTTGCAAGGTTGCGGCACCGGACAGTGAAAGCTTGCGCAGCTCAAATTCGGCAGCAGGCGTTTCATACACCTGCACGGCTTCTGATCCTGCCGGGATGATCGCCGGAATGGTCGCCTCAAATTTTACATGCTTCATCAACTCCGCCACATCAATGTATTTTTCGGTGAGGCCTGCCCGCAGCACATTGTCCGAATTGGCCATCACCTCCACGTTTTGCCCTTCGAGGTAAGCATGCGGCAGCCCTGCCGGCTGGTATATACCTTCTCCCTCTTTCAGGTGCAGAAGGTTGAAAAAATAAATAGAAAAAATACCGCGGTCGTAATGCCCGTTGGTGCAAAAGGTTTCCACCGCCCTGGCAGCCCAAAAATGCTCGCTGCTTTTTTCCAGCAATTCGTCTTTGTAAAGTGGCATAATTCTTTCTACCAGCGGTGAAAGAACCGTGTCCACTTCTTCCTGCGGCATGGTCATTACCTTTTCATACAATCCCTTGAAACCATTCTGGTTGAACTCGGGCAGGAGGAACTGCAGTTCAGGAACCGTTTGCAGGATACGGGTCAGGTCTTCCTTGCTTTTAAACCCATGCAACAGCCAAAAATCACTTAGGGCAGCCATCAGTTCCGGCTTGTGATTCCGGTCCTTGTAATTGCGGTTTGGTGCTTTTACCGAAATGCCTTTTGCCTCCTCTTCGTCATAGCCTTTACTAGCCGATTCAATGGAAGGATGCACCTGGATGGAAAGCATCTGGCGAACATCCAAAATTTTAAACAGGTAAGGAAGGGTGCCAAACTGTTCCTGTACACGACTGCCAAGGGTTTCCTGCGGTGCTTTTTGGATTACATCAAAAAGCGATTGTTCATCACCGTTAACCAGTTGCGCCGGGGCATTGGGATGGGCGCCTATCCAATATTCCGCACACGGTTTTTGTTCTGTATTTTCGGTATCGATAAGGTTGGGAATAAACGCTGTGCCGCCCCAGCTATACGGCTGAACCACACCACGCAACTTGTATAAACTCTCCATTGCGAAATTTAATTTTTAATTTGGGCTAAAGATAGGGAATGGCCTCACATCTGGAAATTGGCCGCGAAGGCGAAAAGCTCGCCGAAGTTTACCTGGCAACGCAGGGCTACAACATTCTTTACATCAATTGGCGTTATGGCAAGTTTGAACTGGACCTTATCGCCACGAAAAATGAAATGCTGCGCTTTATCGAAGTCAAGTACCGTTCTTCCGGCCAGTACGGCCAACCCGAAGATGCCGTCAACAAAAAAAAGATCCGCGACTTGCTGAAAGCCATCGATCAATTTCTTTATCTCAATCCGCAGTACAACGATTTCAGGCTGGATGTTCTTTCCATCACGCAACATCCCGGCAGCGAAGCCGATTATTTTTTAATTGAAGACGTGACGTTGTGACGGAGAGCTGCCACTAGCTACTCGCTACTGGCTACTAGCTACTCGCTTCCCTTGCTCAAATCTTCTTTCCTTATTTTTGGGTTTAACCAAATCACACACATGCGATCATTATTGACATTTTCCGCCATTGCCTTAACGGCCGCTTTGTTATCCTGTGGCAGCGGCAGCAACAGCGGCAGCACGGCCCAAACCTTTTGCGATACCGCCTGCAACACAGACTCCCTGCAGTTTACCGGCGATCACAAGTTGAAGCCTGTTATTGACATTAAGCTGAATGCCTGTAAGGCCGACTCCATGTTCTGGACACACGAGTTTGGCGCTACCAAGCTGCTTGTATTGCAAGACGACCTGGGACAGGAAGTATACCTGAACAAAAATGCCATTGATGTTTATTTTAAAGACACATCCTACGCCTGGATGCAGTTCAACGATTGCAAAACCGGTCGTGGCTTTTTGATCAAGCTGCCGTTCAGCAAAACAAAAGAGCGCCGCAAAGTCACCGGTGCGTTCACCAAATTTGATCCCAAGTTTTCTATCGAGCCCGGCCTAGCCGTTTATACCGACCGGGGAACTGTATTTGTAGAGGATATGGAAACGGAACAACAAGCCTCTATGCCGTTTGATGCGATGTATGACATTGATTTCAACAACATCCACGAGATGGTGGATAGCATTCATGTCACCAAAGAGCGCATCTGGGTGCAAATGATCCGTGAAGGACAGAAAAAGCCTTACGAGAAAAAGATCAGTCTTTAATTTAAAAGTACGCAATAGGCAGTACGCAGTAGGCAGTAAAAAAATGTTGCCGACTGCATACTGCCCACTGCATACTGCATACTTCACAATGTGGGAGCCGTATAAAAAAGGATTCAAAGCATATCTGCAATTGGAACGTTCGCTTTCCGACAATTCCATTAAGGCTTACCAGTCGGACCTTGACAAGCTCACACAATTCCTTCTCAGCAACGATCTAAAAAAAGCCCCTTCCGAAATTGAATTAAAGCACCTGCAGCAATTTGTAAAATGGATTGCAGAACTGGGCATGATGCAAACCTCACAGGCACGCATCATTTCGGCCCTGCGCACGTTTTATAAGTATTGCCTGCTGGAAGATATTTCCACCACCGACCCAACGGCCCTGCTGGAAGCACCAAAACTCAAGCGTGCCCTTCCCGATGTGTTGAGCTATGACGAAATAGAAAGCGTGATGGCTGAAATAGACCTGAGCACACCGGAAGGCACCCGCAACAAAGCGATACTGGAAACCATGTACAGTTGCGGTTTACGGGTAAGCGAGGTCGTTAATCTCCAGCTCTCGCAGCTTTTTTTAGATGTGGGATTTGTCCGTGTTATTGGCAAGGGCAACAAAGAACGACTGGTGCCCATTGGCAGCAGTGCCATCAAATACATCGGGCTTTATGTTGAACACGTAAGGGTGCACCAGGCCATTCAAAAAGGCGAAGAAGACATTTTGTTTTTAAACCGGCGGGGCAAACGGCTGACGCGGGTCATGATCTTTCTGATCATCAAAGACCTGGTGAAAAAGGCCGGCATCAACAAAACCATTTCTCCGCATACTTTTCGTCACTCGTTTGCCACCCACCTGGTGGAAGGCGGCGCCGACCTGCGTGCCGTGCAGGAAATGCTGGGGCACGAAAGCATCACCACTACTGAAATTTATACCCACCTCGACCGCGAATACCTGCGCAAAACGCTGGAGCAATTTCATCCTGGCTTTCAGCACAAAAATGCCGGAACCCGTTAAAGATTTTCGCTGCGGGCTTTTTCCTGCGCTTCTTTTACAGCGAGGGCCCTTTTCTTTTTTTCCTCTAACGCCTTGTAGTAGGTATACGTCACCTTCCCCATAAGGTAGGCTTCTTTTCGTGGGCGAAGCAACCGCTGATCCGTCGTATCCATTTGTTCAACCGGCTTTGCGATGGTATCTGATAAAGGCAACTGCACCGTAACAGACGGAAAAAATTCAGGATGCCGGTTTTTTCTTTTATCTGTTACAACCTGTGGATCGAGCCCCTTTTTCAATGGCTTGCTGGTATCTGCCGGCTGTATTAGTCCTTGCTCGGTAACAATGGCTGGCGCTGCTTCAACTTCTATTGTATTCGATACAATATTTTCTGTGACTGCCACCTCCCCTTTTATTTCGTTTTGCGGCGTGCAGGCTTCCAGCAACAAGGTCATAGCCGACAACGCCACCGGTACAAAAGGCCGAAGCCAGGGGAATTGTTTTGGCGGGAACACTATCTGTCGGTCTAATTGATCGGAATGAAAACGGCCGCAAAGACTGCCTTTGTTCCTTGAAAAATACGCTGCCAGTTCCCGGTCTGTCATCAGGCTAAAATCAACAACCGTTTTTTTACAAGCGCCGCAAAATCGGCCCTTAGCTTCCGGTGTCAAGTCCTCCCAACGTTCGTGACAAGGTTCTGCAACGGCCAGTGAAAATGTTTTCATGCAATGCGATTTCTCACTGGATGCGCACGGTTTAAATTTTACACAACAGGGCTGAAAAATTTTTCTGCTTACTTTTAAGGCCTTGGCTTTTTTACGCAACATACCATCTACCGAAACCGATGCGGAACTGGTGCAGGCCTACCGGCAAAGCGCCAACATGGCCGTGCTGGGCAACCTTTATAACCGCTACATGGACATGGTATATGGCGTGTGCCTGAAATATTTGCAGGAACCCGATGACGCACAGGATGCGGTGATGGCCATTTTTGAAGAATTGGTAACCAAGCTGCAGCAGCACGAAGTGGAAAACTTTAAAAGCTGGCTGTACACTCTCTCCCGCAACCATTGCCTGATGCGGCTGCGTTCCCTCAAAAAAGCGCCGACTGTTAAAATTGCTGATGGTTTTATGCATTCCGAAGCGGAAGCGCATCTGGAGGACGTGCTGAACCGCGAAGAAAACCTAAAGCAATTGGAAACCTGCCTGGAAGGCCTGGCGGAGAACCAGCGAAAGGTGATCGAACTTTTTTACCTGAAGGAGAAATGTTACAACGAGATAAGTGCCGAAACCGGCATTGAATGGAATAACGTTCGGAGCTTTATACAGAACGGCCGGCGCAACCTGCGGATTTGCATGGAAACCCAACAAAAGAAAATGGCATCGAATGAGTAAGGGGTACGATTATACAGCAAAAGATTTTGAACGCTATCACAATGGCGGGATGACGGCTGCTGAAATGCACCAGCTTGAAAAAGCGGCACTGAACGACCCGATGCTTGCCGATGCACTGGAAGGCTACCGGTTTTCAAAAACGCCTGCGGCGGAAATGGCAAGTTTGCAAAGCCGTCTGCAACAGCGCATTGACAGCGATAAGAAAAAGAACCGCGTAGTGTGGATGCAACCCTGGCTGCGCATTGCAGCATTGGCAGTTGTGATAGCCGGTGCCGGCTGGCTGGTAGTGAATACATTTTCTACCAATGAAAACAACCTGGCAACTAGTACACCATCGCTGAACAGCGAAGAAAGGGCCGCATCCATGGCTGATTCTACGGTCACGGTGTTGCAACAACCGCCTGCTGTATTTTCAATTGACAGCAACGGTCAGGACGTCGCCTTACAAAGGCCGGAAGCGCAAAAAAGAACTGCACAAACGCCGCAAGCGGTAAGCTCGGCACCGGTCACTGTTATGCGGGATGCAGACGCTGAAAACAACTTGTCCCAAAACAGTGCTAACGAAACAGCCCAAGCATTTACCCTTCGTCAGAACGAAGTGGCAGCCATGAAAACAGAAGCGCCGCCTGCTGCCTTACAGCAACAAATGGATTCGGCAGCGAGCCGCGATGTGGCCAGGCGCAGTGAAGCCCGGATGGAAGAAGTTGTGGCGGCAAGGGGGACCCGGGCAGCACGGGCAAAAGCAAATGTTATCAAAGATAGTTTAGGCCAGCCCCAGGTAGGTTGGGCAGCCTTTGAAGAATACATCACCAAAAACAGGAAACCATTTTTGCCGTTGGCGAAAAAAGGGACTTCGGAAAGAAGCGTCGAGTTGTCGTTCACTATTGATCCGGAAGGAAATCCTGTAAACATCGAGGTTGTACAATCCGTGAACAAGGAAATGGACGAAGAAGCGATCCGGCTTTTGAAAGAAGGTCCGCGCTGGAAAGGCAGGGGCGGTAACGTGAAGATTCTGTTTCCAAATTAAGGGGAAGAATTCATTTTCAACTCCTGTTCATTATTTGAAACCTGCAATACGTCTTTTCTATTATCCTTCGACAAAAGTTCAATCCAATACCGGTCTTTATCAATTGGATGTCCTTCTTATCTGTGAATGTCTTTCCTATCTGAAATCTCTCGGCAACGATTGTTTTTTTCAATGCCTTTCACTTGCCCCGCCGCTTTAGCACGGGGATAAAACAGGATCAAATTCTATCGCTTTGTATCGGCTTTAGCCGAACCGGTTCGGCTAAAGCCGATACACATAAAATTCAGAATTTACTTTAATCACCGCACTAAAGCGGCGTGGCAACTGGAGAGAAGAGAAAGGGATGCGCATTATAAAATGCAATCTTTATTAGGATGGATTGCTTGCTCATCGACTTGTTTCTTGAGAAATGATAACAAATGGTGCTCATTTTATCACATTGTTGAAATGAATGCAATCAATTTTTGTAACAAACGCCTGTTAAACAAACAATAGAAAGATACCTACCTTCTAAAAAATAGTACGCTGTGTTGCTACTTTCACAGTTACCTCATTAGTCAATTCTTCAAAATGAACTTGACGAAAAATCATTTCTATCAATGCATAAAAAAAGCCCGTTAAAAAACGGGCCATTTTATTAAAACATTTTCCTGTTGCCAGGAAATCACTTACGGCATAATGATGCGTGACTTTGATTGGATATCGACCATTTCAATATCAAAGATCAGGTCCTGCCCGGCTAGCGGGTGATTGGCATCCAGCACCACGGTATCGTCTTTTACTTCAGCTACGATCACGGGAAACTGTTGTCCCTGCTCGTTGCTTAGCATGAGTTGCATGCCTTGTTCCGGGTTCATTCCGGCCGGGAACTGGTCCTTTGGAAACTCGATCAGGTTGCCGGCATCACGCTGGCCATAAGCTTCATCCGCACCAATGTCCACTGTTTTTTTATCGCCCACTTGCATGCCTTTTACACCTTCGTCAAAGCCTTTGATCATTTGACCGGCACCCACGGTAAATTCCAGGGGATCGCGGCCTTCGGAAGAATCAAATGTTTCACCGGTCCGTAAGCGACCGTGATAATGAACTTTCACTTTATCGCCATCTTGCGCTTGTTGCATGTTGTAAATTTTTAATGTTCAAAAATATGTTTCGTATGTCGGCTTTTCACCCTTACCGAAAGCGGGACAAGTTAACCATCTTTCACGTTTCCCTTAGGTTATTTTGCTGATATTTGATTTTTCACCTCAAAAGAAGTACCATGTTTTCCCGGAATCTTCTCCTCTTTTTTTCAGCCTTTTCCGTACTGGCAAGTTGCTCCGCCCAAAATGGAAATGGAGCCACCGCAACAAAAACCGACCGACAGCCTGTAGCCGTTTCCGCATCGTCCATTATACCAGCAGCCGATCAATTGGATAAATACCTGCCGATGCTAAAGGGCAAAAAATTGGCCCTGTTGGTAAACCACACTTCCACCGTTGGCGGCACCCATCTTATTGATACGCTTTCCCGTCTTGGCATGGATATTAAAGTTGTTTTTGGTCCTGAGCACGGCTTTCGTGGTGATGCACCCGATGGTGCTAAGATCGAAACCACCAAAGATGCCAAAACCGGTGTTCCGGTTGTTTCGCTTTACGGCAAAAAGAACAAGCCTTCTCCCGAAGACCTGAAAGATGTAGACATGATGGTGTACGATATCCAGGATGTAGGCACCCGGTTTTACACTTACATTTCTTCGATGCAGTATTTTATGGAAGCGGCACTGGAGAATAACATTCCGATGATCATTCTCGACCGTCCGAACCCCAACGGCTTTTACGTGGATGGCCCTGTGCTGGATCCAAAGTTCAAAACCTTTGTGGGCATGCAGCCCGTACCAGTGGTATATGGCATGACAACCGGCGAATACGCCAACATGATTCTGCAGGAAGGATGGCTGGGCGAAGCCGCCAACAAAGCGTATGAGCGCTTGAAAACGGTGCGCTACCGCGAGGGCGCAAAATTCTTTCAACTGCATGTGATACCGGTTGCCAACTACGCCCACAAAAGCCTGTACGAGCTACCCATAAAACCCTCGCCCAACCTACCCGACATGCAGGCCATTTACTGGTATGCTTCCACTTGTTTTTTTGAAGGAACTACCTTTAGTGAAGGCCGCGGCACTCCCAAGCCCTTTGTGTACATTGGTCACCCGCAAATGCCAAAGAACCTGTTCAGCTTTACGCCGGTTTCCACTGCCGGTGCCCCCAATCCAAAACACAAGGACAAGCTTTGTTATGGTTTTGACCTGAGCGGAACAACCGAAGATGTATTGAAAAAAGTTGACAACAAAGTGCAGATAAAATACTTGATGGAGGCGTATCGCCTGTTCCCCGATAAAGAAACGTTTTTCAACAAAGGCATCGACCGCCTGGCAGGCACCGACGAACTGGCCAAGCAAATCAAAGCTGGACTATCGGAAGCCGAGATCCGCAAAAGCTGGGAGCCCAAACTAAGTCAGTTCAAAGAGATCCGGAAACGTTATTTGATGTACGAAGATTTTTAGTAAGGAAAAGATCTCTCATCTTTCCGGAAATAGGTTGATAAGTTTCGCGATTTTTGCAAGCTTATTAACCTATTTCTTTTTACGCAATTGTGAACGCATGGACCAAAAAAGCTTACGCATCGTTTTTATGGGCACACCGGAATTTGCCGTGGCGTCACTGGCCGCATTGGTAAATGCAGGCTATAATATTGTAGGTGTTATTACGGCGCCCGATAAACCAGCCGGCCGTGGTATGAAGCTGCAGGAAAGTGCCGTAAAAAAATATGCGGTGGAAAACGGCTTGCGCCTTTTGCAACCCGAAAAGCTGAAAGCACCAGCGTTTTTAGACGAACTCAAAAGCCTGGAAGCAGACATCCAGGTAGTCGTTGCCTTTCGCATGTTGCCGGAACTTGTCTGGAACATGCCACCCATGGGCACCATCAATGTTCACGGCTCTCTTTTACCGCAGTACCGCGGTGCAGCCCCTATCAATTGGGCCATCATCAACGGCGAAAAAGAAACAGGCGTAACCACTTTTAAGCTAAAGCACGAAATTGATACCGGCGATGTGTTGCTGCAGGAACGAATACCCATTGGTGAAAACGAGACTGCCGGTGAACTGCACGATCGCATGAAAGAAGTGAGTGCAGACCTGCTGGTAAAAACCATTAAGGGTTTGGAAGAAGGCACGTTGGAAGAAAAGCCACAGAAATCATTTTTGGAAACAATTTCGTTTGAACCCAAACACGCTCCAAAAATTTTTACCGAAACCTGTCGCATTGATTTTACCAAACCAGTTGCTACTGTGCACAATCTTGTTCGTGGCCTGTCGCCTTTCCCCGGTGCCTTTTGTTCTTTCCAGGGCAAGACCCTGAAAATATTTAAAAGCATGAAAGAAGAAACAGAGCCCGGCATTGCTCCCGGTGAATGGAGCTCGGACCAAAAAACCTATTTAAAACTGGCTTGCGCCGATGGGTTTATCCATGTAAAAGACCTGCAACTGGAAGGTAAAAAACGAATGCAGGTTGAGGACTTTTTGCGTGGCTACCGTTTTAGTCAATAAGCAATTGACAATAAGCAATCGGCGAAATACAAAGATTTATTTCATCTGACAAGAAAGTCAAAAACAATCGAACAAGAAAAAAGCGGAAGAAAAATCTTCCGCTTTTTTTTACTGAGAAACAGTATCGTTTTTAGAATATCGCATTATCACAATATCCCAATATCATTCTCTCAATAGTTGACCCTAACAAAAAACTTATCGGTTTCATTAATGTCAAGCGCTGTTGCTGCAGCGTTGGAAATGCGCAGGTCGTAACCCTGGTTCTGCCGGATGCCCGTCATTTTATCCAGCACCTTGGCGTAAACAGCTTTGTTGTTATTGGGGTTTACAATGCGAATGATGGTTCCCGGTTCAACATTGTCTAGTAGCGCATAATACTTGGCATCCTGCCAGCCGCTTGCTGTTTTAAAAATTCCGGCGGCAGCCATTTCATCTTTTTGCGCCGGCTGCGTTTTTACCTGTGCTTCAAAAGAGGCTTTGAAGTAACCACCCTTTCCATCGTTAACCGATGTATTGAGGGTACGTTGCGGCTCGGGCTTTTTCTCAACTGCTACTGTTTCTGTTCGCCTTTCAGGAGCAGGCGTTTCTGCTTTTGGCTGTGGCTTTATTTCAGTTGCCTGTTGCACGGGCTTTTCTTCTGTATTCCTCGCCACTTCAGGCTGGCGTACCGGTTCCTGCGGTCTTGTATTATTGGAAGCCGTCATTTCATTTGATACAAGGTAGCCAACAACAAGGCGCTGGCCGGGGGAGATGACATCTGAACTCAGGTTGTTCCATTTACGCAGGTTGGCCATCAACACCTTGTTGTTGTTCACGCTAACGCGGTAAAGACCTTCCTTCTCTCCTACCACGTAATAAACCGGGTGAGCCGTGGCGGCATCCTGTGAGAAATTTTGTTTGATCAGGGGAATGTTGACGCCCTGCCCAATGCTAAGACCCCGTTCCATTTCCAACCCATTAAACGAAGCGATTTCTTTGGGTGGAATGTTATACAGGCGGCCAAGTGAATAAAAGTTTTCTTTGGGTGCGACCGTGTGCACAAGGTAAGCCCCCTTGCTGTTGTGTTGCACAACCAGGTTTTGGGCAAACACCCCGTGACAGCACAGGAAAATGATGGCGACGAAAAAAAATCTTTTCATGGTGGATAGAGTTGGGTTTTTCAGAACCGGTCGTCTTTCTTCACGTACCAGTCTATCTTTTGATAGTTACAAATATGCCTATTATTTCTCAAAAGGCGTGTGATTCTGTTTTAAAATGCGGATTTCTTTTGGATAGTAATTATTCACCCGGTTTTGCAGGGCGTTGATCCAGCCCAATGCTTTTTCCCTGTATCGAACTACCTGCCAGCCAACACGTTGCGGCTGAAACGAGGCATCCTGTCGCTGCAGGTATTTGATGGCATCAGCATACGTAAGTTCCATAGTTTTAACGTTTCCGGATAGCACCAGGCTTTGCGCAAGCGCATGGTGCGGCACCAGCTTTTCTTTAAAGATCTCACCAAGCGCCACACCGGCATACAGCAGGTTCAGATGAGCAGACAGCAGCACAAAATCCTGCACAAACGTTGAAGGCAGTGCGATGATGTTGTTGCGGAAACGAAGCACCTCTTGTCCCTCCGGTAAGATCCAGTCTTCCACAATCTTTTTTTCGCGGGCAGAGACCATTTCGGGTTTGACAGGCTTAACGCGAACGGTACCGCTGTCGCTCTTTTTTCGAAAGCAGGAAAGAAAAAATCCTTCGCCGTTTATTTTATCGGGGTAAAAGCGATAGCCAACTGATGATGTTCTTTCAGACGTTGAGACAACGATCCCTTCCTGTACATCTGCCAGCGGAATATTCGCCATCTCCATTTCTTCCACCAACCAATCCATGATAGCCTCGTCTTCTTCGCTTGAATAAGAGCAGGTGGAATAAACCAGCAAACCGCCTTCCTTTAGTGCCGGCAGCGCATCGGCCAAAATACGCTGTTGCCGCTGGCTGCACAGCGCTACGTTGTTCAGGCTCCATTCACCAATGGCCTCCCTGTCTTTGCGAAATAGACCACTGCCGCTGCAAGGGGCATCCACAACCATCACATCAAAAAAACCGGGAAGTGTTTGAAAGGCCCGCGGGTCGTTGTTCGTAACAAAAACATTGCTGCTTCCCCACTTAACAATATTGTCGGTGAGCACTACGCTTCGCTGCCGGATCACTTCATTGCTGACCAAAAGGCTTTGGGGCGAAAGCAGGGATTGCAGGTGAGTAGACTTTCCTCCCGGCGCTGCACAAAGGTCCAGCACCCGCAGGGGTTGGGAAAGATCAGTCAACTGTACGATGGCTTGTTCGAGAAACATGCTCGAAGCTTCCTGCACATAATAACAACCAGCATGAAACAAGGGATCGAAAGTGAACGAAGGCCGTTGCGGCAGGTAATAACCGTACCGCGACCAGGGAACAGGTGTGGTGCGTGGTGAGTAGTGACTGATGAGTTGGGATGCTGAGGACGCAGCATTTCCCTCGAATACAATATCATTGATGGACGAAACTTTCCTGGCATTGATCCGGATGGAAGTGACACCCTCCTCTTCTTCATGCACAGCCACAAAGGATTCCCGATCAAAACCGGGCAGGCCTTCAAGCGAAGATAAAAAGGCTTCGGGAAGTTTCATTTAAAAAATATTTGCAAAAGGCAAAGGTAGCATGGGACGGGTTTTGTCAACAGGTATCCGGCTCGTGCCAGGAAGATTTAGCATTTTTGTTTTGCGCCAGGTTCTGGTTGACAATTGAAAATTTTTGTCAGTTTTTTTTCACCAATGTTCGACACCTTCAGGGTCGTGGTTCTATCGCTGCCATCCTACCCCGGGTTTCACCCGTAGCTATTAACAGGTGGCCCTTTCAAGGTCATTGCTTCAAATCTAATAGTCTAGCTTATTAGCTCGAATCTTCGCAGGTTCAGATTAGGTCCGTTATGGCACCAAAAGTTCAATCGCCCAGCAAGCGATAACAAAATAAGAATAGAACCTACAATTGAAAAACTTGGAATTGCTAACTTAAAACTGCAAAACCAACGACAAACTACTAACCACAAACCACAAACCACAAACCTCCAACCCTCAAACTCCTCACACATTCTTTATTTCCGCAATCAGATCCTGCAGCACTTTCTTCGCATCGCCAAAGAGCATCGAGGTTTTGGGACGAAAGAAAAGATCGTTTTCAATACCGGCATAACCGGGTTTCATGCTTCGTTTGTTCACAATAATGGTTTTGGCCAATTCAACATCCAGGATAGGCATGCCGTAAATAGGAGAAGCCGTGTCGGTTTTCGCAGCCGGGTTCACCACATCGTTGGCGCCGAGTACCAGCACCACGTCGGTTGTACTGAATTCATCGTTGGCCGCTTCCATTTCCTCCAGCTTTTCATACTCCACGTCAGCTTCGGCAAGTAATACGTTCATGTGGCCGGGCATGCGGCCCGCTACCGGGTGAATGGCATATTTTACGATAACGCCTTTTTCGGAAAGCAACTTTTCCAGTTCGTGGCAGGCATGCTGCGCTTGCGCCACAGCCAGTCCATAACCAGGAACGATCATTACTTTGTTGGCATAGGCCATCACAACAGCAGCATCGGCAAGACTGATCTCTTTGTGCAGTCCCTGCTCCTTGTCACCGGCAGCACCGGCTTTGGCACCACCAAAAGAGCCGATCAGCACATTGGCCAGCGAACGGTTCATAGCCTTGCACATTAGTATGGTAAGCAGCGTACCGGCTGCACCCACCAGGATGCCACCCGTAAGCATCACCTTGTTATTATAAAGAAAGCCACCGCAGGCTGCTGCCACACCGGTAAAGGAGTTGAGCAGCGAGATCACCACCGGCATATCGGCACCGCCAATGGGAAAAACAAAAAAGACCCCGTAAACCAAGGCCAGTAAAAAAACAAGATAAAAAAGCAAGGCAGCATTTTGCGGCAGTGCTGCAATGATGATCGCCGCCAGTACTACAATCACACCCAGGATAAGCAGGTTAACGATGTGTTGCCCTTTGAAGGAGTAATCTTTTATTTTTCCATTGAGTTTGCCCCAGGCAATCACAGAACCGGAAAACGAAACAGAGCCAATGATCAGTCCCAACAAAATAATCAACAAGGTACCGGGAGAAACCGGCGCCGTGCTCACAATATTGGTGGTTGCATTCAGGTGCGAAATATAGGATGTCACAACGGTTTCCTGGAAATCAAGCCGGGCCAGGTGATCAAATTCTACCAGCGAGATCAGTGCAGCACAGGCGCCACCCATGCCATTAAACAGGGATACCATTTCCGGCATGGCCGTCATCTTTACCTTCCGTGCGGCCATTGTTCCAATTACAGCGCCAATGGCAATGGCCGCAAAGATCCAGAGGTGGTTGTGAAGTCCGCCGGGTGTGTCTTTATCGCGGTAAAGAAAGATGGTTCCTAGAATGGCCAGCGTCATGCCACCGGCCGCCAGCAGGTTGCCCCGCCGTGCCGATTCGGGGTGCGAAAGCATTTTCAAGCCAATAATAAAGGTAACTGAAGCGATGATGTAGAGTAGCGTAAGAACGTTTCCTTCCATAAAATTCGTTTGTGCCTCGCTGTTAGTGCCTTATTTCTTTTTCTTTTTAAACATTTCCAGCATCCGGTCGGTGACCACGAAACCGCCCACCACGTTGAGCGTTCCTACAATGACGGCAAGGAAGCCAAGCACCAGTGCCAAGTAGTTATCGCTTTCCGCCTTGCCCATCACAATGATGGCACCAATGATCACCACCCCGTGAATTGCATTGGCACCGCTCATCAGCGGTGTGTGCAACACGCTGGGTACACGGCCGATCACTTCTATGCCGACAAAAATCATCAGGATAACGATGTAAATGATCTGTTCATTTGCTGCAAGCCAATTCATCATGTGTTCAACTTGTTTATTGCGGAATCTGGTTCAATGCGTTTACTCTTTCGTTCACCACTTCTCCGTTATAACAAACACAACTACCCTGCACCAGGTCATCGTTCCATGCCAGGTTGATGGTACCGTCTTTCGCCGTGATGAGGGAGAGAAAATTCAGGATATTTTTCCCGTATAGTTTACTGGCATCGGAAGGCATGGTGGCCGGCAGGTTGCTGTTGCCCACGATGCTTACGCCGTTGCGCACGACCGTCTCATTGTTCCTGGTGAATGGCGTGTTGCCGCCAGTAGCGGCTGCCAAATCAATCACCACTGAGCCGTAACGCATGCCATCGAGCATGTCTTCGGTAATCAGCAGCGGTGCTTTTTTACCGGGGATCTGCGCCGTGGTGATAACAATATCGGCTTTGGCAATGCTTTCCTTGATGCGTTGTTGCTGGCGTTGTTTGTAATCTTCTGTTTGCTCTACGGCGTAACCACCAGCCGCCGAAGGATCGGCAGCGCCTTCCACTTCCACGAACTTTGCCCCCAAGCTCTGCACTTCTTCTTTTACGGCCGGGCGGGTATCAAACACCTCCACTACTGCACCAAGCCGGCGGGCCGTGGCAATGGCCTGTAGTCCGGCCACACCAGCACCAAGTATCAATATTTTTGCCGGTGCAATGCTGCCAGCCGCGGTCATAAACATGGGAAAATAACGGGGGTACAAGGTAGCCGCCAACAGCACGGATTTATACCCCGAAATATTGGCTTGCGAACTCAACACATCCATGCTTTGCGCTCTGGTGGTACGCGGCAACATCTCCAGGCTAAAAACGGTTAGGCCTGCCTGTGCCCACTGCTGCACCAACGCGCCGTTGTACAAAACCTGGTACACGCCGATGAGCACTTTTGATGACGGAATGGAAAGCTGGGTTGACGGCGGGTGAATGCAAAGTATCACATCGCTTTTTGCAACCACGTCTTCTTTTATAGCCAATGAAGCGCCAGCTTTTTCATAAGCCGTATCGGTGGCGAAAGCCAATTCACCAGCGCCGGATTCTATCACCACCGTGTGTCCGTTTTTTGTCAGCGCGGCTACCGCTTCGGGTAAGAGGGATACTCTTGTTTCGGGTAAGGGTTCTTTGAGCACACCAACAATCATGTGCTCAATTTATTGCAAAAACCTTGTACGGTCAAAAACGAACGGTGAAATGCTGGGGCACTTTAAACTCTTTCCGAAAGAAAACAAAGCCCAGGAAAAAAATGTCTACCGAACACTGCACCGATGGGTGTTTCTTGATCTCTTCCCATGCTTTTTCCATTTCTTCACTCCAGTGAATATCATCAAACACGAGAATAGAGTTGTTATGCAACGCAGGCAGGAGTTGCGTAAAATAATTGACCGTTGGCCCGTAGCGGTGGTTGCCATCAATATAGGCAAGATCTATGGAAGAAAGTGCAGAGATAGCTGATGGCAACAGGTCATCAAAATTGCCGATCATTTGCCGGATGTTTTTGCTTTGAAGCTTTGCAAAATTTTCCGAGGCCACGGCGGCAACAGCCTTGCTGCCCTCAATGGTAAGAACGGCAGCGGCGGGATTGGCTGCTGCCAGGTAAGACGTCGTTACCCCTAACGAAGTGCCCAGTTCCAGGATGGTTTCAGGTTTGTAATAAGCCACCAGCCGGTATAAAAGCTGAGCATATTTTTTTGGCTTGAGGGCAGCTTTTGCCAATTGGGCAACCGTTCGCTGTTTTGTTTTGGCCACCCTCGAACCCGCACCAAAATCTTCTATTTCCAACAGGTGCTTGTCGCTTAAAAGCGCTTTTCGCAGGGCTTCCATTTCAGTTGGCGGTGCGAACTTTGACTTGTTGTTCAGCACATGCAAAATAAAATTGAAGACAAAGGGCGAATGCATGCCATGTCCTTTGCCGTTACTGGCGGTAACATAATAGTCGACATATTTCCGTGCTAACTGGACGCTGCTGTACATGATTTCTCCTTAAGCCTCTGTTTCGACAGAACGTCTCACCCAAACCTGGTACGTGTGATTGTATTGATTTTTTTCGTCTTTTTCGCAAAACCGGCTGGAGGAGAGTTGCCAAACTGCTTCATCGATGTCGGGAAAAAAAACATCGCCGTCAAACTGGCGGTGGATTCTTGTGAGATAGATCCGGTCGGCCTGCGCTAAAGCGGCATTAAAGATCTCAGCTCCGCCGATCACAAAAATTTCTTTGGCGCCGAGCGCCTGTGCTTTTTGGACGGCATCGTCAATGGCATGCACCACTTCTACCCCATCGTGCTGCCATCCCTGCTGGCGGGTAATGACAATACTTTTCCGCCCGGGCAGAGGCTTGCCAATGGAGTCGAATGTTTTTCTTCCCATTAAAATGGGCAGGCCCCAGGTGAGGTTTTTAAAATATTTGAGGTCATTGGGCAGGTGCCAGGGAAGCGTGTTGTCTTTACCAATAACGTTGTTTTCCGAAGCGGCCAGTAATAAACTTATGATCATACGGCAACAGGTGCTTTAATGGCCGGGTGCGACTGGTAATTCTCCAGCTTAAAATCTTCGAAGCGGAAGTCAAAAATATTTTTTATGTCCGGGTTTATACTCATTGTCGGCAACGGAAACGGTTCGCGGCTCAACTGCAGCTTTACCTGCTCCAGGTGGTTGCTGTAAATATGCACATCGCCAAAAGTGTGAATAAAATCACCGGGTTCGAAGTCGCAAACCTGCGCCACCATCAGCGTTAACAAAGCATAAGATGCAATGTTGAACGGTACACCAAGAAATACATCGGCACTACGCTGGTATAACTGGCAGCTTAATTTATTATCGGCCACATAAAACTGGAAGATGGTATGACAGGGCATCAGCGCCATCTTTGGCAACTCGGCCACATTCCAGGCACTGATGATCAGCCGGCGGCTATCCGGGTTTTTCTTTATCTGTGCGATCACGTCCGACACCTGGTCAATCACTTCGCCATTTGCCCCTTCCCAACTGCGCCACTGCTTTCCGTACACAGGTCCTAACTCTCCTTCTGCATCGGCCCATTCGTCCCAAATGCTAACACCATTTTCTTTTAGGTAAGCAATGTTGGTTTCGCCTTTTAAAAACCAAAGCAATTCGTGGATGATGCTTTTAAGATGAACTTTTTTGGTAGTCACCAGCGGAAAGCCTTTTTGCAGGTCAAACCGCATCTGGTAACCAAACGTGCTGATGGTGCCTGTGCCCGTACGATCACTTTTGTGAACCCCGGTATCCAATATATGTTGAAGAAGTTGCTGGTATTGCTGCATACACACAATTATCAGCGGTAAATGTAAACCGGGGTCGCATACAGGCAAAATCCAACTATACACATCACGTGAAGAAATAGGCTATACCCATTAAAAAACCTGCAAGCCTTACGGGGCTTGCAGGAACACATGAGGAGGTTAAGGTTGGAAAAGGAAGAGACCTTACGGGGTTTCGTTCCGGGAGTTGGTTTGGTATAGTGTGCAACCTTACGGAGTTGCCGTTTTCCTTAGTTTGCCTGGCGCTGTACAAAGTTTTCAATGATCACATTCGTCACACCGCTCTTTTTCTCGATCCGCATTTTGGTGGGGTACCAGCCGGCTTTTTTAAATTTGGTTGGCACCGGGATGTCGCGTTGAAAGCTTGGGTTAGCCAGTAAAAATTCTTCAGTGATCATCGGCTCATAAAACGTTACTTCGCCGTTGTAGGAACCGTACAAGAAGGTTTGGGTAAACGTTCCGCCGGGCTGCATTTCCGGGGAAGTTACATCTGCCCAGTGCTTGCCCATTTGGGGAACACCTTCTGGAATGGCAATGTAGTTGGCAGGCATATAGCCAGCAGCGGGAAGGTTGTCAAATTCATCCACGGCTTCTTCATACAAGGGAATATCCAGCCGCTCGGATTCAGATGTTGTATAAAAATGAAAATCAAAGTGAGGTTTGGTATACACGTTTGCCGGCGGATGGCCTTCCGGGTTCCAGTCGAGCATCACATGCTCAAATGGCGTATTGCTGGCTTGCATGGGCAGTTGCATCGAAATAGAATTGGCGTGGTTGTGTCCACCGCCCGTCTGGCGGTCGAGACTGGCCATGGCTGCATCATCGATGGCGATAGCGATGCGCAGCGGCTTGTTGTTTTCATCAGCTTCGTACCAGGTCCAGGCCTTGCCTTGCTGAAACGTTTTCACTGCTCCTTTCCATACCTTATCTTTTTTGTCGTCGTCCTTTTTACATGAGCTAAGGGCCAGTACCGCTGCCGCAAAGAAGAGAATTTTTTTCATTGGTTTAATTTCGTTTGGTTTCGTTTGGTAACACAAAGATGGCCGGGACGGCAAGCAAAGGAAAGTCCATCGTGCATGAAATGCGCATCTCCCCGGATGAATCGCGGTTTTCCGTTTGGCGATTGCAAAGCGGTGCCGGAAGGCCGGAAAAGCCTGTTTTTCAAGTGATAAAGGACCCGTCTACACCCCTGGCAGCCAGGCCTGTGGACAGATTGCCGTAACGGTTGCACCAATTGCAGATTCGGGGAGATCAACTGTGCCGTAGCAGCCCGCGAATACCTTACTTTTGAAAAAACAAGTCAACCATTGTATCGCTTACTGCTTTTATTGTGCTTATTGGGTTTGCAGCGGAAGGGAGCGTCACAGCCATCGGTGCCCTTTACCTTTTCACAAATTTCGATGTCGAAAGGTTTGCTTTCGAACGAAATACGCAGCGTGGCGCAGGACCGTACCGGTTATTTGTGGATAGCCACCAACAACGGCCTGCAACGCTATGATGGCTTTCACTTTAAAACCTTTCAGCGTAGCGACAAAAAGCCCGGTAGTATTCCTGACAACTCCATTCTGCAATTACTGGTTGATAAAGAGGATAACCTTTGGCTGCTGCTTGCCGATGGGCGTATTGGCCAGTTTGATAAATCAAAATTTATTTATACCGATGTACCTGTCCGCGTAAAAAGCACAGCATCGCTTTGGTCGGTAAAAACATTGTTACAGGACGAAAGTGGCAACATCATGTTCCTGATGGAATCGGCCGAGTTGGTCACTTATGATAAAAAGAAAAAAGAGTTTTCGGCCGAAGCCAACTTTATTCCCCTTAAAAAAAACTGGCTGATAACCGGCATTGCCCAACAGCCGGGTACGCAGAAATACTGGATCGGTTTGCACAGCGGCGAATTTGCCATCTTTAACCGCGCCACCGGAAACCTGAGTTATGCCGGGCACAATGTGGAAAAGGAAATGGCCATTGACAGCCTGCAGCTCAGGCAGGGAATGATCCATTTTCATTTCGACAAGCGGGGGCGGTTCTGGAGCGTCAGCTGGATATCAGGACATCACCCGAGTATCATAAAGTTCGATCCGAAAGAAAGCAAACGAAAGGTTCAAACCTTTGAAATTCTTTCCAAGCTGCGCATGTACCACGAGATCAGCAGCATCTTCGAAGACAAAAGCGGGAGGATATGGATCCATGGCAACATGGTGTTTGCCCTTTTTGATGAAGCGGCCAATGAATTTAAGCTCGTACCCAGCGACTCCAAAAGCGGGCAGGGAATTGTGTATGATTTTGCCTCGGATCTTTTCCAGGACAAGGAGCAAAACATGTGGGTGGCTACCGGTAACCACGGGCTGTATCGCTTCAACCCAAACCACCAGTACTTTACCACGGTTTCGCACATCAATCAAATCACAAAACAAACCGGCACCGGTGGTGTTCTTTCTTTTTTGCAGCTAAGCGAAGACGATATACTGGTAGGCTCCTGGGGTGATGGCATTTTTCGTTACAACAGTAAGCTGCAGGAAAAGCCATTTACGCCGAAATTTATTTCCAGGAATCCATCATTGATGTTCTGGAGCATGTACCCTTCAGCCGACAGCAATACGGTTTGGATGGGTTCGCAACCAGGTATCTATCAGTACGACAGGGCCCGCAATACCATGACGCACCGCACCCCGGCGCCGTTGCAAAACCGCACTGTGCGGCAGATAGCCGAAGACCGGTCGGGTAACCTGTGGCTGGGCATGCACCATTTTGGGCTTTTTAAATGGCTCTCTCCCAACAAAGCGGGAAAGGAAGAATTGATTAAGATCCCCGAACTGGCAAATGACCTGATTACCAAAATAGCCGTGGATTCTATCGGCTGGGTGTGGGTAACCTCGGAAAAAAAAGGCGTGTTTGCCTTTGATGGGGAGAACGGACGGATGCGGTTTCACTGGAACAACCGCAGCGAAAAAGACAGCAACAAGATCATGGAAGGTTTTACCAACGTGCTTCCGTTTAACGACACGATGGTGATCATCAGTACCAACACAAGATTGTACCGGTATAGCCGGCCAAGCCACAAGATAACGGAGATACCTATGTCCAATTCCGTGATGGGTATCATCACGTCGATGGAAAAAGACAACGAAGGCTTTTTGTGGATCAGCACCAGCAATGGGATCTACCGCTTCCAGATGCAGAAAAAAGTACTGGTGTTTTTTAACCGCGATGCCGGAATTGAAACGGACCGATTTGTACTGGGCGCTTCTTATAAATTACGTGATGGCCGCATGTTGTTTGGGGTGGAAAAAGCATTCGTTCATTTTTCGCCTTCGCAGATAAAGTTTCCCAACCAGCATCAGCGGGTAACACTTACCAGCATACAGGTGGGCAGACAGGAAATGCCTGTTGATTCCATTATGAAACTGGGGCTGCTTACTCTTGGTCCGAATGACAATTCATTGAACATTGAATTCTCTTCGCTTACCTACAACTCCTATTCGCTCATCCAGTACCGGCTGAATAATATTGACAAAGAATGGCATTCGGCCGACATGGATAACAAAGCAAGCTTTCCGTTTCTGCCACCGGGCAAATACACGTTGCTGCTTCGCACGATGAATGCAGAAGGACAACCTTCGGAGATCACAACTCTCCCGCTGCTGATACAGGCACCTTTTTACCAAACCTGGTGGTTTTACAGCTTGCTGGCACTTACCATGGCGTTTACGCTTTATTGGCTCGACCGGCAGCGCATGCGCAGGAAGGCCGTGCTGCAAAAAGTGCGTACCGATATTGCCGATGGCCTGCACCAGGAAGTGAATACGGCGCTGAACAACATTAATATCCTCAGCGAGATTGCCCGCCTGAAATCGGAGCGGGAACCACACAAGGCAAAAGAATACCTGGAGCAGATTCACAACAAAAGCCACAACATGATCATTGCGCTGGATGATATGCTCTGGAGTCTTGACCCGGAAAACGATGCCATGGACAAAACCATTGTCCGCATTAAGGAGTTTGTGGATGCGCTGATGCAACGTTCCGGTGCCGTAATTGAATTGCTGATCGATAAAAAAGTAGAAAAGCTGCAACTGAACATGAAGCTGCGCCACGAAGCGTTTTTATTGTTCAAAGAAGGTTTGCGTAGTTTGGTGGATGCGGGAACCTCTTATTGTATTGTGCATATGACGGCGGAGCGGGGACGGCTGCTTTTTACCATTGAATTTGAGAACGAATGCTGCAACATGCAAAAGCTGAACAACCTTCTGCAGCGCCACGATATGGAAGAACGGATTGATGCCCTGAAAGCAAAGCTGGATGTGCAGTTACACAAAAGCCGGTCGGTATTTATGTTGCAATTGCCGTTGTAGGTTTTTGAACATAAAAGCAATTCGCAGGTTACCGGTTTGTATATTGGCAGAACAGAAGTTGTTTTGAACATTTCCATTTGCAAAGTGAGGAAAAGGCAAATGTATTGCAGTCAGCGTAGTAACAATTGCTTCTATCACATTCTGAAATATTTCAGCGTTTTTTTCGCTACTGTTTGACCCCTATCATTCCAACGTCCGTCTAAAACAAAAAGCCTCCGCCAGCAAAACTGGCAGAGGCTAAAAATGTATCATGCAAAAGCGAGGGTCTGTGCGTTGGCTGTTCCTCCCGCCTTAGGCGGACAGGTAAGGTGGGGCCGCCCCTATTTTCCCATCCACTTTTTAAAATCAGCTACTTTTTCCCGGCTCACAAGCGCTTCTTTGTCCACAACCGGGTTGAGTTGCAGGATCAGGCGATTGCCAAAATAATCATCGATCTTTTCAATGGCATTAAAGGCAACAAAAAACGACCGCGAAATGCGGAAGAACCCTGCAGGGTCCAGCATTTCTTCCAGTTCATCCATCGTATAGTCCACAACAAATTTTTTGTTGTCGAAGGTTTTGAAAAAATTGAGACGGCCATCGCTGTAGAAATAAGCAATTTCCTCTACGTCAACCGACACCAGCTTTTGCGCATGCTTCACCAAAAAACGCTTGCGGTATTCTTTGGGCTGCAATTGCTGCTTGATCTGGTTCACCAGCGACTCAATGTTCACATCCTGCTTGGTGGTGTCGGCCAGTTTTTTATACTTGGCTAGCGCCGCTTGCAGTTCGTCGGTTTGCACAGGCTTCAGCAGGTAATCAACGCTGTTAACCTTAAAGGCTTTCAGGGCATATTCATCATAAGAGGTGGTAAAGATCACCGGCGCCTTTACATCCACCAGGTTAAACACCTCGAAGCTTTGCCCATCGGCCAGTTCAATATCCATCAATATGAGATCGGCATTGTTGTTCGCTTTCAGCCAGTCAACGGTACTTTGAATGCTATCGGTTATGCCCACAACAGTAGCTGTGGCATCTACCGCGGCCAGTGTTTTTTGCAGTTTTTTCTGGGCCAGTTCTTCGTCTTCAACAATTAGAATGTTCATATATCAGGCAGTTTTAATTTCTTTTAGAATGGTATTCCTGTTTTCGTGGGTGTTGTTCCAGATCAGCGGTAATACTACCGTAAAGTTCTTGCCGTCTTCCATCACCTGGAAACCCTTTTGATTCAGGAGATCGTATTTGGCTTTGATGTTTTCCAATCCTACCCTGTTGCTGGGCGCTTTGATGGTACGCCGCTGCAGGTTGTTATTTACCACCAGCTTGTTGCCGGCCGTGGTAAAGATCTCGATCATCAGCGGCTGTGTTTTGGCAAGCTGGTTGTGCTTCACCACGTTCTCCACCAAGAGCTGCAGGGTTAGCGATGGTAAAAGATAAGGATAATAACGTTTGTCTATATCAAGTGTCATCTGCAACGATTCGCCATGCCGCATTTGCAAAAGGCCGTAATAGGAGCGGATGAATTTCATTTCATTCTCCACGGTACTTAGCCCGTCTTCGTTGTTGCGCAGCAGGTAGCGATATACTTTGCTCAGCTCATTTAAAAATACTTCTGCTTTTTCTTTGTCTTCTGTAATCAGGGATGACAGGGTATTAAAACAATTGAACAGAAAGTGCGGATTGACCTGGTTCTTCAACGCATCAAATTCGTGCTGCAAGGACTGTTGCTTCAGGCTTTCTTTTTCCACCATCGTTTCTTTCAGTCGCTCCATTACATAATCCACCTCGTATAGGGTCACAAAAATCAGGTTGACGGCAAAGCCAAGCAGCAAAACACTTTGCAGGTCCTGCGGCTTTATCTGGTAATCCAGCACCGAGAAATAATCGTACAGGTACATGATGACCGTGATGGATACCGACATAACGGGCATGATGAGTACTGCCAGCAGCACAATACGCCGGCTGGTTTGCTTGAGCCCCGGGAACTTGTAATGGATCCAGTTTTGAATGGCTATCTGCGACCGCCACGAACCGACACCAATCAGGTAGATCAGCGGAAACGAAACAAGCCAGATGCGGCCGTCGTGAAAGAACCGGTTGTCGAAGAGAATATAGTTCAACACCACGTCAATCACCGGCATGGAAACAATAAAGCTGAATACCTGCAGGCGGGTTGGCTTTAGTTCCTGGTTCATGACAACCCTCCTTTCGATTCGATCAGGGGAAGAAAAATACTGCGTTGCGTGTCTTCGTCACGGATCACCACTTCGGAAGAACTCAGCAAGCGGTATTTGGTAACCAGGTTGTCGAGGCCTGCTTCAAAATCGATGGCATTGCTCACCATTTTTGGGTTGCGGTTGTTACAAACCAACACTTCGTTGCTGCCATCCGAACAGATGCGGATCAGCAGCGGCGAGGCCTTGCTCATGGTGTTTTGCGTGAACGCATTTTCAATAAGTACCTGCAGGCTCAGTGGTGGAATCAGCTTGCATTTGTCCTCTTCGCGAATGTTTAGCTCCACCTGCAAACTTTGGCCAAAACGCCGTTCCAGCAAGTGTATATACGATTGAATAAACCGCAGTTCGGTTTGCAGGGGCACCAATTGTTCGTCATCGCCACGCAACATGTAGCGATACACTTTGCTCATTTCGTTCAAAAATGTTTCCGCCTCTTTTTCGTCTTCGGCAATCAGGCTTGAAAGCGAGTTAAGACTGTTGAACAAAAAATGTGGATTAACCTGGCTTTTCAGTCCCAGCAACTGGCTTTGCTTGAATATCTTTTTTAGCTGTTCGGTTTCTTTCAGGTTTTCTCGCCAGGCATTGTAGCGGGAAATGCCTTCCATTAAAATAGCCAGGAAAATATTGATGATGGCCATGCCCATGTACGACCAGATAAAACCTTTCTCATTAAAGGTGTAGCCAAAGGATGTGAAAAACTCGTAGCCGTGAAAAACTGTAAGGAGGAAAAAGCCGCTCAGGGCCACCATGCAAAGGATCATGTACACCAGCCGCAGGTTGGTTTGCTGCTCGGCAGGCATGCGCTTTTTTAAGAAGGCCGCAATGGCCGAGCAAAGAACAAAGTCAAGGGAAAAAATGGCGGCTGTACCGAGTGTGGTCGGCCAAAAAATGTTCGATTCGGTAAAATACCGTGTCCCAAAGATCACACTGTTCAGGCCAAGCGTAAAAGGCAGGATGATTATTCCCAAAACGATATAATCCTTTCCGCTGTATTGGGGAAACCTGATCTTCATTCAGGGTCAAATTAAAGCCATTTTAGCAAAGAATGGAAACAGGCTTAACGGGTTCCGGTGAACCGGGGATGAATTGCGGAAAATGGAGGATGAATTGTATGGTAAAAATTTCGATTCTGACAAAAATCCCATGTCCGCAAATTCAAACCTGGATGAAATTCAGGCGCTTACCGCTATCAGACAACCATGCCACCCGCTAAAACATCCTGGAGGAGGCTTCGCTGCTGCGGATAGATAAATGAAGCAGCCCTCGCTGTCATGGTTTGATAAAAGGTTTCAGTTGCAAACTGGTTTTCTTCTACTTTGGTTGCTGCAGACGCCTCAGTTTTTGCCGCGACGGTTTTTGCCGCGACAGGAAGCATAGTAAAGCATTCATCATCTCTAAGCGATGTGGCCATTGCCTGCAGTTCGGCATCGCTGTAATAACGCCAGAGAATTTTGCCTGCCAGGTTTTCTTCCCGCCGCAGGTACTGGATCGTTTGCAAGGCAAGGGATTCAAAGCAAGTAGCAAGGCCCTCTGTGTCACTGTCCAAAACAGTTTGTTGAGATAACTTTTCCTGTACATTGATCCTTACCTCGAGCGGTTTCAACAACCGACTCAGATTTGCTCTTTCCTGCACCAGGCTATCGGCAATGGCCGACTCGTAAGCGATGACGGCCGGCAGAATGTGCCGTTCGCCAAAGGCCAGGTAGGCTTGCAGCAAGTTTACAACAGCCTGTAACCTGCTAACGGTCACACCTGATTCCAATGTCTCGTCAACGTCTGCCTGCTGCAGCCACGCTCCTGTTTCGTACAGTTGAGTCCTGATTTGGTTGTGGATGGGTTGAAAAAAATCAAAACGCTTCATGGCCAGTTTTTTCAGTTGGAAATACAAATGCGAAGTTGAACCAGAAAGCTCCGCCAGGCAAGTAGAATGATGATGAACCGCTATTACCGCATGATGAAATGCAAGCCTGTTAAGAAAATTGGCAAGGCAACCACTGCCGCCGCGAATACTGCCGCAGCATCTGGCAAGAAAGTTGAACAGGTTACCGCACAGAAAAACAATTTTTATGAAAAGGCTTTTTTACGGCTCGGCTTTGCTCCTGTCACTAAGTTTTGCTACCGGTTGTGCCCAGCACGATCCTGATTCACCGGATACCTCCGGCGCCATGCCCCGGAACAGCCCGGGTGTTGGGGTAGATACCATTGGTGCGGGCACTGTGCCTGTTGTTACCGATACCGGTTCGAACCAGGGTGGCAATGCAAACGACACCATGCAGCGCAACAACCAATAAATTCTTCGCAGTTCTGCGTTGTGATCTTTTTTCTTGTTTATAAGGGAAGAAACGCTTTGGAAATTTTCAAAACCCAAAGCGCTTCTTAGCCATTGCGCATCCCATAAAACAGATTGATAAATGTAGCAGTTGATTCAACTCCTCATGCAATGTTTAGTTAATTTCACCCCTTATTTTTTACCCGCAGATTGACCAACACCTGTTTTGGCAACAATGGTTAAATTTGCCGCGTGAAGGTTTTTGTTGTCATAGGAATTGCGGCTGTTTTGCTGCTCAGCAGTTTTTTAGCTGAAGCCAGTCCGGCACTACTCAACAACAATTTACCTTGCCAACAAAAAAAGCAAAACAAGTTTGCTGCTGCAAAGCCCGGACAACCCTTAGCGGGCAAAGACAATGAGCCCCATCGCCATTTTTTTCATGTCTCCCGACTGGAAAAAAAATTAAGGCAGCACAGTTCTCCGGCCATTCAGCCTGTCCAGTTACTTTTAATATCATCTGCTTACACCGGTTTTCCCATCCAATACAATTCACCTTCGTATCTTCCGCTTCAGCGACTGTTGTTATTTCCCAATCATTATTTTTGGTAATACCGGTACATACGCTACCGGTTGCTTGCACAGAACAAAGACTGGCCAGGATTTATGGCAGTCATTTACAGAAAAGCTATACCCGGCTGACAACAATAACAGCCAATCCGTTGTAAAAAAGTTGTCGCATAGCAAATCATCATACAATCTGCTGATGCCGGCGTATTACACAAAGCAGCATCTTTTCGCAACCCTTACCGAAAACAGACCGATACGGCCTTGCTTGTAAGAAGAAAACCAAATCTTGAAACGAAGAAGAATACATGGCGCATCTACCACACCTGATTTCTGACCTTGCTCTTATCCTGGCGGCCGCTGCCATCAGTACACTGCTTTTCAAATGGCTGAAGCAGCCGCTGGTGCTGGGATACATTATTGCCGGCTTTATTGTGGGTCCTTATTTTAAGCTCACACCCACAGTAGTTGAAATGGAAAACGTAGATACGCTGGCAGAGATCGGGGTGATCTTTCTCCTTTTTGGGCTTGGCCTTGAATTCAGCTTTAAGAAACTGATACGAGTGGGAGGCTCTGCTTCTATCACGGCCCTGGTTGAAATTGTTTTTATTACCGTGGCGGGTTATTTTCTTGGCAAAGCCATGGGCTGGTCTACTATGGACAGCCTTTTCCTGGGTGGTATGCTGGCAAGTTCTTCTACCACCATTATCCTGCGGGCTTTTGATGAATTGGGTGTGAAAACAAAAAAATTCGCCACCATTGTATTTGGGGTTTTGATCGTAGAAGACATCGTGGTGATCCTCCTGATGGTGTTGCTTTCTACCCTGGCTGTTACCCGCTTGTTTGAAGGAACGGTGATGTTGATGACGGTACTGAAACTTCTCTTTTTTCTCGTGCTTTGGTTTTTGGGCGGCATTTTCCTTCTCCCCACCCTGTTCAAAAAAGCAAAAAAATTAATGAGCGATGAAACCCTGCTCATTTTGTCGCTGGCACTTTGCCTGGGCATGGTAGTACTGGCAACGTTGGTTGGTTTTTCCGCCGAACTGGGTGCGTTTGTGATGGGGTCGATTATTGCCGAAACCACATCGGCTGAAAAAATCGAACACCTGCTAAAGCCGGTGAAAGATCTGTTCGGTGCTATCTTTTTCACATCGGTGGGAATGATGATCGATCCGCAGGCCATGATCGAATATGCACAACCCATATTTTGGGTAACTCTGCTGACACTCGTTGGAAAATTATTGAGTACAACTACGGGTGCCTTACTATCAGGACAGCCCCTAAAACAATCCGTACAAGTGGGCATGAGTATGGCGCAAATCGGTGAATTTGCTTTTATTGTTGCAGCTTTGGGTATTTCGCTGGGTGTGACCTCCAGCTTTCTTTTCCCGGTTGCTGTGGGCACATCGGCCATTACTACGTTTACCACTCCTTACCTGATCAAATCATCCGCACTGTTTTACCAGCAATTGGAAAAGATCATTCCGAAGCGGGTGCTCGACAGCCTGAACCGCTACAGCACCGAAACGAAAAAGGTATCACAAGCCAGCGAATGGCGGGTGTTTGTGCGTTCGACCTTATCAAGCGGCATTCTTTTATCCGTGATCATTGTGGCCATCATCATGATGTCGTCGCTTTATGTAGAACCCTGGATCGACAAGTATGCAAACTCCATCTGGCTTCGCATCACAGCCTGCCTGCTCACGCTGATAATCCTGAGTCCTTTCCTGTGGGGACTGGCCATCAAAAGCCCGTCGGATGTGTACCAGGGAATGATCAACAAGCCCCAGTACCGCAACATGCTTTACATGATCCGCCTGATACGGCTTGGTGCGGCCGGGTTCTTTATCGGCTTTTTGCTGCACCGGTTTTTCAACCTTTATACCGGTCTTGTTTTTACCACGCTGATCATTGCCTTGCTGATCATCTATTCCAAAAAAATACAAGTACTGTATTCAAATCTCGAAAACAGGTTTTTTTCCAACCTTAACCAGCGGGAACTGGAAACATCGCGAATCAACCGCATTGAACTGGCGCCCTGGGATGCGCATATTGTTCCCGTGGTGGTTCCGGCAACAGCTCCCTGTATTGGCAAATCGCTGATGGAAGTTCGCTGGCGGGAAATGATCGGGATAAATATTGTGATGATCAAACGGGGCGACCTGCATATTCCGGCCCCGGATAAAGAGCAGCGCATTTTTCCGTATGATGAATTGCTGGTTCTGGGAACGGATCACCAGGTACAGCGACTGAAAGTATTGATACGCCCCGAACAGGAAACAAAATTCCAGGATGCAGAAGATGTGGAATTGTATAACTACAAGATCACGAAAGACAGTCCGCTGATTGGCAAAACCATCCGCAGCACGGGCTTACGTGAAAATGCCAATGCACTTGTGGTGGGCATTGAAAACAAAAGCCAGCGCATTTTGAATCCAGAATCTGACATGACGCTAAAAGAAGATGATGTGCTGTTTATTGTTGGCAACAAAACAAGGGTGAAAACCCTTTTGCGCAGGCACGATGCCCGTGAAGGCACCGTAGAATTCAGCATGCCAAAAGACAAAACCGGCAAGGAGTAAAATGAACTAGCGAGACCTGTGATATTGACTTGTTCGGTTTTGCAGAAAGCAACAACATGCAAATGCTGACTGATGCAAACAAGAGAAAAAAGCAGGGAGAAAGAAATGAATGCATCTGCCGCAAAGCCAATGCAAACGTATAGAAGATTGTGGGCTGTACTGGGTTCGAACCAGTGACCTCTACTCTGTCAAAGTAGCGCTCTAAACCAACTGAGCTAACAGCCCTTATTTACTTCCAGAAAAATAAAAGAACGCTTGCAAGATAAGAAAAGACCGCTTGCAAAAAGATGGTTTAGTTTTTCTTTCGGCGGTTTCTTTCTTTTTTAATCAGGGCCAGTTCGCGACCGGTTTGTCCGCCCACCGATGTATTCTCCTGCGCACGGCGCATCAGGTAAGGAATCACATCTTCGATCGGGCCAAACGGCAGGTATTTGCTGACACTGCAACCCGCAGCCGCCAGGTTAAACGTAATGTTATCGCTCATGCCATACAACTGGCTGAAGTGCACATGCGGATGATTGATGGCATAACCCCTTTCCTCCAGCAGTTGAACCGCCAGCAGGTTGCTTTGCTCATTGTGAGAGGCTACAATGAGGCCAATGTTTTCAAGATGATCGATGCAAAAACGGACCGCATCGTTGTAGTCTTTGTCCGAAGCTTCTTTGTTGGGTTGAATGGGCGAAGGGTATTTTTTTTCAAGGGCTCGGGCTCTTTCTTTTTCCATGTAAGCGCCGCGAACCAGTTTGGCACCCAGGAAAAAATTACGCTCCAATGCCGCTTCGTAACACTGCTTCAAAAACAGGAGCCGGTCGTGGCGGTACAATTGCACGGTGTTGTAGATCACCAGCCCGTTTTGGTTGAACTTGTCCATCATCAGCATGGTCAGTGCATCCACCGGGTCCTGGATCCAGGTTTCTTCGGCATCCACCAAAAAGCCAATGCCCGCCGCTGCCGCCGCTTCACCTATTTTTTGAAAACGGTCCTGCACCCGCTCCCACTCTTTTGTTTCGTTGGCCGTAAGCTTTAACAGGGCCCGGTTGTACTTGCGGATCAGGGTTTCTTCCGGCGCTTCGTGCATCAGGTCATCCAGTTTTTCCAACAAACTGAAACGGGCAAACCCGGTCACCTTTACACTCATAAAAGGAATGTTAGCCTGCGTTGCGGCGAATTGAATCACACGGATAAATTCGTCTCGGGCATGATCATAAGCGTCTTCTCCCTGCGCTCCTTCCACGCCATAATCCAGGATCACCTGCACACCGTATTTCCCCAGCATCTTGGCCACCGGCACCGTTTCTTCCAGTGTTTCGCCACCCACAAACTGTCGGAAGATCGTTTGCCGGATCAGGCCTTTTACCGGCAGTCCTTTTTTGATGGCCCAGGGTGCCAATTGGGCGCCCATTTTTACCAGCAAGGGTTTACCCATGACCGAAAACAACAGGTTAGCGGCTTTGAGGTCATTGTCAGATTTGTAAGCAAAAGCGATGGCGGTATTGTCGAAAGACAGGTTGGTGTTCATGCGGTGGCAAAGCTAAGCCAAGAGTTTGAAGGAGAAAAGGTGGGGAAAGCTGATTCTTCTCACAGATTGCTGTCAAAATTGACAAGAAATGCAAGCCTGTTTGTACGCTAAAATTCATGCAAAGGCCTGTGAATTCCGCATTTTGAAGCGCAATCCCATTTCACTTTTCCTCAATGCACTCTTAGCGTAGCTTTGCGCAAATTTTTACTACATGATCACCAGAAAGCCATCAGACAGTATTACCGTGATGACCGAAATTGTGCTACCCAACGACACCAATGTGTTTGGCAACCTGATGGGCGGCCGTTTGATGTACTGGATGGATATTGCTGCAGCCATTGCGGCACAGCGCCATTGCAATGCACCGGTGGTGACAGCATCGGTTGATAATATTTCGTTTGAAAACCCCATCAAGATCGGCAACACGGTGCACATCGAAGCAAAAGTGAGCCGTGCTTTTTCAACATCGATGGAAGTGCACCTGCGGGTTTGGGGCGAAGACTTTACCCAACAGTACAAATACAAAAGTAACGAAGCCTATTACACCTTTGTTGCGCTTGATCCCAACAGGCGGCCCCGCAAAGTGCCGCAACTGGTGCCGGAAACCGAGGAAGAAAAAAACCTGTATGACGGCGCCATTCGCCGCCGCCAACTGCGCCTGATACTGGGTGGCAAAATGAATCCGGATGAAGCGGTGGAATTAAAAGCCTTGTTCAATAAAACAACCTAAGATGCCTGCTTATATCATTGTCGATGTCAGTATCCACAACCCGGAAGAATACGAAGCGTATAAAAAGCTGACGCCTGCTTCTCTCCTTCCTTATGAAGGAAAATTTATCGTTCGCGGTGGCGAAACCATTTCGCTGGAAGGCGACTGGAACCCCGAGCGGATCGTGGTGCTCCAATTTCCTACCAAGGAAAAAGCACAGGCCTGGTGGTCGTCGCCGGAATACACACCAGCGAAAGATATTCGACAGCGCAATGCACATACGAAGATGATCTTGGTGGAAGGTGTCTGAACCATGATTTTGTTGATTTTTTGGATGAACAGGATATTAGCTGTTTTGATATAACAAAGCCGTTCAACATGAACGGCTTTGTTATATCCCATAAATCATCTGCATCCCAAAAATCATGGTTCAGACATCGTGGTTCAGATTATTTCAAATAGGCCGAATACATCCAAACCAGTTTTTCCTGCTCGCGGATGTAATCGCTCATTTGCGAATTGGTGCCTTCATCGCCGGCTTCATTGGCCGCATCGGCAATCTCCCGCTGCAGGGCAATAAGGGTACGAAATGCGTCCAGGATCGCCTGCATCGCTTCTTTCCCGTTGGACACATTCTTTGCCTCCTTTACTGTCGATAGCGCCGTATAATCACTGAACGTATGCAGCGGTGTGTGGCCGAGGGTTAAAATTCGCTCCGCCACTTCATCTACTTTCAAAACAAGGTTGTTGTACAGCTCTTCGAATTTTGCGTGCAGTTCAAAAAACTTTTCACCGGTAATGTTCCAGTGAAAGCCTCTTACATTCATGTAAAATACCTGGTAGTTGGCCAGCAGTTTGTTGAGTGTTTCGGCCAGCCCTTTGGTATCTTTTGTTTCAAGACCGATTTGATTTTGTGCCATCGCTATTCTCGTTTATGGTTAACAGTTATTCGTTTCAGGAGGCAAGTCCTACGCCGCTTTTTCTTCCGTTGTTTTCCAGTGATGGGCACCCATCAGCATGTACTTTTTGCTTTGCTCAATGGCATCCATTACCTGTGCCAGTATCTCTTCGGCCGGCGCTTCGTAATCAATCTGCATAGGCGGCTTAAAGTTCACGGTCAGCAGCGTACCCTTCTTCTTAAACTTCAGTCCTTTTTTATTGAAGGCGCGCCAAAAGCCACTGATCACCACCGGTATCACCACCGGCTTGCAATGCTTGATGATGTACGCGGTGCCTTTACGGCCCGGTGCGAATGGTTTGGTAGTGCCTTGCGGAAAGGTTATCACCCAGGCCTGGCCCAGGGCTTTTTCAATTTTACGGGTATCACTGGGATCGAGTCCGCGGCGGGTTTCCGCACCGTCTTTTTTCCAGGTGCGTTTCACCGTTAGGGCACCGGCCAGCGTAAACAGGCGGCTGATAAAGCTGCTCTTCATGGTTTCTTCTGCTGCTACGTAATAGACTCGTGTAAACGGGTTGAGCAGGTAAAACGGAATACCAAGTTTGTTGCGTTTGCGCCATTTGACTGCACAGAAGATGTGCAGGAACGTAATGACATCAGCAAAATAGGTTTGGTGATTACTGACGAAAAGGACATTTCTATTGGGCAGGTTCTCGATGTTCTCGGTACCTGAGATTTTTAGTTTGTTAACGATAGCGATTCCCGGATAAGAAAAGATGCCGACGAGCATATAAACAAGTTTACGTACCAGTTTATACCCGGCTAGCTTTTTCCAAACATTCATGTGCAAGCGAATTAATGGTTTAAAGTTACGTGTTTACAAATTGTTAAGGCTGCCATTCATGAGTTCTTTCGTTGTGTAATCCTTTTCTTTGTTTCATCTTCCTAAAAATTTAATGCCATGAAACAAGTTTTATTTTTTGCAGCCGCTCTGATGATGACAGCGTTTTCGTTTGCCCAGGACAAGAATCCCTACCCCCGTACCATTACCGTTAATGGCAGCGCCGAAATGGAGATTGTACCCGACGAGATCTATGTGCAGGTGTACCTGAAAGAGTATGAAAAAAAGGGAAGCGGCAAAGTAACGATCGATAAGATTCGCCAGAGTTTTTTAACCGCCGTCCGCTCACTCGGACTTCCCGATTCAGCGGTTAGCGTGTCAGGTTATGATGCGAACAACAACAATCCCTGGTGGCGTAAAAAGAATAAAAAAGAAGAATTGTTTGCTTCGATCACCTATCAGGTAAAGCTGCGCAACGCCGCCCAGGTAGACCAACTGGTGGATAAGCTGGATGACAACGCTACACAAAATTTTTACATCTCCCGTACGGCGCACAGCAAGCTGGAAGAGTTCCGTAAGAATCTAAAAATTCAGGCCGTAAAAGCTGCCAAAGAAAAAGCGCAGTACCTGGCCGGTGCGGTTGACGAAACCATCGGTGTGGCCATCACCATCAACGAGCCCGGCGAATTTTACCAGCCTTATTATGGCAACATGGCTTCTAACCGGATGATGAAAACAGAAATGCTACAGGATGCCAGCGCCGCCGCCGACCAACCCCAGGCCGATTTTAAAAAGATGAAGCTGCGGTACGATGTAAGTGTGGTGTTTGAGTTGAAGTAAAGTCTGAACCGGGATTTGTGTGATGGATGGGATTGATGGGATGAATGAAAAGAGCCACTCAAGTATGAGCGGCTCTTTTCTTTTTGATTATTAATCCAATTTAAAATAAGATGGTTGGTATATGTAAAGACATGTCACGGCGTATCCTAAAAAGAATTTCCAGTATGTCCAACTTGATAACGGCATATTATCCGGTACATCCCATCCATCCTACAAATCCTAGTTCAGACAAAAAAAATCCCGCCTTCCGGCGGGATTTTGAATATAAGAAGATTGGAGAATTAAGCACCAGCTTCGGGAGTGGCGTCACCACCGGCCGCTTTGCCTTTTTCTTCCTGTTGCAATCTTTCTTTGATCTGGGCCAGGGCGCCAAGGTCACCAAGGGTTGGTTTTTCAACCTTGCTTTGGATGTTCTTAACAGCCTTTTTCGTTTGCTCAGACTGTACACGGGCTTCTTTGCGAACCGCATCCTGCTCATCGCGGGCTGCTTGTTCCCAAATGCGTGCATGCGAAACAACAATGCGCTTTTCATTGCGATCGAACTCGATCACCATGAACTCGGCTGTTTCATCAGCACCTACGCTCTTACCATCTTCTTTTCCAAGGTGACGGTTCGGCGCAAAGCCTTCCAGGCCGTAAGGCAGTTGTACAATCGCACCTTTGTCATCGCGACGGATAACAGTACCCTCGTGGATAGAACCTACAGCAAATGTATCCTGCAGGGTGTTCCAGGGATCTTCTTCCAGTTGCTTGTGACCCAGTTGCAATTTGCGGTTGTCTTTGTCAATACCCAGGATCACAACGTCGATGTTCTCACCAACTTTTGTGAACTCGCTTGGGTGGTTGAAACGCTTCAGCCAGCTCAGGTCAGAGATGTGGATCATACCACCGATACCGGCAGTCAGCTCAACAAACACACCGTACGGCGTGATGTTCTTCACAGCACCGGTATGACGGCTTCCTTCTGGGAACTTGGTTTCAATGTCTGTCCAGGGATCTTCAGAAAGCTGCTTGATGGAAAGGCTCATCTTGCGGGCATCTTTGTCAAGCGTTACCACTTTGGCAGTGTGCTCGTCGCCCAACTTGAAGAACTCTTTGGCATTGATCGGCGTGTTGGCCCATGTGATCTCTGATACGTGAACCAGACCTTCTACACCCGGCAGAATTTCGAGGAACGCACCGTAATCTTCAATGTTCACCACTTTACCGGTAACCACTTCGCCTTCTTTGATGGTTTCAGGCAGCACATCCCAAGGATGGGGTGTCAGTTGCTTCAGACCAAGAGAAATACGTTTTTTCTCGTCGTCGAAATCAAGAACCACCACGTTTACTTTCTGGTCCAGCTTCAACACCTCTGAAGGGTGGTTGATGCGGCCCCATGAAATATCGGTAATGTACAACAGACCGTCCAGGCCGCCGAGGTCCATGAACGCACCGAAGTCGGTAATGTTCTTGACAGTACCTTCCAGTACCTGGCCTTTTTCGAGCTGACCAATGATCTGTGCACGTTGTGCTTCGATATCGCTTTCGATAAGTGCTTTGTGCGATACAACAGCGTTCTTGATGGCTTCGTTGATCTTCACCACTTTGAACTCCATTGTTTTGCCCACGAACTGGTCGTAATCGGTAACAGGCTTCACGTCGATCTGCGAACCTGGCAGGAAGGTTTCCATACCAAATACGTCTACGATCAGGCCGCCTTTCGTTTTAGAGGTAACCGTACCGGTAACCACTTCGCCGGTTTTGTGAACTTCCACAATGCGCTCCCAGGCACGGGTAATGCGGGCTTGCTTGCGGCTCAGGTGCAGGTTGCCATCGCGGTCTTCTTTTTCTACCACCATTACTTCCACTTCGTCGCCAACCTTCAGGCCGGGCATGTCGCGGAATTCGTTCAGGGCAACAAGACCATCCGACTTAAAGCCAATGTTCAGTACCACGTCAGTTTTTGTGATACCAACCACCAGGCCACGGATCATCTCGCCATCGTTCAGTTGTACGAAAGTGTTTTCATACACTTTGTCGTACTTCTCTTTTTCTTCGTTGCTGTAGGAGGCAACATTGCGTTTGTCCACGCTCCAGTCGAAGTCGTCGTGAGCTGCCACGGTTTCTTGTACGGGCTCTTCTACTTTCACATTAGAAACGGGTGCTTCTGCCTGTGCAGCAGGTTGCTCAGTTGTTTGTTCTGCGGCAGGTGCATTTGTTGTCGCTGCAGACTGCTCAGGGGCTGCATTCTCAGCCGCCGGAGTGGTCTCCTGACCTTCAGCGTTTGGGTTATTAATTTGATTTTCTTCCATAAAAATCCCGATAGGTTTTTTGATTCGGGGCGGCAAAGATAAGAAACTGTTTGGAGTCTGGTGTTTGGCGTTTGGGGTTTTTAGCGGTAGATACTGGCTCTTTTGTTAAGAGGTTGTAAAGGTTGACGGGATTTCTGCAGGGCAAAACGTTTTCGACTCAAGATCAAGTGGATTTCAGGGGAAAACACCTGTATCATTTCATAAATTAGTGCTATGGAATGGCAACAACATATTGTCACAGACGAAAATGTTTTACTGGGAAAACCAACGATAAAAGGAACAAGGATTTCCATTGAACACATTCTGAGCCTTTTTGCACAAGGTTGGTCGGAACAAATGATCCTTGAAAACTATCCCAGACTGACAAAAGAAAGCATCCAGGCCGTTTTTGTGTACCTGAACGAATGTATGCAGGATGGACTGCTCTTTGTTCCAGCCAAAAAATCAGCCTGATGAAACTTCTTGCCAATGAAAACTTTCCACTTTTAAGCGTTATCTATCTCCGCGAACATGGCTACGACGTTGTTTACATTGGTGAAGGGTTGAAAAGCATCGCTGATGTTATGGTTATGGAACTGGCAGTAGCCGAAGAAAGAACCATTCTGACATTTGACAGGGACTATGGCGAATTGATCTTCCGGTTTCGAGTAAAGCCACCGAAAGGAGTTATTTACTTACGCTTGCGAAATTATCTTCCCGACGAACCGGGAAAGCTTGTTCATCAACTGTTAACAAATGGACTTTCGCCTGATAACAAATTGACAGTTTTTGATGGCGAAGCAGTGCGGCAAAGGCAATACGGATAACTGAACTTTACATCTTCTTCACCTCTACCCCATGTATATCCCCGATCCTGTCGGCGAATACGGCTTCTTCGGCTTTGGGTACGCCAACCACCATGCGGCAAAAAAGCTGCGCTTCGTTTTCGATGATGACGCAATGGTAACGCTTCACAAAGATCATCACATCATTCATCAGGTTGTATTCGTATTGTAATTCAAATTTGATCAATATAGGCTTTTCAACGATGGGTGTAAGCTGCAACGCAAGGGAAGCCGCCGTTTTGTAAGCATTGATCAACCCGGGAACACCCAGAAGGGTGCCGCCAAAATAACGCACGACCACGACAGCGGTATTGGTAAGTGACTTGCTGTCGATCTGCCCGAGAATGGGTTTTCCCGCGGAGCCTGCCGGTTCGCCATCATCGCTAGCCCGGAACGTATTGCCATCGGTACCGAGGCGATAGGCAGAACAATGGTGCGCCGCTTTGGGATGTTCTTCCTTTAATGCCTTCAGTCCTTTTTTGTAGTCGTCAACCGTTTGAATTGGAAAAGCATAGGCCAAAAAGCGACTGCCGCGGTCTTTGTATTCGGCCTGCGAAGGCTTTTCAATGGTGTAATAATGTGTCATCAGCGGCCGCGAAGGTAGGGCGCATTTCGACAATCAGGCCGGCCGGCGATGGTAGTATCGGATGGTATCGGAGAAAACGGTTTGTTTTTTCTGCAGGATTGCCCCAGTCAAAACCGGCGCTGGCAGGCCTTTTCCGACTACTAGGTCTTCGTTAGTGATGACCCTTGCTTCATCCCAGGCACCTGAGTCAATAAAGGTTTGCAGCAATTGCGAACCCCCTTCTACCAACATGCTTTGCACACCCAGGTGATAAAGCCCGTTTAGCATTTGGTCAACAAGGCTTACATCTTCCGTTACCTGGTAATAGCTCACACCCATCTCCTGCAAATCGTGCACACCAATCTTCTCAAACGGCAAGGTGTGCTTGTGCAGGTTAAAAACAACCGTAGGAATTTCGCCGTTAAAAAGCCTGAGGGAGGAAGGTAGCCGCAGGTTTTTATCGACCACGATTCTGGCAGGGTTTTTCCCCGGCCAATGCCGCGTGGAAAGTTCGGGATCGTCAGCCAGAGCGGTATTGGTACCTACCACGATGGCCGCTTCTTCGCTGCGCCATTTGTGTACAATGCGATTGGTATACGCATTGCTGATGCGCAGCCGGTCATCGCCATTCCCGGCAATTTTACCATCAGCCGTTTGCGCCCATTTCAGTATGACATACGGACGGTGCTCTGTATGAAAAGTAAAAAAGCGTTTGTTCAGCTCTTTACAATTCGCTTCCAGTACGCCAAGCGCCACGTTTATGCCGGCAGCTTTTAGTTTTTCGATGCCTTTGCCATCAACCTGGGGAAAAGGATCGCGGCAACCCACCACCACATTCCGGATTCCATTGGCAATGACCAGGTCCGCACAAGGCGGCGTTTTGCCAAAATGCGCACAAGGCTCCAGTGAAACATAAAGTGTAGAATCCGGAATCAGCGCCCGGTCTTCTTCTCTTACAACCGCAATGCAGTTCACTTCTGCATGTGCCTTGCCGTACTGCATGTGATAACCTTCCCCAATGATCCTGTCCTGGTAAACCAACACGGACCCAACGACAGGATTGGGTGCCACATCGCCAACGGCCAATGCCGCCAGTTGCAAACATCGATGCATGTATATCTCGTGTGATGTCAACGCAATCAGGATGGCATCAAAAATAAAGAAAGGATTAAGTTTGACGAATGAAAATTGGTGAGGCAAAGCAGATGCTGCAACAGGCGCTGGAAAAAATCTACGACAGCAGCGAAAGCAGCAACATTGCACAACTGTTACTGGAGGAAAACACCGGTTATTCGGGAAGCGAAATGCTACTGAAAAAGGACGAAGCCTTATTGCCGGAAAAGGAAGAAAAACTGCACCAACAATTACAGCGTTTACTCACGCATGAGCCCCTCCATTATGTTTTGAACAAAGCATGGTTTTACGGCATGGAGCTTTATGTTGACAAAGCCGTATTGATCCCCCGCCCCGAAACCGAAGAACTGGTCCACTGGATCGTTAGTGATGTCAAAGCTTCGGGCCTGCCTGTTTTTGACAAAAATCCATTGCAGGCCGATGCCACCACCCAGCTAAAGATCCTTGACATTGGCACCGGCAGCGGCTGCATTGCGCTGGCCCTGAAAAAAGAAATACCGAAAGCAGAAGTATGGGGTTGCGATGTCAGCGAAGAAGCGTTGAACGTAGCCCGCAGAAACGGCTCAGCACTCCACATTCGCGTCGATTTTCAGGGGATCAATTTTTTAGATGCGTCGCAGCAGGCGTCTTTGCCAACCGTTAATATTATCGTCAGCAATCCGCCCTACATACCGCTGCAGGACAAAGCAACAATGCAACCCAATGTCGTGGACTTTGAACCGCATACGGCGCTTTTTGTTCCCGATAACGATGCACTGCTCTTTTACAAAGCAATTGCTGCATTTGCCAAAAAACGTTTATACCCCAACGGTACCATCTACCTCGAGATCCACGAAGCCCTCGGCGCTGCCGTTGTTGAACTTTTTCAAAGCGAAGGTTTTGCTTCCGTTGAACTAAAAAAAGATATGCAGGGAAAAGAAAGAATGGTGAAAGTGGTGAGTCTTGAGTAATGAACTTGTTGCCCTTTGTACTTCATAAAAAAACCTCCTGAACGCTCAGGAGGTTTTTTATATAAAAGAAATGATTGTTTAAGGAAACCCACTCACCACTCACCACTCACCACTCACTACTCACTACTTCACCAACGCCGCTACTTTTGCGCCGTTTTGCTTGGCTACCCGCATAATGCGGAAAACCTCGCCGTAATAGGCACTGGTATCGGCATTGATCACAACAGAAGGCGTATCGATCTTTTCTTTTGCCCGGATGATCTGGACTTTTACAAAAGAGTCGATCATATTGTTTTGTACGGAAGAACCACCGATAAAAAAGTTATTGTCCTTATCGATGGAGACAATAATATCCTGCTTGGCCCGTGAATCTTTTGTGCCTTTCGGGTTGTTCACCTTCACCAGGTTGGGATTGGCCAACGTGGACGTAATGAGGAAGAACAGGAGAAGAATGAAAAGGATATCATTCAACGGTCCTGTGTGTACCTCTGTATGTGCTCGTAATTTTCTGCGGATGTTCATTTAAACACGAATTTTTTCACGAATAACACGAATTTTCCATTTGACGTTTTTGCCCATTGCAAATGGTCAATTGCCCATTGCTCTACCTCGTTGGCTCCTGTAAGATATCCAGGAACTCAGCGCTGGACGCTTCCATCTTGTACGCGGTTTTGTCTACCTGCGCCGTTAAAAAGTTATGGGCTACGTAGGCAATCAAACCAATGATCAAACCAGCGGCCGAAGTGATCACTTTTGTATAGATACCGTTGGCCATGGTCTGGATGGTAAAATCGCCACCCGTGGCCAGGCTATAAAACAACTGGAACATCCCGATAATGGTTCCCAAGAATCCAAGCAGGGGTGCAATACCGGCAGAAAGCGAAAGAATGGAAAGATTTTTTTCCAGGTTGTAGATCTCTAGCTTACCCACGTTTTCCATGCTGCGCTCAATGTTTTCAATGGGCTTGCCAATACGCTGGATGCCTTTGTCGATAATGCGGGCTACGGGGTTGTTGGTGTTTTTGGCAAAGCTGCGGGCCGCCGTTACATTGCCGTTTACAATGTGGTCGCGGATGATGTTCATGAAATTGCCGTCGATAGAAGAGGCTTTGCGAATGGAAAGAAACCGCTCAAAAAACACGTAGATCGTCAGAATAAAAAGACCTGCGAGTGGGATCATGATCCATCCACCCAATTGCAACAATTCAATTAAACTAACGCCTTCCTGTGGAGTTGTACTTTGCATAGCCAGGCCGGTGGAATCAACCTGCAGGAGAAAAAACTTTTGAAACATGCTGGTTCGTGTTTTTGGATAAAAATAACGCTGTTCTCTGTTTTATATTTTGCAATGTTAAATCGCAAGCCCAAGATTTGCCAGCGATGGTGCGACAATTAACATTTCAAGGAAAGCAACATTGTGTTGACGTTTGCGCAAACAGGTCTAGATAAATGCGGGTAGCACTAAGCTTAAACCCTTATTTGCATAAAGCTATTCCCGCATATAAACATAAATTTCCACCCGGCGATTTTTTTGCCGGCCTTCTGCCGAACGATTATCAGCCACCGGCCGGGTGCTGGCCCATCCTCTCGACAATACGGTTGAAGACAGCAACGGTTGCAGGTAAGATTCAACGCTAATGGCCCGGTTCTCGGAGAGTGTTTGGTTAGCGGATAGATTGCCCTGGCTGTCGGTATGGCCTTCTACAACGATCGAATCAATCCGGGCCGCACCTGTTTTTTCTGCCAACTGTGTCAATAAGTTTTTTGCCTCCTCTCCTAATGCATAGCTGTTGGTAGCAAATAAAACATCGGGAATCACCAACGTATCTATCCGTTGCAGTATCGTTTTTTGAAGTGGCGCAACCGGCGGAGGAGTTTTGGTGTAAACATACACCAGCCTGTCGAGCAGGTTATGGCGTACATCAAAGCTGTACTCCTCTTCCTTTACGGCTGCAGCTTCGGTACAAATATGCTCCTGTGGATTCAACGGTGTGAGACTAAGACTGTCGATGAAAAAATAATAATCCTTTCCCAGGTCCGGCGCACCGGCAAAAGAATGCTCACTGCGTTTAAAATCACCGATGGAAATAAAGTTTTCGTTGCCGTTGGCCGTATAGATAAAAGAAACCTGCTGCCATTCTTTTGAAGGCTGCAATTGCGTACTGTCTTTTACCAGAAGCTGCGGCCGTGAGCCTCGAAGTTTTTCTTTCTGGTATAAAAAATCATTGGCGGAAAAATAAATACCGATGGAATCAAAAACAGGATGCTTTGACCGGATAAAAAATTGAAGCTTGTACTGTGCGCCTTTGCGCAAGCCGCACAACAACCGGCTCCGCAAAAAATGTTTGGCTACCTGCCTGTCCATGCGGGCAAGCACCAGGCCAACAAAATGCTGGCCCTCCTGCGCATTGGGTGCATCGTCAAAATAATAATCGGCATAAAGCGAGGTGGAGATCCAGCCTTCCGGTGCACAGTTCTTGCTGTATTCCGAACAAATGTTCTCTTCTTCAAAACCACCGTTGAGCAGCAGGTTTTGCGCCGACAGCGCAAAGGGCAACAATCCCAGCAAGGTCAATATGATCCGTCTCACTTAATAAATATAATGAAGGAACGGGTGGCCGTCTCAGTCGATAATCAATAATTAGAAATTACTTATTATTGACTATTGATGAATTCAGTTTCTATTTTTTAATTAGCTTTTTCTTCCCAAATAGCAGCCAGGTGCACGATCGTTTCCACGGCTTTGTTCATATCCTGTACCGAAATAAATTCCAGCTTGGAGTGAATGGCCTGCTCACCGGCAAAGAGGTTGGGACAAGGCAATCCCATAAACGAAAGCCGGCTGCCATCGGTACCGCCGCGAATGCTTTCCATCTTCAACGGCAACCCGCTGCGCTGAATGGCTTCTTTTGCAAATTCCACCACTTGCGGGTGCCCGTCCAACACTTCTTTCATGTTTCGGTATTGTTCCGTCACCTTGAATTCAAACGTTGCGGCCGGGTAGTTGTCCATCACCATTTCCACTATGCTTAAAAGAAAATCTTCTTTTTTCTTTAAGCCATCGGTCACAAAATCACGGATGATAAAATCGATGGTGGCTTTTTCAGCAAGGCCATCTACCCTTATCGGGTGAATAAAACCCTGCTTGCCATCGGTGGTTTCCGGCGATAACTCTGCCCGGGGAAGCGAGGCCAGTACATCGCCGGCAATCTTCAGTGCATTTACCATTTTGCCTTTGGCGTAGCCGGGATGCGTGATCACGCCGTGGATCACCACCTGCACGCCATCGGCGCTAAAGGTCTCATCTTCCAGCGAACCGGCTTCGCCGCCATCCAACGTATAGCCAAACTGCGCACCCAGTTTTTGCATGTCTACTTTTTCGGTTCCCCGGCCTACTTCTTCATCGGGAGTAAAAAGAAGCCGCATAGCACCGTGCTTTACTTCGGGATGCATCATCAAAAAATTTGCAGCATCCATGATCTCCGCCACACCGGCTTTGTCGTCGCTACCCAATAACGTCGTGCCGCTGGCCGTGATGATATCGTGCCTCAGCAATTTTTCGAGATAGGGAAAATCAGCTTTGCGCAAAACCTGTGTGGTATCGTCGGGCAAAACAATATCCTGGCCCTGGTAAGCCTTGTGAAGAATGGGCTTTACGCCGGTACCGCTGGCATCTGGTGCCGTATCCACGTGGGCACAAAAACAAATCACCGGCACTTCTTTGGTTGTATTGGATGGAACGGTTGCGTACACATAACCCCATTCGTCCATTTCTGCATCGGTTATGCCCATGGCTTTTAATTCTTCTACCAGTATCCGGGAAAGGTCTTTTTGTTTTTCGGTAGTGGGATGCGTGGTGGAAAGCGGGTTGCTTTGGGTGTCCACCTGCACATAACGCATAAATCGTTCTGCCGCGGTAAAGGCGTAGTTTTCAAACATGGCGTAAAGATAGCTGCAAGTGTTTTCCTGTGTTATTTCTTTGCCATGTAGCTGCACCTAATTTTACTTTACCGAATTATTTATTATTGCAGGTTCTCCCACTTACCACGCACCAGTTTAGAACGCAAAGGGATAAGTATCCGGAATTTTTTCGCTGTAAATCTCCGGAAGTAAAGGATGGAGGGCTGTTGTTTCGTCGAGGTAAACAAACGCATCATAACGGTTAGCCATTACCGATGGAACGTAATTACCAAACCGTTCCTGCCCGGCAGCATACACCACGCCAATAGCGCGGTGGCGAATGGATCCTTCATATTGCAGCCTCCTGTCTTCCGAAGAAAAAAGCAGGTAACGGTTGTGGTCATCTTCCCGGTGAAGCACCTGTTCAATGCTGCCCTCCCTTGCCGGCGGCACGTCCATCACCTGCATGGGTGCACCCCATTCATCCCCGGCTATCACCGTCCCTTCGTAGGAGCCAAAACCAACAAGGTAAACCTGGTTGATGCCGTACTGCTCCCTTGCCAGTTGCCCAATGTTCACCATACCGGCCCGCTTCATATCAGTGGCCCGTGCATCACCGATATGGGTATTGTGGGCCCAAACAATTCCTTTGGAATCATCACCATGAAAGGTTAGCAGGCGATCCAGCGTTTCCATCATGTGTGTATCCCTCACGTTCCAGCTTTCGTTGTCAAAGCCCATCATGGCCCGGTAATAGTTTTCGGCGTTCACCGCAATCAGGGCATTTTGCTCAGTGTTAAAACCTGCTTCGCGATTGCCATCCAGGTGGTGCGCCTTGTTGCGGATCTCCTTCAACACCGCCAGCACTTTATCGCGGCACGAAAGTTCTGTTAGCGAATACCGTGCATAAGCCTGTTCATTCTCTTCAAACGGCTCAAAGCATTTTATCGCCTGCCTTACCGACTGTGCCGCCTGCGGATCTTCCTTTTGCAGGTAATCCATCATCGCATACATGCTGTCCCAAAGGCTGTACACATCCAGCCCGTAAAAGCCAACCCGCTCTGCCATTGGTTTTGTATTGTTGTGCTCCCGCAGCCATTCGGCCAGGGCCGCCACCTCCCAGTTGGCCCACATCCAGGTTGGCCAGCGGTCGAAATGCTGCAATACATCGGTGATGCTGTTGCCGGCATCCTTGTACCCTTTTATATAACGGTTGATCTTGTAACAGTCGGGCCAGTCGCCTTCCACGGCAATAAACCTGAACCCTTTTTCAGCAATGAGCCGTTTGGAAATAGCGGTACGCCAGGTGTAGTATTCATGCGTGCCGTGGGAGGCTTCACCCAGCATCACCACGGGCCGGTCGCCAATATCTGCCAGCAACGCATCCAGGTCTGCTGCCGTGTTTAGCTTGTGCATACAACACCGTTTGAAGAAAAGCCGCAACTCTTACGCCAAATCAATTTCTACCGTAGGCAAATCTCCAGGAAAGCATTTTGGTTCTTGTTTCTCTATAGAAGTGGTTTTGCAAGTTCGGTGTCTGGGCAACTACCCTTTTTACCTGCACAAGTTCTAAGCCCCCTATTTTCCTTTTTCGTGCACAGTTTGCATGTACATTTGCGCCATGCAAAAAGTAGGCATCCTCGGCGGCGGACAATTAGGCAGAATGTTATTACAGGCAGCCGCCAATTACCCCGTAGAAACCCATGTGCTGGAAGACGACGATGCCTGCCCTGCTGCGCACCTGTGCCGGTATTTTGTAAAAGGAAGCATCCGTGATTTTGATACGGTTTACAATTTTGGCAAAAGCCTCGACGCCATCACCATCGAGATCGAGAACGTCAACATTGATGCACTGGAAAAGCTGGAAAGCGAAGGCGTAAAGATCTATCCCCGTCCTTCCGTGCTGCGAATCATCAAAAACAAAGCTGCACAAAAACAATATTATACAGCCCACCAAATTCCAACGGCTGCTTACACCATCCTGCAATCAGCCGCCGAAATTTCGGGACACCAGCACCTGCTGCCTGCCGTGCAAAAACTGGCCGAAGGTGGTTATGATGGTCGCGGTGTACAGGTGATCGATACGCTTAGCGATGCCAGCAAAGGATTCAATGAGCATAGTGTGCTGGAAAAAAAGGTGAAGATCAAAAAAGAGATCGCACAGATCGTAGCCGTAGACCAACAGGGAAAGAATGTGCTGTATCCACCCGTGGAAATGATCTTTAACCCGGGATTGAATTTGCTTGACCTCCAGCTTTGTCCTGCCGACATCAAACAGGGTGTATTATGGAAAGTGGAGGCCATTGCCCTTGCCGTGGTACGCAACTTTAACTCGCCGGGTATTTTTGCCGTGGAGTTGTTTGTGGATGAAAACGATGATGTGCTGGTAAACGAAACGGCCCCTCGTGTACACAACAGCGGCCACCATACCATTGAAGCACATTACAGCTCGCAGTTTGATATGCTGTGGCGAATCATCCTTGGTTACCCATTAGGTAATACCAAACCCATTCTTTCTTCCATCATGATCAACATCATCGGCAACGAAGGCCACTCCGGCCCTGCGCATTACGAAGGCCTGGAAGAAGTGTTACGGATCGACAATGCTTTTGTACACATTTACGGAAAGCTGCAAACAAAACCCGGGCGAAAGATGGGGCATGTAACGGTCTTGAGCAACGAAAAACAGGACCTCATTCACAAAGCCAATAAAATAAAACAGGCCCTGCAAGTGGTGAGTTCAGAAAAGTAGAAAACGTGCTGCCATATCTTTGCACGTTTTTATAATAATGGATTGTGTGTTTTCCCAAGGCAACAATCACTAAACGAAGTGAACTTGTCTACCTGTATTTTACGCGTATTGAACTTTTACCAACTTGCTTTGTTTCCAACTATATTTTAGCGTACGATCAGTCACCTACCTGTATGGACGTTAAATAAGGTTAACGATAACTACCGTTTGAACATTAAAGGAACCCAGCACAGGAATACCCTTTATTTTTGTTGCTTAAATCATCGAAACAACGAATGAATTTCCGTTTTGCAAGCCTTGGCATGTTGTCGGCTTTTGCTCTCCTTACCGCATGTGGCAGTACCGAACGTAAAGAAGCCGCGCAGCAACAGCAGCGCAGCGGCGGTGGAGGCACCAACCGTCCACCGGTACGGGCCGAAGCCATTACAGTTGCCAATTCCACTGTTCTTGACCAGCTTGAAGTACCCGGTACCCTTGTGGCCAATGAAGCCACCGAGATACATCCTGAAGTGGCCGGCATTATTACCGGCATCTATTTCAGGGAAGGCACTGTTGTAAGCAAAGGAGCTACGCTTTTCAAGCTGAACGACGCCGACCTGCAGGCGCAACTCCGCAAACTGCAGGTGCAGGAAAAAATTGCAAGGCAAAACGAAAACCGTTCGGAGGAATTGCTGAAGATCGGTGGTATCAGCCGGCAGGATTACGAAACCACCCAATTACAAGTGAGCAACACGGCTGCCGATATTGCCATCACAAGAGCGCAGATTGCAAAAACCGTGGTAAGGGCGCCTTTCACCGGGAAGGTGGGCCTGCGCATGGTAAGTGTAGGCGCCTATGTCAGCCCAACATCTATCATGACCACCATCAGCCAGGTGGGCCAAATGAAGATTGACTTCACCGTGCCGGAAAAATACATTTCAAAAATCAAGAACGGGCAGTATATCAATTTCAGCATTGAAGGCACAAGCCGCAATTATACCGGCCGGGTGGTAGCTACAGAATCAAACATTGCCGAAAACACCCGTACCATCCAGGTAAGGGCCACGGTACAGGGCGATGGCGCCGGGCTCACACCAGGTGCATTTGCCCGTGTAAAACTTTCTTTTGAACCCGATACGGATGCTATTGTACTGCCCACCCAAGCTGTGATTCCACAGGCAAGGGGCAAAAAGGTTTACCTGTACAACAATGGCATCGCTAAATTTGTTGATGTCACTACTGGTCTCCGCGATTCATCAACGGTCCAGATCACCAGCGGGCTGAATGTTGGCGACACGGTGCTGACGACCGGTTTGCTGAGTTTGCGTCCCGAAGGCAAGGTAACGCTGGTAAAGGTCAATGGCAAACCGGTCGCCGGACAACGGCCAGCCGCTGATTCTACGAAACCTGTTAATCCATAAGCTCCCGCAGAGCACAACCAGGCAAGGGTATGAATATTTCTGAACTGAGTTTGAAGCGGCCCGTGTTGGCCATAGTCATGAACATCGTTATCGTGGTGTTTGGTGTGATCGGCTTTAAGTTTTTAGGGGTGCGTGACTACCCGGCTATCGATCCGCCCAATATCAACGTTTCAACCTCTTATGGCGGCGCCAACCCGGAGATCATCGAAACACAGATCACCGAGCCGCTCGAAAAAGCCATCAACGGTATTGCGGGTGTCAAAAATATTACTTCCTCCAGCAACCAGGGACGCAGCAACATCAACGTTGAATTTGACCTGAGCATCGACCTGGAAACGGCTGCTAATGACGTTCGCGATAAAGTTTCGCAGGCATCGCGGTCGCTTCCCAATGACCTCGAATCACCGCCTGTTGTGTCAAAGGCCGATGCTACGTCTGACCCGATTCTTTCCATGACGGTGCAAAGCAACACCCGCAACCAGCTGGAGATAACGGAATACGCCAACAACTTCCTGGTGGAAAGACTGCAGACCATCCCGGGTGTGAGCGGCATCCAGATCTGGGGTGAAAAGCGCTACGCCATGCGCATCTGGTTCAACCCGCAAAAGCTTTCGGCGTATGGCCTCACGCCAGCTGATGTGCAGGCCGCCCTGCTGCGGGAGAACATCGAGCTTCCCAGTGGCAAGATCTATGGCAGCAACACAGAACTGATCGTTCGCACGTTTGGCCAGTTAAATACAGAAGAAGAATTCAACAACATTATTGTGCGCAGCGGTGGCGGCAGCGATATCCGCATCAAAGACATTGGCGAGGCGGTGCTGGGACCCGAGAACGAAGAAAGCTCCCTGAAAGAAAGCGGCATTCCCATGATTGCCCTGGCGGTGATCCCGCAACCGGGTTCCAACTATGTTGAGATCTCCGATGAATTTTACAAACGCCTTGCTCAACTTGAAAAAGAGCTGCCGGAAGATTTTACCCTGAACATTGCTTTGGACCAAACCCGCTTTATTAAAAACTCCATTCTCGAAGTAGAAGAAACCCTGCTGATCGCCTTTATCCTCGTGGTGCTCATCATCTATCTTTTCTTCCGCGACTGGGCCATTGCCCTGCGGCCTTTGATCGACATCCCGGTTTCGCTGATCGGTGCTTTTTTTATCATGTACCTCTGCGGTTTTACCATCAACGTACTCACCTTGCTTGCCATCGTTCTGGCCACCGGCCTTGTGGTGGATGACGGTATCGTGGTAACGGAGAACATCTATAAAAAGATGGAATCCGGTATGAACAAGTGGCAAGCTGCGCTGGAAGGTTCCAAAGAAATTTATTTCGCGGTTATCGCTACTTCTATCACGCTTGCCGTGGTGTTTCTTCCCATCATCTTTTTGGAAGGTTTTGTGGGAAGGCTGTTCCGCGAATTTGGTATTGTGGTAGCCGGCGCGGTATTGATCTCGGCCTTTGTATCACTGACATTAACGCCGGTGCTGAACGTAAAACTGACGAAGAACGTACACAAGCACTCCTGGTTTTACCGCAAAACAGAACCATTCTTCCGCGGCATGGAAAACGGTTACCAATACCTGCTGACCGGTTTTATGAAGGTGAAATGGGTGGCAATCCTGATCGTGGTTATTTGTGCCGGTATCATTTATTTTATCGGCGGCTCGCTGCAATCCGAACTGGCGCCCATGGAAGACCGCAGCCAGTTTCGCCTGCAGGTAACCGCTCCCGAAGGTGCTTCGTATGAATACACCGATGCACTGATCGACCGGCTGACCAACCTGGTGCTGGATTCGGTTCCGGAGAAAAAAACGGTGTTATCGCTTACGGCCCCTGGCTTTTCCAGCGGTGCGGCCAATACCGGTTTTGTGCGGTCGGTGCTGGCAGAGCCCAAGGACCGGGACCGTTCGCAAAAAGAAATTGTGGCCATGCTGAACCGCAACCTTCCTAAGTATACTGAAGGAAGAGTGGTGGCCATTGAAGACCAAACCATCCAGCAAAACCGCCGTGGTGGCCAGCCGGTTCAGTTTGTCATTCAAAACAACAACTTTAATAAACTGGCCGAAGTGCTGCCGAAGTTTGTGGAAGAAGCCAACCGCAGCGGTGTGCTTACCGGTGCCGATGCCGACCTGAAATTCAACAAACCCGAATTGCGCATTTCCGTTGACCGCCTGAAAGCAGCGCAATTGGGTGTATCGGTTCAGGATATTTCGGAAACGCTTAACCTGGCACTGAGCAATCGTCGTCTTGGTTATTTTACCAAGGAAGGAAAACAATACCAGGTCTTGGGACAGGTAGTGCGGGAAGACCGTGACGATCCAACCGATCTGAAAACAATCTTTGTCCGTAACAACGGCGGGCAGATGATCAGCCTGGATAACCTGGTGACCTTTGAAGAAGCCACCACCCCTTCCACCATTTTCCATTTTAACCGTTTTAAATCCGCAACAATATCAGCTGGCCTTGCACCGGGTAAAACGGTTGGCGATGGCATTACAGCCATGGAAGGTATTGCCGACCGCCTGCTGGATGAAACCTATTCCACTTCGCTTACCGGCTCTTCCCGCGACTATGCCGAAAGCTCCAGCAATATTGGCTTTGCCTTTTTCCTGGCGCTGGGACTGATCTTCCTGATCCTGGCGGCGCAGTTTGAAAGCTTTATCGATCCGCTGATCATTATGATCACGGTACCGCTGGCCATCGCCGGTGCAGTGCTGTCGCTCTGGATCTTTGATCATACGCTGAACATCTTTTCGCAGATCGGGATGATCATGCTAATCGGTCTTGTAACCAAGAACGGTATCCTTATCGTGGAATTCGCCAATCAAAACCGGCTCAAAGGCATGAGCAAAGAAGATGCGGCCATTTATTCTTCCACGCAGCGTTTGCGTCCTATTTTGATGACATCGCTGGCCATGGCGCTGGGTGCCATGCCCATTGCCCTTTCGCTGGGAGCGGCTGCCACCAGCCGTATACCACTGGGCGTTGTGATCGTTGGCGGTATCGTCTTTTCGCTGGTATTAACCCTATTTGTGATCCCTGCCATGTATGCTTACCTTTCTTCCAACAAAAAGCGGAACGAACTGGAGGTCATGCAGGAAGAAACCAAACTTGCGCAACTGGAACATGCACCGAATTAATCGAATAAAGAAAGGAGCTTTTTTTGTTACTGTTTTGCTGGCTCTTACCGGAACCGTATGGGCGCAGGATTCATTGACCGTGGAGGAAGCCGTGGGCTATGCACTCCGCAACAATTACGACATTTTACTGGCCCGGCAGGATTCGGCCGTTGCCGCCATCAATTATGAATACCGCAATGCGGCTTTCCTGCCAAGAGTTAATGCTACGGGAACCTACCTGCTTTCAAATAACAACCAAAAGCAAACCCTTGCCGACGGTTCGGACCGGGTTCGGAATGGCATTCGCCAGAATGCTTTTACAGCCGCTCTTAACCTGAACTGGACCGTGTTTGATGGCTTTCGCATGTTCCGTCTCCGCGACCAGTTGGATATTGCGGTGGAACAGGGTGACCTGGTGGTGAAAGCGGCCGTAGTCAACACAGTGGCGTCCGTTATCAATACTTATTATGACATTGTACGGCAAAAGCAGCAGTTGCGCAATGTGGAAGAGCAGTTGGCGCTATCGTCGGACCGCCTCCGGCTGGCGCAATACAAATTTGATATCGGCGCAGGCATTAAGCCTGAAGTGTTGCAGGCCAAGATAGATTTCAACAACAGCACGGCGGCAAGGCTCAATCAGTTGGCCCTTATCGACCAGCGACGCCAAACCCTGAACCAACTGATGAACATCGGCCGCGATGCCAACTATAAAGTAAGCGACACCATCCCCGTAGAAACCGAAATCGTGCTGGGCACGCTACTGAATAATTTATCTCTTTCCAGTCCTGAGTTGCAACTGGCCCGCACCAATGTTCGGGCAGCGGAACTGGAAGTAGAATTGGCAAAATCATCCCGCTACCCTACTGTGCAAATCGTTTCGGCTTACAACTTTAACCGCACCAGCAACAACCAGGTTATCAACCCATTTTCGCCCCTGTTTAACCTGAACAGAGGCCTTAACTATGGCATTACCGCCACCATACCTATCCTCAATAATTTCACTGTCAAGCAGCAGATCCGGCAGGCGCAACTGGCCGTTAACTTCCAAGAACTGCAGTACCGCAACCAGGAAGCTGTTTTGAACACCAGCATACTGAACGCCTACCGCGATTACGATGCGCAAAAGCAGGTGGTGCAAACGCTCGACACCAGCGTGGTGCTGGCGAGGGAAAACCTTTTTATTGAAAGAGAACGCTACCGTCTTGGTCGCACAACCTACATTGAACTGCGCCAGGCAGAAGAAAACGTTTCCACCATTCTTACCAATTTGATCAATGCCCGCTACAACCTGAAGCTCGCCGAAACCGAACTGCTTCGCCTGCGCGGGGAATTGGTTCGATAGCGTTTGGAGTTTGGGGTCTGGAGTTTGGAGTTATGTCCTTATTGTGGGCCTTTCTTTACTATTCAGAAATTATTTATATCGCAGGAGAATATCTTTGACGGTGTTTACTTGAGTGATCTTCTGTGTCGCAATGGTAAGTGCACCGTAAAAAAAGAAAGCAACAACGAATGGAACAACCCCAAACACCAAACACCAAACTCCAAACCCCTCTTGTCGGTATCATCATGGGCAGCGACAGCGACCTCTCCATCATGCAGGCCGCTGCTGATATCCTGAAATTTTTTGAAGTGCCTTTCGAGCTGACGGTTGTTTCGGCACACCGTACGCCGCAGCGCATGTTTCGTTATGCGCAAACAGCAAAAGAGCGGGGATTAAAAGTGATCATTGCCGGTGCCGGTGGCGCTGCCCACTTGCCGGGTATGGTAGCATCTCTTACCTCTCTCCCCGTAATAGGTGTGCCAGTCAAAAGCAGCAACTCCATCGATGGCTGGGATTCGGTACTTTCCATCCTGCAAATGCCCAACGGTGTGCCCGTAGCTACGGTAGCGCTGAACGCCGCTAAAAATGCCGGCATCCTGGCCGCACAAGTGGTAGGTGCTTTTGATGAAGAGGTTGGACAGAAAGTTGCAGCATACAAGGAAAAAATGGTGCATGAAGTGGAAGACAAAATTCATCATCTGCAATCTGCTGGCTGGCCTAACAGCTTTGATGTATAGCGGCTGCGCCGAAAAGACAGCGTCACTGCGGCTTATTGCTTCACAAAGTTTGGATTTTCCGGCCGCTTCCGGGATAGAGTATGCCAATGGTGAACTTTTCCTGTTTGGCGACAATGCACCCCACCTGCTGGTACTCTCGCCAACATACAAGCCTATTCGTAAAATTCAGTACTGGCCCGATTCGGTTTCCATCATTGCCAAAGAGGACAAACCGGATATTGAATCCGCCATTTTGCTCCAAAGAGCAGGCAAGCCTGTGGTCCTGGGTGTTGGCTCGCTTTCAGACAAAAACCGCTGGCCGGTTTATGAATGGGCTGTTGGCAGCGATTCAGTCAAAAAAACAAGGATCTTCCCCGCGGGAATTACGTTTCCTGGTATAAAAGAGATCAATATCGAAGGCAGCACGCTTGTCAATGAAACCATGGTCTTTTGCAACCGGGCCAATCTCACCACCAAAACAAATCACCTTATTTTTAGCGAGACGGATGGTAACATATCGGTGAAAGAGATACGGTTGCCCCTGGCCGGTAGTGTTCCCGGACTTTCTGGCCTTTATTATGTAAAAGAAAAAGACCTGCTGCTTTTTACCGCCTCGGAAGAAGCCACCTTCAATGCAACGGAAGATGGTGAAATTGGTGAGAGCTATCTTGGCTGGATAAGAGATTTTTCAACAGCCAGAAAAAACGATGTTCTTAGTGCCAGCGGCATGTTGCAATTGACGGCCTTCTCATCCCAATTCAAAGGACAAAAAATTGAAAGCGTTTGCGCAGAAGGGGTAAATGGAAACAGCTACCGCCTGCACCTGGTAGCCGATAACGACGATGGCAAAAGCCAGATCTTTAGGGTTGATCTTCAGCTGTAAGAATGGTGAATTGTTGCTCCAGCGCCAGCGAATGCTGCAACAATTCCGCTACAAAGCTTTTGCCCCATTTGGCATAAAAACCACTGAAGTTCTCTACCCTTTCCTGCAGGCCTTTTTTGGGAAACAGGGCCTCTTTTAGTACGCTGATCTGCCGCTGCTGATCGCTGTACTTGCGCTTTTCGGCCCGCAGCATTTTTTTCTCCAACTCCTGCAATTCTTTTAGCGAACGGGCTTTGATAGCGGCAACATATTGCGACAAGGTAGGATCGATAGTTTCAGCCTGTTCGCGGATGGTTTCGTACAGTTCTTCGGCTTTTTCAAAATTGCCGTTGAGAGAAACGGAATGTGCTGAATTTCGGGTTACGACTTCCTTCATCAGGTCATCGTCCGAGGCAAAAAGCTCGGCCGGTGTAAAGTCGATCTTATCCAGCTTTTCCTGCCATTTTTGTTCCACCACCAAAAACGAATTGCGCAATACCAAAACCGGGTAGGGCACACCGTAATGACTGAACAATTCGCACAACTGCAGCCAGTAGGCTGTTTCGCCGCCACCGCCAATAAAAGCAACGTTGGGCAGGATCAGTTCCTGGTAAAGCCCGCGCAGGATAACATTGGGACTAAACCGCTCAGGGTGTGCGTCCAGTTCGGCCCGTAATTCCGTTTCTGAAAAGCTGATATCCGTATTCAGAACAAAAAAGCTTTCGTCTCTCTTTTCAATGCGTTCGCGAATATTGTTGTAGAGATAAAACAGGTTGATCTCCCTGGGGTTTGCCTGCACATTGTATTCCTTTCCCAGCTTTTCGTTGGTTTGCTCTACAATCTTTGAAGACGTGTTGGCAAAGATGTCCTCTTCAAACACATTCTTCATTTGCGCCTTCAGCAGGGGGTGATCTGGTATGAGTACCACCAATCCCCATTCGCCATACAAAGCATTCACCAACTCAAACGTCGCCTCCTGAATGGTGCGGCCTTTTGTATAGCTTTTGCGCAACATGGCTACAACTTCCTGTCCAAAGGGTTCGTAAACCAGTTGCCCTTCCAGTTCATCTATCAGTTGCAAAAGCGTATTGTCCACTACCATGCGACCCACCGCGCCGGTCTGCTCTTTTTTCCACTCCAGCTTTTTGCCATCCACATACGTATGATTGAGCTCTGCAAAATCAGCATCCTCTGAACCCATGTAATACACCGGTACAAATTTGTAGGCGGGCAGTTGCTCCTGCAGCCAGGCCGCCAGCCGGATGGTGTGCAGCACCTTGTACACAAAATAAAGCGGACCGGTAAAAAGGTTGGGCTGGTGCGCTGTGCAAACCGTGAATGTGTTGTTCTGCAACAAGGCTTCGAGGTTGGCCGCTACTGCCGGTGAAACATCGTGTTGCGCATACTGCTCTTTCAACACACTGACCAGCGTTTGCCGGTCGGTTTGAAATCCTTGCCGCTCCGCAATATTGGCCCTGATCCCTTCAAGGTCGGGAGTCTTGCGGTAGAAGGGCTGCAGCGAGGCGGCTCCATCGAGGTAGTCAAGAATAAGTTTTGAAAAGCTGGCAGTTTGCTTGTAGGGAATATGCGTTGCGGCGAACATAGCGTAAAAGTAAACAAGAGTGAACGAAACAAACGCGGGGGATTTGGCGGGTTAACAGATTCTTCACGGAAAGAAGTGGAATATCGAACAGATGAACAAGGAACAAGAAATGACGAAGTATATACAGCTCATCTTTCCCTTCTGCATATAGACTGACTGCTAAAGCGATGAACGAGTGAACAAAGGACGCCGTTCGTGCAATTCGTGAAAAAATTCGTGTTTAACTCTTCACCGTTCGTTATTCCTTGTTCCTTGTTCTGCGGTTCAAATACCTTCTTCGCCATTCTGCATTTAAAATAAGAAAGGTGAAGTCCGTTTGGAGCTTCACCTTTTTACAACAGGAAATATCACCTGTTTACTATAAGCAGCCGAAACTGCTTTGAGGATTGTCATCTAAAGGTAGAAAGAAATCACATATGCATCCGCTCTTTTTTTGCCAGCAGTTCTTCTACTGTTTCGCGGTACATTTCGTCCGGCACGCAGCAGTCAACCGGGCAAACGGCCGCACACTGGGGCTCTTCGTGAAAACCCTGGCACTCGGTGCACTTGGTGGGTACAATGTAATACGTGTCCACAGCGATCGGGGCATTGCGCTGGCTGGCTTCCACAACGGTTCCGTCAACGAGGGTATAACTTCCTTTTACATCGGTGCCATCGGCAATGGCCCACTCTACACCGCCTTCATAAATGGCATTATTCGGACATTCGGGTTCGCAGGCTCCGCAATTGATACATTCTTCTGTGATCTTTATAGCCATAACTTTTCTTTGCTTGTTAGTGAATTAGTTTTGCAACAAAAATAATCTCCCCACATGAATTTACAAGAAAGAAAGGAAATCTTGGTGCGGCTGGGCAAATCCATTTTATCACCGGAAGAAGACTTGGAGGCGGCGGTACGGCGAGCATCGCAGGAAAACGGATGGTTTACAACAGAATTCATAGAGCTTTCGCTTACCAATATTGCTACACAATATCTTTCGGAAGAAAGCCTGCAAACGCTGATCGACCACTACGGCATCCCGGAAGAAAATGAGTCTCCCAAAAAGGTGGGTATTGTTATGGCCGGAAACATCCCGGCGGTTGGTTTTCACGACCTGCTGTGCACCTTCCTGGCCGGGCACTATGCGCATTGCAAGCTTTCGTCGAAAGATTCGGTGCTGATCAAATTCATGGTAAAGAAAATGGTGGAATGGGCGCCTGCTGCGGAACCGTATTTTGTATTTGCCGAGATGCTGAAAGGCTGCGACGCTTACATTGCCACCGGCAGCAACAATTCCTCGCAATATTTTACGCACTACTTCAGTAAGTACCCGCATATCATTCGCCGCAACCGTACGTCCGTGGCCCTGCTTACCGGCGATGAAAAAACAGAAGAACTGGAAAAACTGGCCGATGACGTGTACCAGTTTTTTGGACTGGGCTGTCGGAACGTAACACAGGTGTACGTGCCGCAAGGCTACAATTTTGAGCCGCTATTACGGGCTTTTGACAAGTACAACCACCTGGCCGATCACCAGAAATACAAAAACAATTACGATTATAACCTGGCTATCCTTTTGCTGAACAACCGGTATTACATGAGCAACAAAAGCCTCTTGTTGGTAGAAGAGCCTTCGCCCTTCTCTCCTATCAGCCAGTTGAATTATCAGTTTTATACCGATGCTGATGAGGTGAAGAAAACGCTGGCCGGTAACGACAACATCCAATGCATCGTCAGCCGCGAAACCACCCGGTTTGGCGAAGCACAATGTCCCGGTATATGTGATTTTGCAGATGGCGTGGATACAATGCAGTTTTTAGTAAATTTGAACAAGGAGCATGAAGTACGAAAGCCTTAGTAAATAAATGTTAAACTGGACCGAAGGTGTGGCAGCCGGTATGGCAAAGTGTAAGTTTGTTTGCGAAGGGCATATTATTTGACACGTTACAATAACTTCTATAACTGACGATCTATGAAATTGAAACAAGTTTTACTCATTGTTGCTATCAGCGCGGCTTCTGCTGTAGGAAGCGTGGCGTTGTACAACCAGTTTTTCTATCCGAAAGCTGAAGCTGTGGGTTCCGCTCAAAATGGTTTTCCTGCCAACTATGCAGGTTATTTTGACGGAAAAAATTTCAGCCCCGCCGACCCTGTTGACCTGACAAAAGCTGCCAGCGCTGCAGCACCAGCGGTAGTGCACATCAAAACAAAAGTTCCGGCCAGAAAGATCACCAACGATCTTCCGCGTCGCCGCAGCATGTTGGATGATTTCTTTGGCGATGTGTTTGGCGATATGGGACCAAATATTGTTCCGGAGCAACGGGCTTCGGGCAGTGGTGTTATCATCAGCGAAGACGGCTATATTGTTACCAACAACCACGTTATCTCCAACGAATCGGGCAGCGTGGCCGACGAGGTGAATGTAACCCTGGCCAACCGCCAGACCTACAAAGCAAAAGTGATCGGACGCGACCCCAGCAGTGACCTTGCCGTGTTGAAGATCGACGGCACCAAGCTTCCCTACCTTGTTTATGGCAATTCTGAAGGTATAAAGCTGGGACAGTGGGTGCTGGCCATTGGCTACCCGTTGACACTGGATGCTACCGTAACAGCGGGCATTGTTTCCGCTACCGGACGTACCATCAACATCAACAGCCGGCAAACCCGTCGTGGCGATACACCGGTTGAGTCCTTTATTCAAACAGATGCGGCCGTGAACCAGGGCAACAGCGGTGGTGCGTTGGTAAACACCGATGGCCACCTGATCGGTATTAACTCGGCCATTCTGGCTCCTACCGGCACGTATGCAGGTTACTCGTTTGCCATCCCGGTCAATATTGTAAAAAAGATCGTTGGCGACATTATCCAATATGGCGATGTACAGAGAGGTTACCTTGGTGTTAGCTATATTCCTACCGATGGCCTGAATGAAGAGCAGGTAAAAAGCCTGGGCATTCCTACCAACGTAAACGGTGTATATGTTTCGGATGTTACGGCTGATGGCGGCGCCTTATCCGCCGGCATTAAAAAGGGTGATGTGATCACGAAGGTGAACAACAACCCTGTAAACTCCGGCTTGCAGATGAGTGCGCAGATTGCAGGCTTCCGTCCCGGCGACAAAGTACCGGTAACCTATATCCGTAATGGGAAGGAATTCACTACCCAGGTAGAACTAAAAAAACGCACTGACGTGGTCAGCAGCAACATCAGCTCAAGGCTGGGTGCCGACCTGGCAACACTTGATAAAGCCAAGGCTACCCGTTATGGCGTTAGCGGCGGCGTTGTGGTAAACAGGGTTACATCGGGTGGTGTTCTAAGCCGTGCCCGCGTAGAAGCTGGCTTTGTGATTACAGGTGTTATTACATCCGAAGGTGAAAAAGAAATTAAAAGCGTTGATGAACTGACCGAAGCACTTTCGGGCCGTGTTGGTACCGTAAGGGTGACAGGCGTTTATCCTGGTTTTGGCGAAGCGTATACCTACCCGCTGAACCTGGGACAGTAAGTTCAATTGGCAATAGACAAGTTGAAATAAGCAAAAAGGGATCGTGTTAACGATCCTTTTTTTTACGATCATATGATCTCTCCTTTGTTTGCAAAACATTGCTATTCATTTTTCCTTCACTTAAGAATTCTCTTCTCTCTGCAAAAAATCCAAAATCAGAAAATGGGAAAATATTCCCTTGCCAATTGCTTATTGCCAATTGTTCATTGGTTCCTACCGGACTGCTTCCAACACAAGATCCACAAAGTTTCCAATCTTACCGGAATCCAGCCAGCGGGTAACAATCACCAGGTCATTGGCCTCATCCACCACAATAAAGTTGCCACCAAAACCTTCAGCCGCATAAACGGTTTTCGATTTTTTTCCCAGCCGGCCATTTGTGTTCAGCCACCACAGAAACCCGTATTCCTTGTTGGCAGCAGAAGGCTGCAAAGCGGTTTTGATCCATTGTTCGGAAATGAGCTGCGAACCTTTCCATTTTCCCTTGCGGGCAAATAGCAGTCCAAAGCGGGCATGGTCATAGGTATTGATAAAAAGGCCACCGCCAAAATGACCACCACCACTTACCGACTGTACCATTACTCCGTCCATGTTCACAAATGAATTTTCGTAACCGTACCAGCGCCAGGTATTGGAAGCACCAATAGGATCCATGATTTTTTCCTTAAAAAGGACAGGCAGGGGTTTTCGCCAAACCTGCAGCAGCGAATAAGCCAGGAGATTTACCCGTACATCGTTGTATTTATACACGGTTCCTGGCTCGTTCAGTTTGCGGGCCTTCCAATCATCAATGCTACCGGTGCGGGGTGGCCGGTCAGCCCAATCGCAAATGTCGAAGAGGCAACCCGACCAGTCGGAAGATTGTGTCAGCAGGTGCCGCCAGGAGATCTTGCTATTGTGTGCCCCTTCAAATTTTTCATCCCATACATAGCGGATAAGCTTATCATCCACATCACGGATAAGCCTTGCATCCCAGGCCAATCCGGCAACAGTGGAAAGATAACTTTTGGCAACACTAAACGTCATGTCCACCCTGTCCACATCACCCCATTGTGCAACGATGTAGCCGTTTTTCAGTATCAGTCCGGCGGGTTTACCACGGTCCTTCATCGGGCCAAGGATGCGGTAGTTGGGTTCCTTTGCATTCACGCCGAACGCTTTGATGTTGGCGAGCCGCAGGTCGGTATCCATTGCCACTTCGTTCTGCAGGGCAAAACGAACGGCGCTGTCGATATAGAAAGGATCAAGCTTTAGTTCTGCCGGCGTTTTTGATTGCCAGATTGTATCGGGGTAATAAAATTTTTGCGCATTTGCTATCGGCAAGTTGGAACAACAAAGAAGCAGCAGCGTAATTCGAAGAATAAAACGGTATAGCATAAACGATGTTTTGGGATTTTTTTCACGGATGCGAAACCTGCACACAAGTTCACAAAAAAAAGGGGATGAAATTCATCCCCTTTTTTACTTGAATCCATTGCTTAGAAAGCAGGATTGGAATATTTCTTCTTGAACTTATCGTACAACTGCGTTTGCTTGTTATCCAGGTTTACTTCACGTCCCTGGATAAAGGCGTTGGTCACAAGGTTCGACTTCATATCCAAAATATCGCCTTCGCTGATAATGATGTTGGCATCCTTTCCTACTTCAATGCTGCCGGTTTTATCGGCAACGCCAAGTATCTTGGCTGCATTCAGTGTAATGGCTGCAAGGGCCTGCTCTTTGGTCAAACCATACGTTGCAGCGGTACCGGCATTGAAGGCCAGGTTGCGACCACGGGTTTGCCCGTCTTCATCGTTGATGGCAAACAACACACCGGCCTTTTGCAGTAGCGCTGCCGTTTTGTACGGCTGGTCCACATCGTCGTCAGGCAGGATGGGAAGGCTGTGCGGCTGGCTCAGGATCACCGGGATGTTGGCCTGCTTTAACAGGTCGGCAACCTGCCAGCTATCCTCACCGCCTACGATCACGGCATCCAGGTCAAACTCTCTTGCCACATCCAATCCAACCAGAATTTGCTTTACCGTGCTGGCATGGATGTACAGCTTTTTTGTTTTGTTGAACAAGCCTTTCACCGCTTCATATTTCAAGTTTACCTCATCGGGCTTGCTCAATGAATTATACGCTTTTGCCTGGGCAAGAAAACTTTTGAATTCATCGATCTTGTCGAGGCCTTCCTTTACAGGATCCCTCGGCGGACCTTGCTGGCCAAAGCCACCAAAACCACGGGCACGTGCCATCATCAGGGGCACACGAAAATGAATACCATGGTCGGTTTTGTAGGCAGCATCTTCCCAGTTCCAGGCATCCAGTTGTACCATCGAAGACTGTCCGCTCAACAGCCCGCCTTCCGGTACAACATTCGCAAACAGGATACCGTTCGGACGCAGCGTATTGATCACTTTTGAATCGGTGTTGTAAGCAATGATCGAACGCACATTCGGGTTCATCTCGCCGATCTCCCGGGCATCGTTCGTAGCCCGAACGTTGTTCACCTCAACAAGGCCAAGGTTAGAACTGGAGAGGATCAAACCAGGGTACACATGCTTGCCTTGCGCATTGATAGTGCGGGCACCGGCAGGCGACTGCACATTCGTGCCTACGGCAGAAATTTTTCCGTTGGTGACCACAACCGTGGCGTTGTTCAGTACCTGTCCGTTACCGGTATGAACCGTGGCATTGGTGATCACCACAGGTTGCACCTGCTTGGGTGCCGGTACAATCGTTTCCTGTGCTTTGGCAGTCACCAGGAAACAAACGGCAGTGAAGCTTAAGAATATTTTTTTCATGAATGACTGATTAATTGTTTTGAGATTGTTCCGCGTCGATCGTCAAAATGCCATGGCTGTGAAAATGCTCGCCGCAGGATTGCATCACCTGGTAGCTTGGCTGTGCCGGGATAACGGGACGACCACTGCTTTTTTCACTGTTCATTTTTTTCACGATGCGCATTCTTTCCGAAGCGATGGCTTGCTCTTTATGTGCTTCCTTTTCACGGTCGAAATAGATGGTTCCATCCACGATCGTATAAAGCGCTTTTGAATAAATGCTCAGCGGGTTATCACTCCAAACCACTACGTCGGCGTCCTTGCCTACTTTCAGGCTGCCTACTTTGTCATCAACATGCAGCATTTTAGCGGGGTTGATGGTAACCATCTTCAGGGCATCTTCTTCGCTCATGCCACCGTACTTAACACTTTTGGCGGCTTCATGGTTGAGGCGACGCGCCATTTCCGCATCATCAGAGTTGATGGCCACATTCAGTCCGGCCATTTTCATCAGGTACGCATTGTACGGAATGGCATCGATCACTTCCATTTTATAGTTCCACCAGTCGGAGAACGTAGATGCATTGGCGCCGTGCAATTTCATTTTATCGGCCACTTTGTAACCTTCTAAAATGTGGGTAAACGTGTTGTACTTGTAACCCATTTTTTCGGCCATGTGCAACGACATGTTGATCTCGCTTTGCACATAAGAGTGACAGGTAATGTGACGTTTGTTGTTCAGAATCTCTACCAGCGCTTCCAGTTCAAGGTCGCGACGCGGCGTCACACCTTTCCTGTTGCCGGCTTCGTAAGTCTTCCATTCTTTTTCGTATTGCTTGGCGCGGGTAAAGGCATCTTCCAACACCTGCTCCACACCCATGCGGGAGTCAGGATAACGGTTTTGCTGGGCCGCCTGTGCCGGCGAACGTTTTACGTTCTCACCCAGTGCAAACTTGATCTGGCCAGTCCAACCTTTGAACTTCAGGCCTTCATCGTTGGCACCCCAGCGCAGCTTTATGAGTTGCGTTTGTCCGCCAATAGTATTGGCCGATCCGTGCAAAATATGCGACGTGGTAACACCACCGCTCAACTGGCGATAAATATTGATGTCATCTGGATTCAGGTTGTCGGCAATACGTACTTCAGAAGTAACACTTTGTCCACCTTCGTTGATAGAAGCGGCTGCAATGTGCGAGTGCTCGTCGATGATGCCCGGCGTTACGTGTTTGCCCGTGGCATCGATCACTTTTGCGCCGTTCTCGGAAAGGTTTTTTCCAATCGCCGTGATCTTACCGCCTTTCAGCAAAACATCAGCATTTTGCAGCACACCATCTTTTTCATTTGTCCAAACGGTTGCGTTCTTCAGCAGGATGGTTTCCTGCTTTGGTGCCTGGCCTTCTTCCCAGCCATGCGGCAGGAAAGGATAGGTAACTTTTCCCAGTACCATCGGACGCTTGCGGGCACTGTCCGCACGGGCTTTGGCCGTATCGGCAGCCGCAAAAGCAGCCATCCAGGTAAAGCGGTTGCCTGCGCTGTCTTCGCCATAACCACGCCATTCCGATCCACTAACGGTACCGGTCAGCCGCAGGTTGGCTTCTCCCCTTCTTTCTGGTGCCACATTTAAGCGAACGTTGCGACCGTCAAAATAAAAGCGGGAAGTAACGGTATCCTTTCCGCGGAAGGCAACGGCAGAGGAAGGTGATTTAAAATCCAGAGAATAATTGATGGGACCAGACGGCGTATTCAGCACCACGTTGTATTTGCCACGCATCTCATTAAAGGTCTCGTCCTTTACATTGTGCTTTTTACCCTGGATCCAGTTTTGATAAATGGTGGTGCCGGCGTTGAAGATCGGTCCACTCGTTATAAGAAAGTTGGCCAGCTTGCCGTTGTCCAGCGTTCCTACGCTGTTGCCAATGCCCAGTAAATCAGCCGGAGTTTTTGTCAGGGCATTCAGGGCAGCCTTTTCAGAAAGGCCGTAATTGATAGCCGTGCGCAGGTTGGTCATAAACGTTTTCGGGTCACGCAGGTCAGACGTTGTCAGGCAAAAGTGGATGCCTGCTTTTTCAAAGGCAGCCGCGTTGGTAGGCGCCATTTCCCAGTGCTTCATATCAGACAGCGAAACAAAGCGGGCATCGGCAGGGTCTTCCACATCCTGAGCCGATGGATAATTCAAAGAAAGAATAAACGTTGCTTTTGTTCCTTTCATGTCCTCGATCCGCTGGTACTCGTTACCACCGGCTTTGATGATGTATTGTACACCGGCTTCGTCGCCAATACGGTCGGCACGCAGCACATTCCATTTATCGTTGGCTTCAAAGATTTGCGGCAGTGATTGAACATCGTTCCAGGCCTGCAGGCTGATGTTCACACCTTCGGCGGTGGGCTTGTTCTTGTACCATTGCGCATCCATATAGGTCTGGCGCAGCAAGGCAATGCTTCCCATGATGGAACCGGGATAGCTTTGCGTAGACGTACCCTTGCTGAACGAATAATGTGCAGAGGCCCTGTCTTTCAGGATCACCATGTTTTCTTTTTCATCGGCCAGTGTTACCACCGATCCGGTTCCCCGTGCAATCCCATCTTTTACATGGGTGAGCACCGTTCCAAAGCCAATGTCGCGAAAGCCTTTTGCCTTGGTTTCATCGGCACTGAAAACTTTGAAGGTTTCCACTTCAGGGCGAATGGCTTGGTTCCAGCCATAAGCGCCTTTAGTGTTGGTAGTAAGTTGGGCACGGGCAAAAAAATCAAACCCGCCCTGGCGTGGCTGCGGCGCCGGTGTGCCGTAGTCGCTGTAGATATCAACAAACGACGGGTAGATATACTTGCCTTTTGCATTGATCTCAATCGCACCGGCAGGTACTTTTAATCCCTGCCCAATGGCAGCGATCTTTCCGTCTTTGATGATAAGTGTTCCGTTAGTGATCGTGGTGTTGGCGTCTTTGACAATGGTGGCATTGGTAAATGCATAATGCGAATACTTCGGGTCCGCTACATCGTTGAGCGGAAACGTGGTTTGCGCATAACCCATTGCCGAAAACAACAAGACACTACAGAACAAAAGAAAATGTCTGTTTCTCCTCATGTTTAATGGCTTTTAGATTACTTTGTAAGTAGAGTGAATTAATAGCGCTAAAAATAACAACTTTTTCACATGACCCTCGCTCCTTTTATTGACCATACCGTGTTAAAAAACGTTACAACTACGGCCGATATCGACCGCATTTGCAACGAGGCCCGCGAATACCGGTTTGCCGCTGTTTGTGTACCGCCCTATTTTGTGCAGGATGCCAAAAAACTGCTGGAAGGCTCGGGTGTGAAAATAGCCACCGTGATCGGTTTTCCTTTTGGTTATCATCATTACAACACAAAATTGCAGGAAGCAAAAATTGCGATTGAAGAAGGTGCCGACGAACTGGATATGGTGATGAACCTGGCTGCGTTCAAAAGCAATGACCTTGCTTATGTTGAAACGGAAGTAGGTGTGATTTCTGACCTCACAACGGCGGAAGGAAAAACCCTGAAGATCATTATTGAAAGCAGCGAGTTAAGCGCTGAAGAGATCATCAAATGTTGTGAACTGTACCGGCATTATCCTGTGCAGTTTTTAAAAACATCCACCGGCTTTGCAAATGGTGGTGCTTCGATAGAAGCCGTACAGCTGATGCGCCAACACCTGCCGGAAACGATACAGATAAAAGCTAGCGGCGGCATACGCACGGCTGAATTTGCCAGGGAGTTGGTGAAAGCCGGCGCCACCCGCCTTGGCTGCAGTGCATCGGTGGCCATTGTTAATGGTGAAAACGGTACGGGTAATTATTAAGGAAAAAGCTGCAGGCCCATTTTGCGGCACTACGGTTTCTCCCACCAATTAACAGATAAAAAACAACACTGGCTGTATTTTTGTTATTGTCCACCAACAATCGTTCGTATGAAAAAATTGTTGCTTCTTGCTTCTCTTTTTGTGCTGAAATCAGCAGTTGCCCAGGAAAGTACAACCCCTACTGAACCCACGCTGATCGTACACAAAGACGACCGGATCGATGCGCTGGTGAAAAAGCAGGCATCGATCAACGAACGCTCCAAGCGTATTTCGGGTCGCACCATGCGGGGTTACCGCTTGATGGTGATGAATACCAACAACCGCGAAGAAGCCATTGCGGCCAAAACAAAAGTTTACACGCATTTTCCCGATCAAAAAGCTTATCTTCTTTACCAGTCGCCGTTCTTCCGGTTAAAGGCCGGTAATTTTAAAACCCGCGACGAAGCCAAGCGCTACCAAAGCCTCATGAACGCCATCTTCCCGAAAGGAGTTTTTATTATCAATGATGTGATCGAAGTAAAACCTGAATTGGATCCGCTGGAAGAGTAAGGACGGCCCCCTGTCCCCCGGTGGGGGAACTTAGGTCGGAGTAACATTTTCTTCTCAGTCCTTCATTTAGCGATATCTTTTCTAACTATAAAAAATGCCTGTCTTACCAACAGGCATTTTTCTTTTTATGTACTTAGCAGAAGTGCTACTATTTGACTTCCGTTGCGTCGCACTCTTCATCGTTCGGTAACTCTATTCAACATACACTAATTTAAAAATATTTGTGCTGAAAGAAAGAATGCGATAAATAGTAAATGACACACCTAAGTTCCCCCACCGGGGGACAGGGGGCCGCCTAGTGAAACTCATGCCCTAGCTTATCCCGCTTTGTTTGCAGGTAGCGTTCGTTGTGCGGGTTGGAAGGCACTTTCAGCGGGATATTCTCAACAATTTCCAACCCGTAACCAATAAGCCCCACACGCTTTTTCGGGTTATTGGAGATCAGGCGAAGTTTCAGCACGCCCAGGTGCCGCAGGATTTGAGCGCCTACGCCATAATCCCGCTGGTCGGTTTGAAAGCCCAGGTGCAGGTTGGCTTCTACCGTATCCAGGCCTTCTTCCTGTAGTCGGTAGGCTTTTAATTTGTTCAGGAGTCCAATGCCGCGGCCTTCCTGGTTCATGTACAGGATCACGCCTTTGCCTTCGGCTTCCACGATCTGCATGGCTTTGTGCAATTGTTCGCCGCAATCGCAGCGCATGGAGCCAAGGATATCACCCGTAAAGCAAGATGAGTGCACCCTTACCATCACCGCTTCGCCGGGCTCCCAGGACCCTTTGATGAGGGCCAGGTGCTCGTTAGAAGAATTCTTTTCCTGGAAAGCAACCAGCTTAAAATGCCCCCAGCGGGTTGGCATGTCAACCCTTACAATTTCTTCGATCAAAGAATCCCGCTTGATGCGGTATTCGATCAGGTCTTTTATGGAAATGATCTTAAAATCAAATTTTTCAGCAATCTCACGCAGCTCGGGAAGGCGAGCCATGGAGCCATCGTCGTTCATGATCTCCACCAACACACCAGCCGGTTCAAAGCCTGCCAGGCGGGCAAGATCCACGGAGGCTTCGGTATGTCCTGCACGGCGCAAGACGCCGCCTTTTTTTGCTATCAGCGGGAAAATATGACCGGGCTTACCCAGGTCATCAGGGTTGGTGGCCGGATCGATCAGGGCCTGGATGGTTTTAGCCCTGTCATGTGCCGAAATACCCGTGGTACAGCCATGTCCCAGCAGGTCGACCGAAACGGTAAAAGCGGTTTCGTGGAGGGCCGTATTGTTGTTGACCATCAGGGTCAGTCCCAGCTCTTTGCAGCGCTCTTCCAGCATGGGCACACAAATCAACCCGCGGCCATGCTTGCTCATAAAATTGATGACTTCTGGTGTGACGTTATGGGCTGCGGTGACAAAGTCACCTTCGTTCTCACGATCTTCATCATCCACCACAATCACCATTTTCCCGGCCCTGATGTCCTCAATGGCACTCTCAATACTATCCAGCATAGAAAAACTTTACACAAAGGTAAGCGGAAGTAAAGGTGAAAAAGCAGGCGGCTGTGGCTGCCAGGGGGCAAATGGCATCGCAGTCAGTGGTTTACCCATTTCTTGCCGGAAGAGACAAGGGCAAACATGCGTTAAGTGGATGCAGATGCAAAGCTTCAGAGTCTTGTGCACGTCTGGCTTAGCGGAACACCGTTGCGGTAACCGGCGGCGCCAGCCACAACAAAAATTGCGGAAGGGATTTGGCCCAGGTGGCGATATCATGCCGGCCCTCTTCATCATTTTGGTAAAAGATGTCATGTCCCATTTTATAACCCAGCACTTCCAGTTCTTTCACCAGGTCAAGCGTATCATCTATGGAATCGATGATGCCGTTGTTGTTCCGGTCTGCGGTTTCATCCAGCGAACCGGTCATAAAATAAAAACGCTTGCCCGGGTTGTAGTCACTTTTTCGTACCAGTTGGTGAAGGATGCGGTGTTGGTCGTCGCAGTATTCATCACCTAAGTCTTTTGACCGCCACCAAAGTGAACCTGAGAAAACACCGGTGGTGGAAAACACATCAGGGTAATTGAAAATTGTATCAATGGCCGACAACCCTCCCATTGAAAAACCGGCAATGGCCTTTTGGGTAAATTCTTCAACTGCATATTCGGCGTAAAGAAACGGTATCAGTTCTTCTACAATAAACAGCTGGTAGGCACCTGCTTTTTTACCACGGCCCGCAAAGTCGGTCATGGCGGCCGTGCCGTATTCCTCAATGCGGTCTTTGTTGCAGTGGATGCCCACAGAAAACACCGGTTGTACCTGCCCGGAATGGTGCAGGCCATTCAACAGGTTAGCGTATCCCATCTCTTCCAGGTTCTGCCCGTCGTTCAGCAGCAACAAAGTATAAGGTTCGTTCGCAAGAATTGTTTTGGGCCGGTAGATATCTACAATAACATACCGTTTCAAATGGTGGGAAGCAATGGCCTTTTGTTCAACAAGGATAGTGGATAATTCGTCGAGAAGCATAGCTGTAAATATAAGTGCGGGCACCAAAAGATGAAAAAGAATTCGGTGGCAAGATATTTTTTTTGCTTTCGTTTTATATTGTATTTTTTAACCCTGAACAGGACATTAAACCCCCATACATGAAAAAAATAGGCATTCTCTTTGGACAGGAACGCAGCTTCCCGATGGCATTTATTGAGCGAGTGAATAGCAAAGGCGTTGAAGGCATTGTAGCAGAACCCGTCAGCATTGAAAAAGTTGTTCAGGGGGAGTCCACCGGCTATGCGGTGATCGTTGACCGGATCTCCCAGGATGTTCCTTTTTACCGTGCTTATTTAAAGAACGCAGCCATGGCGGGAACGGCGGTGATCAACAATCCCTTCTGGTGGAGTGCCGATGATAAATTCTTCAACAATTGCCTGATGGTAAAAGTAGGCGTGCCGGTTCCCAAGACCGTTATCCTGCCTTCCTACGAAATGCCAACAGATACCAAGGGCGAATCGTTCTCCAACCTCACCTACCCGTTGAACTGGGATGCAATTTTCGATTATGTTGGTTTTCCAGCCTACATGAAACCCTATGCCGGTGGTGGCTGGAAGAATGTTTACAAGCTGCACAACAAAGAAGAATTTTACGAGAAGCATGCAGAAACCGGTCAACTGGTAATGCTGCTGCAGGAAGAGATCGTGTTTACCGAATACTACCGCTGTTATTGCATTGGCGGCAAGCATGTACGTATCATGCCGTACGAGCCGCGCAACCCGCATCACCTGCGGTACCAGGCCGACTTTGCTCCTACACAGGAAAGTCTGGAGCAGATGGGTGAAATTGTTTTGCAGATCAACCGTGCACTGGGTTATGATTTTAATACGGTGGAACTGGCTGTTCGTGATGGTGTGCCGTATGCGATTGATTTTGGCAACCCTGCACCGGATGCGGAACGCACCAGCGTGGGCGAAAACAATTTTGAATGGGTGGTGGAAACCGCCGCTAATTATGCCATTGAAAGAGCGCTTGCGCAAAAAGAGGGTGAAGACAATCTTACGTGGGGTGAGTTTGTGCGGGAAGGTGCAAGCCGTCCTCCCTTCAAAGAAAAAACGGCAAAGAGATAGTATTGCGAAATGAGCAATGCTTTCTATACAACAAGGCAACATTCTTAGCGACAAAAACCGCGAAACTGTTTCGATCACGTCCGACACCGGAGATGAAATTCCTCCTAAAAGCAATACATGGCGAACATCAATTATAAATCCTTCACGCTTGGCGTAGAAGAAGAATACATGGTTATGGACCCGGCAACCAAAGAGTTGAAGAGCCATGAGCAAAAGATTGTGCAGGAAGGCCACAAGATCATCAAGGACAAAGTAAAAGCCGAAATGCACCAGGCCGTAGTAGAAGTGGGCACCGACATTTGTGCGGATGTGGAGGAAGCCCATAAAGATGTTTCGATCCTGCGCAGAACCATCTCTGATATTGCCGGCGGATTGGGTTTTGCCATGGGCGCTGCCGGTACCCATCCTTTCAGTCACTGGGAAAGCCAGTTGATCACCGACCACGTACGGTACAACGAAATTGTGAATGAATTGCAGGAAGCGGCCCGCAGTAATTTGATCTTTGGCCTGCATGTACACGTGGGCATGGAAACCCGCGAGATGGCCATGCACATTGCCAATTCCACCCGCTATTTTTTGCCGCATATCTATGCGCTCAGCACCAACTCACCTTTTTGGGAAGGACGCAAAACGGGCTATAAATCCTTTCGCACAAAAGTGTTCGATAAGTTTCCCCGCACCGGAATTCCCGAAGCGTTTGAAAGCATTGAATCGTACGACAACTACGTGAAGCTGCTGATGAAAACCAACTGTATTGACAATGCAAAAAAAATCTGGTGGGACCTGCGGGTGCATCCTTTCTTTAATACGGTAGAATTCCGGATCTGCGATGTGCCACTTACGGTTGATGAAACCATCGGGCTTGCCGCCATCTTCCAGGCAGTATGTGCAAAGATCCATAAGCTGCGTTTGCAGAACATGAATTTCATCCAGTACACACGCCACCTGATCAACGAGAACAAGTGGCGGGCCAGCCGTTACGGTATTGATGGCTACCTGATTGATTTTGGAAAAGAAGAAGAAGTAAACACAAGGGTCTTGATCTACGAGCTCCTCGATTTCGTGGATGATGTTGTTGATCAACTCGGGTCACGGGATCGTATCATGCACATCCATAAAATTTTGGAAAGAGGTACTGGCGCCGACCGCCAACTGGCGGTGTACGAGCAAACAAATGACCTGTGCACGGTGGCGGAATACATTCACTCGCAATTCCTCGAAGGCATACCAAGAAATTAATTTGCATACCAACCCTTCATTCCTTATCTTGTTTAAGGCAGTGAAAAATCAGGTGAATTAATCTTTCGGCGAAATGGCTTTACAGGTTCTTCATCTTGTAAAACATACCCATGGCCCGCATCTTTTCCATCAGCTTTACCTACCAGGATGTGCAGCACAACACGATGGTGTTGGTGCGTACAACCCCTTTTTACTTGGAGTACACGCTTAGCAATCTGGCTGATGAACTACAGGAACAACTTCCCGGCAACAAGATCATCTCGCCATCGGCGCGGCAATTTATTTTTCCCAATGCTTCTTCAGACCACAACTCAACACTGATGAACGCCATCATCAGTGCTGTAAAGATGCACCTGCAAACGGTAAATTATTGAGGCCGGATTAATCGAAACCTTTCGCTTGTTCCCGGATAGTATCATGGCAAAATTTGCCATTCTCTCCCCATCACCGATCAAACGCTTGAATCGAAAACTTTTGCCGTAAATTAGGCCTCGTCATTCCGACAAAACGATCTACATGAGAAAACTGTTTCTTGCTTTTGCGCTCTGCAGCAGCCTTTTTTCCTTTTCCCAAACCCACCAGGATTCGCTCCGTTTTTTGCAACAGGTGGCAAACCTGTACGACCTTGATTTTACTGAGGCAGAAGTGGATTCTTTCCAGCGCAACATTATCAACATGAAAAGCCTTTATGTGCAACTGCACAAAGAGCTTCCCAAGAACGACATCGCATTCCCCTTTGCGTTTAACCCGGCGCCGTATGGTTTTACTGTTCCGAAAGCGCAGCAAAAGATCGCCTGGCAGCTACCGGCAACTACCGCTTTACCCAGCAATAAAAATGACCTGGCATTTTACAGCGTGACCCAGCTTGCTTCCCTGATCAAAAACAAAAAGATCACCTCCGTAGAGTTGACGCAGTTTTTCCTTGACCGACTAAAAAGATGGGGCGATACGCTGGAAGCGGTGATCACCCTGACCGAAGACCTGGCGATGGAAGAAGCCAGGGCTGCCGATGCCGAAATAAAAAAGGGCATCTACCGGGGACCCTTACACGGAATTCCGTACGGCCTGAAAGACCTGTTTGCCGTAAAAGGTTACAAAACAACCTGGGGTGCCATGCCCTACAAAGACCAGGTGATCGACGAAAATGCATTCGTTTATACGCAGTTGAAAAAAGCAGGCGCCGTATTGTGTGCCAAACTTACCCTTGGCGCACTGGCCATGGGCGAACGTTGGTACGGCGGCTTTACCCGCAATCCTTGGAACCTGGAGCAAGGCTCCAGCGGCTCTTCAGCCGGAAGTGCCGCTGCTGTTGCTGCCGGCCTCCTTCCCTTTGCCATTGGCACGGAAACCCTCGGCTCTATTGTTTCGCCGTCGACCCGCAATGGTGTAACCGGCTTGCGGCCAACATTTGGTACCATCAGCCGGAGCGGAGGCATGGTGCTCTGCTGGAGTCTTGACAAAGCAGGTCCTATCAGTCGCAGTGCAGAAGACAATGCCATCATTTATTATTACCTGAAAGGAACCGATGGAAAGGACCATGGCTCAGTAGACCATGCTTTTAATTTCAACCCCAAACGTGATGTAAAAAAGTTACGCATCGCCTATGCAGAAAACTATTTTAGCCGCCTGCCAAAAGAGGCGATGGAATGGGGTGTGCTGGAAACCTTCAAAAAAATGGGCGTGGATGTAAAGCCGGTAACCTTCCCCGATTCCGCAGCTTACCCTGCCAATTTTATCTCGGTTATTTTAGGGGCAGAAGCGGCGGCGGCCTTTGATGAACTTACCCGCTCGGGCAGAGATTCGCTGCTGGTGCGGCAGGACCGCTTTGCCTGGCCAACGACCTTCCGTGCAGGACGATATATTCCCGCCGTGGAATACATCAACGCCAATCGCTACCGGTCACGATTATCCGAAAACGTGCAAGACTTTATGAAAGATTATGATGTTGTGATCGTGCCGACGTTTGCCGGTCGCCAACTGGCCATCACCAACCTTACCGGTAATCCCGTGGTTTGTTTACCCATGGGCTTTACTGAAAAAGGGGCGCCGCAAAGCATCACCTTTGTCGGCCGCTTATACGATGAAGCTTCCATCCTGGAAGCGGCCAAAGCCTACCAGGAAAAAACGCCGCACGACAACAAGCATCCCGAAAAATTTAAGCACTGATTACACAGATTGAAAATAGATTTTGCAGATTATAAAACAGATTTTTAAGAGATGATGAGACAACACTTGTTACTCGCAGCGACTGGATTCTTTTCTTTGAGCCTTTCTGCCCAAAAAACGAAAGCCGACTTGCTGCTGCACAACGGGAAACTATACACGGTTGATGCAATATTTTCCGTGGCTTCAGCGATGGTGGTAAAAGATGGAAAGATCCTGGCCGTTGGCGATAGCAAAACCTTACGGGCCGCTTATGATGCCACCGAAACCATCGATGCCGGTGGCAAAGCTGTTTACCCGGGACTGATCGATGCGCATGCGCATTTCCTGGGGTATGGCCTTGGGTTGCAATCGGCCGACCTGGTGGAAACTAAAAGCTGGGAAGATATCCTGGAGCGTTTGCAAACCTTTGTCAAAACAAAAAACATCCAGCCGGGACAATGGATCGTCGGCCGTGGCTGGGACCAGAACGACTGGTCGCAAAAAGAATTTCCCAGCAAAGACAAGCTGGATGCGATTTTCCCCAACAACCCTGTGTTGCTGACCCGTATCGATGGCCATGCAGCCATTGCCAGCCAAAAAGCGCTGGATGCAGCCGGTGTTACAACTTCTACTAACATTACCGGTGGTGATGTGGAAGTAAAGGACGGAAAACTGACGGGCATCCTCATCGACAATGCCGTTGACCTGGTGTCGAACAAAATTCCTTCTCCCAACAAAGCACAAACAAAAGCAGCCCTGCTGGAAGCGCAGCAAAACTGTTTTGCCATGGGGCTGACAACAATCGATGATTGCGGTGTCAGTTACCGGGATACGCAGCTCTTTGACGAAATGCACAAAAGTGGCGAGTTAAAGATGCGGATTTACGCCATGTTGAGCGATGCGGCGCCGAACTACAATTTCGCGGTGCGGAATGGGAAGATCAAAACGCCTTTTTTGAATGTTTCTTCGTTTAAAGTGTATGCCGATGGTGCGCTGGGATCAAGAGGCGCCTGTCTTTTACATCCCTACACCGACCGTCCGGATTGGAAAGGATTTTTATTGAGCCCGCTGGCGCATTTCGACTCAGTTGCCAATGTTCTGCACGGCCTGGGCTGGCAGATGAATACACATGCCATCGGCGACTCGGGCAACCGGGCCATCCTGAACATTTACGGCAAATACTTAAAAGGAAAGAACGACCGTCGCTGGCGGATAGAGCACTCACAGGTGGTAAACAAGGCTGACTTTGCCCTGTTTGGTCGCTACAGCGTTATTCCGTCCGTGCAACCAACACATGCTACTTCTGATATGTATTGGGCCGAACAGCGCCTTGGTGCCGACCGGGTAAAAGGTGCGTATGCGTTCAAGGAATTGATGCAGCAAAATGGCTGGATACCGTTGGGCACCGATTTTCCCGTGGAGGACATCTCACCTTTTAAAACCTTTTTGGCCGCTGTTTTCCGGGTGGATGCCAAAGGATACCCGCAGGGTGGTTACCAAATGGAAAATGCGTTGAGCCGGCAGGAGGCTATTCGCGGCATGACCATTTGGGCGGCTAGAAGCAATTTTGAAGAGGGAGAAAAAGGCTCGCTGGAGAGGGGCAAGTGGGCTGATTTTATCATTCTCGACCGTGACCTGATGGAAGTGCCTGCTAAAGAGGTGTTAGAAACCCGGGTTTTGGCGACATATATAGGCGGGTCAAAGGTTTATGGCAAATAGCTTACAGGGAAAGCCCTAAGTTTGAGGCTTCAATATGGTTAGAATAGCAATTTTAGATTTATACGAAGGGCAGGCCAACCAGGGCATGCGTTGTATCCGGCAGATCATCCAGGAATGGAGCGAGTTTCATGGTGTGGACACGGTTTCGGCCGAATTTGAGGTCCGAATCCACAACCAGGTACCCGACCTGGGCTACGATATTTATATTTCCACCGGCGGTCCCGGCTCCCCGCTGGATAGCGAAGGATCGGAATGGGAGAAAGCCTATTTTGGCTGGCTCGAAAGCATCGAGAACTGGAATGCTGATCCCGCGAATGAAAACAAAAAACACGTCTTTTTTATTTGCCATTCGTTTCAGTTGGTTTGCCGTCACTACCGGATCGGCGATATCAGCAAGCGCAACAAAACTTCGTTTGGTGTTTACCCGGTGCATGTAACGCTGGAAGGCCAGCGGGATGCTGCTTTTCATGGACTGGCCGACCCTTTCTACGTCGTGGACAGCCGCGATTACCAGGTCACTTCCATTGATTTTGAAAAGATAAATATGCTGGGTGGCAGCATTCTTTGCATTGAAAAATACCGTCCGCATGTGCCCTTTGAGCAGGCCCTGATGGGTATCCGATTTAACGACTACATGATCGGAACGCAGTTTCATCCCGAGGCCGACGCCATTGGTATGAGCATGTACCTGCAGCGGGAAGACAAAAAGCAAACGGTGATTGAAAACCACGGCGAAGAAAAATGGAGCTCTATGATCGAGCAGCTTAACGATCCTGATAAGATCATGTGGACCTATGCCCATGTGCTGCCGAATTTTTTGAACGAAAGCGTGAAGCAGGCGAAGCTGGAGCTGGTGCAGCAACTGTGAGCTTTTTGTTGAAACAGGAATATATAGGAGAATAAAATTCTCATGAACAATAAAAGAAAACCCCGCATCAGCGGGGTTTTCTTTTATGTAACTTCTTTTTGTAATAGTTGCAAGGAAAAAGGCTCAGAGCTCATCACTCACAGCTTATTTACATCCCAGCAACTCACACAGCTTCCTGTCCAGGTCTTCACCGCGGAGGTCTTTGGCGATGATCTTGCCGTTCGGGTCGATCAGGAAGTTTTGCGGAATGGACTGCACATGGTACAACTGCGCTACGGCATTGTTCCAGAACTGCAGGTCGCTCACGTTTGTCCAAGACAGGTTATCTTTTTCAATAGCATTGATCCAGGCCTGCTTTTGCTGGTCCAGGGAAACGCCCAGTACGGTAAAGTTTTTGTCCTTGAACTTGTTGTAGCTTTTTACCACGTTAGGGTTCTCTACGCGGCAGGGCTTGCACCAGCTTGCCCAAAAATCAACCAGTACATACTTGCCTTTGAACTGCGACAGGGAAACCGGCTTGTCGTTCACGTCGTTCTGGGTGAATTCGATCGCATCGGAGCCAACAGCGCCAACCTTGGCAAAGGCTATATAGCTTTCCAATTCTTTGCCCATGGCCGAAGAACGAAGCGTGGGATTGAGGTTTTTAAACCGGGTTTCCAGCAAGGCTACATCTTCGCTTAACTGGCGGGTGATGGTGAGCAAAAACACTGAAACGTAAGATGTTGGTCTAGCCGAAATAAAGTCGCTTACATTTTTCTGAACGCCGGCAACGGCATTGTCGTACTGCTTCATCAATTCAGGCCGCTTGCTTTCGGAGGCTTTTTGCAGGTCCAGCGTCAGTGCATTCAGGTTGGCAAACAGGGGATCAAAAGATTTGCGGAACTGCATAAAATCATTGTGCGACTGCGACCCTTCGATCTGTATGCTTTTGATCTCCGACTTTTTGCCCTTGATAGTGATGGCTTTATTCTCCAGGAAAATGTACTGCGGCTGCTCAGCACCCAGGGTTAGCCAGTAAAGGCCGGGTTCTTCAAGCTTTCCGGTCATCGTAAACACACCATTTTTTGCCGCACCTCTGGCAATCACTTCTTCACCCTGGATGGCCGTGATCTTTACGTCACCATCCACCAGGCCCTGCACATTACCGGCAATGGTAAAGCCATCGGTGACCTTTTGCACCGCTGTTGTCGTTGTTGCTTTGTTGGATTTTGGCTGGGCATAAAGGGCCGCGGGCAGAAGCAAAACGAGGAGTAGTTTTTTCATGATTATTTGGGTTGATGACGGTCCTTCAGGACCTTGACAACATCGGCTAATGAACAGTTTTTCGCTTGCAATAATACAATGTAATGAAATAAAAGATCAGCCGCTTCGCCCAAAAATAACGCCTGATTAACGTCTTTTGCCTCTATCACCAACTCTACAGCTTCCTCTCCTACTTTCTGGGCAATTTTGTTGATTCCTTTGTCAAATAGGCTTTTTACATACGATGTCTCATCGCTGCTTACCCGGCGCAGCTTGATGATATCTTCCAGATAAAATAGAAAGTCCTCGCTATGGTTCCGTTCGCTCCAGCAGGTATCGGCGCCGGTATGGCAAACGGGGCCACTGGGTTCTGCTTTAATCAGCAGCGTATCCTTGTCACAGTCGAGCAGCATCTGCCGCAGCTGCAGGTGATTCCCGCTTTCTTCGCCTTTGGTCCACAAGCGCTTTTTGCTGCGGCTGTAAAATGTTACCAACCCGGTTTCCTCGGTTTTTTTAACGGCCTCCGCATCCATAAAACCAAGCATCAGTACTTTCTGCGTATTGTAATCCTGCACTACCGCCGGTACCAGTCCATCGGCGTATTTGGCAAAGTCAATGTTCATAGCGGGCAAAGTTAGGGTTTGGGGTTTGGAGTTTGGGGTTTGGAGTTGGCGTATCAATTTTGACGGCTCATTCTTATTGCAACTGAACTGCGGTTCACCGATGCCTGGCATTTTTTGCAGGAAATGAAAAAGACGCTCCAAAAGGAACGTCTTTAAAATTCTTTCTGTCGGTGTCAGTTAAGTCAGTTAAACCTAAACAACCCCAAACGCCAGACACCAAACTCCAAACTGTTGCTTACGCAACCGCCTTGTTCACCAGGTCAGCGGCTTCGCTGAGCTGGATGGCCGATTGCACTTTCAGGCCGCTTTCGTCAATCAGCTTTTTGGCTTCTTCGGCGTTGGTGCCTTGCAGGCGAACAATGATGGGGATATCGATATTGCCCATGTTCTTGTAGGCATCGATCACACCTTGGGCAACACGGTCGCAACGAACGATACCGCCAAAAATGTTAATCAGGATAGCCTTTACTTTCGGGTCTTTCATGATAATGCGGAAACCAGCTTCTACGGTTTGTGCGTTGGCCGTACCGCCTACGTCAAGGAAGTTGGCCGGTTCGCCGCCGCTTAACTTGATCATGTCCATGGTAGCCATGGCCAGGCCGGCGCCGTTCACCATACAGCCAACGTTTCCGTCCAGCTTGACAAAATTCAGGTTGTGTTTTCCTGCTTCCACTTCCGTAGGATCTTCTTCGCTAACATCCCGCATGTTGGCCAGGTCGGGGTGACGCATCAGGGCATTGTCGTCAAGATTCATCTTGCAGTCCACGGCTACGATCTTGTCATCAGCCGCCTTGAACAGCGGGTTAATTTCCAGCATGGCGCAATCCAATCCTACATAGGCATTGTACAAGTTGGTGACAAACTTCACCATATTCTTAAAGGCATCGCCTTTCAAGCCCAGGTTAAAAGCAATCTTTCTTGCCTGGTAACCCTGCAAACCGCTGCCGGGCCATACCCATTCTTTATAGATCTTTTCCGGTGTGTTGTGCGCCACTTCTTCAATATCCATCCCGCCTTCGGTGCTGTACATGATCACATTTTGCCCCTTTGTGCGGTCGAGCAGGATAGAGAGATAAAATTCTTTGCGTTCGCTTGGTCCATCGTAATACATGTCCTGGGCGATCAGGATCTTGTTCACCAGCTTACCAGCTTCACCGGTTTGAATGGTCACCAGTGTACCGCCCAAAATTTTGGAGGCTGTGTCCAGCACTTCGTCCATGTTTTTCACCACTTTCACACCGTTGATACCGGTTTCTCTTACTTTTCCTTTCCCACGGCCACCGGCATGGATCTGTGCTTTAATCACCGCAAACGGGCTTCCATAATCGGTTTTGATCTGTCGGTAAGCCTCTTCGGCTTCGTGCGGCGTGCTGGCGGCGATCCCTTCCTGAACCGGAACACCGAATTTCTTCAGCAGTTCTTTTGCCTGGTACTCGTGCAAGTTCATATGTGTAGAAAAATTTGTGGGCAAAGATAGGTGGAATAGCGAGTTGTAAGTAGCGAGTAGCAAGTAGCCATTAAATTTTTGCAACCTTACTCTTGGCAGGCAATCTTCAATTATAAAGCATGAGAAAACAGGGAAGACTATCCCCTAGATAGAGCTACTTGCTTCTCACCATTCACTACTCGCTACTAAAAGAAGTTATCCAGCGATTTCAGGCTGATGGGTTTTTCCCAGATGGTAAGCTTGGCCCCGTCCAGCTCTTCGGGCATGGTGGGCCGAAAGGCGCTGATAAGGTGGTACTGCACTTCGGGGTGCTTGCGGTACATTTCAGGAAGCTTGTCCCAGCCCAATCCATCGGGCAGGTTATAGTCAATAAAAAGAAAGTCCGGTGCGTGGGCATTCAGTCGCGACATCCCTTCGGAAAGGGTGTGGGCAATGTACACTTCGTAATTCTTCCGGATAAAATATGTGCGCATCAGCAGACACAGGTCTACTTCGTCGTCAATGATCAATACCTTTTTTCTTGTGGTCATAGCTCGTCAGCAATGCATTATTTCTGTAATTATCATACCAATCACAGCCGAAGGGCGTGGTTTGGTAAAAATAAGCGGAATACCTATTGAAAACACAACCAATTTTAAGGGTACCCGTCTTTGTTGGTACGATTATTTAACTTGGGTTATCAACTATTCATCATTTAAAATCATTCGATATGAGTAACAAAACAAAGTTGATCCTCGGTTTATTTGGTGCCGCTGCGGTAGGTGTAGCCATTGGTATTTTGCTGGCCCCCGAAACCGGACAGGAAACACGTAAAAAGATTGCTTCTTCTGCCGGCGACTGGGGCAGCTCACTGGGTGACCTTTTCAACAGCGCCAAAGAAAGCGTTGGCAATATCAGCAAGAAAGGAGCAAGCATGGCTTCCCGCACAGCCGATCGCTTTAGCGAGGTTGGAGAAAGCTACAGTTAATGAACAGCAGGTCTTTTGACCTGCTTCTTTTCTTTAATTTAGAATGTATGGATGAATTAAAAACCAAAACCGGCCAGTTGAAAGATCATGTAAACGACTATGTTCAGTCGTCGGTTCAACTGGCCAAGGCAAAAGCAACAAAAGGCGCTTCCAACGCGGCGGCTGGCGTAACCATCGGCATTGCCGCTTTTTTGCTGACGATCTTTTTCCTGATCTTTTTATTTACCGGCATTGCCTGGTGGCTGGCCGATGTGCTCGACAGCGCTGCGCTTGGCTTTCTCTGCGTAGCAGGTTTTTTCCTGCTTCTGATCGCCGTGATCTTTGCCCTGCGCAAAAAAGTGATTGTTCCTGCAATTCGTAACGCTATTATCAGTAAGGTTTATGAACAACAACAGCAAAGCAATTAAGACATACGAAGACCTGGAAGCGGAGGAAAAAAGACTTACGGTACACATCGCCGCCCTGAAACTGACGTTGAAAGACGACATTACAGGTGTAAAGGAAGGTTTCAAGGAAAAACTTAACCCTATTAAAAAGGTCAAGGAAAAAGCACGATCCTTCTTTACCAGGGCTGACAAAAACAGTCCTACCCTCAACTTTGCCCTCAACTTTGTTTTGGATTACATCTTACGGATCTTTATCCCCAACCGCACCAGCGTTTGGACAAAAACCGTCATTCCTTTTGTTACCAAAAATTATGTATCGCACCTGATTACGGAGGACCAGCGGGCCGCCATTGCTAAGTTCTGGAACGACACGGCAAACAAGCTGGATGCGATGATGCAAAAATCAAGAAAGAATAAAGAGGACATGGCCGAAAAAGAGGCCGCTGCCAGGGCCACGGAAGGCACCGTCGCAACCGCTTCGCCATCGTTCAGGGAGCCTGATCGTTTTTAATTGCAACGCATCGATTCGAACTATCCGTTTGTGGCCTATCTGTAGAAGCGTTTTCCCTTTCAACCCTGTTCTGAGGAAAATAATCACTTCACCCTGTTGTTTTAAACAGGCGGAAAAAAGGTACGCTTTTTTCTCCCTATAACAGTACACCTTAATAGCATTGTTATGAACCACGATCCAAAAGAACCCAGAAGAAAAGACAACACGGACTCTACGTTTGAAACACGGCCGGACGTAACGCCGCGCCGGGAAGGTGGTGATGATGCGCTGGCAGAGACCAACCCGTCGGACAGCCGCATGGATGAAAAAGTAGTGGTGAACACACAAAGCGAAAACAAAATTGTAAATACGCCATCCCAGAGCGACCCGCATGTAAGCGGCGACAATCGGGTGGATGAATTATAGGCAGGCCGTTGTTTTAAGAAGAACACGAAATGAATTGAAGAGCAGCAGAAAGTTAACCTCCTGGTAGTGATGATAAACGGCGGATGTGATGATTGAATTCCAGGAGGTTTTTCTTTTTAAAAGACCGAAAAAGACAGGTTAGTAAATTTTAAACACCGGGAAAAGAATTGATTTTACCTGAGGAAAATACTCTACTGACGCTAAGATTGTTTTCGAATAAAATTTATCCTAAACAGGACAAGCATTTGGTACATTTTTTTGATAGCAATGATGCGTTAATTCTAAACTATGTCAAATTATTCACCGGTATCCGGTTCTGAAAAAGCCAACGCTGCGTTTTTACTGGCCAGCAAACCCACTGTCCCGATGCATTCGAAATTACCGAGCGGGGAAAGAAGGTTTTCCGATCCTTCTGCCAACACACCAAAAGGCAGGTCTTACCCTATCCCCTCTTTTTTCGATTATCGGTTTAAACCGAAAGAACACGATTCACTATAAAACAGCATTTTCTTACTCGAAAAAGCGCTTCCAGCCGGAGGCGCTTTTTTTTTGGCAAACTCCGTGTGGCTTAATTTTTCGTAGAAATGCTTCCACACCAATGGCCGGGTTTGCTTTGGTAATTTTGATCCGATTGATCCAATGCAGAATAAACCTATGTGTAACCCGCAGATAATCAGTAGTAAAAAAGATTTTTAAGATACCTGTCCAGTTTGGAGCCACAGTTGTCTTACGTGGGGTGCGCCAAAATCATCACCATGATCAATCAGCACTTAGCACAAAAACAGCGGCTGAAAATTTTGCCGCAACAGATTCAACTGCTCAATTTTTTTCATCTGAACACGCTTGAACTGGAGCAACGCATCTCGCAGGAAATGGAAGACAACCCGTTGTTGGAAGATCAAAAGAATGATTTTGATACGGATGTCGACAAATTCAGCAAAGACTCCGTTCAGGATTACCAGGACTGGGAAGAATTCATTTACGATGACATCCCGGATTACAAGGCGGAGTATGGCTCTTACCTGCACAACGACAAGCTACCGGAGCGGCCAATTGTTGGCACCTTCGATTACCGCAATTCGTTGAAGGAACAGTTCCAGCTGGTATCGGCAGATGAAACCGAAATTGAGATGGCAGAGTTTATTATCGATTCGCTAAACGATTGCGGCCTGATGGAGCAATCGCTGGAATCGCTGGCCGAGGACATCTCGTTTAAGAAGAACAAATGGATTGAAGCCGATGACCTGTTGGTTATCCTGGAAAAAATCCAGAAGCTGGAACCGGTGGGCATTGGTGCCCGCAGCATCAAGGAATGCTTGCTGATACAGCTTTACCGGCTGAACACCAAGCGTCCTGATGTAAAAACAGCCATTCGCCTCCTGGAAGAGCATTTTGCCGATCTGCACCATCGCAACATGGACAAGATCAAGGCGCAATTGAAGATCGATGAGGAAGAACTAAAGATTGTTCTTACCCTGATCTCGACCCTGAAAATGCGGCCTGTTTGCGAACTGCAGGAAGGTGTGAATACCAACCAGAACATCCTTCCCGATTTTATTGTGACCCGCAATGGCGACTCCATTGAAGTGCAGTTGTACCGGCAGCGGTCCGAAAGCCTGAACATTAATTCGAGCTGGAAGGAAATGGCCGAGAACAACGCCAAGGTCAGCACCGATAAATCGGCCGTGCAGTATATCAAGAACAAATTGCAGTCGGCACAATGGTTTATCCATGCCGTGCAGCAACGCGAATCAACCATGCTGAAAATAATGCGGTCGATCGTTCACCTGCAGCACTCATATTTCCAGACCGGCGACATCAACCTGCTGAAGCCGATGATCCTGAAAAATATTGCGGAGATGGTGGGGGTTGATATTTCAACTGTTTCGCGAATTACTTGTAATAAGTATGCGGAAACGCCGTTTGGCCTCATTTTACTGAAGGACCTGTTTACCGAAGGCATTGCCAACGAAAAAGGCCAGGTGATCAGCAACCGGGTTATCCAGTCGGCCATTGAAGAAGTGATCCAGAGCGAAGACAAGCACAATCCTTACACCGATCAGCAACTGGTAAAGATCCTCTCGCAAAAAGGCTTTTCCGTTGCCCGTCGCACGGTTGCCAAATACAGGGAGCAATTGCAAATCCCGGTATCACATGTTCGCGGTCTTTGGGCTTGATAACAACAAAAAATTTACAACCAGCAACCGCAAAAATTTGTAGCGGTTGTTGAATTTCATTCCTGTTTAACGAACTGTAGAATTAGCTATTTTCACACTCAAATCAAATACACCATTTACACATGCAAACCATCTTAATTGTTGACGACGACCGGGATATATGTATGCTCTTAAAACGCTTTTTGACCCGCCACGGTTATGAGGTGCTGGAGGCATACAGTGGCAAAAAAGCGCTGGAATCACTAGAAGAAACGCAGCCCGACCTGGTCATGTGTGATTTTCGCCTGGAGGACATGGAAGGCAATACCCTGCTGGGAAAAATAAAAGAACGCTACCTGCATGTTCCGGTGATTATTATGACCGGCTACAGCGATATCAAAATTGCTGTGGAAGTAATGAAGATGGGTGCATTTGATTATATCACCAAGCCACTTTTCCCCGACGAAATTCTCGTCACCATTAAAAAGGCCCTGGAAACACCAGCCGAAAACCGCGAACCGGTACGGCAGGAAAGAGCGGCGGCTTCTGAACCGGCAAAACCAGCTAGCGGCACCGCTACTGAACCGCAAACAACAAAAGATAAAGGCCCAGCCATCACCTTCTCCGGTGACTATATTTTCGGCGACACGCCGGTGTTCCGGCAATTGCTGCAGCAGATCGACCTGGTGGCACCTACCAACTACACGGTGATCATCCACGGCGAAAGCGGTTCGGGTAAGGAAGCCATTGCCCAGGAGATCCACAAGCGCAGCAAGCGTAAAACAAAACCGTTTGTTGCCATCGACTGCGGTGCCTTGTCCAAAGAACTGGCGGGAAGTGAATTGTTCGGTCATGAAAAAGGTTCTTTTACCGGTGCCCTGAACCAAAAAGTGGGAAGCTTTGAAATGGCCAATGGCGGCACCATCTTCCTCGATGAGATTGCCAACCTTTCTTACGACATCCAGGTTTCGCTGCTACGTGTGGTGCAGGAACGTAAAATGCGCCGCGTAGGTGGTTTGAAAGATATTGAGCTGGATGTTCGCATCATTATTGCCTCCAACGAAAGATTATGGGATGCCGTGCGCCGGGGTAAGTTCCGTGAGGATCTTTACCACCGCTTTAATGAATTCAGCATCGATATTCCGCCGCTGCGTCAGCGTCCGGACGACGTACTCCTGTTTGCCAACCATTTCCTGCAGCAAACCAACCGGGAACTAGGTAAAAACGTTAAGCGCCTGAGCGCTGAAGTAGAGCAGATATTTAGCATCTATGTTTGGTACGGTAACCTGCGTGAACTGCGTAATGTGATCAAGCGGGCCACCCTCCTTTCGGACGGCGAAGAGATTGAACCGAGTGCCCTGCCGTTTGAAATTTCAAACTTCAACAAGCTGCAGTTTGACAAGCAAGTGCAGCCGGAGCCGGTCACCAACTCCTTTATGCCTGCACAAAACCAGCCAATGCCGGTTGCGGCGGAAGAAGAGGAGCCACAGCGCGGCTTGTCGGAAACCTCGCTGAAAGGCGCCAGCATTGATGCGGAATATGAGATGATCTTAAAGGCATTGAAAAAAGTAAATTTCAATAAAAGCAAAGCGGCCAAGCTGCTGAACATCGACCGGAAAACGCTTTATAACAAAATGAAGCAGTACCAGGAATTCAATAACCAGTAAGCCGATCCTTGTTTGTTATGCCCACTGTACAACCCATTACGCTAACCAAATGGAGCACCGAGGCCACCACGTTGAAAAAAGAAGTGAACATCAACGTGGTGTTGAAAAACGTGCTGCAAAACCTCGAGCCAGAAGAACGGGCAAAGATCGTTCTGCGGTGCGATGACCTTCCGGTGGCTATTGGTGAGGAAGGGGCTTTTGTTCAATTGTTCCGGGGATTGCTGCAAATGATCCTACAGAAAAAAGACAAAGTGCCAACACTCTTCCTGCACATCAGTTGTACCGGCAGTGAAAAAACATTGCCGCCGAATAAAGCAGCGGAAGCGTACACGGTTCAATTCAACACCAACATAATTCCATGTACAGCCTGGTTTGAAAAAAATAAGGAGCGGCTTAACGAACTTTCGGCGCTGTCGCTACAGAACAACGGCAGACTTTCCGTCAATCAATTTAAAGCAAGCGGTTGCATTTTTTCAGTTTCCTTACCCGGTAAAGCAGTATAAAATATGGCGTCGAACGATGTGGTGATTAAAGTCCTGATCATTGATGATGATGAAGATGATTTCTTCATTACATCAGATTATATGAAAGGCATTGAAGAATACAAATTAAAGATAGACTGGTCGTACAAGTTTAGCGAAGCTGTTCAACTCTTACAGAACAAGTCCTACGATATTTATTTTGTTGATTACCGCCTGGGGGCCAAAACCGGTCTTGACTTTTTGCGGGAAGCGGTTCGCATTGGTGCAGAAGAACCTATTGTGCTGCTGACAGGTAAAGGAAACAAAACAGTGGATGTGGAAGCCATGCAAATGGGTGCCACAGACTACCTGATCAAAACCGAACTGACCACGGAAAAGCTGGAACGCTGTATCCGTTATTCGCTGGAACGGACGTCTTATCTTAAGGCCCTACGGGCAAACGAACTAAAGTACCGGAGCATTTTTGAGCTGTCGAAAGACGCAGTGTTTATCTCTGATAAATCGCTGCAGGTGCTTGATTGCAACCCGGCCACTTCTACCCTGCTTGGTTATACAAAAGAAGAACTGACAGCCCTCTCGCTATATGACCTGATCTCAGATCCCAACGATACCGCTATGCTTCGTTCGAGTATGGAGAATGCAGGCCAGGTGGCAGACATGGAAGTGGAAATCCAGACAAAAGAAAACGAACGCAAGTTCTGTATTGTTTCGGTAACGGCAACGGTTGACCAAGAAAACCAGTACCAAGGATTAATTCACGACATTACCAACCTGCGCCGGGCAGAAAAAGCAAACCTGATGGTGGAAAAGCTGGGCGCAACCGGTCGCCTGGTACGTACGCTGGCCCACGAAGTGCGCAACCCACTGAACAACATCAACATGTCGGTGGAGCAATTAACGCATACCGAAAGCACCGATACCGACGAGAACGGACTTTTCCTTGATATCATCCAGCGAAACAGTAAGCGCATCGGCGATATCATTACGGAGCTTTTGGATACGGCACGGCCTACCGAGTTAACGTTTGAGCAGCATACCATACAGTCCATCATGGATGAAGCCATTGCAGAAGCGCTTGACCGCATTACCCTGCAAAAGATCAACATGCAGGTCCGGTATGTGAACCATCCCTGCGATATCATGGCCAACAAGGAAAAGCTGCGCATCGCTTTTCTGAATATCATTATCAATGCCGTGGAAGCCATGGAGCCCGACAAAGGCATTCTTTCCATCACCATCGATTCGGCAAAAGATGAGCATGTGGTCACCATCCGCGACAACGGCTGCGGGATTCCGGAGGAAAATATCTCCCGGCTGTTTGAACCTTATTTCACGTCGAAACGAAACGGGATGGGATTAGGACTGGCGGCTACGCTGAACATCCTGCAGTCGCACCGGGCCAACATTGATGTCAGTTCGGTACTGATGCAGGGCACTACGTTTACGATCAGTTTCCCGGCTATTGCACCCAACCGCTAATCAACGATTGTATTGCGCTTGCTGTGAAGGAGGTAATAGATCATGCCGCCGATAGGAATCGCGATCACACCAATCAACCAGAACTTCTTTTGGCTGCCCAAAAGCGAATCGGTGTTGGCTACATCAACGATGCTCCAGATCCAGTGGATGACGCCAAGGCCAAAGGCTACGATCATCAAAACGGCTGCGGTCTCGTTGCTGTAAATGGCACGCAACCCCAGCGCAACGGCTCCTAGTATTATGGCAAACGCACCAAGGATAAAATTGGGATGTCGGAAGTTAGCCATAGGTTGATTTTTTGGCCAACATATAAGGCTAAAATTTTATGCCATTTTCTACCCATCAAACCCGGCAATAAGTAGAAGCGGCTTGCCTACAAAGAGATCCGTGATTGCGGAATTTCTTTTTCTTCCCGCTTTACAATAAAAACAGCCGTTGATTTTGTACGGATGCCATGCCCGCTTTCCAGCGCAAATGCTTTGGTAAACTCGGCCCCGAAATAAAGTATGATAGACGAATAATAAACCCAGGTAAGCAAGATAATGATCGACGCCGCTGTGCCGTAGGTAACATCAAGATTAGAACGTCCCATGTAAAAGCTGATGAGGTAACGGCCACCCATAAACAGGATCATCGTGAAAACAGCACCCACCAGGGCATCCCGCCAGGAAATAATGGCATCAGGCAATACTTTGTAAATAACGATAAACAAGCCTGTAATGGAGCCCAGCATTACGATCAGGTTAATGGTGTTGATAAGATAGACCGTGTAATTGGGAAAGAACTCAACCAGCTTGTGACCCAGTATGGATAACAGCGCACTGGCAATTTGCGAGAGCAGCAGCAAAAAGCTCAATACCAAAACCAGCACGAAGGAAAGCAGCCGGTTGATAATGTATTTAAGCCAGCTTTTTTTGGGTTTTGCCCTTACCGACCAGATAAAATTGATGGAGCCCTGTATCTCGGTAAAGATACCGGTGGCGGCAATAAACAAAACCAGGGCGCCAATGATGGTTCCGATGGTAGTGTTTTGTGTTTGCTGTAGGTTGGCGATTATGGATTGGATCTGCAGCGCTGCCTGGTCGCCAACAAGCTGGCGCATTTCCTGGTATACCCTGCCTTCCACGGCACCACGGCCAAAAATGGAACCCACCAGCGAGATAAGTATCATGAGCAAAGGAGCCAGGGCAAAGATGGCGTAATAGCTCAACGAAGCCGCAAATTTCATACAACCATCTTCCGCAAAGCTATCGCCGGCCTGGTACAGGATCTTCCATGCTTTTTTAACAACCTTCATCAATCCGAAATTTGTGTAGTTCGCCAAAAGGATACACCAAAGTAAGGGAGTTTTGTAAAACGGACAATTTGCAGGCAAAGGCTACGAAATCCTTGTTGTTGATCGCAACCAAAGAAATGCACTGGCCTAAATGAGAAACGTCCTGTATGACCAGGACGTTTCTCTACAAAAACTTACAGAAAGGAAATCTGCAACAGGGCCTAGGCCAGTGAAAGGTCACTCAGGCGGTTGGCACACTCCCGGCAGATACGGGCACATTCTTGAAAGGCGGTTCCGTTATGATCTTCGCAGATCTCGGCACACTCTTCACAAATCCCTACACACAATAAGGCCATGTTGGCGCTGTTTACCGAGCCGGTTTTTAGCGCATGAAACGTGCCCAGGCAGATGTGTGCACATTCATCAATAACGTTGATAACCTTTTTGGAAATAAATTTTTGAACTTCCTGCAATTCAATCAACAGGTTTTCGCATTTGATCCATGCATTGAAACAGGCATTCGTATGGGGGCTTTTGATCGTCAGCATCGTAATGTTTCGCGTCGGGTTTAAAAATTTGGTGGGTGGGTATAGCTGCTTTTCGCAGCCGTTCGGATCAGATTTCCTCTTTACAGAAAATAGCCTGCCAGTATTTTTTAAACAAGCTATCGCTGCCTGTACAACTTAATTGCGTACAGATTTCCCCAACGAGACCATCAGCCCTGCATCTGATGCCTTGTTATTTGTTAGCGGCCTGCATGTCACGCAAGCGCTTTACCTCATCATGGCCAGTTCTCAAAACTGCTTTCTGCCGTACGATCAGGTCACGTAGCGAAGGCTCAATCTCTACATCGGAATTCAGGGCAAGATCATATGCTTTTTGTGCGGCATCTTCACCAAACTCGCAATTGTCTAAAATGGTTTTACGGTCTTTGCCGCTAATTGCCGACTTCAGGTCCATCCATACACGGTAGATCTTCCCGGAATTGGTGGTGCCATCTGCCGGGTTGCCGCCAAGTCGTGTTACTTCCTGCGTCAGTTCCTGCGCATACTGGCGGCTTTCGTTTACATAACGCTGAAACAATGCTTTAAGATCTGCATCTTCGGGTTTTAATTCTTCAATCGCTTTTTCATAGCCCACTACCCTGTCGTGGTTGATGCGGATAAGGTCATTTAAAATACCGGCCATTTTTTCCATACTTCAGATTTTTCAAAAAGAAGAAAAAAACCGTACCCGGTAGAGGTGGCTATTCGGATATTGGCTATTGGGATATTGAAATGATTGTTTGCGCTTATGTACAAAAGAGGAGAAGTTGTTAGTATTGTAATTGTTTTTTATACAAATTGGTACAAAACTTTCAGCGGTATTGTATTACTCACCCAAATAATTTTTTATGGCAAAGTATTCAAAAGCGGCCGGCGAAAAAGTAAAAGCCGCTATGCACGAACGCAAAGAAGGCACGTTGAAAAGTGGTCGCAGCGGTAAAAAAGTAACATCCCGCAAACAGGCCATCGCCATTGGTCTTTCCGAAGCCCGTGAAAAAGGCGCCAAGGTTCCGGCAAAAAAATCGGCTACCAAAAAATCAGCTGCGAAGAAGACGGCGACGAAAAAAACGGCAGCAAAAAAATCGACGACAAGCCGTAGCGCAGCAAAAAAGAGCAGTACAAAAAGAGCAGGTTCAAAAACAGCCGCGAAAAAATCCAGCACAAAACGAGCCGGTGCAAAACAGGCAACCGCAAAAAAAGGAAGTACCAAACGGGCGACGGCAAAAAAGAGCAGCACCAAACGCTCCGCAACTAAAAAAGCAGGAGCCAGCAAACGTAGCTCCTGAGTAAAGTCTTGCTATTGTAACATCTTCAACAAGGAGCTGCGCTTTAATGCAGCTCCTTTAATATTTTCATCAGCACTCTTTCTTCCGATGTCAGCCCGCTGAGGTTATCATCTTTTTCAATGGCATCGAGTTCCTTCAGGTATTTGTCAAGTGCCTGTTCTTCGTACAGCCGGATGATGCCGGGGTGTACATAATATTTTTTGCATACGGTGCGGGTGTTGCCCAGTTTATGACTCACTTCATCCAGTGCCGCCAAAACATTGCGTTTGCAATCGGCCGCAGCTTCCGGTGTTTCCTGTCCGCAAAACGATTGTAAAATGTGCAGCGTGCCCGCCCAGGTGCGAAAATCCTTAGCAGTAAAATCGCCACCGCTGGCTTCCTTGATATACCGGTTAACCATACCCGAATCAATGGATCGCCGGTCCCCGCTGCCATCAAAATACTGGAACAGCTCTTTGCCGGGAATATCGCGGCACATCTGCACCAGCCTCGCCAACTTTCGGTTTCGAAGGGTTATGTCATGGTAAATACCTTTCTTGCCTTTAAAGGAAAAACGAACCGTGTTTCCTTTTACATCCACGTGCTTATCTTTTAAGGTAGTTAGTCCATAAGAGCCGTAAAGCTTTTCATAATCATCGCTGCCAACCCGGATAAAGGTCCGCTCCATGATGCTGACAACCGTTGCCAGCACTTTTTCTTCCGACAGTTCTTTTTTACCCAGGTCCTCTTCCACCTTCAGGCGAATGGACGGAAGCACTTTCCCAAATTCATATAAGCGGTGAAATTTGGTCTCGTTGCGCAAGGCACCCCATTGTGGGTGATAACGGTATTGCTTGCGGCCTTTCACATCCTGCCCTGTGGCTTGTATGTGCCCGTTCGCCTTTTTGCAGATCCAAACTTCTTTCCATGCCGGTGGAATAGCCAGCTTTTTAATTCTTTCCAGTATTTCTTCATCGGTTACCACGTTTTCGCCGTCGTAATAAGCAAACCCACTTCCTTTCTTCTGTCGTGTATAGCCGGGAGATTTGTCACTTACATAAATAAGATCGGCGGCTTTGGCTGCCTTGCTGTAATCCTTGTCCAGTTTCAGGATCTCTTTGTGTGATAGCGTTGCGAGTTTTTCCATTGTTTGCCTTTTGCTTGCTTTTCTGTTGATCAAACCAAATCATTCTTATCTCAAAAAGCAGGTACCGGAAATTGACGCGTTGCTATTCGCCCCGTTTCCTTTTGCTTATATATAAAGAAAAAGCCAGACCAAAACGGCCTGGCTCTTTTTCTTTGCGTAGAACGAAGCGAAAACGATCCGTTTCTTTTAGGCTGGCTCCTGCCCCGCGCTTATGTTGATACCACTTTCTGCCAGCTGCGTCAGCAACTGGTCGGTATTTTTTTCTTCTTCCAGTGTTTGCGCCAGTACGCTGGCTATTTCGGATTGCCCCATGGTCTTTGCAAGTTGAACCAGGCTGCCGTAAGCGGCAATTTCGTAATGCTCCACTTTTTGCGCGGCTATGATCAACCCGGCATCTCTTACCATGGTGCCTTTGGGCAATTCGTCCATCAGCCCTTGTGCTTCTTTTACCAGGCCTTCCATGGCTTCGCATTTTTTTGCCTTTGGCGACATGTCCAGCATTTCAAAAACCTGCTCAATGCGCTGAATCTGGCCTTCTGTTTCGGCAAGGTGATTTTCAAATGCATTGGCCAACTCACCTGATGTAGCCGCCTTGCGCATTTTCGGCAAGGCTTTGGTCAGGTGTTTTTCCGCCCAATAAATGTCTTTCAGCTCATCAAGGAACAATTCCTTCAACATCGTTTCATCTGTTTTCTGCGTACTGCCTGCCGAACGCTTTTGCGCCGTGGTGGTTGTTGACCGGGACGCTGATTTGGTAGCCGATCCGCTGCGTTTTGAAGCCGTTTTTGTTGCTGTATTCCTTGCCATAATTGATTGGTTTGTGGTTAAGAAATGATTTCATTATCCTCACTAAAATTTGTATGCCACTAAAAGCAGGTTTGTTCAAAAAAGGAGCAGATTGTTTGTAGATTTTTGTACACAAAGGCAGGCACGGCAATAAGCCCGTCAATGGTGAATTTTTGTGGTATTCTATTTGGTTTACTACCGTACGTACACTTTGATTACTGACTTAAAACAACCTATTATGGACGCAAATCATCAACTCAGTTTTCTGCAGCAACGGATTGAGGAGATAGGAAGTGCGATTTTTTACAACTTAAGTGAATCCGTACTAAAACTACCTACGTCAATTGTATCTACCGTTAAAGTAGATGAATTTGGATTTGTTTGGCTGACAGTTCCCAAACCAATTCAGAACCTTAGCGAATTTGAAAAGGAGTTCCCTGTAAAACTGGATTATTACCGCAAGGGAACCGGCTATTTTTTGCAGGTGACCGGCCAAGGTTTTATGGTAACAGATCCTGAAGAAATGAACAACCTTACTGACCTGCCCGAAGAAATCATGCATTCGGTAAATGACAGTCTTACCCTGGTGAAAGTAAAAATTCAAAAGGCCGATTATTACCAAACGCGAACAATGGAACATGCTTCCTGGTGGCAAAGTGCATGGCACACTATCACCGCCTGGTTTCGCCAGAATACTTACCGTCACGGCAATACGTATTATCCCGCTTCGTAAACCTATAGTAAATGAAAGGAAACAGGTCTATCTGGTCGGGCGCCATCTCGTTTGGTCTTGTCAACATCCCGGTAAAGCTGCAGAGTGCCGTGCAGGAGGATACGATTGATTTCGATATGTTGTCGAAAGACGAACTGGCGCCCATCAAATATGCCCGCATTGATTCGAAGACCGGGGAAGAAGTTGCGTACAAGGACATTGTCAAAGGCTTTCAATATGCAAAGGGCAAATACGTGGTGGTGACCGACGAGGATTTTGAAAAAGCAAGACCGCAGATCAACAAGTCCATCGACATTATCCAGTTTGTAAAAGAAGAAGAGATCGACCCGGTTTATTACGAGAAGCCTTACTACATTGTTCCCGATAAGGGCTCGGAAAAATCTTACAAATTATTACTGAAGGCACTGGACGAAACAAAGACAGTGGGAGTAGCCGAATTTATGCTGCGCAACCGTGCCCACATTTGCCTGCTGAAAAATTACGAAGGTGTTTTGCTCCTGAACCAACTCCGCTACCACGATGCGGTAAAAGAAGTGCCGGACGTAAAAACAAAAGCCGAACGCATTACACCCAAAGAAATTCAACTGGCCACAAAGCTGATCAACCAATTGACCGATACCTTTGACCCTGCTGCATTTAAAGACACTTATCTTGCTGAGCTCCGCAAAGTGATCAAAGCAAAAGCAGCTGGTAAAAATGTACGCATCGCCGAACCCCGCAAGCTTCCTGCAGAAGTAAGAGACCTGATGGAGATCCTCAAAAAAAGTCTCAACGGCAAAAAGAAAAGGGCTTAAGCATTTTGCTTTTTACTCTTAGCATTTATTTACGTGGAAGTGCAACGGTTGTTTCCACGCTTACCCTTTATTCCTCTTCGGGTTTTGTGTTATGATTGGGATGTTTATTTATCTCGTCAATTTTTGCCTCCTCCTGTTCACTTTCCCTTGTTTCTTCTACCCTACCCGGCCGGTTGTCTTCGCGGTTATTGTACGAGTCCATTGCCCCCGGTTGAGTAGTGGAACGATCTGTTTCCTTTCTTTTATCCTGCATAAAAATTTTTTAAAACTGTGCAGCAAATCCATGCCACACAAGTATAAAATGGCATTAGATTTTTAGCCCCTTGCCTATGAGCCTGACGCAGTACAATCAAAAACGAAACTTTACGAAAACGGCAGAGCCAAAAGGCAAGGAAGGACACTCAAAAGGAAGCCTTCGCTTTGTGGTGCAAAAGCACGATGCCTCCAACCTGCATTATGATTTCAGGCTGGAGATGGATGGCGTTTTAAAAAGCTGGGCGGTACCCAAAGGCCCCTCGCTGCGTCCGGCCGACAAGCGACTGGCCATGATGGTGGAAGATCATCCTTTTAGCTACCGAAATTTTGAAGGCGTGATACCCGAAGGCGAATACGGCGCCGGCACGGTGATCGTTTGGGATGAAGGCACCTATGAGCTGGCAAACCCTGTTGGGAAAAAACGAAGTGAGCAGGAAGAAGAATTGCTTCGGCAACTGGAAAGTGGCAAGGTGGGAATTGTATTGTACGGGCAAAAGCTGAAGGGAGAATTTACCTTGGTAAAAATGAAAGGCCGCGGCGAAAATGCCTGGATGCTGCTGAAGAAAAAAGATGACCAAAGTAGTGATGAAGACATTACAGCAGAAGACACGTCGGTAAAATCAGAAAGGACCTTGCAGGAAGTTGCCCTGCAACATGGTACAATCGTACGGCACTCCACAAAGGAAAAAGCAACGGCGAAAAATTCATCCACTCCAAAAAAAGCAGCAGAAAAAAAGCCAGCTAAAAAACAAAGCAAGGCGAAAGGAAAAGCCTCCGCCGCGCCACTTTCAGCCAGTGACAAACCGGCAACTATGCCCGGCAAATTCACACCCATGTTGGCAACGCTGATTGATGAACCATTTGACAGCAAGGACTGGATTTTTGAAATTAAATGGGATGGCTACCGGGCGGTGGCTTATTGCAATGGCGATTCGGTGGAACTGGTTTCCCGCAACCTGAAATCGTTTACGCAAAAATATGCACCGGTGGCGCAGGCCTTGAAAGACCTGAATATACAAGCTGTTTTTGATGGCGAGATCGTGGCTGTGGATGAAAACGGCTTGGCTAACTTCCAGGCCTTGCAAAACTGGCAAAACACTCCGGTGCAGTTGCAATACTTCATTTTCGACGTGGTATGGCTCAACGGTGCTGACCTTTCCAAGTTACCCCTGATAAAACGAAAAGAGATATTGCAGCAGCTAATTCCACCTAACCAGGAACACCTTCGCTACAGCGATCATGTAGAAGGCAAAGGCATCCCGTTTTTTAAAGCGGCCGTAAAGCAAGGCCTGGAGGGCATAATGGCCAAACGTGCTAACAGCTTTTACACAGTAGGTACCCGAACAGCAGATTGGGCAAAGATCAAAGTGGCCATGCGCCAGGAAGTGGTGATTGCCGGCTATACCGAACCGCGGAAGACACGCAAGTTTTTTGGCTCACTCCTGCTGGGTGTTTACGAAGGCGATAAGCTTGTGTACGTGGGCCATACAGGCAGCGGCTTTACCACGAAAACGCTGGAGCAGATCTATAACAAACTGCAACCGCTGGCAATAGCAAAATCGCCGTTTTCCAAAACGCCAAAAACCAATATGCCCGCGACTTGGGTAAAACCGCAGCTTGTTTGCGAGATCAAGTTCACGGAATGGACCTCGGACAAGATTGCCAGGCACGCCATCTTTATGGGTTTGCGGGAAGATAAAAAAGCAGGCGATGTGCACCTTGAAAAAGCAACAAAAATGGCAACACAAAAAAAAGCGGCTGCACCGGCAAAAAGCCCTGCGGCAAAAAAGGGCGCTGCCGCGAAAAAGCAATCCATAAAAGGGAAAACTGTTTCCTCTTTGCTCGTCAACCCGGATCTTGCCGAAGACCAGGAAGTAGTGGTTGGCAAGCAGAGCCTCACCATCACCAATCCGCAAAAACTGTACTGGCCAAAAGAAGGTTTTCGCAAAGGCGACATGGTCAATTATTATCACCAGATCGCTCCTTACATGCTGCCGTATTTACTCGATCGGCCCCATTCGCTCAACCGGCATCCCAATGGCATTGCCGCAGCCAACTTTTTCCAAAAAGATATGAAGGGCAAAGCTCCCGACTGGATCGAAACCTTTGAAGAGTTTAGCGAGTCCACGGGAAAAACCGTTGAATACCTGGTGTGTAAAAACGAAGCCACATTACTTTACATGGCTAACCTGGGTTGTATCGAGATCAATCCCTGGCATGCCCGGACAAAAGATTACCTGAAGCCGGACTGGTGCCTGATAGACCTGGACCCGGATAAAACCAATACGTTCGATGAAGTAGTGTTGGTGGCGAACACGGTGCAAAAAATTTTGGAAAGCATCGGCGCCACTTCCTGCGTCAAAACATCCGGTTCTACCGGCATTCATATTTACATTCCACTGGGTGCAAACTATGGCTTTGAAGTATCAAAAAGCCTTGCTGAAAGCGTTGTAACGCTAGTCAATAGCGAGCTCCCAGATCTGACCAGCATGGAGCGAACACCGTCAAAACGAAAAGGAAAGATTTACCTCGATTTCTTACAGAACAAAGAAACCCAAACGGCCGCCGCGCCGTATTCGCTTCGACCCAAACCCGGCATGCCTGTGTCTACGCCTTTGGACTGGAGCGAAGTAAAGAAAGGACTGACACCAACCACCTGGAACGCCACGAATATTCTGGAACGGGTAAAGTCTGAAGGCGACCTGTTTGCACCGGTGTTGAAAAAAGGCATCAACTTGGAAAAAGTAATGAAAAAGCTGCAGTCACTTTTGTAATGTCTTTTCTGTGGAATTCCTGTTTTCGTCTATAACGTGGCTGATGCCTTAGCTTTACAAACCAAGAAATACAACCATGACCACACATCCTTCGCTCCGGATTTTTGACGAAAAGATCACGCAATACATACGAACAGATTTTTCGATAGAGACAGTGGCAAACGACTGCCAGTTTACGGAAGGCCCTGTCTGGAATGAGGAAGGCTTTTATCTTTTTAGTGACATTACAGCTAATACGGTTTACAAGCTTGTCCCCGGCAGTAACAAAGAAGTTTATATTGCGAACAGCGGCACCGACAATCCCGGCGATCCGGATTTAAAACCCGACCAGGTTGGGTCAAACGGCTTGGCTTATCTAGGCGATATTTTACTTGTTTGCCGCCACGGCAGCCATATGGTAGCCAGGTGGGAGGAAAATGAATTGAAACCTTTTCTCACAACGTTTGAGGACAAACCTCTCAACAGTCCGAATGATATCATTGCAGATGACAGTGGTCGTATATTTTTTTCCGATCCGCCTTACGGTTTAAAAGACGGCAAACTGGCGCCGGAAAACTTTCAACCCCTTGGCGGTGTTTATTGTTATGATCAGGGAAAGATGCAACTCATTTGCGACAAGTATCAATACCCAAATGGTGTTTGTATCACGCCTGATAAAAAAAAGCTTTACATCTGCTCCAATAAAGCTTTCGAAAAATTTATTTCGGTCTATGACCTGCAAAGCCTCCGGTTCGAATCGATTTTGGCCGAAGAAAACAGTGATGGCATCAAATGCGATGGGGTCGGCAATGTTTACCTGAGCAACAAAGACGGCATTCTTATCCTGGATAGCGATGGCAAACGGCAGGCGCTGCTTTCTTTTCCAACCGTTCCTGCCAACCATTGCTTTGGCGGCGAGGCGAAAAAAGACCTGCTGGTAACCGGGCGGGAAAATGTTTACCTGTTGAAAGATTTCCTGGTATAAAAGGAACGGCAAAGCTTAAAAAATACCTCATCTAACCTAATTCCGCAACAAACCTAACAGGTCTCAAAGACCTGTTAGGTTTGTTGCAGTTGATTCACCTATCGGAAACCGTCTGCCAATTCCTCCCTAATTTTGACGCATGCTACAGATCAGTAATCGCGGGCAGCAAATGCCACCCTCTCCCATCAGAAAATTGGTGCCTTACGCAGAAGCTGCAAAGAAAAAAGGCATTCATGTCTATCACCTCAACATTGGTCAGCCCGATATTGAAACCCCGCCTTCGATACTCGATGCCGTTCGCAATGCCGATATAACAGTGTTGGAATACAGTCACAGTGCCGGCAACGAAAGTTACCGCCGCAAGCTGGTGGACTATTATAAGTCTGTTGACATTGATGTGGCCTATGACCAGATCCTGGTGACAACAGGCGGATCGGAAGCCATTATGTTTGGCTTTTTTTCCTGCCTCAATCCCGGCGATGAAGTGATCATTCCCGAACCGTATTATGCCAACTACAACGGCTTTGCCGTACAGGCAGGCGTAACGGTTGTTCCCATCACATCGCACATAGAGAACGGTTTTGCGCTGCCGCCGATAAAGGATTTTGAAAAGGTGATCACGCCGAAAACAAAAGCCATTGTTGTGTGCAGTCCCAATAACCCAACCGGCTACCTGTACAGCCGCCAGGAAATGGAGGACCTGAAATCCATCTGCCTGCAACATGATCTTTTTCTTTTTTCCGATGAAGCCTACAGGGAGTTCAGCTATTCCGGTGAATACACCAGTGCCCTTCACCTGCAGGGTATGGATGAGCATGTGGTGGTAATGGATACGGTGAGCAAACGGTACAGCGCTTGCGGTGCCCGGCTGGGTGCCTTCGTAACCAAAAACAAAGCTGTCTATGATACGGCCATGAAATTTGCCCAGGCAAGACTAAGCCCTCCCGGTCTTGCACAGATTTTGGGTGAAGCGGCGGTTGATCTTCCAGCTTCTTATTTCGACAAGCCCAAAAGCGAATACCTGGAGCGTCGCAACCTGGTGGTTGGCCGTTTGAATAAGATGCCCGGTGTCTTTTGTCCGAACCCCGGCGGTGCCTTTTACGCCATTGCCCGCCTGCCCATCGATGATTGCGACACCTTTTGCCAGTGGTTACTGGAATCGTTTTCGCACAACAACAAAACCCTGATGCTGGCGCCTGCTACGGGCTTTTACGGCACTCCGGGATTAGGGAAGAACGAAGTTCGCCTTGCCTATGTGCTCAACAGCAAAGACTTGGACGAAGCCATGAATTGCCTGGAGAAAGCATTGGAAGTTTATCCTGGACGAACAGCGGTTGTTGAATCCCTGCATGAAAAAAGCCTTGCCTAAGCAAAAGATATCGTTCTTATAAAGGCGGACGAGGAATGTTGCCTTTACAATTTTGGAAAAGCCCTGGTCGATCGCCGGGGCTTTTTGGTGCTTCTTTCCAAGGGCATAATAATTGCAAAACTGTTAGGAAGATTTTTTATTCATAAAAATTAGTTTATGGCGAATACTGAAAACAACAACTGGCAATCAGAAAATGAATTTCAGCCTGAAATAAACGGCGGCCTGCTGAATGTGGGTCAAACCGAACGGATGATAAGCGTTGGCGCAGGCGCCTTTTTGCTTTCCTCCGGTCTGCACAATCTTACCAGTCACCCGTTGAAGGGTTTGATCCGGACGGTTTTGGGTGGCGTATTGCTGTACCGCGGCGTTTCCGGTCACTGTCCCATGTATGAAACCTTGGGCAAGACAAAAGGCGCCAGTCATACCTCATCGATCAACATCCGCACAGGTTTAATTGTGAACAAACCCCGCCAGGAAGTATATGCGTTTTGGCGTAAGCTGGAAAATCTTCCCCTTTTCATGAAGCACCTTGCCAATGTTACGGAGATCGATGCCCGGCATTCGCATTGGGAAGCCGAGATTCCCGGTGGCATAGGGAAAGTAAAATGGAATGCCGAGATCGTAAAAGAGCAGGAAAATGAATTTATCGGCTGGCAATCGGTACCGGATTCAATGGTTAACAATGCGGGTAAAGTGACTTTCCGCGACGCGTTGGGCGGCGAAGGAACGGAACTGGATGTTGTTATCTCCTACCGGGCACCGGCCGGTGAGTTGGGCGCCGGCATCGCAAAAAGAGTAAATCCTGTACTGGAAAAAATGGTGCGCCAGGATATCATGAATTTTAAAGAATACATCGAGACCAAGCATGCCTCTTCTTCCAACTACCATACAAAAAGCAGTGGCAGCAGCGAACGCAATGACCCCAATATTGTGCGTACCGAAAGCCAAAGCGTGGCGGATGGCAGCGGGAATACCGGCAACATTTCGAACACATCGTTTGAAGGTGGCAGCGGCGTGAAAAACGGTTAAGAAAGAGAACGATACAGGAAAAAGCGGCTACTGCAGCCGCTTTTTTTCTTTAAGAAAAATTTTCCTTTTATAGAATCGGCTGAACCCTTATTTTTGCACCCCTCGCCGAGGTAGCTCAGCTGGTTAGAGCATCGGATTCATAACCCGAAGGTCGGCAGTTCAAGTCTGCTCCTCGGTACGCTTTAAAGGCTCTGGACGAAAGTCCGGGGCTTTTTTTTGCCCAATTGTATTCAAATTCAATTTTGGTTCCTCTATCCTCTCCAAGCGTCGAAATAAATAATGCAGGAATCAGTCAAGCACTCACAAAACTGAGCAAATAGCCTAACACAGCTCCTCCCAAAATAACAAAGGCTGTATTTAGTTTTTTGAACGAAAAACTAACGATTAAGCTAAGGAGAGCAATGACGATAGTTCGCCAATCAAGGAGGGTTAGCCTGCTCATTTCAAGGAGGACAGATAGTATAATAGCCACCGACACCACGTTCACCGTATCCAGGAAGGCACTCATGATCCCTGATCGCCGCAAACGCGGAATGAGGGGATTAAGCAAGGCAACCAACAGGAATGATGGAAGAAAGATCCCGATAGTGGCAGCAACAGCACCCCAAGCGCCACCCATTTGCCAACCGATAAAGGTTGCCGATGAAAATACCGGCCCGGGTGTGAACTGTCCCACGGCAATGGCATCGACCAACTGCTGCTTACTGAGCAACCCTTTGTTTACCAGTTCGGCGTCAAGAAACGCAAACAAAACATAACCGCTTCCATAAAGAATGGATCCGATCTTGAGAAAAGTAAAGAAGATTTTAAAGCTTGGGACCGAGGAGGTTGGATCAGCCATTTGCAGGAGCACAAAAGGAAAAAATCCGTTTGTCGTTTTACGGCTGTTTTTTACCAGGTAAATAAAAATGCCTAACAAACCGCCGGCAAAGAGCACAAAGATTTCATTCAACCCGGCCAATACGGCAACGGCAGCCAGGGCGCCAACCACACCTAAAATGCTTGTGTTCACTGCTTTTTTACCCAAGGTAAACATGAGCGAAGCCACAACCGCAATAATAGCCGGCTTGATACCGTAGAGGAATGGCTGTACCTGCGGCAATTGCCCGTATTGTTGGTAGAGATGGGCGAAAATTGCCGTAATGAAAACAGCCGGTAAAATAAAACAAGCACCGGCTATCACCAGTCCTTTCCAACCTGCCCTTTCCTGGCCAATGTGCATGGTCAGTTCGGTAGAATTAGGACCGGGAATCAGGTTGGTGGCACCTACCAGGTCAAGAAAATGTTGCGGACTTATCCAGCTTCTTTTGCGCACCACCTCTTCTTCCATCAGGGCAATGTGCACGGCCGGGCCGCCAAAGCCAATCACACCCAGTTTGAAGAAAAGCCTGGCAAGTTCTGACAAGCGCTTTTCTCGCTTTACAATTTCTTTGTCCGGCAACGAATTCACCAACGAGCGGCTTTAAATAACCAAATGATACTTCCTAAAAATACTGTCTAAAGGTTTATGTGAACCAGTGGACATAGCGAAGCAATCCTAGAGATTATCGGCTACAAATTCCTGGCTGTAACGCTTTATCATGTCCCTTACTTCCCTGAACTGCTGCATGACCTGTTCTTGTGTGCCCGTTGCTTTTGCCGGGTCGGGAAAATTGTAATGAAACAATTTAGCACGGGAAGGAAAATAAGGACAACGTTCTTTTGCATTGTCGCAAACTGTTATTACAAAATCAAAATCAATGTCCCTGTACTCGATTACATTGTTTGAGGTGTGCTGCGAAATGTCGATACCGTCTTCCTGCATCACCTGGATAGCTTTCGGGTTGACGCCATGTGTTTCCACACCAGCACTGTAAACATCAGCTTTCCCTGCAGCAAACTGTTTTAGGTAACCTTCCGCTATCTGGCTTCTGCAACTGTTACCTGTGCAGAGTACTAATATTTTTTTCATTGGATCAGTTGAGTTGCTTTTTCATCACAATAGCGCTAGCCGGACAAACATGACTGAATTCAGAAGATGCTTTCAGCTCAGCCGGCACTTCGTCTCTGCTGCATGTTTGATAGCCTTTATTGGTAAAGTATTGTGATGCTGTTTCAGTAAGAAGATACATGGAGGTAATTCCCATGGCTGCTGCGCTTTTTTCCAATGCCTGCACCAGTAAGGAAGCAATATTTTTATTTCGATACGCTTTGTCAACAACCAGGGAACGCAAAAGGCCACCATCACCATAACGCTCTAAGCCAATCGCCCCAATGACATTTCCGGCATCTTTTGCCACGAAGAAATCATTCAAAGAAGCCGGCAAATCTTCTACCGGCAGGCTTTCTGCCTGGAGCAATTTAATGATCGCTCCTCTCTGACCAGGATCCGCTTTGCTGATGGTGGCTCTAAATTTTGTGTTCGTCATTTTAGGTAAAGCTTAATTGCAACAATCCGGACCGCAGCAGGTTTTGCCGCTTTCTGTTGGTTTCTCAGCATACACGGTTATGCTTCTGATGCCTGTTCCTGATTGTTTGAAAGCTGCCAACTTTTCTTCCGAAAGGTATTGCTTTAAAATATCATCGGGGATAATGATGGCTTTGTCTTTCTGCACCGTCATATTTGTAAAGCCGGCTGCTTCGATCAAATGTAAATAGGTTTGTTTTTGAATGGCACCGGCAACGCAACCGGCATACATTTCAGCAGCTTCTTTGATCTCCGTTGGCAGTTCGCCTTCTAAAACAATATCGGAAATAGAGAAGTGCCCACCCGGTTTCAAGACCCTGTAGATCTCGTTGATAACCGCCTCTTTGTTCGGAACAAGATTCAGTACGCAATTGCTTACAATTACGTCAGCCGCATTGGCTGTAACCGGCATTTTTTCAATGTCGCCCTGCCTGAACTCAACGTTGTTAAAGCCGCGGACTTCTGCGTTCTGTCTTGCTTTTTCAATCATGGCAGGTGTAAAGTCAATACCAATGACCTTACCCGATTCGCCGGTTTCATGCCTGGCAATGAACGCATCGTTACCGGCGCCGCTGCCCAGGTCAATCACCACATCGCCTTTTTTAATTTTGGCAAACTGTGTTGGCAAACCGCAACCCAAACCCAGGTCAGCATCCGGATTGTACCCATCAAGCTGGGTGTAATCGTCGGCCATTATGTTATACACTTCGGTAGAGCACCCGCCAGCACCACAACAGGAGCTTTGGTTGGTGTCTTTGTCCTGCAAGGCAATCTCGCTGTATTTCTGCCTTACCAGTTCTTTTACATTGTCTCTTGTTTCCATTGTTATTTGTTTTTAGGTTATCGAAATATTACGATGAATACGATCAAAAAAAAGTCAGCAGCAATTGCTGCCTCCCTTATAACTATCAAACAGGTTATTGATCCAGGCCTGCGCTGCCTTCCACTCCTTTTCATCGATGCAGTAACACACTTTGGCGCCATCGATCTCTCCTTTGATCAGCCCTGCTTCTTTCAGTTCTTTTAAATGTTGCGAAACGGTGCTTTGCGAAAGTGGAATCTCTTCAACAATGTCGCCGCACTGGCAGGCCGCTTTGTTGGCCAGGAATTTCAGAATGGCGATCCGCGCCGGATGCGCCAGTGCTTTTGCATATTTGGCCAACCTGTTTTCCTTTACACTAAACTCATATGCTTTTGTTGCTCCCATAATTTTCCTATCGCAATATTACGATATATTTTTTTGTCGAAAAAAATTTTTTGGCGGCTAAGGTTAAGATGGTAAAGTTTAGAAGGAAAGATTGTAAGAAGGGATAAGAAACATTTTAGAGATGTTTATAGTCATTTAAAACAGTAGCGATGGAATTTGACATTTTTAGGGAACACGACTATTGAAACCCGTTGGGTCAAGCAGAACACCACCGTCACTGTTTTCGATATTTTCAGCATGAATACCGAGCGCAAAATTGAAGACATGACAAACTACATAAACACAAAATTAGCCAATGAACCCTACTGGCTTTTTTCTATTGCAAAAAGCATAAAAGCTATCCATTTCCAAATACCTGCTATTCGCCCAACATTATCTCCAAATTATATTTATACTATTCCATATTTATATTGACTTGAATCAAAAAAATCTGTCAACTACGGAAATAGGAAGCAGCAAGCGAGACAATACGGAAAAAAGATATTACTTTAAATCTATACCTTAAAAAACCACCCAATATGCTAAAAACCACCTTACAATTCAATTCGATCTTTTCTCTGTGGCGGTTTAAAGTAAGCGTGCATGCACTGAATGTTGTTGTGCTGGCAAAGAAAAATCTCCTGATCTGTGAACTGACAGAGAAAGACATTCAAATGGCCTGTTTGAATTTTGCTGCCAAAGTGGTGTTGTAGTTTCTTTTTGCGCGGCGGTACTATTCTCTCAGTTGTACTGAGGCTTTTCTATCATTTGTGCACGAAACTGCTGCCGGGCCAATATGATCTCTTCATCAGAGAGTTTCGATTTCAATGTCAGGTTCTGTGTGTTAATCTGGAAGCCTTTACCGGCGACTTCCCGGGCATAAAGTGCCAGGTCAGTAAGGGTTGGAAATTGGAGGATAGTGGATTGCATCTGCAAAATTTGTAGGGCGAAAAATAAATAATGTAGAAAAGACACACTAATACTTTTTTAACCAATGTACTGCGCATTCCTGGCCTTTTCTACCCGTAAAACCAGTTTGTGTCCCATTTCTTGTCCACATTGAATACACAACTGTCAAACGGTCGGTTTGCATCTTAAAAATTGGCTTGGTATATTTATTGCAAGATTGAGTCCAGAGAAACCCTACTGAAAATGATGAGACCCTTCCTTTGTCTGTCGATACTGAAAAACCTCTCTTCATTTCACTTTGCTTTGTTACATGAAAAGAAACAGTGATCGGATTGATAAAAAACCGTTATCAAACCGATGATTGTCAATGGATTGATTTACTCATGTAAAACGAACCCTGTATGAATCAAAATGAACGCTGGTATATTGTATTTACCAAGCAGCAATGTGAGAGAAAAGTCGTTTTTGCCTTAACCAACAAAGGTTATCAATGTTTTTGCCCCTCCCAAAATAGCAGCGCTCTGTGGAAAGCACAGGACAAATCGCTGCAAATCCCTCTTTTTAGTTCTCATGTTTTTGTGCGTTGCACACCTGATCAATTCTACGATATTAAAAAAACGCCGGGAGTGATCAATTTCATGTACCGCTTTAACCAATTAGCGGTTGTAACTAACGAAGACATGGTTACCATCACCCACGCAGTTAGCAATTACCACAACGTAAAAGTGCTCAAATCCGGCTTTGGCGCTTCCATTCAAACCGCAACAGACCCCGAAAGCCAGGTATTCAATCTGCAGTCGCTGGGTATGATGCTCGTTGCCGAGGATAAGTACCAGGCAGAGAAGCAACCCGTTGCGGCAGAGCTTCCCCAGCGGAGCTTCAATCGTTTATCGTACAGGTTCAGGTTAGCATGGCGCTAGGCCAGGGAGACGCAATGGTTTACAGGCACCGGCTTTAAGAAAAGATTCCACTTGCCATTAAACCTTTGTTTACTCCTCTTGTCTGAACGTCCACTTTTCTTTTGTCAACTTGTAAAAGTTGACAATTAACACCCTAAACGCTAACCTTGTATGACACCAACTCCTGTATGGTATGCCGTCTATACCAAACCCCGGTGGGAAAAAAAAGTAGCGCAGCTGCTTACCAAATCAGGCATCCAGAATTATTGCCCCTTAAACAAGGTTTTAAAGCAATGGCACGACCGTAAGAAATGGGTTGAGGAGCCGCTGTTCACCTCTTATGTATTTGTTTGCCTTACACCGGCCGAGCAAGCCCAGGTGCGAAAAACGGCCGGAGTTCTCAACTTTGTCTACTGGTTGGGCAAACCTGCTGTTATCCGTAATGATGAGATCATTGCCATCAAAGATTTTCTGACAGCATACAAAGAGGTGAGGCTGGAAAAGGCAAGGATCAAAACCGAAGATAAAGTGCAGATCATCTACGGCCCTCTCCTGCACCAGCAGGGTACCGTGATTGAAGTACATCAAAAAACGGTGAAGGTTTTGTTGCCGGCACTCGGTTATGCTATGGTGGCCCAGGTCGACAAAAACCACGTGGATCTCATCAACGCAGCCACAGAAAAAGCAACTAACAGTCAACGGCAACCGGTGATAGCGTAACTATTGGAAGCAGTTTTTATAAAGGAAGAAATGAAAAGGGCCACATGGAAATGTGGCCCGATTTAAATCCAATATCCTATGAAAAACCAGTGATAGAAAAGCAAACGGTACGCCAACTTTCGAAAACCAATATTTAAACGTACAGATAGGTAGTAAAAGCAAAAACCACCGATCTGCTGAGAAATTCTTTCCTCAATACAGGAGTCAAAACGGAAAACGACTATTGTTAACAGTTAGTATGCATGCTTGAGACCTTCATACTTTATACATCCCACTCACGGCTATTGTTATAGTAAAAGCCTTCCTGTAAAGGCAGTAAAAAATATCAGGCTGATGCCTAATCTGCCAGGCAAAATATGATTCCGATTGAAATGGATGATGGATAAAAGTAGCCTTAAAGCTTGGCAAAGAAAAATTCGATCGATGTCGAAAAGCTGTATCCTGTTTAATTTGACCTTCCATCCCCTAGCCCAATACCTCCTGTTTATACACAGAAGCCTGAAAGTCGGCCATTGCTTTTCCCTTTGTTTCTTCTGACATCTCACAACAAATAGTAAGTGCGTTGTGATTGAGTTCAAAATTAGCAAGCCCCTCATGCTCAATGAAAGCTGCCAACTGCGCAAGCGACCGGAATTGCAGGGTGGTTTTATTCATAGCGGAACCGCTTTTGCAAGAGTCGTACCCAAAGCAATTCACCCTAATAATACAGGTTCGCTTTAACGATAGTTTATAACTGTTATAGCAGAGATTATCATCATTTTTTTGGTGCCGGAAAGCTTATTTCGCTCAACCGGATCGTGTGCTCAACGCGTTGGTTGTTACGCACATCAAAGATCTCCATTGTAATTGCGGGGTCTTTCTGGGCCCAGTCAATGCTGAGCATTCCAAAATGATTTTCCATAACCGGTCCTTCAATACGGTTGGTATTAGGCGTTGCAAAATGCCAGGTTGAGGTAATACCACTCGACGTTACATCGTAAACAGGATAAAGTCCCGGGTAAGTGAGTTTTGATATCTCACCATAGTGCACATCACCGGTAATAAATACAACACCGTTTGCCCTTGTTTTTTTGAACAGTTCCAGCATGCGCTTTTGCTCGTGCGGAAAATTAGCCCAGGCTTCATAACCGTTGTATGAGATACCAAACTGCGAACCTGAACCAATGATGCGGACATCGGCCGGCTTTTTCAACTCCTCTTCCAGCCACTGCCACTGCTCCTCTCCCAGCAGGATCGAATCTTCGATTTGGTGCGGGTAATAATCGAGCGGATAAAAGAATTCCGGTTTGTTGCTGTACTCCCCGCGGTAAGGCCGCAGGCGGCTGCGAAAGCTGCGGTTATCCAACAGGATCAGCTGCAGTTTTTTGCCATTGCCTTCATACATGTAAGAGGTGTAAATGCCGGCATGCTTGCGACGATTGCTTTCTTTCGGCTCGCCAAAAAAATTTAGAAAGATCTCCTTCGATGCGTCCTTAAAGGGATAATCTCTTCCCGCATCGTTCCAGCCAAAATCATGATCGTCCCAGGTTGCTACGATCGGCACCGCCTTTTTCATCCGCTGAAACTCTGGCTTAGCAGCAAGCTTGTCGTATTTCGATTGCAGCACTTTCATATCACGGGTATCGCCATAAATATTATCGCCGAGGTAAACAAACAGGTCGGGCTTGTGCGCTACTACTAGGTCAAGAACCGGTTGCGGTTCGTTTTCGTGTGCACAGGAACCAAAAGCAATTTTCGAGATAAGCGGACGGCTTTGCTGGGCGACCAGTTGTTGCGAAAAGAGCAGCAGGAGTAAAACAAGTTTTTGCATAACCAGGTTTGCGTCAAAAATAAGCTCTGCTTCAATTAATAAAACAGCCTGTATTCTTTGCTTTACTTTTTCAACTGTTACTTAAGACTTTTTACTTGTATAAATAAAGTTTGTTTTCCTGGTTGTTTAAGGCCCAGCTACGAAATTTATTGAGTACGGTTTTGCCAACAATGATCCGCTGGCCTTTGTCACTCACCGAAACGATTACATTGTCCAACGTAAAACCTCCCAACCTTACACCATTCACACGGTATTGCCGGCAGGAATCGATGCTGCCGTTTGCCATTTCGTACTCACCCATACCCAGGTAGTTCGTTGGTCCTAAAATGGCCTCTTTCTTTAGGTCAGCTTCCATATCCGCGTTGATCAGCATGTCCGACGCACCGGTATCAAACAGCCATACTTTTACCAGGCTGCCTACCTTTAGCTTTACAAAGGTCATCCCGTTGATGGTAAGCACATTGATGGAGTCGGAAAAAGGCCCTTTTACTTCGGTGCCGGATGCAGGGCTCCAGTTACGATTTGCCACGGTACCGTTGTCGTACGGACTTCCGCAGCGGTATATCAATTCAAAGAACAGGAGCGAATTGGGATCCCGCATGGCTTGCAGTTCCCCATCGGTGAGTTGCTTGGTCTTTACCATTTCTAACTGGCATTGGCAAAAAGCATCAATTTTTTCTTTCAAAAGTTCTTTTTGGGAGCTCTCCCGGATCGCTTCTTCACACTGCTTTCGAAAGTTGTCTGCCGAACTTTCGGCTTGCAGCAGCGCGGTTTTTCCTGATGCCATGTAACAATCCTGCAGGTCCTCTTGCACAAGGCTATCTTCCTTTATCAGCGCTGCAAAATCAATGACATTCTTTTTTGTGTATTTTCTGATTTGCTGGTTGGTAAACCGGCGATCCAGTTCTGCTGCCTGGCATTCACAGATTTCCATTGCAGCCTTGTCGGAACGGGGTTTCCGAAGCGATTCTAAACAAGAGAAGATAATCGATTCCCGGCTAATTACAGGTTTCCCTTCTTTGGAATAGATATTTTGCTGTGCGGAAAGAAATACGGTTGCCAGGAGCAGTAACGTAACCGTTAAAAAGAAATGTTTCATAAGGCAGTTAGCAGAAGTTTGTTGAAAATTGCAAGCTGGACTGGCAGCTGCTTTCACCAATCCGGCAGCAAGATAATTCACGATAATAGCGGAAGCGAGTTGTAAAAAAATGAAAACAAATTCTTGCTTCCCCTATCAATATAAAAAGCCCCTTAAAAAAAGGGGCTCGTCGTAAAAAAGATCAACAATACGATTTTTCTATTCTAAACGCAATTCATACTGGCACATAGTCATGACTGCCATTATTCAAAACGTGCCTATTGCCAATTGCATATTGCTTATTTGCCATTGCCTACTGCTGCCCTCCTACCCTGTTCTGTTCTTCCTGTGAAGAACCAGTGCGGCGGCGTTGCTGGGGAGCGGCATTTTGTCCTTTGCTGAAACGGTAGGTAAACGTCAGCGCAACACGGCGGTTATCCCATTGGTTTTCCACGTAGGTATCAATGTTGCCCAGTTGGATATCCACCTTGGCCTTTTGAATATAGAACGGGTCGTACACATTCAGCTTCAGGCTTGCTTTGTTGCTGAGTAATTGTTTGGCAAAACCGAAGGAAATAACACCCATTGGACGTAGCACGAACATACCGGTTTCCTGGGCCGTGCTTCGGTAAAAGCCGCTGATTTCCGCCGACCAGGTTTTGGCGAAACGAAACTGCTGGCTGCCGCTGGCCGTAAAGGTTGTCATTTTTACATCCAGTTCTGTGTTGTTGACGAGGCCTGTGTAATGGTTATAATTGACATTGGTAAAAATGCTGGTTGTCCACCACTTGGTAATCGGTGCGTTGTAGCTTAAAGCGAGTCCCAAAACCTTGCGACTGGCTACGTTCTCTTTTGTCTGGAAAGTAACTTTCGTTTCGTCGTTCTGCTTCAGGATGTCGTTCAGGATATCGGTTGTAGACGTATAGTTCAGGGTTGTGTTCAATGCGTTTTTGTAGTTGTGCGACAACTCGATGTTGTGCGTAAACTGTGGTGTCAGCAACGGGTTTCCCTGCCGAAACGTGTATTGGTCCAGGAAATACTGGAAAGGATTCATGTCCTGGTAATTGGGCCGCTCTATCCGGCGACCGTAAGAAAGGCCAAAGGTGTTTTTCTCATTGGCCGTAAAGCTGACATAAGCCGTTGGAAAAAGCTGTGTATAGTTGCGGCGGAAAGCACTGTCCTTTTGTACGGCATTACCCAATTGGTTGCCTTCGGCGATGGTGTTTTCTACGCGAAGTCCTGTTTGGAAACCCCATTTTTTTACCTGGCGACTGAAGTTGATGTAGGCCGCGTTGATGTTCTCCTTGTACAGGAAATGATTGCTGCGGGTATTGTCCACTTGCCAGGCGTTTTCCGGTTTGCTGAAGCGGCTGTACTGGGCGTCATTATCGGTACTCACATAACTGGTTTTTACACCGGCTTCAAATTTTGCGTCACCTTTCAGGGCTTTTGAATAATCCACCTTACCGCTGTAGATGCTGATGTCGGAAGGCAGGTTACCGCGGAGAAGGAAGGGATCGGAAAGCAAGGTCCCTCCCGGGTTGAAATTATAGTTATCGGAAGTTTGCTTGCTACCGGTTGTGTAGCGGAGATAATCCACATCGGCGGTAAGCTCATGGCCACTGCCGGGCAGCACCCGCCTGAAATTGATGTTGCTGCCAAAGTGATTCCAGTCGTCGCGGTTTTCGGTAAACACGGTATTGAACGAATCCAGCGCCCCGGCGCCATTGCGGATATCGGCACGACCACGGTTTTGCCATACCCTCGGACTGGCAATGCCGGTTACCAATACGCCCAATGTTGTTTTGGCATTAACGCTGTAATCCATGCCAAAGCGGCCATTGTAATTGTGGCTGGTGTTGCGCTGGTTGGCCACCTGGTCGAACACGGAGGTAACAGCGCCGTTTTTCCGGAAGGTCCGCAGCAGGGTTTGATCACTGAAACCTGACCAGTACGAATAACTGAGGTTGGTAAACAGGTTGAGCTTTCCCGTACGGTAATTGAACTGCAGGCTATTGGGTGACTTGTGGTAACGGCCCTGCACATACGAAAGATTGATGCTGCCGTTAAAGCCTTTCAGCATGCTTTTTTTGGTGCGCAGGTTAATGATGCCGGAATTGCCGGAGGCATCAAATTTCGCCGAAGGCTGCGTCATAATTTCGATCTGGTCAAGCTGGCTGGCCGGCATGTTGCGAAGGAGGTTGGCCAGGTCCTGTCCGCTGAGATAGGTCTGCTTGCCATCCATGAGTACAATAATGCCCTGCTTTCCTTTGAGGCTGATGTTGCCATCGCGGTCAACCGATATGCCGGGTGACTTTTCCAGCACTTCCAGGGCCGAAGAACCGGCATTGGTAGGAGCCGCATCTACATTCACTACCATCTTATCAATTTTATTTTCCACCAGCGGCTTACGGGCCTGCACCACCACTGCCGACATATCGTTTGTAGCAGGTGAAAGCGTCAAGGTAGGTATATCCAGCTTTTGCCCATCGCTCAGAGTAAACGGCGTTCCCATTTTTTTGGCAAAGCCAACATTGGTAACCGACAGCAGGTAGCTGCCACCTTTTATGTTGGTGAAATCATAAGCGCCGGCCGCATCGGAAAGCGCCACTTTTACCAGGGAAGAATCAGCCGCTTTCAGGAGCGAAACCGTGGCAGCGGACAAGCCTTTCCCGGCTTCATCTTTTACCAGGCCATGCAGGGTTCCGCCCTGTTGTGCAGATGCAGGAAGGAGGCTACCGAAAACAAAAACAATCAAAACAAACAACGATCGCATAAAACAGGTTTTTCTTATGTGCCGACAAAGTTGCCGTAATGCACAAAGCATTTCCCGTTAAATGTGATGAGCGTTTCAATAGTGTTTTGAAGGGGCTACCTGTGTGAATTGGTCTTCAACCTGCTCAAAAAATTTATTGCAGGCAGCGTTTTGCCCATTGCAAAAAACTTGGCCAGTTAGGTCCCGTTGTATGCCCGCCGGCATGCTGCCGGAAAGCGATCTCACCAGCCACCAGCGGCGTTTCAAGTGGCGGAAATTCGGAAGTACCAAGGCCTTTTTTTTCCAGCAGGGTATAGACCGGCCCTGCATGAACGCCAGCCAGGAACATGCCCCTGGCATCGATCCACTGCCCTTCTACTTTTGGTGAGCCGGAAGATATAAAGACAGGCCGCGGTGCACAAAGGGCAATAAGATGGTGCGCATCCACCGGAAGATCATTGGGTGTTAAGGGACCGGCGTATTTTAAAAAATTAGGGGCAAACCAATGGTATTCAGCCGAAGAGGCAAGATTCTCCACCTGCTCGCCAAAGGTGCGGCGCAGGATCTTGGCGCCGCCTGCACCCGAAGAACCAATGAAGCCAATTTTAATCCGTGGTTCAAATGCCATGGCTACCAGGGCTGCTTTGCCATACCGCGACAAACCTTCGATGCCGATGTTTTTTGCATCGACAGCTTTATCCGTTTCCAGGTAATCGATGGCCCGACTGGCACCCCAGGCCCAGGCTCGCAGTGTGCCCCAGTCGTCGGGCTTGCGGCGCTGCCCCTTGTTCACAAGGCCAATAATTCCGGCCGTTAACCCGGCACCATTATCCGCCTGGAAACTGGTGGGTACCAATACGGCAAATCCCCAACCCTGTTCCAGCACTTGTTCCTGCCAGCTTTTTTCCACCGGCGTACCGGGTGGAGGTGCCGGCATGCGAAAGCCGGGCGGGAACACAAAGCCGAAATGCAGCATTAGGGGAACGGCCTTCTGTGCCGCCTTCGGCACCGTTACAGAAAGAATTATGTCCACGTTAAAGGAAGGGTAAGCAGCGTTGTCCACACGGCCGCGTAACTGTTTTGTAACAGCTTCGCGGTTGCCATAACTGGTGTCGATGGTGCTAACCACCTCCCAGGTTACCTTGGGCGTTATTGCCGGCACACGGCCATACATTTCCCGCTCAAAGGCTTCAACAATTTCCGGTCGGCGTTGCTGCCACCAGGTAGCTGCATTGCTAACCTTCTTTCCATTGTTCAAAACCAGGGGGTCTGGCAGCGAAGTATACGTCGTGGCCTTGGCCTCATCACTGTTGGCGGCGTTTGAATCAGCAGGGTTACCCGAAGGACCGCGGCGAAGGGAATCGATTCCCATTTGCTGCAGCATATCCCGGTAATCCACCTGGGTTAAGCGGTTGATGCTGTCACGCTGTGCCTGCGAAAGCTGGGCTTCTGCTCGCAGGCAAAAACAAAAGCAGAAGAATAAGATTGCTGGTTTCATACTTTTTTATTTTAAGAACAAGCGGCGGCTGATCTCGAGGCTAGCGTCTTTTAACCCCAGTGCAGCAGCTTTTATCCTGATGTTACCTTGTTTTCCTTTTTTGGTACGAACAATAGCCAGTACAAGTCCCGAATACATTTCTCTTCCAGGTGAGGCAAACGATACCAGGCTGGCCGGGTCGCTGTTGTCGGTGGCAATGATCTCGCCGGGGCCTTCGATGGGAAATGAACGGCATGAGAAGCAAACAGCCCGATCGGCATAGACCCCCAATTACATTCTTTTGCCGCAGGAACAAAGTCGAAGCGAAACAGGATACCTACCGGACCATCCACAGCCGTTGGGTTTCGAAACCTATCGTACCTGCAAAAAAACAGGAGAGAGTGTGACCTCCCTCCTGTGTTCTGCTTTGTGAGATAATTGAAATTACGAAAGACTCAATCGTCAATGAACTATTGATAGTTGGGATTTTGATAGGCAGCTTTTTCATCTGCCGACATATCCATGGCATCGATCTGGCCACGCGGTATAGGCCGCAGGTAATGGAAAGGCTGAATGGTTCGTGTAAAGGTCTGCGGCGTGTGATCGCCATAGTTGGCACCTCCGATCTCGTAGGTTCCTGCCAGTTCGTTCCATTTCTGGGTACGTATAAGGTCGAACCAGCGATAGCCTTCACCGAAATACTCACGGGAACGCTCAGCCAAAATGTAATTGATGTCGATCGTAGCCGGTGTGGCAGCTACCATAGCGGCACTGTTGTCGGCTACAAAGGCGGCATTGGCCTTGTTGGAAAAACGCCATTTGCCGGCACGGGCACGGATCACGTTGATCAGGTCGCGGGCCGATTTGCCAGCCACTGCTGTCGCACCTTTTACCGCTGCTTCAGCCGCGATAAAGTAAAACTCAGAGAACTTGGCGATCTTAAACGGACGGGTGCTGGTGGCGTTCGGTTGTCCGAGACCGGTACCATTGTCGGTACGGTAAACACCCAGCTTCCAAAGACCAGGGAAAACGATCCGGCTGATGGCGCGGGGGTTGATCACAAAATCAGCTCGACCGGGAATGCGGCCAGCCCCTACGTTGTTGGATGATTTACCGGGGAAGTTGGCGCCGGCAGGATACTGGATAGTAGCCGTCAACGATTCATCTTCTAAAAACGAAAGAACAGGTTCACCGGGTCTTACCGGCAGGTCGTTGGCATTGTACAGCACAGCCGGGGCCGAGCTTGGCGGGTTGTAGCCTTTTGGCCAGTTGGCCCTATATACCGTACTGAACGTACCATCGTAGCGGGAGTCCAGCGTTTTATCGGCAAACGTGTTGGTGAACACGCCTATGACAGGTGCCATGCGGGTATAGGGACGGCCCAGGGCCTGAACAGCTTCCCGCTGCACGGAGCTGATGGCCGTACCGGTGCCGTCGGGGTTGGATGCACTCCGGATTACGGTGTAGTTCCAGTTCACCATCCAATGGGCACCATTTCTGCCATTGCCTGATTCGCCGTCGAAACAGTTCAGGCAAGCACCGTTATACTGCTCACTCTCCTGGGTATGATCGGCCCATAGCATCATTTCCTTGTTGCGATCGTTACCGCCTACATGGAGGTCATAAAACGTATTTTCCAGGGCATAGTTGGTACCGGCATTGTCAATGCCTTGCACGGCTGTGTCATACGCTCTTTGAAAATACTGTTGCGCAGTCAAGCCACCCGGGTCGGTGCGTGGTGAAGCCGGGTAGGTTGGAATGTTGTTGGGGTTTTGCAGCCACCAGGCATAGGTCAGGTAGGCCTTTGCCAGGAAAAGGCGGGCTACTGTTTTGGTAGCGCCACCCACTACCCTTGGGGCATCGGGCAGGTCGGTAACAGCAGCCAACAGGTCGGGGAAGATTGCCTTGCTGTAAACTTCCGGCACGGTGTTACGCACCGAACCGCGGAAGGCCGTGGTGTTGAATTTCAGCTCGCCGGAGCCCAGGTCCAGCGGTACACCGCCAAAGGTTTGCACCAACTGGAAATAGTAGAAGGCACGGAAAAATTTGGCTTCGGCCACCAGCGCTGGCGTTACTGTGCTAACGGAAGCCGCGTTCTCAATAATACCGTTAGCGGTATTGATGGTTTGAAACGAAATGCCCCAGATTGCATCCGAACGACTGCTGGTGGAATTTAGGTTCGACACACTGGTGTAGTCCATATCCCGGAAGTTACCATCGGCACTTGCACCCCAGGTGTATTCATCGGTGCCGGTTTCCAGCGTGTTGTAATAATAAGGCTGCCCGTAAAGGAACCGCAAGTTGGCGTAAAGGGCTGTAATGCCGCCCTGCACGCCTTTTTCGGTTTTAAAGAATTCGGGGGTATAAATGCTGCGGGGCTCTTCGTCCAGGAGCTTTTTACATCCCGGCGTTACCAGCAACAGAAGCGCTGCTGCAAGGAAAGATTTTATAGGTATGTGTCTCATTTTCTTCTTTTTTAGAATGACAGGTTCAGACCAACAATATAGTTACGGGTAGAAGGCGTGTTAAAGCCAACGGTAAGAATGCGGCTCGGGATGTTCACACCCTGTGAGGCCGTGTTTTCGTTACCAGTGGAGTTAGCCTCCGGATCCAATCCCGACTCGCTGTGGAATGGCGAGAAAAACACAAACGGGTTTTGCGCCGTGAAATACATGCGAAGTCTGATGTCGCCATTTTTGATCAGGCTGCGGTTGAAATCATAACCCAGGGTAATGGTACGGATCTTGGCAAATGAGCCGTCGAAATAGCCAAGCGTGGTGGCATGTCTTGGATTATCGCCACTGATCGGGCCAGCCGGATTGGGATATTTGGCATCGGTGTTATCCGGCGTCCAGTAGTCCACATTAATGTTGTTTCTGCGTCCTGTCAGCAGGTTCAGGTAGCCGTTGGGGCCGTGAATGGTGCTCACCAATAAGCCACCGCCTCTGAAGATACCCACAACACCCAGGTCAAACCCTTTGTAGGCCACACGGGTATTAAAGCCACCCTGGAAATCAGGATCAACATTCATGATCTGGCGGTCAGCAGGACCAATGGCCCTTTTTGGCGTACCGTCGGGGTTGTATTCACCGGTGTATTCCACTTTGATCATGCCCACTTTTCCACCTGGTTCCAGGATGCTCAGGTAAGAATCTCTTTCCTGCCACAAACCGATTTTTTTGTAATCGTAAATGGCATTGATGTTATAGCCAACAAACCAGGCGTTGCCTTCATCGCGGGTTTGGCCGGAGGCCAGTGAAACCAGCTTGTTTTTGTTGGTATAGAAATTCACACCCATATCCCAGCTCCAGCCGTTCACGTCGTTCAGGATCGTGCCGTTGAGCGCCAGTTCAAAGCCTTTGTTCTGGGTGGCACCAATGTTTTCGGTAATGCTGCTAACACCCGACGTAGGTGGCAGGCCAAGACCGAGAAGGATGTCTTCGGTGTTGGTAACATAATATTCCATGGTACCGGTCAGGCGGTTGCGGAACAGCCCGAAGTCAACGCCAACGTTCCAGGTTTTAGAAAACTCCCAGCCCAGTCCCGGGTTGGGCAACTGGTTCACGAAATAGCCTGTAGCATATCCTGTAGGACCAAAATTATACGGTCTTGTATCCAACCGGCCAAGCGTGGAGTAAACGCCTACCGCCTGGTTAGAAGTTTGTCCATAACCAGCACGCAGTTTCAGGTTATTGATAGCCGTTACATTTTCCATGAACGATTCGCGGCTAATGTTCCAGCCAATGGAAACGGCCGGGTAAGTGTGCCATTTGAAGCCAGGAGCCAGACGAGATGAACCATCGGAACGCACTGTGGCGGAGATCATGTATTTGTTGTCGTACGAGTACATTACCCTTCCCATTACCGACATCAGGCCGGAAAGGGAATAGTTCTGGTTAGCCGGGTTGATCTGGATCTGGCCGGCGGCCTGGCCCAGGTTATAAAATTGGAAGGCATCGGCAGGGATGTCCTGGGCCGACATGTTGGAGCGGGTGAACTTGTTCTGCTCCATGGAGTAAAGACCTACCGCGTTGATCGTGTGCTTTCCAGCAAACGTACGGTCGTAGGTCAGCAGGTTTTCAAACGTCCAGTGATACGTATATTGGTTATCAACCGAAGCCGAAGAGATCGTGTTCGGGTTCAGGGCATCACCCACGCCGGGTCCCGTATAGGCGCCGTTGTTTGCCTGGCGGTAGTTCAAGCCAAGGTTGGCCCTGTACTTCAGGCCTGTTACAAAAGGAAGGGCCGCTTCACCGTAAATAGCGTTGTACGAAGCAAAGCCGCGGGTTTCGTTCAGCCACTGGCTGTTTTCCAGCAACCGCTCAACCACATCTTTTGTAAAAATGTACTGGTTGTCCAGCACCATCCGGATGCCTCTTCTTGGCGTTCCATCCGCATTGAAAGGACTGGCCAGCGGCGACATGCTCAAGGAACTGTACAAGCCTACCTGGTTGCCATGACTTTCATTGTAATTGTTGTTGGTGGTGAATCCAAAGCGGAAGTTGCGGCCGACCTGCTGATCCAGCGAACCACGAAAGGAGTAACGCTTGAACTGCTGCGTAGGAATGACCCCCTGGTTCACATGGTAGCCACCGCCAAAATTGTAGCTGCCGCCTTCGGTGCTGCCCGCCAGGCTTATGTTATGATCGGTAATATAACCCGTGCGGTAGAAAAGGTCCTGCCAGTCGGTGTCGGCGTTATCCAGTTCATCGGGGCCTGGCGTATACACCGGTACGCCATTATTGTTATTTGCTGCACGCAAGGCCACCAGTTGGGCGGCATTCATCATGGGGTATTTGGCAAACACGGTTTGTGCGCCGTGGAAGCCATTATAGCTGATGCGGGGCTTGCGACCTCTGGTGCCTTTGTCGGTGGTGATCAGAATAACGCCGTTGGCACCACGGGAACCGTAAATGGCGGTAGCCGAGGCATCCTTTAGCACATCAATACTTTTAATATCATTCGGGTTCAGGTCAGCCATCGAACCAATAAACGGAATCCCGTCCAAAACGATCAGCGGGTTGTTGTCGGCTGACAGCGACCGCGTACCGCGGATGCGGATCTGCATGTTGGCACCGGGCCTTGTGGAGGTTTGTGCGATATCAACACCAGCCAGACGCCCTTGCAAAGCCTGTGTTACGTTCGATGTGGGTATTTCCCGCAGGCGCTCGCCGCCAAGGGATGCCACGGAACCCGTAACAGCTTCTCTGCGCTGTGTACCATAGCCTACCACTACAACCTGCTCCAGGTCTGTGGACTGGGCCGTCATGGTAACATTGTGGGTGGCCTGCCCGTTTACCAGAATTTCTTTTGCAGGAAAGCCAACAGAGCTGATGACCAGCGTGGCATTGGATGCTGCGGAGATCTGGTACTCACCATTCTCATTGGTGGTGGTACCGGCAGTGGTGCCTTTAACGGTGACAGAAGCCCCAGCTATAGGCTGGCTTTTGTCGTCGATAATGCGGCCTCTGACCTGGAGGGTCTGCGCAGCGGCAGAAAAAGCAAGAAAGGAAAGCAAGAGCAGCAGGATGCCGGCTTCCCGTAAGTTGTTTGTAAACCACCCCCAGGATTTCCCTGGCCGGGGGCGGATCAGCAAGTCCGTAATGTTCATAGTCTGTGATTTTGAGTTTATAGTCAGCGTTTAATTCAATGATCGGTCACACGGCTTTCAATCGGCACATTTCTCACAGGGGTAGTGATCTAAATCGTGATCGGGGAATGCTGATTGGTTATAATAACCGCTGTCCAAAACACACGGACTGCAACTAGAGAAAGTGTATCAAAAATCAACAAAAACAAAGCAAGCAATCTCCATGCAGCAAGCAAACCAGTTTTGAATTCCGAAGACTAATTTAGAAAGATTTTCAATTAATGAAACCGATTGCATAATTTTTTTTAAAAAAAGTTTATTTTAGCCCTATCACATTAGTGAAAACGATTGTATGCAAAAGGCCAAAGAAGTCACTATTTACGACATTGCCAGCCAATTAAACCTTTCCCCGGCCACCGTCAGCCGTGCCCTCCAGGACCACCCTGCAGTGAACACGCAGACCAAGAAAAAAGTACTGCACATGGCCGAAAAGATCGGCTACCGCACCAACCTTTTTGCCCGCAACCTACGCAACCAGAAAACAAATACGCTTGGTGTGATCGTTCCGCGGCTGAACAGCCATTTTATGTCGTCGGTGATTGCCGGTGTGGAGCACATTGCCAACAAAGAAGGCTATAACCTACTAATCAGCCAATCGTCGGAAGTTGCCGCTAAAGAGGCGGCCAATGCCCGTACCCTTTTCAACAACCGGGTGGACGGACTCCTGGTTTCGCTTACCTACGACACCACCGACCTTTCACATTTTGAACGGTTTTCAAAAAAGAATATCCCTATCATCTTTTTTGACCGGGTGGCAGAACTTGGCACCGCCACATCTGTTGTAATCGATAACCAGAAAGCCGCTTTTGCCATTACCCACCATCTCATTGCCCAGGGCTGCCAGCGCATTGTGCACATCACCGCGGCATCGGTGCAGAATGTATACACCCACCGCCTCCAGGGTTACAAACAGGCCCTGGAAGCTGCCGGCATTCCGTTTCGGGAAGACTATATATTAACAAGCAACCTAACCCTGGAAGATGGCCGGAAAGCCGCAGAGGATATACTGGCGATGGACCCCAGGCCCGATGCCGTTTTTGTAGCCAACGACAACTGTGCCGTTGGTTGCATGCTTACCTTAAAAGAAGCCGGTGTTCGCATACCGGAGGACATGGCGGTGGCTGGCTTTAATAACGACCCTGTTTCGCAGGTGATAGAGCCCAACCTTACGACTATTAACTATCCCGGATACGAGATCGGTGAAGCAGCAGCCAGACAACTGATCCACCACCTGAAGAGCGGTCAGCCGGTGCAAACCACCAACAGCGTGATCCTACGGTCAGAGCTGATTGTACGGGCTTCTACCCAACGCCACTGAATCTTATTTATATAACGCATTTGCCATGATGAAAAAATTTGTACTGACAACCTTCGTTCTATACGCTTTCCTGGCCGGCTTTGCCGAAAATGGTTACCGGCTCTGGCTGCGGTACGACAAAATTGCCAACACTACCCTGCTACAACAGTACCGGGCGGGCCTGCAAAGTTTTTATCTTCCCGGCTCCTCGCCAACCCTTACAGCCGCCAGAAATGAACTGGTGACCGGCCTGCAAGGATTACTGGCAAAAAAGATTATCGTGGCTACCAGCCCTGCTGCAGCCAGCCTGGTAATTGCCGTTGGGCAAACCAACAACAGCAATAACGGTGTCGACTACCCAAAACTGGGAAAGGAAGGCTTTGCCATTCGTACCACAACCACCGCCGACAAAAAGCAGATCCTTATTGCCGCCAATACCGATGCCGGTGCCCTCTATGGCGTGTTTCATTTTCTTCGCCTGCTGCAAACAGGACAAAGCATTCAAAGCCTGGCCATTACCAGCGTGCCCAAAATTGAGCACCGGGTACTGAACCACTGGGACAACCTGAACCGCCACGTTGAGCGGGGGTATTCCGGCATTTCGCTTTGGAACTGGCACACCCTCCCCGGATATATCGACCAGCGCTATATTGATTATGCACGGGCCAATGCTTCCCTGGGAATCAACGGCACGGTGCTCACCAATGTGAACGCCAATGCGCTGGTGTTGACAGATGCCTACCTGCAAAAGGTCAAGGCACTGGCGGATGTGTTTCGTCCGTATGGCATCAAGGTTTTTCTGACAGCCCGCTTTAGTGCACCGATTGAAATTGGCGGGTTAAAAACGGCTGATCCGCTTAATGATTCGGTAAAGAACTGGTGGAAAGCAAAAACCGCCGAGATATACAAAGTGATCCCTGATTTTGGCGGTTTCCTGGTAAAGGCCAACTCCGAAGGACAACCGGGCCCGCAAAACTATGGCCGCAATCATGCCGATGGCGCCAACATGCTGGCCGACGCGGTGGCGCCGTTTGGCGGCATTGTGATGTGGCGGGCCTTTGTTTACACCAACGAAAATCCGGAAGATCGGGTAAAGCAGGCTTACACAGAGTTTAAGCCCCTGGATGGCAAATTCCGGGAGAATGTGTTGGTGCAGGTAAAGAACGGACCGCTGGACTTTCAGCCCCGCGAACCCTTTTCTCCCCTTTTTGGTGAGATGCCCAAAACGCCGCTGATGATGGAATTCCAGATCACGCAGGAATACCTGGGACAGGGCACTAACCTGGTGTACGAAGCCCCCATGTTTAAAGAAGTGCTGCAAAGCGATACCTACCGGCAGGGCGAGGGTTCTACCGTGGCTAAAGTGATCGACGGCAGCGTACATAACTACCCCGTTACCGGTATTGCTGGCGTATCTAACATTGGCAATGACATCAACTGGACCGGTCATCTTTTTGGGCAGGCTAATTGGTATGCTTATGGGCGATTGGCCTGGGACCACCAACTTTCCTCCACACAAATTGCTGATGAGTGGATAAAGCAGACATTCACCGGCAGCAAAAAGGTGCTGGACACTATCCATACCATGCTGCAAAATTCTTACGAGACCATGGTGAAATACAGCACCCCGCTTGGCCTTCATCACATCATGGGCACGGGCCACCATTACGGTCCGGCACCCTGGGTTGACAATGCCGGTCGCCCCGACTGGAACCCGGTGTACTACCACCGTGCCGATGAAAAAGGCATTGGATTCGACCGGACCAAAACCGGAAGCAATGCTGTTGCGCAATATGCACCCGAACTGGAGGCACGCTACGGTAACATCGAAACCTGCCCCGAAGAATACCTGCTCTGGTTTCACCATGTTCCCTGGGACCATAAGCTCAAATCAGGCAGAACGCTGTGGGATGAGCTTTGCCTACGCTACCAAAGCGGTGTGGACGGCGTACGCCGTATGCAAAAGCAATGGGAAAGCTTACGGTCAGGCGTAGACGAAGAACGCTTCCGGCATGTACAAATGCTGCTGGCCGTGCAGGAAGAAGAGGCCCGGTGGTGGCGGGATGCCTGCCTGCAGTATTTTCAAACCTTCTCTAAAAAGCCCTTGCCGCAAGGCGTGGAGAAACCGGCCAGGCCGCTGGAATACTACAAGAAATTGAAGTTTCCGTATGCGCCGGGAAATGGATAGGGAGAAGGAAGGATATTTGGATATTGGATATTGGTTATTGGATATTGGGATAGTTGGATATTGCCAGGCAACGCCAACCGCATTTTGGTCTCATTCAACACAGCGAACATTTTCTGTGTTGAATTTAGATCTGACTGCATTTTTAAAATTGCACATTGCATATTGTCAATTGCCAGTTGCCTATTGACTAGGCATCTTCGGCAACAAACTCCAGGATATCACCCGGTTGGCAATTCAATACCGCACAAATGGCTTCCAGTGTGCTGAAGCGGATAGCTTTTGCTTTCCCGGTTTTTAGGATGGAGAGGTTTGACAGCGTTAAGCCTACTTTTTCGGACAATTCGTTCAGCGACATTTTTCGCCTGGCCATCATCACATCAAGGTTTACGATAATCGGCATACGCTATACGGTTAAATCGTTTTCGGTCTGGATTTCAGTTCCCTTTTTTACGATCTGCACAATCACAAAGAGGATAACCGCCATAAAAAACCATACATCAGACCCGGAAATGTGCAGGGCTTCCAGGTCGGCCTTTGCGATCCCATGATCCGTTGTTAGCCATGTGGAGTAATTATACCCGAAAGAAGAGAAAAAGCCAATGCCCAGGGCCAGGTAAGCCAACAGTAAAATCACCTCGCTCAGCGCCAGGCTAAACGGCCTGGAGAGGTCGAGCTTTATTTTAGTAAATATTTTGATGATCTGGTAAAAAAGGATTGCTTTCAGTACCGAAACAATGATCATCATTGTTGTGATGGCAAAAAAATGTCCGACGTCAAAGCTGTGCAGGCTTGACAGGTATTCTGACCCCTCCCAGAAATTTTTTACCCCTTGCGGATTGATAAAAAGGGTAATGATTGTACTGACGGTTATGGCTCCTGCTTCAACACAAAGTCCTATAAAAATGATCCAGGAAAGTACCTGCAATATTTTCAAGGTTTGGTTGGTGGTGATCTTAATTTCCATGATTGCTTTGGTTTTATAATATTGCAAATATGGACAAATATTTATTGAAAAACAATAAATTTATTTTGATTAAAGGCAATTTTCTTTCATCCATTGACTATCAAAGAGTTAACCCTAACAAGGAGATGCGATGTTGAAAACGAACGTTTGTGAAGGGAAGCGGGTACTGAGCAAGCAAAAGATGTGGAGTAAGATTTTTAATGATAGAACCGAAGTTTCGATATATAGTTTTCGTGATTCTTTCCTTTAGAATCAACCATTAGAGGAGCACTGATACAATTCTTTGTCACCCTTTACTTTGTTTAAAATGTCACTGAATTGCTTATCTGAGAAATTCATTTTCCCTAGTTATAAAGTGCCAGCGTTCTAAAAAGTATAGAAAGTAAAATTTTCAGGCAGCAGTGTATTGCTGGCAGTATCATTTTGTCGTTTCCCGCAGGAATTTTCTTACGTGTTGAACAAACACTTCGGCATGTTGATAGACCGCAATGTGGTCGCCCGGCAAGCTGGCAGGATGTGCGTTTGGAAATTCACGAAGGAGCAATTGGTTAATTGTTTTATTGGGTTCAATCGTATTCGTACCTGTTACGATAAGGACCGGCTTTTGGAAGGCATGCATTGCTTTAAAGTCAACTTTATAAGCAGGCACTACCGACAATCCTCGCAACCGATCTTTTTGCGCCAACCATTTGGGCCACATGGGATGTTGACGAATATCGACCGTATCACAGTTGGTCATTTCGCAGCGAAAATCTTTGATCATTTCTTCGGTGATTTTTGCCTCTGGCGTAAATTGTCTGGTCAGCTTATCAATCTGTACCATTTTCTCCGAGTACTTTCCTCTTTCTTTTGCAATGGCAAACAACGGCGCTTCCACCAATAGTAGCGAATGTATTCTATCAGGATGCCTCATGGCAAGATCAAAAGCAATCACACCACCATAAGAGTGTCCCACTAAAATTACAGGCTGTAGAATTTGAAGCGAATCAAGCGTAGCTTTTATGGCTTCACTTTCTGTACGTACCGAATAGTCTGGGGGCAATGTTCTTCCTTCCGCAGCATATTGCACGTTAAACTGTTGCATGCGAACAACGGTAAATGAATCAGCCAAAAGTTTTGCGTGAGGTGCATAAGCAGTAAAGTCAAACGTGCCCCCATGTAGCAATACAATGGCTGGGCCGTTACCTTCAACTAAAACTTGCTTTGTTTTTGGTTGGGCGGCTGCGAAAAGCTGGCTGCCTAGAAGCAGGAAAGCCAATATCTTTTTCATAACAGGATGATGTTTGATTACGGCTACCGACAAATAAGCGCTTAGTGATATGCAGGTCGTAACGCTGCATCTATTTGCTTTCTACAAAGTTCATATATTAACTTTATTCAGCATCAGATATTCAAGCGTTATCGTATATGGAAATCAGATCAAGGAAAGTCGGGCTTTTGTAAACCTACCCGCTCCTTTACAAATGCAGCAAACCGGCCTTGTACAAGGTATTCACCGGTTTGTTATCCCAGAAAAGCTCAAAGTCTTCCAGGCCTGCTGCTTCGTAATCGGCCTTTACCTGCGCCAGCGTTAAAAGGGAGGATTTGCTGATGTGCAGGCGCTGCAAAATAGCCTGCAGCCAGGCACCTTTCGCCGGTTCCACCTGCACGGTGTGGTTTGCTTTTTTGGTAAAGAACTGAAGCGCCGCTACCTCCCATTGTGCGCCTTTTTTTGATTTGACAAGGACCTCCATCTTAGGCGGTTTTCCCAGCCATACCAGCTTGCGGGCCGGTTGTCCTGTGGAAAGATCCGGTTCTTCGATGGCCTTGCGAATGGTATCCGGCGGCACCGTCGTTCGGGGCACTTTAAAATCAAACCATTTTTGCAGCGGCAGGTCAAAGCAGGCACCATGCATATAGTTTAAAAGGGCCTTGCTCAGGCCATAACCAAACCGCTCATGATCGCCGCCGGCCGGGTCAATATGCACCAGGTCGTTGTTGGCAAAGGTACCCACGGTGTTGCCTACACGTTTTACGTTGAACTTTTCCGGCTCCAGGCCAATGGGACTGTGCGCCGTCATGGTAAACAGGTGCCAGTAGGCCGACTGCAGCACACCGGTTTGAAACAGTTGCCGCACCATCTCTAGTGAATCAATTGTCTCTTGTTCCGTTTGCGTCGGAAAGCCGTACATCAGGTAGGCATGCACCATGATACCGCTTTCGGTAAAATGCCGGCAAACCTTTGCCACCTGCGCCACGGTAATGCCTTTATTGATCAGTTGCAGCAACCGGTCAGAAGCCACTTCCAGGCCACCGCTCACCGCAATGCAACCCGACTCTTTCAGGAGCAGGCAAAGGTCGCGGGTAAAGCTTTTTTCAAACCGCACATTGGCCCACCAGGTCACCACCACCTTTCGGCGGATGATCTCCAGCGCCAGGGCTCGCATCAGGGCCGGCGGTGCCGCTTCGTCCACAAAATGAAAACCATGCTGACCGGTTTGCGCTATCATTTCTTCCATGCGGTCAACCAGCAGCGATGCCGCAATGGGTTCGTAGTTTTTGATATAGTCCAGCGATATATCGCAGAACGTGCATTTGCCCCAGTAGCAGCCATGTGCCATTGTTAGCTTGTTCCAGCGGCCATCGCTCCACAGGCTGTGCATGGGATTCACCACTTCAATGGCGGAGATATAGTCGTGGAGAAAAAAATCGCTGTAATCCGGTGTGCCCACCTGTCCTTGTTTGTAATCGGTGCAGGCTGTGTTGTTTATGTACGTGACGCTTCCATTTACCAACGTAAAAGTTCGTTTCAGTTCCTGCAAGGAGCGTTTGCCCTGCACATGCTCAATCAATAATTCAACCGGTGCTTCGCCATCATCCAGCGTAATAAAATCGTAAAATTCAAATACCCTCGGGTCGCTGAGGCTGCGCAGTTCCGTATTGGCAAAACCGCCGCCCATGGCCACTTTTACACCGGGATAAAATTGCTTGATCCATTGCCCGCAACGCAGCGACGTATAAAGATTGCCCGGAAAAGGCACCGACAGCGCTACCAGTTGCGGTTGCACTACCTCCATTTTTTCCCGCAATAATTTTAGTAGGATGGCGTCGATATAGGTAGGCGCTTTTTGCAGGGCTGCGTACAATTCATCAAAGGAGTTGGCCGACCTTCCCAATCGCTCTGCATAGCGACTGAAACCAAAATGCTCATCCACCGTTTCTTTGATCAGGTCACTCAGGTCTTCGAGGTAAAGCGTTGCGAGGTGTTTTGCTTTGTCCTGCGTGCCCATGCTGCCGAACGCCCACTGCAGGTCATCGAGCTGCGCAAACCGTTCTGCTTCCGGCAAAAATTCCCGCTTGCAGATCAGCGGCGCCAGCGTAGGTAGCTTGCCCTGCAAAAAAAGAATGACCTCGTTGATGGTGTGAATGTAATCGTCCTGTAAAGCAAGAATACGTTCAGCATTGGCGGAAAAGGTTTGCCCTTTTGCAGCAATGTGGGCAAACAGGTCCTCTAAGCCTGCCTTGTTAAAAAGCGCCAGCGTTACTTCAATACCCAAGTCTGCCTGGTAAGAAGGGATACCTTTTGTATTCAGGAATCCTTTCAGGTAAGCCGTAGCCGGGTAAGGCGTATTGAGCTGTGTAAACGGTGGTGTGATTAAAAATACTGGCGCCTTCAACGAGAATAAATTAAGCTGCAAAGTTACCGTTGTGGAACGAGAGCATGATTTGGGTCGGTGTTAAAATACAAGCTGTGAGCTATGAGCTGCGAGCCGTGAGCCGCGAGCTACTAGCTGCTGGCGACTCGCTACTCACTATTCACCACTGACCACTCACCAATACCGCCTACACGCCACTAAAACAGGTAAAGCCCCCATCCACATCTAGCGAACTGCCGATCACAAACGAGGAGGCATCGCTCAGGAGGTAAAGCAGGGCGGCATTCAGCTCTTCAGGTTTACCAAAGCGGCCGTACGGTGTTTTGTTCACAACTTTTTGTCCGCGGTCGGTAAGCGAACCGTCTTCGTTGGTCAGGAGTGCCCGGTTTTGCTCAGTAAGAAAAAAGCCCGGCATGATAGCGTTGATACGGATCCTGCCGCCATAACGTTTGCCCAATTCAACCGCCATCCATTTTGTGTAGGCTTCGATAGAGGCTTTGGCCAGGCTGTAGCCTAACACCCTTGTCACGGCTGTTTTCGCCGACACCGAGGAAATATTCACGATGCTGCCTGATGGTGCCGTATCCACCATGGTTTTGCCAAAGATCTGGGTGGGCAGCATAGAGCCAAAAAGATTGAGTTTCAGTACAGCCTCCTGTGCCTGCATGTTCAGGTTGAACACATCGCCATCGGGCATCACCACGGCTTCCGCCTGGTTGCCGCCGGCAGCGTTAACAAGACCGTCAATCTTGCCAAATTCTTTCAGGATGGTTTCATTGGCTTTACGCAATTCATCTTCGTTCAGCACATCGCAGGAAATGCCGATGGCCTTTCCTCCTTCGGCACGGATTTCTTCTGCCCTGGTCTCCGCCTTCTCGCGGCTTCGCCCTAAAATGCAAACGGCTCCGCCGGCCGCCGCAATGGCTTTGTTGAAACTATAACCCAGGATACCAGTACCCCCGGTAACCACAATCACTTTATTGGAAAGGTTCATCTGCCAGTGCTTTTGTTTGTTTGGTGATACTTGATTCGTCCAATGCCCGCTGCACACCCAGCTCGAGTCCGCGCAGCTCGGCCAGCCCGCGCAGGCGGCCAATAGCGCTGTAACCGGGATAGGTTGTTTTGTGGAGGTCATCGAGCATCTGGTGACCATGATCAGGACGCATCGGGATCGATACTTCTCTCCTGCGCATGACCTGTACGATCTCTTTTACCACGGCATACATATCTACATCGCCAGCCAGGTGATCAGCCTCATAAAAATTTCCGTTCGCATCGCGTTTAGTAGCACGCAGGTGCAGAAAGTGAATAGAATCGCCCAGTCGCCTTACCATGCCCGCCAGGTCGTTGTCGGCCCGCACACCATACGAACCGGTGCAAAAGCAAAGCCCATTGGCTGGTGATGGTGCCGCCTGCAACAATTCTACGGCATCTTTTTCCGTGCTTACAATCCGCGGCAGGCCAAGGATCGGGAAGGGCGGATCATCGGGGTGAATGGCCATCTTCAATCCTACTTCTTCTGCCACCGGCACTACCTGTTGTAAAAAATAAAACAGGTGTTCTTTTAGTTTGGCAGCATCAATGTCTTTGTATTCTTTCAAGGCAGTAAGAATCTGCTCTTCGGTAAACCGCTCTTCCGAACCGGGAAGCCCCAATAGCGTATTGCGGTAAAGCGTTTCTTTTTCGTCTGCCGTCATGGCCTCAAAACGCCTGGTGGCACTCTCAATTTCTTCTTCGGTATAACCCGCTTCGGCACCGGGACGTTTTAAGAGAAAAAGATCAAAGGCAATAAAAGCGGCCTTTTCAAAATAGAGCGCTTTGCTGCGATCGGGCATTTCGTAAGTAACATCGGTACGCATCCAATCGAGAACCGGCATAAAGTTGTACGTGACCACTTTTAGTCCGCAGGCCGCTACGTTGCGTAACGATGTTTTGTAGTTTTCGATGTGCTGCTGGTATGCGCCTTTTTGTTTTTTGATATCTTCACTTACGGGCAGCGATTCGATCACCGTCCAGGTAAGGCCGGCAGCTTCCACTTCGGCAATGCGTTTGTTGATCTCTTCCACCGTCCATACCTCGCCTACCGGTACATGGTGCAGGGCGCTGACAACGCCGGTGCAACCGGACTGTCGAATATCCCACAAACTAACAGGGTCTTTCGGTCCATACCAGCGCATGGTTTGTTCCATTGCGTACATCATTGTTACAGATTTTTATTTTATCGGGAATTGGCGACACAAAATACAATAAAGCAGGACGTATTGTTCCAGATTTCTGGACAGTATCTTAAAACTGTGTAGTAAGAAGTAGACGGCGAGTGGTAAATAAAAATATCGAGATCCACATATTTTTTACACGAATAATTTCTTAGACACAAGCCTGAAGGGCTTGAACATGAATAGCCGCCGGTACAACCGGCGGAAAACAAACGACTGGACAAATAGACCCTGAAGGGGTCGAATGTTTACCCTGCTTAATTACAAATCTCACAATAAATATTTGTCTTGAAATGGAATTTCATTTTCTGTTAATAGACGTTTGTATTCATCATAGAAGCTTTCTTTTGTGTGATGTTCTTTCTGATTTTTGATGTAGCCAATAACTGCATCGCGTTCCTTAGCCGAACATGTAAAGGCACCATAACCATCTTGCCAGTGCGAAAACTGTGGAAATAATCCGCACTCTTTTATCCAGCAACTACTGGCCAGCTTTATGTCTTTGATGTATTCGGCAAGAGAAAGTCCAGGGTGCAGGTCTGAGAAAATATGCAGGTGGTCTTCCATGCCACTAATGCGATAAAGGTGACAATGATTTTTCTGGACTATTCCCCAGATGTATTTGTACAATGCTTCTTCGTTGGTTTGGTTAATTGCAGGCTCACGGTTTTTCGTAGCAAACACAATGTGATAATAGATTTGTTTATATGTTCCCATGCTCCAGTAGTTTTACATAAGATAAAACATTGTTCAGAATACATGGGCCTAATGTGAATTTCGTTTGTGTTGTTGCGTTTAATAAACATTGAACCCCTTCAGGGTTCTTTCCTATACCATGTCATTCTTTCACCGGGTTTTACCCGGTGCTATTCACGTTCAAGCCCTTCAGGCTTGTAGAAATAAACACTAACCCTCAACTAACAGTCACTAATCGCAAACGACAAACCTCAAATATTCATCCGCTTCAATTCTTTCACGGCATAATCACAGGCTCTTGCCGTCAGCGCCATGTAGGTTAAGGATGGATTGACATAAGATCCCGATGTCATGCACGAACCGTCGGTGATAAAAACATTGGGCACTTCATGCATCTGGTTCCACTCGTTCAGCACCGATGTTTTCGGGTCGCGGCCCATGCGTGCCGTTCCCATTTCGTGGTTGGCATTGCCGGGGTAGGAAAGACTGCCGCTTACCTGGATGTTACGAAAGCCAGCGGCATCCAGCAACTCCTGCGCCGTTACAGCCATATCGGCGTGCATCGCTTTTTCATTTTCCTTGAACTCGCAATCCACCGCGATCATCGGCCGGCCCCAGGGATCTTTCTTTTCTTTGTTTAGTGTGACACGGTTGTCTTCATACGGCAAGCATTCGCCGTAAGGACCGAGGCGTATCTGCCAGGGGCCGAGTTCCGTGGTGGCTTCTTTTAACGCAACACCAATGGGTGCATCACCTCCTGCCCTTCCCCGGTACGCACTGCCGCCAATATAATAACCCCGCAAAAAACGGGTGTCCTTCTCCGTTACATTGCGGAAGGTGGGAACAAAAATGCCTGTTGGCCGCCGGCCGTAATAGTAGCTGTCCTCAAAACCATCCACCGTTGCCGTTATGCCAAGGCCTTTGTGATGATCCATAAGGTTGCGGCCCACCTGGTCGCTGCCGTTGCCCAGCCCATTGGGAAACCGCGAGGAGGTGGAATTGAGCAGGATCGCTGCCGTAGCAAGCGTGGAGGCATTCAAAAAAATGATCCTGGCAAAAAAAGTTTCGGTTTGTTTGGTGTTAGTATCAATGACCTCCACGCCTGATGCCCTTTGCAGCTTTTCATCATACAAAACTTTATTGACGAGAGCATGCGGCCGCACGGTTAGATTGCCGGTTGCATACGCTGCCGGTATGGTGCTGGCGTTGGTGCTGAAATAAGCGCCGTAAGGACAACCACGGTGACAAAGATCGCGGGCCTGGCACTGCCCCCGGCCTTTTACCGGTTGGGTAAGATTGGCCACGCGGCCAATGATGACATGGCGGTCGCGGAATTTTTTTTCCACCTGCTCTTTAAAATGTTTTTCCACGCAGTTCATTTCAAACGGCGGCTGAAACTTGCCATCGGGCAGGTGGGGAATGCCATCGCGGTTGCCGCTGATGCCCACAAAAGGCTCCACGTAATCGTACCAGGGCGCAATGTCTTTGTAGCGAATGGGCCAATCCACCGCAATGCCTTCTTTTCCATTGGCCTCAAAATCAAGATCACTCCAGCGGTAGGTAGCACGTCCCCAAAGAAGGGAGCGGCCACCGACAATATCTCCACGGATCCAATCAAAGCGCTTGGTTTCTTCGTAGGGATTCTGCTGGTCATCGATATAAAAATGCTTGCAGTCTTCGCGGTAAGAGTAGTGCCGGCTCTGCACAAAATTGTTCAGCTTTTCCTCTTGGGTAAGATTAAGGCGATGTTCAAATTCCCAGGGCATTTTTGTGGCCGTGGGATAATCGCCGTGCTGCACCATGCGGCCCCTGTCGAGAAGCAAGACCTTCAGCCCTTTTTCACAAAGTTCCTTGGCGGCCCAGCCACCGCTGATTCCAGAGCCCACTACGATGGCGTCGTACGTATTATTATTGGTTGCTTTTGTATTGATATTGGGAAGATCACCAGGCATTGTACGAAAATGATTTTCTGATTCAGTAAAGAGAATGTTTCATCCCTGCAAATCGATTAGCAGGCAAGCGTTCCAAGATAAGAAAAAGCGGTGCTAAATAGCTTTGAAATGTGTTTTCATGGCCGTGGGATAATGGGCCAACGCCACTTCAGGTTCCGCAATTTCGGGGTGCCACAACTTTTCCCATTCAAAGCTGTAATAGCCTTTGTAGCCGCCCTTTGCAAGCACCGTGATTGCTTTCAGAATGGGCACATCGCCCTGTCCCAGCAAGGTATATTGCAGCTTGCCATCGACCCATTTTGCATCCTTAATATGCGTGTGCCGGATATATGGCTCCAGTTGCTGGTAAGCTTCTGCAGGATCTTCCTTTGTCACCGTCCACATATTGCTGATATCCCAGATCAATCCCACGGCCGGGTGTGCAACGCCTTGCATGATGGCAACCAGGTCGGCGGTCCACACCACATCCCCATGTGTTTCCAACAGCACCGTTACATTTTTTTCTTTTGCATAGTCACCCAGGGTTTTAAGACCATCAATGATGAGTTGCAGGGTGACGGCCTTTTCCTGATCCTTTGGAAAGTTGTTGGGAAAAACGCGTACATAAGGACAGTGCAGGTTTTGCGCCAGGTCGATAAAGCGCTTTGCATCCGACAAGTGTTTGGTTCGCTCCGCTCCTTCGGGAAAATGCAGGGTTGCTGATGATCCCAACCCGACAAAGGACAAGCGTTTTTCTTTCATCAGCGCCATTGTATTTGTTAGGGCGGCAGGTGAACTGAACGCAGGACTTTGGGGCAGGTCCATTTGTCGCTGCAGGCCCCTAAGCTCAATGCCGCTGTATCCATGTTGCGCCGCAAAATCAATGATCTGCGGCAAGGTCCAGTCGGGACAACCAAGCGTGGAAAAAGAAAGGCGTGGTGCTTTTTGTGCAAACAGTGAAACGGGACCTACGGCCAATGCGGCCATGGCCATCCCGGTGTTTTGAATAAATGCTTTGCGGCTGTATGTATTCATGAATCGTTTCTCCCCGCAACAAGGTACGAAATGACTTTGTTTTGGCTTGGGGTAGAAAAAAGGAAACTTGATTGTATCAGGAATAGCAAATAGACCAAGGCAACCTGAGAAGAGATTCGCAGCACCACGCTAATGAATTCGACCAACCCAAAAAATACAGACGATAGATGCCGGCCAATTTGGCTAACACGCCCATCTTCAATGAAAAGGCGTCGCCGATGAAATCGTTCCTGGTTACAGGCACTATTCAACCCATTATAAAAAAACGTTTAATCATCCATGCTATCACGCTTGTGTTCATGGCAAATTTAAGCGAGGCTCGATTCAATTCTCCGCAAAACCATTTATGTTTGAAGAACGCAACAACTGTTTTTGCATATGTTTTCACGTCTCCATTTTTTCTCCGCTCTTCTGCTACTTCTTTTTTGTGCCGCTTGCCGTACTTCCAAAAACACATTGGCATCATTACCCGGCGGTCCCAACGCCGAAAGGGAATTCCGTGCCGCCTGGGTGGCGACGGTGGCCAATATCAACTGGCCCAGCAAACCCGGACTACCGGTTGACAGCCAGAAAAAAGAAGCCTTGAAGCTGCTGGATTTTTTAAAAGACAATAACTTCAACGCCGTTGTTTTCCAGGTAAGGCCGCAGGCCGATGCCCTTTACCAAAGCAACCTGGAACCCTGGTCGTACTACCTTACCGGCACACAGGGCAAGGCACCCGAACCGTTTTACGACCCCCTTCAATTTTGGGTGGAGGAAGCCCATAACCGCGGGATGGAGCTGCACATTTGGCTGAACCCTTACCGGGCACACCACAAATCGGGCGGGCCGGTTTCTGATCAATCCCTGGTGAAGCGGCGCCCCGAGCTTGTGGTACACCTGAAAGACGGCTACTGGTGGTTTGATCCTTCGCTGAAAGAAACCAAAGCGCATTCCACCGCCGTAGTGATGGATCTTGTAAAGCGCTACGATATTGACGGTGTTCACTTCGACGATTATTTTTATCCCTACCGCGAATACAACAAAGGCGATGATTTTCCGGACAGCACCAGTTATGCCGCGTACACGGCCGGCGGTGGCAAACTGTCGCGTGGCGACTGGCGCCGCGACGCCGTAAACTCTTTTATTGAAAACCTTTACACGGAGATCAAAAAAGAAAAAAAGCACGTGAAGTTTGGCCTCAGCCCGTTTGGCATCTGGCGGCCCGGTTACCCCGAAGGCATTTGTTGTTTTGACCAGTACGACGTGTTGTATGCCGATGCGAAAAAATGGCTGAACGAAGGCTGGGTCGATTATTTTTCACCCCAACTCTACTGGCCTATCAACCGCATGAACGTTAGCTATCCCGTTTTGCACGGCTGGTGGCGTGATGAGAATACAAAGGGACGTCACCTCTGGCCGGGCATCAGCGTGGGCGGCGATACCAGCGCTAAAAACGTAAATGAGATCATGAGCCAGATCATGATCAACCGCGGCATGGTACCGCAAAGCAAAGGCGTTATTCATTGGAGCATTGGGCAGGTTTACCGCAACGAAAACATGCAAAAAGGATTGCTCAACGGTCCGTATAAAAACAGCGCTTTGGTACCAACCACACCCTGGCTGGATAACAAAGCACCGGTGGCACCAACGGCAACAGCAGAAGCGCAGGCCGAATCATTGAAAATTTCCTGGACGCACACCAACACTGCGGATGTTTTTCGCTGGGTGGTGTACACTCAATACGGCAGCAACTGGACATACCAGATCATGAACCGGTCCGATCGCAATCTTCTTGTCCCGGCATCGATAACCAACGGTTCACAAAAAACAAGCTTGCGTGCCTGGGCCGTTAGTGCAGTTGACAGAAGTGGTAATGAAAGTGCAAAAATGGTGAACAGTGTATCAAACTAAACAGTACCTTCTTCTGAATTTTAAGCGATGGCGCTTTGTACTGCTGCTGGCAATTGTTGCCGGCAGTTGTGCAACCGGCAAAAAAGCCGCCCGCAGTGCAGCGGATATCGTGATCGTTCCCCGAAGCGGGTGGAATGCAGCGGAAGCCAAACCGTTTCAACAGCACGTGCCGGTTCGCATTACCGTACACCACGAAGGAACGCGGCTGGAAATAGCCGACAATGCCGCGAAAAAGATAAAGGCGATTCAAACCTGGGGCATGGGTCCCGACCGGAAATGGGCGGACATCCCTTACCATTTTCTCATTGCTCCTGATGGCACCATTTACGAAGGCCGAAATGTTTTTACGGCCGGTGAAACGGCCACGGAGTACGATCCTTCGGGACACCTGTTGATCACCTGCCTGGGTAACCTGGAAGTGCAGGAAGTGCGACCCGAACAACTGCAATCGCTTATCAAGCTGATTGCGTTTACCAGCAAAAAGTATAACCTGCCCATCGAAACAATTTCAACGCACCGCGACAACTCTACCCAAACCACCTGCCCGGGCAAAAACCTGTACCGGTATTTTGAGAATGGTTATGTAAAAACAGAAGCAGCAAAACTGTTGAAGAAAAGGTAGGGCAATAAATGCTTACGCTTTTGCGGTTGCGCAATGCCAGCGACCTTTCACTTTTTTCCGTCGATGCCATTCTCCACGTCATCAAGCCCTTTGTCAATACCTCTTACAATCCGGTTTCCGGTGCGCTGCGCGGCTTTGTCTTTTCGTTTTTGCCTGGCCCCGTTTAAGATGCCGCTTTGTCGTAAAACAGAAAGCGAAAAAAGATAAAAAAAGGGTGAGGTTGAGGTTAAGGATGAGAGAAAAGGCCGGGAGTTGCATAGTTGACAACTTTCTTCTATGCATAAATAGCAGCGTGTGAGTGGCGGAAGACCTGTGAACAAAAAGTGATTAACAAAATGCGGGCAGGCCCGGCGCTTGCCAAAACAATTGTCTAAACTTGTCGCATGAAGCCAACATCGCCTGTTTTCACCTACTGCTTTCCGTTACCTATCCCGCTTCAGGCACCTGTCATTCCTTTTTCGCTTTTTTGCCTGCGGCGAAAATTCTATTTCCCGCCTTCGTTCATCTACCTGAATTAAGCTTTTATAGTCAGGCCAGCAACTGGTCCTCTACAGTGTTATGGCAAAGGATCATCCTGGCAATTTATTGTTGCTACTATACGCCAACGATAACAAGCCTACGACTATTACCTGCTTCAATCAACATTCCTTTTTCTGCGCATATCCGGCATAGCCCGCCAGTAAATACAAAGCATTTCCTGTTCTGAAAATGCATTTTAAATGATTCACTTCTCATCATAAAAAAAGCCAGCACTGCTGCCGGCTCTTGAATTTGTTTCGTAAAAAAAACATGGTTGAAACGCTGCTCTTACCGTGGTGTATCCGGTGTGCTGATCTTTTTCTCCAACTGGGTGACAAACGGTTTGAGAATGTCGATGGGAATGGGGAAGATGGTGGTGGAATTGTTTTCACCCGAAATTTCCTTAAGGGTTTGCAGGTAACGCAGCGTAAGCGCACTGGGCTGCTCACTCAGCACCTTGGCCGCATCGGACAGGCGCTGCGATGCCTGGAACTCACCTTCGGCCGCAATCACCTTGCTTCGGCGCTCCCTTTCGGCTTCGGCCTGCCGTGCCATGGCCCGCTGCATTTCCTGCGGCAGGTCAATTTGCTTTACTTCCACGTTGGTTACTTTTATGCCCCAGGGCTCTGTCTGGTGATCGATGATCTGCTGCAGCCGCTGGTTGATCTTTTCCCGCTGGCTTAACAGGTCGTCCAGTTCCGACTGGCCCAGTACACTGCGCAGGGTTGTTTGCGAGATCTGCGAGGTGGCCACCAGGAAGTTCTCCACTTCTACAATGGCTTTATCGGGTTGCAGCACCCGGAAATAAACAACGGCATTTACCTTAATGGAAACGTTGTCCTGCGTGATTACATCCTGCGGCGGCACATCCATCACCACGGTTCGCAGGCTTACTTTCACCATGCGTTCAATAAACGGCACCAGGATAATAAGCCCCGGTCCGCGAACGCCAACCATACGACCCAACCGGAAAACAACGCCCCGTTCGTATTCGGCTAAAATGCGGATGCTGCTGGCTAAAACATAAAGAACAAGAATGACAATGACAACAAGTGATACAGGGATATTCTCCATATTGATTGATTTAAGAATGCCTATGCTTTTCGCTTATTACGCTGCGCTCTTTGCCACAATACCTGCGGCCGTTACACCGGTTCTACAAACAAGGTGAGGTTTTGAATCCCTGTGACCTTTACCTGACGGCCTTTTTCAATGGTGCCCGCTACCGATTCGGCCCGCCACATTTCCCCGTGAATATAGATCATCCCTGCAGGCGACAGTGGCTCAATGCTTTCGCCCACTTCTCCTACCATACCTTCCATTCCTGTTGTTGGTTTTATGTGCTGACCTTTAACCACCAGGGCCACCAGCCAAAGAAAGAACAGGGCCGACACGGCCGTAACGGGAATGATCACACTCCAGGAAATGCGCATCACCCCCGATATTGAATCGGGACGAATCAGCATCACCGATCCGAGGAAAAGAGCGATGGCGCCGCCAATGCCCAGCACACCATAACTTGTTACTTTTATCTCCAGCAGGAATAAGATAAGGGCAAATACGATCAGCGCCAGCCCGGCATAATTCAGGGGAAGTGTATGCATAGCGTAAAAAGCCAGTATCAGGCTGATGCCGCCGATAACACCGGGCACAATCGCACCCGGGCTGTACAATTCAAACAGCAGGCCGTAAAAACCCAGCATCATCAGGATATAGGCCACGTTCGGGTCGGAGATCATATCGAGCAGTTTGTCGGCAAAGCCCATCTCCACTCTTTCCACCTGCGCACCGGCCGCCTGAATTATTTTGTTGCCGTCTTTTACTTCCACTACCCTGCCGCTGATCTTCGCCAGCAGGTCCTGCTCACTGACGGCGATCATGTCCACCACCTTGCGCTGCACGGCCTCTGTTTCGGTAATGGATACACTCTTTCGTACGGCTTCTTCGGCCCAGTCGCCGTTGCGCTGCCGCTTTTCGGCAATGGTGCGAATAAACGCCACGGCATCGTTGGTTGCTTTGTCATTCATCACCGAATCCATACTGCCGCCGCTGCTTACCGGGTGAGCTGCGCCAATGTTGGTTGATGGTGCCATGGCTGCCACATGCGCGGCCATGGTAATAAACACGCCGGCCGAACCGGCATGGGCACCGCCCGGCGAAACATAGACCACCACCGGCACCGGCGATTGCAGGATGTCGGTGACAATAACCCGTGTTGACTTCAGCAACCCACCCGGTGTGTTCAAATGAATGAGCAAGGCCTCGGCATTTTGGTCGGCTGCTTTGTCAATGGCTTTTTTGATAAAAGAAGAAGAAGCAGGATTGATGGAGCCATCGATCTTTATCGATACCACCTTTTGTGCGGTGAGCAAAAAAGGAAACAGCAAGCAACCTAAAAATGTGAACAGCCCCTTCATACCATTTGTTTAAAATCGGTGCCGGTGAAAGCACCCTAAATTAAGGCTTTCCGCCCACTTGCAGAATGGCGGCAGACGCCGGTGCATCTTGATGAGCCAGCAGCGGTTGCTCCTACCTGTTACCTGTGGTAAAAACGGATTAATCGTTTCCACAAAAAAGCACAGCTATAAATACCTGCTTACCTCAAAAATTCCGGATTATTATTCTAACCGAAAACAAAAAGCCTTTGCCAAAAAGACTGTCAACAACGAATCTGATATCATGCGAAAGCAAGGCGCTGTGTGTTGGCTGTTTCGTCCGCCTTAGGCGGAGAGGCCAGGCGGGCTCCCCTCCATGGCACTTCATTTGTTGCAACATAGCTCTGCGACAAAGCAGAACCCTGACAAGTATGGCAAAAGACGAAATCATCATCGAAGACCTCTGGTATAAGAACGCGGTTGTTTACAGCCTGGACCTGGAAACCTTTAAAGACGCCAACGGTGACGGCATTGGTGATTTTGATGGGCTGAACGACTGCCTGCATTACCTGCATGCCATTGGTGTGGATACGATCTGGCTGGCACCGTTTCAGCCAACGCCTAATAAGGACAACGGCTACGATGTTTCGGACTATTATGGCGTGGACCCGCGGCATGGTTCGGGCGGCGATTTTGTAGCCTTTATGCACAACGCCAAAAAGCTTGGCATCAAAGTCATCATCGACCTGGTGGTGAACCATACCTCCGACAAGCACCCCTGGTTTAAAGACGCCTGCAGCAGCAAGGACGCCCTGCACCGCGACTGGTATGTATGGTCGGATAAAAAACCAAAGGGCTGGAACAAAGGCATGGTCTTTCCCGGTGTGCAGGACAGCACCTGGACCTACGATAAGAACACGAGGTCTTATTATTTTCACCGCTTTTTTTCGCACCAGCCTGACCTGAATACCGCCAACCCCGTGGTGCGGAAAGAGATCCAGAAGATCATGGGCTACTGGCTGCAATTGGGTGTATCGGGCTTCCGGGTAGATGCGGTGCCGTTTATTTTAGAAACACACGAAGACGGTGAGATTGAGCCGGTATTGAAGTTTGAATTTTTAAACGAGATGCGGCGCTTTTTACAGTGGCGCAGTGGCAGTGCCGTTTTACTGGGCGAAGCCAATGTGCTGCCCGAAGACACAAAGCATTATTTTGGCAAGAACGGCGACGGCATTCACCTGATGTTTAATTTTTTTGTGAACCAGCACCTGTTTTATGCCCTGGCCAGCGGCGATGCCGACCCACTGAAAGAAGCGCTGGAGCAAACCCGGTACGATGTGCCCACCTGCCAATGGGCGCACTTCCTGCGTAACCACGATGAGCTGGACCTGGGCAGGCTGACGGACGAACAGCGGCAGAAAGTGTTTGAGCGGTTTGGTCCTGACGCATCGATGCAGCTTTACGACAGGGGGATCCGCCGCCGGCTGGCGCCGATGTTGGGGAGCCGGCAGCAGCAGGAACTGGCTTACAGCCTGATGTTCTCGCTACCCGGCACTCCCGTAATAAGGTATGGCGATGAAATAGGCATGGGTGATGACCTGTCGCTGAAAGAAAGAGCGGCCGTTCGCACACCCATGCAATGGACAGCGGAAAAAGGGGCGGGATTTTCCACCGCCGCCAAAACGGTGCACCCGGTGATAGAAAGAGGCTTTTTTTCGCACGAACACATCAACGTGGAAGCGCAGCGCCGCGACCCCGGCTCCCTGCTCAACTGGATGACAGCACTCATTCGCCTGCGGAAAGAATGTCCGGAAATTGGGTGGGGAACCTGGCAACTGGTTGGCACAAAAAACCCATCTGTACTGGGAATCTGCTACCAGTGGGAAGACCGATTTGTGCTCGCCTTTCACAACTTCAGCGACAAGCCGGTGGAGATCCGCGTCCCGGCAAAGCTGACTGGCAAACCCCTGCTGGCAGACCTGCTAAAGAATGAAACCTTTGAAGCCGATGAAAAAGAAGGCTTTACCATACCGCTGCTTTCGTATGGCTACCGGTGGTTCCGGGCAAAAGGCTAAGGCAACGTTATTACTTACTGGCTTTTGGAGCATACTGGCAGCACGCTTGCAGATAACCTTGCAGATAACAATAAATTAAGGGGAGATTGGATTGACGAAACGGCTTAACACAAAAAACGCAATAGGTTATTGGTGAAAATGAAAGCGTTAGGAAATTTGTGTAGTTTCGCCTTATTCGTTAATACTACTGTTGGCAGCAATTGGGTGGAGCCGCCTATAACTTCAATCACAAATGACAAAACTCCTACTACTTCTTTTGTTCCTTTCACACATGAGCTTTGGACAATCAAAGTCGGAGAAACGTAATTTATCAATAGACACCTCGGTAAATCTTTATGCATTTGTTGGAGAAAAGATTTCGGTAGTGCGATATGACCCAAACTCAGATAGTAACACTCCTACCAGCATTGAAATTGACGAAGCTACAGGGGACACCATCACCATGAGGAAAAGAAGCTTTGTCATGGATAATGCATTTGAAGCCAGGTATAAAGTTCTGCATGCAGTCTATAATGACCTAAGAGCCGACACGATAGTTTTCATGGCTTTCGACCATTATGGTAGACCAGCATTTGAAAACCACTCCACAGTTCTTTTATACCTATCGAAGAGCAAGGACGGCAGTCATTATTTTCACCAGAAATACCAGTTCGACCCGCTCGCCAAAAGCAAAGAAGGTTCTTGGAAAGGTAAAAACGGTGAATCTTTAGAGAAACTGTTTAATGCAAAAAAGAAAACAGTATTCAGAGAAAGAGGAGTATTTCAACGATAACTGCTGCCAACACAAGCTTTGTAAAATAGCGGCTGACGAACTAATTTTAAACTGTAAAACAATAATCAACGGCAAAGCAAAAGTGAGGCTGCATCTTTCCAAATTCCGCTAATTCACAAAGCTTCTCTCCGTTGTGCAGCATCCAACCGAACAGATACAACTTTTGACGATCCGCTTGAAGCGTAAAACTTTTATCATGAAAAAACTGCTGCTATGGATATTTTTTACTGCTGTCGTTAACCTACTTGCGGCCCAACAGCAACAACATGCAGTCAAGCACTTAAAAATCACCATTCTTAGTACCATGCTATCCCAAAAAGGCATTGGTGAATGAGGCTTTTCCGCCCTTGTAGAAGCTGACTCAGTAAAGATATTGTTCGACGCCGGTGCCCGGAAAGCAACGGTTCTGGAAAATTGCAAAGAATTGAACATTGACCTTTCCAAGGTTTCTGCCGTGGTTTTAAGTCACAGCCACGGCGACCACACCGTTGGATGGCTTCCGCTGCGGAATGCCATAAAGACTGTTAATGCCAATGCCTTGTCGCTAACCCATGTGGGCAAAGGTTTGTTTGATACACGCATTGCAACAAACGGCGAAGAAAACAACAGCCGGCGAAATGACTCGTTGCTGTATATTGAAACCGGCGGTCAACTAAAAGTGCACGATACGTTCACCGAAATACATCCCGGTATCTTTCTAACAGGCCCGGTGCCGAGTAAGTACCCGGAAAAGAATTATACATTGGGAGGCAACCTTGTTAGAAAAAAAGATGCGTCAGGCAAGGTCGTGGAGGACATTGTTCCGGAAGACATGTCACTGGTCATACGCACAGAGAAAGGACTGGTATTAGTTTCTGGTTGTGGCCATTCCGGAGTAATCAATACAATAACACATGTTCAAAATAATTTACAGAAACAACCATTGCTTGCGGCCATTGGTGGTTTTCACCTGCTGGAGAACCCCGACGAGCAGATCAAATGGACAGCGGCGCAATTGAAGGAAAGCGGCATCCGCTATTTTATGGGCGCCCATTGTACCGGTATAGAACCAGTGTATCAAATAAGGGAATGGGTAGGTCTAAAACGGGGTGAATGCATTGTTGGATCAGTAGGGGCTGTGTTTGATCTGGACAGAGGCTTTGTCGCAGGCTCGTTGACGAAATAGGAGGATTTATTGCATTATTCTAAAGTACACGAACGCACAACACTTGCTTGCTTTTATACCGACTGACAAACAATCAGTCAATAGTTTTCCATTGTGGCGCTTTTAAATCTTTCACCAGGGTAGCACTAACGCAAAGAACCACGCATCAAAATTTCATTAGCAAAATTTGCAAAGCAGTTAGTTGCACACAGGTTGCTTACCAGCACACGATAGCCTGCTGTGTTCATTATAACGTTGCTGTTATTAATGCTGCAAACAGGAGAATCGCAATTTCCTATTTCTCTTTCCCTTTTGTTGTAGGAGGTGCCCTGCCCCTACGGTTTATTTTAATTTCTCTTGCCCTTACTGCTTGAGCAGGGCTCCCTAATACTGCATGGGCCTAGCGGAAATTACACGGCTTGCGGGGAAAACAGTAACCACTTGTTTTATTTGCAATTTTTTCAAATTAGCAATAGTTTTAATTCAACTATCGGTTTCTGCACCCAAACCAGCTTCTTTATTTTTCAACCAATAAAACCTTACGTATGCTACAGAAGAATGCTCTTTTCAGCTTAAGAAACTTTTTCCTTTTTGCTTTAGTGGTAACAGGTATTACCTGGACAGTTCCTGCCAGCAACTGCCATACTATCAATGCCAAGGGTAAAGGTGTTACCATAGAAGCAACCGAAACAGGAGTAATTACCGAAGCAGATATTATCGGTGGCGGTTTATTGAATGGAACAACAAGGGCTGAATTCTATTTTGTTGGGGCCAATGGTGGTGTCATATCCTTTCTTGGCCAGTTGGTGCTTACTACAAAACACGGTTCGGTTACCTACCAGGCAACTAGCGGTACATTCAATACCAGTACGCTGGCATTCAGCACTGAACTTTATGTAATAGATGGTGACGGCAGGTTTCAAGGTGCTACTGGTAATCTTCATATTGAAGGTGTCAATTTCCCTGATGGCTCCTTTACAGAAGATCTTACCGGGGAAATTTGTCTATCTAAATAGTACGCCTGATCCCGACTGCTGACACAGGCTTTCAGCATTACAGGCAAAGGATATGTTTCAACCGCGAATTATTATTTTTCTTTGGCAGCAAAGTGAAGCGGCAGAGAAACAAGTCCTGTACTGTTGAAAGCCTTTCTTACTTGTACGTAATCGATTAACCCGATATGAGATTTACAAGCGTTTTACTTCTTTGCCTACCGTTACTATTTGTTTTTGTTAGTTGTGACAATAAGAGGGAAATTAGTTCAAACGAATCGCAGCAGCTTTTTGCATTGGAAAGGCAAGCCATCAGTCGCGAGTTTCAGAACGACACGGCGTATCTTTCTTCCATCATGGATTCGACGTTCATTGAGCTTTCGGGGGCAACCATCAAAAACAAACATGATGTTTTAAGAACTATCTACCAGGACAACCTATCAGGTTATAAAAATGGAATAAAACGCGATTCATTTCTTTTAAAGGACTCTGTGATTCATTTATACGGAAATACAGCTGTTATAACATTTGTTCTGCAGACGTTTAACAAAAAGGGCGATTCTTCTTATACAAGGCGTACAAGATTTTATGATGTTTGGGTGAAAAGAAACAATGTATGGAAAGCCATCGCCTGGCAGGGCATACCTGTTGAGTGATTGACCTGAACAAAAATTTTATAAGTAATACAACACGTACAGCAGGAACATTGTAAAAGCAGGGCTAATGGATAGTATTTAGTCCACGACGTTTATTGAAGAACAACACGTAATTGAAGCAATGGAACAAAAATTCGATGCCTTCACAAAGCTTTTTACCATTAAAGCAATTACTCTCCACAAAATGCGATTCTTCACCCTAGTTGTTTGTGTTATTTTTTTCTTTTCCTGCAAAAGTCCGGTCGACAATGAATTACTTACTGGCGCCTGGACCCTGGAAAATGTTGTCAATAAAAGCGGTAGCAAGATGCACGATAAGATCACTTTCCACAGGAACGATTCTATAACAATCGAAATTTTCGTGAACGATAGCCTGTATCATAATTACAGAGGAAAATACCGTTTTGAATCAAATGCTGCCGTATTGGTAACCCGGTTCGATACTTTTCCCGAAACAAAATTTGAGGTGGTAAAGCTCACCGGTAAACATCTTGAATTGAGGCGAGAAGAAACAAAGCAAATCGACAGCTACAAGCGTTTCTGACAAAGTGAAGGTTGTGCGGTTTAATAAAAAGCGACTTTGGTGTTACCTTGTAACGGTAATCAGTATTCAGGAGAAGCGCAACCATAAAGCCGGAGGAATGCTATTTCCGCATCAATCGCACTGCTTTACTGTTGCAATAAACACAAAGCGTTTGCATACCACAACTACCATGAGAAAAACACTGGCAGCAATACTTTTCTTTTTTAGTTCATTCACCGCGTTGGGGCAGAAAGCAAAACAACAAGAAACCAGCAAACCGTTTATACTGGGCGAGATCCACCACCTTGAATCAAAAGTTTTGGGCGAGAGCCGAATGCTGAACGTCTACCTGCCTGAAGGCTACAAGTCTGCCGATACCACAAAATACCCGGTCATTTATTTACTCGACGGGTCGGCTGACGAGGATTTTATTCATATCGTTGGTCTTGTGCAATACAACAGTTTTGAATGGGTCAACCAGCTCCCGAAATCAATCGTGGTGGGCATTGCAACTGTAGACAGGCGAAGAGATTTTACGTTTCCGACGAGCATTGAAGCGGACAGGAAACGTTACCCCACAGCAGGTCACTCCGGTAAATTCATTTCCTTTTTAGCATCGGAACTTCAGCCCTTCATCGAAAGAAAGTTCAGAACAAACCTGTCTAAAACCATCATTGGGCAGTCGCTGGGTGGACTGCTGGCAACTGAAATTGCAGTAAAGCATCCAACGCTTTTCAACCAGTACATAATCGTCAGTCCAAGTTTGTGGTGGGACAATGGCTCCCTGCTAAACAAGGATGCAGCAATCTACCATGCGACGTTTACCCAAAACACAACAATCTATATTGGCGTTGGTAAGGAAGGGCTCACTCCCACTGCGATTCCACGGGTTATGGAAGTGGACGCAAATGTGCTTGCGGACAAATTAAAAGCGACAAAAAGCAATGCCGTAAACGTGTTATTTGATTATTTACCCCAGGAAAACCACGCAACCATTTTGCACCAGGCCGTTGCCAATGCTTTTCGGCAAATAGCCGCGGAAAAAAGTGGCGGAACGACTACGAACCATTGACACGGCCATGTAAAATTGAGGAAGAATAAAAATAAAAACTTAGGACTAAATTTTTATTGGTTCGTCACACTTGTTCAAACGCAAACTCCTCTCATGACAAAAGAAATCAACCTTACGATTTTGCTGCACGACCCCGTTAATGGAGTCGTATATGGCTTACAAAAAGGAAAGTCTCCAAATTGCGAAACGGTGCAGGCACAAACAGGCAAAGGCCAGGACCTGTCGTTTTCATTTACCATCCAGTTAAAGCAAGCTGCAGCAAAAGGCATTACGCCTGGTGGGTCGTTTGTACAGGGGCCGGCCGGTAGCCGTTTTGTTTACATTGCCATTGGCAGCTATGGCGGACAGGTTGGCGCCCACTGGAGTGGACGCCTGAAAATTCCCCTACCCGAAGCAGACTTTCAAAACGCCTTTGCTGACGAAAACGCAAACAACTGGTATTGCACGGTGCCCGGCAGCAAAGACGGCAAACCTGTTTATGCCACGGTGAAACCCTTCAGCGGGTGGTTATTGCAAAAGCCTTCTGATAAAAATGGAGAAGAGAAGAAACTGTAATGACTTTTTTCTTCCTGCAATAGCAAAACGTTTTCATTTTCTATCGGCGTGTCTTGCTTCGGTGTTGCAAAGATGAAATTACCTTTTCTTCCGCACTCTTCATACCTACCAGATAACCCGAAATGGACTAATCAATATTCATACGTAAATGTCAGGGGCGGCGCCTCCACATCACCGGTTGCAATGTATTGCTTTCGCTGTGCAGGCAGGCCGCTATTGTTGTAAGCGTACTCGTATCGCAGATAGCCTTCCAATCTGCCATCGGCTGCCCTGTTTTCAATACGAATGGGGTTATTGTACATCAGAACAACGTTGGGTAAAAAAGCGCCCAGCACACCATCGGGCTCGGGATTCACCTTGTTGTCGTAGGTCACAAAATGTTTTGAAAAATGCACCACAAACGCCTCACTGCTCTTGTTGCGGTAAGCAAAATCAATACGGCTAACATTACCGGTTGTATAGTATTCATAACGGACCCTTGTTTGAACCGGTCCACCCGGTAAAGGATTGGCCAGCACTTCCGTCACCGTCGTCAGCCTGTCCTCAGCACCAAAGTCATAGTAAAGCGTGGCTATCTTTTTGCCATTGATGGCAAAATGCTCCGAGTGGCTGAGCCGCCCGTTTTGATAGGTATAAAAACCATTACCGGCATCATTCGCCCATTTCACCAGGCGGTTGCCGGCGCTGTAAGTAAAAACATTGTTCTGTCGTATAAGAGTGCCGGCAGCATCTTTCCACAGCGAAATATAGCGGGTAACATTTCCCTCCGCATTGTATTCGTATTGTACCGCAGTAGAAAGTGCGCCGGCCACTTTCTTTACTGTCTTTGACGGTGGTGTACCTGGCAAACGACCGGGATCTTTCTGGCAGGACAACAGCACAGTAGCAAATACGATGAGTGTAATCAACGCAGCGAAAGCCTTTTGCATAACAATGGTTTTAGAAATGGTGAAGGGCATTTGTGCAAATGACAATTTTCAAAAGCGCAACCGCAGCAAATAATGATGAGTGGCGTTGGACTGAGATAAGCGTGTCGATCGTTGGACGACAGTGATCTTTTACATGAAGATAAGAGATGGGATGCTTGTCATTTGTAGACGCAAATTTGCTTAATGAGAACTCCGCATTTCAACCATTGCAACAGCTTTGCATAAAAAAAGAATTTTTGTAATTTGTTCCCAGCACGAACGCAAGTGCCCAGAAACACCAGACCGCTGATCTACGGGCATACAAGAAAATACCCACGCTTTTCCAGGTGAATTTTCTAATGTACGAAAAACAATAGGATCATGACAACCAAATCACCTTACCTGTCAAATGCCTACCGGCTGACAGATGTTATTGCTGCCATCCAGATTTTAGGCTCCTTCCGTGAGGCCAGTTTGCCGTCGGAAAAATGGGCTAGAAAACTGGATAAACCGCTGAGCGCCGAAAGCTGGAAAATAGTCTTTGCGGAGCACCCTGAGTTTTTCCGAATTAGCGAACCGGATGATGATGGGAATGAATGGGTGTCCTTACGCTGGCGACATGCCTATGACAAGAATTTTGATACGGAAAATGAAAAGGAATTATCGGACAGTAAAGTGAAGGCGTTAAAACTGGAACTCAATAACGAGGGTTTATTTGAAAAAAGGATGATACGAAAGCGGTTGAATTCGACAGAAATAGAGACCCTTATCAACACGGCCATTGAACTGCATGAACGTTCAATTGCGTATGCAACAGAAAAAAGGTGGATGTTGCCCCTGGTTTTTGGATTGTGCGGAATTATCCTTGGCGCCATCCTGCAAGCTGCACTAAAATAACTGGCTCTTCGGCTTTAAAGGTGTTTATTCGGCATAACAACACCGGGCCACTTGATAGCAACCCGGTGTCGTCAAAACGTTCTTGATTAAATAATTACTACAGTATCAACGGATAAAAACAACAGCACCGGACGGTTGTGCGTCCTCTCGTTTTTTCACTGGGGCCAGTTGCGATAATTTGCTATAGGTATACAGGAAAATGGCCAACGGAATTAGGCCAAACACCTGCCGTACCCGGTCCCATTTTGCCCAGGTGTGCAACATGGCAGCAAGCTCACTGTCAGTTACGTTATTTTGCGGATGGCCCATATGCGTCAGCAGAAAAGGTGCAAAATAAACGAAGGTGCTACCCATCAACAGCAGAAAGCAAGCGTGGCCCACATATAACAACGACTTGCCTGGCAGGCGAACCCAGAATCCCGTGATCACCAGCACCAACCACAACACCGTCATCAGGGGACTTAAGATGGGAAAATAATTAATGCCCCAATGCCCGTAATTCTTGAACATGGAAAGGTCTTCTTGCCAAAAGGGAACAATCGAGATGGTCTGGTAAAAGGCCCCGCCTGCCACAAGGGCCATCACAACCAAAAAAGGCAGGTAGGTTAACCGGAATATTTTTGTCATATTATAATTTTTATGCTAACAAAAATAGACGGCTGCAGCACCTTGCCGATAACAAGGAAAACGAACTGTGATTTCTTTGCCATGTATCAGGCAAGAGACAGGTTCAACTGCTTTCTGTTAGTCATAACTAACTCCAGCCTGAAGGCTGGGGCTCTGCGATAGAATGGTATCATATGCTTATAAGCTTTAGCCTATCTCTTGGATTAAAAGATAGGCTACCTGCTTTTTTTAACTATGAACCATAAACCATCGAGCAGCAATAAGAAGCGATATTATTCACGACCACCTTTACATTGCATACACCACAACGCTTAAAGGCAACAGCCGTTGTGTCATGTCCCCATCGAGGGTTGGCGGATGGCTTTCCTTCTCTCCTTCCTGCATCCACCGGCTTTCTTTTGAATCCAGGATTTTCTTCCCGCTTTTAATATCCGATGGCAGGTTGAACGAAATTTCGGCTTCAGACAGGTTAAAAAGACAAAGCAGTCTTTCGCTTCCGCCCGCTGCTGTTCGCCAAAGGAGGAAAGCTTCTTCGCTGATCGCTTCTGCCCTGCAGCCTTCTTTGCTAAAATTTTTCAGCGCCGCATTTGTTTGGCGAAGTCCGATCAACGTTTTGTGCCAGTCCAAAAGAATGCGGTGGTTTGGCGCTTCTCTTTTCTCCCAGTGAAGCTTCGACCTTAGAAAAGTTTGTTCGTCCTGCGGGTCGGGAATCTCGCCTTCAAAACCAAAATCCTTAAATTCTTCCTTGCGGCCTTCCTGCACGGCCTTGATAAGGCTTTTGTCGCTGTGACTGACAAAATAAAAGAAAGGCGTATCATCCCCATATTCTTCACCCATAAACAGCATGGGCACATAAGGCGAAAGCAGCAGTGCCGCTGCGGCCAGCTTTACTCTTTCAAAATTCACGAGCATGCATAACCGTTCGCCGCCGACGCGGTTGCCTACCTGGTCGTGGTTCAGGTTAAAGGCAATAAACTTGTCCCCCGGGATACCCTTCGACGAAGCGCCGTGTTTTCGCTTGCGAAACTTTACCCATTCGCCGCTGTGTACAAAACCTTCGTTGTAGGCTTTTACCAATTGGTCCATGCGGCCAAAATCATAATAGCGGTACCTGTCGGCCGGGTTTAATTTTACATACAGCGCATGGTGAAAATCATCCAGCCACTGCCCGGTAAAGCCATAGCCGCCTTCTTCGGATGAACGAACAATTTTCGGACTGTTCAGATCACTTTCGGCAACCAGGTAAAGCGGCCGCCCCAGCTTTTTTCCAAGTGCTGACACCTTTTCGCTGGTAAGTTGCCAGAAGTGTTCGGCACCGTTGTCAAACACGGTGTGCACGGCATCGCAACGCAGGCCATCTATGTGAAACTGTTCAAACCAATAGAGCGCATTGTTTGAAAAATAGTCCCGCACCCCATCACTCCAGGCCCCGTCAAAGTTGATGGCATCGCCCCAGGGTGTGCAATAGGTGTTGGTGAAATAAGGACCGTATTGCGACAGGTAAGCACCTTCAGGGCCAATGTGGTTGTACACCACATCCAGCCAAACGGCAATGCCGCGTTGGTGACAGGCATCCACAAACGTTTTTAATCCTTCGGGACCACCATAGCTATTTTGCACGGCGTACGGATAGGCGCCATCATAACCCCAGTTACGGCTGCCGGGAAATTGCGCCACGGGCATGAGCTCAATAGCATTGATGCCGCTTTCTTTCAACGCATCCAGCCGCGGGATGATGGCTTCAAAGGTTCCTTCGGGTGTAAAGGTGCCCACGTGCAGTTCGTAGAGGATGGTCTCTTCCAGCGGAAGGCCTTTCCAACCTTTGTCCTTCCATGTGTAGGCTTCGTGGTCTACCGTTTCGGAAGGACCTTGTACACCTTCCGGTTGAAACTGCGAAGCAGGATCGGGAATGCTTTTTCCCCCTTCCAATTGGTAGTAATAACGAAAGGGCTCCCCCCCTTTTTCCAGGGTAACGGAATGATAACCCCATTCGTCTTTTTCCATGGGCAAAACGCGGTCAAAAGGCGAGACAATGTGCAGGCTCACACTTTCTTTTTCAGGTGCCCAGACCCTGAATTCAACTGACGTATTTTTTTCTGTTTTCACGGGTTTGTTTTAAGGTCGAATCTCTGCATCCAGTTCTATGATCATGCCTTCATCGCCGCTTAATTCCATGCGTTCGGTTACAGCGCTTCCTTCCAGTTCGTCCGATGTAGCCAATACAATGGTTCCAGAGATAGTGCGATGCGGAATGGTGATATAACTGGGTCGATGACTCAGGTTCAAGACAATCAAAAATGCTTTTTCACCTTCGGCCTGACGGATGTAAGCCAGCGTTTGTCCGTCGGCATACAGCGGTTTGTAATCACCCCATTTCAAAGATGGCTCGCTTTGCCGCAAGGCAATGAGCCGGCGATACAAGGACAGGTGCGAATAGGGATCAGCCTTCTGGCTTTCCACGTTCACCCGCTTGCTGGTGCTGCTCACCCGTAACCAGGGTTTTTCGCTGCTGAAACCAGCATAATCGCTGGCGTCCCACTGCATGGGGGTACGGGCCGGGTCGCGACTCAGGTTTAGTCCCGGCATGTTGAGTCCCTGCGGGTCTTGCACTTCACCAGGAGGAATGGGCACATCCCGCATGCCCAACTCTTCGCCGTAATAGATGGTAGGCGTGCCCCGAAGCGTCAGCAGCAATAGGGCCGCCACTCTCGATTGCTGTAAGCCCACCCGGGAGGTGATGCGTTGCTGGTCGTGGTTGCCTAGCACCCAGTTGGGCCAGGCGTTGTTGGGCAGGGCACCTTCGTATTCGTCGATGGCCGATGCAATGCGTTTGGCTTCCCAGGGAAGGGACAGCAGCATAAAATTGAAAGGAAGATGGGCGCCATTATTGTCGTTACCGTAATAGGTCACCAGTTTGTGAATGGGCAGGTAGATCTCCCCTATCATCATGCGTTCGTCGTAGCCATCAAGCACATTGCGCATTTTCTGTACAATGTCGTGCACCTCGGGCTGGTCGGTAGAATAAACCGGCAGCAACTGCTCATAAGTGGCCATGTGTGGCTGGTAATCTGGGTTCTGGGGATTGTCGCGGTACTGCTCGTCTTTGATCATATGCCACATCACATCCACGCGGAAGCCGTCAACACCTTTGTCCAGCCAAAAACGCATGACGTCAAGCATAGCTTCCTGCACCGCGGGGTTGCGCCAGTTAAGGTCGGGCTGCTCTTTTAAAAACGCGTGGTAATAATATTGCCCGGTGGACTCGTCCCACTCCCAGGCCGGACCACCAAAAACCGAAAGCCAGTTGTTGGGCGGCGCCCCGTCTTCCAGTGCGTCTTTCCAGATGTACCAATCGCGTTTGGGGTTGTCTTTTGACGATCTGGACTCAAGGAACCAGGGGTGCTGGTCGGACGTATGGTTAGGGACAAGGTCCAGCACAATGCGAATGTTTCGCCGGTGTGCTTCTGCCAACAGGGCATCAAAATCTTCCATGCTGCCAAACAGGGGATGAATGCCTTTGTAGTCGGCAATGTCGTAGCCAAAATCGGCCATCGGCGATGGGTAGATCGGCGAGATCCAGACGGCGGTCACGCCCAGCCATTGCAGGTAATCCAAACGTTGCAGGATGCCCTTCAGGTCGCCAATGCCATCCCCATTGCTATCCTGGTAAGACCGGGGGTAAACCTGGTAAATAATGCCGTGCTGCCACCATAAAAATTTATCCTTGCTCATTTGCGCTTTTGTTAGTGCACCATGAGACTATAAAAGTTTATACCAGATTTTGGCAGCGGGGAAGAAAAGAAAGAAAAAATAACCGACGTATCGGGCACAGCCGGAACAGGTGCACTGCTTACGGGCACTGCCCCTGTTGTTCCGGTAATGCCTCCAGTTTCCAGGGCACAATAGGTTGTAAAGATCAAACCCGGCTACGGTACAAGCCGATCAAGGCATACACCATTGCCGGAATGGTGAAGAGCAGCATCCAATACCATTTTTCGTGTACCAGGTAAGCGTTCTTCAGCACAACGGCATTGAACAGGACCATCGCCAGTGCTACTACGCCAGAGCCGGAAACATCGGTTGTATTTCCTGTCATAAAAAGAGTTGAGGGTTAAGAAAGAATCGCTCAAAGAGTCATTGAAAGGTTATCCTTTCATCCCCCAAAATGCCTTGAAGCTGGAGAAATAATAAAGCTTGGGACAAAACGGAACAAATTCGGGAAACGACCCTGTATAGCAATCGCTCATGTCGAGAATGAGGATCTCTGCCGGGTGAGGATGGGCTGTATCGTTTCTTGTTCCTGTCACGCTTACGAATTTACTCTTTTTTGTTCGTGTTTCAATGGCAATTGGAGCTGTGTTTCGACAGGTTAGTACCTGAGAAAACTCAGCTCGCATCCATCATGAAAACAATAAAAAAACCTGCTCCAAAGAGCAGGTTAAAAAACGTGTGAGCGATAAGAACCAAAAATTTTTTCCTCAGTACTGGCTACTCGCTACTAAGTACGGGCTTTGTGCTATTTCAACCGGTAGGCCGCCACGGTACGGGCAAAAAACGTAGGCACATACATGATGCGCTGTTGCGGATCGTACCCGATATCGGCGGTGTTCTTTTTATCGGCATGTGTTTCGAGCAACGTGGTTACTTTGCCATCGGCAGCGACATGAAATACATAACCGCCCCAGGAGGTAACAAGATAAGCGCCATCGCCGACAGGCTCAATGCCATCGCCACCTTGTGGTAGGTCTGCAATCTTTACCTGGTTCCTGGCCGCATCCACTTTCATAAAGGCCTTACCCGAAGCCACGATGAGTTCATTACCCACAGCTTTCAGCCCGTTCACCCCCTGCATGTTTTCGAGGTAGAGCGAAGGCTGGTCTTTTTCAAGCTTCCATACTTTTGCGGTACGCGAATCCGACACATACACAATACCGTTGTCCGTTACCGTTACATCGTTTAGTCCTGTAGCGCCTTCGATGGGAATCTTTTTGTCGATCTTGCCATTTTGTGTATTGATAACTACAACTGTGTTGAGGTCCGCTACGTACAGTTTATTGTTGTGAATGGCCATGCCTTTGGGTGCATGCATGCCGGTAACCCAGGTAGAGTCATAACCGGTTCCGTCGGCCTTTATGCGGGCAACACCACCCTTGCTGTCAGCTTCCCATGGACCGCCATCGATAAGGGTGATATAAAGCCAGCCGGTTTTTGCATCGGGCAGCACCGATTCTGGTGTGGCTACGATGGCGTCTGTTTCCCAGACTTTTTCAAGCGTTTGTGCCTGGGCGAACAAAGAAGGTAACAGCAGGAAAAGGATGAATGACTTTTTCATAGCAAATTATTTGAATACCGAAAATCCGCTATTCTGCTTTGTATAGCAAATCTAATTTTGAAGTTAAGGACGAGAGATGTTTGATTGGAGAATTCAGTCGAGGTGATGCGTTGTTGTTTGTGTTTTGTCAAATGTAGTTGCGAGTGCTCTTAATTTTTGGAAGAAAGGAACACAATGAAATCAAAGGAGCACGAAGGGCACAACGTGTCAATAGGCAATGAGCAATAAGCAATTTGCAATGTTCAATTTGCAATTTCCGAATGAGAGAACAGTGCTTCTATCAACTTCCCTCAGCCCACTGGTTCAGCGCCTTATTGCGCATTAGCTAACGCAACTATTCGCTGTAAGAAAAGAGTAGCGCAATACAGCGCCAAACGTGTCTTGCTTACTATGCCGATAATTGTATGTGCATTTCACAGCCAGAAGTAAAGACTAAAATTGAAAGGAATGACAGCAAACAAAATGAATTTCTCATCCTGTAAAGAATGGCTATTGTGCGCTGGCCTAGGGAAAAGCAGCGGAGCATTTGCTTTTTCCTTGAACTTTTGGCTCCACCTTTTGTTTCCAAGACAAAAGGTGGAAAACAAACCATCGTAATGACTATCTGCAAGTAAAAGCTTTCGTTCCGACAATACTAAAGCACTTTTTTAAAAGCACGACAGGCTGAATGCTTCACATTTTTAGGACAAGCCGAAGCCTGTCCCTACGTGTGCCATTCAATTTACATAGGATATTTTACTGCTAAAGGACATGCCAGGAGCATGTCCCTACTATCTCCCATAGTTTTTAAAACAAACATTCTCCAAATAAAAAACCATCCCATACGCCTGCATAAAAAACAGGAGGGTCGTAACCCTCCTGTACTAAACCAAACGAAACATAATGCCAGCCTAAAATCTATCCTGCCAATCGTTTAAATATGTGACGGATCAAATTCCTTTTCATGGGATACACGCTTACTGTACGATGCCGTCATCAACTCCGTGATCGGGTCTTCTTTTTTGCCCCTTCTCACCCTGTTGATCAACTTGTCGAAGATGGAATACATCACCGGCACTACTACCAGGGTCAGGAACAGGGAGGATATCAAACCACCAATGATCACCCAGGCAAGACCGTTCTTCCACTCTGCACCGGCACCGGAGGCAATCGCTATCGGCAGCATACCGATCACCATCGCGATGGTAGTCATAAGGATTGGACGCAAACGGGCATGGTTGGCATCGATCAGCGCTTCATACGTACTGGCACCTTCGGCCTTCCGCTGGTTGGTAAAGTCAACCAGCATGATGGCGTTCTTGGCCACAAGGCCAATCAGCATGATCAAACCAAGGATCGTAAACAGGTTGAGCGAGTTGTTGGTCAGTGCCAGGGCCAGCAAAGCACCTACAATAGAAAGCGGTATCGAGAACAACACCACAAACGGGTATACGAAACTGTTATACAGCGCCACCATGATCAGGTACACCAGTACAATGGCTGCCAGCAAGGCAATACCCAGCGAACCAAAACCTTCGCTCTGGTTTTCCATGTCACCACTCCACACATAGCTTACACCGGTTGGGCGGGGCAACTCGTCAAATTTCGCCTGCCACTCCTGCGCTACCGTACCGGTAGGACGACCAACGGTCTGTGCCTGCACGGTTACCGATGTGCTCTTATCACGACGCTCTAACTGGCTGGGGCCTGAGCTTTGCCTGATCGCAGCAAACTGCGCCAAACGGATCTGTTCACCTTTGTCGTTCAGGAAAAGAAGATTGCTTACATCATCAATGCTCTGGCGGTTAAAGCTGCCATAGCGGATGTTGATGTCATATTCGTATTCACCCTGGCGGTATTTACCGTCGGTATTGCCGCTAAAGGCCGTTTGCATGGTAGCACCTACGGTAGAAAGGTTCAAACCTAACGCCGCCATCTTATCACGGTCAACCTGCACGTTGATCTCGGGGTTACCCGATTCCACGGAAAGCTTCATCTCGGTAGCACCTTCGATGGTACTCAATTGTGCCATGGCGGCTTTGGCAAATGTCATCACGCTGTCCAGTTCCGGACCGGTTACCACCAGGGCCAGCGGTGCCTGCTCGGCAGAACCGAGGATACTTACAGGAACCGTTTTCACTTTTGCACCCACAAGGATCGGTTCCAACTCTTTTTTGATTTTGGCTGCATAGATGTTCGAGGCATCTGCACGGTCTTTTTTCTCCACCAACTGCACGTTGATCTCCGACTTGTAGGCCGTGGCCTGTGAGCCACCCATACCTTCACTCGACTGACCAACCGTGGCAATCAGCTTTGTTACTTCTTTTTTCGTTTTCAGGTATTCCTCTGCCCGTTGGGTCATGGCATTGGTTTGCTCGATTGAGGCATCTTTCGGCATCTCGATCTGCACCAGGAACTCACCACGGTCGCTCTTGGCAAAGAACTCTGCACCAATGAAACCGCCACCTACCAAGCCAAAGGAGGCGATCAGCAGGCCGAAGACAACGGCAAGGGTTGTTTTTTTGTGCGCCAGCGACCATTTCAGGATGCCTGTTACCCAGGCCGTAAAATTGTGCAGCATCTTTTCAAAGCCAATAATGATGCGGCCAAAGATGGTTTTGTTGGAGATCTTTTCCAGCTTACCAAACCGGCTCGACAACCAAGGCACAATGGTAAAGGACGACAGGAGCGAAAGCAGGGTGGCAATGGAAACCGTTACCGCAAACTGCTTCAGGATGTCGGCTGCCAAACCAGTGCTAAGGGCAATTGGTACAAACACCACCACGATAACAAGGGTGATAGACGTTACCGTAAAGCCAATTTCTTTCGTAGCATCATAAGCGGCCCGTACGCGGTTCTTACCCATTTCCATGTGACGGTATATATTCTCCAACACCACAATGGCGTCATCCACCAGGATACCTACCACCAGCGAAAGCGCCAGCAGCGACATCAGGTTGAGGGTATATCCCAACAAGGCCATACCAATGAACGTAGCGATCAGCGAGGCCGGGATGGCCACCATAACAATCAGGGCATTACGTATGCTGTGCAAAAAGAACAACATCACAATGGCCACAAGGATGATCGCCAGGATAAGGTCAAAGATCACCGCATCGGCAGATGCCAAAGTATACACCGAGCTGTCATTGGCCACTTCGAGTTGCAGGTTGCTGGACGCATAATCTTTTTCCAGCTTTTCGATGGTCGCACGGATCTGCTCACTCACACCCACCGCGTTGGCATCCGACTGCTTGATCACCTGCACGGCAATAGCGCTCTGCTGGTTCACACGGGCTATCTTCTCTACATCTTTTTGCGTATCCTGTACATCGGCCACATCTACCAGGCGCACCTGTGCACCATTTTTAGAGGAGATCACGAGGTTGCGCAGTTCGTCAACGGTTTTGTATTTACCTGAAAGACGGATCAACACATCCTGCTCCCGCGTTTGTACGCTACCGGTAGGAAAGTCGAGGTTGGAGCTAAGGATAGCCTGCTGCACCTGCAGCAAGGACAAACCGTAACCATCCAGGCGGTCGGCATCGATGCTCACCTGGATCTCACGTTCCTGTCCGCCAATGAGGTTGATCTGCGCTACGCCTTCTACCCTCGACAGCACCGGCGCAATGCGCTTGTCCATCAGGTCATAAAAGGTAGCTTCATCCATTTTGGCCGAAGCAGCCATGGTCATAATGGGAAGATCATCCAGCGAGAACTTGTTCAGCGAGGGCGGATCAATGTCTTCCGGAAGGTCTTTCAGGATGGCGTTGATTCGGCGCTGGGCATCGTTCAAAGCATAATCCACATCGGTACCGCTGTTGAGGGTAATGATAACGGAGGACACACTCTCAAATGAACGGGTATCGAGCTTTTTAATGTTTTCCATTGAAGACACGGCGTCTTCAATCTTTTTCGAAACGGTGTTCTCAACTTCACTGGGGGAAGCACCGGGATACACCGTGGTCACCGACACTACCGAGGGGCTGAATTTGGGCAGCAGCTCGTAGTTCAGTGAAGAGTAACTTAACAATCCCCCCAGGATCAGTACCGTAAACAGTACAATCACCAGCGTGGGACGTTTTATGGATACTTCTGCTATTTTCATTTTTTGTCTGTTTGTTTGATAGGACACGCCAGGAGCGTGTCCCTACGTAACATTTCTTTGGTGGACACGCCAACGGCGTGTTCCTACATTCCGCACACGAATCATTATTTGATCGGAGTGATCTTGCTGCCATCCGCCAGGTTGATCTGGCCGCTGGTAATAATACTCTCACCTTCGTTCAGTCCTTGCAGGATCTCTACTTTGTCACCCAGCACACGACCGGCAATCACATTGCGCAGGCGGGCGGTGTTGCCACCTTCTACTACAAATACCTGGTTGGCGCTAACGCTGCCCACAAAGGCTGAGCGGGGAATCATGATCACCGGCGCGGTATTGCCAAAGCTGAAGATGGCCGTGCCATACATACCGGCTTTCAGCTTGTTACCAGGATTGCTGGCCACTTCGATTTCCACAGGGAAGTTGAGCGACGCATCCGCTTTGGGAGCAATGAACTTTACCGTTCCACCAAACGTGAGGTCGGGGAAAACGCTTGCTTTCACTTCTACTTTGTCTCCAAGCTTCAGGTTGGCAACCTGTGTTTCATTTACCGTGATAGCGAGTTTCAGCTTGGATACATTCACCAGCTCAAATAATTGCGTACCGGGGCTAACCACGGCACCGGGCTCAATGAATCGCTTGTTCACGATACCATTGATAGAGGATTTGATATTGGCATCGCTGATACGAACCCTTGCCTGCGCTACCCTGGCTTCGGCATTCTCCAGAGCCAGCTTGGCACCATCCAACTGCTGTTGCGTAACACCACCGGTTTGGTAAGCGTTCTCGTAGCGCTGCTTGTCGCGTAAGGCATTTTGATAGGCTGCCTGGGCCGATTCGAGATCAATGTTCAGCACATCGGTTTTAATGATGGCCAAGGTTTGACCCACCCGAACATAACTGCCTTCATCTACCAGCACACGGGTAACACGTCCACTATTCTCGGCAGCAAAATTCATTTGCTGTGCCGGCTGAAAATTACCGTTGGCGCTAAAGTCCAGTGACAGGGTTTCTTTTCCAACCGGGCTTACCCGAACCGCGATGTCGCCACTGGCCATTTCGGCAACAACAGCTGTTTTTTCCGCGTTCTTCTTTTTATTGTTGGCCAGCACCGATCCAATGAGGAACAGCACACCGGTGATAATGGCAACGGTGATGAAAGCACGAATGATTTTCTTCTTTCTCATGTTTATATCTGCTTTAGTTGATTAACGATTTTAAGGCTCCCTGGCTCTTGATCAGTTGGATCTCCGCAACGCGGTAGTTGAGCAGGGCTGATGAATAATTATTATTGGCTTCGGTCAGCGAGGTTTCTGCATTCAGCAGGTCGGTCAGCGAGGCGAGGCCGTTGTTGTAGTTGTTCTGTGTATTGCTGAACACATCCTGCGCCAGTTGCACGTTTTTGCGCTGCGCATTCAGTGTGATGATGCTATTGTTGATCTGCGTTTTCGCATTTTCAAAAGCAAGGTCAAGACCCAGCTTTGTATTGGCAATGTCTTCTTCCACTTTCTTAATGCTTACTTCCGTTTGCTTTATCCGCGACTTGGTAGCGCCGCCATTAAAGATGGGTATCCGCAGGTTCAAGCTTACCGAGGCTACATCAAACCAGTTCACGCCTTTGGCCTGTCCTTTACCGATAGGCATGCTGTTACCGATGCCCTGGTAAGAATAGTTACTACCGAGCGAAAGGCTGGGATAATATTCGGCCTTGATCGATTCCTTCTGGTAATTCAGCAGGTCTTCCTGTTTGCGCAGGAGACGCACTTCGGTACGGTTATCGGCAGCGATGGTTGCGTCCATGCCAACCGCCTGCGGCTGAATGGAGCGGATCTCCGCTTCGGGAATGATGATGGGTGTATTGATGGGCATTCCCATGTAAAACTTCAACTGGTTTTCCAGCAGGGCCACACCGTTCAGGAGCTGCTGCCGCTGGCTTTGCAGGTTGTTGATGTTGACGGCAATGCGGTCCACATCGATCTTCTTGGCCAGGCCGGCATTGAACTGTCCTTCCAAAATACGCTGCACCCTTTGCGAGTTGCGGATGGTAGAATCCAGTACGCCTACCTGCTGGCGCTGTACCAGCACCTGGTAGTAATTGGTGGCCACCTGCTCCAGCACCTGCTCTTCGGTCAGTTGCTGGCTGATGCGGTAAAACTCACGGGCCGCTTTGGCTGCATCCAGCCCGGTGAACACCGATTTATTAAACAGGTTCTGTGTCAGCGAAAGACCTGCGTTGGCATTCCATTTTTGCCCAAAGGCCAGCAGGATCGTTTCGTTGGGATTGGGGTTGGCGCCAAAAATGTTGGGCAGGGCACTTTTTTGCAAAAGCGGGTTATACGTTAAACCTCCTGAACCATTGATCTGCGGCAGGGCCTGCGAACGCACTTCGTCGATCTGGTATTCGCTGTTCTCAACATCCAGCTTTGCCTTTCGTGCATTTTGGTTGGCTTCCAGCGCATATTTCAGGGCATCCTTCAGGTTCAGTTGCACCGGCTCCTGGGCCATTGCCCCCACCGACACAACAGATGCCAGCAGCAGCAACAGCCACTGCTTTGCGCCATTCATCTTGTTAGCTACTCTACTTGTTTTCATTACTGTTCTTTAAATATTTAATGAGTCTTTTTTTTCCTTTTTCTGTGGTAATACCATGGAGATAAAAAATAGTGAGCTCGTTAATCAACTGGCTTACACTCACCCGGGCAGCCGTAAAGCCAGCGGGTTGCAGGGCATTGGTCAGTTGGTGTATGCGGAGTTCGGCAATAAAGGATATGTTCATCTCTTCGCGGTAAAGACCTTCCGACTTTCCCCATTCCAGGTTTTTCATGATACCCGGCTTGAGTACGGTATCGCGGTGGCTTTCCAATTTTTTCCAGGCTTCAGGGAAGAATTTTTCCAGCTCGTAAAAAAAGCCCGGCGTAACGGCGGCCCAGGTTTCAAACGGGGCGTTTGACTGCCGGAACACTTCGTCGATGGCGTCAACCGCTTCTGTTTGACAGGTGTTAAACAGCTGGTGGTGACAGTCGATCAGATCATCCACGATCCGGTTCACCAGCGCAGCTTTGTCTTCAAAACTCTGGTAGATGGTTTTTTTGGAGATACCGGCCATGCGGGCCAGGTCGTCCATCGAAACGCTTTTTAATCCGTAAGAGAAAAAAAGCTCTTTTGCCTTTGTCACAATCAGTTCGCCCATGTTTCTGCTTTTATTCCCTGGTAAAATAATTTGGTCACTTCCCGCTGCTTGGTCATCACTTCCCGGAAAGCATCGGCATCCGGCAGGGCGCCGCGGTCTTTTACACACCGCGAAAACGCATACAGCGTTTCCAGCAGCAGGTTGCCGGTCTTCTGTGCATCCAGCGGCCGCAACTCACCGGTTTTCATACCATTCTCAAACAGGCTTTTCACCAGCGCCAGCTCCTTGATGGCAAAGCGCTTGCGCCAGGCCACCGCGTCTTCGTTGCGGGCCAGTTCCAGGTGATCGATTCCCATCACCAGCATATAGTATTTCTCGAAAAAATCACCCTTTACTTCGGTGAGCTTCAAAAGGCCTTCTTCTACGTTGCGGGAGGCCTCCATTTGGGCTTTTAGCTGTTGTATATAATCCCTTTTCAGTTTGTCGATGACGGCGTTGACCAGGCTTTGTTTGTCATGGAAGTAGTACGACAACACCTGTTTGGTAACAGACAAGTCGTCCGCCACTTCCGTCAGCGTGGTCTTCGCAATCCCGAAATGCGAAAACCGGCGTAGGGCCGCTTCCACAATCTGATCCTGCTTCACGTTGCTTTCCACTTTCATTTTGACTTTTTGACTATCTGACTTTTTTGATTTAAAAGTCAAAAGTACAACAAAAAAATTTAGTTCTGTTGTGGAATTGTTAAGCCATTGAAAAAAATGGACGTGAATTCCAGCTCTTTCTTCAAAATGCTCTGGAATTGTTTTTTGTCGGGGAAGAAGTTGGGACTGTTGTGCAGCACCGAAATGCGGAAGCCTTCGAGGAAGTCGAAAAAAAGCTCAGCCGTTTTCCGGGCATCGCCAATATGAAAAAGGCCGCTTTGCACGCCTTTGTCAATGATAAGGGTCAGGCGCTGCAGCTCCCGCTTTTTTAGCTGGGCAAACACCGGCTGCAATTCGGCAGGGATGGTGGTAGGACTGAACGTTCGCAGGTAAACAAGGATGTTGTGGTACTTGATGATGAACTCGGTGCGGCGCTCTAAAAAATGGGCAATGGCTTTAAACGGATCGGGTTCCTGCGCCAGTTGTGCATCCAGCGCATCGGCACCGGCACTGGTGATGGTGGTAAAAACAGCAGCGTACAGGTTTAGCTTGTCGGGGAAATAATAATACAGCGAAGCCTTGGAAAGCGAAAGATCCGTAGCAATCTCCGTCATAGTGGTTTTAGCCACACCAAAATGCGCAAATCGTTTTATCGCCGCTTCAATGATCGCCTCCTGCTTTTGATCCTGTGCCATTCCAAACAAAGAAACGGAATTTTAAAATAGAGTGTTTGAACAACGTCTCCCTAATTACCAATCATCAAAGCACTGATTCTTGCGGCCCCTCAAAAAAACCGTTACACCTTCCATAATTTGACAAGCGGTTCGTATATCGTACTTATTTTAATTATTTTTAATTTGTTATACCCCTGATAACTTCCCTCCCGTTCCTTTCTGCCATTTAAAACGATTGTTATGAGAAAAGCAGCCCATTCTTTTGCCGGCACCGCTTTCGTTCTGTGCCTGACCGTTACCATCGCACAAGCACAAACCACCATTCGCGGATCGGTGCTGGACGACAAAAAAAATCCTCTTTCCGAAGCCAGTGTCCTCCTGCTCCAGGCAAAGGATTCGGCATTGGTCAAAGGATCTGTTACCACAAAGTCAGGACAATTTGTATTTGACCAGGTAGCAACGGGCAACTATTTGGTACAAGTAAGTTATAGTGGCTTTAAAAATGTTTACCAGCTCGTTTCTCCCGCCAATACAAGAGATAATTTACAATTGCCGGCCATCACTGTGTCCGAAAAAGAATCGGTATTGCAGAACCTAACCGTATCGGCCAAAAAGCCGCTTTTTGAGCAACAGATCGACCGCATGGTGATCAACGTGTCCAGCAGCATTACCAATGCCGGCAGTACAGCGCTGGATATTTTAATGCGTTCGCCGGGCATTATCGTCAACCAGCAAAACAACTCCATTTCCATGAGCGGAAAAGAAGGTGTGTCCATTATGCTGAACGGGAAATTGAGCCGCATGCCCATCGAGGCGTTGGTGCAAATGCTGGCTGGTATGAGCTCGGCCAACATTGAAAAGATCGAGCTGATCACCACACCGCCGGCCAATTTTGATGCGGAAGGCAACGCCGGCTTTATCAATATTGTATTGAAGAAAAATAGCAATAATGGCACCAACGGTTCACTTTCGGTAACCGGTGGCTATGGCCTCAAAGGCGGACCGGTAACCGCCGGCAGCTTCAACCTGAATCACCGTGTGGGCCGCTGGAATATTTTCGGCGACTATTCATTCTACCGGTTTGAGCCCAGCGTTGATGCCGTGTTGTACCGCAAGGTGATGAACGGCGCTGTAACAACGGAGAACCGGATGCACAGCCTGCGGGAAGATTTCCGGCGCAACCATAACGGCAGGATCGGTATTGACTTTGATGCGGGACGCAAAACGGTTATTGGCCTGCTCCTTTCTGGTTTCAGTAACATGTATGGTATGGAAGCGGTGAACCGCACCATGCTGTATGCCAACAACGTACTGGACACCGTCATGCAAATTGACAACCCGGAGCGTCATCCGCTCGATAATTACAGCATCAATCTAAACTTGCAACAGCAGCTTAGGGCAGACGAACGCCTGACGCTGAATGTTGACCGCATGTATTACAAGGATGTCAACACACTTGATTATTTCAACCAGTTTTTCCGGGGCGATGGCAGCTTTATTTACAGCGACAAGACACGCAGCTTTAAGGAAACACCGATACGTTTTTGGGTAGTGTCTGCAGATTACAACAAGCGGCTGAGTAAGAAAGCCGACCTGGAGAGCGGTGTAAAAACAACCTTCTCCAGTTTCATCAACGATGTGCTGGTGGAAAGAGGCGTGCAGAATAACTGGGTGGCCGACCCGGCGTTTACCTCGAAGCACAACCTCGAAGAAAAGATCCTGGCAGCCTATACATCCCTGAATTTTCATTTGGGCGCAAAAACATCGGCCAAAGCCGGCTTGCGTTACGAATACACCACCTCCAACCTGGGTTCGGAAACGGTAAAAAACATTGTCGACAGAAAGTACGGTAACCTCTTTCCCACGTTTTTCTTAAGTCACACCATCAGCGAAAAAAGCACGGTGAACCTTTCCTACAACCGGCGCATCACCCGGCCCACCTTTAACAACATGGCACCGTTTGTTTACTTCGTGGATCCCAACACGTTTTTCTCCGGCAATGCCGCTTTGCAGCCCGCAACAGCCAACAGCGTAAAAGGAGATTTTATTTTGAAACGGGCCGTTTTTTCGCTTTCGTATACGGCGGAGAAAAACACCATTACCAATTTTACGCCGCAGGTGGATCCTGCCAGCAATAAACAAACCCTGGTCGCCGAAAACCAAAAAGGCCGTAAGCTCATATCCGCCAGCATTACCCTACCCATCACCGTTACTGGCTGGTGGAACATGCAAAACAACCTGTCGGGAAATAAAATGGACCTGGATGCGCAATACAAAGGCGCACCGCTATCGATAAAAGCACTAAACCTGGTGATCTCCAGCACACAGTCGTTTACTTTGCCCCAAAATTTTACCACGGAGCTTTCCGCTTTCTATTTAACCGGCGGCATGTTTGGCATTTACCAGGTGAAACCCTTTGCTTCGCTCAATTTCGGCCTGCAGAAAAAGCTTAGCGGCAATGGCGGGGCGCTGTCGCTGAATATCACGGATGTCTCCGGTCCGCCGCGGTACCGTGGCTCCATTGATGCGCCTGAACACAATTTGGTCACCAACACCAACCTGCGGTTTGCCGTCACAACGTTTAAGCTTACGTACACAAGGCGTTTTGGCAACAACAATATAAAAGAAGGCAGGAAACGGGTAACCGGGTCTGAAGAAGAAAAACAACGAGTGCAAACCAATTAGACAATCTGCGTATTGCTCCTGATTTTGAATTGCCGATGCAAACTATCAGTAATGTATAGCCTAAAAACAAGCGATCGGCCTCAATAGGATTGATGATGCACCGCCTCTACCCACCGTTTGCCGCCGCATAAGTCACAGGTAGCAGCAACCTCCCCTTTCTGGAAATGTTTATGGTTGCCACAATCCAGGCAACAATAGGTTTCGCTTTGTTGCACCAGTTCACCTTCCTTGACGATCCCTTCCGGCTCAATCATTTCATCGGGCAACACGGTTAACCCGGGTTGCACTTTTTTGGGCGACCGAAAGAAGACAGAAATGGTGCCGGAAGTTTCAAAAAAAGCTTTGTGCACTTCTCCCAAATGCTGCACGTCCTTTCCGCGCAAGGCACGAAAAAGGTCTTCCTTGGAAATGTTATCGCGTTTCATGCATTCCCAAATAATAACCCCTTCACTCACCACCAGGTTAGGTGAGCCTTCCATCACCGCCTCTACTTTGCGGTTGCGGTTGATGAACCGCTCCAGCACCACCTGGAAAATGGCGATGAAAGTAATTGCCACCAAACCATGAATAATAGGCATATCGGCACCCACCATCGGATCGCCAACAGCCGAACCAAAGGAAATGATGATCGCCAGTTCCAACATGGAAAGCTGCCCCATTCCCCGCTTTCCCAAAAAGCGCAGGAGTAGCACGGTATAACTGTACATGATCAGGGTACGAAAAACGATCTCAAGCAGAAAAAGCAGGGGCGCATCCCCCAAAAAAATGCGGTGAAAATCGAAGACTTTAAACGATCCATCCATAGCAAGCGAATTTTTATGCTGATAACCGGTCAGCTCCGAATTTAAAACGTCCATAGCGTTTGGCTATGGACGTTTCGTACGTATTTTGTTTGCTGCAATCGTTAACGGCTTCCTCCCTGCGAGCCGCCCATGTTACCACTGCGTGAGCCCTGGTCCTGGCTTTGGTCCTGGTTGCGACCCTGTTTACCGGAACTGCCTTGCTGGCTTGTTCCCTGCTGGTCGCCCATGTTACCACGCTGGTTTTGCCCGCTTTGCTGGCCGCTTTGACTGCTTTGTCCACCCTGACCACGATTCTGGTCTTGCTGGTTTCTGTTTTTGTCTGCCATAAAATAAAAATTTAATGTTATGTAAGCGGAAAAAACGTGCCAGTATGAAATGTTAACAGCGGACACATCTACATTTTGTTTACTTTTTTCGCATCCTTTCTTTCAAAAATTCTACAACTTGCATGGTTATTGAAGAACTATAAACTTTCGGACTTTTTAAACCAGCGCAGGATGAAAGAAAAAAGACGCACGGGACTGGACGCAGAAGCGCTAAAAGCCAGGTATGATACGGAACAACAACAACTTGCCGATGCCCTTTTACGAGGGGCTGCATGGGAAGAAGTAAAAGAAAAACAATCTGCCGTAACCCGACTTTCCATCCAGTTGTATCAATGCATTTCGCGGCATCCTGCAGGATACGGAAGAAGAGAGTAATGGTTACGATTTGCTAAACGTAATTGAGACGGATTTGGCAACGACAAACATTGCCGTGTCATTTTCTCCACTACGGTTTTTGCATTGGCGGTGCTACCCGCAAAAAAGAAAGGCTGTTGTTGCCAACAGCCTTATTATAATTATATAAACACATGGTTAGATCTGCGTGATGGGTTTGTATTTCGGCACCAGGGCTTTCATTACCGTCCAGGCAATGATATACGCCACGGCACAAAAAGAAAACATGATAGTATAACCGGTTTGAATGGAACCGATGCTGTCGTAATGATCAAACAGGGCACCACCTACTTTTGACACCACCACACCACCAATGCCACCCGCCATGCCGCCGATACCTACCACCGAACCAATGGCCCGTTTGGGAAACATGTCCGACACGGTCGTAAATATATTGGCACTCCACGCCTGGTGTGCAGAAGCTCCCACACCGATCAGCAATACAGGTACCCAGAAGCTGATGTAACCGAGGGGCTGCGCGGCCAACACTACTAGCGGTATCAGGGCAATGACAAACATGGCCTTCATGCGGGCTTCGTAAACCGGCAACCCGGTTTTCATAAACTGTACCGGGAACCAGCCACCACCAATGCTGCCGATCATGGTCATGCTGTACAGCGCTGCCAGTGGCAACATGATCTCCGTTTTTTCCATACCGTACTGCGCCTTCAGGTAAGCCGGCAGCCAGAAAAGAAAGAACCACCAAACGCCATCGGTCATGAACTTGCCAAACACAAAGGCCCAGGTCTGGCGAAAGCCAAGCAGCACCGTCCAGGATATTTTTTTCTCCTGCGGCACCACACCTGCAGCCGGATCGGGACCCGCTCCCTTCATCGGTTCTTTGCTGACAACGTCATCTTTATCGGAATTGATATAGGCCAGTTCGGCAGTGGAAAGCCGCTTTTGCTCCTCGGGCTTGTCGTACAAAAAAAGCCAAAAGGCCAGCCATATAAAACCAACCGCACCTACCACAATGAAAGCAGCTTGCCAGCCCCAGTTCACTTCGATCCAGGGAACAGTAAGCGGCGCAAGAATGGCACCCACGTTGGCACCGGAATTAAAGATGCCGGTGGCGAAGGAGCGTTCCTTTTTTGGGAAATATTCTGCCGTGGCTTTAATGGCGGCTGGAAAGTTGCCGGCTTCGCCGATGGCCAGCACCAACCGGCCGATCATAAAGCCTACTACCGAAACAGATAGGGCTGAAATACCGATCCATCCAAAAAACGTAACCACGCCGGCGCCCATCGGGATGGCCAGGGCGTGCAGAATGGCACCGATGGACCAGATTATGATGGCCCAGGTAAAGCCACTCTTTGTACCCAGCCTGTCGATGAACCGGCCCGCAAAAAGCATAGAGATAGCATAGGCAAATTGAAACACTGCAGTGATGTTGGCATAATCGGCATTGGACCAGTTGTATTGCTCGGCCAGGGTTGGTTGCAAAAGGCTCAGCACCTGGCGATCGAGATAGTTGACGGTCGTAGCAAAAAACAACAACCCGCAGATGGTCCAGCGGTATTTGCCAATTTTTTGCGGGCTGCTGCCACCGGTAGCGGCAGCAGGTGTTTCAACACCTTCTTTTACATGTAGCAAGCTCATTTCAATTTCTTATTTTTTGATGGATTGTATCAGGGCCTGTGACTCTTTTGTCAGTTCGGTGATCCTGGCGTAGTCTTTTGTTTCCAGGCTTTGTTTTGTGATCAGCTTACTGCCCATGCCCACAGCGGCGGCACCGGCGCTAAACCAGCCACGCAGATTGCCTTCTTCAGGTTCTACCCCACCGGTGATAATAAACTTCAGGCCACTGAACAATTCTTTGATGGCACTCACAAAACCAGGTCCGAGCACATTACCGGGAAAGATCTTGACCAAGGTAGCACCAAAGCTTTCGGCGCGGATGATCTCTGTCGGCGTCATGCAGCCGGGTACATAAAGCAAGCCTGCCTTGTCGGCCACTTCTGCCGCAGCTTCCACCACACCCGGACTGATCAGGTAATCAGCACCAGCATCGACAAAAGCCTTTGCCTGCTCGGCGGTTTTGATGGTACCAATACCCAGGTGCATGCCCGTTAGTTCGGTATCGCAAACACGACGCAGCGCTTTAAAATTCTGCAGGGCTGCTTCGCCGCGGTTGGTGTATTCTACGGTGCGGATGCCGGCTTCGTAAAGCGCTTTCAATACGGCAATGCTGACGTCTTCGTCTTTGTTGAAATAAAGCGGGAGCACACCTTGCTGAAGGGTCAGTTGTAAAATGGCTGATTTTTTTTCGGCAGCGGTCGAAAGGGACTGACTCATGTCGAAATAAATTTTTTAACGTGAAGGTTTATGGAGCAATTCGTTGTTTATGCGCTTGAAGATACAATTCCTCCCTTAGTGAACCGTTCTGCACCTGCAGGCAGGATGGTTTTTTTTACGCAAACGTTACCGGGAGAGAAGTTCACGAGTTTACGGGTTAGGGTTTAGTGTTTACAGTTTGCCGTTTACAGTTTACAGTTTACAGTTCAGGATTTCGTTTTTTATCGAATGATAGAACAATTCAAAAAGTCGAATGCATTATATAAATCTGAAAAGAACTTGTGAACTCGTGAACAAGTGAACTTGTAAAGTTGGCTTCGCAGCGCAATCGTTGCCGTACATTTTCTTGGCCGAAACGGTGCATTCATGGGTTGCAAAAACTAAATTTGTTTTTCCCGAAGGTTGCTTGCGCAAGTTTTCGATACATTACCTCATTAATCAATTCAAAAAAATCATGTCAAAAAAAGTAGTTACGCTGGGTGAAATCATGCTCCGCTTATCCACTCCCGGCTTTGAACGATTTGTACAGGCCGACAGCTTTGATGTTACCTACGGTGGCGGCGAAGCCAACGTGGCGGTTGCGCTGAGCAACTATGGTCTAAACGGCACCTTTGTTACCAAAGTTCCCGACAACGCCATCGGGCAGGCAGCCATCAACCACATTCGCCGTTATGGTGTGGATACGCAATACATTGCCCGCGGTGGCAAACGCCTTGGCATCTACTTTCTGGAGACGGGTGCTGCCATGCGGGCCTCCCAGGTGATCTACGACCGTGCCGGCGCTTCCATCGCCGATGTGGATGCATCGGAGTTTGATTTTGACGCCATCTTTGATGGCGCCGATTGGTTTCACACCACCGGTATTACACCCGCCCTGAGCGACAAAGCCGCAGCCCTAACAGAAGCAGCGCTGAAAGCCGCCAAGGCCAAAGGCATCACTACTTCGATTGACCTTAACTACCGCAAAAAATTGTGGAGCAAGGAAAAGGCAAGGGAAGTGATGACGAGGCTTTGCCAGCATGTAGATGTTTGTATCGGCAACGAGGAAGATGCGGATACAACCCTGGGCTTTAAAGCCGGCGAAACCGATGTGACCAAAGGTGAATTACACCTTGAAGGTTTCAAAGATGTGTTCCAGCAGATGAAAGAAAAGTTTGGTTTCAAATACATCGCATCGTCGCTTCGCGAAAGCCACAGCGCTTCCGATAATGGCTGGAGTGCACTGGTATACGACGGCACAGAGTTTTACCATACCCGCAAATACGAAGTACGCATTGTGGATCGAGTGGGCAGCGGCGACTCGTTTGCCAGCGGCTTGATCTACGGCCTGGTAACCGGTATGCCCATGAAAGACGCCGCAGAATTTGGTGTGGCGGCATCGGCACTGAAACACACCATTCCCGGTGACCTGAACCACGCCACGCTTTCCGAAGTAAAAGACCTGATGAAAGGCGATGCTTCCGGACGGGTGCAACGGTAAAGAACAGACGAGCAAATGAACAAGGAACACCGAAAGACGAAGTAAGAAACGGACATCGGCACTTCCTTATCACAAACCAAAAATTTGAACAATGAATACTAAATCCGTCCGGCTATGGCTGTGACGGATTTTTTTGTTACCGGCGGAAGTGCTACTATCAAGCTTCTCTTGCGTCGCACACTTGTACGGTTGGTAGTTCTATTCAACAACTAAAAACCACAAACGACAAACTACAAACTTTAATTATGATACTCGACAACATTACCAACATCGACAAATACCTCTCCCTCCACCCACGCTTTGCCAAAGCATTTGAATATGTCAAAAGCCAAAACCTGGCAACATTGGAAGTGGGCAAAGTTGAAATTGACGGCAAAGACATCCATGCTTCCGTTTCTGCCAAAGAAGGCGTATCCGCGGAAGACGCCAAGTTTGAATGCCATGATCACTACATTGACATACAGGTTTGCCCGGCCGGTACCGAAACCCTTGGCTGGAGTTCCCGCGCCGATTGCAACGAAGTAAAAACGCCGTACAACACCGAAAAGGATGTAACCTTTTTTGCTGACAAGCCTTCCACCTATTTTCAAATGAAGGCCGGGCAGTTCGCTATTTTTTTTCCCGAAGATGTGCATGCACCCATGATCGGTGAAGGCGAGATCAAAAAGCTGGTGGTGAAGATCAGGATATGATAGATGACGGATGACAGTTATGTTCTCTCCTCTTTTATCATCAACTACAAATAAAAAGTGCAGAATCAATTTCTGCACTTTTCTTTTATAGATCCAGCAAGCAGCTTGCTTTACTGTCATTCGTCATCTATCATCTTCCCCTACAACGTCACACCGCTTTTAAAAATCGCGATCTCGCGGAAACCGGCTTTTTCATGTTTTGCTTTTTCGCCGCTGGCAATCCGGATGATCTTATCGATCAGTTCTTCCAGCGCCTCGTCAAAGGTTTTGTCCTCTGAGAGCGGACCGGCATTGTAATCGATCCAGTGCGGCTTTTTGGTGGCCAGTTCGGTATTGGTGGCAATTTTCAGCGTGGGGATAAACGAGCCAAACGGTGTACCCCTTCCCGTTGTAAACAATACAATATGACAACCCGAAGCACCCAGTGCTGTTGTCGATACAAGATCATTACCGGGAGAACTCAATAAGTTCAGGCCTTTTACTTTCAGGCGTTCACCATACTTCAGCACATCCACCACGGTAGCATTGCCGCCTTTTTGCGTACAGCCCAGCGATTTGTCTTCCAAGGTGGTAATGCCGCCAGCTTTGTTGCCCGGCGATGGGTTTTCATAGATGGGCTGTTTCAGGTCGATGAAATATTGCTTGAAATCGTTGATCAGGTGAACGGTTTTATGAAAGACTTCTTCGGTCTCGCAACGGTCCATCAGGATGGTTTCTGCACCAAACATTTCAGGAACTTCCGTCAGGATGGTGGTACCACCCTGGCTAATGAGAAAGTCCGAAAAATAGCCTACCAGCGGGTTGGCTGTAATGCCGGACAACCCATCAGAGCCGCCACACTTCAAACCCACTTTCAGTTCTGAGATGGGAACGGCTTCACGTTTATCCAGCCGCACCACGTCGTAAATTTCTTTCAGTAAAACAATGGCTTCCTCCACTTCGTTCTGCGCTTTCTGGCTGGCCAAAAACTTTACGCGGCTGCGGTCAAAATTGCCAAGCCCCTGTTCAAATTCGTCGATCTTGTTGTTCTCACAGCCAAGCCCCAGCACCAGCACACCACCGGCATTGGGATGCAGGGCAATGTCCGACAAAATCCGACGCGTATTCTGGTGGTCATCGCCCAACTGCGAGCAGCCGTAATTGTGCTTGAACACTTCGATGCCTTCAATGTCATCAGCACCGTATTCGGCCTTGAACTCACGGATGATCTGCTCGGCAATGCCGTTTACGCATCCCACTGTGGGAACGATCCATATCTCGTTGCGAATGCCCACTTCCCCGTTGCTGCGGCGGTATCCCTGGAAAGTGAGGTCACGCTTTGGATGCGGCAATTCCGTAAAAGATGGGTTGTACACATAGTCAAACACTTCGCCCAGCTTGGTCCTAACATTGTGCACATGCACATGCTGCCCTTTGCTGATAGCTTCCGTGGCCTGCCCGATGGGGTAACCGTATTTTAAAATATCGGCGCCGGCAGCAATGTCCTGCAGCGCAATCTTGTGCCCTTTTTCAATGTCATCCAGCAGGGTAATGCTGTTGCCGTCCACGTCAATCACATCGCCTTTGCTGAAGGGCCTCAACGCAATGACCACGTTGTCGCGGGAATTTATTTTAATGAGCTCTTTCATGCTTTATCGTTTAAGTAACATTACACCGGCGAGTTATGCCGTTGCCGGTGCCGGTGTTTGTATTTGTTCAATGGCCTTTTGCATGCCACCGTTTTCAATGTTGATCAAATGTGCAGTAACGGCGTCGGTCAGCCCTTCTATGTTGTTCAAGTCCTGCTTCCACACTTTTTCATATCCCAAAACTGTTGTTACCACTTCCCGCAAGCCTTCCTCACTCCCATCGCTTGCATTCCAGGCAGTTTTCAGAAGCTCCATTGTTGCTGCATCATCGTTTAACATAATGGTCTCTTCGCCACGCTTACCTCTGTAAAAAGCAATCGAAGCGGCCAGGGAAAAAGCGAGCCGTTGCGGGATGGTTCCTTTGCGCTTTTTGTATTCAAGCAGGGAAGGCAGCACACGGGTTTCAAACTTCGACCAGGTGTTCAGCGCAATGCTCATTAACTGGTGCTTGATATAAGGGTTGCGAAAGCGATCGATCACCTCGGCCGCAAACTGCTCCAGTTCTTCTTTGGGCAGTTCCAGGGTTGGAATGATCTCTTCAAAAATGGCGTCCTTCAGGTATTGCCCAACCACGGGATGTTCTACCGATTCCCGCACCGTATCCAGGCCATAGAGATAGGCCACGGGCACCAGCGTGGTGTGGGCACCGTTCAGGATACGAACTTTACGGGTACGGTAAGGCGTTATGTCGTTCACATAGAGCACATCCAACCCAATAGAAGGAAACGGCAGCTCTTTCTGCAGGCTTTCGGGAGCTTCAATCACCCAAAGGTGAAAAGGCTCCCCTTCCACAACTTGTTTATCCTCGTAGCCCAATTCCGTATTGATCTCTTCAATCCGTGCGGCGGGATAGCCCGGCACAATCCGGTCAACCAGTGTATTGCTGAAAGTGCAGGCGTCGTTCAGCCAGGTTACAAAGCCATCTTCATAACCCCAATCACCGGCCAGTTGCAGCAGGATCCTTTTCAGGTTGTCGGCGTTTTTTTCAATCAGTTCGCAGGGAATAATGTGCACGCCTTTGCCGGCATCGCCTTTAAAAAACTGGTAGCGATGATAGAGCCAAAGAGCCAGCTTGGCCGGGAAGGAAACGGGCGGCGTATCGGTTGGCCTGTCGTTTTCGTTATAAACAATTCCTGCCTCCGTGGTGTTGGAAACCACATAACGCATATCAGTATTTTCGGCTGTTTGCAGGTAAGCCGCAAAATCTTCATACGGGTTGATGCCGCGGCTAATGACATCCACCGTTTCGTGTGTGCTTTCTGCCTTGCCGCCTTTCAGTCCGCGCAGGTAAATGGTGTACAGGCCGTCCTGCTCGTTCAGCAGGTTCACCATACCTCTTTCTATGGGCTGCACGGCCACTACCGACCCGTTGAAGCCTGCTTTTTTGTTCAGCTCATGAAACATCCAGTCTACAAAGCAGCGCAGGAAATTGCCTTCGCCAAACTGCAACACTTTCTCAGGATAGGTACGATAACCTGCATATGTTTTCTTACTTAATTGCATCGGTTTATTTTATTTAGAGCGATTCTTTACCTGCGCTTTTGCCTTCACGCTTTGAAGCTCGATGTATCCGGCTTTGCTAACACACCTTGTTTTGCTTACACCGCTACCAGCTTTGCTGGTTCTGTTTCTTCTTTCCAGTTGAAATAATTGCTGGCATTGTGGTAACAGATGTCCTGTATGATCTTGCCTGTCCACGCCAGGTCAGCCGGCATCTCGCCATTCTCGATTTCTTCGCCAAAAAGGTTACAAAGTATCCGGCGGAAGTATTCGTGGCGTGGATACGAAAGAAAGCTGCGGCTGTCGGTTAGCATGCCTACAAAGCGGCTCACCAATCCCATGTTGGAAAGCGCATTGAGCTGCTTGATCATGCCGTCTTTTTGATCGAGAAACCACCAGCCCGAACCCCACTGCACCTTGCCTGCAACCGATCCATCGTTGAAGTTGCCGATCATGGTTGCCATCAATTCATTGTCGGCAGGATTGAGGTTGTACAGGATTGTTTTTGTCAACTGGTCGCGACTATCCAGTTTGTTCAGGAAACGGGAAAGAGACCTTGCCTGCGAAAAATCGCCGATGCTGTCCCAGCCGGTGTCGGCACCCAGTTGGTCCAGGCGGCGACTGTTGTTGTTGCGAAGGGCACCCAGATGGTATTGCTGCACCCAGCCTTTTTCCCAATCCCAAACAGCAAAGGTTTCAAGCATGGCCGATTTAAATTTCAGCACTTCTTCGTGTGTCAATTCTCGACCCGAACGGATCTTGTTAAACGCCGCCTTGATCTCGGCTTCGGTATAGTCTTCCGAATAGACCTGCTCCAGCCCATGATCGGAAACTGAACAGCCCATTGTGGCAAAAAAATCATGACGTGATTTTAAGCAATCGAGGTATTGTTCATAGGTGAGAATATTGCAATTGCTCACATCTTCCAGCTTGCCCACATACTCGTTAAATGCAGCGGAATTTTCAACAGCCATTGCTTTGTCGGGCCGGTAGGCCGGGAGAATCTTTATCTCAAAGCCATCGTCCTTTATTTTCTGGTGGTGTTCCAATGTATCGATGGGATCATCGGTGGTACACACCACTTTTACGTTCATCTTGCGCAGGAGGTTGCGAACCGAATAGTCCGGCGTTTGCAGCCTGGCAGTGCACTCATCATAGATCGCTTTGGCAGAATCGCCGTTGAGAATTTCGTGCACATCAAAATAACGCTGCAGCTCCAGGTGGGTCCAGTGGTAAAGTGGGTTGCGGAGTGTATACGGCACCGTTTCAGCCCACTTTTGAAACTTTTCAAAATCGGGCTTATTGCCGGTGCAATAGCTTTCATCCACGCCATTGGTGCGCATAGCCCGCCACTTGTAATGGTCGCCGTACAGCCATATTTGCGTCAGGTTGGCAAACTGCCTGTCCTCCGCAATCTGGTCGGGAGGCAGGTGACAATGGTAATCGATGATCGGCATTGCTTTGGCAAAGTCATGGTACAGCGTTTGCGCTGTTTTGCTTTGCAGAATAAAATTTTCGTCTAAGAATTTTTTCATTTCCGGTTTTGTTTATCGGGAAACACTAAGTTCAGTTTTTTGGGGCATCTTTTGCCATCGATCAGGCGCTGATGGTCTTTCGCAAGGCGGCTTTCAAATCGCCTTCCAGCAAAAGGTTCAGCTTTTCCAGCACGGCTTCCGCAAAACCGGGTAAGTCATGCAGGTCGGTTCCCCAAAGCGTTTCATCACGCAGTACATCCTGCACTAACGCCACCGTGGTAAGGCCGTTCCAGCGGCGGTAAAAAGCAGCGGCTTCTCCATCCTGCAAGCGATAGAGTTCGCCGTTGCGGCTGCCAAAATATTCGTCACCCTTTTTTACAACCGGGCGGGTAAAACAGAGATAAGCTGCAAACCCAAGCGCCATTCCTTCGGGCACCGTTCCAAACTGTTCGTAATGACGCAGCAGCACCGGCACGCACCGGGTTTGCATCTTGGAGCTGTAGTTCAGCGTGATGCTCAGCCACTGGTGTTGCAGGAAAGGATTCCGGAATCGGGCCAATACGGACCTGGCATAGTCGTGTGCCTTTTGCAGCGAAACCGGGTAGGGAATGGATGGCGAGATCTCGTCCAGCATCAGCTCCGTCATATAGGCAGAGAGGTCCGCATCCTCCATGCTTTGCTTTACCGTATCAAAGCCGGCCAGGTAGGCCAGTCCGCAGGTAAACGTATGAATGCCATTGAGCAGCCGCAGCTTCAACTCCCGGTACATCTCAATATCAGGTTCCACAAAAACACCTTCATCTGCCGCCGCAAAGCTGAGCGCTTCCTTTACCGATTCGTCACCCTCGATGGCCCAAAGCCGGTGCGTTTCTGCCGTGATCAATAACGTGTCCGCATAACCGAATTTTCCTTCCAGCTCTTTTTGTACAGTATATTCGGGCTTGCCGGGCACGATCCGGTCGACCAGTGAATTGCAAAACGTATTGCAGCCTTCCAGCCACTCAATGAATGCATCATCGAGCCCATTGAGGTGGGCCAGCTCAAATACAACCGCTTCCAGCTTTTTGCCGTTGTCGGGAATCAGTTCCGTGGGCACGATCACCATGCCGCTCTGCCGGCTGCCGCCAAAGGCTTTGTAACGTTCGTAAAGAAACGAAAGCAGCTTGCCGGGAAAAGATTGCGGTGGCTGCCGCCGGATGTCATCGTTTTCCAACCTTATCCCCACTTCGGTTGTGTTGGAAAGAATGATCTTCATTTCGGGGTTGTGGGCACACTCCAATACCTGTTGCCATTCGGTAGCTGCTGAGAGCACACGACTGATGGCGGCAACAATGCTGGCCTCTTCTTTTCTTTCACCTTCTTCCAGTCCGCGAACACAAAGCGTATACAAACAATCCTGTTTGTGAAAAGCAGCCACGTCGCCCTGCGCCGTTGATTTTACCACCACGATCCGGCCGTTGAAAAGTCCTTTCCTGTTGGCCTTGTCGATAAAATAATCCGGCAGGCCGCGCAGCAGCACGCCGGTACCAAACTGCAACACTTTTTCCGGCAGGCTAAAAAGAGCCGCATCCGGAATGGACACTGCTTCGCTGCTGATGTTGCGGATCGTATATCGCGATAAAATCATAAATTCTTTTCTGCGCTTGTATCGTTATAAAATTTTTTCGGGTTGCCACCGGTCGCCAAACACCCAGGCCGCATTGATGGCCTCTTTTTTCGGGGCGCCGTCTGCGGTTTGCAGGTTGTCGGCAAACCATGCGTAGTTGCCACCATCCCGCTGGCAATTCGCATAAAAGATCCGCCGTCCCCATTGCAAACTGTTCGCCGTTGGCACCAGGTAAATGTCTTCGTTGACCATGTTTTCACTGAATGTGCAATCAACCAGGTAAAACTGTGCGTCCTTGTGATAACGACCCAATTTAAACCCCTTGAAGCCATCAAATGTGCAGTTCTTCAACACGGTTTTGTAATCCGGGTTAGTCGACCCGTCGTGCCAGATGGCCGCCGTTCCGCTGTGCGCATAAAACCGGCAGTTCTCGGCATAGGCCCATCCCCGCGGGCAGTAAAAATCTACGCCGCCTTCCATGATGCAGTCCTTGAAATAAAACATGCCGCCGGCAAGATTCCAGGGACTAACCGTATCGCCGGCATAAGCCCTGAAGTGGCAATTGACGGCTTTCAACCTTGTGGCGTTCATGCTGCGCAACGCCATTTGATGACTGTTGCGGGTAATTTGTTTGGTACCGGCGGAATCATGTGTGCAGGCTACCGTACGCGGCGCTTGCTGCATAAAACCATACTCGTTACTGATCGTAAGATTTTTAAGGGTGATGTCGTTGCCATCGATGTTGATGGTGGCCACGCCCCAGTCGCTCAGATGCTCACAGCGCCATTCGTCCCGGGCAATGCTTTGAATGATCTTGGTCCCTTCCCTGTCCTCCCCTTCCAGCACAATATTGTGCTTGGTAAGAAAGATCTTTTCGTTGTAGGTTCCCTGTTTGATACGAATGATACGCGTCGTAACACCGGTGTCGGGCAGGTGGTCGATGGCTGCCTGGATGGTGGTGTAATCGCCCTTGCCATCCTGCGAAACCACAACGGTTGTTTTGGTGGTGACAAGGCCGTTCTTCACCTGCCAGGCAGGATAGGTTTTCTGCAAAAGCTTTTCGGGCCAGGTGCCGTACCAGGCATAACCCGTGCGGCGCTCCACTTCCACATCGGCAAGCGAAAACTGTTTTTTCCCATCCCTGCCGGCAAACAGCGGCTTACCGGTTTCCAGGTCATAGAACCGTGCCCACACAAACGAAAAATCATCTTTTACCAATACACGGTCGCGGCCTTTTGGCTGCGAGGGATCCTCCACGTCTTTGTACGCATAGCCGCGGATCTTTGCTTTTTTCAGCCACTCCACCGCATGCACCACGGCGCTTTTTACAGCAGGTGATGGGTCTTTTAGTTTCATTAAGAAATTGAGGATACCCACCGACTCGCTGCCACTGAGCGATGCCAGCTCAAAGGCCCGCGCTTTAACGGGCAGAAATGTTTTTTTGTCGTGCTGCGCACACCATACGGTGGGCTTGCCATCAATCACCACTTGTGTTTTCAGGATGCAGTCAATGCCTTTTGCCACGGCGTTCTTGGCCGGGACTTTCAACGATGCACTGACAACGTCCAGCCCCTCTTCGCCATGGGCCACATCCCACAATACAGTCAGCGCATTGATCATAGCGTTATCGTTGTAAGTGATCTGCCCGCGGTAGGAAGAACTGTCGGGATAAAACTGCGGAAAGCCGCCGCCGGGCATCTGCATCAGCAGCAAATACCGAATGCCTTTTTCTGCTGCCTGCAGGTAAGCTTTGTTGCCCGTTTTTTTATACGCGTTGGCGAGGTAACGAATTTCTTTCGTTGTAGCGCCGTTGTCGATCGTAGCATCTTTCCGCGCCTTGTCCCCAGCCAGCTTTGACTTTTCGCTTTCTGTCAGCGATTGGGCATAATTCACCTTTACCTCGTTGATATGCTTCGGCCAACCACCAATGCTGCGCTGGTAGAGCAGCATATTGTCGGCCACAACATCCTGGGACAGTGCTGCCAACGAAAGCAGTCCGCAAAGGAGCAAGCATACGGAACGGGTCAGCGCCTTTGTCATTTTTTAATTTGTTTGGCGATCCAGGCTACCAGGTCGCAGGCAGCTTCGTAGTTATGAAAATCAGCAGGCAGCTTGCGGCCATCGGTGTACTCGTTGTACAGCCAGGGATCGCCGAGAACAAACACGGTACCCTTTCCGTACTTCGCCACTGCTATAATGTTCTTGCCGTCTTTTGTAACAATGGTTTTTGCCGGTGGCGCTACCGAGAGTGTTGCCAGCTCTTTTACATAGATCTTTTTTGCCGTTGGAAAAATGTCGCTTGCAGCAGAAACATCAACGGCACCTTGCTCAAACTGGTTGCCTTCAACCGTATTAAAAAGATCGTGGTTAAGCGTTACGCCAAACTTTGATGCCAGCACATTCATGCTCCGGATGTTGTTGCGGGCCGAGTCATTGCCCAACAAAACCAGCACGCCGCCGCTTTGTACCCAGGCGGCAACGGCTGCCGCATCTTTGGGTGTAATGTGGTTTGGCTTTGTTGTTTCTTTCGTGTCATCGGGATCTACCACGATGTAAACATCAGCGCCTTTCAGGTTTTGTGCTGTGGGTGCGGCTTTCAGCGTATTTAGCCTCGCACCGTAGCGCTCAAAAACCTGCCCCAGTGTGTAGTAACCGTCGTTATCTTTTTCGTCCCAGATGTAATGCCAGGGCACATTGCGACCGGAAGCATCTTTGCGCCACTCGTTATTGAAGTGGTTATCCAGCATCACCGTTCTGCCTTTGGCAACCGGTAAAGTTTTAAGCATTTCAATCTCGTTGGCGGCAAGGATAAAAGCACCCATGCCTTTTGGATCGTTCACAATCACCGGCTCGCTCATGTAGTAGTCAAAGCTGCCATCGCGGTAAGGCTTGCCACCCAGTCCCGATACCATAACGGTGCCGTGTAGGTTCGTTTGCCCGTCTTCTTCTTTGATAAATTCTTTCAGGATACCCTCGTAGGCTTTTTTCGCACTGGCCAGATAAGTAGCCGGCAGGTAACCTTTGCGAACACCCTTGGCCAGTGTGTAAGCAAGCATCGCCGAAGCCGAAGCCTCGGGGTAATTTTTCCCTACGCCGATCATGTTTGGAATATCGTACCATAGTCCCGTTTTGCTGTCCTGAACCGTGCTTACTGCTTTGGCAAAACGGTTCAGAATTCCAATGATAGAATCCTTTCCGCGGTGATTGTCGGGATAGTAGTCCAGCACATCCACCATGGCCATGCCAAACCAGCCCAGTGCACGGCCCCACACATGCGGCGAAAGCCCTGTCTTTTTATTGGCCCATTGCTGCTCGCGGCTTTCGTCCCAGCCATGGTAAAGCAAGCCTGTTTTTGGATCACGGGCATTTTTTTCGATCAGCACATATTGGCGGGTAATGTCGTTAAAGGCATCATCCAATCCATTGAGCTTTGCATACTCGGCAAAAAACGGTTGTCCCATGTACAGCCCATCCAGCCAAACCTGGTTTGGATAGATCCTCTTGTGCCAAAAGCTGCCCTGCTTTGTACGCGGATGTGATTTTATTTGTGTAAAAAGATTTTCCACCGCCTTGCGGTATTTGTCTTTTTTAGTGACCTGGTAAAGCAGCAGCAGCACCTTTCCGTTGTTCAGGTGGTCGATGTTGAATTCATCCTGGCGATAACCTTTGATAGTGCCGTCTTCCCGCACATAATGGTCCATGCTTTTTTGAATGTAATCGAACCATTTTTTATCGCCGGTGGCATACCAAATGCCTTCAATGCCTTTCAGAATAACACCCTGGTCGTAGCTCCATTTGGCAATGGTATTGGGCTTTAGCGAAAACGAATCGGGCCACATTTTAATGGCGGTATTGGCCAGTGCCTGCGCATGAGAATAATTGCCCGTTGCTGCTTTTGCAATCCGCACAGCATCGGTCGTTGCGCCGTATTCGGTGTTCACTGCTTTGGTGGCCTTTTGCAGGTCGGTGCCGTTCAACTGGATGTTCCCGGTTTTTTGTCCTGATACATTCAGCAGCAAGGCGGCGTTGTTGTACTTCACGCCTTCCAGCACAATGTTGCGGCTGTTGTGTATGTTCATCACCGGGTCTGTTTTTGCCGGGATGAAATAAGCATTCTTCAATACGATGTTGGTGCCTTCGGTCATCTCCAGTCCTTTTTCGGACTCGATCACCAGGTCTTCCATGTAAATGTTCTGCACATTCATTTCCGGCAGGCCGCGAACGAACACACCTTTTTCAGCGCCGTGACACACCACGTTCTTGATATAAAAATTGCGGAACTGCGGCGTTTCTTCCGAAACGGGTTTTGCTTCCACCACCGGTGGCTCCCGCTTTTCGCCGGCCAGCGGAACCGGGTCCTTTGCTGCGTAATACATGTCGAACAGGATGGCTTCGCCGATGATATCCTTCATGTATGTATTGCTGATATAGATGTTTTCCACCACGCCACCGCGGCCACGGGTTGTTTTAAAACGCAAACCGATATCGGTACCGATAAACGTGTTGTTATCGACAAAAAGATTGCGGGCACCGCCGCTCATTTCCGAACCGATTACAAAACCGCCGTGGGCACTGTAAACCGTGTTGTTGCGAACAATGACATTTTCGGTGGGCATGCCGCGTTTGCGACCAGCTTCATCCCTTCCCGATTTGATACAGATCCCGTCATCACCCACATCAAAGGTGCTGCCTTCGATGAGTACGTTTTTGCAGCTTTCCACGTCAATACCATCGCCGTTCTGTGCGTACCAGGGATTTTTCACCGAAATATTCCGAACGGTCAGGTCCTCGCACATCAGGGGGTGCAGGCACCAGGCCGGTGAATTTTGAAACGTTACGCCTTCGAGCAAAACTGTTTTGCAGGAAGTAAAAAGAAGAAGGTTGGGACGCAAAAAGTCTTTGACCGACTGATAGAATTCCGCTGTTTTTTTGCCATCGATCACACCGGGATTTTGCAGCGTGGAGCCTTTCAACGAACTTTCCGACGGGTACCAGATGCGTTGCTTTTCATCCAGCACACCGCCTGATGCCACCAGTTTTTTCCAGTTGCTTTCGGTCAGCTTTTCTTTTTTCACCATTCGCCAGGCATCGCCGTTGCCGTCAATGATACCGGCTCCCGTGATGGCAATGTTGGTAGCGTTGGTAGCCGATAGGGGCGACTGGTTGCGCATTTGCGGCAAGCCTTCCCAGTTGGCTTCTATTAATGGATACTGTGTAAAATCATCGGTGAACTGCAGCAAGGCGCTTTTTTGCAGGTGCAGGTTGACGTTGCTTTTCAGCACCACGGGACCTGTCAGCCAAAGTCCCGCCGGTATGACCACAACCCCACCGCCACGCTGGTTGGCCGTGTTGATGGCATTGTTGATGGCCGCCGTGTTCAGCGTCACGCCATCAGCCTTTGCACCAAATTTTGTAATAAAAAAGGAGTCACGCTTAAAGCTGGTTTGCTTTACCGTAAACGTTGGCTGCGCCATTTGCGCTTCTGCAAACAACCCTGTTAGCAAGGCAAAAAAAAGAAGAAAAAAACGATGCTGATTTTTATTCATGTCGCAACCATTAGAATGATAGCGGCAGCGTGATCCTGTTGGCACTGCCTGCAGTCCACACGTTGCGGAAGCTGCTTTCAATACAAGTCTAAACAGTAATTCAGAGGTAGCAAGGAGATTGAAAGGCTTTTTTTACGCAATCGTTACCGAAAACGTTGCCGTAGTTGCAGAAAGGAGAAAAGGCTGCGCATTCGAGGGTAAAAGGAAGATTACTAGCAGGAAAGTTATCGGTGCTTTTATTTTCATTTCACCTTTATTTTTCAATGACAGGGGTTCGGTAGAAAATCATTTTATCAACTCTTTCCCTGCACCTTTGTTGTGAAAAAAACCATCACTCCATGCGAACGGTAAAAGCAGTGCACAAAGCGATTTATGAACCTATCGGCGACCTGGTCACCTACAAGGCCATGCCCACAGAATCGCTGCCCATGAATGCCCTTGATCCCTTTATTTTTCTCAACCACCATGGCTGGCAGGAATACCTTCCGAAGAACCGCGGACTGCCGTTTGGCCCGCACCCACACCGCGGGTTTGAAACGGTAACCTTTATCCTGGAAGGCGACCTGACCCACAAGGACAGCAGTGGTGCCAACAGCACCATACGGGCAGGTGGCGTGCAATGGATGACGGCCGGCAAAGGATTGATCCACGCCGAGGTTTCATCGGAACAGTTTAAGAACCTGGGCGGACCACTGGAGATCCTGCAGCTGTGGGTAAACCTGCCGGCCAAACATAAGCTGGCGGAGCCGGCCTACACCGGGTTGCAAAAAGAAGAAATTCCTTCGCTGGCATTGGACGGCGGCAAGGTGACGCTGCATCCTGTTTCCGGTGACTGGAAGGGCACAAAAGGACCGGTGCAACCGCTAGCAGACATTTACCTTTCCTGGATCGACTTTAAAGAAGGCGGGGAAACAACATTCGCTGTGCCCACCGGGCAAAACATTTTCTTCTACGTGGTAAAGGGTGAAGTAACCGTAAACGGAACCGATGCCGGCATGCTGCACACCGTAGAATTTGAGAAAGATGGCGAAGAAGTGAACATCCAAGCCAACACTGATGCGGTGGTCCTTTTTGGCTATGCCACACCGTTTAACGAACCGCTTGCCGCCTACGGACCCTTTGTGATGAATACAAGGGAAGAAGTAATGCAGGCCTACGATGATTTCAACAAGGGGCTGTTTGGCAAACCGGAAGACTTGTTATAAAAGGATTGAACCGCGGAGGCGCAGAGTAGAATCACCTATCCCTGTGTTCCCCCGTGCACCCTGTGTCCTTGTGGTTCAAATCTCTCACCTCACCGGCTCCACCCGGAACCAATCCACATCGGCGTAACCCGAATCGTTGGTTTGCGTTTCTCTTGTGCAAAAAAGACCCAGTTTAGCGCCTTTCCACCGGCCCGGTTCGGCTTTAAATTCTTCACCGGCATCGGTGAAATTGTTGCCATCAAAACTATAACTGAAACGGCAGGTAGCCCCTACCGTTACCCTGACGCGGAAATAGACGGTCGCACTTTCTGCTTTTGCCAGTTTTTTTACGGTCTCTTTCTTTCCTTTTGTCACATCTTCTGCCGACGTATACAACAGGCTGATACCATCCTTGCCGCTTTCCAGCGCAAGGGCTGCATAGCTTAGTCCCATAACCGCCAGGCCAGTCCTCTCCCCTTCCAGTTTTGTATTGGGTGTAAAAGTGATCCTGGTGGTGGCCATAAACTCTTCTGCCGGGAATTTCTGTTGCAATACATTGGGCGCTTCCCAAAGGTTCCTCGCACTGTCGGGAAGTTTTCCGGAGAACAAGCGCAAGGTTCCTTTGGCCGGGTTGGCAAAGGCCCAGGTGGCCTGCGGATTGGCGGGCCACTGCCATTGCAGCCCCATGGTGCTGCCGTTGAATTCATCGCTTTCGGGCGGTGTGACTTTCGGATAGGTCTTGCCAACGTTTGGCTTTTTGTACTGCAACACCGGCTCGCCTTTGCCATCGCCGTCTTTGTCCACGCCAATCACCGGCCAGTCGCCCACCCACTTCACCGGCTGCAGGTGCACAATGCGGCCATACGCGTCTTTGTCCTGGAAATGGAGAAACCAGTCTTCGCCGGTTTGGGTGGTTACCCAGGCGCCCTGGTGCGGACCGTTGATGGGCGTACTCCCCTGATCCATTACATTTCTTCTTTCGTAAGGACCATAAATATTTTTCGAACGCAGCACCAACTGCCAACCCGTGGACACACCACCCGCCGGTGCAAAAATGTAATACCAGCCGTTGCGCTTGTAAAACTTTGGACCTTCTACGGTGGGGTCCTGTTCATGACCATCGTAAACGATCACGCCTTCATCGATGGCTTTTGTTCCTTCCCTGTTTAATTTCTTAACCGCAAGTACTGATTTAATGCCTGCACGACTTCCGGCATAGGCATACGCCAGGTACACCTGCCCGTCGTTATCCCAAAGCGGGCAAGGATCGATGAGTCCTTTACCGCCGGCTACCAACACCGGTTCACTCCAGGGCCCTTCGGCTTTTTTTGCCTTGGTGAGATAAATGCCAAAATCAGGATCGGGGTAGTAGAGATAAAATTCACCGTTGTGATGGCGCAGCGCCGGAGCCCATACTCCCTCACCGTGACGGGTAACCGAAAAATGCTCGTAAGGCGGCAGGCGCTTCAGGGCATGACCAATAAGGCGCCAGTTCACCAGGTCTTTGGAATGCAGGATGGGTAAACCGGGAACGTCCTCAAACGAAGAAGCGGTCATGTAATAATCGTCGCCAACACGGATGGCATCGGGATCGGAATAATCGGCGTGCAGGATAGGGTTTTTGTAAGTACCATCGCCATTATCGGCCACCCATACTTTCGATAAAGCACCATTTTGTGCAAAGCACTGCAGGCCCAACAAAACTGCTGTCAACAAAAAAATATTCTTCCTCATTCCATTCAAATTCTAAGTATCCAATGCGTAATTGATTTTCGCAAGGAGCAATGCAAACAACCGATTCGACCTGTTGTTATTTTTTCTTCGGCATCACAAATCCTTTTTCCACCAGCCAGCGATACAGCAGGTCGAGCCAGAGGCCTGTGGAGCCCGGGTTATCGGTAAGGCCAATGCCATGACCGCCTTGTGGGAAAACATGTAAACTGGCTTGCACGTCTTTTTCGATCAGTGCATTAAAAAAGTAAAGACTGTTCCGCACATTCACTGAACTGTCGTTTTGTGCATGCACCAAAAACGTTGGCGGTGTGCTTGCGGTTACATGTTGTTCGCTGGAAAACCGGCGAATCGTTGCAGCCGATGTATCAGCACCCAGCAAAAGTTTTTTGCTTCCTTTGTGCGCATAATCTCCCATGGTAATGACCGGCGAAAGCAGGACCATAAAATCGGGGCCAAAAGAAACGCCATCAAGTGAATCACGGATGGCAGATACATCTGTTGGGAAAGTCCCTAATGTGGTTGCCACATGCCCGCCGGCACTGATGCCCATGACGCCAATTTTATCGGCAGCCAGTGACCATTTCGCTGCATTTGCTTTCAGGAGTTTCACTGCCCTTTGTGCATCCGTAAGCGGAACGGTAGGCCCGTTTTTTAAATCACTTTGGTGCGGCAGCCGGTACAGCAGCACAAAGGCATTGATGCCTTGCGCATTGAACCATTTGGCAAAATTGACCCCGTTGTACAGGTGAGACAACCGTTCGTAGCCACCACCCGGACAGATTAAAACCGTCGTGCCTTTGTTCTCGCCTTTTGGTACGAGGAAAGCATACATACCGGGTGTGCCTACCCGCCAGATCCGTTCGTTGTGCAAACTGTCTGTAACAACCTGGCCATTCCAATTCTGCTTTTTGCCTTCCGGCCAAAGCGGGATAAATTCCTGCGCATGCATCACCGTTTTTCCCAGGAAGAAAGGGATCAAAAAAAGGACGGCTTTCATCATTGCTTTTTTGTGCTTTCTGGCCATATAAAAGGTTTCGCTTCCATCTTCCGGAACCAGGCCATTTCTTCCGGCACCTGTGCCACGTTTGAAAAAATATTTTCCAGCGTATAGTCCTTTGCCTCTTTTACCGTTAGCTGTTTGCTCCAGGAGGCACGGTCCTTTGTGCCGGCCCCTTCACCCCTGTTTTGATACTCGGCGTAAAACACTGTTTTTTCATTTTCGGGATTACCCCAGTTGTTCCAGCCTTCGGGCACAACCGCTTTTGGCAACTGGCAACGAATAAAAGCTGTCCTGGCATAAGCCCGCCAGGGCCTGCCGAGGTAAAGTTTGGTAACAGGCGAATCGGCAATGATGTTGCAGTCGAGAAAAACAAAGCCAAATCTTTTTCCCGGTGTTGTGTTGGCAGCCGTTATGTAAGAATTGGACTTGGCGCGGATGGTACACTGCTGGAACACAGACGTTGATGGACCGAAAATAAAATCGGTAGTGCCTTCGATATAACAATTCACAAAAAGCTGGCGTGCATTTTCGCCAGCGGCGTAGATGGTATCCTGGTTGCCCAGGAAACGGCAGTTGGTAAACACGGCTTTATCCGCATCCACGTAAAGCGCCAGGGCTTGGCCGACTGGTCCGGCTGTATTGGCAAAGGTTAAGTTCTCCGCAACAAAACGGTTTCCGGAAATTTTTGCCGTGTAGGACGTAAACGTTGTGTGCCTTCCGCGACCTGAATAATCGGAGAATGTAATGATGGTCTTGTCCACGCTTTCGCCAATGAATCGCACATCCGTATTGTTGGCCGGCAGCTCGATCTTTTCATTGTAAATACCGTTCTTGATGTAAAGCGTAATCGGCGCCAACGGAAACACCCGCATCGCATCAATGGCGTCCTGTATAAAGCGGTAATCACCCGAGCCATCTTTGGCTACGGTAAAAACGTATTTGTATTGCTGTGGGTTAGCGGTTTGTGCCATTGCGCCGTTTGCCAACAAGAGCAGGAAAAAGGGGGCCAGGAATCGCATCATGTGTTGATACTCTTTATTGCTTGAATACTTTCTTCAGGAAATCGTCAGCGGTTTTCAGCGTAGGGCTAAACCAGGGTTCATACAAGGGAAAAGTATGAGGTGCATCGGCAAATGTTTTCACTTCGGTTATGATGCCGTGCCCCTTCAGGACGTTCATAAAATCGTCGCGACCGGCATGCATGCGATCCACGCTGCTGTTGATAAAAAGCGTGGGCGGTGTATGCTTGCCCACATGCGTTAGCGGTGAAGCTTCTGTCCATAATTCAACGGCATCTTTTTTCGGGTAGCCGAACCAGTAAGTAGCAGCGGAGATGCGCTTGCTGTCATCCCCTTCTCCGGATTCGGGATGCACAAAGGACAGTGTTCCGTCCAGGTCAACAACGGCATCCACGCCGGAAGAAAAAGTCTCGTTACATCCCTCTCCTTCAAAGGCAGCCATGCCATTGGTAGCGCCAAGAAAAGCCGCCAGCTCGCCACCGGCGGAAAATCCCAGCATGGCAATTTTAGCCGTATCAATTTGATAGGTTTTGGCATTGGCATGAACCCACCGCACCGCCGCCTTCAGGTCGTGTACACCAGCGGAGTAAAGTGCTTCGGTAGACAACCGGTATTCCGGTGTAAAACAGGCATAGCCCAGGGCTGCCAGCCGCTGTGCCAGGGGATAATGATGGGTTCTGTCGCCTGACCGCCAGCCACCCCCATGAACGATCAATACAGCCGGTCTTTTTTTGGCCGAACGGCCTGCCGGCACAAAGGCATCCAGCAAAAGCTTACGATCGCCTTTTTCACAATAAACAAGATTCATTTGCTCTTTCACACCTTTTGTTTTTGTCATCATCACAGGTGTGATAAAAGGATAATTTTTTTTTGTCTTCAGGTAATCGCTTTGAACCGAAAACGATGTATCCTGAATACCCGTCAGCCCGCTGGTCATTGGCTCCTGTTTTTTCACTACATGCTTTACAATTCGTTCGGCCAACTCGATGTTTTGTTCTTTTAACCCTGCCAGCGCCAGTTGCGCCATTTGCCTGGCGCCATAGGCGCTAAAATGCGTGTTGTCCTGCTGACCTTCAGGATAAGCTGGATGTTCTCCCGGCTCTAGTTGCATGTACAGGTGTTTGGCCAGTTGCGGGCCTAATTTATTCAGCAGGTCACGGCTTTTTTTATCCAGGTCGATCACCGGAACGCTGTATTGTTTTCCCACTTCAAAAACGGCTGCCGTGTAGTCGGCATGGGTTTCTTCCTGTTTGCCATCTTTGTTGAAACGCATCCGCGTGACCGGTGTGATCAAAACAGGAAACGCTTTTTTCGCCCTTGTTTCGGTAATAAATTTTGCCAGGTTGGTTTTGTAATCCGGCACCGGTGTATAGCGGTCTTTGTAACGTTCTTCTTTGGCTTCGTCGTTATGACCAAACTGTATCAGCACATAGTCGCCTTCTTTTAGGTTTTCTACAATCGGATGCCAACGATTCTCTGATAAAAACGTACGGGTGCTGCGACCACCGCGAGCATGGTTAGTTACTATGACAGCAGAATCAAAAAAATGCCGAAAAGGCATACCCCAACCGGTCAGCGGGGCTCTTTGCGGCTCGTAGTCACAAACCGTTGAATCGCCGATCAGGTAAACCGTTATCTTTTCTTTGGGCGGAAAAGAAAACGCCAGGGCGGCAAGCGCCAGAAACAAAAACAATCGCATCATGAGAACTTATTTTTTTACCGGCGGCTGGTAAATGTGCGCCGCCAGTGGAAGTTGTAAACGTTTGATACCGGCCAGGACGATCTGCGCCATTTTTTGTGCGCCCAATTCGCTGAAATGGGTATCGTCCAGTTTACCATCGGGATAGTTCGGGTGTTCGCCCGGCTGCAGGTGCAGGAAAAGCATTTTGGAACCTTCCTCACCAAAACCTTGCACCAGTTGCTGGCTCTCCTTATCGAGGTCGATCAGCGGAACGCTGGCCTCTTTTGCTACCGCTCTCACCAAGGCGGCATAAGCATCGTGTGTGCCCTCTACTGCACCTGCCGCTGTGAACTTTCGCCGGGCAGCAGGTGTTAACAATACCGGCAACCCGCCTCTGGCCCGTGTTTCGGTAACATAACGGCTTAGGTTAGCCGTAAACTGCTCCGGGGTGGTAGCACTTTTTTTGGTCGGCACTTCATCGTTGTGGCCAAACTGAATGAAAACATAATCGCCCTTTTTCAGGCTCTCAACAACCGGCTTCCATAAGCCTTCTTCGATAAAGGTTCGTGTGCTGCGACCGTTCTTTGCGCGGTTGTCCACCACCACGGTGGAATCAAAAAAACGGGCAAAGGGCATTCCCCAGCCAGTTTCGGGATAGGCTTTTACCTCCTTGATGGAAATGGTGGAATCACCGATCAAATAAACCGTTGTTTTATCCGTTGCGGGCAAAAAGGCTGTTGTCATCAGCAAAACAAAAAAGAGCAAAAGAATTCTTTTCATGCAAATTATGTTAGGTGCAGCGCCACCAATTAGAAGCAGGAAGAACGGGAGAAAGTTGCAACCGCTCCCCGTTTTTCGTTAGACGTTCAATGTTCGATGTTTGACGTTCGACGTCTGTCGTTTCTCGTCTCACGTTTCACATCTCTCGTCTCCCGTCTCCCGTCCTACACCGCATGGCGCTTTGCCATTGGTTCCAGGTCGGTGAGTTCGGCGATAGAGATCGTGCGTTTTTCTTTGATGCTTTTACGGGCGGCTACACCAATCAGCATCGACATTGCTCCTTCCCGTGAACCGGCCAGGATGTTGAACGGGTTGTCGGTGGGATCTTTGAAGATGCGGTGGTGCATGCGCTGGTCGCCGCCACCATGACCGCCGGCGTATTGCGGTACTTTAATGATCTTGTGGTCTTTCTGGAAATTGTTCATCAGCATGACTTCCTTGAACTTGCCGGGGATGGCGTCTTTGTCCTGCGCCATTTCCAGTGCATGACGGGATGCCTGGTCGGTGGCATCGGGCTGCAGGTAAGGAATGTCTTCCCAGCTTTCCAGCCTTCCATCTTTGCCGTTGAAGGCAATGCGCCAGCCTTCGTAGGGCGAATAGGTAGTGAGGCTGTAATTCACGATCACACCATTGGCATATTTTATCTGCGCCGACATTTTATCCCAGATATCGATCTCTTCCCGCCACACGCAACCATCCCGCAGGTAACCGTCGTGATGCTCGTTGGCTACGTACAGGTCCATCATGCTTTTGTTCTTGGTAATGTCCATAAAGAACCGGCACTTGTCCTTGTGTTCGCAGCCCCGGCATTTGGTGCCGCGGAACGGATTGTTCCTGCCATAATGTTCCAGCTCGCCAAAAGCCGTTACTTCCAGCGGCTCGGAATTCAGCCACCAGTTGAGCAGGTCAAAATGGTGGGTGGCTTTGTGCACCCACAGCGACCCGCCTTTCGCGGTAATGCCGTGCCAGCGACGGAAATAATCAGCACCGTGGTATACGTTAAGCATCCAGTTGAAATCAACGGACGTGACCTTGCCAATGCTGTTGGCGGCCAGCAGCTCTTTTATCTTCATCATGTGCGGACCATGACGATAGTTAAACGCAACCGTTACTTTTTTTCCAGTTTTTTTCTCCGCATCAAGAATATTCTTGCACTTGGCTTCGTCGGTGGTCATTGGCTTTTCCGAGATCACATCGGCACCCAGTTCCATGGCCCGAATGATAAACTTATCATGCGTGGAATCCATGGTGGTCACGATCACGATGTCGGGCTTTACAGCCTTCATCATTTGATCAAAATCGGTAAAGGTGGGACAGGCCACTTTCATTTTTTGTTTAGCCAGGGCTACTCTACCGGGATTGCTGTCGCAAAGCCCTACAAACTCCACCACATCACTGAAGTTTTTCAAAACCGCTTCGCCCCAAAAGCCAATACCGCGGGAACCTGTCCCGATCATGGCCAGTCTTTTTTTAGGCGCGGCCGCAGCGGCCAGGGAAGTCAATGGTGTTTGCGCCAGCAATATGCCGGTTGCGGCGAGGGAAGAATTTCGTAAGAAGTGCCTGCGTTTCATATAGAGCGATTTAAGTTTATTGCCTGGGGCTCAGCAGCCCATTTATATACATTTCGATGTTGGTGTAAAACCGGTGCAAAGTATTGGCAGCCGCATCAGACCCATTGGCAGGATCCAACCCCCTATCTCTTTCCCACGCATCGGGCATGCCATCCCTGTCACTGTCTTTTGGCGCTGCGGTTGCCCGTAAAGTTGGCCATGCGTTTACGGTCTTTTCGTAAGGGGTTCCGTGCGGATAGCCGCCTTGTACATCAATGATACGGCCTTCTCCTTTTTGCACATCCCGGATAATGCGGGCATCCAGTGTATCCCTGCGAAAACTGGCACCGGCCCATTTCAGCACTTGCCGGTAAGCATCTTCGGCGCTTTGCGTGGTAATGGGTATAGCGCCAAACGCTGCTTCCATTTTTGCCTTTTGCTTATCACTTTCTGACCCGTTGTTTATTACCACGCCTTTCCAGTTATCGGCTGTAACGGCTGCAGCGCCTTCGATAACATTCCCGGCCAGGTAAAATTTACCAAAGTCCAGTTGTGGCAATTTATGGTATGGATTCAGCAATCTGTCCTGCACTGTTTTTTTGGTTGCCGGTCCGGGCTTGTAATAATTGTTGATAATGTTGTACCTACCGCCTTCGCCGGCATAAACATTATTGGTGCTCCAGTTGTAAATAACATTGTTCCGAAAGTCAACAAATTCCGACGGAATGTTGCGGGCACCGTCGAACCGCGGCGTGCGGGTAACACAATGCGCAAACAGGTTGTGGTGTGCCGATGTATGCCGGCCACCCCAGATGCCACCAAAACCATGCTGCTCAAAATCCGTATCGCCTTCTTCAAAATGATAAGAATAATTCAAGGGTTCTGAGATCAGGTTCCATTGCAGCGTTGTACTGTCACCGCCATATACGGTAAAAGCTTCATCGGTGCTCCAGCTCATGGTGCAATGATCAATGATAATGTTCTTCCGGCCAATGCCTCCAAACGCATCATCGCCACCGCTGCCGGGTTTTTTACCGCGGTTCTGGTAACGGTCGCCCATGCGGAAACGCAGGTAGCGGATAATGATGTTGTCACCGGCCAGTGACACCGGTTGATCAGCAAGGCAAATGCCATCACCGGGCGCCGTTTGTCCTGCAATGGTAACGTTGCCTTTGATGGCTAGTTTTGACTTTAGGTGAATGGTTCCGGATACAGCAAACACGATGATGCGGGGACCATTTTTCTGTACCGCTTTGCGAAAGCTGCCATCACCATCATCGGCTAAATTGGTAACGATCACTACCTCACCACCCCTGCCGCCGGTGGTGTATTTGCCAAAACCTTCCGCACCGGGAAAAGCAATGGCCTCCGCTTCCGATAACACCGGCTGCACCCGTGGCGAACAGGCAGCCATGCAAAGGCCCAGGAGTAAACCGGTATAAAAACAACGCTTCATTTATTGGCAGGAAAACAAAGGGCTGCACACGGCAGCCCTCCTTATGCTAAAACAATTATTGCGGATAACCGGGGTTTTGCTTCAAGCGTCCCTGGTACGACTGCAGGGTTGCCTGGTCGAAGGGGAACAGCTCACTTTTGCCGGTTTCAAAGAAGCGGGCCAGGCCCTGGTCAATCGGCAAGCCATCAATAACATTGCGCTTCAGGTCTTCGGCCCAGTTCACCCTTGTCCAGCCCGTGGCTGGCGAAGGAACCTGCGTAGGCAGATACCAGGGCACTGCCGTGGAAGCTGTGTTACCGGGTACATAATATTCGATCTCCTCGCCATTGTTGCGGTAGTAGATGTATTGCGGCACCTTGGCATAAACGCCTTGGCGGTCGCGGATCTGCTGGATCGCTGCTCTTGCTTCTGCCAGCTTGGTAGCGAGCAGGTTCCACCGCAACAGGTCAAATTTCCGGATGCCTTCGTGACCAAATTCCAGCCAGCGTTCGTTGGCAACCGCGTTAAAGAACCCGGACTTGTCGGTTGGTGTTGTTCCAATTTTATCGGCGGCACTTCCGTACGCACGTTTGCGTACTTCTTCAAAGGCAGTAATGGCTTCTGTTGTCGGCCCGTTGTTGATCTCATTTACGGCTTCTGCATACATCAGCAGCACATCGGAAAAACGAATCAGGGACCAGTTGTAACCTACGTTTAATACCGTTCCGGGAAGGAGCGGCACCCGCCAGTCGCGACGGTATTTGCCCGTATTCAGTTCACTTAAGCGACGCTGTGTTTTCACATTCGTGGCCGAGGTTACCTGGTAAGATGTTACGGTTACTTCCCTCCGGGTATCCAATGAGTCGAAGGCGTAAAAATAATTGGGCAGCATGACAATGCCACCGCCACCCGCACCGTAGCGGGACGTATTGGCCAGGTTAGGACCGTCGTAGTTGCCCATGCGGCTGTCGCTGTTGCCATTGCCACCGCCGGCGCCAACTTCAAACAGGATCTCACCCTGAGGGTCATACGTAAACGAAGTTACCTTGCGCCACACATCCGAATAGCTTGGGTTGAGAGTATGCTCTGTTCTTTTTGCCAGCAATTCTGCTGTTTCATCCCTCGTGATCTGGTAGTATTTCAGGAAATCCGCCGGCCGTTGAATTTGCCCGTTGCTGCGTAAGGCATAACCGCCGCGGAAAAGCGCAATTCTTGCCCGCAGGGCCATGGCCGCGCCTTTGGTAATGCGTTCGTTTCGGGGCACTTCGGTACGCCAGGGCAACAGTGTTTTTGCCAGTGCCAGGTCGTTCAAAATTTTATCATACGTGGAGTCCCTGTTTGATTGCGGAATAAATAAATCGGGTTGCTTGTAAGCCGGTTCCATCGGCGCCGGCACATCGCCCCAGTTGCGGATCAGTTCATGGTAGAACTGTGCCCTTAAGGTCAGCGCTTCGCCATGAATGCGGCGGAGCTCTTTTTGCTCTGTTGGCGACCCGCTGTTGTATTGCGCCATTTGCGGAACCTGCTCAATTACCAGGTTGGCCTTTTCAATGCCGCGGTACATTTGGCGGAAGGGGTTGGCCAGCTCACTGTTGGTGAGCAGCAGGCGGTAGCGTCCCACATCGCGGCGACCGGCATCAATGTTTCCGCTAACAATTCCCTCATCACTGTCGTAAGGATAATACATGCTTACGCGGATGCCATAGCCGTTATCGCCCTGCAGTTCATCGTACACGCCTACCAAGGCCGAAAACGCATTGGAGACATCGGAAAACGCTTCGCCTACGCTGTATTGTGAGCCCGGTTCTACTTCGGTGAACTTTTTACAACCCTGCATTGCAAGAACGGAAAGCGCAACCAGTGCAATCGTACGAAATGATCTCATTTTATGTTTCATGATAGCAATCAGATTGTGTTTAAAAATTTACGTTAACGCCAAAAACAATGGTACGTGACCGCGGGTAGGCGGCAAAATCAACACCCGGTGTCAGGGGGTCGGAACGACGAGCCGTTACATCGGGGTCGAAGCCGGAATAATTGGTGATGGTAGCCAGGTTGTTGACGGTAGCAAACATGCGCAGGCTGGATATTTTAGCCCTGCTGGTCAAACGGCTTGGCAAGGTATAACCAAGTGTAACGTTGTTGATACGGAGATAAGACCCGTCTTCCACCGCCCAGGAATGCAGCCACCAGCGTTGTGCCCGAACCGGTGACCAGATGGTCGCATTTTCGTTCAACTTGGCCAGCGCCGCCGGATCGGTTACCACCTGCCCGCTGCTGTTGATATTGGTAAAGCGGCTCGTCATCAGATTCAGCGTGTTCAAATTGGCAAAGGCGCCATCGGTCCACTCCAGCTTGTTGGCGTTGTAGATGTCATTGCCAACAACGAAGTTTACAAAAATACTGGCGTCAAAACCTTTGTACGCAAACTGGTTGTTCCATCCACCGATAAAGTCAGGATTGGCATTGCCGATCACCTGGCGGTCCCAGTCGGCCGTAACCACACCATCCGGCACGCCATTGGGGCCGCTGATGTCTTTCCACTTTAACGTACCCGGCTGCGGTGCCCCGTAGTTGTTGTTCACCGCAATGCCTTGCTTTAACGTGTAGGTATTGCTGGTAGCGTTGTAGTCAAAGTCTTCCACCTTGTAAAAGCCATCGGTAACAAAGCCATACATCAGGCCAACGGGCTGACCAACCTTTACCAGGTAATCATCTACGCCATCGGTACCCTGCCAGCCGGAGTTGCGGGTGAACTGCGACGGGCCGCCCAGGCTTTCCACACGGTTACGGTTAAACGAAATATTGAAGTTGCTGTTCCAGCTAAAGTCTTTTCCCTGGACCGGTGTTGCATTGACCTGGAATTCAATACCACGGTTGGACGTAGAACCGATATTCTGGATCTGCGTGGTATAGCCGGTTGTGCCGGGGATCTGTACGGCCAGCAGCAGGTCGTTTGCCGAATTCTTATAGGCATCCACCGTAAACTGGATGCGGTTCTGCAGGAAAGAAAGATCCAAACCCAGGTTGCGGGTAATGTTCTTTTCCCAGCGAAGATTAGGATTGGCCAGGGCTGTTGGCGCAAAGCCGGGAACAATGGCGTGGTTGAACGCATATTGGCCTGTTACGCCATACAATTGGCGGTAAAGCAGGTCGCCAATGCGGTTGTTACCCACCGCACCGTAACCAAAACGCAGCTTGGCATCGCTGATGAACGTAAGATTCTGCATGAAGGCTTCTCTTGAAAAACGCCAGGCAACTGATCCCGATGGGAATACCAGCGTTCCGTTCTCCGAAGGGAATTTCGAAGAGCGGTCGGCACGCAGGTTAAAGGTTGCCAGGTATTTGTCGTCGAAGCCATAGTTCACCCGGCCAAAAAGCGAAAAGATGCGGTCGAGGGGATTCACATTCGACGAAGGGAAAGGATTGCTTTGTCCCGGCGGCGGTGTGCTAAGTCCCATGTTGGCAAGTGCTTTTTTTGCATTGATATCGGCGGGCAGGTAGCGGCTCTCCACAAACGTATTGCTGCCTTTGCGTTCAATCACTTCCTGTCCTACCAGCACGCTGATGTCGTGGTGCTGCTTGTAATTGCTCAGTCCATATTGCAGGGTATTTGAAAAGTTGAGAGAACTGTTTGTTTGGTTGCCGATCATGGCCACCGGCAGCGACGCGGCATTGCGGGCCGTGTTGGTGATCTTGCTGTAAAACTGCGACTGGCGGATATCTGTGTTGTCGTAGCCAAACACCGAGCGGAAGGTTATATTCTTCCAGGGAGTGATGGTAAGGTTACCGGTCAGGTAGGTTGCTCTTGTTTTTTGATTGCGATACTCTGCTTGTGTGAGCAACACGGGATTGGTGGCACCGGCAGAAGCCAGGTAATAGGCTTCGTCAAATTCATCCACCCCGCCACCGGCAACGGCCAGTTCAAACGGCCGGTAGTTGATGGTATGGCGCAGGCGGTTGGTGGTACGGGTACCGGTGTTGGAGGTGCCGATGCCCAGCACTTCCTGGTCGAGGTAGCGGGCATTGACGCCAACGCGAACTTTATCGGAGATACGGTGATCAAGCTTAAAGTTTACGAGGTTGCGGTCGAACCCTGTTTCCAGTTGTACGCCTTCTTCTTTATTACCGGTAAAGCTTAAGCTGAAATTGGTGGCCGCCGTACCGCCGCTTACCGAAACGTTGTGGTTTTGAAAACCGGCTTTGCGGCCAAACACTTCTTCCTGCCAGTTGATGGGCTGTACATTTTTGTAGTTGGCAAGTGTATCCCAGGTAGTGCCATAAAGGCGGCCAAAGCTTTCTTCATCAGCAGCTGTACCGCGGCTCCGCTCGTATTGCCAAACCACAAAATCATAAGGGCTCATCACGTCCATTGTTTTGGGCAACTCCCTGATTCCAGCCTGCCCGGTATAGCTGACCACCGTTTTACCGGCACGGCCGCTTTTGGTGGTGATCAGGATAACACCATTAGCACCACGGGCACCATATATAGCTGTTGTTGATGCATCTTTCAACACATCTACAGAAGCAATGTCCTGCGGGGCAATAACGTTCAGGGCATTTTCTACCTGCACACCATCCACGATATAAAGCGGTGAATTGTCCTGCGTGATGGAACCGCCACCCCGCACCCGGATAAGGATCTCTGCACCCGGCGCTCCCTCGGAAGACGTAACCTGCACACCGGCAAGACGTCCCTGGATAGCTTCGGCTGCTGAGGCCAGCGGCACATCTTTTATCTGCCGCGAACTGACTGAAGATACTGAACCCGTAAGGTCGCGGCGGCGTACCGACTGGTAGCCAACCACCACCACATCGGATAGGGCCGAACCCGCGGAAGTAGCCAGCGTTACATCAACAGAGGTTCGGTTGCCAATGGCCACTTCCTGCGCCGTAAAGCCAATGGAGCTAAACACCAGGGTACCGCCGCTTGCTGGAACCGTGATGGTATACGCCCCATCGTTGTTGGTGGAGGTACGGGTTGCCGTGCCCTTTAGGGTAACCGTAACACCCGGTAAAGGCTGGCTGGCACTGTCGGAAATAACCCGGCCCGAAAGCTGCCGTGTTTGGCCCCAGGCCAGGGCGCAGAAAAAAGTCAGCAGGAGTGAAAAAGCAATTTTACATTTCATAAACAAGCTTTGAATTAAAGTGTACGCGTCGTTTTTATGGAAGCCAGAAAATCTTTTTCGTTTCGTTTGTCGCCAGGGTTTTGCCGGAAAGAAAACACGCATTTTCTTCCGCCCTGTTTTGAAAACTGCCATTGGGTACGGCCTTTGCCACCAGCCCCGTTTTTGCTTTATTTTTAATGGGTAACAACCGCGCAATCACCGGCTGTTCATTTTAAAAAAAGACGGGAAGCAAACAATCACTCTTCACTGGTTTTCGTAAACAAGTCTAAACAGTTATTGAGAGCTGGCAAGGAGAATGAAAACCTTTTTTTACGCAATCGTTACCGATAACGTTTGCAATTGCGGCGCCTCGGCTAAAATTCGATACTTTTAACCCGAAACCTATCGTTCAGCAACCCCCGACCTTGCGCCCATGAAGTTTGAAAGTGCTACGATCAAAGACATCGCCAAAGCCTTGAACCTGTCCACCTCCACCGTGTCGAGAGCCTTGCGTGGCAGCTACGAGATCAGTGACGAAACAAAAAAGGCGGTGCTGGAATATGCCGAAAAGATCAACTACCGGCCCAACCCCATTGCACTTTCGCTGAAAGAGCGCCGCACCCGTGCCATTGGCATTGTGGTGAGCGAGATTGCTAACAACTTTTTTTCGCAGGCCATCAACGGCATTGAGTCTATTGCCTACAACCGCGGCTACCATGTGATCATTACCCAAAGCCACGAATCGATGGACCGGGAGAAGGTGAACGTGGAGCACATGGCGGCAAGAGGGGTGGATGGTTTGCTGGTGTCGCTATCTAGCGAAACGGCTGATCTTTCTTACCTGAAGGAGCTGCACGAAAAAGGAATGCCCCTTGTTTTTTTTGACCGCATCACGGACGAAATTCAAACACACAAGGTTACCGCCAACAACTACAATGGCGCTTTTGTGGCCACTGAGCACCTGATCGCCCAGGGCTACAGGCAGATCGCCCATATCACCTCCTCGCCTTTTCTTTCCATCACCCGGGAACGGCTCGAAGGCTACAAAGCAGCCCTGCAGAAACATGACCTGCCTTTTGCAGAGAACCTGGTGAAATACTGTCCGCACGGCGGCATGATTGCCGCGGAAGTGGAAGAAGCCATTAAAGAATTGTACAAGGGCAAACAAAAGCCCGATGCCTTTTTTACCGCCGGTGATCGCCTCACCACGGTTTGCTACGGCATTTTAAAACGGGCAAACGAGCGGAAAGAGGCGGGCTTTATCGGTTTTAGCAATACGCAGGTTGGCGACCTCTTCTCTCCTTCTCTTACCATCATCCGGCAACCCGCCTTCGAGATCGGGCAATCGGCGATTGAGATGCTGATACAGATCATCGAAAGCAAGCGGCCGGTGGAAGATTTTCAGCACAAGGTACTGGAGACAGAACTGATCATCCGCGAGTCATCGGTGCGGCAAGGGAAATAGGTTTTTGTACGGGTGGATAGCTCCGGTAAAATGGCCTTGCTTTTAACGGCATATGGTGTGAACAGCTTTGTTGGCTTTAACTGAAGGATCGGTGGCCAGGCAGGTTGCCGAACAGTGACGTTTTAGTATGGACCAGGAAGCAAGGCAGTTTAACGTTTAGATTAACGAAAGGGCTTACTACAAAATACGCAATAGGCAGGTAGTGGAATGAAAGCGTTAGGAAATTTGTGTAGTTTCGGGTAATACGTTAATACTACTGTTGTAGGGCATTTTAAGCAAACTGGAAGACCAAAACGAATGGGAGCTTGGAACACCAAAATAAAGGGAAACGATACTTTTCAAGACATTTATCAGCAATTCTTTGACTTATACAATGAAGGCCATAATCCTGCCCACGTTTCCAAGCAAATTCAAAAAGACTTTGCTGAAATGTTTGACGACTACGACGATAGAAACAACAGTCTATTCGGCCTTGCACTTGCACAATGGGAAACAAAATCACTTGACGCCTACATTTTCAAACAAGTGAAAGAAATCATCGAGTCCGGCAACGACCTTAAAGTATGGAAAGGACTTGGTGCAGACGAAAAGAGCATACTAAAACGAAAAAAGGAGCTTGAAAAATTTCTAACTCAACTTTCAACTGAACGAGATAGGCCCAAACGCAGGGTAAGACCAAAGTTTGAGTTTGAAATGATAAATCTTGTAAGCGCAGTTGCGCCGGACAACCAGAAAAATTTCCACGTGAACGAAGAATACACAAACAATATTTATGTTCACACAAGCGGTATCATGATGTGGAACAGTGGCGGTGGCGGTTCGGTTTTATATTTCTCTGGGCAAGGAAAAAACATAAGGGCAAAGTGGCTTGACAGCAAAACCTTAGAAGTAACGCACGACAAGGACATCGTATTTACCATGAAACAGGAAAGTGCTCGTTATTACAATGATGAAGTCGCTGTCATCTATAAATCTGAATGACGAAAGGAGAACAACGCCTTACAACATTGGCTTACTGCTATGGCGTGGCGACGAATAAGCAATCGGCAAGGTGCAGGCATCAGCAGCAGTTCCAGCGGGACGAACAATGCCAGGCAATAAGTCATATCTTCAACAGTAAAATAAAATCGGGCAGTGGTTTTTGGCAGGACGTTCAACGAATGCCGCCACAGCAGCAAGCCCTGACCGTTAGTAACATGCTCCCCCCTTCTCATGATCATCTACAGGAGAGATATCAAACCAAAACTTTGGCTTCTACGAATAATAGGTGGATTAGCTTTCTTTTCGATTGCTGTACTAATAAGCTCTTCACATGCCGACTATGGTTGGGTGCTTTTATTTTTCGTCTTGTGCGGTGCCGTGTTTCCACTGACAGCGATCAGGATCAGCCACGGAGTTTTAAAAATACACCAGTTCTATGCCTATGGATTTATTCCACGCAGGTGGGAGTTTCGCAGCACCGATAAAGTAAAGCTCCAGCCATTTGATCTGGTGATCAGTGACAGCAGTCCGGCCTATACAGACCAATGGTATGATGCGTTTTTATTCGTTGCACCAGCGGCGGAAATCAAGGTAAGAAAATTTGTTTTGAAGTACCTGAAAGCTACAGGTGAAGAAGGTCAGATCAAATTAACATTGAAAGCAAACGAGATCGACTTACTGAAATCCATGGTATCCGTAGAGCAGCACAGCCTATAGCTTCAGCGTTAATAAACCAAGGCTGACGAACTAAAACTACAAAACTTTACAGGCAGTTCAACTGCGAAAAACCACCCTTTGCAAATCTGCTTAACAACTCCAAAACTACAATTCACCCTTTAACACTAAAATTTTCCGCTTTCTCATTTTGACTACAAAGACCCTCGGTTCGGCTACAACCAAGGAATAACGTCCACTGAACTTTGGGTAACAAAATCAAAATGAAAAAGATGAAACAACAAAATGACACAACAACCAGCAAGGTTTGGTTTATAACCGGCGCTTCCCGTGGGTTTGGAAGGATCTGGGCCGATGCTGCGCTCCGGCGTGGCGATAAGGTGGCAGCTACTGCAAGAAAGTCCGCCAGCCTTGCCGGGCTAAAAGAAAAATACGGCGCCAATGTGTTGACGCTTGAAATGGATGTAACCAACACCGACCAGGTAAAAACAGCCGTTGCGCAGGCCTACGCCCATTTCGGCCGGCTTGATATTGTGCTGAACAATGCCGGCTACTCACTGGTGGGTACAATTGAAGAAGCAAGTGCCGAAGACGTGAAGGCGATGTATGACACTAACATCTTTGGTGCACTGGCTGTGATACAGGCTGCATTGCCCCTGCTGCGCCAGCAAGGCGGCGGGCATATTGTGGGAGTATCCAGCAATCTCGGTCATGTCACCTTGCCGGTGATTGGCTATTACTGTTCTTCCAAATGGGCCTTTGAAGCCATTCACGAAAGCTTGGCACTGGAGGTAAAAGCGTTTGGCATTAACGTAACCATCGTTGAGCCGGGTGCGTATGCCACCGAATTTAGCAGCCAGGAATCACTGAAATTCGCAGCCGGTCTTGATGTGTATGCCAATTACAAACAGGAGTACTTTGCTAACTTAAAAAACATGGAAAGAGGCGACCCGGAGCTAACGCCGGCGGCACTCTTCCAGGTGGTGGATGCTGAAAAGCCGCCGCTGCGGTTCTTCCTGGGCAGCCATAACCTGGCATGGGTGAAAAAGGCGTATGAAGAGCGCTTGGCCACCTGGGAAGAATGGCAAACTGTTTCCAATGCCGCCCAGGGCTTGTCCAAATCAACGTTTTAACCGGGTAATAACCGGTTGGCAAACCAACAACCGGTTATACTTTTACAACAGCTTTCGCATGAAAAAAGAAGAAAATATACCTCATAGTTTTGCTTCGCTCTCGGAGGCAGCCAGGGCTTTTGGCCTGCCGGAGCCCCAGCACCCCTTGGTATGCCTGCTGGGTGCGGAATCAAACCGGGTGGTCGAAAACAGCTTTCCGCAATCGCATGTCCTCAGCTTTTATAAAATTTCCTATAAGCCAAGGCTTAGCGGCCGGGTAAAATACGGGCAGCATTATTACGATTTTGACGTAGGAGGCTTGCTGTTTGCGGCTCCCAACCAGGTGATCGGTCCGAACGAAGAGCACAGCGGCGTATGCTCGTCTTACACGCTGCTGATACACCCTGATTTTTTACTGACCTATCCCCTGGCCAAAAAGATAAAACAGTACGGCTTTTTTTCGTATTCGGCCAACGAGGCGTTGCATTTATCCGACAAGGAAAAAGCAACCATCCTTTCCATTTTTGCGATCCTTGACGAAGAATTGAACAGCAGGATCGATGAATTCAGCCATGACGTTATCATCGCACAAATAGAGTTGTTACTGAATTACGCCAACCGGTTTTACAAGCGGCAGTTCATTACCCGCAAAACCGTGAACAGTGACCTGTTGCAAAAGCTGGAAGAAATATTGGACGATTATTTCAACAGCGACCGTTCCATCAACGAGGGTATACCAACAGTGCAATACCTGGCTGCACAACTGGCGATTTCTCCCAGTTATTTAAGCGATATGCTGCGTTCGCTCACGGGTCAGAATGCGCAGCAGCATATCCACCACAAGCTGATCGAAAAAGCAAAAGAAAAATTGTCCACTACCCGCCTCACTGTTAGCGAAGTGGCGTATGAGCTGGGCTTTGAACACCCACAGTCGTTTAGTAAATTATTCAAAACAAAAACCAATCAGTCGCCACTGGAATTCAGGCAGTCGTTCAATTAAAAGAAGAGTGATACCTAAACTGCGAAAACGAATAAGACCCTCCTAAACATCACGTGCAAGTCCTATCCGATAATGTTTACGTGCTGGCAAACGGCAAAACCTATTTGACCCAAAGCATTGCAGATATTGAAACCCTTGGCTACGCCAGGCTTTAGCGTCTTCTATTGTCCATCACATTCGCCTGCACAAAACACATTAGAAAAATTTACCTTAGAGAGAGCAAACAAGCCGATTTTTTGTTCATAAGCTTTCTTTATGCAACGAAGAAAATTTATAAAGGATACAAGCGCTGTTGTGTTGGGCATCGGTGTTTTTGGAAACATCACCTGGACAGAAAAAGGATTTATTGGCGACACACCTACCACCACTGATATTTTAGGCCCGCTGTACCGGCCCGGGGCACCGCTGCGAGAAAACATAAACCCAAAAGACTTCAAAGGTGAGCTGCTGCATTTGTCGGGTACCATCTATAAGGAAGATGGCAAAACGCCGGTACAGGATTGCCTGGTTGAAATCTGGCAATGCCAGGCCAACGGCCTTTACGATAATGTTTCGGATGAATACCGGTACCGCGGCAGCCAAAAGGTTTCAGCCAATGGAAGGTATCATTTTGTTACCACCAAACCGGTTGCTTACCCGGTAGAGGAAGGTTCGCCTTTTTTTCGGCCGGCGCATATTCACATGCGTATTTCCGCTGCCGGGCTGCAGGACCTGGTCACGCAGGTTTATTTTACGGGTGATCCCTACCTCGATAGTGATCCCAGTACAAAATCGCCCTTGTCCATTAACCGCATCCTCTCTCTCCGGCGAAGAGCCGACAATCAAAGTGAGATCAGGTTCGACATCGTGCTGAAAAAAGAGTATGTGCCCGACGACAGCTTATTTGGGAAAGTGATGGGTGTCTACAAAATGAGCAACAACGCAATGATGAAGTTTTACCGCGACGGTGATTTTCTTTTTTACAAAATGAACCACCAGATCTGGGGCAGCTTGCATTATGCGGGAGCCAACACATTTGCCGGTGGCGTAAACGATACCGAAGCAAAATTCGAGCTTCTGCCTGGCGGAAATGTAAAGCTTCAGTTCCGGTTTACCCGGCGAAGAAAACTGCAATTAGAAGGCGCAAAAATTTTTGCTTATGACAGATCAAAATAAAATGGTCGCCAATGCTAAACAATGAATTCAGCCTTATGGGCGTTTGAATAAATTGTAAGTGAAATGGTGTACTGTGAATTAAGTATGAGCTGAATGCTGGAACAATTAAATACCTGTACTGAAAGCAGGGTTGTTGATGATTTTCCTGGATATTTACAATGCATAAATTTCTATGAGAATTTTCCTATCATCGCTGATACTTCTTTCATTCCTTCTGCTGTTTTCCTGCAATCCTACTGGCAATGTTGAACCCAAAAACGGAGCACCAACCCTAACACAAGAGACGCAAGAAGCAGCTTACCCGTCAGAGAAACACTTCACCGTTGATCCCGAGGCTATTTTAAAAGACTTTATGACCTGGTATAGTTACACCTATTACACTATTCATTTAGCACAGGATTTTATTGGGCTGGATGCTGATTCTGCCACCCTCAGCAAAGCTGAATTCTTAACACGGCTGCAAACCGGAAACGTTGTTCCGTTTAAAATAAAGGAGCAGAACAACACCCCGGTTTATCAACTGTACAAACTGCAACGTCCGGATAAGGATATTCGAGCCAATATAAAACAGCTAGCTGCAACCGAAATGGAACACCACAAAATGGAGGGCAGCGAGCTTCCGGATTATGCGTTCACAGACATCAACGGCAGGAAGTACAACAAAGCCAATACAAAAGGAAATGTTTTGCTGTTGAAATGCTGGTTTATCAACTGTGTTGCCTGTGTAAAGGAGTTCCCGGAACTAAACAAGCTGGTTGACCACTACCGCGATAAAAAGGACCTGCTGTTTGTTAGCCTGGCAATGGACACCAAAGAAAAACTGGTTTCTTTTCTAAAGAAAAAGCCGTTCAGCTACGCGGTAGTGCCCGAGGCAGAAGGCTACATGAGCGGAAAGCTAAACGTATCCGCCTACCCTACGCATATCCTGGTTGACAGGGCCGGTAAAATTGTAAAAGTGACCAATACCGTAGAAGATATCATTCCTTTTGTGAAGCGTCAGTTTGCGGAAACAACGCTCTGAATCAACACATCCTCGAACCATTTCCCTGCTAAACCCCGAGACGAAGCAAAATGCTATTTCACAGGTATTGACAGCACAATAGACGTATCCCGCTTGCCCATTTCAAAGGCCAGGCTGGCGTTCATTTCGTCGGCCTTTTGCAGCAGTTCCTGTTTCAGCGCCAGCAGGTGCTTGCGGTTGTTTTCGGTTTCATCGCCGGTGCGCAGCACTTTCATTACAATCCGCGACCAGGCCAGGTCAATGTCCACCAGGATGGTTTTTTTACCGGCGTTTTGTGCCAGGTATTCCAGCACCACTTTAAAAACAATAAAAAAATGGTGACGCACTTTCATGTTCAGGCGCAGGTGCTTTAATTTTTCGTGCACTACAATGTCGATAACAATGTCGTAGGCTACCTCTAACGTACGGGCATACTCTAAAATCCGCACCAGGGTTTTTTCCACGGTATCATTTTCAGGGTCGATGCTCCAAAGGATCTCGTCCATCGACAGCATCATGTTCTGGCTTTTGCCGCTGATCTCGTCAATCAGCTCTTTAGACCGTACAATGTCCTTATCAGCTTTCAGCCGCGCAATATGGCTCAGCACATTGATGTTGTTCAGCGTACTGCTCACATCGTGGTGCAAGTGGCTGGCAATATCGGAGCGTATCTTTTGCAGCGTCAGCAGCCGTTTGATGCGTTCGCGGTACAGCAGGTAAAGCACCAGGGTAATCACCAGCACCAACAGGCAGTAAAACCACCAGGCCAGCCAAAACGGCGGGTGCACCTTTATGTGGAGATAAGCCAGGGCAGGACTTTCTTCTCCCGCCAGCGATTTTGTTTTTACCCAAAAGCTGTAGGTGCCCGGCGGCAGGTAAGAATATACTGCCTGGTGGCGGTTGTCACTCCGGATCCAGGCGGTATCAAAACCCTGCAACTGGTAATAATAATCCAGCTTGGTAAGCTGGCTGTAATTGAATGCGCTGAACTCAATGGCAACAGAATTATTGTTGTAAGCAAGGTCAATGCGGGACAGGCGGAGCAGGGAGTCTACCGAAAGCATTTTGTTCAGTGCAGAAAAGCCGGTGATGACCACCTTACCCATTGGTTGCTTTTGCTGCACAAAAGAAGGATCAAACACAACAAAGCTTTCGAGGGTGGTAAAAAGCAGGCTGTCGTTGCGCAGGCTAAAGGCACCTGCCGTATTGAACTGGTCGTTGAGCAGGCCATCCCGCTGGTCGTAAACCGTAAACGAACGCCGGGCAAGATCGGTAACACACAGCCCGTTGAGGGTTCCCACCCACAGCAAGCCACGCCGGTCCTTGGCCAGGCTTTGCACGGTGTGCGACGGCAGGCCGTCCTGGTTGGTGATCTGGCTGACAGCACCGGTACGCATGTTCACCACGTGCAATACGCCGGCGGCCACCACCAGCAGGCTGTCGTTGTATTGGAGAATGTCTTTGGGATTGTTGTTCCATAACCGCGAGCCCGCCGGCCCATCCACCGTAAACTGTCTTTGCAGCCGTGCTGTTCGTGCATCCATTTTCAGCAAACCATCGCCGATGGTGGCCACCCAAACCGCGCCGTGGTTATCGGCCATGATCTTCTCGATCTCGCCTGTTTTTTTAACGAGGCTGAAACCCGCTGCAATATCTTTTGCACCTGCCTTGTTATCCCATTTTACCAGGTTGCCGCCCTGTGTTCCCAGCCAAAGATTTCCCTCCCTGTCTTCGGTTACTTGGGTAATGGCTCTTTGCTCACATGCCGGTGGCACCAACAGCTTTGCGCTTTTTGTTGCCGGGTCAAAAAGGGCCAGCCGCCCTCCCTGCATGGTTATCCAAATAACGCCGGTCTTTGAATGGCGGTGCAGGTCCCACACCGACCGCCCTTCTACCAGCGGTAACAAAGAAGCGTGCAGCAGAACCGGCTGCATGTTTTTGTCGTACCGGAAAAGCCCCAGGTCGCGGTAACCCATCCAAAGTTCGCCATTGGGCAGTTGCAACGCGGTTTGCGCCTTGCCTTCCACGTTAAAGCGCTTTGGTGTTGTCAGTGCATAGTTGTGAAAGATCTGTGCGTCGGGGTTAAACAGGTAGATGCCGTTGTCGGTGCAAACCCAAATGTTTTGCTGCCGGTCCTCATACATCGAAAACACCTGCGTAAACTTCAGTTCCTTTTCCTTGTTGTAATCTTTTTTCAAAAACTGCAAACCACCGGCTGCCGGTGCATAGCCGGCAATGAACGGAAGCCCGTAAAGCCATTGCCTGCCGCTGCGCTGCTCCAGCATGCCGCGTACCTGGTGATAACCGAGGCCGTAGTCCGTTTGCAGGTCAAACTGCGACTTGGCACCGGTTTGCAGGTTTATGCTTTTCAGTACGGGATGCGTAGCCGCTTTCGGCCAACTTTCAAAAAACAATTGCCGGTTAGCCGCCAGGTGCAGGTAGTTGAGAAAACGTTCGCCTGCTGTTTTTTTTAGCACCGTATCCAACAGGGCCGATCGCCGGCCTTGCACAAAAGGTTGCCGCACCAAAACACCTGAATCGGTTGTCAGGAGAAAAGCCTGCGAAACGGTATCGTGAAAGATAAAATGAACGGGGCGACCGGCAGGGAAAGGAATCAGTGAGGAAGGCAGGAAAGCTTCTTCTTTTTTGTTGTAAACAAAAAGTTTTGCCGTCTTTCGAAAATGAAGCAACAGGTCTCCGGCAGGTGTTTCCAAAAACGTCTTTTCAATGTGAAGCTTTTCACGAACCGTTTCGCGGATGGGCACTTCGCGGTAGCGAAATGTTTTCGTATCGAAAATGCCGGCCTTGTTATCGACCGTCAGCACCCACAGGTTTGTTTGCCTGTCCAGGTAAACCTGCGCCACTTCATCAGAAGGCAAGGTGGTGGTATCGCCGGGTGTGCTTTTAAAGGTTAGAAATTTGTTGCCGTCGAAACGCTGCAACCCGTTATGCGTCGCCAGCCAGATAAAACCCTGTTCGTCCTGCACCACGTTTTTTACGATACCCGACGCCAGTCCATCGGCCAGCCGGTAATGCGTGAACACAAATTGCTCCGGCTGCTGTGCCCGTAAAAGCAACAGGCAGAAAAAGAAAAAACCGAAAGCAAAAAAATGTTTCAGCGGCATTAGTCTGGTTGTTTCCAAATGAAGAAAAGTATACGGTGATTTCGGCCCTATGAATTTATTTAATTATCTGAAAAACAAATATTTATTTTTTGCATCTGGCATTGCCACTGCCCCGATGGCAAAAGGCCTTTACGGCAATGATTCGCTATACTTTTGCAGGCGAAAAATTAGCGGCTCAGGCAGGGTTGGGAATGATTATTTAAGACAGGTAAACAAAGGCAAATAAACAGGAACAATGGCAAAACAAACCGCAAAACGACCACACATCATTTGCCACATGCTTGGCTCCGTGGATGGAAAGATCAAACAAACGATCTGGGGACTAAAAGACCACCACAAATATTTTGAGGAACCGGCGGCAAAGATCAAGGCCGATGCCTGGCTGGTGGGCCGGGTGACGATGCAGGAATTTTCGAGCAAAAAAAAGCTACCGGCAGCAAAAAGGCGTGTGGTGATACCCAAAGAAGATTTTGTAGCCGACCAACCGGCAAAAGCGTTTGCCGTGGTGATTGACCCTTCGGGCAAATGCACCTGGAATAGCAACATGGTTTCCACCGAACATGTGATCGAAGTGCTGACAGAAAAGGTTTCTTCCCGTTACCTGGCCCACCTGCAGGAGAAAAATGTCTCCTATATTTTTGGCGGGAAAACCGACCTTGACCTGGCCCTGGTCGTGCAAAAGCTTTACACTCTTTTTGGCATCAAGCGCCTGCGCATAGATGGCGGCGGGCATGTGAACGGATCGTTTTTAAAAGCAGGCCTGATCGATGAATTCAGCCTTGTACTGGCACCCATTGCCGACGGCACCACCGGTGCCCCAACCGTGTTTGAAGCCGGGGAAGATCCCGGCAAACGAAAGGCCACACGGTTCAAGCTACAATCGGTCAAAAAAATCTATAATGATTTTTTGTGGATACGGTACCTGAAACGGTAGACGAGAAACGAGAAACGCCAGACGAGAAAACGTGGCGGCACAAAGTAACAACCAGTATTACGATAGTTTGTATTCGCTTATCAATTATTCAACCTATCAACTTTTCAACTATTCAACCTATTAACCTACTAACTTATTAACCCATTAACCTATTAACTTAAACACCCTCCCACCCTGTTTCCTTCAACGCGGGGTCGGCTTCTTTCTTCAAAAAATCCGCTTCGGAAAGAGAGGCCGCTTCCCATTCGAGGATAGCTTCGTCGGGCACGGTGTCGACGGGTGTTTTCCATGACGTGGAGGTTTCGTTGTAGGCAAGATTCGATTGCGAACAATAGCAGGCAATGATCGACCACCGCGGGTGTTCCGACAAATTGGCTTCGGAGCGGTGCAGGAGGTTGGGGTGAAAGACCAGGGCATCACCGGGATCAAGTTCGCAGTACAGCAATTCCATTGTTTGCAGCGCATTGTTCACCATCACCATATCAGCACCTACCTGTTCACCGGCAAAACCGTGATTGACGCGACCCATTTTGTGCGAGCCCTTGATGACCTGCAGGCAGCCGTTTTCCTTGTTCGCCGGTGTTAGCGCCACCATCACCGAGATTAATTGATCGGGAAATACAAACTGGTTTTTGTACCAGTAACCATAATCCTGGTGCCACTCCCAGGCGCCGCCAACGCGGGGTTCTTTTTGCATGAGTTTGGAGTGAAAATGACAAACCGGTGCCTCGCTGTCGAGCAATGGTGCCACGGTTTTCACCATGCGTTCGCTGCGGGTGAGGTAGCCAAAAACATCGTTGCCCGGTGTAAACCAAAGCGACAGTCTTGTTTTTTTTCCCGACTGGTCATTCAGGTCCAGTGCATTTTTTTGCATGGCGCTATCCTGAAGAGCAGTACTATACAAACGGTCTGTTTCTTCAGGTGAACAAAATCCTTTGATCACCAAAAAGCCATCACGGTGATAGGCTGCAATTTGCTGGGGAGAAAGCTGAGTAGACATATTGCAAGCGTTTTGTTTTGTAAGATAAGAAAGCCCGCTGGGATGTAACGAAACCTGGGCATTTAAACACCCCGCAAATGATAGGCTTTGGGACGGGTAAATGCCCGAAGGCCGCTATGTGACAAAGTAGCGCCAAAACCCGAATGTTTGCGGCCACTCCAGGGCAGTGCCGCACTAACGCGGTCGCAGCAATTCCAGTACACCGTGCCGGTATTCAATTGCTGCAAAATGGCCTCGGCCCTTTCGCGGCTTTGGCTGTACACAGCCGCCGTTAGCCCGTATTCCGTGTCCTGCATCAGGCTCACCGCTTCAGCATCACTTTCTACTTTCATAATGCCAATCAGGGGACCAAACGATTCTTCGGTCATGATGCGCATGCTGTGATCGACGTTGGCCAAAACAGTGGGCTGAAAATAATAGCCATTCCCTTCCACCCTTTTACCGCCCAGTAAAACCTGGGCACCTTTTTCTTTTGCTTCCCTTACCTGCTCTTCCAAAAAAAGGACTTGATCTTTTCGACTGAGCGGACCGATGTAAACACCTTCCTCCGTGGGTGTACCTATCTTGAACCGGGATACTTCGGCCACGAAGGCGTCAAGGTATTGCGTATAAATGTTTTCGTGCACGTAGATCCGTTCCACCGCGCAGCAGCTTTGGCCGTTGTTGTAAAAGGCACCATCGGCCGTAGCGGCGGCAACAGCCGCAATGTCCGCGACATCATCGGCAACATAAAGCGGGTCTTTGCCACCCAACTCACACTGGCAGGGAACCATCTTTGGCGCCACGCGGTTGTAAATGTGTTGGCCGGTTTTGTAGGAGCCGGTAAAATAATAACCATCCAGCGGAAGGTCGAGCAATAGCTCACCAACTGCTCCGTCGCCAATGGCGGTTTGAAATACATTTTCGGGTACGCCGGCGGCTTTCAGCCATTTTTCAATTTCTAAACCCGTGAGGGTAGCATATTCCGAAGGTTTGTAAAGAACTGCATTACCAGCTAACAATGCGGGAATAAAAACGTTTGTGCCTACCAGGTAGGGATAGTTCCAGGCGGAGATATTGCACACAACACCCAGCGGCTCGTACACGATCTTTTCCTGCATGCCGTCTTCATCGGTCATGATCTCGTGCTGCAGGTATTTTTCAGCATTTTGCGTGAGCCAGTGAATACGCTTACAGGCGCCGGCAATCTCGTTGCGAGACTGCTGCAGGGGTTTTCCCATCTCTGAGGTCAGGATGGCAGCCAGCGTTTCGCTGTTCTCTTTCAGCAGGGTAGAAAATTTATGCAGGATGGCGACCCGTTGCGCTAACGGAACTTCCTGCCATGCCTTTTGCCCCTCTTGTAACAGCACAAGCTTTTGCTGAATCGATGCCTGTGTGTCCTGGTTCAGTGTGGCTATTTCTTCCCCGGTACCAGGATTTGTAATGATCAGTTTTTTCATGGTTGTATTTCTGACTTCCTGTAAAAAACTTGCTTTGCAGTTTTGTGAAAAAGGGTGTTTTTCTTTTTCTTCCATTCGTTCCGGATGCCATTGCACGCAAAGTAAAAAACCCTTTCCCTTTTTTTCTTTCCACTCCACTGCTTCGATGGTGCCGTCATCGGCACGTGCACTTACCAGCAAGTTGTCACCAATAGCATCCACAGCCTGGTGGTGGGCACTGTTCACTGTGCCTTCTAAATTGCCAACCACGGAGGCCAGCAAGTTGTTACTTGTAATGGTAACGGAATGTTGCTTGTCCGCTCCTTCCCTGCGGTGCCGGCTGTTGTTTTCACCAAGGTCCTGCACCAGGGTGCCGCCTTCCAAACAATTCACCAGTTGCAATCCGCGGCAGATTCCCAGCAACGACAAACGGTGTTGAACGGCATAGTGGTAGATCGCCGTTTCAAAAGCATCGCGTTGGGGTAAAAGCGGGTCTGTTTTGTTAGGATAATCAATAGCACCGCCATAAACCGATGGATGCACATCCACGCCACCGGTCAGCACAAAGCCATCACAGGTTGCCAGGTCTTCCCGGTTGTTTCGCTCAAACGACAAAAGGACCAGTTCTACATCATCGCCCAGGTCTTCCGGCGTAATCCAGTCCCAATAGGTTTGAAACGAGAGCTCCGTATAACTAATCCCAATTCTTTTTTTCATGAAAAACGTTTGTTCCTCTACGATAGGAATAATTGCTAATCCTCTTTAGTCTACTCACTACTCACTACTCACTACTCACTACTCACCACTCACCACTCACCACTCACCATTCACCACGCTTCCGTATACAGCTGGTGAAAATCCTCCCTGCTTACCGGCTTTGGGTTATTGGGATGCGCAAAATCGGCGAGGGCCAGGTCGCTCAAGGGTTCAATGTGTTCGGTCAGCACACCAATCTCCCGCAACCGGTGCGGAATACCAATGGCGGTGTTCAGCTCAAAAAGATATTGTACCACCGCTTCACCCGAGTTTTCCTCCAGTTCCAGCGTTTGCGCTATCCGCCTGAACTTTTCTTCCGAACCCTCTATATTGAAGCGCATACCGTAAGGAATGTTCACGGCATTGGCCAGTCCATGGTGTGTATCCAGCAGTGCCGACAGCGGGTGTGCCAGCGAATGCACCACGCCCAGTCCTTTTTGAAACGCCACGGCCCCCATCAGTGAAGCAATGAGCATCTGGCTGCGGCTTTGCAGGTCCGGCTTGTTCACTGCTTTTTCCAGCGACAGGCTGACCAGCCGGATACCCTCCAGCGCAATGCCCTCGCAAAGCGGGTGGGGCATTTTTGCCAGGAAGGCTTCCATGTTGTGGGTCAGCGCATCCATGCCGGTGGCCGCGGTGATAAATGGCGGCAGGTCCATTGTCAGCAGCGGGTCGGCAAACACAATTTTGGCCAGCAGTTTGGGTGAGAACAGGATCTTTTTCTGGTGGGTTTCATCATCGGCAATGATGGCACTGCGACCCACTTCACTGCCGGTACCCGCGGTGGTGGGGATGGTGATAAAATGTGGAACATCGTTGGTCACGTACACATCACCGCCGATCAGGTCATCATACACAAAAAGGTCTTCGCGATGGTTGATGCGCAGGCAAATGGCCCGGGCCACATCAATGGCCACGCCACCGCCAAAGCCGATGATACAATCACGGTCGGTGCCGTCGTAAACATCGGCGCCTTTGTACACATCCGACTTCACCGGGTTTTTGTGCAGGTCGGAAAACACTTCTGTGCTGATGTTTTTTATGGCCAGTTGCTGCACAGCCTTTTTGAAAAAGGGAAGCTCCCGCACCACCGGGTCTGTTACCAGCAAGGGACGGCTCAACCCGTTCTTTTGAAGATAATCTCCCAACTCATTGCTGGCCCCAGCACCAAAGCGAATGGTTGTCGGAAAGTTGTATTGATAGATTGTATCGAAGGTCATTTAATCAAGTTTGAAGTTTGTGGTTTCCCGTTTCTCGTCTGACGTCTCTCGTTTCATATGATCTCAAAATACCGCCTATACTCCCAGTCGGTAACGGCTTTCAGGTGTTGGCGCCATTCCCATTCCCTTGTTTGCACAAAGTGCTCTACAAAGCCCTCACCCAGTACCTCTTTGGCTATGCTGGATTCTTTCAGCAAAGCGGTGGCCTCCTGCAGGGTTCGTGGCAGGCTTCCGTTCGACAGGTCGCGGTAACCGTTGCCTTTGACCGATTCCTGTGTTAGTTCCAGCTTTTGCTTTATGCCGTAAAGACCTGCAGCCAAACAACCCGCCATGGCGAGGTAAGGATTTACATCGGCACCCACCACCCTTGTTTCAAGGCGGCAGCTCCGTTTACTTCCCGGCAAAACCCGCAGCGCAACAGTACGGTTATCGATTCCCCAAGTCAGTGTTGTTGGCGCCCAGGCACCTTCTACCAGGCGCTTGTAGCTATTGATGGTGGGGGCAAACAGTGGTAACAAAAAAGGCAGGCAATACAATTGCCCGGCGAGGTATTGTTTCAGCAGGGCACTCATGCCGAGACCATCTTTTCCATCGTAAAAAAGGTTTTCTGTTTTGTCCTTGTTCCAAAGACTTTGATGCACATGTCCACCACAACCCGGCAGGTCTTCCCGGATCTTAGCCATGAACGTCGCCATCACACCATGCTTGTAAGCGATCTCCTTTACTGCCGTTTTAAACAGCACCGCCCTGTCAGCGGCTTCCAGTATCGGCGCATGCGCAATGGCTGCTTCGTAAGTACCCGGACCGGTTTCCGTATGCAGTCCTTCCAGGGGTACGCCAAAACTTTGCAGTTGCGAAAAAAGACCGGAAAAAAAATCATTTTTTAATGTGCTGCGCAACACCGAATAACCAAACATGCCCGGTGTAAGAGGCTGCAGGTTACGGTAGCCTTTTTCATTGGCCGACTGCGGCGTTTCGGAAAAATTGAACCATTCAAACTCCTGCGAAAAAACCGGCGCATAACCCATACCTTCTGCATCTGCAGCCACTTTCTTCAGCAACTGCCGCGGGCATACGGGTGACGGCTCGCCGTCCGCGGAGCAAAAATCGCCCAGGAAAAATGGAATATCTTCTTCCCAGGGAATCTTGCGAAACGTTGCCAGGTCCAGCTTGGCGGGACAATCGGGGTAACCCGAATGCCAGCCGGTAAAGCGACTGTTATCGTAGGAAGCATCAGCTGCATCCCAGCCAAACACCACGTCACAAAAACCCAAACCGTTTTCGGCTACAGATAAAAATTTTTCGGCTGAAATGTATTTGCCCCGCAGCACACCATCGATATCGGCAAAGGCGATTTTTACCCTGCCTGAAGGATGCGCTTGTACATACGAAAGAATATTGTTTCCAGACATAACAGTTCTTGCTATTTAAGGGGTAAGGGCTGCATCGCTGTTTTTTTCCGAACCAGTTTAAACAAGGCAAAAGAGGCGCCCATCACTAACAAGTAAACAAAGGCAAGGCTCGCATTAAAAACGGCCATGGCAAGGATCGAAACAAGACCAATGACCAGTGCAACCACCGGTAAAACGGGATAAAGCGGTACCCGGAACGGCCGCTCCAGGCCGGGCTCTTTTTTGCGTAGCTGCAACAGGGCTAGCATCGAAAATATATAAAGGGTCAGCGCACCAAAAACGGCAATGGTAATGATCTCCGCCGTTTTACCCGTAAGCAGGATCAGCACACCAATGACCATGTTGGCCAGCAAGGCATTTGCGGGTGTGCGAAAACGTGAATTGACCCTTCCCAGGAAGGCAGGCGCAAAGCCAACGCGGCCAAACTCAAAGCTTGACCGGCCTGCCGCCAGCATCAACCCATGGAAAGAGGCCACCAGGCCAAACAGTCCAACGGTGATGAGTAAGTGATAAAGCAGGCCACCATTGCCGACTACGCCGGCCATGGCCAGCGGCAGCGGTGAATCGGATGCAGTACCCGCTGACGTGTATACGATAGCCTTCCACCCGCCGACACCAACAGCGCTGATAAAGGTCAGCACACAAAGCACCACCAATGTTAGTATGGCCGAACCAAACCCTTTTACCACCGCTTTTTGCGGGTTGATGGTTTCTTCGGCCACGTTGGCTACGCCTTCAATGCCCAGGAAAAACCAGATGGCAAAGGGAATGGAAGCTGCCACGCCGGACCAGCCGTTTGGAAAAGCATCCTGCGTTAAATTGACCGCTTCGAAACTGGGAAGGGTGATGCCGGCAAAAAGCAACAGCTCACCAACGGCAAAAAAAGTAATGATCAACTCGAAGGTGGCTGCCGCTTTCACTCCCGTTATATTCAGAAGTGTAAAAAGCAGGTAAGCCACAATGGCAATGGCCAGTACCGGTAACTGGGGAAAAAACAGGTTAAAGTAGGCGCCGATGGCGAAGGCAATGGCCGGTGGTGCAAAAATAAATTCAATGTTCTGTGCCATGCCGGTGAGAAAACCAACGTCTTCACCGAGAGCCCGTTTGGCGTAATCAAAAGCACCGCCGGCTTTAGGAATGGCGCAGGCCAGTTCGGTATAACTGAAGGTAAAGCACACATAAAGCAGGATGATAAAAACGGTGGCGATGGCCATGCCCAGCGTACCGCCTTTTTCGAGGCCAAGGTTCCAGCCAAAATACATTCCGGAAATAACGTAACCCACGCCAAGTCCCCAAAGCATAAGCGGGGTCAGGCTGCGTTTTAATTCCTGGTTTTGCGGTTTCGGCAAAGGGAAAGGTTTGTATCGTGAATATACATCTTGCGATGGAAACTGCCACACTTGCCTTTCTCTTCCTATTAGTAAAAAATTGCTATTGTACCTATAGCAGGTATGCGTTCGATTTGTTTCACTATTGATTGAACCTTCTAAACTTTGCACATTGCAACTGAGACCTTTTTGCGTGGATGAACGTCATAGTTACCGCTTTTATCAGGTAAGCTGAAGCGGCTTTTTTTCAATGGTCACGTTGAAGTGAATGTCGGCTTTAAGCGCTTTGAACACCTTTATGATGGTGTCAATCGTGGCACTGTTTGCACTACTCTCCAGTTTAGAGATCTGCGCTTTTTGAACACCTACCAATTCACCCAACTGTTCTTGTGTCAGGTTTCGTTCCTGTCTTGCTTGTTTTATCATGCGTCCGAGGATATCCATCCGAAGCTCGTACTCGTATTGTTCCCGTTGTTTTGTCCCCTCTTTACCAATGTATTTGTCCTTCATCTCGGCGAGGGAATATGTTTTCATTTTGGTCTTTGCCATGGTTAATGTTTTCGTTGCTTTTCTTCAACGTATTTTTTCCGAAGATTTTCTGCCCGCTCTATTTCTTTTGCAGACACTTTGTCGACCTTCTTGATAAAGCCATGCGTTGCTATTACAAGCGTTTCTTTGTTGTTGCTTTTATCCCAAAACGCAAGTAACCGAATTTGTGTGCCTGCATACCTCGTTCTGAATTCCCAGATTTCATCCTGTAACTTTTTAAACAATCTTGGATCGTTTGTCTGCTCTGCGAGATCGATGTTGTAAATGACCTTTGCGGCCGATTTCGGATCAAGGCTAGCCAAAAAAGCATTTGCCTCTTCTAAAAACCTTGTTTCGAAATAGCGCACAGCAGCAGTTTTAAGCAAATGTAGCAAATGTTTCCAAATATAGAAACCACCCCATTTCAACTGTTTCCATTTTAAATTGAACACCGAACAGAAATTGACTTTCTGATAAGCACAACCGCAACTTTTCTATCCGTTACCAAAGAATTATCTTCAAGGTCTCACCCAAAAGCAACAGCAGCAATATGAAAAAATTTTTTACGCTTCTTTTCCTTCTTCCTTTTTTAGCAGTAGCACAAAGCGGCAAAGTGTTCGACAACCTTACGGTAAAAAGCAAAATCCTGAACATGGACCGCAAGTTCGCCATTTACCTGCCGGCCGATTATGAAACCTCGCAACGCAGTTACCCTGTACTTTACCTGCTGCACGGCGCCGGCGACGATCAGACGGGTTGGGTACAATTTGGCGAAGTACAAAACATTACCGACAAAGCCGTAAGCGAAGGAAAAGCAACGGCCATGATCATTGTAATGCCAGATGCCAATACCGGCAGACGTGGCTATTTTAACGATCCAAAAGGCGACTGGCGCTACGAAGATTTTTTCTTCCAGGAATTGATTCCGCACATTGAAAAAACCTACCGCACGAAAACAGAAAAACGTTACCGTGCCATCAGTGGCCTGAGCATGGGCGGCGGCGGTTCTTTTATGTACGCCCTGCATCGACCCGATATGTTTGCTGCGGCTTGTCCGCTGAGCGCTTATGCCGGCCCGCTTTCGCTGGAAGAGACCAAAGCGTCTGTCAGGCATACCAAACAAACGCTTCCTGATTCGGTTATCAGCAACTATTACAACCGCCACAGTGCTCTTGCGCTGATTAACAACATGCCCGACAGCAGCAAAAAAGCCGTTCGCTGGTATATTGATTGCGGCGACGATGATTTTTTATACGAAGGCAATTCACTGGTGCATATTGCCATGAAGAAAAAAGAGATCCCGCATGAGTTCCGCGTACGCGACGGCGCTCATAACTGGACCTACTGGCGAGAGGCCCTGCCCGATGTGCTGGCTTTTGTTTCCATGAGTTTCCGGCAATGGTGAGTGGTGGGAGAATAGATTATTAATTATTGGTTATTGATTATTTATTCTCCCAAACTTACAGGCTTTGGCTACTGGTTACTCGCTACTCGCCACTAGCTACACGCTACTATCTACCCGCAGTGCCAGTTAAACGGCACGGCCGTCGGCGGTCATCCTGTTTTACTTAGCGAAGTGGCTGGATCAAAAGAATTCTTCCTTTCCCTTGAGTTGCCGCACCGCATCCTGGATCACATGAAAGTTGCCATCCATTTTTCCGCGCAGCGATACCGGCTTGCCGTCCTCAACTGTAAAATTGAGGGTTTCGGGCAGGTTGGCTACCCGCCGTTCATCGGTGGAAAGAAGCGGTTTCAATTCATAGTGCCCATCCACCTCGAAGAGATCAAATGACACGGCTTGCTGGCTGATGATGCCACCTGACCGCTTGTACGGAATTTCTATTTCGAGGGTTGTTAGTTTCTTGCTCATGTTGAATTTTTTTGCTGAAAAAGTGCAAGCCCCGGTTTTCCGCATGCTCTTCTTTTTCCAACGGTTCTTTCAAGCTCGAGGAAGAACCATGCCAGTGAAGGCTGCCTGTTAAGTAGAAAAATGTTAAGACAAAAACGGGCCCCGGCATTCTACAACTTATTACACAGTTCTTGCATTTATTTCTACGGTTGAGGTTAGGGCAATGCCGTCGCAAAGGCCAAAACCCTTGTTGGCATTCACTTTGCCTATAGATAACAAGAGCAGATGCGTAAAATCATCGCTCAAGAATCGGGTCATCTATTGAAAATTATTGATCCGCCCCTATGTCGCAATAAATTGATTTTGGTGCAGCGTGGATTTGTGTGAACGAAAAAAAGGTAGCAATGCTACCTTTTTTCTTTTCTATCCTTTCTGCTTTTCCAGCGTTTCAAACTGAGAAAAACCCCGAACGAAATTCTTATTGCATGTTGATACGCTTTCCTTCTTTTGCCGATTGTTTTGCAGCTTCCAGTATTTCCATTACGATCATGTTGTTGGGCAGCGAAGAAAGATCGGTGTTGTCCATTTTTACTTCACCGCGAACAACGGCCGCGAGGTAAGCAAACGGATCGTGAAACGGTGTAACCCGTGCCGGCACTTTTTCGTACCGTTCCTTCACTTTCTCCGAAGGCCTCACCCGCATGCCATCGCGGTCGGCAATCACGTAGCCATTCACGCCATACACTTCAATGTCTTTGCGGCTGTACGGCCAGTTCCACGAAGCCTGGATGATGGCCTGCGCTTTTGGATAGGTCAGCACAATGGTGGCTTCATCATCCACCTTTGGATACACATGCGGCTTTACCTGTTGGGTCACCGCAAATACCGCTGTTGGCCGTTCGCCTTTCATCAGCCAGGTTGCCAGGTTGGCGCCGTAACAACCAAAATCGGTAATGGCACCGCCGCCGTTGGTAGCGGGGTCGGTCAGCCAATCGAGGAACTCTTTGTTCACGCCAATTTCTTTAGGCCCCTGGTGACCATCGTGCACTACCATCTTACGAATCTCGCCCAGCGTATCCAGCAAGTCTGCCGCTTTGTAATGACTGCCGTACCAGGTGGTTTCGTAATTGGTGAGCATGTGAATGTTATATTTTTTTGCCAATGCCTCCATTTGCTTTGCATGCACCAGGCTTACCGCCAGGGGCTTTTCCACCATTACAGAAATGCCTTTGGGTGCGCAGGCCTGCACGGTAGAAAGATGCTCGCTGATAGGATTAAATGCTGCCACCGCTTCGGGTTTTACCTTTTGCAAAAGTTCCGGCAACGAAGCGTACAAAAGCGAAAGAGGAAGGTTGTATTGCTTCAGGTAACGCTCCGCCAGTTCGCGGTTTTTTTCGGCAACGCCAACAATGCGGATATCGCCGTCTTTGGCGCGGTTCAGCAACCAGTGCACATGGGCATGCGTCAGTCCATCGATAGCAATCTCAAATGGTTTTTTTGTTTGTGCAAACACGCTTGCGGTCATTACCGAAAGGCAAAGGGCCAAAAGAAGTTTCATTCAAGCAAGGTAAATGCTTTTACGCAATGGAATACGAGAGTGTGATATTGAATATTAGGATATTGGGATATTGATTTTTTAGATGTTGATTGTTGAGCGGATGCACCTATTCTGACCGGAGGCTTTTGATGGGATTCATCAATGCCGTTTTTACCGACTGGAAACCGAGGGTCAACAGGGAGATCAGGAGGATGGCGATACCGGCCGTTACAAACACCCAGGGACTGATGGTAATGTGATAGGCAAAGCCATGAAGCCAACTGTTCATGGCCCACCAGGCCAGCGGGAAGGCAATTAAAATGGCCAGCAGCACCAGGCGCACAAAATCTTTTGAGAGCATCAGCATAATGTTATTCACCGAAGCACCCAGCACTTTGCGAATCCCGATCTCCTTGGTACGCACTTCGGCATTAAAGGCGGCGAGTCCAAACAGACCAAGGCAGGAGATCAAAATAGCAAGACCGGCAAAGAACCGCGACAACAGGGACACCCGTTGCTCAGCTACGTATTGTGCCTGGTAGGCCTGGTCAAGAAAGCTGTAATCGAACACATAACCGGGATTGACTTTCTTATAAAATGCCTGCAAACCGGTGATGACCTGCTGCTCTTTTCCCGGTTCTATCCTGGCAACAATCGTGGAAGCATTTTTCGGTCCGTAAAAGAAAAGCATGGGTGCAATGGCATCGTGAAGGGAAGTAAAATGAAAATCCTTCACTACGCCGATGATGGTTTTTTCTTCGCCCCACATATTAACCTTTGTGCCGATAACTGGTTCTTTTAAGTTCATGGCTTTAATGGCCGCTTCGTTAAAAACAATGCTGCGGTCGTCAGCGCCAAATGCTGGTGAAAAGCTGCGGCCTTCTTTTAGTTGTACACCCAGCGTTTCCAGCAGGTCGTAATCAACGGCCCGCACGGCAAAATCCACCAGGTCTTTGCCCGTTTTCCCCGGCCAGTCAATACCATAGGTAGAGGCGCCCATGCTGCTGCCCTGCACTATGCCTTGCTGGATGGCCGAGGCAGAAACGATCCCGGGCTGACGACGCAGTTCCGTGAGAAAAGCTTCACTGTTTTGCACGGCGGCTCCTTCCCTGTCGAAGGTGATGACGTTTGCTTTATCATAACCCAAATGCTTTGATTGCACATAAGCCACCTGCTGGTACACCACCAAAACAGCCACGATCAAAACAAGTGAGACCACGAACTGGAAAACCACCAAACCTTTTCGGGCAAACAATTCGCCTACAGAATTTTTCAGCTTTCCTTTCAGCACGGCAACAGGACTAAAACCGGAGAGATAAAATGCAGGATAACTGCCGGCAAGCAAACCTGTCAACAAGGTCACACCAAGGAGCAACAACACCAGTTGCGGCGTAAGGTCTACCACCAGGTTTTTGCCGGTAACCTGGCTGAAAAACGGCAAGAGTGCTGCCACCAAAAAGCAGGCTAGCAGGAGTGATAAAAAGGTGATGAAAACCGCTTCGCTCAGGAACTGGAAGACCAGCGCCTTACGGGTGGAGCCCACCACTTTTTTAATGCCCACTTCCTTTAACCGCCGCGAGGCCCTTGCCGTAGAAAGGTTCATAAAATTGATGCAGGCAATAACAATAATAAACAGCGCTACCAGCGAGAACAGGCGTACATATTCGATGCGGCCACCGGCCTGCTGCCCGTTCTCGTACCGGCCATAGAGATAACCGCTGGCATAAGGACGAACAAAAAGTGAGAAGATGGTTTCTTTAAAATAAGGCCTGATAAAATCCTTGATCTTGGCATTGAACGCTTCGATGTTGGTCCCCGGTTTTAGCACCAGGTAAGTGGCCGGTCCTTCGTTTGACCATTTTTGAAAATTCGGCGCCAGCTCCGTCATCATTAATTCAAACGGCATGGCAAAATCAAACTGCAGGGAAGTATTAGCGGGCAGGTGATCAAAGACGCCGGAAACGGTCACCATGCGTTTCTCTCCAAACAATTCCCACTGGAGCGGTTTGCCCGTTGCATTGGCAGCCGACCCATAAAGGCTTCGCGCCAGCGCTGCAGAAATAACGATGCTGTTTTTTTCGGCAAGCACCTGGCCCGGGTTTCCCTGCAAAAGCGGAAATGAAAAGGTGGTAAAAAAAGCATTGCCGGCAAAGATGCCTGCACCGCGAACCACTTTGTCGCCGTTACGCATTTGCACAAAAATGCCTTCTTTTTTGAGCGACATCACCGGAACCGCCGTTTGCACTTCGGGCAGGTCTTTTGCCATGGCAGCAGCCAGCGGACCTTGTGTGCCTTCGTGTACGATCACGGCCCCATTCTCACTGCTCTTTTCCATTACCTGGTAAAGCTGCGGGCTCTTTTGGTGAAAACGGTCAAAGGACCGTTCATCCAGCACCCAGAGATAGATGAGGAAAGCACAGGCAAGACCGGTGGACAATCCCACAAGGTTGATAAAAAACGAACCGCGATGGCGTTGCAGGTTGCGGAAGGCGATCAGCAGGTGATGTTGCAGCATATGGCTTGCTTTATATCCCCAGGGGCACAGAAGCAGTGCCGGTTTTTCAACGGATTGAAACAGAAGTCATTGCCTCCGGTGAGCACTTGTCCAATGTACGGTTTCGATACAGGAACCGTTCGGTTTGCAGGCAGGGAAAGAGGCGCTGTGCAGCGGTTATTTTTCTACCCCCGATGGCAGTGGTTGCGGAACGGTGGTTGGGCCGTGTACAACGATTTTACCACCCTTCACTTCCATGCGGTCAATGAACACAACCCTTTCATCGCCGGTGGCAGCCGTGCGGCCGTGGTACACGCAAAACATTTCTTTACCATCCGGCGACCAGGTAACGCTGTTGTGGCCCGTGCCGGTGACCGTACCGCCCTTGTCGCTGTTCTTTTGCAGTATAGGATTGTTGGCGGCTTTTTTAAAAGGACCCAGCGGTGTTTTGCCCGTGGCATAGCCTACGGCGTAATGCTGCCCGCCAAAATGATTGGCCGAATACATGATATAATAAACCTTGTCTTTTTTAAACGTAACCGAACCTTCGGTCCAGCGCCGGTTGACTTCTTTGGAAGTAACCGACCGGCTCTCCCACTCGGCCTGCTTGTCCTTCATCGAAACAGGTGGCCGCAGCAATAAGACCGGCTTTCCGATCACACCTGAAAAATCATCCTTTAGCTGCACGCCATACACCCAGCTTTCTTCGATCTCCTTGAACCAGCCATTGTTTTTGGCCCAGGTAGCCACCTCGCTTTTTACCGGGTGCTTGTACGCAACCCGTGAATAATAGAGATAGATCTTGCCATCCGTATCAAAAAAAACATTGGCGTCGATGGTGGGATAACCGGGGTCGAATACCGGGCGGTCGAACAGGTCAACAAAGGGGCCTGTTGGCTTGTCGGCAACGGCAACGCCTATCCGAAAATTCTCCATTTCTTTTGCAGGATTCACTTTCCACTGCGCACTGTAAAAAAGATAGAATTTTCCGTTTCGCTCATACACTTCGGGTGCCCAGTAAGCGCCATCCCAGGCCGTGGCGGGATTGCTCCAACCATTGGTGTTGTTGTGAAAATAAACCTGTCCCTCTTTCTTCCAGTTAACGAGATCCGGCGATGAATAAGCAGCAAAGCCTTTGTCGGCACCGCCAGTACCATACAGGTAGTACATACCATTGGTGTAAAGCACAAAAGGATCACCGAAGGCCACGGGCAAGGGATTCTGGTAGGTTGATGCACCCGGTGAGCCCGCAGGCCCTTGTTGTGCGCAAACAGAATACGAGATTTGAGTTAACGTAAGGGAAAGTGCCAGGAGCCAATTTTTCATGCGGAGGCGATTTGATTCGTATGTTTAAAGATAGCCCAATGCACGCAATGAAGACGGGCGATCATTGCCAAAAAGAAGCACAAACTCATCCTATTGGTCTACGGCTTCTTACACAACATTTTTTTCATCTGCAAGAAGAGAATATTTTCAAGAACTGGCTTGGTTTCTCATCCATTCAATTTTTTTTCAGACAAATACATTTTGGGCCAAGACCTTTTTTGGTTTGCGAAAATTTTCAAGACAATTGCAGACACAGGCAATTTTACATTCTTGTTTCGTTTTTTTATCACGCTACGAAAAAGACGTTTGTCAGTGTGCGACAATTGACCTACTTTTTGTTTAATTCTTTCAACAACCGAAAGAATTAAAGGTAACCTGCGGCTGCCAGTTTAGGCGGAAATGCTGCCGTTACACCACAACAAGGAGTGCTTAATTTTTTGCCATGAGCCAGCCTACCAAAAAGCCCGGTGCCACGTCTTTTTTGCCTCCCGGTGATACGCAGCAGCTGTTGCAACGGCTCCTGGACGTTTCTCCTGAAGTGATCTGCTCTTGCGATGCCGAAGGCAAACTGCTGGTAGTATCGGCAGCCGCCAAAGAAGCCTGGGGCTACGAGCCAGAAGAGTTGGCAGGTACCTTCCTGATGGACCTCATTGTGCCCGAAGACCGGGAGCGGTCGCAGTGGAAAGGCACGGTGCTTGGTAACGAAAGCAGCATCCGCTATTTTCAAAACCATTGTATCTGCAAGGACGGCTCCGTGGTGCCCATGTCGTGGTCGGCACAGCGTGACACCGAAACAGGCATCACTTACTGCATTGCCAAGGATGCGAGGGCCAAAGCTGAAGGCGAACAAAAAGTGCTTTATTATGAGCAAAAACTTTTCCGGGCCTATAAGCTTGGCCGCATCGGTTGGTGGGAATGGGATGCGGTGCGTGACATCATTGATGTATCGGACGAATTGTACGAGATCTACGGCCTTAATAAAAAAACCCACCCCGTTGTAACCACGGCATTGTACCGGTCACTGGTGCATCCCGATGATCGGTACAAAATAGATGATGCCATCGAGGAAAACCGCATCAGGGCACAACACCAGTACAGCCACCGCATGATCAAGCCCTCGGGAGAACTCATCTATGTGCTCCACCACATAGAGGCGGTGAAAGATGTGAACGGGAACATTTTGCGCATGCACGGTGTAACCCGCGACATTACCGAATCAAAGCAGGCAGAGATCACACTGCGCCAATCGGAGCAACGGCTGATCACCATTTTGGAAAGTATCGGCGACGGCTTTATTGCCCTTGATAAAAACTGGATCGTGACCTACTGGAACCACAAAGCAGAGGAACTGCTGCACCGGAAGCGGGAGGACATTTTAGGCAAAAACATTCGGCACGAATACAATGACCCCGTTACCCAACGGTTTTATGTGCGCTATGAAACGGCCTTCAGGGAAAACAAAGCCGTTCACTTTGAAGAGCACTACGCTGGTGCCGGTGTGTGGGTTGGCGTTAGTGCCTATCCGTCACCGGATGGTATTTCGGTTTATTTCAGAGATATCACCGAACAAAAAAAGGCCCAGGAGGCCTTGCGCATCAGCAACCAGCGGTACGAGCTGGCATCAAGGGCTACCAGTGACGTGATCTGGGACCTTGACCTGCAAACACGTACCATTTACTGGGGAGAAGGTTTTCGGAAGATGATTGGGCATACCGACATTTCGGAAGTTTCGGACAGCGCAACCTGGCAGCGACTGGTGCATGTAGAGGATATTGACCGTGTAAATAAGAGCCTGCAGGAAGTGATTGAAAGCACGCAGAACAACTGGTCGGCCGAATACCGCATCCGGCGTGCTGACGGCAGCTATGCTTATGTTCTTGACAAAAGTTTTTTGATTCGCAATGAAGAGGGCAAAGCCATTCGCATGGTAGGTGCCATGCAGGACATTACGCAGCAAAAAGAATCGGAAACGGCTTTACGCCTTTCAGAAGAACGCTTCCGGTTGCTTTTTTACCAAAGCCCTACACCCAAATGGATGTTCAAAGGTGACACGCTGCAGATTGTAGAAGTAAACGAAGCGGCGCTCCGTTTATTTGGCTACACAAAAGAAGAGTTTTTGCAGCTAAGCGTGCACGACCTGATCGTAGACGACGACTGGCAGGACCTGGAGAATATTTCCGAAGAAAAGTTGTCGCGGTACAAAGACATTGTATTGCAGCAAAAAAAGAACGGCGATGTTTTTTCATTGGAGGTCACCTCGCAACCAATTGAGCTGCCAACCGGCAGGCATTTTATTGTGATCGGTGATGATGTAACTGAAAAAATAGCCTTGCAGCAAATGGTGCTGGAAGAAAAATTTGCGTCGCAAAAAGAGGTGGCCAAAGCCATCATCAACACGCAGGAAAACGAACGCAGCGAAATTGCCAAGGAACTGCACGACAATGTAAACCAGTTGCTGACCACCGCGAAACTCTACATCGAAAACATCAATTATTATCCCGAACAAAAAGAAATCTTTGCGCAGAAAGGAATCGACATGATCCAACGTTCCATCAGCGAGATCCGTAGTCTTTCCAAGCAACTGATTACACCGGTGATCAATGACATTGGCTTTAAAGCAACGCTTGACGAATTACTTGAACACTACTCCGCGATGAACCTTTTCCACATTGACCTCTCCTATAACCTGGAAGAAAACCATTTGGAAAAAGGAATGCAGCTTACCATTTATCGCATTATCCAGGAACAGATGAACAACATTGTAAAATATGCAAAGGCTTCGGTTGTGCAAATCACCGTGCAGGCCTGCATGCAAAACCTGGATGTGGTAATCAGCGATAACGGCATTGGCTTTGACAAGCGCAAGACCACCAAAGGACTTGGCATAAAAAACATGAAAAACCGTGCAGAAGTGTACAAAGGCGATTTCCGCATCCGCTCAACAGAAGGCAACGGAACGGTGGTGCAGGTAACCTTTCCTTTTCAAACTGAAACCGGCGTGCCTACAGAAAAATTGAGTAAGAAATAAAGTTAAAGAACGGATATAAAGGCCAATTAAGTTGGCACCGCTCTATTCGCCGGCACCAAATTAAGCACATCATTTACCACCGTAGTTTCTGACTGCTGGAGGATGCTCCATTGCTAACGTTTGTTCACCGGTGGCAGTTCAAAGCCATCTTCCATTCTTTTGAGGGTAGCTTTGTATTGAGAGGATTTCGCTACAAGTTATAGGCATCACGCAATTGGAGGACAGTCTCATACCTATCAAGTATTTTTATGTCGCACCCTTAGTCTCCAAGGGTAAGCATTTTTTATATCAGAAGTTTAGGCAAAAAACTACCCTTACTTAGCTCCGTTAGTATCTAATAAACAGAAACGTGTGTCACCTTCAGAGCTGTTTCAATTGTCATTTAAACAAGGCATCCGTTTGTGTTAGGACGGAGTCGTATTTATAGATTCTTTTGCTCCCTATCGTTCGGCCCCTACGGGGCCGGGTGAGCATGATATCTCTGGTTTTCTACCAAGGTGCGGCTCCTACGGAGCCGGTTTTATCCTTGTCATTTTTTTCTTTATACACAGAAGCCTTCGGCGTAGATTAAGCTGTATTATTTATCCGAAACTATTTTTAAAAATTTACTCCATTACCCCAGTAACATAATAACTCAATAACCCAATAACTTCTCCCACTCCACCTTAACCTTAACCTTAACCTTAACCTTAACCTCACCCTACCAACTCTCCTGCTTCCTCTTCTTCTCCCCCGGAACAGCCAGCATTTCACCAGGCTTTATTGGTTCCCCAAAAAAGGGCAAGCCATTGCGCCAGGTAAACCGCTGGGCCCGTGGTGAACGGTTGCGGCCGCAACCTTGTCCCGGTGCGCCGTTGGCGTGGTAAAGTATCCAGTCTTCTTTGCCGTCGGGCGATGTAAAAAACGAATTATGCCCCGGTGCGTAAACGCCGTTTTCAGCCGATGTTTGAAAGACGGGTTCGGGATGTTTTGTCCAGGAAAGCGAATCCAGCAAATTGCTGTTGGCATCGGCTGACATTACACCCAAGGCATAGTTGTCTGTCCAGCAGCCGCTGGCCGAAAACACAAGGTGAACTTTGTTACCATGTGTTAAAAATTGCGGCCCTTCGTTCACGGCCACATGCGGTGGATTGGATGGATCGTTCAGCGTACCGTGTCGTTCCCAGGCATGGGTGGGACTGGAAATCCGTACCCGTTTGCCATCGATCGTCCAGGGGTTTTTCAGCCTGGCAATGTAGATATCCTGCTGTCCGTTGGTGTCGCCTTCCCACCCCGACCATACCATGTACCATTGGCCCCTGTGCCGAAATACAGAAGCATCGATCGCCCATTTATCCGAAGGATCGGCCACTTTGCCTTTCATCACCCATTCGCCCTGCAGCGGATCTTTTGCACTGTTCTCCAGTACCCAAATGCGGTGATCTTCGTTGCGGCCGCTGTCGGCGGCAAAATACATGTACCACTTGTTGTTGATGTGGTGTAGTTCCGGCGCCCAAACCTGTTTTGAGTACAAGGTTCCGGGTGGTGGCGTAAACACTGTTTTTTGCTGTGCGGTTTTCAGGTCGGCTATGCTTTTTGTTTTCCACAGCACAATACGATTGCCAAACGTATGCGTATAGTAATAAAAGCCATCCTTGTAAATGGTCCAGGGATCGGCACCGGCAGCAAGCAAGGGGTTAGCGAATGTCCGTTCCGTTTGTGCCGAAAGGCTTACAGACAACAAGAGCAAGCCATAAAAAAACAAGTGCCGGATCGGTATAAAATGCTGTTTCAATTATTCTCCTCCTGATTTTTATTGTGTGCGTTTATGGGTAATCTATTTTGTGGCTTACCTGTGGCAGAAGAGCAAAGGCTGTTTTTCAATGTAACAAAAAATGGTAAAATGCCTTACCCGTCTTCACCGCCCTATTGCAAAAGCGACTTCACAAAAAGGGCAACACCGCCAGCCTTCATCACCTTGTCAACATCGATATGATCAAGTGCAAATTTTGGCATGTACGAAACCACGGCATCTTCCGGGTCCTGCACCAGCACAAGCCCACCGGCCTCTTTTATTTTTCGCAAGCCTGCCGTGCCATCCTGGTTGGCACCCGAAAGCAGGAGAGCTATCACGGCCGGCCCATACGCTTCTGCTGCTGTTTCAAAGGTTACATCAATGGCCGGCCGGCTGTAATGCACTCGTTCGGAATAGTCAAGCGAAAAGCTGCCGTCTTTTTCAACAAGTAGGTGGTAATCCGCTGGGGCAATGTAAAGTGTACCGGGGACTATGGCTTCTTTTTCTTCCGCTTCCTTTACCTGCCAGTCTGTTTTATCCTGGAGCAATTCGGTGAGCATCGATTCGCCGGCACGCCGGTGCAGCACCAGCACAATGGCCAGCGTTGGCTCCCGTTTCAGCCCCGGCAGAAACTGCAAAATGGCTTCCAGGCTGCCAGCCGATCCGCCGATAAGGAGCAGGCTGTATGCTAGGGACTTTTGCGCCATATTTTTTCTTTGCCCATTTGTTTGTACCGCGACGCCACACCCGAAAACCGCATGGTTTCTTTTGCGCCAAGTGCTAAAAAGCCAAGCGACTCCAGGCTTTGGTCAAAAAGAGACAGCACCCGGTCCTGCAACGTCTTTTCGAAATAGATCATCACGTTGCGGCACATGATGAGTTGAAAGCGGTTGAACGAGCCATCGGAAACAAGGTTGTGCGTGGCAAATACCATCTTCGAAGAAAGGTCGGGATGAAACTTTGCGTAGTCGTACCGCGTGGTATAATACGATGAAAAGTCAAGCGGCCCGCCCGAAAGGATATAATTCTCCGAATACTGCTTCATAGCGCTCAGCGGAAAAATCCCTGCTTTGGCTTTTTCCAGCACATCGGGATTCAGGTCAGTTGCGTACAGGAGAGATTTGTGCAGCAGGTTGGCTTCCTGCAGCAGGATGGCCATCGAATAGACCTCTTCTCCTGTAGAGCAGCCGGCATGCCAGATGCGGATAAAAGGATAAGTGGCCAGCGTGGGCAACACTTCTTTGCGCAGCATTTTATAAAACTCCGGGTCGCGGAACATTTCGGTTACGTTCACCGTTATTTCTTCTACAAAGCGCTTGAGGTAAACTTCATCGTTGCGTACGCGGTAACGGAATTCGGCAAACGAAGGAAACTTGTCCAGGGCAAAAAGCCGTTGCATGCGGCGTTTCAACGAAGCTTTGGCATACTCATTAAAATCGTATCCGTAAACCTCCAGCAGGTCATTCAGCAGTATGTCCACTTCTTCGTCCTTCATCTTATACGCTTCCTTTGTACTTGTCCAGCAAATCCAGCAACAGGTCGATGTCTATAGGTTTCGAAAGGTATTCATCGGCACCTGCTTCCAGGCAGCGCTCCTTGTCGCCAACCATCGCCTGGGCCGTTACCGCAAACACCGGGAAGTGACAGAGATCTTCATCGCCCCTGATCTGCCTGAGTGCTTCGTATCCGTCCATTTCCGGCATCATCATATCCAGCAACACAACTTTGATGCCTTTGTCTTTTTGCAGGTGAGAGATACCGTCCAGGGCCGATGTAGCTGTGATCACACTAAACCCTTTTGCCTTTAACACGGCCGAAAGGGCAAAGATGTTCCGGTTGTCGTCATCGATCAGCAAGATGCTGTTTGCTTGCATAATTAAAAGGTTTTATCGTATAACCATACCCGTAACAAGGACAGCAACTGGTCGATATCCACAGGTTTTGAAATGTAATCGGAGGCGCCGGCGCGGATGCATTTTTCGCGGTCGCCGGTCATGGCCTTGGCCGTAATGGCAATAATGGGAAGGTTGCGGTATTTTGGCTTTTTGCGGATGGCCTGCATGGCCTCGTAACCATCCATTTCAGGCATCATAATGTCCATCAGTACCGCATTGACGTCGGGGTTCTCCTCCAGCTTTCGCAGGGCTTCTTTTCCATCCATGGCTGCCACCACGTCTACGTTGTGCAGTTCCAATGTTTTGGTAAGCGAAAAAATATTCCGCACATCATCATCGGCCACAAGGATTTTTTTCCCTGCCAGCACTTCGCTTAATGCACCCAGCCGCTTGTATCCCGAAGGCTTGTCCTTCCGGCTGCTTTCTTCTACCAGGTGCAGGAAAAGTGATACTTCATCCAGGATGCGCTGGAATGAATGTGCCGTTTTGATCACAATCGAATCAGCGTATTGCCGTATGCGGGACTCTTCTGTTTTGGAGAGGTTTTTCCCCGTGAAAATGATGATGGGCAGGTTTTCCATCCCCGGGTTTTGCTTGACCGTTTCCAGGGTCTCGTAGGCATTTTTATCGGGTATGCCCATGTCCAGGATCACACAGTCAACCTGCTCCCGTTGCAAGGCCTGCACACTGTCGGTTACCGAAGCGGAGATCTGGGCATTGACATTAAAGGTTTCGAGGAAATAAGCCAGCGCTTTGGCATGTTGCGGGTTTTCTTCCACGATCAGCACTTTCTTGTGATTTTTGGAAAGCACATGCTCGATCTTTTGAAACACCGTTTGCATTTGCTCCAGCGCAATGGGCTTCGAAATAAAATCGATTGCACCTTTTTTCAGGCTTTCTTTTTTGGCTTCTTCCGACGACATAATGTGCACCGGGATGTGGCGGGTGGCAGGATTGCTTTTTAGTTCTTCCATCACTTCCCAGCCATCTTTTACCGGCAGGTGAATGTCGAGCAAAATGCCAATGGGACGGTATTGCTGCGCCAGGGCCAGTCCCTCATCGCCCCGCACCGCCATCAGGGCTTTGTAACCCTGCTGGTGGGCAAAATCCGACAGGATCTTAGCAAAGGCGGTGTCGTCCTCAATAATGAGGATGATCTTGTCTTCGGGCACAAGGCTGCTTCGGTCATCGGGCAAGCCTTCGGGTATGCGTTCAACCCTAAAATCCTTCGGCGCCGTTTTTACAGCCGGGGCTTCCTGCTTTTCAGGAACCGTTTCAGTAGCAAAAAAGGCCTCTTTTTTGGCTGCGACCACTTTTCGCTTTGGTACATACACGGTAAACTCGCTTCCTTTTCCCGGTTCGCTGGTGAGCTTGATCTCACCGCCAAGCAGCCGCACCAACTCACGACTGATGGAGAGTCCCAGGCCTGTACCGCCATACTTGCGGCGGGTGGAACCATCGGCCTGCTGAAAGGCTTCAAAGATGAGGGATTGCTTTTCCACCGGGATGCCGATGCCGGTATCTTTTACCGTGAACGCAAGGAAGGATTGATTTTCCGGGAGGGTACTCACGGTCAGGCTTACACTGCCTTCGTCCGTAAACTTAATGGCGTTGGAAAGAAGGTTGCGCAGCACCTGCTCCAACCGCAGCTTGTCTGTTTCGATCTGCGAGGGCACTTCCGGCGCAACGGCCAGTTCAAACGAAATGCCTTTTTCGCGGGCCACCGGCGAGAAAAGGTTTTTCATGTCGGTGATGATCTCCTGCACCATCACATTGTTAAACTCCAGCTCCATCTTGCCGGCTTCGATCTTGGAGAGGTCCAGGATCTCGTCGATCAGTGAAAGCAAGCCCTGTCCCGAGCTTTGGATCACCTTGGCATATTCCACCTGCTCACCGGTAAGATTGGCTTCGGTGTTCTCTCCCATTAATCGCGAAAGAAGAAGGATAGAGTTGAGCGGTGTTCGCAATTCATGCGACATATTGGCCAGGAACTCCGATTTGTATTTGGTGGTCAGTTCCAGCTCTTCCGCTTTTTGTTGAATCTCCAGGTTGCGCTCCACGATCAGGGCATTGCGTTCTTCCAACTGGCGGGTCCGTTCTTCCAGTTCCTGGTTGGCCTGCATCAGTTCTTCCTGCTGCACCTTTAACTCTTCTTCGGAGGTTTGCAGCTTTTCGGCCTGGGCTTCCAGCTCGGCATTGATGTTTTCCAATTCGGCGTGCTGCGACTGCAGCTCTTCTGCCTGGGCCTGTGTTTGCTCAAACAATTGCTGTAACAGCATTTTGCTTTTGGCCGATCGCAGCGAAATGGCAATGTCGCCGGCGGCTTCCCGCAGGAATTCGGCCTTTACTGCATTGATGCTGTTTAGAGAGGAAAGCTCAATTACACCCTCCACAATATTGTCGGTCACCAGCGGCACCACCAGCGTATGCCGAGGCTGGGCCGCACCCAATCCTGTACGGATCTGGAGGAATGCATCGGGCACATTTTCCAGTAGCGTTACCTGCCGGGTAAGGGCGGCCTGCCCAATAAGGGTTTCGCCAAACTTGATCTCTTTGGGTACCGCGTCCAGGTTGGCAACAGCATAACCCGCTTCAAATCGAAGAAAGTTATCATTAGCGGCGTAAAACAATCCGCTTTCGCATTCGAGGTAGGGCACCAGGGTATTGAGGGCATCCTGCCCAAGCGTGCTTACATTCTTGTCACCCCGCAGGCTGTCGTTGATCTGCGAGATGCCCGTTTGCACCCAAATTTTTTCTTCACTTGATCTGGCAAAGGTCTGCAGGCTGGTTTTCATGTGCGCAATGGAATTGCCCAGGATATCTTCTTCGCTCCGGGGTTCCACCACCACGCTAAAATCACCATCACCAATGGCTTTTGCGGCAATGGCGAGCTTGCGGTCGTTGCGGTCAATGGCAAGAATGGATTTGGTAAGTGAGCCGATGGCGTCATTGGCCTCGGGTATGATTTTTAAACCGGTTTTGCCGGAGGCCAGGTTTTCGGCCGCATTGCGCAGGTATTGCAGTCGCTGTGTAATAAAGCCGATGGTGTAAACAATAAAGCTCACCACAAAACACATTACCAGCACCAGCATTACAAGGCTTAAGGTTTGCTGGCGTTTTTCTTCTTCGTAGATCTCGTTGGCACCTTGCCGCCCCTCTTCCATCATGCCGGCCTGGATCAGCTTGTACCGGTTCACGGTCTTGGTGGCCACTTCCCAATAATGAAACGGATTTAGTGCCGTATCCAGGTTAGGATTCTGCCGAAAGCGTTGCTCGATGGCCATGGCCGTCCGGGCTGTGGTATCGGACCGCACCGTATTAAAAGCAGTGACCCAGTTTTCCGGTGCTTTTTGCCTGAATTCGTAGAGATACGACGTCAGCATATCCTGGTACTGGTACACATTGGTCAGCAGCGATTTGTTTTGTCCTCCGGTTTCCAGGTAGAGGTAAAGCTGCGCCAACAACATGCCTTTGTAGGTAATGATATCGGAAAGCACTTTCTGGCTGGCTACTGTTTGCATGATGGGCTGCAGGTAAAGTACATTGCCGGCTGCAACCGCGTTCATGGTATTGAGCCGAAAAATGATGTTAGAATAGTATTGCAGCACTTCTTCTGCTTTTATTTCCCTGCTATTGACCAGCGACCGGGTGGCAGCCAAATTGTCAAGAAACGTATAGGCTTCAAATTCTTTGCTGATGGTATCAATGCTGTCCTTCAACCGCCGGATGGCCACATCTACAGGCGCCCGGTTTTGCTGCATTTCGTTTTGCTGCGTACCGTTGAGGGCATACATAAAGCTGTACCGCCTTTCGTTTTGCAGGGCATCGATCAGCGCATTCACATCAATGGCCTGGCGAATGCGTTGACGGTACCCATCCAGCATCGCGATCTTTTCTCTTTTTTCGGTGTTGTATTGCAACACAACAACCATCAGGAAGAGCAACGGTATGGCACCCAACAAAACCAATTTGGCCGGCAGGGGCATTCGCTTAAAAAATCCTTTCATGTATGGTGACTTTTAAATGCAATGGAATGGTGCGCTGCCAGCAAATTGCCGGGCTGCTGCGCAGGCAGGGTGATCACGAACGTGGTGCCTTCGCCGGGATGACTGTTTACGGCGATCCTTCCATTGTGCTTTTCTACAATTTTTTTGGCAATGGTCAGCCCAATGCCTGTTCCCTCATAGGCCTCCCGGGCATGCAGGCGCTGGAAAAGAGTAAAGATCTTATCCTTGTATTTTTCATCGAACCCTATCCCATTATCGGCAATAAAAATATTGACGTGGTCTTCGCCGGACCTGGCGGCCCAAATGCGGATCTGCGGGGCAATACCGGGTCGTGTAAACTTCAGGGCATTGCTGATAAGGTTTTGAAACAACTGGCGGATGAGCGCAGGCATCACCTGCAGCAGCGGAATGGGTTGCACCTCTACCACCGCACCTTTTTCGCGGATGCTTAATTCAAGATCAAACAAAATGTCCTCGATAATGGCATTGATATTAGACTCGGTGAAGGCCATTTCTTCGGAAAGACGGGCAAACGAAAGCAGGTCGGATATGAGTTGGCTCATGCGCTGCGAGGAGCGGATGATCTTATCGAGGTAAACGGTTGTTTTTTCGTCCAGCGCGGCGCCATCCATGATCAGGCTTCCGAAGAACTGGATCTTCCGTAGCGGTTCTTTCAGATCGTGAGAGGCAACAGAGGTAAACTGCTGCAGCTCATCGTTGCTCATTTCCAGCTCGCGGTTGATCTCCAGCAACTCTTTGGTCCGTTCGGCCACTTTTCGCTCCAGTGTTTCATTCAGCAGCTTTTGCTCGTGGATGGATGTCAGCGTACCCACCCAGCGGCTGATACTTTCGTTCACATAAATCGGCGTGGCCCGCAGCAAGTGATAATAATACTGGTCATCGTCAAGCCGCCTGATACAAACTTCCGTTTCAATGGGAGCTTCGGTTTGTATGCATTCCAGCCACCTGTCACGGAGCGAGGCCGTTCCGGGCTGCGTTTCCGGGAAGCTGTCCTTTGTGCCGGCAAACTGGAACCACTGTTTGTTGACAAACTGCAGTGCTCCGTCCTTGCTGGCGGTAAAGGCCAATTGCGGCAGCGACTCCAGCGTGAAATGCAATTCGTTCACGGTTGCGGTGAGCTCTTTTTCAGCTTCCTTTAGCGCACTGTTTTTTTCGTACAGGCGGTAAAAGTTGCGCACCTTCAGCATGAGGATATCCGGGTCAACAGGCTTGGTGAGATAGTCCACTGCGCCGGATTCAAACCCCTTGGTAATAAACCGCTTGTGGGTATTGACCGCGGAAAGAAAGATAATGGGAATGTCTTTGGTCTTGTTCATTCCCGTGAGGGCTTCAGCCACTTCAAAGCCGTCCATCACGGGCATCTGCACATCCAGGATAATGAGGGCATACTCCTGCTTCAATACTTTTTTGAGGGCTTCTTCACCTGACAATGCAGCATCGGTACGAAAGCCATATTGCTCCAATACAGTTCTGAGCGAAAAAACGTTTTCCTGTCTGTCGTCAACAATTAGGATCATGTATAGCTGAATGGTTAAGGCATATGCCCGGGATTATCGTTTTCGTATGGTTTGATTACAGTGGCCAGGTGTCGAAATTAGGCCATTTCAGGGGTCGCAGCAAACCGGAGATGGGCATGCAGTCTTTCCTTTCCGCAATACCAAACCATTGCTTGCGCCAATACGCTTGTCCTCAATGGCCCGGGCCAATTTAACTATCCCTTGGTGCATTTACCGCCAGGTCATATTTTAACTCCTTACCCTAACCGGTTATTGATAGCGGCTGCCAACCAATTTTAAAGTAAAAAACAGGTCAAAAAAGCACTGGATGTCGTAAGATAAATTTCACGGAACCCTTGCCCCTGCTGCAATACAGCCAAATGCGCAGGTTCTTAAGAACGTAGTAAAGCGGGGAAGTTGGTTCCTCTACCTCTGTCTGGAGGTTGTAGATTTGATTCAGAAATCACAAACTCTTTATATAGCAAGCAATCGTTAGCGTCCGCTGTTTCTACAGTGGACTTTTTTTTGCCCCAAACCCTACGTACAATAACCACTAAAGTTTTGTAGATTTAATACCGTTTCCTTTCCACTCTACGATGACCCCTATCGCCTGCATGAAGACAGGATCCCTCTTTATCCGGTTGGGTAAACCACTATTCCTTCACCAGTAAATAAACAAAAATGGAAAGCTTAAACACGGTTCTGGAGACCCTTCCACTGTCTTTACTTGCGGGTATCAAAGAAAAAGCCAGCGGCGATGTTTTGACACCAGGAGATGCCGGTTACCATGAGGCCCGGAAGATCTGGAATGGCATGATCGACCGCAAGCCGGCCCTGATCATTCGCTGCCAAACGGTTGGTGATGTGCAGTTGGCCGTGAACACCGCCAGGGAGAACAACTTACCCCTTGCCATCCGTGGTGGCGGCCACAATGTTTCGGGCAACGCTGTTTGTGATGGCGGCATTATGGTTGACCTGTCGCTTATGAAAAAAGTGCAGGTAGACCCCGAAGGCCTAACGGCAAAAGCACAGGGTGGCGCTACCTGGGGTGACCTTGACAAGGCAACGCAGGTGTTTGGCCTGGCCACCACCGGCGGCATTATTTCCAGCACCGGCATCGGCGGACTTACCCTGGGCGGCGGCGTTGGCTGGCTTGTGCGCAAATACGGCATGAGTTGCGATAACCTGCTCAGCGCAGAGATTGTAACCGCAGATGGCACACTGCAAACAGCCAGCCTCCACCAGAATCCTGACCTGTTCTGGGGACTGCGTGGCGCCGGCAGCAACTTTGGTGTTGTTACTTCGCTTACGTTTCGGCTGCATCCCGTAGCCACCGTTTTAGGCGGCATGCTGCTTTACCCAAGGCAGGAAGCTAAAAGCGTTATTCAGCATTTCCGTGCGTTTATGGAAACGGCGCCGGATGAACTCACCCTGTACGCAGCCTTGCTGCATTCACCCGATGGTGTGCCCGTGGTGGCGATCATGGGTTGCTACAATGGCGACATGCAAAAAGGGGAAGAAGTGCTGAAACCCATCCGCTCCTTTGGCGCACCTATTGCCGACCTGTTTGGGCAACAGCCTTACCAGCAGATGCAAACCATGCTGGATGCCTCCCTGCCCCATTACAACCGGTATTACTGGAAGTCGGGTTTTTTACAGGCGTTAAGCGATGAGGCCATTGACACCATTATTGCGCATGGCGCCACGGTTCCATCGCCCTTCTCTCCCATTATCATTGAAATGTATGGTGGAAAAGCAACCGCAGAACCGGAAGGCGGCACTGCGTTTCCGCACCGGCAGGCGTTGTACGACCTGGTCATCGTTTCGTCGTGGACGGCTCCGGAAGAAGACGAAAAAAATATTGCCTGGGCAAGAGGCTTATGGGAAGCCGTTCAGCCTTTCACCGCCAACAAAGTTTATGTGAACACCCTTGGAACAGAAGGCGGCGACCGGGTAAAAGAAGCTTACGGTGATAACTACCCGCGGCTGCTTCGCCTGAAGAAAAAATGGGACCCGGAAAACCTGTTTCACATGAACCAGAACATCAACCCCAAAGACGAAGAATAAGTTTCTGCAGATACAGAAAACAAAAAGGCTTTCATCATTGCGGCTAAACTTCAATGATGAAAGCCTTTTGCTCAGGGGCAAACCGTACAAGGAAAACGGCAAACTCTCTCCGGTAATTTTATTACAACGGCCGCAGCCAGATGTTGCGGAAAGAGATCGGTTCGCTGGGATCGCCATGCGACTGCAGGAGGATGGGTGCTGCGCCGTGAGCCTTATACGTCGGCTGCCCAATGTATTCCGTGCGACCTTTCAACTCCACGTTGTTTTGCACCAGCACGCCGTTTAAAAAAGCGGTTACCCGTGCCGGTGAGGCCAGTGAGCCATCGGCTTTGAAACGCGGAGCTGTCCATACAATATCATACACCTGCCACTCACCGGGCGGACGCACCGGGTTGGCCAGCGGAACGTGCTGCTTGTAAATGCTGCCCACCTGCCCGTTGGTATAAGTGGTATTGTTGTAATTGTCGAGAATCTGGATCTCGTAGCCGCCGCCAAAAACAGAAGCAAGGAAAATACCACTGTTGCCACGGCCCTGGCCCTTGCCCGTGATATGCTCCGGTACCCGCCACTCCAGGTGCAATTGGTAGTCCGTAAACGACTCTTTGGTACGAATGTCGCCGGCCTGCTTGTTTACTTTCAGCACGCCGTTTTGCACGGTCCACCCTGATGCTTTCGTGGTGTCTTTGCCATTTACCCACTTGGCATCGCTGGTGCCATCAAACAATACAATGGCATCTGAAGGAACAGGGCTTGCCATTGATCCCGGGTCAACCGTTTTCGGAACAGGTGTGTAAAATTCAGTATCCTCGGGTTTTGCTTTTTGCTGGGCGTCAACACGGGAAAGCAGCAGCAGAGTAGCAGAAAAAAATATGAGCTTTTTATACATGGTCATCAATTTTATTTTCTTAAGGTAAAGTAGGTTTTTAAAGTGATCGTTTTTTTAATTCCTGCACGGCATAATCGGCCGCACGGGCTGTGAGTGCCATGTAGGTCAGTGAAGGATTCTGGCAGGCGCTGGATGTCATGCAGGCGCCATCGGTCACAAACACATTCTTTGCATCCCACACCTGGTTCCATTTGTTGAGCACAGATGTTTTGGGATCATGTCCCATGCGGGCCGTTCCCATTTCATGAATACCGTGTCCCATGGCATGGCCGCTGTCCCAGGTATGTACGTCTTTGATACCGGCCGCTTCCAGCATGGCCGCCCCTTCTTTTTTAATGTCTTCCCGCATCTTCATCTCGTTTTCTTTCAGCTCTGCATCCATGGCCAGCACGGGCAATCCCCATTTGTCTTTGCGGGTCTTATCCAGCATGATGCGGTTCTCGTGGTAAGGCAGCACTTCGCCAAAACCCGTCATGCCAATGCTCCATTCGCCCGGCTCACAAAGGGCATCTTTGTAAGCACTACCAATGTTCATTTCGGCAATGTCACGGGCCCACCCCTGCCGGCTGGCACTGCCCTGGTAACCAAAGCCACGAAGGTAATCACGCTTGTCGCCAAAAAGATTGGCAAAGCGGGCCACATAGAAACCATTGGCCCGTTTGCCGTAATAATACTGGTCAAGATAACCTTCCACTTTGCCGGAGGCGCCCAGGTTGTAGTGGTGGTCCATTACGTTGTGCCCCAGCTCACCGCTGCTGCTACCAAGGCCTTCGGGCCAAACATCGGTAGCGGAATTCATCAGCACCCAGGCCGAGTTCAGGGCAGAGGCGTTGAGAAAAACGATCGATGATGTGTATGTGTAGGTTTTGTTGTTTTCCGCATCCAGCACTTCCACACCGGTTGCTTTTTTGCTGTCCTTGTCGTAAAGAATCCTGGTGACAATGGAGTAAGGCCGCACCGTAAGGTTGCCTGTTTTTTGCGCTGCTGGCAGTGTAGATGATTGCGTGCTGAAATAAGCGCCGAAGGGGCAACCTTCCCAGCAGCGGTTGCGAAACTGGCACTGTGTTCGGCCACTCAGCGAACCTGTTACGTTTGCCGTACGGCCAATGATCAGGTGGCGATTGAGCTTTTGCTTGATGCGTGCCGCCACATCTTTTTCCACGCAGTTCAGTTCCATGGGTGGCAGGAAATTGCCATCGGGAATTTGCGGCAGGCCTTCTTTTGACCCGCTGATACCGGCAAAGCCTTCCACGTAGGTGTACCAGGGTTCAATGTCTTTGTAACGGATCGGCCAGTCGATGGCGATGCCGTCTTTTGCGTTCGCTTCAAAATCAATATCACCCAGGCGATAACTCTGCCGACCCCAAAGAATAGAGCGGCCTCCCATCTGGTAACTGCGCCACCAGGTAAAGGGCTTTATCTCGGTATACGGAGAGTCTTCTTCATCGGTCCAAAAGCTGAGGTCAGGATGACCGATGGCCCAGCCGCGGTTGACCACCTTGTACTTTTCTTTGTCGGCGGGTGTGGCCGTTCCGCGGTGCGGTGCATCCCAGGGCGACTGTTGCGCTGTTTTGTAATCCCTTATATGCTCCAGCGGACGGCCGCGTTCAAGCATCAACACTTTTAATCCTTTTTCTGTAAGCTCTTTCGCTGCCCATCCGCCCGAAATCCCGGAGCCGATCACAATGGCATCGTACTGATTTTGCGCGGCGGCTTTGGTCGCCACATTGAGTGTATCCCCTGGCATGTATCTGTTTTGTGATTTGAGTTTTATATTTTATTTACCGGGTAATGCAAACGCAACATAACTGTCGCCGGACCTCGTTTTTAGTTTGCCGCCGCCACAGGCGATCACGATGAATTGTTTTCCTCCTGATTCGTAAACAGCCGGCGTGGCAAAGGCTGGCGCTGGCAGGTCTGTTTCCCAAAGCAACTGTCCATTACGTTTGTTGAAGGCCCTGAACTTTCCATCCTTGGTGGCCGCTATCAGCAGCAGCCCGCCCTTTGTTACCACCGACGCACCATAGTTCTCTGTGCCGGTTGGGCCTTTGGCACCTTTCACTGCTGTGTCGTGACCCAATACCTGTTTCCACACATAATTTCCGGTAGCAATATCCAGGGCCTGCAGTGTTCCCCAGGGTGGTGCAATGGCCGGGTAACCTTCTTTGCTTAAAAACTTGTTGTAACCCGTGATGGTATACGGCAATTGAAAACGTTCATCGCTTTCCTTTGCCGCAAATGCTTTGCTTTTTGACTCCGTTTTGTTCAGCACGTAGGTGGCAATGGCTTCGCGTTCGTTTTCGTTGAGTTGCTGAAAGGCCGGCATCATCCTTCTACCGGATCGCACCAGGGTGTGAAAAGCTTCTGCAGAATATTTTTTTTCTATTCCCAGCAACGAAGGGTTGTTACCGGAACCCTGCCGCTCCGCACCGTGGCAGGTCATGCAGTTTCGCTGGTAAAGCCGCCGACCGGCCTGCTCGAAATTTTCGGCTTTCACCGGTTGCTTGTTGATGGCAACCGCCTGCAATACCCAAGGCATTTCGTTAGCATTGATATACAACAGACCTGTTTCAGGATCGAAGCTCGGCCCGCCCCATTCGGCACCGCCATCCAGTCCCGGAAAAACGATTGTGCCTTGGCGTGAGATGGGCTCATAAACATGGCCGTTCTTATACGAAAGAAGCCGCCTTTTCACATCGGCAAAAGAGCTGTCGGAAAGATAAGGATTGATATCGTTCTCCGTAAACCGCTGCCGCATAAACGAAGCCGGTGCTACGGGAAAAGGCTGGGTTGGCGAAAGTTTTTCACCCGTTAATTCCGAAACGGTGGGCACCGGTCTTTCTTCGATGTCGAAAAGCGGCTTGCCGGTTTCCCGGTCGAAAACATATACATAACCCGTTTTGGTGGTAACGGCAGCAGCGTCTATCCAGGCCCCTTCTTTTTTGTACCGCACCAGGGCCGGTGCTGAGGGCACATCGCGGTCCCATACATCGTGGTGCACGAACTGGAAATGCCATTTTCGTTTGCCGGTGGCAGCATCCAACGCCAACAGGCAATTGGCAAAAAGATTGTCGCCGGTACGGCGGCCGCCATAAAAATCATAAGAAGCGGAGCCGGTGCAGGCAAACAGGATTCCCCGCTCTTTATCAAGGCTAAAGCCGCTCCAGCTATTGGCGCCGCCAATGAATTTGTATGCAGTTGAATCGTCCCAGGTATTGTAGCCTTCCTCGCCGGGAAAAGGAATGGTGTGAAAAATCCAGCGCCGCTCCCCTGTCCGCACATCATAAGCACGAATGTGGCCGGGTGCCGCCATCGGGCCTTCATCTACCCTTGACCCGATAATAAGCAGGTCATTGAAAATAATAGGAGGCGATGTGGCCGTGATAAAAAGATTGGCCACATCGCGGTCGAGACCCGTATGCAGATCGAGCCGGCCGCCTTTGCCAAAAGCTTTTACTGGCCGGCCGGTACCGGCGTCAATACAATAGAGATGCGAACCGGCGGTGTAAAAAATGCGGCTTTCCTTTTTTGCATCCGACCAATAAGCCACGCCGCGGGAATTGTTCAGGATAAAGAAAAGGCCTTTGTTATCGAGGCCGCCTGTTGTATCAAAAGGGTCAAAGCGCCAGAGCTCTTTTCCCGTGGCGGCATCAAGCGAAAACAAAGCCATTTGCGGGGTGGTGCCGTAAAGGCGCCCGTCAACAATGATCGGGTTGCACTGAATTTGCGAACTGTGCGCCGTGTCAGCATCACCGGTGCGAAAGGTCCAGGCTACCTGCAGGTTTTTTACCGTGGCGGTATCGATCTGGGTTAACGAAGAATAGTGAATGTTTTCCGGCGAGCCCTTGTAATGGCTCCAGGTGGTGTGGCCTTTTTCCTGCTGGCAACCATAACAGGCAAATAAAAAAAGAAAGCAGCGAAAAAGGAGTTGCATACAGCGCAATCGAAAGCTTTTCGGGTAAATAACAAGGCCTCGTTCCTCACAGGCGGAACGTTTCATATCACCGACAAGATACATTTTCCTGTGAAAAAACCGGATGTTGCCAATGGAACAAAAGATGAAAAATCAGCGTGAAATGTTTAGCGGGGAAAAGTCAAGGAGTGGAGCTGTTCCGCTACTGTAAGTTGGTTAAGGAAAAAAGCCCTGAATTGAAAACGCAGCTTCCAACTTCTTTACAAAATGATTTTAGAGTACATCACCAGTACACTCAGAGCAGCATCTGCACTTCCGAAACATCTACCATGCGCAGGTAGGGTTCAAGGTGACGCGTATCCGAAAAAGACCGGATGCGGGTACACTCCGACATTCGTTCATCAAAAAAGATCTCTACATAAAACCCTTCTACCTGGTAAAGAATTACGTTCACACCAACGCCTGACCGGCCAAAAAGAAAAACCCCGTAGTGTTTGACTACGGTGCGTTGGATGTCTTTTGGCAGCGCCTTGAACTGCTCGATTGTCATAAGCATTTGTTGTTTGAAAGCCATGATCGCACAAAACCAGTGCCGCAAACCGTTTTAGAGGAAACTGTTTATAATGGCAAGGGCCGGCCTGTATAAAACTTTACACAAATTGGCGAGAAATCATTGGCTAACCAAATCTTCGCACCCCTGATTTTCAACTTTCCCCAAACGTCATTTCCGGCACATCGCCATCCACCAGGAGCGTACCGGCCGTTTTTTGCCGAATCTCTTCGACGCTAACACCCGGCGCCCGTTCACGCAGCAGGAAACCCTCCGGCGTAATATCGATGACGGCCAGTTCGGTCACCACTTTTTTTACACAGCCAACACCTGTCAGCGGCAGGGTGCATTGGGGTAAGAGTTTGCTTTCGCCTTTGGGATTGGTGTGCTGCATCGCAACAATAATGTTGCGGGCCGATGCGACGAGGTCCATGGCACCACCCATGCCTTTTACCATTTTACCAGGAATCTTCCAGTTGGCGATATCGCCCCTCTCCGACACTTCCATAGCGCCTAACACGGTCAGGTCGATCTTGCCGGCGCGGATCATGCCAAAGCTTTCGGCCGAATCAAAAAAAGCGCCGCCAGGAACTACTGTAACGGTTTCTTTCCCGGCGTTGATCAGGTCTGCATCGATCTCCTCTTCCTGCGGGTAAGGCCCCATGCCCATCATGCCGTTCTCGCTTTGCAGCATCACAAACATGCCTTTTGGAATATAGTTCGACACAAGGGTGGGAATGCCAATGCCGAGATTTACGTACATGCCATCCCGTAATTCCTGTGCAATGCGTTTTGCAATGCCGTATTTATCTAAAGCCATGATCAGTTTGAAGTTTACAGTTTAAAGTTTACTGTTTACTGTTTCTCGTTTACCGTTTCACGTTTGTCGTTTGACGTTTGTCGTTTGCATCCTATGGGTTGGTTGACAGCTTTACGGTGCGGCGTTCGATGCGCTTTTCGTAATCTTTTCCCTGGAAGATGCGGTGCACGTATACACTGGCTACGTGTACGTCATCAGGATCGATCTCACCGGGAGCCACCAGTTCTTCCACTTCGGCAATGGTAATGGTCCCAGCCTTTGCCATGGCCATGGAAAAATTGCGGGTGGTCTTCCGGAAAACAAGGTTCCCGTAAGGGTCACCTTTCCAGGCTTTCACAATGGCAAAATCGGCGTGCAGGGCCGTTTCCATCAGGTATTGCTTGCCGCCAAATTCCCGCACTTCTTTTCCTTCGGCTACCTCGGTGCCGTAACCAGCCGGGGTGTAAAACGCAGGGATGCCCATGGCCGCCATTTGAATGCGGGTGGCCAGCGTACCCTGCGGAATCAGGTCTACTTCGAGTTCGCCGGAAAGCAATTGCCGTTCAAACTCGGCATTTTCCCCCACGTAAGAAGAAAGCATTTTTTTGATCTGGCGGTTCTGCAGGAGAAGGCCCAGCCCAAAATCATCTACACCGGCATTGTTGGAGATACAGGTTAAATTTTTCACACCCATTTGCTGCAGGGCGGTAATTGAATTTTCGGGGATGCCGCAAAGGCCAAAGCCGCCAAGCATCAGGGTTGCGCCATCCGCAACATCATGCAGCGCTTCGCTTGCGGAAGCAAAAAGTTTTTTCATATAGCCTGTTTTAACCGGCAGACAATCGCAAAACGAAAAAAGAATCCCACCGGAAGATAGGAACAAACATAAGGCAGCATCCGCTTCTATTCTCCTAAAATCTTTGCCGGGAAAAAACAGGAACCATTCAACTGCCAGCGCAACCTTTAGCCTACACTGTTTTCAACAAAAAAAACACCGTAGCTTTTCTATCCCTATTTTTAATAAACTATCAGCTAAAACGAAAAGAAATCCTGAATCCAAATCCATGTATTTTCTACCAACAGTCTTTCGCAATCTTTCCAGGCAGTCAGCCGCCGTTGCAGCACCCTATGCAGGCACCATAGCCTGTCAAAGTAATTTTTTAATTGTCACCGCAAGGGAGATGGCATCTCTTTTTCACCGCAACGGAAACAGGAGGCCATGAACAAGCAACAAAAAATAATTTACACCTCTCGCCAGTTTTGTGGTGTTGTCAAGCGAAGAGCTTTCGCTCTGGTTTTTCTTGCTTCCCTGCTGGCCGGAATCAACCCGGCAAAAGGCCAGGCGGTGTTTTCGCCCCGCGACCTTAAAAACCTTTCGGTAGAAGAGCTCATGAACCTGGAGGTAACGCTGGTTTCCCGCACGCCGGAAAAATTAGCCGATGCGGCATCGGCCATCCAGGTGATCACCAACGAAGACATTCGCCGTTCCGGCGCCACGCACCTTGCCGAAGTGCTGCGACTGGCCCCCAATCTGCAGGTGGCGCAGGTAAATGCCAGCACCTGGATCATCAGTGCCCGGGGCTTCAACAACATTTTTGCCAACAAGCTGCTGGTGATGATCGATGGCCGCTCGGTGTATACCCCGCTATATGGCGGTGTGCTGTGGGAACAACACAACCTTATTCTGGAAGACATCGAACGGATCGAGGTGGTCAGCGGTCCCGGTGGAACCCTTTGGGGTGCCAATGCGGTTAATGGCGTCATTAATATTATTACCAAAACTGCCAAAGCATCGCAAGGCCTATATGCCTCCTTCACCGCGGGCAGCCTTGTACGCAACAAGGCCTCGCTTCGCTATGGTGGTCAGCTTGGTAAAAAAGCATGGTTCAGCCTTTACGGGCAATACTTCAACCGCGACAACACTACCTTACCCACCGGCGACCACAATGACGATGCCTGGCAAATGACAAACGTTGGCTTTAAAGTGGATTGGGAAATGTCGGCAAAGGACGCCCTGACGGTGCAGGGAAGTTATTACGATGGTAAGCGCAAAACAGCGGGAAACCATTCGCCGCTCAACGGACAAAACCTGTTGGCCCGCTGGTCAAGACAATATTCGCCCCGCTCCAGCCTGGCGCTGGAAGTTTATTTCGACCGGTATTACCGCGGCGATATTCCAAGGGTTTCATCGGATCAAATGAATACGGTGGACGCCGATTTCCAGCACCGCTTTGGGCTTGGCAAGCGACACACCTTAATTTGGGGTGCGGGTTACCGTTATGTAAAGGACAATGCCGATTACGAGCCCCGTTCCGGCGCCGGCTTTCGGCCGCGGCACAAACGGCTTGATCTGTTTGATGCCTTTGTACAGGACGAGATTTCATTAACCAATCGCCTGCGGCTGGTACTGGGCACTAAGCTGCTGCACAACGTTTACAGCAACTGGGAATGGCAGCCGAATGCCCGCCTGGCCTGGCAAATGCCCAAAAGCACGGTGTGGGCTGCCGTGTCAAGAGCCGTTCGTACACCCAGCCGGCTGGATGTAGACTATTATCAACCCTACACACCACAGCCGCCAACAATACCCAGCATTGCCGGTGGCCCTGGTTTTGTTTCGGAAAAACTGTTGGCCTACGAAGTTGGCTACCGCTTGCAACCTACAGCCAAAACATCGCTTTCGCTTTCTACCTTTTATAATGTGTACAGGGACCTTTACAGTGTAGAGCAGCTCCCCAATACATTGACCTACCAGATTCAAAACGGATCGAGAGGCCAATCGTGGGGCGCAGAGCTGCAGGCCAATCACCAATTGCTGAAAAGCTGGCGGCTGAGAGGCGGCTATACGTTTTTTGCAAAAGACCTGGAAGTAGAAAGAGGCAGCATCTTCAATCCGAATTTCCTGGCCAACGATGCCCGCAACCGTGGCATGCTGCAGTCGATCCTTGACCTGCCCGCCAACCTGCAACTGGATGTGGTGGCCCGTTACACTGACCCGCTGCCCGAAACGCCGGCCACGCCGAAAGTGCCCTCCTATCTTGCCGTAGATACCCGCCTGGCCTGGGCCAGCAAGGGTTGGGAGCTTGCCGTGGTGGGCCAAAACCTGACAAGGAATCAACACACCGAGTATGGGATGATCCCCATTCCACGAAGCGTATTTGCTAAAATCAGTGCCCGGTTTTGAGAGCCCAGCATTACCATATCGAAAATTGCAGAAAGCCCTTGCAAAAACTGGTTTTAGTACTGTTGTTTCATGTTGCGGCAGTGGTAGGCAAAGCGCAAACGCCACCCTCTGCCATCAACCAGGTCAAGGCTGTTTTTTTATACAATTTCACGCAGTTTGTTACCTGGCCACCCGAAGCGTTTGCTGGCACCAACAGTCCGTTTGTGATTGGCGTGCTGGGAAGCAATCCTTTTGGTACGTACCTGGAAAAAGTGGTAGAAGAGGAAACCGTCAGGGGACGCCAGATCGTTATCCGCTATTATACCGAACCGGGTGAGGTGCGAAACTGCCATCTTCTTTTTATCAACAAAGAAAATCCGCGTGACGTGCTGACTGAACTGGCCGGCAACGCCATCCTTACCGTTGGCGACAGGGAAAACTTTGTCCGCTCCGGTGGCATGATCGGGTTTTACCTGGACAAAAACAAAATCCGTTTTTACATTAATACCAAAACGGCCAGGGCGGCCAACATCGACATCAGCTCAAAGCTGCTGCGCCTGGCCAATGTGATAGAAGAGTAACCATGAAACCAATGTTGCAATCTATACAGGCAAAGCTGATGCGGATGATACTACTCATCTGCGGCACTGCCCTGCTTGTGGCCTGTATTGCATTTTTTATTTATGAATTTATTACCTACCGAAATATTTCGCGGAACGAACTTGCCACGCTTGGAAGGATAACAGCTTTTAATAGTTCGGCCGCGGTAATGTTCGGAGATAAAGATGCCGGAGAACAAACTCTGCTTGCCTTGAAGGCACACAAAAATATTGTTGCCGCTGCGCTGTATGACCGGAAAGGAGCTATGTTGGCTTCCTACCCGGACTCGTTACAGGCCGGTGACCTACCGGTTGGTCCCCAAGACAGCAGCTACCACCTTGAAGGAAGCTTTATTACCGGATATGAATCGGTGATGGAAGATGGCAAGCGTGTTGGCACATTATTTCTCAAAGCCGACATGCAGACGGTGTACAACCGCTTTGCCGTATTTGGTATTGCTGCCGTTTGTTTTTTCGTGGTTGTTTTCCTGCTGACCTACCTTTTTTCGAGGCGCCTGCAGCGAAGTGTAACAGAGCCGATCCTTTACCTAGCCGGCATTGCCCAGCAGGTATCAAACCGGAAGGACTATTCTGTTCGGGCCGAAAAAAAGAGCAACGACGAAATTGGTGCCCTTACCGAATCGCTGAATAGCATGCTAACGCAGATCGAACGACAGAATGACGAGATCCGGTCGCTGAACGCAACCCTGGAAGAAAAGATCGTGATGCGGACCTGGGAGCTGCAGCAGGCCAACTATGCCCTGACCGAACAAAATGAATTTATACAGACCATTATCGACGCTTCGGTTGACGTGATTGTTGTGTATGACAAAGACCTGAATTACCTGATGCTGAACACGCAAGCATTAAGGGTTTATAACAAAAAACGGGAAGACGTGATCGGCCGGAATTTCACGGAAATTTTTCCAAATCTGGTGAATACTGCTGTCCACCACAATTTGAACAGTGCGGTAAGGGGTGAATTTGTGCATGTAGAAGCCTACCGTTCGAAGATAACGGATGCCTGGTTTGAGAACTTTTTTATTCCCCTGCGGGACAAAGACAATCAGGTGGACCGTGTGCTTGTGATTGCCCACGAGATCACCAGCATTATGAAAGCCAAGGAAAAGCTGCAGCAACTGAACACCGAGCTGGAAAAATCGAACCGCGACCTGGAGCAGTTTGCCTATGTGGCCAGTCACGACCTGCAGGAACCGCTGCGCAAGATCATGACCTTTTCGGACCTGAGCGAACGCAATGCCAGTAACCCGGAGATACAAAAACGTTACCTGCAAAAGATCTCTTCGTCGGCAGAGCGAATGACATCGCTGATCAAGGAAGTGCTGAATTACAGCCGTCTTTCCAACAACAATATGCCCTCGTTTACTGAAGTGGATTTGAATGCGGTTGTGGAGCAGATAAAAGACGATCTTGAATTGAGTCTTGCAGAAAAAGGCGCGGTCATCGAATCTGACCGGCTTCCCCTTATCCAGGGAATTCCCTTGCAACTAAGCCAGCTTTTTCTAAACCTGTTTACCAATTCGCTAAAATTTACCGACAAAACGCCGCACATCACCATCCGTGCCCGGCCGCTGCCGGAAGAAGCAACGCAAGCCGATGGGAGCCCCAGGGACGGAGCCTATGTACAGATCATTTTCAGCGATAACGGCATTGGCTTTGAACAGAAATATGCCGACCGGATTTTTTCCATCTTTCAGCGCCTGCATGCGGTTGACAGGTTTGACGGTACAGGCATTGGACTGGCCCTTTGCAAAAAGATCATCGAAAGCCATGGCGGCTGGATTACGGTCAGCAGCGAACCGGGCAAGGGAACGTCATTCTTTCTTACCCTGCCCTACGATCCTGAGCGAAACCCCGGCCTCTCACGGCAAGCCACACACGAAAACGGCAACAGCCTTACACGGTGAGTTCGCTGGCCTTAAAAAAAGGCGCCACCAGGCGGTAACAGGCTTTTTTTGCTTCCAGGTCATAAACATGCGACGTGATCATGAGTTCCTGTATACCGGTTGAGCCTACAAAAGCTTCCAGCTCCTTTTTCACCGTTTCGGCACTGCCGACAAACGAATAATGCATCATGTGTTGCACGGCCGCTCTTTCGGGATCGCTCCATACACCTTCCATGGTTGGAATGGGTGGTTGCATGGCCTGCCGCTTGTTGCGGATCATGCCAAGTGCCATCTGGTAGAACGAGGTGGCCAACACCTCGGCTTCTTCGTCGGTGTCCGCCGCAATTACGTTCACACACGCCATGCTGTAGGGGCTTTGCAAAAACTGGGAGGGCCTGAAATTATCCTTGTAAATCTGCAGCGCATCGTAAAGATTGGTGGGTGCAAAATGCGAGGCAAAAGCAAAGGGTAATCCCAGCATAGCTGCCAACTGCGCACTGTAGGTGCTGGAGCCCAGGAGCCAGACCGGTATGTTTGAATCTTCGCCGGGAATGGCCCGCACTTTGGCTTCAGGGTCTTTGGGACCCAGGTAATTGATCAACTCCACCACATCGTTCGGGAACGAATCCACGTCACCTTTCAGGCTTCTCCGCAAGGCATATGACGTAACAGGATCGGTGCCCGGCGCACGGCCAAGGCCAAGGTCAATGCGATCCGGATAAAGGGCTGCCAGCGTACCAAACTGCTCAGCCACCATCAATGGCGCATGGTTGGGCAGCATTATTCCGCCCGAGCCAACACGGATGGTTTTTGTGCCACCGGCAACATAACCAATGAGGACTGCTGTTGCGGCCGAAGCCACGCTTTCCATGTTGTGGTGTTCAGCAAACCAGTAACGGGTATAGCCACTCTTTTCTGCTTCCTGTGCCAACGCAAGGCTGCGCCGAAAGGCATCGCCTGCGGTTTCGCCGTGCACGATGGTAGCAAGATCCAGAACGGATACAGGTATTTGTGATAATAGATTGCTCATAGTGTTTTCTCCTTTCAGCACAACAGCAGCAACAGCCATTTGCATTCGTTTAACACTTGCCCTTTGTGCTGAATTTCCGACAAAGGCCACACAATTGTGCCAAAAGGGAAAGGCAACAGATTATGGCAGCAGCTTTCGAAAAAATGGCAGCAAGCTCTCTGCCATGCGGCCGTGTTCTGCCACGCTGGGATGTCCGGTGCAACCACTGGCCTGCATGGGTTCGAAAAAGAAAAGCGCCAGCGGCTTGCTATGGGGTTGCGCAGCATCTGCGCCTGCTTTTACAGCCGTTAAACAAGCCTGCAAAAATTCCCGTGCAGCACCATTTGCCATAGGGCTGCTGAGCAAAACAACTTGAGCCGCCGGGTATTTTCCCTGCACCTGCTGTACAAATTTGATATAGTTGCCGATGAATTGGGCACTGTCGAAAGGCGGTCGTTCTGTCTTGCCATCACCGCGGCTAAGATCATTGGTGCCAAGGGCTATGGCAACGATGGCCGGCGAATAGGTGGCAAAATTCCACGACAGGTTGCTGCCTTGCTGAAAATCTGTTTTTTCATAAACCTGCGGCATCGTGGGCCCATTGCTGTTCCAGTTGCGGTACACGCCAATGCCGCTGACACTGCTGAGAAGGAAGTTTGCACCCAATGCTCTTGCTACCCGCGGACCATAAGCCAGGTAGGCATTGTGCTGGTCGTGGTACACACCGGTACCGCAGGGCACTTCCGATGGATCGGCCGCAGCGCCGCAGGTTATGCTGTTGCCGATAAACTCGATCAGCGGAGCGGAAGGCCGCTGCAGGGCGGTGACGTTTTTTGCTTCGATACGCTGGATGAAAACTGGACCGGTATGTGCCTCTGTGGCTTTGTACAGCCAAACGGTGTGAGGGCCTTCATTCCCGGCAAAGATCCATACCGCAGTATCCTTTGCCGATACTTTCAAACGCCCCATGTATTGGCCATCCAATTCGTATTGCAGGTAATTGTGAGGCAGCCAGGATGGCAGTGACACCAAAATGCGGCATTCTCTTCCCTCGAAGCGAAAGCCAACGTGAGAAGCGGAACTTACCAGCGAAAGCCCTTCGGCCTGCAAAACGGTACGGCCAAAGGGTTTGAGGTCGGCTGCAGAAAGCACATTGCCCTCTTTTGTAACAACTGTTTTTTGTGTGCTCATACAACCGGTCAACACAAAAAAACCGGCAATCAAAATCATTCGTAAATCTGCAAGCATAAACATCACCATTATTATTGGCGGAAGATAAAACCCTTTCCGTTGGCAAAGCTTTGTAGTTGGCGAATAAAAACAATGTCGCAATATCTCAATATCCTACTATCACATTTCCACCCACCCTATCTTTAGTCCTTATGCAGGAAAAAACCATTCAGTGGGGCATTATTGGTTGCGGCGATGTAACCGAAGTAAAAAGCGGCCCGGCATTTTCAAAAGTTCCGCATTCAAAGCTGGTAGCAGTGATGCGGCGCAATGCCGAAAAGGCGGCCGATTATGCAAAAAGGCATTGCGTAGACAGGTGGTACAGCAATGCCGAAGACCTGATCAAAGATCCTGCGGTCGATGCCATTTATATTGCCACGCCGCCACGGTTTCACAAGGAATATACGTTACAAGCCCTGCATGCAGGCAAGCCGGTGTACGTGGAAAAACCCATGGCCTTGCATGCTGGCGAAGCAGAAGAAATGGCAGCCGCCGCTAAAGATACCGGCATAAAGCTTTGCGTGGCGCATTACCGCCGCCAGCAGCCCCTGTTTTTAAAAGTGAGGTCGCTGCTGGCAGAAGGCGCTATCGGCGACCCAAGGATCGTAACCCTGCAATGCCTGCAGCCACACCAGGATAAGATGATTACCCAAACGGAAGATGCCTGGCGGTATGACCCCGCGTTTGCAGGCGGCGGGCTGTTTTACGACCTGGCGCCGCACCAGCTTGACCTGCTGCTTTATTTTTTTGGCAGGCCCGAAAAGGTTGCCGGTTTTTCCCTGAATGCTTCGCGGCTGTACAATGCCGACGATACCACGGTTGGTCAGGCGCAGTTTCCCAGAGACGTTCTGTTTAACGGCGCCTGGTGTTTTACCGCCGGGGACAAAAAAGATAGTTGCGAGATCATAGGCACCGCGGGATCGCTGCGGTTTTCTGTGTTTGCACAGAATGGGTTGGTGCTGAAAAACGGCGATGCAGAAACGAAATTTGACTTTGACTCGCTGCCGCATGTACAGCAGCCCATGATTGAGCAGGTTGTTGCACATTTTTTAGGGGAGAGAGAAAACCCTTGTTCAGCCGAAGACGGTGCAGCCGTGATGAAAATGATGGACAGCATGACGGGAAAATAGCGGACGAAAGTTACATTTACACCATTCATTTTTTAATCGACTTGTCCCATGTTTGTTCACCATGTTTTTTTCTGGCTGAAGCCAGGGCTGGCAGAAGCCGACCAGGCAAAATTTGAGAACGGCGTTTCCTCTCTCCTTTCCATTGAACACGTAAAGACGGGTGATGTTGGCAAGCCGGCAGCAACCGACCGGCCCGTGATCGAACGCTCCTATTCCTACTCCCTTTTGCTTTGTTTTGAAGACAGGGCAGACCACGATGCTTACCAGCCACACCCGGTGCACAAAGCCTTTGTAGAAAGCTGCTCCCATCTTTGGGACCGTGTGCTTATTTACGATTCGGAATCGATTTAACTAAATTTACGTATAAGCTTTGCTGTTAAAATAGAGAAGTGAACAGGGCATGAAGTTTCGGATAGGAGTTATGTGCAATGCTTTAAAAAAAAGTGATAAACTGAACGATTGAATGAGATTTACGAATTTAGAAAGAATACTTCCTTTCGGCTATTTGGTTTTGGTTGTGCTTGGCATTATAAAAGAAAGTGTTTTCTACTACCAGATCGGGATAAACATTCTAAAATATTCAAACTTAATGGATGTCTTGATCAGTCCCATTTCAGACCTGACATCCTATCCCATTATTTTCATAGTGTTTGTGTCGTACATGGTTGCAGTTTACGTATTGTTTTTGTATGCTGCTAAAAACACCAACAAAACATGGGTCAAAAAATTAATTGATAAGAGAGGGGGAACAGAGACATTTACAATAGAACAAATAGAAACAAAACTTGCGAATAAATTCCTCTCGGTATTAATGGTTTGTATCATGTGCTTTTTCCTGGGTATTGGATTGGGCAATGGGAAAAAAGTGGCTGATAGAATTGCAGCTAACAAGTTAAAGTACAATCATGTACTTACTTACAATACAGACGAATCAAAACAGGTTTACCTGATCGGTTCAAACAGTTCAAATTTCTTTTATGTAGAAGAAGGAAACAGCAATGTGAAGATCTCACCCGTTGGGGCAATCAAAACAATTGAGCTTCTTAAAAAGAATTATGGGAAATAAGAAATTAAATAGCCTAACGGCAGAAGAATTAAAGAACAGGCTCAAAATCACAAGAACGGTAACCGGTCTATTTGCAGGCGCATTACTGATCTTATTTTTTGTTTCGACTTACCTTGCCTTCACAAAAAAGTTTACGCCGCTAACAATTGTACCGGTGGCGTTGCTTCCACTGTTGATTTTAAATATCACCTCGCTTGCCAAAATAAAATCGGAAATTATAGCCAGGAAAAATTTAAAGTAGGACTGCGCAGAAAGGGGGTAAAATGGCAGGGTAAGCACTAAATCAAACGAATACTTTAAAGCAACATGACATTGCATTAACAAAGTTGCAGAAACAAGGTTTCCAGTATGTAAAACATCGCAGACAATACGACAAAATGCATCACTCAGAACGCCTACTTTTTGACAGACCAAAACGTGAAGATTTTGAAAGGTTTTATGCCATTCATTCCGATCCGCAAACCAATCTATTCAATCCGAATGGTCCGTTAAACCTGGAAAGGTCGGGTGAAGCTTTCAACAACTTAATCAGGCATTGGGAAGAGCATCACTTTGGCAGCTGGACCATCAAACTAAATAATGCACCGGCTGTGATTGCAGGCTTTGGTGGCTTGTCCTACAGGCTTTATGGAGATGAAGTCAGGTTGAACCTGGGATACAGGTTTGATAAAGATTTTTGGGGGCGAGGCTATGCTACGGAACTTTCCCTGCATGCCATTCGTTTCGGTTTTTCGGAACTGAATGCTGACAGCCTGTTTGCTCTTGTAAGGCCCAACCACGCAGCTTCCATTAAGGTGCTGGAAAAATGCGGCCTGCAATTGATTGGCACTCTCGACGATGTGCCGGGTGAGGAGCAAAGTTTAATTTACCGGATCGAAAAAAACTTCCCTTAACTGTTTGATGGCTTAAAATGTTTCCAGCCGAAGGGCAACGTTTACACAGGCAAAAGCAATAGGTTTGCGTTTTTGCGGCAACCATTATCTTGTCAAGAGGAAACTGGTAGCCGGGCTTACAATTCTTAATCGCAACACTTTTCACCCGATGACCATACAGGAGGCCTTTGCAAGACATGCAGTCGAGATTTTACGGTTTGATGATGCTGTTATTGGCCTCGCTGCGGCCGGATCCTGGATCACTGGCGAAATGGACGAATTCTCTGATCTCGACCTTATTGTTGTCACCAATGAAAAGGTTGGCGGTGATAAGCAAAAAATGCTGGCGTACGCCAACCGATTTGGCCAACTGCTGACCGGATTTACGGGTGAGCATGTGGGTGAGCCTAGGGTTATGATCTGCCTTTACGACAATCCCTTGCTTCATGTGGACGTTAAATTTGTCACGCTGGATGAATTCCGCCACCGCCTTGAAACACCTGTTCTTTTACTGGATGAAAACGGCGAGCTGCAAAAAGCATTGGATCAATCAAAAGCTCAGTTCCTCTACCCCGACTACCAATGGATTGAAGACAGGTTCTGGACCTGGGTGCATTATGCTTTGCTGAAAATTGGCCGTGGCGAATTGATGGAAGCATTTGATTTTTTTGGCTTTCTACGCATGGTTGTCTTTGGCCCCTTGCTACACATCCGGAATAACAACCTGCCCAGGGGCGTTCGAAAAGTAGAAGTACACTTGCCCGAAAACGACCTGGCGCAACTGAAAGCCACCATTTCTTCCTATGATGCTGATGCGTTGCTGCAAAGCCTGGAAAATGCTGTTGCATTGTACCGGGAGTTGCGGGAAGAACTTTTTCCAACAACAGTAACAAAGCATGCCACTACAGAAGAAAAGGTAATGCACTATTTTTTGGAAATAAAACAGCGTTTACGCGATGCAAAAGCACCAGATAGCACGAGCTGAAGTGCAGAAAAAACTTCTCCAATTGCAGACGTGGCAAAGAATGGAGAAAAGCTGTTTAGCGGAATTGCTACTGAATTGCATCACAGCAGGGTCTTAGGGGTGCATGACAGATTGCACGATCACAAAAATGGAAGGTACTGTCGTTGGCATCCTTGCTAGCGGCACAGTGCAAGCGAAAATGATGAAGGAAAGCACGTTAACGAGGGCGCCAACATGAGCATTTGTTATACACCGATTGGGGGACACCATTTGGCCCTGCGGTTTATTTTTGACAACTAACAACACATCACCCCAAACCAAAAAATATGAAATCAGAAAAAGAAAAAATGCTGGCCGGCGAGCTTTATGATGCCCTTGACCCGCAACTGGTGGAAGACAGGCTACGCACCCGGCTCCTGCTGAAAGAGCTGAATGATTCTCGGGAAGACGAGGCGGAAGAAAGAATGCGCATCCTCAAAGACCTTATCCCCAATGCTGGTGAGGGTCTTTGGTTGCAGCCGCCTTTTTTTTGCGATTATGGCTACAATCTGCTGATCGGCGAAAAAGTTTTTTTCAATTTTAATTGCGTGGTGCTGGATGTAGCAGAAGTAGTGATCGGCAGTCGCACATTGTTTGGTCCCAACGTGCAGATCTATACCGCCACGCACCCGATGGATCATAAGGTACGGGCTTCAGGACTGGAGAATGCCAAACCAATTACCATCGGCCAAGATGTTTGGGTTGGTGGCAGTGCGGTGATCTGTCCCGGCGTAACCATTGGCGACCGCAGTGTGATTGGTGCCGGCAGCGTGGTAACCAAGGATATACCGGTCGATGTTTTTGCCGCCGGTAATCCCTGCCGTGTTATCCGTTCCCTGGTATAAAAACGAATTGCCCCACGCCTATTCCTTCAACCGGTAAACCCGTACATAATCAATTTCGAAACGGGCCGGAAAGATGGCGTCGTCAATCCCTTTTTGTCCGCCCCAGTTGCCGCCAATGGCAAGGTTCAGCAGGATGTGAAACCGTTTATCAAAGGGCCATGAGGTGTACCCTTTGCCTTCGTTGGCAAAGGAAAAAACAAGGCTGTTGTCAACATAACCACGGACGGTGTCTGGCAACCAGTCCACGCGGTAAAGATGGAAATCGGTCATGGCGGTGGGAATAATCTTCTCACCCGCTTTTTGCGTGCCCTTTGTATGGTTGTAGGCTTCGGTATGCACGGTTACCAAAATCCGCTTGGGATCATACCCCACATGCTCCATGATATCGATCTCACCCGATGCCGGCCAGCCGCCGTAAGCATCATCCGTGGGTAACATCCAGATGGCCGGCCAGGTGCCACGACCCGCCGGCAGCTTGGCCCTTACTTCTATCCTGCCGTATAAAAAATCGCCCTTGTTTTTCGACACCAGCCTTGCTGATGTATAGTTCCTGTCTTCCCTGGATTCTTTCCTCGCGGTAATGGTCAGTTTCCCCTCACCTACATTGGCATTACTGGAAGCATTGGTATAATACTGCGCTTCGTTATTACCCCAGCCATGGCCACCAACAGCAAAGCTCCATTTGGTTGAATCCGGCAGCCCATTGTAATTGAATTCATCCTGCCACACGGGTACGGATTCAAAGGCATCGGCCTGTTTTTGTGAAGCTGTGCTTCCCGTTGTCTGCCGGGCACAGGCAAAAAGAAAAAGGGAAAAAACGAAAGAAAAAATACGAAGCATAGCCATCAATTAGTTTACAGTTTTGAATAAGCGGCGGGCCGCAGAAAAGTGATATCGATTTTGGAAACATTGTTCTGGTACTCGGGCAGGGCCGACATTTTTTTCCATTCGGGATCGCTGCCAAATGCCTTCCAGTGCTCGTCCCGCGACGCTTTGCTGGCAAAAGAAGTCATGTACATCAGGTTGGGCATGCGGCTGCCGGCAATGACCTTTCCATAAAAAACCGCATTAAAGCCAAGGCGGTCAAAAAGTGCCACTTCGCCCTCGTTAAACATTTTTACTTTGTTGAGGTAAAGCGCTTCGCTCGAAGCTTCGTAGCTGCGCAATTCGTACACCTGCTCTTCGCGGTTACCACCCGGTGCCGCTGCCTTTACAGTCGGCATACCGGCAAAAGCCTTCAGCAACACGGTTTCCAGGCGGGTAAAAGCGGGACGATTGTGCGCTGCGTTGGCATAGCCTGCACCACTAACGGTATCACGCAAGGTAGTTTCTGTGAGAGACGTGATTGCCTCCAGTTTGGCCAACCCACTCATCGGGATCAGCACAACCATTTTTTTATCGGCAGCCGTATCGTTGGCGATGGCGTTGAACACACCGATCTTCCGGAAACCGGCTTTCTCCAAACTGGGCAGCAGCGAAGCCTGCAGGTAACGGTCGATTGTAGCCAGTTGTTCGGCACTGGCTGCATGGTAAATTTTCAGGGCAATGTATTCCCTGGCAGCAGCTTTTTTTTGCGACAGCAAAACACTACTTGGTAAAACGAGAAAGCAGCACAAAAAAAGGAGAATGGCAAAAGAACGCAGGCGGCTTTTGCCAATAAAAAAAAGGCTAAAAAATGTCATTGGATAGATTTGAAAGTGAATAAATGTACCGCCTTTTTTGCTGCCGGTTGCAGGTGCCCAAAGCCCTGGCCTTAAAACGGCCAAGCAGCCAACAGAAAATCATAAAGTGGGGTGATAGCCGTCAGCCAGGGCCCTCTCCTGCCTCCGTAGATTTGGTGCAGGTCATGAAAAAACTTGCTTATATCATTTCGCTTTGCCTGCTGCTTTTTAACGGTGCCGGTGCGGTGTACGGCGGCTGGTCGCTGATGACGGATCCTTCCGGCGCCAACATCCGGCTATCACATACTACCCTGGACCAAACTCCTTTTCCCGACTTTTTAATTCCGGGCATTGTGCTCTTTCTCTGCATCGGGCTTTTCAGCCTCTTGGCCATTTTTGCCATGCTCTTGCTGCAGCCACGTTTTTCCTGGCTTGTTCTTGCCGAAGGTATCCTGCTGACGGGGTGGATAACCGCGCAGTACCTGCTAACACAGGTCTATCATCCGCTGCAGGTTGTTATGGGACTGACTGGACTTCTGCTCGTTGCTTGCGGGTATATCCTCTTTCGATCGGAAGATGAAATTCTTTTGTGTAACCAAAAATAAAGTGCCATGCTAATTACCGTTTTTGCCTGGTTGCCGATGCTTTTGCTGGCCGTAGGCAATGGTGTCTTTCGCGAAGCGGTTTTGCGCAAACGAATGGCACTGGAAAAGGCTCACCAGGTTTCCACGCTCCTGCTGATTTCCCTGTTAGGTATGTATAGTTTTCTTTTTGTCAGGTGGTACCCGCCGGCATCGGCCGGAAAAGCGCTATTAACCGGTGCGGCTTGGGTGGTGCTAACACTCTTGTTTGAAGTTGGCTTTGGCCGCTACCGGGGAATAAGCTGGCAAACCATGCTGCAGGAATACAATCTTTTCAAAGGCAAATTATGGGCACTGGTCCCGCTTTCTATCCTATTGTTGCCGCTTCTTTTTTTCGTTATCCAAAAGGACTAAAAAAACACTACCGCACTTGCCCGTTGCCAATGCCGATCCATTTTTCAGTCACCAGCTTTTCCAGCGCAAACGGTCCCCGTGCGTGCAGCTTTTGCGTGGAGATCCCGATCTCCGCACCCAGCCCAAATTCTTCACCATCTGTAAAGCGGGTCGATGCATTGGCATACACCACCGCGGCATCCACGGCCTGGATAAAACGGTTGCATACTTTTTTGTTTTCAGAAACGATTGCTTCGGAATGCCGGGTAGAATGTTCACGGATATGTGCCAGCGCTTCTTCCAGTCCATCGACTAGTTTCACGGAACACTGCAAACTGAGGTATTCATGCCCAAAACTTTCGGGTGTTGCTTTTTCCAAATAAGGATAACCTTTCAGCAAAGCACAGGCCTTTCGTTCGGCAAAAATTTTTACACCCTGTTCTTCAAACGCGGGCAACAGCTTTTCAAAAAAATCGCTGGCAATGCTTTTATCCACCAGCACCGTATCTACGGCGTTGCACACAGTAGGACGGGAAATTTTGGCGTTGGCAACAATGCTGGCTGCTTTTGAAATATTCGCACTTTTTTCCACATAAATATGGCAAACACCGGCACCGGTTTCAATGGTCGGTACAAGGCTGTTTTGCCGCACATGCGCAATCAGGGAGGCAGAGCCGCGGGGAATGATCACATCGATGTAGCGGGTTGCGGTAAACACTTGTTGCAACACCTCCCTTTCGGGTGGCAGCAGGGTAACACAGTGGGCAGGGAGACCTGCTTCCTTTAGTGCTTTTTTAATGAGGGCAACGGCGGCTTTGTTGGTTTCATCGGCATCCCGACTGCCTTTGAGCAGGCAGGCATTTTTACTCCGCAGGCAAAGCGCAGCAATGTCAAAGGTGACATTGGGCCGCGATTCATAAATAACACCTACGACGCCCAGTGGTGCCGTGTGCCGCTGCAGCCGAAGACCGTTTGGTAAGGTCTTTTCTTCCAGCAATCTCCCCGACGGACAGGGAAGCAGCGCAATGGTTTTAAGTGCCGTCGCAATGTTTTTGATACGGGCTTCATTTAAAAGCAGGCGGTCTCTTTTCGGGTCATCCGGCAACAGTTTTGCCAGGTCTTTTTCATTTGCTTTTAGCAGGGCCAGTGCCTGTTCTACCAGCAACTTGCCGAGTGAAAGCAGTGCTTTTTTTGTTTGGGCGTCTTTTGCTTCCTGCAAGAGAAAAGAAGCCTCGTAGGTCTGCTTTATCAGCTTATCAACTGTGTGCATGGTTGGTTGTTTTAAAAGATCACAATGTTATCGGCATGTGCTGCCATTCCATTGTGTTGCCCTCCGGCTTCGAGATCAGAAGAAGAAAGCCGCATCTGGGCCACGCCGATGGTTTCGCCGGCAGGATCAAGCAACTCCACAATCTCGCCTACAGAGAACGGCCGCGGCACAGCCGTAATGCCAATGGCCAGCAGGCTTTTTCGTTCGGTCAGTGCTTTGCAGGCACCGTTGTCAAGCTGCACAGCGCCACTGGTAATGGAACCGCTGGCCAGCCATTTTTGCCTGTCCTTTAGAGCGGAGGCCTGTGCCCGGAAGGTGGTGCCTTCTTCACCCCGAACGGCTTTGCTGAAAGCGTCTTCCGCCTGCAGTCCGCACATAATAACGGTAATGCCCAACCGCGTTGCCAACTTCGTGAACGTAAGTTTGGAAGCCATACCACCCGTGCCGTGTGCCGAGGTTTCATTACGAAGCAGGGAAAGCAGGTTTTCGTCGATCTTATCGATAGCGGGAATAACCTTTCCTTGCCTGTCAAGAAAGCCGCCACTGGTGGTACAAAGAAGCAGTGTTTGTGCATTGAAGGCTACAGCAATGAGCGTTGCCAGTTCGTCGTTGTCTGAAAACTTTAATTCGTGATCGCTTACAAAATCATTTTCGTTGACGATGGCCAGGATGTTGTTGCGCCAGAGTTCCGTGATCGTTTCCTTTAGCTGGAGAAACTGTTGCCGGTGGGAGAAATGGTGCCGTTCCAGGAGCGCCTGCGCTACTTTGATGTTATATTGCTCAAAAGCCCGGCTATAGGCGGCAATAAGGATGGGATTGCCAATAGCGGCAGCCGCCTTTCGCTCGGCCAGCTTTCCTTTGTAGTGCGGCAGGGCAAATTTGCCGCTGCTGACTGCACCACTCGACACCAGCACTACGCGGTAGGTTGTGCTGAGCTGTGCCACTTCCGCGGCGATCCTTGCAACTTTTTCTTCCGCCAGGTTGCCGGATGAATTGGCGAGAATTGACGATCCTATTTTTATAACAACAACGGGCTTTTCCATACAATTATCGTTTCCAAAATAAAACGATTTGCCTGTATAGCCTTTGCAAATTTCCGGGAGAGTGCAAATTTCTTGTCTCTCAGGTAAGAGAAGAGAATAAAAAAACCGGTGAGGCCGAAAGAAAAAATGATTCTTAGTTACTGGCGAAAAACATTCAATAAAACCCTGCGGAAGCTTGCTGTTTCCGCAGGGTTGCTGTATCAATGATCGAGGCCGCGACCGGTTTTATGCTGCAACTCATCGATCTTTTTTGAGGCTTCTGCTTTGGTAAGATCTTCGGGTACCGCCTCCCCCGCTTCTCCAGAAAGCGTTTGCAGGTAAGACTGCTGTGCACCGGTCATCGACTCATCACCCGTAGCCCAATCATCGGGGTGCTTGTTTGTATTATCCGGAACCTCATTTTGCTGTGCCCTGTTTTGTCCTGGCATATCGCGTTGTTCATCGTTTCGCATAACTGTTTTCTTTCTCTTGTACCAAGACCATACCAATATTGCTAATTATTTTAGCTTTTTGGCGAGAAAATCCGGCTTCGCCGAATGCAAACGTCCCCGGCCATTTGCCATCCATAATTATCTTAACACCACAGGGATAGGCTTCACCTGCCGAATTACCCATATGGCAGATTTTACTATTATGCAGCAAATGGAATCACTAAGTTTGGTATTCTATCTTTCTGTTAGATCGAAGAAACCAAACGTTATTTTTTGTTAGTTACTATGACACCAGATCAAAACGCAATGCTCAAGATCCTGCTAATCGATGATGACGAGGACGATTACGTGGTCTTCAAGCTTGCTCTCTCCGAAATAAACGAGGCCATCCAGCTTTTTTACGGCAGTTGTGCCGATGACATTTCTGATTTGCTTTTGCAAACAACCCCGCAGCTAATCTTTCTCGACATTAACCTGCCGCGCATCAACGGCATTGAATGCTTGCAGCAGTTGCAAAACGACGAACGGGGAAAACACATCCCGGTAGTAATGTACAGCAGCTCGGAACTGCCACGCGACCTGCAGCAATCCTACGACGCCGGTGCCGTTTTGTATTTCCGAAAGCCGACGGAAATCTCCACCCTGATTGCTGCGCTGAAGAAGATCATTGCCCTTGACTGGGAGAAGCCGCTTGACATTCGTGAAAAATACCTTGTTGATGGCCGTTATACGGCTTTCTCCAATGAAGAGGCCTACACCTGACCCTCTTTTTTGCTTATTGCGACAACAGTTTTTACCAACGTGGCAGCCCAACCGTATTTCTACGCAAAACTTCCGTTCTTTCCCCATTGTCCACCTAGAAATAACGCTCTACTTTTAAGCTTTCAAACCAATATCCAAAATGAACCGCTTTATCCAATCCACTGAAGGAACCGTTCTTTTCCGCATGAGCAACAATGCCGAATATTACAACGAGGGGAAAGGTGTGTTTGAAGTGCGTTGCCAGAGTTGTTACAGTCGCCGTTTCCCAACCTTACTCGAAGCTTTTTTGTTTTACTACACCCTGGAAGAAGAAGCCGAATTGTGGGACCAGACCTTCCGCCCTGTCCTGATCGAAAGCAAAACAAGATTTTCTCTGAACTAAGCCATCGACAAGCTTTAATCGTCCACCGTTTTTCGGTGTTACTGCGCCTGCACCACTGTTACCAACAATGGTGAGCACCCTCGTTTTCCCTAGGTTTTATCAGCATCCTGGCCCATTGGGCCCCTCCTGGCCATGCTATGAACTTTCGAAACAAGATTTTGTTTGTTCGGACACATCCCTTATTTTGTGCATCTATCAAAAAGTTGTGAAAAGGGTAAACCACCATATTCTCTCCGGTCACGTAGCCACTTCGGCTACCATTACCATTACCACAACTACGATCCGCTAACGCGGATTGAAATAACCATATTACCCCCTGGGCTTCGTGCTGGTTTTCCGGAACAAATCATTTATTCATCATCTATCTTATTTAACCTTATCATTCATGCAGGTTTTAAAATTTGGCGGCACCTCTGTTGCAAATGCGGCCAACATCAAAAAAGTAAAAGAAATTATCCAGGGCAAACAGGGCAAGACCGCCGTAGTGGTATCGGCACTTGGCGGTGTTACCGACATGTTGCTCGAATGCGGCAACCTTGCCTGTCGCGGTGAAAGCTGCTACAAAACAACCCTGCAAAAACTCACCGACCGCCACCTGGCAGCCGTAAAAGAATTGCTTCCGCTGAACAACCAAAGCGCTGTTCTCAGTTTTGTGATGCAGCAGTTCAATGAAGTGGAAGACATCTGCAATGGCATTTTCCTGCTTCGCGATTTTACCGACCGCACAAGGGACCGCATCGTTAGTTATGGCGAGTTGATCTCTTCGCAGATCATCGCTGCCTTTTTCAACGCAGACGGACTGAATGCCCAGTGGGTCGATTCGCGAAAACTGATCGTTACCAATTCTGATTTTACGAAGGCCACTGTTGATTTTCACCAAACCGAAGAAGCTTTCCGCAATTATTTTGCAACGGCAACAGCGGACGTGTTTGTGCTGCCCGGATTTATTGCTGCCGATGAAAGCGGCAACACCACCACGCTGGGCCGCGGCGGATCGGATTATACGGCCGCCATTGCTGGCGCTGCGCTGGATGCCCCCGTTGTGGAGATCTGGACCGATGTTTCGGGGATGATGACCGCCGACCCACGTAGTGTGCCCAACGCCAAAGTGATCCGCCGCATCTCCTACCATGAAGCCATGGAGCTTTCGCATTTTGGCGCCAAGGTCATTTACCCGCCCACCATTCAGCCCCTGATGAAAAAGGGCATCCCCGTGTGGATCAAAAATACCTTTCAGCCGGAGGACGAAGGCACATTAATACAATCCACGCATCGTAACGGCGATATCATTACCGGTATCTCGAGCATTGGCAAGCTGGCCCTGCTCCTGCTCGAAGGCAGCGGCATGGTGGGCATCCCGGGGTTTTCCAAGCGCCTGTTTGAAGCCCTGGCCACGCACAACATCAACGTAATTCTTATCACGCAGGCTTCTTCGGAGCACTCCATTTGTGTAGGCGTAGACGAAGCCCTGGCGGAGAAAGCAAAAACAATCGTCGACCAAGCATTCAGCTTTGAGATTGAAAAGGAAAAAGTAAATCCCTTGAGCATTGAACGGGAACTTTCCATTGTTGCCCTGGTGGGAGATAAAATGAAAAGTCATCCCGGCATCAGCGGCCGCATGTTCAGTACACTGGGTCGTAACGGCGTGAATGTAAGGGCCATTGCACAAGGGTCATCCGAACGCAATATTTCAGCTGTCATTGCTTCCGGCGACATCAAAAAAGCAATGAACGTTTTGCACGAGGAGTTTTTTGAAACCGCGTACAAACAGCTCAATCTTTTTATAGCCGGCACCGGCAACGTGGGCAGCAAGCTGCTGGCGCAGATCGCACAACAGCAAGCCTACCTGCAGCAACATTTACGGTTACAGGTAAGGGTTGTTGGTTTGGCCAACAGCCGTCGGATGTTATTTGCCGACGAAGGCATTGACCTCAGCACCTGGCGGGAACGCCTGGCCGATGGCGAAGTTTCGAACCTGGCCAGCTTTATCGAAACCATGCAGGAAAAAAACCTGCGCAACGCTGTGTTTGTTGACATTACCGCCAACGAGTCGGTAGCTATGGCCTATGACAAGGTGTTTCAAAAAAGCATTTCCATTGTTGCGTGCAACAAGATCGCCTGCTCATCGCCTTATCCCTATTACAGCCAGTTGAAAGAAGCGGCAAGGGATCACAATGTTTCGTTTTTGTTTGAGACCAATGTTGGCGCCAGCCTGCCCATTATCGGAACACTGAATGACCTCCTGCGCAGCGGCGACACCATCACAAAAATTGAAGCGGTACTAAGTGGCACGCTGAATTTTGTTTTCAACAATTACAACGGCGAAAGAAGTTTTGCCGACGTAGTGCGGCAGGCCCAGGCCGAAGGATACACCGAACCCGATCCGCGGCTTGACCTGAGCGGCATGGATGTAATGCGCAAGATCATGATCCTGGCAAGGGAAGCCGGTGAGCCCCTGGAGATGGATGCCATCACCAATCACACCTTTATGCCGGAAAGCTGCATGCAAGGAAGCGTGGATGATTTTTATGCCGAGATGGAAAAGCAGGAAGCCCATTTTAAAAAGCTGTACGAAAGCGCAAAGGCCGAAGGCAAAAAGTTGAAGTTCGTGGCAACCTACGAAGACGGCAAAGCGGCCGTTGGCTTAAAGCACATCGACCCTGCCCACGATTTTTACCACCTGTATGGCAAGGATAACATTGTAACATTTTTTACCAACCGCTATACCGATCAGCCCATGGTAGTAAAAGGTGCCGGCGCCGGTGCAGAAGTAACCGCTTCCGGTGTGTTTGCGGATATTATCCGGACTCTCAGGGGGTAGGAACAGTTCACGAGTTTACGGGTTAGCGGAAAAAACATGTGAACTTGTGAACCCGTGAAAGAATAAAAGATCAACATGAATGCAATTAAAATAAAAGCACCGGCAACGGTGGCCAATCTTGTCTGCGGGTTTGATGTGCTGGGCATGTGTCTGCACGACCCAAACGACGTGATGGAAGTGCGCCTGCTGGATGAAAAAAAGGTCATCATTGAAAGCGCTGATGGTTATCCCCTGCCCAAAGACCCTGCGCAAAACACAGCCGGCGCTCCACTCCTTGAAATGTTGAAAGACCTGGAAGAGGAAGTCGGTTTTGAGGTGCTTATCCACAAGAATATAAAGCCTGGGAGCGGACTTGGTTCCAGTGCGGCCAGTGCGGCCGGCGCCGTGGTGGCTGCCAACGAATTGCTGGGGAATCGCTTCAGCAAGGAAGAACTGGTGCAGTTTGCCATGTTTGGCGAAAAAGCAGCTTCGGGTGTGAAGCATGCCGACAACGTAGCACCGGCCATCTACGGCGGCATTACACTGATCCGCTGCATCTTCCCGCTTGACATTGTGGCCATCCCCCACCCGCCGCTTTTTGTTACGGTGGTGCACCCGCAGATAGAAGTAAAAACATCCGATGCCCGGCAGATCCTGCGCAAGGAAGTACAACTGAAAGATGCCATCCGGCAATGGGGCAACATTGCCGGCCTGGTAACGGGTTTTATCAAGGGCGATTATGACCTCATTGGTCGCTCCATGGAAGACATCATCATTGAACCGGTGCGCAGCATTCTTATCCCTGGCTTTGAAAAAGTAAAGCGGGAATGCAAGGAAGCCGGCGCTCTCGGTGGCGGCATTTCCGGCTCAGGTCCTTCGCTTTTTATGCTCAGCAAAGACCTTGCAACAGCAAAAGCCGTGGAAGGCATCATGAAAGAAACCTACGAAGAGCTAGGGCTGGCTTATTATACCTACGTAACAACCATCAATCAACAAGGCTGCACACGCCTTAATCAACAACAACATGAAGTATTACAGCACCAGCAATAGATCCCTGCAGGCCAGTTTTAAAGAAGCGACCGTCCAGGGACAGGCGCCTGACAAAGGCTTGTATTTCCCGGAAAAAATTCCGCAGTTGCCAAAAGGTTTTGTCGATGCCTTAAAAGGGCTGCCAAAGGAAGAAATTGCCTACACGGTAATGAAGCCTTTTGTTGGCGATACCATTTCCGACAATGAGCTGCAGACGATCGTTTCGCAAACCGTTGATTTCCCTTTTCCGCTTGTTCAGGTTACCGAAGCGATTTCTACGCTGGAATTGTTTCATGGACCAACACTGGCATTCAAAGACGTGGGTGCCCGGTTTATGAGCCGTTGCCTTGGTCATTTTGTAAAAGACAACGACAGGGAGATTACCGTGCTGGTGGCCACATCCGGCGATACCGGTGGCGCTGTAGCCGCCGGTTTTTATGGGGTGGAAGGCGTGAACGTGGTAATCCTTTACCCTTCGGGAAAAGTAAGCCGTACACAGGAAGTGCAACTGACAACACTGGGCAAAAACATAACGGCCATCGAAATTGACGGCAGCTTCGACGACTGCCAGCGGCTGGTGAAAAATGCCTTTATGGATGGAGACCTACAAAAAGCACTTTTTCTTACTTCCGCCAATTCCATCAACGTGGCCCGCTGGCTGCCGCAGCAACTGTATTATTTCTTTGCACACCAACAATGGAAGGGCGAAAACGCCCCGGTGATCTCGGTACCCAGCGGCAATTTTGGCAATATCTGCGCAGGCTTGCTGGCCCATGCATCGGGCTTACCTGTACAGCATTTTATTGCAGCCTGCAATGCCAACGATACGGTGCCGCAGTTTTTACAAACGGGCAATTACAGTGCAAAGCCTTCCGTAGCTACGATCTCCAATGCCATGGATGTGGGCAATCCAAGTAATTTTGTGCGCATTCTCCAATTGTTCCAAAACAACCTGCCCTTGTTAACGGAAATGCTCACCGCCTACAGCATATCAGATGAAGAGACCAGGGATACTATCGCTGATGTGTACACGAAAACAGGATACATGCTTGACCCGCATGGCGCTGTTGGTTTTCTTTCCCTGCAGCGTTACCTCGCAACTTCTCCTGACGCAAAAGGTTATTTTTTGGAAACCGCTCACCCGGTGAAGTTTTACGATGTCATTGAACCGGTCATCAACCAAAAGATTCCCATCCCGGAGAGCATTGCTGTCCTGCTGGAGAAAGAGAAAAAAACGATTCGTATGAAACCGGAGGACACAGCCCTGAAATCATTACTTCTCGAACGAACGGCGAAGGTGAGCCTTGATTACAGGTAATACGCTGAAGCGTGTTGTTTAATTTCGCACGGAGCAAAGGAGAAAAGGAGTTTATGCGTTATCGAGGTAACTATCTTTTCGCCAGCTATCCTTCTTTTGCCGAAGAAGATTGCACATTGCCCATTGCCGATTGGCAAAACGCTCTCTTTTGCAAAAACCCTTGCCCATAAAAAAAGCCCGCTTAGACAAGCGGGCTCTCATTCAAGCTATGGAACAATGAACAAACTAAACTTCTTGCTTCTCCACTCCATTGGTACGTACCCGGCTCACCATTTCCACTTCTTCCCGGAAGGATTCTTTTTCAATCACCTCACCGGTTTGGGTGGTCACTAACAGGGTACCCTGTACGTATTTTTCATCGTGCTGACTGGCATCCAGGCCGGCTTCTTCTTCCTCACCCGATACGCGGAGCGGAATGATAAAGTTGATGAACTTAAAGATGACAAACGAAACCGCGAAGCTGTAGCCTACAGCAATCAGCATCGCTTTGGCCTGCGTAAGGAAAAAATCAAAATTACCCAGCGCCCAGCCATCAGCACCCGCTGCGTTCACCGCTTTGGTGGCAAACACGCCGGTTAGCAGCATGCCTACCATACCGCCCAAGCCGTGACAAGGAAACACATCCAGGGTATCGTCCAGCGAAGAGCGGGATTTTATCTGCACAGCAACATTGGAAACAACGGCAGCAATAAAGCCGATAAAAATGCTTTGCGGAATGGCCACGAAACCGGCAGCCGGTGTAATGGCCACAAGACCTACCACCGCACCGAGGCAAAAACCAACAACAGAAGGCTTTTTACCACGCAATACATCAAAGAACATCCAGGACAAACCGGCAGCAGCAGCAGCCGTATTGGTAGTGGCAAAAGCCGAAACCGCCAGCACGTTGGCACCGAGGGCAGAGCCGGCGTTAAAGCCAAACCAGCCAAACCACAGCAACCCGGTACCGATCAAAACATACGGAATATTGGCCGGCTCATGCGCATGGCCATGCAGGTGGGCTTTCCGGCGCTTCAGCACAAGGGCGCCGGCAAGGGCGGCACAACCGGCAGAAATATGCACTACGGTTCCACCGGCAAAATCCAGCGCTCCCATTTGAAAGAGGAACCCTTCAGGGTGCCAGCTCCAGTGGGCCAGCGGTGCATACACGAGCAACCCAAACAAAACAGTAAATAAAACGTAAGCCTGGAAGCGCATCCGCTCCGCAATGGCACCAACCACCAGTCCCGGGGTGATAATGGCAAACATCAGCTGGAACATGGAGAACAGCGGCTTGGGAATACTGGTGGCCAGCGACCAGGGCTCACCGGAAGCCACGCCTTTAAAGAAAAGGTGTGTGCCGGGGTTACCGATAAAGCCACCCATGCTATCGCCGAAGCACAAGCTAAAGCCCACCACGATCCACAGTACACCAACCACGCCGGCAGCCACCACGCTTTTCATCATAGTGGAAAGCACGTTCTTACGGTTGACCATGCCGCCGTAGAAGAAAGCCAGTCCCGGTGTCATTAGAAATACAAGAGCCGATGCGATCAGGACCCAGGCAATATCAGCACTGCTGAATTTTCCATCATCGAAATTGGGCAGGGCGGGTACAAACATGGCGCCAATGGCAATGACCGCCAGTACAAGAAAGGGCAATACGTTTTTCAATTTGAGTTTGTTCATGTTGAGAAGTTTTGATGAATGAATGGGATTAAAACTGGTAGACGGCAGCGATTAAAAAGTTTGCAGCAGATTTGGTTGCGACGCCATTGCTTTTGGAAAAGATCTCTTTGTTGGCCGCATCGATGCGGAATTCAGGAATGAGGGTGAGGTTGCCGGAACGTAATTGAGCGGAAAGCGTAGTAGCCATGATGGAGCCGTCGCCGGCCAGGCCGCCGTATTTCAGGCCACTGCCATCACTGAAATATTCCTGGCGAAGGGTGAAGCCCAGTTTTTCAGAGGGATCGAAGTTGGCATACACGGCACTTCCCCACCAGCTTTTGTAGCCATCGTACTTGCTGTCGCCGGTGTACGCATTTACACGTCCCACTGTGCCGTTAAAGGCCAGGTTGAACTTGTTGCTGACCTTACTGGTAAGGGCCAGGTCGTACTGCTGCGATTTGGAGGTGTCGAGCCCCTGCCCGCCGGCATAGTTCAAAAAGGCTTTGAAGGCATCGCCGGCCGAAAAGCTGTACTGGGCCACCAGGAATTTTTTGTTCAGGTACCCATCAGGCACATACTTAAAATCGGTGGGATTGACGATACCGATCATGATACCGCTTTTACCGGTGGCAATCTCCGCCTTTACACCCGTGTGGAAGAAGGGGCCATTGGTGAACATGTACGACATGCTGTAGTTACGGTTTGCATAGGCATCCACCAATTCATACCCAATATGGGTGGCCCAGCTTCCAGCGGTGAGTTTCAGCCAGCTATTGGCTGCATAGGACAGATAAAGCTGTTTAACAGCGGCAAGAATGCCGTCATCATTATACGAAAAATCCTGGGCACGTTTGCCAAAACCCAGGTCGGCCACCATCTCTACCTTGCCTGCCGTGTAGTCGAACTTGATGGAAGCCATCCCAAGTTCAAAACTGTTGTGCGAGGCGGTAAAGGAGGTCAGGTTGTTGGCCCTTGTTTTTCCGAAATCATACTTGTAATACACATCGGCCGAACCGCTGATTGCCAGCGAAGAAGCCTGTGTACTGTCTTGTGCCAACGCGGTGTTAAGGGTAGCCATGCCAATGGCTGCGGAGAGAATTTTTCGTAACATTGTTCTGGTTTTTAATTGAAAAAAAGAAAGGTATTGCTCGTCCGGGGCTTGTTCCAGAAGCCATCGTTCGCAAGCAATACCTTTTGTTTATAGCTGAATTGAAAAAACGACCTGTGCTCTCACTTTTTCCGCTATCACCCTTCGCCCTTCTCCCTCAATCTTTACTCATTTACCGGGCTAATCTTTCTCTAAGTTGAATAAATCAAATAGAAAAAACAAATAAATTTTAAAACAATGTGAAAATTTATTGTGGATAACCATAAAAAATGTAGGCACTTCAAACTAAAATTCAGCTTTTAAACACTATCATTCAATTAAAAATCAAAATTGTGAAGAATTATTACATATATATTTATTATTAATGTATTTAAACAGAGTTTCTTCCGGCGTTGATGATTCCAAAAGAAGACCGTACCACCAGCCTTTCCAATACTTCCCGGTCGCTACGCTCCTTGTTCTCCCGCAGCATCGCCAATACATACTGCTGGATGGTTGTCAGCGGCAGCACGATCTTTTCCCGCATCTGGATCGACAACTGGTCTACGGGATAAGAGGCCATCAGGTCGCTGTTCTTCGAAAGCTTGGCCACGTATTTCAGGGTTCGTTCGTATTCTTCATAGATCGCCATCCACAACTCTTTAAAGGCAGGGTCTTCGGCTAGGTATGCTGTCAGGGGGAAAAATGACTTTTTCATCGCCATTTCGCAGTTTTCGATAATGGTGCGGAAATAAAGCGACTCCTGGTAAATGGCAGCCACTTCTCCCAGCTTCCCTTCCTTTTCCATACCCTCCAGCGCCGTACCCACGCCATAAAACCCGGGCACGTTTTGCTTAAGCTGGCTCCAGGCGCCGACAAACGGAATGGCCCGCAGATCGGACAAGGACAGCCGCGAGTTTTTCCCCCGCTTGGCCGGCCGGCTGCTGATATTGGTCTCGCTGTAATAATTTACCGGGCTTACCTCCGACAGGTAGGATAGAAACTGCGGGTGCTCTTTTAAGGCCTTGTAGCTTTGGTAGCTACGGTCGGCCAGGTCCTGCAAGGTACGGAGGTGCTGCGGGTTCAGCGAGAACGATGGCTCAGGGAAAAGCGTGTTGCTGATGCCCGCATGCAGCAATTGCTCAATGTTGAACTGCGCCGCCTCGCGGTTACCAAAATTGGAACTGACCGTTTGTCCCTGTATGGTCAACTGCAGCTCTTTCATGGCAATGCGGTTACCCATCGAAGCATAATATTTATGCGTTTTGCCACCGCCCCGTGCAGGAGGACCACCCCGGCCATCGAAAAACACCACGGCAATGCCGTATTCTTCCGAGATGGATGTCAGTTCGGTTTTGGCTTTGTAGATGCTCCAGTTGGCCATAAAATAACCACCGTCTTTGGTACCGTCCGAAAAGCCTACCATGATGGTTTGCTTGTTACCCCGCATGGCCAAATGCTGCCGGTAGGCTTCGTTGGTGTATAACGACCGCATGATGCCGGACGCCGCCTTCAGGTCGTCGATGGTTTCAAAAAGGGGCACAATGTCAACGGCAAGCGATTCCCGCTTCCAGCCACTGAGCAGGAAAAGACCGTACACTTCCAGCACGTTCAGCGCACTGTTGCACTGGCTGATGATGTAACGACTGCAGCCTTCTTTCCCGTTCAATTGCTGTATCGTAGCCACAGCAGCCGTGGACTGCAGGGTATCTTTTACAACTCCCTCATACGCATCCGGATCAACCGCGTCCCCAATGGAAACAAGCAGCCGGCATTTTTCTTCATCCGGAAGAGATGCATACTCTTTTGGCAAAGGACCGCCGCCTTCGGCTACCGCTTCCAGCACGCTGCCGTGCACACTACTCTCCTGCCGGATGTCAAGCGAAGCGAAATGCAACCCAAAGACCTGCACCTTGTAAATAAAATCATCCAGCAGGTTGAGGAAAAGCCCGTTGTGCTGGTAAACAAGGATCTCCCGGATGGCAAACATCGGCTGCAGGATCTCTTCTTTCGACAGGTCAGTGATGTTGTCCGGGATAAAAATGTTGTTATAAAGCTTGGCTTCCAGGTCGGTAAGAATGGTGTCAATGCCTTTGAAGGTCAGGCGGCGCTTTAAGCGGCGCACATCCAGGTAGTAACATTTGATAATACTGGAGCGAAGCGCCTGCGCCACCTTCAGGGTAATAGCCGTGGAAACGTTCGGGTTGCCATCCCTGTCGCCGCCGGGCCAGAAACCCATTTTGATGATCGGATTCTTAGCCAGGTCTATTTGCTGGAATTGCTCTTTAAGCGCAGCGATGATCTTTCCCACCGCATTGTAAAAGACATTCTCCAGGTACCACACCAGGCTGATAGCCTCGTCGTAAGGCGAAGGCCGCTCTTTTTTAAACAGGGGTGTTTTACCCAGTTGCTGCAGGTAAGAATTGATCAGCGGCGTGTTGTTTTCTTTCAGGGCTTTTGCCAGGTCGTTGATAATGCCCAAAACAGAGCCGGGATAAAATTGGGTAGGGTGCGCCGTTAGTACCAGCATCACCACAAACGAGTCCAGCTTTTCCATTAGTTCCGCTTCTTTGCCTTGCTGCAGCACTTTGCTCTCCAGGTGCTTTAGCGTGCCCACACCCATGGTATCGTGGATCTCACGGAAGGCCGCATCTTCCAGCGCATCAAACAGCACCACCTGCCGCTCGGCATACTGAATAAAGCGGAAAAGAAGGTCCGCCTTTTCAGTGTCGTTCTGTACCGAAGTATATTTTTCAAAAAACTTGTCGATGATCTCCCTGGGACTACACCGTTTCTTGTAACCTTCTTCGCAGTGGGCCAAAAACAAGGAAAGCATAATGCCTGTTTTTTCGATGCGGTGAAACGGCAGCGACGTGAACAGGCTGTTGTACAACTGGAATTTCAGTGCGACGGCACTTTTGAAATTCTCTAACTGGCGACTTGGGATTGCATTCATGCGATAAGGTTATATATAGATAGGAAAGACGTGTTGTGAAGGTAGGCGAAAGCATTCGACCGGCTTCGAGATATCATATACAGCAGGCAAGCGTCAGCGCGGGCTGTTCTACAAGGCATCAAATTAGTTTTCCGGCGCCATCAGACCATCAGGGCAACGAGACTTTTTTGCCACCGTCCCCGTTTAGCTATACGGCTGACATTGGCCTAAAATCCTTACCCACACTGCATTTGCGGCGAAATATTTTATGACCGCCAAAAAATCGGGGGATGAAAACCTTTGTCCAAACAGCACGCTCAGCGACGCATTTTTTGTTATTTTCACTCAGGTTGCTTGCTTCGGTCTTACGGGCCTTTTTAATGAATTAAACTCAAGCTATGACGGCAAGCAACAATGGACTCTATTCTCCCCTGTTTGAACACGATGCCTGTGGTATTGGTTTTGTCGCCAATATCAAGGGCAACAAATCGCACCAGAACATCTCCGATGCACTCACCATCCTGGAAAACATGGAGCACCGTGGTGCCTGTGGCTGCGAGAACAATTCGGGCGACGGCGCCGGCATTATGCTGCAGTTGCCGCACGAATTTTTCTTTGACGAATGCCTGAAGCTGGGTGTGCACCTGCCACCCTTTGGCCGGTATGGCGTTGGCGTGTTGTTCCTGCCAAAAGACATTCGCCTGCGGGAAGAATGCCGCGACATTTTAAACCGCTGCGCGGAGAAGCTGGGACTTGAAATTTTACTGTACCGGAAAGTACCGGTAAACGCCGATGACGTAGGGCTGACGGCGCTTTCCGTTGAACCGGAAATGGAGCATGTATTTGTGGCTTGTCCCGACAACATTACCAACCCCGAAGAGTTTGAGCGCAAGCTTTTTCTCCTGCGCAACTATGCCACGCATACCGTTGCCGACACAGTAAAAAAAGACGCCATCGGCTTTTACATTGCGTCCTTTTCTTACAAGACCATTGTTTACAAAGGACAACTTACCAGCCTGCAGGTTCGTGGCTACTTCCCCGACCTGAACAACAAACGGGTGGTATCAGCTTTTGGCCTGGTGCATTCGCGTTTTGCCACCAATACTTTCCCGTCGTGGAAGCTGGCGCAACCCTTTCGCTTTATTGCACACAACGGCGAGATCAATACGCTGCAGGGCAATTTGAATTGGCTGAAGACCAGCGAAAAAAACTTCACGTCCAACTATTTTACCAAGGAAGAAATTGACCTGCTGACACCCATTGTTACGGGTGGCCAGTCGGACAGTGCCTGCCTGGATAACATGGTGGAATTGCTGACACTTTGCGGCCGCTCCCTGCCCCATGTGATGATGATGCTGATACCGGAAGCCTGGGACGACAACGACCTGATGGACCCGGTGAAAAAAGCGTTTTACGAGTTTCATGCTTCGTTTATGGAGCCCTGGGACGGACCCGCCTCTATTTCCTTTACCGATGGAAAAGTCATTGGCGCCACACTTGACCGCAACGGCCTTCGTCCTTCCCGCTATTGCGTTACCACCGACGACCGGGTGATCATGGCCTCTGAAACCGGTGCCCTGCCCATCGACCCACGCTTGATTAAAGAGCAGGGACGCTTGCAGCCGGGCAAAATGTTCGTGGTAGACCTGGAGCAGGGACGCATTATTTCTGATGATGAATTAAAGCAAAGCATCTGCTCGCAAAAGCCGTATGCCGAGTGGCTGAATAGGTACAAGATCCGCCTGGAAGAACTGCCCGAGCCAAGGGTGATGTTCACCGACCTGCACCACGAGCAGGTGTTCCAGTACCAGAAAGGATTTGGCTATACAAAAGAAGACCTGGAGGTGATCATTGCACCCATGGCCATCGATGGCAAAGAGCCGATCGGCTCCATGGGGTCTGATGTACCACTGGCTGTGTTGAGCGATCAGCCCCAACATCTTTCATCCTACTTCAAGCAATTGTTTGCGCAGGTGACCAACCCGCCTATCGATCCCATTCGCGAACGCATGGTCATGTCGCTGGCCACCTTTGTGGGCAACAACGGCAACCTGCTGCAGGAAGACCCCCTGGCTTGTCACAGTGTAGCACTGAAGCATCCCGTATTAACCAATTACGAATTGGAAAAGATCCGCAGCATTGATACCGGTATCTTCCAGGCAAAAACATTGCAGGCCTACTTCCGTGCCGATGGCAAACCGGGTTCGTTAAAGCGGGGACTGGAACGCCTTTGCCGCTACGCAGTGGATGCGGTGGAAGATGGCTTTGAAGTACTGATCCTGTCCGACCGTGCCATTGACAGCGAACACGCACCGATCCCTTCGCTACTGGCAACGGCGGCCGTGCACCATCACCTGATCCGCAAAGGCCTGCGCGGACAAGTGGGCATTGTAGTGGAAGCCGGCGATGTGTGGGAAGTGCACCATTTTGCCTGCCTTATTGGCTTTGGTGCCACGGCTATCAATCCCTACCTCGCCCTGCACTCAATAAAAGATTTAAAGAACAGCAGTTTGCTGAAAGGTGTGGCGTACGAAGAAGAAGCGCTGCGCAAAAACTATATCAAAGCGGTTAACGATGGCTTGCTAAAAGTGTTTTCTAAAATGGGGATCTCCACTCTGCAATCGTACCAGGGTGCGCAGATCTTTGAGATCATCGGTATCAACAAGGCCGTTGTAGACCAGTATTTCACCGGTGCCATTTCCCGCATCGAGGGCATGGGGCTGGATGAAATTGCCAGGGAAACGCTGGCAAAACACCAATTTGCATTTACCAAAAAAAGCCTTCCGTTTGAGCGCCTGCCTGTTGGCGGCATCTACCAATGGAAGCGCAAAGGGGAAGCCCACCTGTTTAATCCGCAAACCATTCACCTGCTGCAATACGCCACCAGCCGGAACGACTACGCCACGTTCAAAAAGTATTCGAAGCTGGTGAACGAACAGGATCAGAAAGCCTGCACACTGCGCAGTCTATTCCAGTTCAAGCGCAACCGCTCTTCCATTTCCATTGATGAAGTGGAACCGGCAACGGCTATCCTTAAACGTTTTGCCACCGGCGCCATGAGCTTTGGCTCGATTTCGCATGAAGCCCATAGCACGCTGGCCATTGCCATGAACCGAATTGGTGCCAAAAGCAATACGGGTGAAGGCGGTGAAGACGAGATGCGTTACCAGCCGCTGCCCAATGGCGACAGCATGCGATCGGCCATCAAGCAGGTGGCGTCCGCACGGTTTGGCGTAACCAGCTACTACCTTACCATGGCTGACGAGCTGCAGATAAAAATGGCGCAGGGTGCCAAGCCGGGTGAAGGCGGTCAGCTGCCCGGTCACAAAGTGGATGAGTGGATCGGTAAGGTGCGCCACGCCACGCCGGGTGTAGGCCTTATTTCGCCGCCGCCGCACCACGATATTTATTCCATTGAAGACCTGGCACAACTCATTTTTGATTTAAAGAATGCCAACCGGCAGGCACGCATTTCCGTTAAGCTGGTATCAAAAGCCGGCGTAGGAACCATTGCTGCCGGCGTGGTAAAAGCAAAGGCCGATGTGGTGCTCATCGCGGGTCATGATGGCGGTACCGGCGCCTCACCGCAATCGTCCATTAAGCATGCAGGCTTGCCTTGGGAATTGGGTCTTGCCGAAACGCACCAAACACTTGTAAAAAACAAGCTGCGCAACCGCGTGGTGGTGCAAAGCGACGGCCAGTTGCGTACAGGCCGCGATATTGCCATTGCCACCTTGCTGGGAGCCGAAGAATGGGGCATTGCCACGGCTGCACTAGTAGTGGAAGGCTGCATCATGATGCGCAAGTGTCATGAGAATACCTGTCCTGTTGGTATTGCTACGCAAAACCCCGAGCTGCGGGCACGCTTTAACGGCGATGCCGACCACGTTGTGAATTATTTCAACATGGTAGTGCAGGAATTCCGCGAGATCATGGCCGAACTGGGCTTCCGCACCGTAAATGAAATGGTGGGACAGGTAGACTGCCTGGAAGCAAAACCCGATATCAAGCATTGGAAATACAGCAAGCTCGATCTTTCGCCTATCCTGTTTAAAGAACCCGGTTCGCTCTATACCGGTTTGTACAAGCAACAGGAGCAGGATCACGGCATTGACAAAGTGCTGGATTGGGAATTATTGGAAGCCGCCAAACCTGCCCTGGAAAAGGGTGAAAACGTAAGCGGCACCTTTCATATACTCAATATCGACCGCACCATCGGCACGATTGTCTCCAACGAAATCTCAAAGAAATACGGCACACAGGGATTGCCCGATGATACCATTCATTTCAAGTTTACCGGTACGGCAGGCCAAAGTTTTGGCGCCTTTAATACCAAAGGCGTTACGCTGGAATTGGAAGGTGATGCCAACGATTATTTTGGCAAGGGTTTGTCCGGTGCCAGGCTGATCGCTTATCCATCGGCAGCCGCCAGCTTTGTTCCCGAAGAAAACATCATCATCGGTAACGTAGCTTTTTACGGCGCTACATCGGGCAATGCCTTTATCCGCGGCAAGGCCGGCGAACGCTTTTGCGTACGCAACTCCGGCGCCAACGCGGTAGTGGAAGGTGTGGGTGACCATGGCTGTGAGTACATGACCGGCGGTCGCGTGGTAATCCTGGGTAACACCGGGCGAAACTTTGCGGCCGGCATGAGCGGCGGCATTGCCTATGTATACGATGTAAAAGGCGTATTTGCCACGCTTTGCAACAAGGAGATGGTAGATCTTGATCCGGTTGAAGCTGGCGAAGCCGCTGAATTGCGGGCCATGATTGAAGCGCATTACCAATATACCGGCAGCACCGTTGCCCAATTTGTGCTGGACGATTTTGACAACCAGTTGAAAAACTTTGTCAAGGTATTTCCAAGAGATTACAAAAAAGTGTTGCTTTCAAAGCGGGAGGCGGTGCATACGCTGTAAGGCATAGCCAGCTAGACATTCCATATCTCCCAGATATGGAATGCCTATCGCCAACTGTCAACAACTACAAACAACAAACGACAAACCATAAACATACACAATGGGTAAGGTTACCGGTTTTTTAGAATTTACCAGGGAGCAACCGGCCAAGCGGCCGGCGGCTGAAAGGGTGCACGATTACAAGGAATTTGTGCAGCGCTACGGCGATGAGGAACTTAACCATCAGGCAGCCCGCTGCATGAATTGCGGCATCCCGTTTTGCCACAGCGGCTGCCCTTTAGGCAACATCATTCCCGAGTTTAACGATGCCGTGTACCGCCAGGACTGGGAAGAAGCCTACAGCATTCTTTCGTCCACCAACAACTTCCCTGAGTTTACAGGCCGTATTTGCCCGGCGCCTTGCGAAAGCGCCTGTGTGCTGGGCATCAACCAGCCACCGGTGGCCATTGAAGAAATTGAAAAACACATTATCGAGATCGCCTTTGATAAAGGCTTTGTAAAGCCATACAAACCGTCGAGCCGTACAGGGAAAAAAGTAGCGGTGATCGGCTCCGGTCCTGCAGGCCTTGCCGCAGCGGCACAATTGAATTATGCCGGCCATTCCGTTACAGTTTTTGAACGGGCGGCGCAACCGGGTGGCCTCTTACGGTACGGCATACCCGATTTTAAGCTGGAGAAGTGGGTGGTAGAAAGACGGATATCCTTGCTGGAAGAAGAAGGCGTTCAATTCCGCTGCAATGCCAACGTAGGCGTGAACGTTTCCATCAACGATATCCTGCGTGAATTTAACGCGGTGGTGCTCGCCGGTGGCTCCACCATCCCCCGCAACCTCGATATACCGGGCCGCCACCTGAAAGGCGTACATTTTGCGATGGATTTTTTGACGCAGCAAAACAAGCGGGTAGGCAACGAAGTCTTTAACGAAGAAGACATTTTCGCCACAGCCAAAAACGTAGTGGTGATTGGCGGCGGTGATACCGGCAGCGACTGCGTGGGCACATCCAACCGTCATGGCGCTGCCTCGGTCACGCAATTCGAACTCTTGCCCCGTCCGCCCAAAGAGCGAACGCCACAGATGCCATGGCCCTCCTACCCCATGATCGAAAAATTCACTTCTTCGCATGAAGAAGGTGCTGAGCGGCATTGGGCTGTAGCCACCAAGGAATTTGTTGGCGATGAAAACGGCAACCTCAAAGCCCTGAAGATCGTTGACCTGGAATGGAAAACAGGCGCTGACGGAAGACCGGCGTTTGTGGAAAAGGCTGGCTCTGAACGGGAGATTCCCTGTGAACTAAGCCTGTTGGCCATGGGTTTTGTACACCCGCAGCACGAGGGCTTGTTAGCGGAGCTGGACGTGGAAAAGGATGAACGCGGAAACGTAAGGGCACCCGAAGGCGTTTACAAAACTAACATCCCAAAAGTATTTGCCGCCGGTGACATGCGCCGCGGGCAATCGCTGGTCGTTTGGGCCATCTCCGAAGGCCGCGAATGTGCCCGGGCGGTGGATGAATACCTGATGGCAAGACCCACTGTTTTGGAAAGCAAAGACCGCTCTGCGGTGCTGATCGCCTAAAGAATAGATACTGGTTGTTTTTAGTTGTACATCCCGCCGAAAGGCGGGATTTTTTTATGCAAAAACATTTATAAACGATTATGAATATCAATAAACGTTTATTTATATTGGTTACACCAAACCAACTGTCGGCGTCAAAAGAGCAGCGGTTGCCAGGTAAGATCATATAAACCTGTATTTTTTACCGCCAAATAAAACAACAATGAAAAAAGGATTCTTATGCCTCGCTTTTGCCCTATTGTCCCTTTTCTCTTTTAGTCAAACGGTACACAAAGGAAGCCTGATCAGTGTACACAGTGCTACCCCTACGTTAAAGGAAGGTGTAACGATGGAAGACTTTGTAAAGTTTAACAAGACTACGGTAATACCTGCTTATGAAAAAGCTTTTCCTGGCCTGAAGATGTATCTAACAAAACGTTTGCGCGGACAAGATTCGAGCAGTATGGGTTTTATTCTCATGTTTGATAGTGAAGCTGTCAGAGACAAGTACTTCAATAACGACGGTACAGCGACTGAACTCGGTAAAGCTGCAGGTGCAAAATTGAGCAGTCTTGGCAAAGAGTACGACAAGTACATAGTACGATCGAATACTGCTGACATTTACACGGATTGGTTAATAGAATGAGGCAACAAAAGTTGTATTAAAAAACGCCCTGAAAAGGGGCGTTTTTTAATGCCATAAAACGAATGCACAACTAGCGTGTTTCTTAACTTGCAGCGGAATGAATGAGCACACAATTAAAAATCGCTTTTTTGCTTTTGTGGTTATTTGAAGCTGTCCTTTTGCAAATACCACAGGTTCCTTTCGGCCGGAGTTGATATTGTAGGAGAAGCGAATCACACAAAATAAGTTTATGGGTAAAGTAATTATCTTTCATGGCACCGGCGCAAATCCGGATGTGTGTTGGTATCCATGGCTGGCAACTGAATTGACAAAGAAAGGGCACGACGTTACACGTCCTTATTTTCCTGACTTAAATATGGAACCGATTGAAACGTTTCTCCCGAAAGTTTTAGCCGGTCTTGACTTTACACCTGACACCATCTTAATTGGCCATTCGGGCGGCGCCCCCTTGCTATTGAGTATAATGGAAACTATTGAAACGAAAGTAGAAAAAGCCATTTTAGTGGCTGGTTACCTGACGCCACCAAATACCGCGGATGAGCCCGTATTGCAAGAAACGTATAACTGGGAAAAGATCAGGTCAAATGCAGCTGAATTGATCTTTATAAATTCTATAAACGTTCCTTATGGCTGTGACGACAAACAAGGGCGAATGTTATTTGATCAATTGGGTGGCAAATTAATTATCATGGATGAAGGTCACTTTGGCTCAGAATTCAAAGACTACCCAACGTTTGAATTCCTGAACCGGTTGATCTAAATTCTTCCCGTCACCTGGCATGTTCTACCGAGTTCATGAGAAGAACCGAAAAAATCTCTAAAAACGGACGAAAATCAATACAGCCAAAACTGAGCTTTTAACGATGGAAAACGACGTCACAAAATATATCGCAACCGTGGCTGGTGATGAGCAAAAGGCATTACGTTTTTTACGCCAGCAGATCCTTCAACTACTTCCTGGTGCAGAAGAGCGGTTAAGTCGTGGCGTGCCCTTCTTTTATTATCGTGGCAAGAGAGCCGTCGGATTCAGATTGTCAAAAACGCATTTTTCCTTTTTTATCATGGAGGGCAATGTGATGAATGAACTGCGCAAGGAAATGACAGGCTTCGACAATTCATCTACAGTCATTAGGTTCACGGCAGACAATCCTCTTCCGGAAGCCCTTATCAAAAAACTCGTACTGGCGAGAAAGAAAGAAATCGACCGGAAACTTGGTGCCAGAAGTCAGACACCAAACTTCGGCAAAGACGTAAAAAAAAGCCCGGAGTTGTGATCCGGGCTTCTCTGTTTTTTGAACTTAGCGTGCTTTTTTCTTTGGGTCCGCTTTCTTCTGCGCTGAACTTTTCTTTTTCGTAGGCTTATTCTTCTTCGGTTCAGCTGTCTTTTTCGGCATACAATTAAATTTAAAGTTTATAGAATTTATGCATGGCTGCAGCGTGTTTCGTTCCAATCGTTCTTATTGAACTTTCAGAAGGAGCAACTATACAACCAGAAAATAAAGAAACAAAGATATGCTTATAGGGGTAATTAGCAGGTTCAGGCAAAGCGCTTTCGGCAGACACTTGCCATTTTAGTATTTTCGTTCGGTGGCAAGACAAAGAAAAATATACCTGGATTTCCTTATCGACCGGTTAACAAATTCTATCCAAAACACAATTTCTGGTGACAGTTTTACAACTGATGTTATTCGGTTGACAAAACCTGACCTAAAACAATTGTCGAAGAAGAGCGGCTGGAACTTCAATTGGAAAAAAGAGCTTGATGACAATACAAAAGAGGTTTACAAACTCATTATTTTCAAGCAGCCCGGAAATCATCCAGGGTTTATTAAGCCTGACAATTGAAACTGACCACGTTTTTATGAATCTTGTCGAAAGTGCACCATTAAATATCGGCAAAAACAAACTTTATGAAGGTGTTCCCGGAAACCTGGTGGCATTTGCGTCTCAACTTTCTTTTCAGCGGGGTTTTGATGGCTTTGTTGCATTTGACGCAAAGACAAGGCTGATTCCACATGATGAAAAAACGTTAGGCGCTGTGCAGTTTCGAGGACAAAGAATGCTTATACCTACACATACTGCACAGAATTTGATTGACAAATACTTTAAAAGCTAAAACAATGGGACACATAAAAGAACCGAAAGGCGTAGACTTTATTATTGAAAGCAAACCATTGACAGATTACGACAGAGCGGCCATCAGTGAATACATCCGTGATTACAAGGCTAAGGAGAAAGTAAAGAAAATTAGCAACAAATCAACCAAAGTGACAAAACGTAAAAAAGCTTCGGCCTAAGGCTTGACAGGCGTTTGCACACAACCAGATATTTTTGTAAAAGCGGGTTGAAGGAAAACTCTCCACTTTAGGTTCACTCATGCCCTTGCTGCCCATTATTCGCCATCTTTCAGCCAGTCGTTCCAAATCAAATTTTGCGACTATGAGCCTTCATTTATAACGACGCCTTTTTACTTTCCTTTCAGAACATATTTGCAGTAAAATTCAAATAACGGCAATGCTCAGGCACTCTTTTACAGCAAGAGGAACAGTTTGAACTCGAATTAAAGCACTTGAATTTCCCATCAAGGTGCATTCATTTTCACCGGTAATAAGCGGAACCGCTAAGAACTTTTTTGGAGGTATGCTACCATTTCATCTGGCAACTGTCCATTCCATTTTATAAACAGTGTAAGGCAATTTTTGCCATACCACACCTTCTGAGAACAATCAAAACACCCGCTGATTCTGCTCACCACAACCTTTTTCAGAAGGCACTACCTTGATCCAGGTTTCCCGAAATGTTTCGCTGGAACCTGGCTTCACGGAGAAGCCATCAGGATGAAATTTCCGGGTCCACCCGATCTTTCGCCACCCGCATTACGCCTTTTTCCTTTCCCCTGGAAAATCCCCCACCGCATGCTGTGAAAGCATTATCATTTTCTCACCTTAAAATGCTGTTTATGAAAAGGCATCATGCATCAATTTGTCTTGTTGCACTTGAACTGCTTTTTACCAGTGCCGTGGCGCAACCGCTGCTCGATCCAAAGACGCAGCCAAAATTTGTAAACCCCTTGCCCGTTCCCGCTGCACTGGATGCACGCAATGGCGGCAACTATTCAATTGCCGCTACCCAATTCCGGCAAGACCTCGGACTGGTGAACCCCGTCACAAAACAACCCTTGCTCACCACTGTCTGGGGTTACAACGGCACTTACCCCGGTCCTACCATCCTGGCAAAAAAGGGCAAGCCCGTTGACATTCTCTGGAAAAACCAGTTAACCAATGGCAGCACGCCGCTGCCTCACCTCTTGCCTATCGACCCCAGTTTGCACTGGGCCCTTAAAGGAAAGGATGATTACCAAAAACTGGGTGTACCGCTCGTCACCCACCTGCACGGCGGCCATACCGAGTCGGCCAGCGACGGTCTGCCCGATGCCTGGTTCACACCCAACTTTTCTCTCACAGGACTAGATTTTGTCAAGCAGGTTTACCACTATGCTAATGACCAGGAAGCGGCCACTATCTGGTACCACGATCATGCGCTGGGCATTACACGGCTGAACGTGTATGCAGGGTTGGCAGGCTTTTACCTGGTGACCGATGAAAATGAAATGGCCCTGCAAAACGCCAACCAGTTGCCAAAGCCACCGTACGACCTGGGGCTTGCCATTCAGGACCGCATTTTTACCGAAGACGGGCAATTACATTACCCAGCCATACCGCATGCGATGGGTGGTGACGACAACAGCATCATGCCGGAAATGTTTGGCGATGTCATTCTTGTCAATGGAAAAGCCTGGCCGGTACTGGAAGTGGAACCCCGCATGTACCGTTTTCGCTTGCTCAATGGCTCCGACTCCCGCTTTTACAACCTGAATTTTCCCGGCAGCTTAAAATTTGTGCAGATCGGTTCAGACAATGGTCTACTCCGGGCACCATTTACCACCAACAACCTGCTCCTGGCTCCCGGCGAACGAAAAGATGTTGTGCTTGATTTTTCAAACCCGGGTTTGTGGGGGAAGACCATCATCCTGCAGAATAACGCCAAAACACCTTTCCCCAAAGGCACGCCGCCCGACCCGGCCACCACGGGCCAGATCATGGCGTTCAGGGTGAGTAAGCCTTTGAATACGGCTATTGCCATGACCAGTTTACCGGCCAATCTGCGGCCTTCCATCGCACCGTTGCAAACAGTATTGCCGCCGCGGAAGCTTATTTTATTTGAAGGGTCCGATGAAATGGGCCGGCTGAAACCAATGCTGGGAACTGTGGAAGAAGGAACCAAAAGTTTTGAAGATCCGGTAACGGAAATCGTAAAGCAAAACGACACGGAGGTGTGGGAAATTTACAACCTCACTCCCGATGCGCACCCGGTGCACTTGCACATGGTGACTATGCAGCTTGTGAACCGACAAAAGTTCCGGGCCAATGTTGACTTGGTAACGGGCCAACCCTCTGGCATCCGTTTCCAGGGCCAGCCCCAAACGGCAGATGCCAGTGAGGCCGGCTGGAAAGATACCTACATCAGCTATCCTGGCGAAGTATTGCGGGTGATTGCCAAGTTTGACCTAGCCGGAAAATATGTCTGGCACTGCCACATTCTTTCGCATGAAGATCACGAAATGATGCGCCCCTATGTGGTAGAAAAAGCTGGCAACCTGGTTACAGCAAAGGTTGTGGATAATGAGGCTACCGAAGGATTGTCGTCGCTTAATCTGCAAACGGTTCCCAATCCATTTGCCGGCAGCTTTCAGTTGCGTTATCAACTGGATAAACCCGCAAATGTTGTGGTGACGATCTACGATGAAAAAGGAGCCGTGGTGAAAAAGATCTACCGGGGCAATGAAAACGCCGGGCCGCGGGAACTCAGCATCGAGGGGCAAGCCTGGCGAAACGGCATTTATTTCTGCGAGCTACTGGTTGATAGAATTAAAACAGTACGAAAAATGGTGCTTGAAAAATAAGCGTTGACCTGTTTGTAAACGCATTGCCTGGTGAAAGCATGTTATCATATTTTTACCGGGCAATGCTTTTTAGGGTTATTAATCTTTGTTACGAAATGTAGTCAGGAATATTTTGTTCTACCACAACAAATTGAAAACACATTATAGCGGCATTCGTCTTTTAAGGCTGAATCTCACTTCTATCGATTCTGCGCAAAACGCCGCGATTTTGAAAATTGGCCACAAGCCTTATCTTACAACGAAAACAACCTGGTGCGGACCGATGATCGCCGGAGAAAGCCTTCTTCGTACTGAAATGAATCAGCAAAACGGAACGAGCTTTTGGAGCGAACACCTTTTCGGCAATAAAAATGAAAACTGCTTTTAATGGAAAATTCTTCTTTGCGCAAACCGTTTCAAAAAATTGAAACGATCCTGAATAAAAAGGGCACGAAACGAAAATGCTATATCTGCAAGCAAACGTTCAACTACTTTCTTCCCTACCTCGGCGGATCGAAAAACGTCAGTCCCTGGTTTCAAAAGCTCCAGGAAATGGGAAGCGATATTGATAATTTTTATTGTCCGTATTGCGAATGCTTTGACAGGGAAAGACACCTGTTTATGTACTTCGACAAACTTTCGCTTTGGCATAGGATCAAAGGCGGCAATGTGCTGCATTTTGCACCGGAGTATCACCTTTCAAAAAAGATTGAAAGCCTTTCGCCTGCCATGTATGTAAAAGCGGACTTGTTCCCTTCCGACGACAGCATACAGCAGATGGATGCCACCTCGATCCCCTACAAAGAAGCTACATTTGATTTCCTCATTTTTAATCATATCCTCGAGCATATTCCCGACTATAAAAAAGCATTGGCAGGCTTATACAGGGTTTTAAAACCAAACGGTGTGGCCATTATGCAAACGCCTTTTTCAAAATTGTTGCAGCGCAATTTTGAAGACGAAGGCATTAACACCGACGAATTGCGATTGTTGTATTACGGGCAGGAAGACCACGTCCGGATCTTCAGTGAAAGAGACTTGTTACAGGGTTTTACAGATACTGGTTTCCGGTTGAATATTGTTCCACACAATACGCTATTCAGCCCGGAAGATGCCACCTATTATGGCGTTAACAAAGACGAGGACTTGATCTGTCTTATCAAGCCTAGTCAGATGTAAAAAACGGTTGCGTATTACCGCTTGTAAATCAAAAGAGGAAAAACCAACTCCTTTACGCCTTGTATCACGAAAAACCAACATGTCAACGACTGCCAGGAGCGCTGGTACTGGCCTTGCAGCCAGTTGTCAAAAACTAAATCGGTAAAATATAACCGGAAACCTATATATTGTCGGTTCAATAATCCCTCGTTATAACATATGAAAAAGACAGTTTTATTAGCCTTGCTCGCCATTTGCCTTGGCACCTTGGATGCTGCAGCGCAAACATCAACGCCTTCCAGCAGCGGACCGGTTTTCGAAATTTCAGACAGCGCTACCTATATTGGTAAATACAAGTACGAAGGGCTACCCTTCGACTATATGACCGTTAGCGTTAAAGAAGGCAAGCTTTATTTTTTTGGTGGTGAATACAGCGGTTTTCTAACGCCGGTAAAAGACAAAAAAGACGTGTTTGATGCCGCTAATGGCGAAGCCTTGTTCACCTTTCGCCGCAACAGCGAAAACAAAGTAACTGACCTGCAGATCGATTACCAGGGAGATAGCTTTACGGGCAAGCGGGAAACGAAATAGTACCGTTATTGTATAAACAGAAAAGAGCTCTTTTGCAAAGGGCTCTTTTTTTATTTGTTTGAAAGAGTTAGGACTGCTGCATCGTACTACACCAGGTAACCAAACAAGTTGTCGTCTTTATTCAGCTCTGTGTAGCTGAATTTGTACTTACTCAAATTAGCGAGAAGCGTGTCATAGTCTTCCCTTGATTTGAGTTCCACGCCTACCAGCGCCGGGCCGGTTTCTTTGTTGTGCTTTTGCATGTACTCAAAGCGTGTAATGTCATCAGTTGGTCCCAGCACATGGTTAACAAATTCCTTTAGCGCACCAGGCCGCTGAGCAAAGCGGATAAGAAAATAATGCTTGAGGCCTTCGTATTGCAGCGACCTTTCTTTGATCTCCTGCATGCGGTCGATATCGTTGTTGCCGCCACTGATAATGCAGACGACCTTCTTGCCCTTGATCTGTTCGGCAAAAAGATCCAGTGCCGCAATGGAAAGTGCACCGGCCGGTTCTACTACGATGGCTTCTTCGTTGTACAATTTCAGGATGGTGGTGCACACTTTTCCTTCGGGCACCAGTTGAACCTGGTCCAACACTTCTTTGCAGATGGCATAGTTCAGGTCACCCACCCGCTTAACGGCGGCGCCATCTACAAACCGCTCAATGTTTTCCAACGCCACCGGTTGCCCGGCATCAAAAGCAGCCTGCATGGAAGGTGCACCTTGCGGCTCCAATCCTACCAGGGTTGTTTTGGGAGAAAAGGTTTTAAAATAAGAGCCTACGCCGGCAGCCAGTCCGCCACCGCCAACAGGCATAAAAACAAAGTCGATATTGTCCTGCGCTTCCAATATTTCCACGCCAACGGTGGATTGGCCTTCGATGATACGGATATGATCAAACGGCGGAATGAACGTCAGGTTGTTTTGTGCGGTAAACTCTTTGGCCGCAACCGCGCAATCATCAAACGTATCACCAACGAGCCGGATGTCGATAAAGTCTTCACCAAACAATTTCGTCTGCTGTACTTTTTGCTGCGGGGTAATGACGGGCATAAAAACGGTGCCCTTCACCCGTAATTTTTTGCACGAAAAAGCAAAGCCCTGTGCATGGTTACCGGCACTGGCGCAAACCACACCTTTCTGCACCTGCTCTGCCGGCAAGCTACTCATCAGGTTGTAAGCACCGCGTAATTTATACGACCGTACCACCTGCAGGTCTTCCCGCTTCAGGTACACCTCGCAGCCAAAGCGCCGCGACAGGTTATGACTATAAGCCAGTGGTGTTTTGTTCACCACCGGCTTTAGTCGTTCAACGGCTTTTTGGTAATCCAGTTCCGGTATCGTGGATGTTGTATTAATCACGGTAAAGAGGTGACGTGAATTTTACTTTCTGGTGTCTTTGCTCATTGCTGGTGGCCGGTTTCTGCTCGGCTGGTTTTTGGTTTTCCGGACGCAGGCTGCGAACGGTTTTACCGGCTTGCCACAATTCGCTTTCCCGCAGTTCTTTCAGCTCTTCTTCCAGGCCGGCACGGTAGTCGGACTTGGAATTGCTTTCGATAGAACGGGCAGCTTCTTTGCCTTCGGCAACGCTTTCATACAGTTCTTTAAATACAGGTGCTGTGGCATCACGGAATTTTTTCCACCAGTCCAGCGCACCGCGTTGAGCCGTGGTAGAGCAGTTGGCATACATCCAGTCCATGCCGTTTTCGGCAACTAATGGCATCAGGGATTGCGTGAGCTCTTCCACTGTTTCGTTAAAGGCTTCCGATGGCGAGTGCCCTTTGGAACGCAACACATCGTACTGCGCAGCAAAAATGCCCTGTATGGCACCCATCAGGGTTCCGCGTTCGCCGGTAAGATCGGAGTATACTTCTTTTTTAAAGTTGGTCTCAAACAGGTAGCCGCTGCCGATGGCAATGCCCAGCGCTACTACGCGGTCGAAAGCACGGCCAGTTGCATCCTGGAAGATAGCGTAGCTGCTGTTGAGGCCACGGCCCTGCAGGAACATGCGGCGCAGCGAAGTGCCGGAGCCTTTTGGTGCCACCAGAAATACGTCTACATCCGGAGGCGGCACAATACCGGTTTGATCGTTATACGTAATGCCAAAGCCATGAGAGAAATACAGGGCTTTGCCGGGGGTTAAATGTTTTTTTACCGTAGGCCACAGGGCAATCTGGGCCGCATCGCTCAACAGGTAGCAGATGATGGTGCCGCGTTCCAGGGCTTCCTCAATTTCAAACAGGGTTTCGCCGGGCACAAAACCATCGCGTACTGCTTTGTCCCACGACTTTGAATCTTTGCGCTGGCCAACAATAACGTTAATGCCGTTTTCTTTTTGGTTCAATGCCTGGCCGGGGCCCTGCACGCCATAGCCGATAACAGCTACCACTTCGTTTTGTAACACCTGTTGTGCTTTGGAAAGCGGGAACTCTTCTCGAGTCACTACATTCTCTTCCACACCACCGAAATTTAATTTTGCCATTGTTCTTATTTTTTGTTGATGATGAATAGTTGTTGTGAAAGCTGTGAGCCACGAGCCATGAGCTTTGAGCCAAAGGACTCGAAGCTGGTAGCTAACAGCTCGCAGCTTCTCTCTACATATCGAAGACCTCTTCCTGCTTGTTCAGGAATTCGTTGGTCACCAGTTCGAAGCCCGGGTTCAACGCTTCAAACTCTTTGAGCTTTTCGTGGAAGCCATTGCTGTTTTTGATGATGGCGACACGGGCACTGCGCACAAATTCAATCAGGCCATACGGTTCCAACACTTTGATCAGCCGGTCGGTTTCCTCGCGGTGACCGGTGGTTTCAAAAATGGTGTAGTCCTTGCGAATTACCACGGCACGGGCACCAAATTCACGCAGCAGGCGTTCTACTTTTACTTTCTCCGCTATTTCGTCGGTGGGCACTTTGTACAGCGCCAATTCCTGCCATACGATCTCGTCGCCGGTGTTGAAATAGGCTTTTAAAACTTCCACCTGCTTTTCGATCTGCCGCACCAACTTGCGCACCACTTCTTCGGTTTCAACAATCACGATGGTAAACCGGTGGATACCGTCGATCTCCGAAGGCGAGGTATTCATGCTTTCGATATTGATCTTGCGGCGGGAGAAAATGATCGCAATGCGGTTCAGCAAACCGATGGTATTTTCTGTATAAACTGTTATGGTAAATTCCTGTTTCTGCATGGCCGATTATTTAAGACGTATTTCGCTGACACTGGTTCCGGCTTCTACCATCGGGAACACATTGTTCTCTTTGCCCACCATTACTTCCAGCAGGTAAGAGCCGTTGTGCGCCAGCATTTCCTGCAACGCACCTTTTAATTCTTCTCGTTCAGAGATGCGTTTGCCGGCAATGCGGTAACCTTTCGCCACCTGTACAAAATCGGGGCTTTCGATGTTTACAAACGAGTAGCGCTTTCCGTGAAAAAGTTCCTGCCACTGTCGCACCATGCCCAGAAATTCATTGTTCAGGATGAGAATTTTTACATTGATGCCGGTTTGCATAATGGTGCCCAGTTCCTGGATGGTCATCTGGAAACCGCCGTCGCCGATGATGGCAACAACTGTTCGTTGCGGTGCACCAAATTTGGCACCGATGGCAGCCGGCAGGGCAAAACCCATGGTGCCCAATCCACCGGAGGTAATGTTGCTGTTGGATGCATTGAATTTAGCGTAGCGGCAGGTCACCATCTGGTGTTGTCCCACATCGGTTACCAGTACGGCTTCCCCACCTGTCAGGGTATTCAGGTGCTTGATCACCTCTCCCATGGTCATCTGCTCGGTATCGGGATTCAACTCGGGGAAAATACACTGCGCCACTTCTTCCCCTTCCAGTTCTTTAAAGCGCTGCAGCCAGGCTGCGTGGTTGCGGAACTCCACCAATTCGGTGAGCAAGGGCAGGGTTTCTTTGCAATCGCCCCAAACCGGAACGGTTGTTTTCACGTTCTTGTCTATTTCAGCCGGGTCAATATCAAGGTGAATGACCCTTGCCTGCTTGGCGTATTTATCCAATCTTCCGGTTACCCGGTCATCAAAGCGCATCCCAACAGCGATGAGTACATCACATTCGTTGGTCAGCACATTGGGCGCATAGTTGCCGTGCATGCCCAGCATGCCTACGTTCAGCGGGTGATCGGAAGGCAGGGCACTTAAACCGAGGATGGTCCAGGCGGCGGGAATGCCGGCTTTTTCAATAAAGGCTTTGAATTCTTTTTCGGCCTTTCCCAGGATCACACCCTGGCCAAAAATCACGAAAGGCTTTTTTGCTTCGTTGATCAGTTTCGCCGCTTCAGCAATGTATTCTTTGCGTACAAAAGGCTTGGGCCGGTAACTGCGAATGAACTTGCATTTTTCGTAGCCGGGATAGTCAAACTTTTGTACCTGTGCGTTCTTGGTAATATCGATCAGCACCGGGCCGGGACGGCCACTGGCGGCAATAAAAAAGGCTTTTGCCAAAACAGCCGGTATTTCGGTGGCATCGGTTACCTGGTAGTTCCACTTGGTGCAGGGCGTGGTCATGTTGATGATGTCCGTTTCCTGGAAAGCATCGGTACCCAGCAGGTGCGCAAACACCTGCCCGGTGATACAGACGACAGGCGTGCTGTCGATTAGCGCATCGGCCAAGCCGGTAACCAAATTGGTAGCACCCGGACCGCTGGTGGCAAACACTACACCGGTCTTGCCTGAGGTACGGGCATAACCCTGGGCCGCATGAATAGCGCCTTGCTCGTGCCGGACGAGGATATGCTCCAGCGAATCCTGGAAATCGTACAGGGCATCATAAATAGGCATGATGGCGCCGCCGGGATACCCAAAAATGGTTTCCACTCCTTCCTCTACAAATGCCCGCATCACAGCTTCTGATCCACTAATGGCCCGCTCCTGACCTCCCCCAACGGGGGAGGAAGAGTTAGTCTTCGTCTGTAACGCATCCGTCTGCGGCTGTTTTAACGTGTCTTGCATATTTAAAAAGTATTCCTTTTTCTGCCTTCAGGCCTGGTTGCGACCAACGGGATTTTCTCCCTGCCAGTTCGGTTTCCTCAACCTTGAGCGTAATGGTATTTGTTGCTGCGTCGATCGTGATAATATCATCATCTTGCACCAGCGCAATGGTGCCGCCGTCAAAAGCTTCGGGGGTGATGTGACCCACCACGAAACCATGTGTGCCGCCGCTGAAGCGACCGTCCGTGATCAGTGCCACGGATTTTCCCAAACCAGCACCAATGATGGCCGATGTGGGCTTTAGCATTTCAGGCATGCCCGGTCCCCCCTTAGGGCCTACGTAACGTATCACCACCACATCGCCAGACCGCACCTTACCGGAACGTATACCCGCAATTAATTCAAACTCGCCATCGAATACCCTAGCAGGGCCTTCAAAGCGTTCGCCTTCCTTGCCACTGATCTTGGCAACGGAGCCTCCAGGAGCTAGATTACCGTAAAGGATCTGCAGGTGACCGGTTGGCTTCAACGGATCGGTTAAGGGATGAATGATCTTTTGCGCTTCGAAATCGAGAGAAGGAACATCGGCCAGGTTTTCGGCAAGGGTCTTCCCGGTGACGGTCAAACAATCGCCGTGCAGCAGGCCCTGTTCCAGCAGGTATTTCATCACCGCCGGAAGACCGCCGTATTGGTGGAGATCCTGCATTAAATATTTTCCGCTGGGCTTAAAATCCGCCAGCACCGGTACGCGGTTGCTCACTGCCTGGAAGTCATCCTGCGTAAGCGCCACATCCACGCTCTTGGCCATGGCAATAAGGTGAAGAACTGCATTGGTGGAGCCACCCAAAACCATGATCACTGTGATGGCATTTTCAAAAGCCTTTCGTGTCATGATGTCTTTGGGCTTGATGTCCTTTTCCAGCAGGTGGCGAATGGCTTTGCCCGCCGCCAGGCATTCGTCTTTTTTCTCCTGGCTCAGGGCTGGGTTGGAAGAGGAATACGGAAGGCTCATACCCATGGCCTCAATGGCTGCTGCCATGGTATTGGCTGTATACATACCGCCGCAGGCACCGGCGCTGGGGCAGGAACCTTTGACGATGCATTTAAAATCTTCTTCGGTGATGGTGCCGGCAATCTTTTGCCCAAGGGCTTCGAAGGCAGAGATAATGTTCAGGTCCTGCCCGTTGTAATGACCGGGAGCTATGGTGCCGCCGTAAACCATGATTGCCGGGCGGTTCAGCCGTCCCATGGCAATGATGGAACCGGGCATGTTCTTATCGCAACCCGGCAAGGCAACCAGCGCATCGTAATACTGTGCGCCGCAAACGGTCTCAATGGAATCGGCAATAATATCGCGGCTGACCAGCGAATAACGCATGCCTTCGGTACCGTTGGAGATGCCATCGCTCACACCAATGGTGTTAAAGATCAATCCTACCAGGTCGCTATCCCATACACCTTGCTTGACAAGCTTGGCCAGGTCGTTCAGGTGCATGTTGCAGGTGTTGCCGTCGTAACCCATGCTTACCACGCCAACCTGCGCTTTCTTCAGGTCTTCTTCCGTCAGGCCAATCCCGTACAGCATGGCTTGCGCCGCCGGCTGGGTTTCGTCCTGTGTAATCGTTTTGCTGTATTTATTCAGTTCAGTCATGCTACTTTCAGTGCGGTACGGTATTCTTTTTCCAGCACCAGGTTTTTGTATGCTTTCTGAATGGTGGCACCCAGGGTTTCTTTCCAGGGTTTGGTAAAGGCAACATCATCGAGCGACTGGATGCCGATCACTTCCGCCGCGGTTCCGCACATAAAGGCACCGTCAACGCCTTTGATCTCTTCGGGCCTGATCTGGCGCTCTACCACGTCAATTCCCAGTTCGCTGCAGATCTCCAACACCGTGGCACGGGTAATGCCCGGGAGAATGCTGCCAAGCTGCGGGGTATGCAGCACACCGTCTTTTTCAAAAAAGATGTTGGCACCAGGACCTTCGGCAATAAAGCCGTTAACGTCCAGCAAAAGAGCTTCATCATAACCAAGATCTTTGGCTTCCTGCGTGGCCATGATGGAATTGATATAGTGCCCGGAAACTTTTGCTTCTACTTTGAACGATGCCGGTGTGATTCGGCGGTAAGAGGAAGTACCGAGCCGCAACAGTTTTTCACCCAGGTAAGCACCCCACTCCCATGCTGCCAGTAGCAGCTGCGATTCCTTGCCTTTAGTCAGTTGCATGTTGGGTGTGCAGGTTACCAGCGGCCGGATATACGCATCGCTGAAGTTGTTGCGCTTCAGCAATTCGTAGGTCAGTTCAATCAGTTCGTCGGTGTTGTATGTATACGGCATGCTGATGGCCTTCGCAGAAAATTCGAGGCGGTCGTAATGTTCTTTTGCCTTGAAAATGCGGGTACCGTTTTCGGTGTTGTAAGAGCGGATGCCTTCAAACACGGCATAGCCATAATGCAGCGACTGGTCGTAAACATTGCCCTTCGCTTCTGTTGCTTTGATGAATTCGCCGTTGAAGTACACAATCGTGTTTTCGTTGTAATACATACGTGTCTTTTAGATTTTTTGGAACGAATCAATTCAATAGCAAGCAAACGTTAGCAGAAAACCGCGGCCCCCTCCGGCTCCCCCGGTGGGGGAGAAACCCAAGCACAACCCTTGCTTTTAGTAGAAGCTGCTTCTTAGCAGTCACTTCGCAAAGCGAGGATCTGTGCTGCGGATGGCCTTCCCACTGGGAAGGTCGGGATGGGCCGGCCCGTTTTAGATCAGCGTTGACTTTCTTAGTTCAACATTGATCTGGTTAATATCGCTGGGCACACGGCCGGCAATAAAATCACTTATCAGGTCGCCCACAGTGGACGTGAAATAATAGTTGATTGGGTCGATGTCCTTTGTCACAAACTTGGCATCGAGGGCCCACTTTACGGCTTCGCGAACTGCCGTTGCCTCTTCAAAAAGCTGGAGGTAATCGAGCAGCATAGCGGTGGACAAAATAGAGCCAACCGGGTTGGCAATGTCTTTCCCGGCGGCTTGCGGGTAAGACCCATGAATGGGTTCGAACATCGCTGTTTTGACACCCACCGATGCAGAAGGCAGCATCCCCAGCGAACCGCTGATCACACTGGCTTCATCGGAAAGAATATCACCAAACATGTTCTCGGTAAGCATCACATCAAACTGCGCCGGGTTCACAATAATCTGCATCGCGGCGTTGTCAACAAACATGTAGTCAACAGCTACATCGGGATAAGACGGCGCCACGTCCTGCACCACTTTGCGCCAGAGGCGGGAGGTTTCCAGTACGTTGGCTTTATCTACGAGGGTTAACTTTTTTCTTCTTTGTTGTGCCGATTGAAAGGCCAGCTGGGCAATGCGCTCCACTTCGGAACGGTTGTAGGTGCAGAGGTCAGCCGCTTCTGCGCCATCCGCTGACAATTCTTTTTTTCCGAAATAAATACCGCCGGTCAGTTCGCGGTAGATCACAAAGTCAACGCCTTCCAGCCTGTCTTCCCGAAGGGGCGAAAGATGGTGCAAGGTTGGGTAAGTATTTACCGGGCGGATGTTGGCGTACAGCTGCAGCGATTTGCGCAGCTTCAGCAGCCCTTGTTCGGGCCGCACTTTTGCCGTTGGGTCGTTGTCATATTTTGGGTGACCGATGGCACCAAAAAGGATCGCATCGCTTTGTGTACAGAGTTCAAGTGTTTCATCCGGAAGCGGGTTGCCGGTTTTGTCAATGGCATCGGCACCCATCAGGCCATGGCTGTATTTGAACTGGTGGCCAAAACGTTCGCCCACCGCATTCAATACCTTGATCGATTGTGCGGTTACCTCGGGTCCTATCCCATCTCCGTTTATGACTGCAATACGTTTGACCATAAAATTATTTCGCGTACGATTTTTCAAATGATTCAATCTCGTCTTTCATGCTCACCAGGAAATCAATGTCGTCGTAACCGTTGAGCAAACAGGTTTTTTTGTACTGATTGATGGCGAAGCTTTCGGTATCGCCGGTGCTGTCGATGGTGATGGTTTGTGCGGCAAGGTCAATGGTCAGTGTAGAACCGTTGGGCTGCGCAAAAATGGTTTGCAAAAACGCTTCACTTACCTGTACCGGCAGCAAGCCGTTGTTGAGGGCATTGTTTCGGAAGATGTCGGCAAAAAAGCTCGACACCACTACGTTAAAACCATAATCGGCAATGGACCAGGCAGCATGTTCGCGGGAAGAACCGCAACCGAAATTTTTTCCAGCTACCAAAATTTCGCCCTTGAATTGCGGCTGGTTCAAAACAAAATCCGCCTTCGGTTTTGTTTCGTCATCGGCCTCGTAACGCCAGTCGCGGAACAGGTTTTTACCAAAGCCTGTTTTCGTCGTGGCCTTTAAAAAACGGGCCGGGATGATCTGGTCCGTATCAATGTTTTCCACGGGCAGTGGAACAAATGTGCTATGTATGGTTGTTATCGCCTGCATTGTTTATTCTGAAAAATGTTCAACTCTCAACTTTCAATTTTCAATTGTCCTTCACTGTGCATTGGATATTGAACATTGCGTATTGAAAATTTTCTAACTCAAAAACTCTCTTACATCGGTTATCACTCCGGTAATTGCTGCTGCCGCCGCCGTCAACGGGCTGGCCAACAGCGTACGGGCACCGACTCCTTGACGTCCTTCGAAATTGCGGTTGCTGGTAGACACACAATATTCACCAGCGGGTATCTTGTCTTCGTTCATACCCAGGCAGGCACTGCACCCGGCCTGGCGCATTTCAAAACCCGCTTCTTCAAAAATTTTATCAAGACCTTCGGCTTTTGCCTGCGCAGCCACTTGTTGTGAGCCGGGAACGATCATCACCCGAACGCCTTCGTTTTTCTTTTTTCCTTTTACCAGGCCAGCCACCATTCGCAGGTCTTCGATGCGGGAGTTGGTGCAGCTACCGATAAAAACATTCTGCACCGGCATGCCACGCAGGGGCTTTCCGCCCTGCAGTCCCATGTACTCCAGTGCTTTTACAATGTTCCTGCGTTCGCCTTCATCAGGAATGCTTTCCGGAGCCGGAACAAGGCCATTGATAGCGATGCCCAAACCCGGGTTGGTACCGTAAGTGATCATCGGTTCGATGTCGGCAGCATTGATATTTATTTCGCTGTCAAATTTTGCATCGGCATCCGAATACAATTCTTTCCAGCCGGCCACCGCTTTTTCCCAGGCTTCGCCCTGTGGCGCAAACTGGCGTTCTTGCACATAGGCAAATGTTGTTTCGTCCGGTGCGATCATACCGCCTCTTGCGCCCATCTCGATGCTCATGTTGCAGATGGTCATGCGGGCTTCCATCGACAGCGAACGAATGGCCGAACCGGCGTACTCAACAAAATAACCCGTTGCGCCGCTGGCAGATATCTGGGCGATGATGTAAAGGATAATGTCTTTTGACACCACGCCATTTGCCAGCTCCCCTTCTACATTGATGCGCATCAGTTTGGGCTTGCTTTGCAGCAGGCATTGCGTGGCCAGCACCATCTCCACTTCGGAGGTGCCAATGCCAAAGGCAATTGAACCAAAGGCACCGTGCGTGGAGGTATGGCTATCGCCGCAAACCATGGTCATGCCGGGTTGCGTGATGCCCAGTTCAGGCCCAATCACATGCACGATGCCCTGGTAAGGATGCCCCAGTCCATAGAGTTCGATATTGTGGTTTTTGCAATTTTCGATCAGCTTCTCCACTTGCTTGCGGGATAATTCCTCGCGAATAGGCAGGTGTTGATTGATGGTAGGAACGTTGTGGTCGGCCGTGGCAACAACCCTTTTCGGGTCATACACGTTCAGGCCGCGTTTTTCCAGGCCTGCAAACGCCTGCGGGCTGGTCACTTCATGAATAAAATGCGTATCAATGAACAGCACGTCGGGTCCGTTTTCGATAGACTTTACCACGTGCCTGTCCCATATCTTTTCAAACAGGGTTTTTCCGCCGCCAGTACCGGATGGTGTATGTTGTTGATTGGTCGTATGAAAATTTTGTTCGCTCATGTATCTAATCGCTTGTTCAGGCTACTTCTGCCTGGGGTACGTATACGGTGGCCATTTGCTGGAGGTCTTCGTCTTTCACCTCTTTTTTAACATCGGCCACTTTTAAAAATTCATTGTAAAGCACGTCCACGTCGTTGCGGTTAAAGGTGAAGCCCAGCTTCTGCAATCGGAAAGCCAATGCACTGCGGCCGCTGCGTGCCGTGAGTACGATCTTGCTTTGCTCGGCACCGACTTCTTCGGGATTGATGATCTCGTAGGTGAGCGCATCTTTCAAAAAGCCATCCTGGTGAATGCCGGAAGAATGCGAAAACGCATTGGCGCCCACAATGGCTTTGTTCGGCTGAACAGGCATGCGCATGGTATCGGAAACCAAGCGGCTGAGCGGGTTCAGGAGTTTCGTATTGACGCCGGTGTGAAGCCCTAAATGCTTGTGTTGTTTCAGCACCATTACCACTTCTTCCAGCGAGGTGTTGCCGGCACGTTCGCCCAGGCCGTTGATCGTACATTCGATCTGGCGGGCACCGGCTATAACGCCGGAAATAGAATTGGCCGTGGCCAGTCCCAGGTCATTGTGGCAATGACAGGAAATAACAGCTTTGTCGATGTTGGAAACGTTGTTGACCAGGAAAGCGATCTTTTCGCCGTACTGGCTGGGCAGGCAATAACCCGTTGTGTCGGGGATGTTTACCGTGGTGGCACCGGCAGCAATAACGGCCTCGATCACACGGGCCAGGTATTCGTTATCGGTGCGGCCGGCGTCTTCGGCATAAAACTCTACGTCATCGGTAAAGTTGCGGGCCCAGGTCACGCACTGCACGGCTCTTTCAAGAATTTCTTCGCGGGTCGCATTGAACTTGCTTTTGATGTGGTAATCGGAGGTGCCGATACCGGTATGGATGCGCGGACGCTTGGCATATTTCAAGGCCTGTGCCGCTACTTCAATGTCTTTTTTAACCGCCCGGCTAAGGGCACAAACCGTTACATCGCGTACAGTTTGCGAGATCTGGTTCACTGACTCGTAGTCACCCGGACTGGAGATAGGGAACCCAGCTTCAATAATGTCAACACCGAGGTTTTCCAACTCAAGGGCAAGCGCCACTTTTTCGCTGGTGTTCAGTTTGCAGCCAGGGACCTGTTCCCCGTCGCGGAGTGTTGTATCAAAAATGTAAATTTTTCCTTCGGCCATAAGAATTTTTACAAATAAGGATTGAGATTAGTACCGTTCCTGCAATAAACCATTACGGGAACCGTCTTTAAAAGTACCTTAGCAGCATGGGCAAGGGAAAACAAAATGGTCTTCATTTCGCATCCATGAAAGCGGGAGGCCCCTGCTGAAACCCTTACCCCTATTGCATTTGGTCTAAAACATTATATGATGCCTAGCCGGTCGGCCGATACACTTTTTCAATTGATCCATTCCCTTCAAAAAGGCGAAAAACGCAACTTCAAGCTCTATATCAAACGGAATTCTTCCAACGAAGACCTGAAGATCATCCAGCTCTTTGATGCCATTGACAAAATGCAGGATTACGACGAAAGCGCCTTGCTGAAGAAACTGCAGTTCACCAAAAAAGAACAGCTGGCCAACCGCAAGACCCATCTTTACAAACAGATACTGGCCAGCCTGCGCCTGCTGGAGAGCAGCAGCAACATCGACATCCAGTTGCACGAGCAGCTCGATTATGCCCGCATTCTGTACAACAAAGGCCTTTACCTGCAAAGCCTGAAAGCACTGGAAAAAACAAAGGAAGCAGCCCGCAGCCGTCACCAGGACAGCTTTCTGCTCCAGGCCATTTTTTTGGAAAAAAAGATCGAGGCCCTGCACATTACCCGCAGCCTGAAGGACCGCTCCCGGCAACTGACCAACGAATCAAAATCCCTGATGGAGGAACTGGGGCTGACCAACCAGCTTTCCAACCTGGCGCTGGAGCTTTACGGCTGGTTTATCAATTACGGCCATGCCCGCAACGAAACCGACGAAGGCATGCTCACACAATTTTTCCAGCTCAATATTCCATCGGCCCCGGTAAAAGGCTTTTACCAAAAGCTTTACCTCCACCAGAGTTATTGCTGGTACGCCTTTATCCGGCTCGACTTCCTGATGTACTACCGTCACACGCAAAAATGGGTGGATACCTTTCACGAAGAGCCACAGATGATACCGGTAGAAACGGGTCACTACATCCGCGGCATGCACAACCTGATGAGTGCCCACTTTGACCTGGGAAATGCGGAGAAATTTGAAAAAACGCTGAAGGCTTTCGAAGCATTTGCAGCCTCGGATGTGGTGCGGAACAACGAGAACAACACGATACAGGTATTTGTGTATTTAAACACGGCCAAGATCAACCGGCATTTTATGCTGGGCACATTTGACGAAGGGGTAAAACTGGTGCCGGAAATAACCGAAAAACTAAAGGAGTATTCGCTTTACCTGGATACGCACCGGGTACTTGTTTTTTACTACAAGATCGCATCGCTTTATTTTGGCAGCGGTGATTACGACAACACCATCAAATACCTCACCCGCATCATTAACTGGAAAGTGAACCTGCGCAACGACCTGCAGTGTTATGCCCGACTGCTGCACCTGATAGCCCACTACGAACTGGGCAATTATGACCTGTTGGAATACCTGACCAAATCGGTGTACCGGTTTATGGCCAAGATGGAAAACCTGAGCCTGGTGGAAGAAGAGATCTTTCTTTTCCTGCGGAAATCGTTTAACCTGTCGCCAAGGGAACTGAAGCCGGAGTTTGAAAAGCTGCTTGCCAAATTAAAGCACATTGAAAGCAACAAGTTTGAGAGCCGCGCTTTTGCCTACCTCGATATTATCTCCTGGCTCGAAAGCAAGATCAGCGGGCAACGGGTGCAGGATGTGATACGTGGGAAATTTTTGCAACGCCAGGAAGAAAAACAAGCCAAATCTGGGGAAACGACAAAAGCGAAATAAGTGGGGCGATCGGCAGAACAGTGCATTGGTAAAAATTATTTTTTTGGAAACGGGCAGTTTTGCTACATAAAAACGCTTAGGGTTTGCCGTTATCCCACCGTATTCTGCTTTATTGCTAAGAGCAAATGCTTAGGATTTTGCAGTCTTAACAAGTTTTGTCGTTTCCTGCGCAAAATTGGGTACGATTCTTTAAGGAAAGGGAGTACTAAATTCTACCTTATGGTCCTGTTTTCAACCGTACTCTTTGTTGAAGGTAACCCTGTGGGTTACCAGGTGATGGAAGTGGAAAGAAACCGTTTACGGCTGAATCCCGCTGAAAATCCTCACCGCGATATTGCCCCGCCTGTTATACAAGCCAGCCAGCAAAATGGCTACTGGCAAATCGAAGGCACCCGCGACCGCGACCTGATAGACCAGGTGCTGGAAGATATTTCCCTGCAATTGCCGACTGCCCCGCTTAGCGCAGCCCCGTGACCGATAGGCGGATATGTTGATAGGTTGATAAGTTGATGGGTTTGTAAGTAGGTAAAGCTTCCTCAGCACGAAACAAAAAACTTCAATCAGTCTTATTGGTTTGAACATTACATGTGCCAATCTGCATATCCGCACATTCGCATATCCGCATATTCATCCATCTGCAAGCCATTTCGCTTACCTTTCCGGTTTGCAGCGATAACGTATGAAAATTTCATTTTGGTCGATAGGCAAAGCGCATGAAGGTTATGTAAAAAGTGGCATCGAAGATTTTACGAAGAGGCTTTCCAATTACTTCCCGGTGCAGTGGAACATTATCCCGGTGCCCAAGAATGCGGGCCTGCTGTCGGAAACTGAACTAAAAAAACGCGAAGCCGCTATTGTCCTGGGCCTTTTAAAAGAAGATGATTACCTGGTGGCGCTTGATGAGAGGGGCAAAAGCCTGACATCGGAAGGCCTCGCCAACCTTATCCAGCAACGGGCCAACGAAAGCACCCGGCATCTTTTATTTCTTATCGGCGGCGCCTTTGGCCTGGATGAGGCCGTGCTGAAAGCAGCAAAGCTGAAATGGTCACTTTCCGACCTTACGTTTCCACATCAACTGGTGCGGTTGGTTTTGGCCGAACAGGTTTACCGGGCCTGCACTATTTTGCGCAACGAAAAATACCACCATCGTTAAACACGGATTTTTGCCCGGATTGCACGAATGGAGCGTAAAGGCAATGGCTGTCTTTACAGAAAGATGAAGCAAATAGCGATTGGACAAATGAATTAAAAAACGACAAACGACAAAAAAAAACAGAAAACCACAAACCACAAACTTGAACATGGAGCTAAGCATTACCCTCATACTTGTCATCATAACAGCCATTGTTTCCATCAGCGGGTTCAGTAACCAAAAGGTAATTGATGATCTTATTTTTTACCCGCCGGCCGTTGCCAGGCGCAACCAGTTTTACCGCTTTTTTTCCTGCGGCCTAATTCATGCCGACTGGATGCACCTTATTTTCAACATGCTGGCGCTCTACCTGTTTGGACAAGGCGTAGAAGACGGCTTTGTCGAGCTAATGGGATCTTCCGGTCGTTATGTGTACCTGCTGATGTATGTGTCGGCCCTGCTCATTTCCCTTCTGCCCACATATTACAAAAACCGCGACAACTACCACTACCGCAGCCTGGGTGCATCCGGTGCGGTGAGTGCGGTGATCTTTGCCGGCCTGATGCTGGCGCCGGAAACAGAGGTCTATATCTTCTTTATTCCCATTCCTATTCCGGGGTTCATTTTTGCTCCGCTTTACCTGGTGCTCTCAGCTTTTATGGACCGCAAGGGCAACAGCAATATCAATCACTCCGCCCATATCTGGGGCGCCATCTACGGGCTGGCATTTGTGATTGTAATGGGACGCTTAATTGATTACAACGTGGTGGAAGCTGGCCTGGAACGCATCAAAGCCTATATGCGTTTTAAAGGCTGGACAAGCTAAGCTGCAGTACCTGTTTTGTGGATTCGGTCACTTTAAAGCGATCGTCGATGCGGTGGCCAACGATCCATACAATACGCTTGTGGCTTTCCACGACCCAAACCTTTTCTTTTGCAGTTTGCGACAGCTTTTGATCGATGAAAAAGCGGGCCAGCTTTTTCTTTTTGCGCATGCCCAGCGGGTAAAAATAATCGCCCTTTTTCCATTTGCGCAGCACCAGGGGAAAGGCAATTTCGCCGGCATCGAGTTGTGCAACAGTTGCAGATTTGGCGAGTGCGAATTTTTCTTTTTGAATAAACTTCAAGCCTAATTCAAAATTGTCGAACCGCACCGTTTTCTCTTCTTTTTCTATCACCACCGTTTGCGCCGCCACGGTTTTGGGAGCGATGATAAACCAGGCCCGGTGCCGGATGATCCGCCAGGCATCGTTGGCAATGTATCTACCCGATGCGGCATCAGCAAGCTTTAGCATTTCGGCCACGTAAGATTCGGAAAAACCATAGTCTTTGATGATCTCGTACAGGAGTGACGTGTGCCTGTATTGCAGCAGCTTCAACACTGGAATGTGCACCTCCTCTCCTTTTATTTCGCAAACTTTCTTTTTTAAAGCGGCTACCTGTTCGTTATACAAAGCGGCTGTCCCTTGCATGCGGTGAATATTGTGGAGCAGATTTTCTTCTACCTGCGGGAAAACGGTTTGCAGTTGCGGAATGATCTCGTTCCGAAAAAAATTGCGGGTGTATTTGCTGGAGGCATTTGAGCTGTCCTCTACCCACTGCAGGTTTTGGTCGGCAGCATAGGCCAGTATCTTGCTTCGTTTCAGGTGCAGCATTGGCCGCAGGCAGCGTCTTTCGCGGTTTTCTTCGGGCATACCGGTCAGGCCTTCTATCCCTGTTCCCCTGAAAAAATTCATCAGTACCGTTTCGATGTTGTCGTTGGCGTGATGTGCCAATAACGTGTAGGCAAAACCGTGATCCTTTCGCAAGGCATCAAACCAGTTGTACCGCAGGGTTCTCGCTGCTTCCTGTGTGGAGAGGCGGTTCTCACTAGCAAAAGCGGCTGTGTCAAATTGCTGCACAAAAACAGCAACACCGTATTGCTCACCCAGGCTTCGCACAAAGGCTTCATCGCGGTTGCTTTCTTCTCCGCGCAGCCCAAAATTGCAATGGGCAATGGCGAAATTCAACCCCGCGTCCTTGCACAAGGCGCAAAGAACTACGCTGTCCACGCCACCGCTGACCGCCAGCAAAAAACGGTGCTGCATCAGCGATATATTATTTTCCTTAAAAAACCGTGTAAATGATGAGAGCAAGTGAAAAAGTTTCATTAGTAAACAAGGTCTTCATAGGCCATTTGCAACTCGTTATAAGCATGGTTATCGCCAGCCCCTTTTGCTACCGCCATCCCTTTTTCATAGGTGGCAATGGCTGTTTCGGTTTCACCCTGCCGTTCCAGCAATTTGGCCAGGTGGTAATAGCTGCCTACATAACTCTCGTCCCTTTGCAGCAAGGCTTGCCACTCCTTTTTTGCAGCGGCATCATTGTTCAATTTTACATACTCCAGCGCCAGCGCATGCTGCACAAAACTGTCCGCCGGGTTCTGCGCCAGGAAGGCCTTTAACTTTTCAATCCGCTCCATAAATGATTTCCCTCTTTTTCCGTTCGCGTTTGCAATTATATTTGCATACAAATCTTAGTTGCATAAGCAACTAATCATTTCTCACAGTAAATTAGCTATATGAAAATTCTAGTGTGTATAAGCAAAACACCTGATACCACGGCAAAAATAGCCTTCACCGACAACAACACGAAATTCGCTGAAGCAGGTGTGCAATGGATCATCAATCCCTACGACGAATGGTATGCGCTGGTACGTGCCATCGAACTGAAAGAAGCCGATGCTTCCACCTCCATTCACCTGGTTACCGTTGGCAGTGCCGATGCGGAACCCATCATCCGCAAAGCCCTGGCGCTGGGCGGCGACGAGGCCATCCGCATCAACACACAACCCCTAGAAAGCTACCAGGTAGCGTCGCTGATTGCCGATGTTGCTAAGGATTACGACCTCATTTTACTCGGTAAGGAAACCATCGACTACAATGGCGGCGCCGTTGGTGGTATGCTGGCCGAGATACTCGACCGTCCTTACGTGGCCAACGCCACGGGCTTCCAGCTGGCCGGCACAACGGCTACGGTTAAACGTGAAATTGAAGGCGGCGAAGAAACCCTCGAATGCCCGCTGCCCCTGGTGGTGAGCTGCCAGAAAGGAATGGCCGAAGCCCGCATACCGAACATGCGGGGCATTATGGCGGCCCGCACCAAACCGCTGAAAGTAGTAGAGCCGGCCGCTGCCGAACCCCTCACCGCTTACACGTCGTTCCAGTTGCCACCTGCCAAAGCCGGTGTAAAGCTGGTATCTGCCGATAACGTGGACGAGCTGGTGCGCCTGCTGCACGAAGAAGCGAGAGCCATCTAGGCCCCCTGTCCCCCGGTGGGGGAACTTAGGCCTGAGTCTCCTTTCTATTTTCGACAGTTCTTTTCCATAGCGTTGTTTTTTTGAGACCAAAAGGCGTTCAGTCAAGCTCAGTGGAGTTTACCTTGAGCTTGCCGAAAGGTCGCACTCTTCAACGTTCAGAACAGCAAGGAACAATTTAAGTCTTGGTGGTGTAGAATACAACCCCAAACTCCTCACTCCAAACCCCAAACTTTATCATGAGCGTATTAATCTTTGTCGATCAACTCGACGGACACATAAAAAAATCTTCCCACGAAGCCCTGAGCTACGGCGCTAAAATTGCCGAGCAAACCGGGACCACCGCCGAAGCGGTTGTACTGGGTACTGTCAACGAAGACCTGGCCGCCCTCGGCAAGCACGGTGTAAAGAAAGTGCACCATGTACAGGCCGATGGCTTAGCCCAGTTCGACAGCCAGGTGTATACAAAAGTGATTACGCAGGTAGCCGAGCAAACCGGCGCTACCGTTGTAGTTTTTTCCAACAATTCCAGCGGCAAGGCCCTGGCGCCGCGGGTGGCTGTTCGCCTCAAGGCCGGACTGGTTTCCGGTGCCACTGCACTGCCCGAAACCGGCGACGGCTTCGTAGTGCGTAAAAATGTTTTCTCGGGAAAGGCCATTGCCAATGTAGCCATCAACAGCACTGTAAAGGTGATTTCCCTAAACGTAAATGCCTACACCATTGTTGAAGGGGATGGCACAGCGGAAGTGGTGCCTTTCAACGCAACCGTGGAAGCACCAAAAATGAAAGTGGTGGACAGCACCAAAACCACCGGCAAGGTAACGCTTACCGAAGCCGACGTGGTGGTAAGCGCCGGTCGCGGACTCAAAGGCCCCGAGAACTGGGCGATGGTGGAAGAACTGGCCGATACCCTGGGTGCGGCCCTGGCCTGTAGCCGCCCGGTAGCCGATGCGCACTGGCGTCCGCACAACGAACACGTGGGACAAACCGGTGTGGCCATTGCTCCCAATCTTTATATTGCCATCGGCATCAGCGGGGCCATTCAGCACCTGGCTGGTGTAAACCGCAGCAAGACCATCGTCGTTATCAACAAAGACGCCGAAGCGCCATTTTTTAAAGCGGCCGATTACGGTATTGTGGGTGATGCGTTTGAGATCGTTCCGAAGTTTACCGAAGCACTTAAAAAACGAAAAGGTTAAGCTTTAAAAAACATGTTTTGAAAAAGCCAGGTGAGGTTCTCATTTGGCTTTTTTTATGCAATGAATCAACGGGCAATGAAACTCAAATTGTTTCTGTTTAGCATTTAACGCTTAATTTTGGCCCAATTTGGACACGTAGTAAAGCTTGTATGAAAAAAATAGAACTGGAAATTGTGGCACTTTCGCATAGCATTACGCAAACTCATTCTTATGCAGTAGTACTCGGCGAAGTCAACGGATTAAGAAGACTGCCCATTGTGATCGGTGGATTTGAAGCGCAAGCCATTGCCGTAGCCCTGGAAAAAATGCAGCCCAGCCGCCCGCTGACGCACGACCTGATGAAAAACTTTATGAATGCGTTCAACATTGAACTACACGAAGTGGTGATCTCGGACCTGCAGGAGGGAATTTTTTACTCCAAGCTTATTTGCTCCTCCGATAACGATACCATCGAGATCGACAGCCGCACCTCCGATGCGCTGGCCCTGGCGGTTCGTTTTGGCTGCCCGGTGTATACCTACGAGCATATCCTGGAAAGCGCCGGCATTTTAATGGAAGATACCGGTGGTGCCGGCAAAAAGAAAAGAACCGCTACCGTTACTTCCACAGAAGAACACGGCAGCGGCGGCAAAGACGACCTGAAAACCCTTTCCCTCGAAGAACTCAACACCCTCCTCAACGAAGTGCTGGAACAGGAAGACTATATCCGCGCCATTGCCATTAGGGATGAGATCAATGCGAGGAAGAAAGGCAAATAAGACAGTTTTGGGTTTGGGGTCTGAAGTTTGGGGTTTATCCAGGCGCAAGCCACAAATTCTTTTCTGACTGACCGCTACTTGTAAAGAATTTAATACTTCCACGACAAACCCAAACCCCTAACGCCAAACCCCAGACTCCAAACTTGATACTTTTTCCCAACTGCAAAATCAACCTTGGCCTTTCTGTTCTCGGGAGACGGGAAGATGGTTACCACAATTTGGAAACTGTTTTTTACCCGGTACCGTTAAAAGATGCGCTGGAAGTGGTGCGGCACCCGGCCCCACTAACGGATGTTGAATATTCCGGTTCAGGCCTGGTGGTTGGGGGCGATCTTTCCGATAACATCTGTGTCAAAGCCTACCAGCTTTTAAAAAAGGATTTTCCCGAGTTGCCGGCCATCAAGCTGCACCTGCACAAAACCATCCCGATGGGTGCAGGCCTGGGCGGTGGCAGCGCCGATGGAGCATTTACGCTTTTGCTCTTGGATCAAAAGTTTAACCTCGGTCTATCGGAAGAAAGTTTGCTGCAATATGCTCTTCAACTGGGCAGCGATTGCCCTTTTTTTATCCGAAACCGCCCCTGTTTTGCCGCCGGCCGCGGCGAAAAAATGGAAGACCTGCCGCTGGACCTCTCCGCTTATCAGTTTGTGCTGGTCAATCCCGGCATCCATGTGAACACCGGCTGGGCTTTTTCGCAGGTAAAGCCATCGACTGGAAAGCCTTCTTTAAAAGAAATTATCCGTCAGCCGGTTGAACGCTGGACAGAAAGCCTGGTTAACGATTTTGAAGCACCGGTCAGCCAGCATTACCCCGAAATTGCCGCCATCAAACAAAGCCTTTACCAACAAGGCGCCGTTTATGCCGCTATGACCGGCAGCGGTTCAACAGTCTTTGGACTTTTTGCCCAGGAGAAAAAACCAGCCTTTGCCTTTCCGTCGCATTATTTTGTCAGAATTGTTTAAGATCAGGTTCTTCCTCTGCACCGCCTTCCGGCGCTAGACCTGTTTTGTTAAAACAGCCATTTGAACGAAAGCAGCAGCCGTTTTGCCTTTTTCGTTTTGAATTTTGCCTGTCCAGCTTCGTACTTTTGCCGCCTGATGGAAATTTACAAGGATTTTTCGTTTGACAGTGCTCACTTCCTTCCCCATGTACCCGATGGGCACAAGTGTAAGAATATGCACGGTCATACTTATAAGCTGCGTGTTTTTGTAAAAGGCCTGCCCGACCCGCACCTTGGCTGGGTCATGGATTTTAAAGAATTGAAAGACATCGTCAACCCCATCATCGATACGCTGGATCACAAACTGATCAACGACATTGAAGGCCTGCAAAATCCCACGGCTGAAAACATTACCATCTGGATCTGGAACAAGATCAGGCCCCTGCTTTCCAACCTAAGCAAGGTAGAACTTTACGAAACACCTACGACGGGTGTGATCTACAGCGGGGAGTGATGCGTTTGAGGTTTGAGGTTCGAAGTTTGAAGTTCGAAGCCAGAAAGTTTTAGTTAACCGCCTGGGAACAATTCTGCCAGGAGGTTGTTCAGGTCCAATGCTTCCGTTATCATTTGCAGGTTACCATTTTCATCAACCGGCCATTGGTCCTTGGGCCGGTCCCAGTACAGTTCAATCCCGTTGCCATCCGGATCGTTTAAGTAGAGGGCTTCCGACACGCCATGGTCCGAGGCACCCGTTAGCGGGTAATTCGCGTTCAGCAACTGTTGCAGCACCGCCGCCAGGTCTTTGCGGGTTTGGTACAAAATGGCTGCATGAAAAAGTCCGGCGGACCGTACCGGGGCCTGTTGTGCGCCTTTGCTGTACCAGGTATTCAGCCCGATATGATGGTGATAGCCACCGGCCGATAAAAACACGGCACTTTCGCCATACCACTGCGTGATCTCAAACCCGAGAATGTCGCGGTAAAACTGGAGAGCACGGGGGATATCGGCCACTTTCAGGTGAACATGCCCGATGCCGGTTGCCGGCGGTACTTTGTAAGCCATAATTGCTATTTTTGCGGGTGTAGATGAAATCCTCTGTTACGATATTCCTGCTGCAAAACTTAGACCTGCTGAATCACTGACGAAGCGGTTTCCTGCCGGCCCTGCGCCGGTCCTCTCCCCTATTCTTCACACGATAAACCCTTTCTTATGCAAACGGCAAAGCTTGCGCATGACACAAAATATTATTTAGCACTGGAAGAAAAACACGGTGCCCATAACTACCATCCTCTCCCCGTGGTGCTCAACCGCGGCGAAGGTGTTTTCCTCTGGGACGTGGAAGGTAAACGTTATTACGATTTCCTCAGCGGCTATTCGGCCGTTAACCAGGGCCACTGCCATCCAAAGATTATTGCCGCCCTGGTAGCACAGGCGCAGACCCTTACGCTGACCAGCCGTGCTTTTCACAGCGATGGCCTGGGCGAATACGCAAAATATATTACGGAACTGTTTGGCTACGATAAGGTGCTGCCCATGAATGCTGGCGCCGAAGCCGTGGAAACGGCCATCAAGCTTTGTCGCAAATGGGCCTACGAAAAAAAAGGCCTGGCAGAGAACAGTGCCAAGATTCTTGTTTGCGACGGCAATTTCCACGGCCGCACGTCCACCATTATTTCCTTCAGCAGCGACCCCGATGCAAAAAAGAACTATGGACCGTATACACCTGGCTTTGTCTCCATCCCTTACAATGACCTGGCGGCGCTGCAACAGGCCTTGCAGGACCCGGCCATCGCCGGTTTCTTAGTAGAACCTATCCAGGGCGAAGCCGGCGTGGTGGTGCCCGATGAAGGTTATCTCAGCACCGCTTACCAGCTTTGTAAAAAAGCGGATGTGCTTTTTATGGCCGATGAAATTCAAACGGGGCTGGCCCGCACGGGTCGTTTGCTGGCCTGCGACCATGAAGGTGTTCACCCCGACATTTTGATCCTGGGAAAAGCCCTGAGCGGTGGTGTGCTGCCCATCAGTGCTGTGCTGGCCGATGATGAGATCATGCTCACCATCAAACCCGGGGAGCACGGTTCTACGTTTGGTGGCAACCCGTTGGCTTGCAAAGTGGCCATCGCTTCGCTGCTGGTTTTGCAGGAGGAAAACCTGGCCGAGAATGCTGAAAATTTGGGGGCTTATTTCAGGAAGAAAATAGAAACCCTTGCTTCACCCTTTATTAAAACAGTACGGGGGAAAGGTCTGCTGAATGCGATCGTGATCGATCACCGGGATAAGGAAGCCGCCTGGAAACTTTGCCTTGCGTTGAAAGAAAATGGAATGCTGGCCAAGCCTACCCACGGCGACAAGATCCGCCTGGCGCCGCCGCTGGTAATTACCCGCGAACAAATCGATGAATGCATTGGCATCCTGGAAAAAAGCCTGGATATTTTAGCGTAAATAAATTATTCTGTTTGCGATGGGCCTGCGGTTGCGGGCCCATTTTTTACAGGTGCCAGCAAACCGGTTACAAACAAGAGCAGGGCGCTGCCAAACAGAATATAAAGACCCGTCAGCCGAACAGGGCAATCGCCCAACTGGCAGGCCGGCAGCAGCATAAAATTGCGAAAGGCCCAGGCCAGGTTAAAGGCAGAGCAAACCATCGCTGCCCGCCGCGACCACACCCGGTTCACCACAAAGAAGGCGAGGAAAAGCCCTGTCCAGAAAAAATGAAAATAAGCCGGCTTGCCAAACGAGGTGCCGGTGGTATCTACACCTGAGATGGTTAGCCCTTTGCTTTCAATGGTCATCCAGGGCATAAAGCAGCTTGCAATGAGGGCAGCGGCAACTAGTATGGGAATAAAAAATCGCATGTGGGAATGAGAGATTGAGCGGCAAAAGTACGGCCTGCTTATTTGACAAAAACCGAAAAACCCCAAGGCTCCACGTCAACCGGGCTGTCTTGCGACAGGTAAACCTCGGCGCCCAAAAATGCATCTTTTACGCTACCCGCAGCCTGGCCTCCCAGCGACACGCTTCTCCTTTCGCCGGAAAAATTCAGCACCACTACTACCGATCTGCCGGCACTGTTCCGGGCAAAGGCCAAAACCCGCTGGCCTTCATCGGCAACCAAAACCGAAACCGGCGCTGATGCCGCCAGCGCAGGATGTTGTTTTTTCAACGTAAACAACGTTTTGTAAAAATTGTGCAGGCGATTTTCTGCCCCCCACTCGATCGGGTCTTTTTCAAAAAACTGCAGGCGTTTGTGGTTGGGTGCTTCCTGTCCGCTGTACAGCAGCGGCATACCGGGCCAGGTACAACTAAACACTGCCAACACACTGGCCAGCTCACCGTATTTTTCGTATTCTGTGCCGTTCCAACTGTTCTCGTCGTGGTTGGCGGTAAACCAGGCTTTCAGTCCCGGTGCCTCCCCGTATTGCTGCAGCACCTGCAAGAGGTCAGAAAAGGAGGCCTGCCCCTTGTAAAACTGTTCGGCCTTGTGCATCCACTTCCAGGTATAGGCGGCATCGTACACCTGCATATAGTCAGGATTGTCCAAGGCATCCATTTCGCCCAGCCAGAATAGCGGCTTGATGGCGTCTAGTTGCGGTTTGGCTTCGATCCAAAAATCCAGCTCCACCCAAAACGCAAGGTCGCAGCGAAAGCCGTCAATGCCCGTTTCTTTTATCCAGAAAGCCATGGCATCGATCATGGCCCGGCGCATGTCCCCATTTTTAAAATCAAGCTCAATGATGTCATCCATACCGGAGGCTTTTTTAAAATCGCCGGTATGCTCGTCGCGTTCAAACCATTCGGGGTGCTCCAGGGTCCAGCGATGGTCCCAGCCGGTGTGATTGGCCACCCAGTCGAGAATCACTTTAAAGCCCATGTCCTGCGCCGTTTTTACAAGCGCTTTAAAATCAGCCAGTGTTCCAAATTCTTCGGCCACCGCGGTATAATCCGAGCAGGCATAATAGCTACCCATACTTCCTTTTTTATTCTTTTGCGAAATGGGTGTGATGGGCATAAACCAAAGTGTTTCCACCCCCATATCTCGTAGCCGCGGAAGATGCGTGGCAAACGCATTGATCGTGCCATCTTGCGTGTATTGGCGCAGGTTTACTTCGTAAATATTGGTGTGCTGGATCCATTGTTGCATAGGCGGTGAAGTTAGTGGTTAGGAGGGTTATGTGGATACGCTACCCCGTTGAAAGGTTGATAAGTTGAAAAGTTGAATAAGTGACCGGTTTCATATCAACCTATCAACTTGTTAACCTCTCCACTTATCAACTTTCCCGGCTTACTTTTGTAACCAATGAAAAGCTTCGACGTTCCTGTTGTGTACCGCAGCCCGCTGATTTCCGCCATTAAAAAGGCGCGGAAGGAAGCGGACCGTATGAAAAAAGATTTCACGCCAACCCTGCTCGATTTCGGCCCGCTGAAGGTTTACCTGGCCCGCCACTTTGGGTTTTGCTACGGTGTGGAAAACGCCATTGACATTGCGTTTCGCACGGTGGAAGAAAACAGGGACAAACGTATTTTTTTGCTGAGTGAAATGATTCACAACCCACAGGTGAATGCGGATCTGCAGGCCAGTGGCGTGCAGTTTCTGCAGGACAATTACGGCAAACAGGTGATCCCTTTTGAAAGCCTGACGGCCGACGACATTGTCCTCATCCCGGCTTTTGGCACCACGCTGGCCATTGAAGAAAAGCTGCGCAACATTGGCATTCGCGTGGAGCAATACAACACCACCTGCCCGTTTGTAGAAAAGGTTTGGAACCGCAGCGAGGTCATTGCCAAAAAAGACTATACTATCATCATTCACGGCAAGCCCACACACGAAGAAACCAGGGCTACGTTCTCCCATGCCGCAGCTACGGCACCGGCCGTTGTGGTAAAGGACATGCAGCAAACGGTGGAACTGGCCAAATACATTACCGGTGAAAAAGAACCCGGACAATTTTATACCGAGTTCAAAAATCAATACTCTGCCGGCTTTGATGTGCACAAGCACCTGGAACGGATTGGCGTGGTCAACCAAACCACCATGCTGGCTTCCGACACACAGGCCATTGCCGATTACCTGAAGGAAACGATGATCCAAAAATTCAGCCTGACGGAGGAGAATCTAAGAGACCGTTTTGCCGATACTAGAGACACGCTTTGTTACGCCACCAACGACAACCAAACGGCGGTAACAGGCATGTTGTCTGCACCGGCCGACCTTGCGATTGTGGTCGGTGGTTACAACTCTTCCAACACATCGCACCTGGTGGAATTGTGCGAAGAAAAACTGCCAACGTATTACATCAGCAGCGAAGAAAAGATCCTTTCGGCACAAACCATCTTGCACTATAATTTTCACACAGGACAAGAACTCGTTACGGAAAGCTACCTGCCGCAGATGGCACCGGTTTCTGCGCTTATCACCAGCGGTGCTTCCTGCCCCGATGCCATTGTAGAAGCGGTGATCCGCCGGCTGACAGAATTTTTTCCCGGCAGCAAAAGCGTGGAAGAAATGACAGCGACGTTTGCTTAAGAACTGAAAACGTCCAAGCGACCCATAATGCAAACGGCCCGATGCCTTGGGATAATTTAATAAATTTGGTTTATGCAAACGTATCAGGTAAACATATTGCATCCGAAAGCAGAAAAGTTGTTGCAGGATCTTGCCGACCTTGATCTTATTTCCATTACACAAACTTCTGAAGATGGTTTTTTAAAAGCAATCAACAGCCTTCGTACAAAAGCAGCAGACAACCCACCTTCATTGGAAGACATTACAAAAGAAGTGGAAACTGTTAGAGCAAACCGCTATGGCAAAAACAAAGGATAGAGTCATTGTTGATACAAACCTTTGGATTAGCTTTTTGCTGACAAAAGACTTAACTGCTGTTGATAAATTATTTGCTGGCCAGTCCGTCACTTTGCTATTCAGCCAGGAACTACTGGAAGAATTCATTGAAGTAGCACAAAGACCTAAATTTCAAAAATACTTTTTGCTTAAAGATCTGTACGAAATCCTGCAGTAGTTAAGCTTACACGCAGAATTTATCGATGTCACCTCCCATGCAGATGCCTGCAGAGATCAAAAAGACAACTTCCTGTTATCACTTGCGGCAGATGGACAAGCAACGCATCTGCTTACCGGCGATAAAGACCTTCTTGCACTAAAATATTACGGAGAAACAAAGATCCTCACTATCGCAGCCTATCTCTCATTGCAATAAAGAGGAAACAATTATTGTACATAGCTGATTCTATATAGTTACAGAACAAATAAAGCAGTGTATCTTTTTATTTCACAACCAATACGTTCTACACAATCAAAACGAAAAAAGACGCTGCAAAAACAGCGTCTTTTTTTTATTCTATCGAGTGGTTTTATTTCTAACAAAGTCAAGGTCACGTAAAGAGCCTCTGACTCAACCTTAACCTTGACCTAAACCTCAACCCCCATTAATGGGCCATGTCCTTCACCAGTACCGGCGTTGTACCAGGTGTGTAGTCCCTTGTGTACAACAGGTCGTAGTATTGTTCGGCCATGCGGTTACTGTCGAAACGGAACTGCACATCACGCATACCGTTCTTCACGATCTGGCGCCAGGTGTTCGGATCGTCGTAGTACAGCGGCAGAATTTCTTCGTTCAGGATCTTGTACATCTGGTCGAGGTCGTACTGGTCTTGCTCCTGCACATGCACGCTGGTGTAATCGATCGGCGGCACCACAAAACCGTTGTTGCCATGGTGCACAAATTCCGGTATCCAGCCATCATTGGTACTGAAGTTTACGGCGCCGTTCATGGCTGCCGTCATACCACTGGTGCCCGATGCTTCGCGGGGAACGCGGGGGTTGTTCAGCCAGCAGTCGGCCGCCTGCTTCAGGCGCTTCGACAAGGCCAGCTCGTAGCCAATCACAACAGCAACATTCTTGTACGACTTGCTCAGGTGAACAAGGTGGTTGAACTCGGAAATGGCAGGATAATCAACCGGGTAAGGCTTGCCACCCCAGATGATCTGCACGGGATATTTTTTATTGTTCAACAGGGCTTCAAAACGCTTGATGTCCGAAGCGATCATGCCTGCCCGCTTGTAACCGGCAAAGCGACGAGCCCATACAATGGTAAACACGCTTGGATCAAAGATCTTACCGGTTTGGTCGGCAACAATTTCAAAGGCCCGCTTCTTCATCCATTTTTTGCGGTCGTCGAAGATGACATCATCGTTATCTTCTTTAGCCTTGTATAACTGCTTGTCGGCCCAGTAGCGATAGTTTTGTGCGTTGGTGATGGCAAGAATGGGGCAAATGCCTTCGTACTTCGACCACATCTGACGCGATACTTCACCATGCAATTGCGAAACGCCGTTGGCGATCCGCGCAAACCGCAGTGCAGCCAGGGAGTGGTTGAACTGGTCATCGGTGATGCCGGTGAGGTGCCGCACTTCGTCAATGGAAAGCCCGGAGAAATAACTCATTTTGTTGCACAGGTGAATGTCGTGCTTTTCGTTGCCGGCTTCTTCCGGCGTATGCGTGGTGAACACAAGGCGCTTGCGCACTTCCTCGAGGTTCTTGTTGAATTTCTGGTAGAGGTAAAACGCCGCTGAAATGCCGTGTGCTTCGTTCAGGTGGTAAACTTCAGGAGTAAAGCCAATCTCGTCGAGTAGCTTGGCGCCACCGGCACCCAGCAGAATAAACTGGGCCACTTTGGTAGAAACATTGGCATCGTAAAGGCGGTGCGTAATGGTTTGCGAAACATAATCGTTCTCCGGGATGTCTGTCGTCATCAGGAAAAGTGGCGCCGAACAGAACGTAGTGGGTGGCAGGTACATCACCTTTACCCAAACCGGGTGATCGTGTATGGTAAGCGAAAATTTAATGCCGGTATCTTCCAGAAAGCTGTAGATCTTTTCCATCCAGGTAACCTGGAGAGATTGATCCTGGTTGCGGGCCTGGTCGTAGTAGCCGTATTTCCAAAGAATGCCGATGCCAACGAGGTTCTGGCGAAGTTCGTACGCACTGCGCATGTGCGAACCGGCCAGGAAGCCGAGGCCTCCGCTGTAAATTTTCAAGGGTTGATGGATGGCAAATTCCATTGAGAAATAAGCGACACTTTTGGTGAATCGTTTATCGAGGGGGTACGGGACCTGGTAGGATGTAAAACTCATTTTAAACTTTTTTCAGTTGCACAAAATAAAGGATTTTAAAATTAGCGTGTAGTTGCCACACAATTATGAGCGATTCGGCCGGTTGGCTTTTTTTGTAGACTCTTTCTGCTTTTCTTCCTTTTTACGGGTAAACTTTCCGTCGAGCGGACAATCAAGACCACGGTAATTACCACAGCCACGTTCTTCGTTCAGGGTTACAGAACCGCCTGAAAAAGTCAACCCCAGGATACAAGGATCACCACCCTGCCGGTAAACGGCTGTAGTAGTACCGGTGAGAAGGAACTCGCCTTTAAGTTCACCTTTGCACTCGCCATCGTTGCTTTCGGTATGAATATAAACCAGCAATTGGTTGGCATAGCGTCCATCGCGAATGGAAACAAGATTCTTTTTGCCTTTGACATAATCGCCCGCCAGTTTGTGTGTTCTTGGAAAGGTATCAATAGGATTGACCAATACCGCCGCATCGTTGTTCAGCAGGTCTGTCATGATTAGTGAAAAGCGTTTTTCCGTTGGATCATAGGCCAGCACTTCTTTTCCTTCTCCAATCACGGCGCCACTGCTTCGCTCCATAATTGCCCGTGTAATGGTAAATGATTTGTCAAGTGTGGAAGTTTGCAAAGTGGCATCTTTTTTATCCGGCACCAGGAAGGGCATGGCCGCACCATAATTCCCGTCTTTATCAAACGAGAGCAGAAAAGCTGCTTTTTTACCGCCTGCAGTTCCTTTCACCAGATAGTAGTTGTTGCGGTCTTTTTCGCCAAAACGTGCCAGGGGCGCATACTTGATCTTTGTTGTTTGCCCAAAAGCTTGCTCTACCAGACTGTCAGGCAAAAGCGAAGAAAGATACCGTGAGGACAAAGTATCCTTTCCATCATCCTTCAACAGCGACGTGTCCGTTAACTGGTAAGGAACAGGTGATTCTTTAAATGATCGGGTAAAAGCGGCGGGCAAGTCGCTGTCGCCGGCTGTGCTTGCTTCATCTTCTTTCCGGTCATCATTTCCGCCACAGGCAAACAGAAAACATCCCAATACAACAAGGCCAATCCGGTACATAGTTGATTCTTTCTGTAAATAAAAGAAAAAAATGCGGAAGAACGGTTTGTTGAAATGAAAGCATATTTTTAGGTTTGTCTAAAATTTAAATTAGAGCGCCTTGAATTTTACGGTCAGTGAAGAAAATTACATCAAAGCCATTTACCACCTGCAGGAAGAAATCGGTACGGTAAGCACCAATGCCCTGGCGGAAAAACTTTCTACCAAGGCGGCATCGGTAACGGACATGATGAAAAAGCTCAGTGCAAAAAAACTCCTGCATTACAAACCCTATTATGGCTTTACGCTGAGTGCCGAGGGGCGCAAAGCGGCTCTTTTCATTATCCGCCGTCACCGCCTCTGGGAGTTCTTTCTTTCGCAAAAGCTGGGGTTTGAATGGGAAGAAGTGCACAGCATTGCCGAAGAACTGGAGCATGTGAGCAGCAAAAAGCTCATCGACCGGCTGGATGAATACCTTGGCTTTCCGCCTTTTGACCCCCACGGCGATCCCATCCCTGACCACAAAGGAAAGATTGTAACCCGCAACAACCTGCCGCTGCTCTTGCTGCCGAAAAACAAAAGCGGCGTGGTCTGTCATGTTACCAACCAGTCGGCTGAAATGCTGGAACTGCTGAAGCACAAAGAGATCGGCATTGGCACCCGGCTGGAAGTGAAAAAACTTTTTCCCTTCGATCACTCCCTGGAAATCAAGATTAAAAAACAAACCTTAACCATCAGCGAACAACTGGCGAAAAACATTTTTGTTACGTATGACGAAACTTCAAAGTGATGCCTCCCTTAGCGAGGTGCATCAGAGTGTAGACACCACCAACAGCAAAAAGCCGCGCTGGCGCCGGATCCTTTCATTTTTTGGACCTGCCTACCTGGTAAGTGTTGGCTACATGGACCCCGGCAACTGGGCCACCGACCTGCAGGGCGGCAGTAAATTCGGTTATTCGCTCTTGTGGGTATTGCTGATGAGCAACCTCATGGCCCTGCTGCTCCAAAGCCTTTCGGCCAGGCTTGGTATTGTTCGCGGCCGCGACCTGGCACAGGCTAACAGGGAGACCTACCCGAAAAAGATCAATTTTTTTCTTTACATCCTTGCCGAAATTGCCATTGCCGCAACCGACCTTGCCGAAGTGCTGGGGATGGCCATCGGTATCCAACTCCTGACCGGCATGCCCCTCATGTGGGCTGTGGGCATTACCGTGCTGGACACCTTTCTCCTGCTCATTTTGCAGCGGCTGGGTATGCGCAAGATGGAGGCCTTTATCATTGCGCTGGTAGCCATTATCGGGCTTTCGTTTTTAACAGAGATCATTTTGGCAAAGCCGGTGCTGGGCGAGGTGGTGACGGGTTTTGTCCCCACCATTCCCAACCACGAAGCCCTGTTTATTGCCATTGGCATCATTGGCGCCACGGTAATGCCCCACAACCTTTACCTGCATTCGGCCCTTGTGCAGACCCGCAAAATTCAACGCGACGACCAGGGCATTCGCAAAGCACTGAAGTATAATTTTATTGACAGCGCCGTGGCCCTTAACGCAGCATTTTTGGTAAATGCGGCTATTCTTGTTTTGGCCGCCACCGTGTTTTACAAAGCCGGCAGACAGGATGTAGCGGAGATTAAAACAGCGCATGAACTGCTCAACGGTTTTCTTGGTACCAACCTCGCTCCTACCCTGTTTGCGGTTGCCCTCATTGCTGCCGGACAAAGCAGCACCATCACCGGTACGCTTGCAGGGCAGATCGTTATGGAAGGTTACCTGCGCATCCGCATAAATCCCTGGATACGCAGGCTGCTGACAAGGCTTATCGCCATTATACCGGCCGTGATCGTTATTATGATCAACGGCGAAAACAACATCGATGATTTGTTGATCCTGAGCCAGGTGATCCTGAGCCTGCAACTGGGATTTGCGGTGATACCGCTGATTCATTTTGTAAGCGATAAAAAGACAATGGGTGCCTTTGTTATTAAGCCCTATGTGCAGGTGCTGGCCTGGCTGATAACGGCCGTATTGGTTTACCTCAACCTGCGGATGGTGTATGAGCAGGCGATGGAGTTTTTTGTTACCAGTGATGACTTTTTTTGGAAAAGCGTGATCGTCGTTTCTACACTGCTTTACCTGGTGCTGATGGTGGTGGCCATCTTGTACCCGCTGCTAAAGAAAAAGCCGCAACCAGCCTCTATTAAAGTGCATAAAAAAGACGTGAACATTGAAGCCATTTCCCTGCCCAAATACCGGCGGGTGGCCGTGGCGCTCGATTTCAGCGAAAGGGATCAAATGGTGCTTTCGCATGCGATGGTGCAGGCCGAACCCGGGGGAACGGTGATCCTGATCCACGTGGTGGAAAGTGCATCGGCCAAGATCCTGGGTGAACAAAGCGACGATTATGAAACGCGGTCCGACCAGGAGAAACTGGAGACCTATGCCGCGCAATTGCAACAGTACAATTTTGTTGGCGAAACGCACCTCGGCTTTCGCAACCGCAGCAAAGAAATTCCCCGCATCGTAAAAGAAGCTGGCGCCGACCTGCTGATCATTGGGGCGCATGGCCACAAAGGCGTGAAGGATTGGCTATATGGCGAAACGATCGACACGGTTCGCCACCAGTTGAAAATACCGGTGCTGATTGTGTAACGCAGGGAATGATATTGGGATATTGCGATATTAGGATATTGTTTTTCACGCGACGTTCTTAACCATCGAAAAAAACAAGCTTGTGTTAGTAAAAAACAAAGCCGGCAAGTTTTGAACTTGCCGGCTTTGTTTTACATCTTTCGGAATATCCTCAAAGAATCGTTTAACGTTTGCGGTTTATCGTTTCTTGTCTCTCGTCTTACATCTCTCGTCTCACGTTTCTCGTCGCTCACTCTTCCATCAGTTCCTTGTTCTCCACAATGTTCTTCAGGCGCAGTGCCAGTGTTACCACTTCAATGATCTGCTGGCCTTTTTCAAAACAGTGTGCAGCACCCATGCCTTTCAGCTTTACTTCCAGGCTGCGCATGCCGGTTGAATACATGGCTACCGGAATGTCCCGCAGTCCATCATCCATTTTCATGCGCATCAATACTTCGCCCCCGTTCATGCCGGGCATGTTATAATCCAGTACAACCAGCGAGGGATAAAGGTCGGAATGCGGCAAGGCCTGCAGGTACTTTAAAATATCTTCCCCGCTGTTAAAGACCTTTACCTGGTCGGCGTAATTCAACTCGGTGAAAGCCAGATGCATTATATACCTGTCATCTGCATCATCTTCCACCAATAAAATGCTGTGGCTTTTACTCATATCACGATAGTTTCGGCGGTTAAAATACAACATAAACCGAAGAAAGCACTATGCCCAGGAATTATCTTTTCCTGTCATAAGAAAGCTTCCCGGGGGGAGGTTATTTTTTTACAGATCGTCAGTTACAAACTTTTTACGGGTGAAAAAGAGGTAGGCCGAGAGGTAAAGCAGGATGGCAATTACGAGGCTTAAGGCCGACGGTGCATCCTTGTAGATCACGTTTTTGCCAAAGGGCAAGGGTATCAGCACATCCGATGTTTGCAGGGGCAGAAAATAACTGTACGGCGCCAGGTTCAACTGGAAGGTCAGCGTAGCGGTAATCAGCCATTCGAAAATAAGCCCAAAGAGAATAAACACGATGATGGCCAGCCCGCTGCGACGAAACAACACCGCCAGCATGAGGGCAAAAAAGATATAGGCTACCGACTGCAAAAATATATAACCAATGAATTGCATGCCTTCTGTACTGTACGTGCTGCTGGTGATGAAGCCAAACGAAAGTCCCGTTACAAAATTGATGAGGGTTATGATGATGCCCATCAGCAACACCAGCACCATTTTAACGGCAATGAACTGGTTGCGACTCAATCCATCGATCACATTCTGCCGGTGCGTTTTAAAATTGAATTCATTCGTCATGAGCATGATCATGAGCATGCCGGGCAGGTAAAGCAGCCAACTGCTCATCCAGCCTACAGTTTGCCAAACCTTTGGAAAGGCGTACGGATTGCCCAGGAGTTGCTGGGCCTGCGGCGCTTTTTCAAACGCCTGCTGCTGGATGTTCCAGCCAATGTAATTGATCAAAAAAATGGACGCCAGGTAAAGGATGGAAAACACCCAGAAGGCCCGGTAGTTCTTTATTTTAAGCCATTCTATTTTTAGTAAGTGCAGCATGGGGAATTGTTGATAGGTTGATAAGTTGATAGGGGAATAAGTTGATCGTTGGCAGACTGGTTATTGTTCGCTTACGGTGCCGGTAATTTCGAGGAAGGTTTTTTCCAGTGATTTGCGTTGCGGCAGGAGGCGCTCCAGCACAATACCGGCTTCAAACAGGACTTTGTTCAATTCCCGTGCGGTTAGGCTTTGTTCGCCCACCACCCTCACAAATCCTTCTTGCAGGTAGGCTTCTTTTACACCGGGCAGGGCTCTCACCACGATCAATAACTGCTCATTGTTTTCAGCGCTTATTTCGAAGGAAGTAAACGCATCGGCGTTTCGCGACAAGACCTCGTGTACTGTACCAACGGTTTTCAGGTCGCCCTTTTGAATGATGGCCACGTGGGTACACACTTTTTCCACTTCATCCAAAATATGACTGGCCATGATGATGGTTTTGCCCTCGGAGGCCAGTTGCCGGATCAGCTCTCGTATCTCCGCAATGCCTACGGGGTCAAGACCGTTGGTGGGTTCGTCAAACACCAGGATATCCGGGTTGCCCAGGAGCGTTGAAGCAATCGCCAGGCGCTGCTTCATCCCAAGCGAGTACGTACTGAATTTGCTTTTTTTGCGTTGGTAAAGATTGACCTTTTTCAGCACGTCGTCGATTTGGTCGCGACCACGTCCTTTGATCTCCGCGGCAATCCGCAGGTTTTGCTCACCAGAGAGATAGTGATAAAAGTTGGGCGTTTCCAGCAAGGTGCCGATCTGTTTGCGCCGGTCGGCATCAGGAGTGGCGCCTAAGAACTGGTAGCTGCCCGATGTGGGGCGAAGAATATCCATCACAATCCCCAGCAGTGTTGTTTTGCCACTGCCATTGGGACCCAGGATACCAAACACGCTGCCTTTGGGCACCTCAAACGAAACGTTCTTTAGTGCCTGGATAGAGCCATAGAACTTAGTAATGTTTTGAACCGATAAAACCGCAGTCATCAAGGTATATTTTTTGGAAGATAGGTTTTCCCTGCGGTACCTGCAACCTTTTTGATGGGCGGCGATGGGAAGAGGATATTGGGATATTGAGATATTGCCTATTGTCTATTGGCTATTGGCTATTGGCTATTGGCTATTGGCTATTTATCGTGGGATGATTTTTTAGTGAAGAAAAAAGCGGGAAAGAATGGAGGCGGCAATAAGGCCAACAAATCCCATCTTTACTTGTAGATAATTTATGGCAACAATTCTTATAACCGGTGGAACGGGCATGATTGGTACGGCATTGTCGAAGATGCTGGCAGACAGGGGACACGATGTGATCATTTTAACCCGCAAGGCAAAACCAGCAAGGGGAAATATTCAATTCAGGGAATGGAATGTAGAGAAAGGAACGATCGATGCTTCTGCCATTACCGAAGCGGATTGTATCGTTCATCTGGCCGGCGCCAACGTGGCCGATGGCCGGTGGACGAAAAAACGCAAACAGGAGATTATTGACAGCCGGGTGAAAAGTGGTGCCTTGCTGGTGAAGGCCTTGCAGGAACATCCCAACAAAGTTAAAGCGGTGGTCAGTGCCTCGGCACAGGGCTGGTACGGTCCCGATCCGGCTGTCCCTAACCCAAAACCTTTTACAGAAACCGATCCGTCCTATACTGATTTTTTAGGCACCACCTGCAAGGCCTGGGAAGAAGCCATTGCACCGGTAACAGGATTGGGAAAACGATTGGTCACGTTTCGCATTGGCATTGTGCTCAGTACCGAAGGCGGCGCCTATGCCGAATTTAAAAAACCGGTTTCCCTGGGAGCCGCTACCATCCTTGGCAGCGGCAAACAAGTGGTTAGCTGGATACACATTCGCGATCTGACAAGGCTTTTTACCACGGCCGTTGAAAACGATAGCTGGAAAGGCATGTACAATGCTGTTGCGCCTAACCCTGTTTCCAACAAAGCCATTATCCTGCAGATCGCCAAAGAAAGAGACAAGTTTTATGTGCCTTTCCATGTGCCTTCGTTTGCCCTTAAAATTGCCCTTGGCGAAATGAGCATCGAAGTGTTGAAAAGCGTCACCGTTAGCTCGCAAAAAGTGCAGGATGAAGGTTTCGAATTCCTTTATCCCACCATCGGGAAGGCCGTAGCTGCCTTGGAGTTCACCATTACATAAAAAAGCGAAACCGGCCCATGTAAGCAAAGACCGGTTTCGCTTTTGAATTCATCTTCTCTCCTGCTAAAATGCTTTTTTCACTTCCGGCACCGGGGGTGTTTGCGGCTGGGTGAACAGGGTTTGTGTAGCCCTTTTCGGATCGCCCTGGTACACCCAGTTAAATTTGCCAATGTATTTATTGAACACCTGGTTTACATCGGCCGGCTTTACGGCCTGCAGGTCTTCTTTCAACGAGAAGGCTTTTTTCCAGTCGCCCTGCAACACTTCAAAATTTCCTACCAGATTAGCCAGTGCGCCGTTGGTTTCATTGGTTGCGTAAAAATTGGTGGTGTAGGTATTTTTTGTGTTCTGCACATCGTCTTCGGGAAAGCCGTCTTTTTTAATTTTGTCCACCATGTTGCGGGCCACAGCAATGTACTTATCCGGATCTTTGGTAGTTACGTACAGCATGGAGTAAGGCGTAAGGCCTGTGCTGATGCCGGCTGAAGGTGCATACGACAGCCCGTTGTTGGTACGCACTTCCAGGAAGGCTTTGTTGTAAAACATGCGGGAAGCCAGCAAGGCAGGATAATACTCTTTTGAATTGGCGGCCGGTGCGCCGGATATACCCATGATATAATTGGTGGCCACCTCTTTTTCCTGCGGAAGAAAGGTATTTTCTTTTGGAACAAAGGTTTCCCGCTTTAGTGCGAAGGGCTTGCCTTGCGGAATCTTTTGAATAAGGGCCGTCATTTTTTGCTGCAGGGCCTCTTTAGTGATGTCGCCCACCACTACAAAAAAGATCCGCGAACGAGTCAGTGTTTGGTCATAATAAGCCTTTGTAGAAGCTGGTGTCAGTTTCGCAATGGCATCCGCCGTGCCGTTGGGCATCTTGGCATAGTCCATCCCCTTGAACACGGTTTCCATGGCCATTTTTTGCAGGGCAAAATCCGGATTGGATTCCTGCTGACGTAATTGTGTCAGGGCTTCCGCCTTGATGCGGTCAAACTCTTTGGCGTCAAACTTTGGTGCCGTAATCGCTTCTACATACAGTGGCCAAACGGTTTCAAAATCGCCTTTGATGCAGTTGAGCACCACACGGGAGGCATCCTTTCCGGCAAAGCCATACATCTGTGCATCCACATCGTCCAGCGTATTCTTAAAACTGTTCTTATCGTGTTTTTGGGTACCGCACTCCGTTAGTGCCCGCAGGGCCAGGCGCTCAATGCCTGCCTGTTCAGCGGTGTAATTTTGCACGCCACCTTTGAGCACCATATCCACCTGTACAATCTCGTTGCCACTCGGCACCACAATCACCTTCACGCCGTTCACCAGCATTTCGTAAGGCTTTGCCTGCTGCGCACTGGCATGGAGACAAAGCAAGAGGAAAAAGAAAACAATATTTTTCATGACCAGGGATTTAGTTTTTAAAATAAGCAGAAGGATTGAGGCTTTTGTTCATCTCGGGATTGATGATCAAGCCAGCCACATAAGGTTTTCCCTTGACGTACCGGTTCACATAGTCAAGAATATCCTTTTTGGTCACCTTGTCCATTGCTTCAAAATAATCGGTGAAATAATTGAGCGAGGTGCTTGTCCAGTGGTAGGTAAGCGTTTTGGAAAGATCGGAAGGTTTTTCATTGGCCCTGATCTGTTGTCGCTTCAGCCCTTCTTTCGCTCTTTTTAGTTCCAACTCACTGAAATAATCAGCATTGCTCCACTGTGCCATTTGGTTCAACACCTCTTTGTAACAGGCTTCCATCTTATCGGCAATTGGCGTCACCGACACCACAATGGGACCTGTGTAGCGGTTGGTTTGATAGCTGACATTGGCGGAAGAGGCCAGGCCTTTTTCCAGCAGGCTTTGCGCCCATTTGGATGAATTAAGCGAAAGCACTTTGGAGAAAACATCGGCGGCAATGGTGGCCACCGAATCGTTGCGGGTATCCGGACCGTGCCATACAAACATCATCTGCGGTGTTTTGGCAATGGAAGATTCTTTGATGAAGTATTCGGTTTGCTGCAAGGCCGGGAATTCAGGCACGGGGTATTTCTGGTGCGGGTCCATGTCCGACGGCTGCCAGTCGCCAAAGATCTGTTTTGCCAGGGCAAACGCTTTGGCCGGTTCTACGTCGCCGGCTATCACCAACAGCGAGTTGTTGGGCACGTAATATTTTTCTTTGATGACCATCATTTTTGCCGGTGTGGCCGAGTTGATGATATCGTGATCGCCGATGGGATTTTTGCGTGTGAACAGGTCGCCCCACACTCTTTTCCCGCTTTCATAGTACAATTGAAATCCTGGGTCGCTTTCAGCCCGCTGAAATTCGCCATCCACGACAGGCCGCTCTTTTTGCATGTCCTCTTCACGGTAGATCGGGTAGCGGATAGCCGCATTCATAAACTGCAGGCCGGCTTCCAGGCTGTCGCGATTAAACGTAAAATAATAGTTCACCCGTTCAGTGCCGGTAGTGCCATTCCACATGGCGCCCAACTCCTGCGTACGCTTCAGGAATTTTTCCTGGTCGGGATAAGCATTGTTGGCTTTGAAAAACATGTGCTCGAACAGGTGCGAAAGCCCACTGTATTCGGGTCCTTCGGTATACGCACCGTTCTTCACGGCAATTTCGATGGTGGCCAGCGGCACTTTGTGGTTTTCGATCACCACCACTTCAAGACCATTGGGCAGTTTCTGCCAGGAATAATCTTTGGGAAGTCGGGGCTGCGCCGATGCTGTTAAGGTGGCCGCAGCTCCCAGGAAAAACAGGAGTCGTTTCATAAACAGAATACTTTTAGGAGTATCCCAATGTAGCACGAAAAAACGACGGGAGTTGCTGCAGGCCTAGCTATTGTATGAGCGGTGTGATAACAGGAAAAATGGCAAGCGCACTAGCCAAGGATGGGCGGCGGCAAAAAGTTTTCCGGGCCTGTGGCAGCATGGTTCCAGTGGTAGATATTGGTAAACTCGCCAACTTTTGCCCTGTTCTGGATAAACTGCAGTCGATGGAGCCGGATGCCATCAATGTCTTCTTGTTTTACCTTCCGGTACATCGGGTGCATGGTTCCTCCTTTCAAGCCGGCAGGCACGGCCGGGTCGTATTGGTATTCCGGGTCCACCAGGGTTCCGCGGGGATACATAATACCCGGTACACCGGTTCCACGGATATCCAGGTTGTAGGGGTGATTGAGTCCTAACGTATGTCCGTACTCGTGAGCAGCCGTGGTGGAGCCTTTGTATAAATTTTCGAGAAGAAAATAACCGCTGTTGCAACCCAGTCCATCGACAAATGAAATACTGCCGTGCACAAATTCTTCGATGCGGAAATAGTTATTGCGCGGATCCACGTTTTGCAACACTTCCATTTCTGTTACCCCGGACTTTAGTTCGGCGCTAATGCGAAACTGCACCAGGTAGGTTTGACCGGCCAGGAACACCTTTCCTTGCGGTTCGTTCCACATCGCTTCTATCTCCTCGCGTATCTGTTCCGTAATAGCCTGGCTGGCGGCATTGCCGTAACATACCAGGTGCGAATAAATAGTAAGGGTGTTTTGACTGATCTCCGCTTCTCCCATTGGTGTAAAATAACAAAGATCGGCTGCGTGAACAAGGGCAGTGGCTTTTCCTTGCGGTTCATCACGCTATTTGGGTGCTTCATACCATTTCCGTTGGAGGCGAAAAACGGATCAGTTTTATTTGTAAAAAACAGGACATGAAATTCGCTGCCGGTCTTTTCTTTCTCTTTTTATTAGCTGCCTGCAAGCAGGAAAACCCTGCCGGCGAACCGGAGATACCGCAACAAAAAAAAGCCGTGTACGAAATTTTTGCGGCCCGCAATTATGCCGGCTCTCAGGTAGCGAATGTAAAGGCCGAATTGCGGCTGCAGGTACGGATCATCAACTACAAAACGGGTGAGCAAAAACTAGTATGGGACAGCATTTGCCCGGTCCGCTCCCTTGCTGATTTCCCGCTGCATGACAACCGGCTGATCGTAGAAAAAGCTTACCCCGTGCTGAATAGTCATCAAAAGCTGAACGCCTCGTATTCGGTCATTTACCGCGATGGAACAACCATTAGCCAGGCCGCTTTTTCAGATGAAGCCGGACCGGGTACGGAGGCTGTTAAATTGGAAGCGGACATTTAATCGTGAGTGGTGAATGGTGAGTGGTGAGTAGAGAGTAGTTGGTTAGCTGGTAATTGGCTTGTAAATATTCACAGTCTAAAAGAGAGGTCAGGAAAACTGGAGTGAAAAAAGCTGCTCTTTTTCTTCGCGGCCGCGAAAGCCGGTCTCGCCGATCTCGCGGATCACAAAACCGTTGGTATTTTGCATTCCTCCCAAAAAATCGTTGGTCATAACATAGGAATAACCCAGTTCATTGCAAAGGCTGCGGATGCGTGCCGTTGTGTTCAGCGTGTCGCCACTAAATACCAGTTCTTTCTTAATAATGCCGATATAACCTGCCGTTACATCGCCGGCATGAATACCGGTCTTAAAGCGGGGCACAAAGCCATAGGCCTGCAGGTAATGGCCTTCCCGCAGGTCAAGGGCTTCCACCGCCTGTTTTACAAAATGGAGACAGCGGTATTTGTTCTCCGGCGTGTTGTGCCACGATATGCTGACCTCATCGCCAACATACTGGTAAATACTTCCCTTGTTCTCCAGGATTGGGTCAGTGATGTCGGCAAAAAAATCTTTGAGCATACTGAAATACCGTTCATGCCCAAGCCGCTCTGCAATGGAAGTGGAATCATTAATGTCGAGGAAAAGAAAAATGCGGTTTTCCTGGCGGGGCTTGTTGTACCGTCCCCACAAAAGATTGCGGATGCCACCGGGACCATATTTGTCGGAAATCTCCAGGATCATGATGGAAAGAAAGGACAACACACCGAGGTCGATCATGAACACCAAAAAGCTGGGCGTAAACACAATTTTTTCAACATAGATATCCGTAAACTCGGCAAAGCTGCCGTTGTAGCGAAAGACAAAATACAGCGAAAGAAAAAGCAGGGAAGCCGCCAGGAAAAGGCAAAAAGTTATCGCCATGCGCAGGATGGTGGACAACCAAAGCGGGAAACGGCGAAACGCATTTTTCAGGTAAAACGCTTCGGCACCGGCAACAATAAAACCAATGATGGCAAAGGCCAGCGAAAAAAAACTGAGCCGCCTTGTGCGCAGCAATTCTTTGTCCACCTCCACGATGTTGTACAGCATCAGGATGCTGAACAGGACCCAGATTAGGGCAATGACCGTTACCAGGTAAAGCCGGTAGAGGAATACCTTTTTAAAGCGCATACAGGAAGGCTTGAACGCAAAACGGCAAATGTGGGACATGAGATTAAGTTGCCCTCGTTTTACGCTTCTCTAATTTACGCGAAGTATTCTTTGCTACAGGAAATAAAAAACGGAAGAGCCTTAACAGTTCTTCCGTTTAAAGTTTACGGTTTACCATTTACCGTTTGTAGTTTGTGGTTTGTAGTTTCTTGGCTGACGTTTCTCGTCTCTCGTTTGACGTTTCATGTCCTAGTTGCGAATGGGCTTGCCGCCTTTGAGCACCGACTGAATGCGTTCCTGCGTCTTGCGTTCACCGCAGAGGGAAAGAAAGGCTTCCCGTTCCAGGTCTAACAAATATTGTTCGCTGACAAGCGATGCCTCACTCAAGTCACCGCCGCACATAACATACGCCAGCTTGCGGGCCACCAGTGCATCGTGTTCCGTAGCGTAACCGGCTTTCCACATGCCGTTGATGCCCGAATAAAGAGCACCCAGCGCACCGCGGCCCAGAGCTTTTACATCTTTGCGCTGTACCGGTGTTACATAGCCACTGTCGTACAATTCGATCACTGATTTTTTGGCTTCCTGCACCCGGCGATCTCCATTCATCACCACTTCATCCAGTCCTTTGCGGTAGATGCCCAACTGGTAAGCTTCGTGTGCCGAGGTGGCCACCTTGGCCGTGGCAATGGTGAGAAAGCGATTCTTTAGCGTGATGGTCTCGGGTTCATCTTCGTGCATCTCATCGGAGGCTCGCAGCACAAACTCCTTGGTACCACCACCACCGGGGATCAGGCCCACACCCAGTTCAACCAGACCGGTATAGGTTTCTGCCGCAGCACACACCTTGTCGCTATGAAGGCTCATTTCGCAGGCACCGCCAAGGGCCAGTCCATGCGGCGCTACCACCACCGGAACAGCAGAATAACGGCAACGCATCATCGTATTTTGAAACAGGCGGATGGCCATGTCCAATTCATCCCACTCCTGCTCAATGGCGAACATGAAGATCATGCCTACGTTGGCGCCGGCACTAAAAGCCCCGCCTTCGTTGGCAATCACCAGGCCCTTGGAATTTTTTTCAGCCAGCTCAATGGCTTTGCTAATACCGGTCAGCACATCACCGCCCATGGTGTTCATCTTGGTGCTCCATTGCAATCCCAGCACGCCGTCGCCAATATCGTACACACGGCTGCTGTTGTTCTTCCATACCAGCTTATCACTGTAATTGCTTAAGACGATAAAGGCATCGCCGCCCGGCACCGCTTTGTATTGTTTGGCAGACGGATCGTAAACCAGTGTTTTTCCGCCTTCTACTTTGTAAAAGGTTTTGTTGCCGGCCGCCAGCATTTCCTCCACCCAGGGTGCAATGCTGTAACCCGCTTCTTTCGCTGCTTTAACGGTCCGTTCCACACCCAGCACATCCCAGCTTTCAAACGCACCGATCTCCCAGCCAAAGCCCGCTTTCATCGCATCATCGATGCGGTACACTTCGTCGCTGATCTCAGGAATGCGGTGCGAAATATAAGAGAACAAACCATAGTGAAACTGGCGGTAAAATTCTCCCGCTTTGTCTTGCCCGCTGACCAGCATTTTCAGGCGCTGCTTCAGGTCGTCAACTGCTTTGGCCGCATCCACCGATGCAAATTTTGCTTTTTGCCGCGGTGCGTATTCCAGCGTTTGCAGGTTCAGGGTGAGAATCTCCTTCTCCCCTTTTTCGCCTCTAGTTTTTTTGAAAAAGCCCTGTCCTGTTTTATCACCCAGCCACTTATTTTCTACCATTTTGGTCAGCCAGGAAGGAATGGCAAACACTGCCCGCTGTTCATCTTCGGGACAGTTTTCCGCCACGCCTTTGGCCACGTTCACTAAGGTATCGATGCCTACCACATCGGCAGTGCGGAACGTTGCTGATTTGGGCCGGCCAATAATCGGACCTGTCAGGGCATCCACTTCGTCGATGGTAAGCCCGAGTTTTTCAACGGCACCAAAAATGGCCATGATGCCAAACACGCCAATGCGGTTGGCAATAAAGGCGGGAGTGTCTTTGGCCAGAACGGTTGTTTTGCCCAAATAAAGATCACCGTAGTGCAGCAGGAAGTCGACGACTTCGGGGCTTGTTTCGGGAGAGGGAATGATCTCCAGCAGGCGCAGGTAACGCGGCGGGTTAAAAAAGTGCGTTCCGCAGAAATGTTTTTTAAAATCCTCGCCTCTACCCTGTGTCAGCAGGTGAATGGGAATGCCCGACGTATTGGTGGTGATAAGGGTGCCGGGCTTGCGAAAAGCTTCTACTTTTTCATACAGTTGTTGCTTGATATCGAGGCGTTCCACCACTACTTCGATCACCCAATCGTACCCGGATATTTCTTTCAGGTTATCATCAAAATTGCCGGTAGCGATGCGCTTTACCACCTCTTTTGTAAACACCGGTGAAGGATTACTTTTGAGGGCCGCTTCCAGCGAACCGTTAACGATCTTATTGCGCTGTGCTTTGTCGGTACTTTCTTTCTCTTCTGCCGGTACAATGTCCAACAACAGTACCTGCAGCCCGATGCCTGCAAAATGACAGGCAATGCGGGAACCCATAACGCCGCTTCCTAAAACTGCAACCTTTTTGATGATTCGTTTGCTCATAGCTTAAATTAGTTAGTTAAACAACCATTACCGTGAAGATAGGAAAAGAATGGGCAAGAATGCAAACGAGGAAAAGAGAAAATATGCGGATATGAGAATGGGCGGATATGCGAATATGCCAATCCGGTAATTCTGTAATTCGACAATGTGATAATTGGATTATTTAAATGCAGAAGAGCAAACAAAAAAAGCAGTACACTACCGCCTAACCAACCCCAAACGCCAAACCCCAAACTACGCCTTCCCTTCCACCACGATCACGATCTCGCCTTTCACGGTTTTTTGTTTAAAGTGATCGTGTACTTCCTGCAGGGTGCCCCGGGCATTTTCTTCAAACAGCTTAGTGAGTTCGCGGCTGACGGCGCATTTGCGGTCGGCGCCAAAATACTGCATGAGGTCTTCCAAGGTTTTTACAAGTCGCACCGGGCTTTCGTAAAAAATAAGAGTTCGTTCTTCCGTAGCCAATTGCGTGAGTAATGTATGCCGGCCTTTTTTGAGGGGGAGAAAACCTTCAAAGGCAAAGCGGTTGGTGGTTAGACCGCTGTTGACCAGCGCCGGTACAAAGGCTGTCGCTCCGGGGAGGCATTCGACCTTGATGCCGTTCTTGATGCATTCCCGCACCAAAAGGAAAGCTGGATCGCTGATGGCAGGAGTGCCGGCATCGGTAACAACGGCCATGGTTTTACCGGTGAGCAATTGATCAACGAGGTGCTGCAAAATTTTATGCTCGTTGTGCTGGTGATACGGCGACAGCGGCTTTTGGATTTGGTAGTGCGTCAGCAGCTTTGAGGTCGTACGGGTGTCTTCGGCCAGGATCAGGTCAACACCCTGCAGCACTTCCAGTGCCCGCAGGGTAATGTCTTTGAGGTTGCCGATGGGTGTGGGAACGAGGTAAAGCATGGCAGTTGAGAAGTTGATACGTGGGTAGGTTGACAAGTCAATAAGAACCTATCAACCATTCAACGCATGCACTTCAATTTCGTAATATTCCATCACGGCATTGGCAAGCAGTTTCTTGCTTGCTTCTTCGGCAAGGCTGCGGGCTTCTTCTTCGGAAGCGGCTTCAATTTGCAGGGAGATATGCTTGCCCACTCTTACATCTTCAATGGCGCTGAGTCCTAAGTTTTTTAATCCACCCAAAACGGCCTTGCCTTGCGGGTCCAGTAATTCTTTCAACGGCATAACATGTACCTGTACTGAATATTTCATGGGAAAGTTTGATTGTTTGCGCAGCAAATTTAGGCGATGCCTGTCAACTGCCGTTCAATTTTCTACCGGTAAATAAGAACAACGCTTTTCTTACACGGAAAGATCCAGGGTCTTGTCATTGGCGGCCGTGGCGGCTTCGGGTGTTTTTTCAAACGCAGAAAAAATAAGGTAAAGCACAAAAATGAGCGGGATCGCTAACCAGCGAAATACCACCAGTAAAATGACCGATGAAATGAGCAAGGAATATTTAACCGTGTTGTTGCGCCAGCTATAATCCTTGAACTTAAACGCAATAAAGCTGCGGTTGCACACCATCAGGTAACTGACCAAAACAATGATGGCATAGAGCAGCCAGGGCGTAATGAGGTATTGCGGAACCCGCAGGGCCGTTTGCCAACTTTCGGGGTCGGTATCGGCAAACCAAATAATGAGCGGAAAAGAAGCCACCACTAAGCCGGCCGCAGGCGAAGGCACGCCGATAAAGTTTACCGTTTGATTGGTGCTCACATTAAACTTGGCCAGCCGGTAAGCCACAGCACAAGTAAATAGGAACGCTGGCAGCAACGCCGCTATCGACACATCCAGGCCGCCTTCTCCCCTTGCATAACCCAGTCGCAGCAACTGGAACAGAATCATGCCCGGCGCTACGCCAAAGCTCACCACATCGCTCAGCGAGTCAAGCTGCTTGCCTTTGTCGGTGGACGCCTTGAGCAGCCTCGCCACAAAGCCATCGAAAAAATCTATGGCGGCGGCAAAGAAAATAAACAGGGCGCCCCAGGCCATTTTCTCCGGGAAGAAGGGCTCGTAGGTTCCCAGGGTTTCGTTCAGCACCACAAGACTTTGCCCTGTCTGCAAAATGAAGACGATCGCAATACAGCCAAAGAGGAGATTCAATAACGTGAAGAGATTCGGGATTTGCTTCATCGATAGCGAAAATTAATCTATTTGTACGAGGTTGTTACGAAAAGAAAGCGATGTAGTGAACGGTGAATGGTCAGTGGTGAGTGAGGTCGTTTATAATGGGTCCTTCTTGACTTCGCAATCACCGCTTGATACATCATTTTATCCTTGCAGTTATTACATCTGGATATCACCCACCTTGTTGTTTTGCATCACCGCCTCTATTTCTTCCACGGTAATGGGAATGCCTTCAAACAGGTCGATGTTGCCGTCTTTGGTGATCCATACATTGTTCTCAATGCGGACGCCAATTCCTTCTTCCTGTATGTAAATGCCCGGTTCTACGGTGAGCAACATGCCTTCCTGCAAAGGCTCGGTTCTTGTTCCCAGGTCGTGCACATCAATGCCCAGGTGGTGCGAAATACCGTGGTAAAGGTATTTACGGTAAGCCCTGTTATCCGGGTCTTCGTTTTTAAAATCTTCTTCTTTCAGCAGCCCGATCTTCATGAACTGCGCCGTGGCTTCGTCACCGACCTTCTCGGTATAATCCAGGATAGTGATGCCCGGCTTCAGCAGGCTTTTGGCGTAGTTGTGCAGGTGCAGGCAGGCGTTGTATACTTCTTTCTGCCGCTCGGTAAACTTGCCGTTCACTGGTATGGTGCGGGTAAGATCAGCTGCATAGCCACCATAGGCGGCGCCAAAATCCATCAGGATCAGCTCACCATCCTTACACTCCTCGTTGTTGGAAACATAGTGGAGCGTTCGGGCCCTGTCGCCGCTGGCAATGATGCTGCCATAAGCCGGACCATCGGCCCGCTGGCTGATGAATGCGTGCAGGATCTCCGCTTCAATTTCATATTCCATTACACCGGGACGAACAAAATGCATCACCCTTCTGAAAGCGCTGTGCGTAATGTCCACGGCTTTTTTCACCACTTCAATTTCCATTTCCGTTTTCACACCTCGCAGCTCTTTCATGAGCTTAGCTGCTCTTTCGTATTGGTGCAAGGGGTAGCGTGACCGCATTTCATCTACAAAGCGGTAATCCCTTGTGCGCAGCAGGCTGGCCTTGCGGTCGTTCTCGTTCGTGTCAAGATAGATAGCATCAGCCAGGTGAATCCAGGGTTGCAGCACTGCGTCCAGCGTATCAAGCCATACGATGGTTTTAATACCGCTGATAGCAGTTGCTTCTTCTTTGCGCAGGCGCTTGCCATCCCATTTTTCTTTTAGCTCATTGGGCCTAACCAGCACCAGTACTTCACGAAACTTCGGATCGGGATTATCAGGAAAAAGAATGACCATGCTGTCTTCCTGCGTAATGCCGCTAAGCCAGTACAAGTCGCTGTTTTGCTTAAAGGGATAAAGGGCATCGCCGTTGCTGGGCACTTCGTCGTTGCTCACAAAAATGGCTATGCTCGATGGCTTCATTTTTTCGGCAAACCGTGTTCTGTTCGTCACAAACAATTCCGGGTTCAGGGGCAAATTTTTCATGCAAAGATTTTTTACAACAGCAGCAAAGTAACCGAATAAAGAAGTAAAAACAGAAAGGGAAATGGCAAACGGCAGGGATGAATTTGCAAACCCGTCCTTTCTTTTTTTGGTGTTGGCAATAGAGGTTTTAATCGTGCAAGAAAAACACGCCGAATAGGCGGACAGCTTTTCCTGTCTTACCTTTGTAGCCTAAAAACGATTGCTACTATGTCAGTACCTACTATTTCTTTTTCACCAGGCGACCTGGTGAAGCTGGGATTGTCTATTTCCGACTCTATCCATTACCAATCCTCACCCGATGAACTTGTACAGGACGCCATCCGCACCGGCGAAGGCCGATTGACCAGCACCGGGGCCCTTGCCATCAACACCGGCGAATTCACGGGCCGCTCTCCCAAAGACAAGTTTACGGTGAAGGACGAGCTCACCGAAAACACGGTGCACTGGAACAATTTCAACATCCCCCTGGATGAAAAGTATTTTCACCTTGTTCACCAGAAGATGATGGCCCACCTGGGCAGCCGTCCCGAGCTGTGGATCCGCGATTGTTATGCCTGCGCCGATCCGCGTTACCGTCTCAACATCCGCATTGTTACCGAAAAGCCCTGGATCTCTCATTTTGCTTACAACATGTTCCTACGGCCAACAGAAGAAGAGCTGGAAGATTTTACTCCCGAATGGCATGTGATATCCGCCCCTGACCTGAAGCTGGACCCCGTGGAATGCGGCACCCGCCAGCACAACGCGGCCATCATTTCGTTCAAGTACAAAACCATCCTTATTGCCGGCACCGGCTATACCGGCGAAACCAAAAAAGGCATCTTCTCTATACTCAATTACATCCTGCCGCAGGAGAAGGGTGTGCTGAGCATGCATTGCAGTGCCAACGTGGGCCGCAGCGGCGATACGGCCATCTTTTTTGGCCTGAGCGGAACCGGCAAAACAACGCTGAGCGCCGACCCGGCCCGCAAGCTCATTGGCGATGATGAACACGGCTGGACCGGCGACAATGTGTTCAATTTTGAAGGTGGTTGTTATGCCAAGCTGATCAACCTTTCGGAAGAAAAAGAACCCGAGATCTTTGCGGCTATCCGTCCCGGCGCTATCGTGGAAAACGTGCAGTTTTTTCCGGGCACCAACAAGATCAATTTTGATGATGGTTCCATTACCGAAAACACCCGCGTTTCTTACCCCCTGCACTTTATTTCCAATGCGCTGGAACCATCGATCGGCAAGCTGCCACAGAATATCTTTTTTCTTACCTGTGATGCCTATGGCGTGCTGCCCCCCATTGCTAAGCTGACCAAAGGCCAGGCCATGTACCAGTTTATCTCCGGCTATACGGCAAAAGTTGCCGGCACCGAAGAAGGCGTAACAGAACCCAAGCCTACTTTCAGTGCTTGTTTTGGCGCTCCTTTCATGCCCCTGCACCCCGGCAAATATGCCGAAATGCTGGGCCAGAAAATGGAAGCTTCGAACGTAAATGTGTGGCTGGTAAATACCGGCTGGACGGGTGGCACCTATGGCGAAGGTTCCCGCATGAAGTTATCGTATACCCGTGCTATGATCACGGCCGCCCTCAATGGCAAGCTGGACAACGTGGAAACTGTAAAGGATGCCATTTTTGGCGTAGCCATCCCAACCGAAGTGCCCGGTGTACCCACCGAAGTTTTGCAACCGCGCAACACCTGGCAGGACAAAGAAGCTTACGATGAAAAAGCCCGCTTTCTTGCCGGCTTGTTTGTAGAGAATTTTAAAAAATACGCAGCCGGTGTATCCGAAGAGATCCTGGCCGCCGCTCCAAAGGTCTAATGGTTATAGATGATGAATAAATACGAAGGCCCCTGTTCAGGGGCCTTCTTGGCGTGGTGGGCGGCAGCGAGTAGCAAACAGCTAGTAGCAAGTAGTTAGTTGCGAGTAGCCAGCTAAGCAAAGTGCCCCTCAATAATCAATAACCAATAATTAATAACTCGGCAAAAACACAGACGTTAAAAATTTCCACCCAAAGTCGGCGGCCATCTATCAATGCGTATTTTTATCCCTTACGTAAATGCAGACGAAACTATGACGACAACTATGAAAGCAGGCTTTTTTTCCCTCTTGCTCCTTTCTACTTTTTCGCTCTTTGCGCAGCCCGACCGCTGGCAGCAACGCATCAAATACAACATGGACATTGACATGAATGTGCAGACCAACCAGTACAAAGGCAAGCAGTCCATCACCTACTGGAATAACTCGCCGGATACCCTTGACCGTGTGTTTTTTCACTTGTACTGGAATGCGTTTCAACCCGGCAGCATGATGGATGAACGCAGTCGCCGCCAGGGCACCGTGATGCTCCAGCGTGGTCAGCGAAGCGTTCCCGATTGGGATGCCCGTGTACGCGACCGCATTGCCGCCTTGAAACCGGACGAGATCGGCTACCAGAAAGTAACCTCGCTGAAGATGAATGGCCGCGAACAAAAAACAGTGTTGCATGAAACCATTTTGGAAGTGCAGCTCGACCGGCCCATTCCTCCCAAATCACAAGTAAGCTTCGACATGGCCTGGGATGCAAAGGTGCCCCTGCAGATCCGTCGAAGCGGAAGGGACAACCCCTCCACCAATGTGCGGTACACCATGACGCAGTGGTTTCCCAAAATGGCTGAATATGACCAGGAAGGCTGGCACCCTACGCCTTACATTGCCCGTGAATTTTATGGCGTTTGGGGCGATTTTGACGTGACCATCAACATCGACAAATCTTATATACTCGGTGCCACGGGCTACCTGCAAAATGCAGCGCAGGTAGGTTATGGCTACGAAGAAAAAGGAACAACTGTGCGTAGGCCTGCCGGAGACAAGCTGGTATGGAAGTTCAGCGCTCCCAATGTGCATGATTTTGCCTGGGCCGCCGACCCGGATTTTGTGCACCTGACGAAAAAGATTCGGCCAGACCTGACCCTGCACGTACTGTACGACAAAACCGACAGCCGTGTGCCGGACTGGGAACAGGTGATCCCAAAAATGGAAACGATCATTCCCTTTGTAGAAAAGAAATTCGGTGCTTATCCTTACAAGCAATACTCGTGGATACACGGCGGTGATGGCGGTATGGAATACCCCATGCTCACAATGGTGAGCGGTCCTGGCGACGGGGTGACCGTGCACGAATTTTTGCATAGTTGGTACCAGGGCTTTTTGGGCACCAACGAATCGCTTTATCCCTGGATGGATGAAGGCTTTACCACCTTTGCTGAAAACCTGGCGCTGGCCCACCTGAAAAAAGAAACGGGCTTTCCGCATGAAGGTGATTACAATGGGTATTATGCCCTGGCCCGCTCGGGACTGGAAGAACCCCTGACCACCCATGCCGATCACTTCAACACCAACTATGCCTACGGTGTGGCATCATATTCAAAGGGCGCCGTGTTTCTTTCGCAGCTTGGCTACATTGTCAGCGATTCGATTCGCGACCGCATCCTGCTGGAGTACTACCTGCAATGGCGGTTCAAGCACCCGAATGTGAATGATTTTATGCGCATCGCCGAAAAAGAAAGCGGGATGAAGCTGGACTGGTACAAACAATACTGGGTGAATACGACCCGCACCATCGACTACGGCATTGACAGCCTGTGGGAAGGAAGCGGCGGTACCAACATACGCCTGGCCAAAGTGGGCATGATGCCCATGCCGGTGGATGTCAAGATCACGTTCAAAGATGGCAGCAGCGAATGGCACTATGTGCCGGCTTACCAGATGTTTGGCAACAAGCCGGCCGAGCCGGGACAGTCGCAACGGAAAGAGTATACCGCCTGGCGGTGGACCAGTCCAACCTATAACATTGCCACCAGCAGAAAGCTGACCGATATTTCCCTGGTGGAAATAGACCCGTCGATGCGATTGGCTGACATCAACCAACGGAACAACAAGATTGAGTTGAAGTGGTAAATTGCATACAACTTATTTTTAAAACGCAGTCTTTGTTGGGCTGCGTTTTTTTGTGATGGAGAGTGGTGTTTTGCGTGTTTCTGAAAATGCTGTTGGAAAGCCAACAGTTGACTCACGAATCAACAGGACCGCAAGTGGTTAACATTATGAGCTTTGATGTAAAAACTGTATTCTTGCCGAAGCTGCAAATATGCTGCTAATGGCAAGTTAGCGGCAACCAATCTTCAAGAAAGTCATGAATAGAATTGAGATTTTAAAATTCATTGCTGAAAACCAAAATGAACAGTTACTCGATTTTTATAACAAGAGTTATGAAAAACTTTCGGACCTCAACAAACAGATTGACCGACTATCACTTTACCTAATAATAACTGTGTTCCTTTACTTTATCGCTTCAAGTACTACAATTGCTTCAATACAAATTGGGCCTGCCACTATTACTGACATATCACTATTGTTGAAGATAATCCCAGTTTTATTCGCCTTTTTAATGTTTCAGATTGTAGTTATATCAAGTCAAAAAGCAGAGCTTTTTACAGTGGTAAAAATGTTATTCCTTGCAAACTACAAACAGGAAGTAGATTTTAAGCAGCTTGACAATTATAAAAACAATGACCTTACGAGGTTACTATTGCCGTTTTCATATTCTACAGAACTTACAAAATTTAATGCAAAAAAGCCTGGCTTATTGAATAGCTGTATTGGTGCAATTCTTATCTTACCAGTATTTGCTATTGTTTTTTTGCCTTTGTATTTCGAGATTTACATGCTTAAAGTTATTTGGCAACACTATTATACACAGACATTTGCAAAGATTTCATTTTGGCTATCAATATGGATTACCACATATATGGTATACTATTTAGTTGCAAATAGTATTGAAAATTATAAACAAAATAAGACTGAATTGACTTGAGAAGCTGCTAATATTATTTTGCAGCAATAGTTGCTAATAAATGAACTTTCAACTTATTATTTTATCGACAACAGAAACAAACTTAAGCTGCAGTTAGTCCAATGCACCTCTGTTCGCAACACTTTTCACGTTATAAATTACTTCAGACCGACACCCGCTTATACTAAAAGTGTTTAAGAAATAACTTCTATGTTGCGACAAAGTATTACTGAGAGGTGGGCAACAGACATGAGCTAAATACCAGAATTCTATTTGACTGTTGCACAATAACGGAGCTAAAGTAAAAGTAGCACCTGCACTGACAGCAACATGTTTATCGTTCTCTGCACTTCTTTTCACATCTCAATCTCCTTTTGCCCAAAACCTGCATTCTCCCTATCTTACAATGTACTGCCTAACTTCTCCCAGCGTATGAAAAAATGCTTTGTTGTTGTGCTGTTGATCTTACTGAATAAACTGAACACTCGTGCACAAGATACCATCCCGCATGTTAAGGGAACGGTAACGATATCTGTTCAAAGCGGAACCATCGCCTGCGATCTTGTCCTGTCCAACATGCCACAGCTCAGTGATTATTATTTCCGGCTGAACGCAGGCATGAATATCCACTATATCAAGAATGCCGAGCCCAATATGTTGCCGCTCCGGTACGAAAGATCTTTTGCCGACACCTTGTCTTCCGGCGAATCGTTGGCTTATTTTATTCCCTCTTTCAGCGCATCGGGCAAATACCTCCCGCAGGCTGTCCGCTTTCGTTATACAGGCATGTACCCGGTCATTACCGATACCTCCAGCGCAGTGGACTGGCGAGGCAACATTGCCTTCAATGGGAAGACGTTGCGGGCCGACGGCATTCAAAGTGCCTGGGTGCCGATACTTTATGATATAACAACAGATAAGCGGTACGAAAACGTAACCTACGACCTTTCAATCACCTGTGCCGATTGCAAAACGATCTATGTAAACGGCAGCGAACCTGTTTCCGGCACAGTGGCAAACGTATCGAGCAACACACCGCAAGACCTTACCATGTTTGCCGGTGATTTTACATCGGTCTCGGTTAATGACAATTATTTTTTGAACCCTGATGCCAGTGAAGTGCAACTCCGCCAACTGGAAGGGAGGCTGGCTAGGTTTCAAAGCTACCTCGAAACCAAGCTAGGCATACCTTACAAGGGCAAGGCTGTGTACATTCAAACCACACCAGTATCCAAAAACAATTCCTGGCTGTTTGCTTCTTATCCAACCATTGTCAACGTGAGTTGGGGAGAGGGCATGAAGGCCTTTGCCAACAAGAACACGGGATCGGACTTTCTTCAATTTATGGCGCACGAACTGGCGCATTATTATTTTGGAAAGGTCCGTTCTTTCAATTCGGCAATAGGCAGTGTGCTATCCGAAGGTTTTGCTGAGTTCCTGGCACTGAAGATCACCAGGAACCTGATAGGCGAAAACGAATTCCGCGAAAAGATGAACGACAAGGCCCGGGCAATGGACAATCTCAGGCCACTGCCCTTGCAAATTATCCGCTCAGAAGCCGATTACGGCAACCGGCAATTGTATGTGTACGATTATGCGCCACTTGTTTTTTTAGCCATCGAAAAAGAGATCGGGGAAGAAAAGATGTGGGCCTGAATAAAATCGCTGCTGCTGACACCCGCGGTAAGAACAGACTATGCTTTTTTTGAGCAAACGCTGGAAAAAGCAGTGGCTGACAAAACAATGTTCAACAGCTTACGGGAGAAATACCTGCACTCCGGTAAGTCGTTACAGAACATTGTTTCCACGCTACAGATTTCCACGGGTACGGTGGCTGCCGCAAACACGCAAACGCCGGTTGCAAAAACCTATTATTATTTTATCTTTTCCCGGCCGATGACGGACATCGGTTCCTCGCAAAATAAAACGATCGCACACACAGCGGTAACAAAGCTAACTTGCCTGCCATCGGAGTTTATCGACAGGGTCAGTGCTACTGCCCGCAAGGTAAAAGAAGCCTGTAACAATGCCACAGGCAGCACAAACGACATCAATCGTTACAACACCCTGGAAGAAGCGCAGGCGGCCTTAAAGGCCTGGCTGGCCCGGTACAACAAGAGCGGCACGATGCAGGTCAAAACCATCAACCACGAAACGACAGCAAATCCTTTTTGATGGATCTATGTATCGCTTTCATTTTCATAGCTGCGAAAGTAAAAGCAGGCATCATTTTACCTGCATAAGAAAATGATCATACAGATTGCAATTCCAAGCTTACGCTAGCTCAAAGTTTGGTTAGAAACCCAGTTGCCAAACCCAACCAATTCTATTTATCTTTAATACAACGATTTTATACAGGGCAAACAGGAAGGCTGTCCTTTGCCAAGCTTAAAGCTGTTAACCATTATGAAACAACAAGCCAGTTTTCATCAGAACCACTAAATACTGTTTTATGAAATCAACAAATGCCTCGGTCAGCAGGAGAAATTTTGTCAAAAAAACAGCCCTGGCCACTACTGGCCTGTTAGGCTTGCAGGGTTGGAATACCGCCTTGCTGGCCAATGATCTCCCACCAGCGGATAGCCTGTTTGTGATCGGTCCGATGGAAGGCTATTCACCGCATATCGGAACCCTGGTATCGATGCTGAACTACAACCGGCAAACGATCATCAACACGATCAAATCCCTGACAACAGAACAACTGGATTATTTGCACGACCCGAAAGCCAATACGATTGGTGCCCTGGTCCTTCATCTTGGCGCTGTGGACAAGTTTTACCAGATCAATACGTTTGAAGGCCGCCAGGAATTTTCTGAAGATGAAAAAAGGGAGTGGAATGCAGCCATGAATCTTGGCGATGAGGGTAGAAAAAACATAAAAGGAAAAGACGCACAGTACTATATTGATCAAATAACATCAGTAAGGCAGAAAACATTGGATGAATTTAAAAAGAAAGATGACCAGTGGCTGCTGGCTATCGATCCACAATGGTCGAAAGAACGCCCCCTGAACACGTATTGGAAGTGGTTTCATGTTTGCGAACACGAAGCCAATCACCGTGGCCAAATGACCTGGATAAAAAGCCGGCTGCCGGGAGCAAAGGGCGGGAATGATTGATGGTTTTTAGCGATGCTGTATTGATTCAGCAAATGCGGTGGAAAAGTCTCTCTACAGCTTCTTCATTACTACCCATTCACATCTGTTTATTCACATGAAAACAAATAGATTTATCCCATAAGGAACTATCTACGGGGGAAAGCGACAACAAGATAAAATCCGGAAATTGTTTTCAGGAGAATGCTGCCAAGTTGGCGATTCACAAGTCAGCCATCGGAGTGCTATTGTTTAACATACGTATCTGTAAGCTGCAATACAGGCGATTGAACCAAAGACATTTTGTAGCGCAAAACCAGTTGGGTGCTGGTAACGTCTACGAGTTCAACTTTGCCACCATCTGTAAACGTTTGCCCGTTATCAACACTCATCATAAAAGCAATGCTATCGCTGTTGCTTATAACCTTCCAAGTGGTAAGCCTTGCTGGCTGGCACGAAAACTTCCTTGACCCGGTGCCGTCTGCGTTGAAAACAAATCCCTGGTCTTTTCCACAGGAACTATACATCGCAAATAGATCTGTATCGTTTGTGCCGTCTCCATCAAAATCGTAAGGCGTGTCAGTCACTTGTGCAGAAAGTTTCCACGAGCCAATAAGCTTTGTTTTTTGTCCTTTGGGGTCGTCCTTGTCTACAGGTGTTTCGGTTGACGATTTGCTGCAGGCAAAAAGGCAGGACAGTAGCAGAAGAAAAATGGCAGTTTGCATTGAACGTAGCATGTTAGTTTGGTGTTGAAAGTTTAAATATATGGAAACAGTTATTATCATCAACTCCAGTTTCAACCTAAGGCAACCGCCGGCTGAAAATAGGGCCCGGAAAAACACCAGTTTTATTTTCTTTCTCTGCCCGCCTTTGGTGGTTAAAATTATCTGTTCATTCGCGAGTCCGTCCTAACAAATCTAAACACTAGGGATTAAAACGCAGTTGTGAAAAGACTGTAACTTCAGCAGCAAACTATTGTTTACGCCAGTTTGGAATTCGTTCGCATAGTCACAACTTGTGAAGACTTGTTTTCCTGCTGGCCATCGTCATCAAAGAAAGAACAAATGAATACAAGGCTTCATCGTCTGGTTACTCTCCTGCCCCTTCGTCCTCATCGTCGTGCCGGCAATTTCCTTTTGGCCTTACCGGCGTTCTATCGTCGCCTGCTCTTGCTCCTTATTTTCTTTGTCACCTGTCCTGCCAGCCTGTTCTCGCAAATGGTTAAACCGGTGTTGGAATACGTTGTTTCTTTCCCGCAACCCGAAAGCCATCGCTACGATGTAGCGCTCCACTGCAGCCGCTGGACAGAAGACACCATCCGCCTGAAAATACCAAGGTGGATGCCCGGCTATTACCAGGTGATCGACTATGCAAAATCTGTTGAAAACCTGCAGGCCCGGCTGGAGAAAGGAACAACCCTGCCCGTTATGCGGAAGGACAGTACAACCTGGTTAATTACCGGCGTTAAAAACAAGCCGTTTCGGGTAACCTATTCCATCCGCACAGACAGGCAGTTTGTGGCCAACAGTTACGTGGACAGCTCCCGTGCTTACGTAGCGCCGGCCAATACCTTCCTGTATATTCCCAACCACATCAACACACCGGTATCGGTGCGTTTTGTTCCCAACAAAAAATGGCAAACCATTGCGACGGGCCTTGAACCTCTTCCCGGAAAGGCAAATTCGTTTATGACTCCCGACTTCGATATTCTTTACGATTGTCCCATCCTGTTAGGCAACCTCGAGGAACTGCCTTCTTTCACCGTACAAGGCATACCTCACCGGTTCCTTGCGTACAAACCCGGCGATTTCGATCGTAGCCGCTTTATGACCAATGTAAAAAAGATCGTGGAAACGGCTTCTTCGCTGATTGGCGATATTCCTTACCGGCACTACACGTTTATTGGCATTGGCCCGGGCCGGGGTGGCATCGAGCACCTGAACAACACCACCGTCAGCTTTGATGGCAAAGGGCTAGACAAACCGCAAGAGATGAACCGGATGCTGAATTTTATTGCCCACGAATACTTTCATCATTACAACGTAAAGCGGATCCGCCCGTTTGAATTGGGTCCGTTTGATTATGAAAACGGTGGCCGCACCAACCTGCTTTGGGTGAGCGAAGGCCTGACAGTTTATTACGAATACCTGGTTGTAAAAAGAGCCGGTCTGGCAGATGCTGCTACGTTTTTTGCCAACTTCAACGCCAACCTTACTGCCGTTGAAAACAACCCGGGCCGGCACCACCAGTCATTGCAGCAAGCCAGCTACAGCACCTGGAGCGATGGTCCATTTGGCACCCAGGGACGTGAGCCGGGAAAATCCATTTCGTATTACGACAAAGGCCCCTTGGTGGGTATGCTGCTTGATTTTGAGATCCGGAACGCAACCCAAAACAGGGCTTCGCTGGATGACGTGATGCGGTTGTTGTACCGGAAGTATTACCAAGATCGGGGACGAGGTTTCACCGAGGCAGAATTACAAGCGACCTGTGAACAGGTTGCGGGCAAACCATTGGCTACCGTGTTTGACTATGTTTATACCACCAGGCCACTTGACTACGCAACCTACCTGGCTTATGCAGGCCTACAGGTAGAGGAAACAACGACAGGTGAAAACAGCGATAGGAAGAAAACATTACGGATAACACGAGTCACCAATCCAACGCCACTGCAAGCGGCCATTCTGCGATCGTGGATGGGAGAATAAGGGCAACAAAAACGGCCAGACTTGCGTTTGTATAATAGCAATGGTGGAATGAGATTTGAATGTTTGAGCGAGGAATAGGCAACAATTTTAAACCCTATTTTTAAACCATGATCCTGCAGCAACCGGCCACGCTACAAGCGGAAGACAACAAAGCAACAAACAGGCTGACCGCTTTCCTGTTCCTTCTTTACCTGGTTGCCTTATTTTGGATTCTGCTCTTCAAGCTAGGGGTGCAATTTGCGTATATGGATAACCGCAGCATTACGCTGATCCCGTTCCGGGAATACTTCCGCTACCACAGTAAAATTGATGTAGCCGGCACCATCCTAAATGTAGTAGCTTTTATTCCGCTGGGTATTTACACAGGTACCCTGTTTAAAACATGGACGTTTGGAAAAAATCTCTTTTTCTTCTTTCTTGTCAGCCTGGTGATCGAAAGCCTCCAATACCTACTGGCCGTTGGTGCCTTTGACAGCACCGACATTATCACTAATACATTTGGCGGGGTGATTGGCCTTCTTGTTTGCAAAGCGATTCAAATCGCTTACAAGCCGCGCATCAGGGCACAAAAGATCATCAACACGCTGGCAGTCATCGGTACCATACTGATGATGGTAATGCTGTTGCTATTAAAACTCAACATGCTGCCGGTACGGTACCAGTAAGACGGCGCCAGGGTGTGCAGGAGTTTTTAAGCGCAGGCGCAAGGCAGGATTATTGCTCTTCTCTGTGCTGAAACTTTCAACCATGCAGGCAAAAACGTCGACGTTACAAAATATTTCCAGGGTTATTCTCGGCCTGCTCATGCTCCTGGCGGGTATTGGTCACCTCACCTTTCAACGCGAAGAATTTAAAGCGCAGGTGCCCCGCTGGCTACCTACTGACCCCGGTTTTATGGACTTTGTGGTAGTGGCTTCGGGAGTTGTGGAAATTCTTTTTGGCTTGGCCATGGTGTTTTTAACCCGCTACAAAATAATGGTAGGGATTGCACTGGCCATTTTTTATGTGCTTGTCTTCCCCGGCAACATCTCGCAGTACACCAATGGCATTGATGGCTTTGGGCTCGATACCGATCAAAAAAGGCTGACACGGTTATTCTTTCAACCTGTTCTCATTCTTTGGGCTTTGTGGTCAACCGGGGCATTGGCATGGCTGTTTCGGAAGCGGAACCGGCGGGCAAGCGTATCGCAGCATGCATAAAGTTTCTGTACTAAGCTGTGAACTTTGTTGGTGAAACATCGCTACACTACCCTACTGCTAAGGAAGAATAGATAATTTCGCACTAATGCCGAAATACACGATATTGGTTGCAGCCCTGCTTTTTTTCTGCCTTCTTTCGAAGGGGCAAACAGGTAAGACTTTTACCGTGGTACAGGGCGCTATTGTTCGTGGTGATACGGCACAAAAACAACTGGCCTTTGTGTTTACCGGTGATGAATTTGGCGAAGGACTTTCGGCCATTGCCAACACATTACAGGCTGAAAAGGTAAAGGCCGGCTTTTTCTTTACTGGGCGGTTTTTCCGTAATAGCGATCTTCAACCTGTTATAAAAGCGCTGCAGCAGCAGGGCCACTACCTAGGCCCGCATTCCGATAACCACCTGCTTTATAACGACTGGACAAAACGCGACAGCCTGCTGGTAAGCCGCGATAGTTTTTCGGTTGACCTTAGCCGTAATCTCGCTACCATGCGGTCGCTTTCACTCCCTGTGTATCGCGATCATTTATTTATTCCACCTTATGAATGGTGGAATGACTCCATCGCTGCCTGGACTGGAACCAAAGGCCTGCGTCTTTTCAGCTTTACACCCGGTATGCGAACGGCTGCTGATTATACCTATCCCGAGATGGGTGCATCCTACAAAAGCAGCGAATGGCTGGTGAATTGGCTGAAAGAGCTGGTCGCGTCATTTCCGCAAAAACTGAATGGTGCTATCCTGCTTATCCATGCCGGCACCGACCCAAGGCGTAAAGACAAATTGTATGACAGGCTAACGGAAATAATCCTATTCCTAAAAAATGACGGTTTTGTATTCAGGCGTATTGATGAACTGCTTCACGAAGAAAATTAAAGTAAGCGAGAAAAACAGATGTCTCACGTAGCCCTGAAACAGCGACACAACAAGAGATTTATCATCACCTGTCTCGCCCTTTCAGGGCTCCCTTCTCTCCTTGTTGTCTATTTACCCAGGGCTGGCACCCTGGGCTGATATGTGTAAGCCTTTCAGGCCTTTATTAATAGCCCGATTTTCGCAACCTTCAAACCACCTTAATCCAATTCGGTCCTAACTTGGTTGAACCTGATATCTATTCACTTAATCATACTTCCGCGAACAAACAATTTTAATGGCAATTCACATGATCACATTTTCTTAAAGAAAAAAATTGCCCTACCAACTACAAACCAAAAACTACAAACCACAAACGTCAAACGGTAAACAGCAAACGGCAAACTATAAACTACCAAACAAAAAACCCCCGCTGCAAAAACAGCGGGGGAACAACTAAAAACACAAGCCTATTCTGGTGTTCCGCAGTTCAACAGCTACGGAACGGTGGCTTCATTGGAACAACGGTTAATCCGGCTTTTTGCCGTCTAAGAAGGTATTGATGGTACTGATGGTAGCGTTGTTCTTGCCATCAGACTTTACGGTGTAATTGCTGTAAAAATTCTCTACCGACGAACTGCCCTGGTAGAGCTCCATGTTACGGCGGATGTACGCCGGCACATTTTCAAACTCGTTGTTGGGATCAGCAGCATTCAGATTGAACGACAGGTTGCGCAGTTTCTGTAGGCGTTCTGTTGCACGCTGCTTGTCAACGACCGCGTTCCCGTTTTGGGCATCATCGGTCTGTGGAGCTTGAGATGCTTGGGTTGCCGGCGCATCCGCTATAGAATTTTCATTGCGTATCACCAGTTGCATGTCGCCGGTTTCATCCTGCTCCATTTTTGTTTGCTGGTTACGCAGCGGCTCTTCGGGTTTGGCTGCCTGCTGCTTGTTTTCGGCATAAATATTAGAAGGCCTTGACAGGTATCCACCTGCAGCCGGTGGCTGCGCGGGTGTGCTGCCGGTCATGTTCTGGCCAAGAATATTCTGGCGCAGGGCTTCAAACTTATCTTCCAATGCTTTTTTCTGGCGCTCCAGTTCTTTCTTTTCCCAATCCATTTCAGGCTGCTCTGCCTTTTCTTCCTTGAACTTCATTTGCAGGCCTACTGTTGGCGCTTCTTCTTCTTTTGGTGCTGGCTTCTCCTGTCCACCCAATTCAAAATACTGGATCGGGCCTTCTTCTTTTGGCTCTTCTTCTACCCGCATTTGTGGGGCCGCCACATAGCTGTCTTCGTCCACAAGCGTTGGCGCCAGCGTGTCTTCAATAGCAGGCTCTGCAGGCACGGGTCTTTTGGGCTGCTGCTCATCACCCAGGGTCATCACGATCTTTTCTTCCTGCGGCTGTTGCTTGATGGCCAGCTTTTTTACAAAGGGATCTTTGTGCTCAAAGCCGGTCGCGATAAGCGTAATGCCAATCTCGTCGCCAAGGGTGTTATCATAACCAAGACCAAGGATCACATCGGTATGCTCGCCGGCCTGGCTCAGGAGGTGGGTTTGAATGATCTCCACTTCATCCATCGTAAACTCGTTTTCGCCTTCGGCAGAGTTGATGTTGATGAGGATCCACTTTGCTCCGCGGATATCGTTATCGTTCAGCAAGGGTGAGTTGAGCGCTTCTTCAATGGCACGCTGTGCACGGTCTTCACCGGAGCAGGAAGCATTACCCAGGATGGCAACACCACCGTTCTTCATCACTGTGCATACATCCGCAAAGTCAACGTTGATCTGGCCGGTGCTGTTGATCACATCGGTGATACACTTGGCGGCTGTTGCCAGTACATTATCGGCCTTGGCAAAGGCTTCCCGCATTTTGAGGTTGCCAAACTGGTGACGCAATTTATCGTTGCTGATCACCAACAGTGTGTCAACATACTGTTTCAGGTTTTTGATACCTTCTTCGGCCTGGATCTGACGCTTTTTTCCTTCGTAAGAAAAAGGCGTCGTTACAATACCAACCGTCAGGATACCAAGGTCTTTACAAATTTTTGAGATGATGGGCGCACCACCGGTACCCGTGCCCCCACCCATACCGGCGGTAACAAAGGCCATCTTGGTGTTTACTTCCAACATGCGCTTGATCTCTTCCAGGCTTTCTTCTGTTGCCTGGCGACCGATCTCGGGATTGGCACCGGCACCAAGGCCCTGTGTCAGGTGTGGCCCGAGCTGCACTTTGTTAGGCACGTTACTCTGGGCAATGGCCTGTGCATCGGTGTTACAAATAATAAAGTTGACACCTTCAATTTTCTGGCTATACATGTGGTTAACGGCATTGCTTCCGCCGCCGCCGATACCAATTACTTTTAATATAGAAGACTGTTCTTTGGGCAAATCAAAATGGATCATAAAAAAACGTTTTGTGCTGTCGCCTACAGCGGCAGCGGTTGAGATTTTTGGTGGAGGATGGTTTGTTCAATTTGCAATGAGCAAGTGCAACAGGCAAAATGGTGCCAATTGTCACTTGCGTCTTTTCAATTAGAACCGGCTGTCTTCTTCTTCTTTGAACATTTCAATCAAGCTTGTCTTGAATTTTCCCCAGAAGTTGGAGATGCCTTTGCGGGGTGCTGTTCTTACAACAGTGATGTTCGATCCCGCTTCCACCAATTCTTCTTCCTGAAGATCCTCGGCTTTGAGGCCTTCGGGCACTTCTACTTTCCGGAAGTCAGTTTCAAACTGCTTGCGGTTGTGCTCAAAGTCATCGTAGCCTTTCAGGATAAGGCCCAAACAGGTTGCATAAGTTGGTTTTGCCAGCTCGTCGATATGGTTCGGCGCCAGGTGCTCGTTTGGCAAGCCAATCCGTGCATTGAGGCCCGTTACATATTCGGTAAGCTGAATGAGGTGCTTCAACTGCGAGCCGCCGCCAGTGAGGATCACGCCACCATTCAGCATTTTATTGTCAAGCCCAACCTGCTTTAAATGGTAGGTCACAAAATCCAGGATCTCGCTCATGCGGGCCTGGATGATGTGCGCCAGGTTTTTTACGCTGATCTCTTTGGGTGGCATGCCACGCAAACCAGGGATGGTAATGTAGGCGTTGGCTTTGGCTTCGTTGGCCAGCGCACTGCCAAACTGCACTTTCATTTGCTCGGCCTGAGTCTTTAACACACCCAGCCCGGTTTTGATGTCGTTGGTAATGTTTTCACCGGCAAACGGGATAACGGCGGTATGCTTTAAAATGCCTTCGTAAAAAATAGCCAGGTCGGTGGTACCGCCACCGATGTCAACGATGGCCACACCGGCTTCCATGTCTTCCTGCGCCATTACGGCTGCAGCAGAAGCCAGTGGTTGCAATACCAGGTCTTTTGTTTCCAGTACCGATTTTTCTACCGAGCGCTTGATGTTACGGATGGCGTTTTTGTCACCGGTAATGATGTGAAAATTGGCGCCCACTTTCACACCACTGTACCCGATCGGGTCCTGGATGTTTTGAAAATTGTCAACCGTAAATTCCTGCGGAATGACATCAATGATCTGATCGCCGGCAGGGATATAGGTCTTGTACTGGTCGGCGATCAGTTGATCGATCTCTTTCTGCGAAATTTCGTTCTCGGTTTCCTGGCGCACAATGTCGCCGCGGGTTTGCAGGCTCTTGATGTGATGGCCGGCAATGCCCACGTACACTTCGGTGATCGAAAGGTTCGGGTTAGAAGAATAACATGCATCCAGCGCCTGGCGGATGGCCTTGATGGTTTCGTCGATGTTTAATACCTGTCCATGTTTGACGCCGTTGGAGTTGGCCCGACCAAAGCCCAAAATCTCCAGCTTGCCAAACTCGTTCTTGCGTCCGGCAATGACGGCAATTTTGGTGGTTCCAATGTCAAGCCCCACAATAATTGGTTGCTCGTTGTTCATGTTGTATGTTGTTTTTAGTTGTTGACAGTTTTGATTACTAATGAGTGGTCAGTGATGAGTGTTTTTTTCTGCTTTCATTCACCACTCATTATTCTTTACTCATCACTTATTATTCATCTTTCGCTGCTGCCCTGTTGAATAAGCAGCGGCACTCAATACTCGTTCGACGCGGTAGCCGGCATAACAGCTTTTGGCTTTTGTGCCGGGGCTTTTTTCGCGACGACTGGTTTTCTTTCGGGTTTGGACTTGTTCGTTTCGGTTTTCTTAGGAGTGGATTGGATATCGGCTGGCTTCTTTGCCGTTTGAACTTCTTTGGCGGCAGCCAGTGTTTCCGGAACGACTGCTTTTTGTGTTTCGGGCAGCGGGGCGATGGCGGCGCCGCCGTTGGCAGGCCCGGGTTCAAAATCGCCGTTTGAAAGAGCCGGTGCCGGCTGCACCGTTTGCACGAGGTCTGTTGGCTCCTGCTCAGCCATTTTTTTCTCTAACAGCTCTTTAATATTTTTCTGCAGTTGGATAGAATCCACTTTGTTGGTAGGCCCTCTCCTGACAGCCACCACCTGATTGTTGAACTGCACATCCAGCGCACTGTATTTAGCAAGACCAGCCTTTGGCAATACCTGCCGGTAAAACACCATCAGCTTTTCCAGTTTTTCCGCCGTGTTGTACCCCGAGCCCAGCCGGATCACATGGTTACCCACCAGGGGAATCAACTCAAACTTTCGCTCCGGCGTAATGTCTATCTGGCCTACCTGCGCATTCCAGAAAGCATCTTCGCTAATGGTACGCACCACTTCTTTTGTTTCCTGCAACAGTGTGCTGTCGGCCTTGTTCAGCTTTTTGGCCGGTGTAAAGCCGGTCACTACCGGGAGTTTTACGCTATAGTTCTCCAGCAGGGGCAGTTTGTGGCCGGTGCTGTCGATATAAAAAGAGCTTCCCGCCGTGGTAAACACCCGGGCAAAGGGTACTCTTTCGGTAATGGCTACGTGTAAAACGTCTTTGGTATCAAAATAAAGTTCCGCATCCTGTATCCAGGGATTTTTCTCCAGGCCGCTTTCCAGCAAAGCCAGGTTCAGGTTGCCGCTGTTGCGGGAAACCAGTCGACCGCCAGCCGTGGCCTCAATGTTTTTCAGCACATCGGCCTTTTCTACATAGATCCGGTCGCCGCCGTTGTTTACCGAAACTTCCACTCCTTTTACCGTACGGGTTTTGGATTTGCTGTTGGCCGAAACCAAAAGAAAGATCACGCCGCCAACGGCTGCCAGCCAGGCGGTGTAAAACAAATAACGGTATATGGGTCTTTTAAAGCGCAAAATTCAAACACTAATTTTTTCGCGAATTACACGAATTCGCATTTTTATATTTTTTCCGGAAAGACATGCCAGGAGCATGTCCCTACGTTTTTTATTTATCAGGAAATGCCACGGCGTGTCCCTACCAATAACCAAATAACTAATAACCCAATAACTTCTTCACCGGCTCCACCAGCGCATCAATGTCACCGGCGCCTGCCATCACAATCACCTCACCAAACTCCTTGTTAAGGTTTTGGGCGTGCTTTTCCATCCAGGCCAGCATCTCTTCTTTCGACAACACCTGCTTATCGTCTCTTTCCACACCCTGCAGCAACATCTCGCTGGTCACGCCTTCAATAGGTTGCTCCCTTGCCGGGTAGATCGGCAAAAGGATCACCCTGTCGGCTAAAGACAACACGCTGGAAAATCCATCGGCGAAGTCGCGGGTTCTTGAAAACAAGTGCGGCTGAAAGATGACGGTCACCACTCGCTGCGGGAACAAGGTCCTGACACTCGAAAGCAAAGCTCTTAACTCCTCGGGATGATGCGCATAATCATCGACCAAAACCGGTTGAACAAAGGTGCTTCCGCTGATCTTTTTCGGCGGAATGCTGTATTCAAACCGTCGCTTCACCCCTTTGAAATCGGCCAGGGCCGCTTTGATCTTTTCGCTATCGATCTCCAGCGCATCGGCCACGGCAATAGCCGCTACCGCATTCTCCACGTTGTGCATCCCGCCAACGCGGAGACTGCAATCTGCAATGATCTTATCCTTCAGGTGTACATCAAAACGATAACCACCGTCATCTATTTTAATATTGGCTGCAAAAATATCAGCTGCATCGTTTTGCAGGCTGTAGGTCCAGCGACGGGCCACACCGGTTTCTTTCAAACGGGCCAGGCCAAACTTGCCAATCAGCAGTCCACCCTCTTTCACTTTGCTGCCAAATGCCACGTAGGTATCCTGCAATGTTTTTTCATCGCCATAGATATCGAGGTGATCGGCATCCATAGCTGTGATGACGGCGATATCGGGACTTAATTTCAAAAAGCTCCTATCATATTCGTCAGCTTCAATCACACTCACGTTATTCTCGCTGCTCCAGAAATTGGTGCCGTAGTTGGAAGCAATGCCTCCTAAAAATGCATTGCAGCCATAACCGCTGTGACGCAGCAGGTGTGCCGTCATGGTCGTAACGGTTGTTTTACCATGCGTACCACCAATACAGATATTGAACGAATGGTTGCTGATGCCCTGCAACACATCGCTGCGCTTTACTACCGGGTAACCGTGCTGTTGGTAGTACACCAATTCCGCATGGTCTTTTGGCATTGCCGGCGTGTACACTACCAGCGCCACTTCTTTCGGGATCTGGTCCACATCTTCGGTATAGTGAATCGAGATGCCTTCTTTCACCAATTCTTTCGTCAGCGCCGTTTCCGTTTTATCATACCCGCTTACCTGCACACCCAGCGACCGAAAGTAACGGGCCAAAGCACTCATGCCAATACCACCGATCCCAATAAAATAAACATGCTTTGCTTCAGCGTTTACAATGTCCTGTATGTTTACTATTCCATTCATGTAGCAGTTAGTTAACGCCCAATTGTTTTTAAAATCTCTTCTGCAATTCTTACATCCGCATCCCTGACGCCGAATCCGGCAATATTGTTTCGAAAGTCTTGTTGTTTTTTTTCATTACCCGCCAGTTCAATTATGGCCGGGACAATTTTTTCTTTCGCCTCGCTGTCTTTTACCATAAGAGCCGCCCCTTTTTGTACCAGGTGCTGCGCATTTACGGTCTGGTGGTCTTCCGCAGCAAAAGGATAAGGAACAAACAGCACCGGTTTTTTCACCAGGCAGAGTTCCGCAATGGCCATAGCGCCTGCTCGTGAGATCACCATGTCGGCGGCGGCATAGGCTTGCGGCATGTTGGTGATGAAGTCAGCAACCCAAACCCCCTCCTTGCCTTCTGCGACCGCTTTCCATTTCGCAGCATCGGTTTTTCCGGTTTGCCAGATCAATTGCAGTCCTGCACCAAGAAGGTCATTCAGCCCAGCCGCGATGGCTTCGTTGATTGACCTTGCGCCTAAACTTCCACCAACAACAAGCACGGTTTCTTTACCGGGCTGCAAATTAAAAAAACGCAAGGCTTCTTCCCGGCTTACATTGTCTACCTGAACGATATCCGGCCTTACGGGATTGCCTGTCACCACAATTTTTTCTGCCGGAAAAAATGAGGCCATGCCATCGCTGGCCACAAACACTTTCGTTGCACCTTTTCCGAGCAGCATATTCGACTTGCCGGCAAACGAATTGCTTTCGTGAATAAACGAAGCAACGCCTTTTGCCTGCGCATACCGCAATACAGGAAAAGAAGAATAACCGCCAACGCCAACAACGGCATCGGGTTGAAAGCGATTAAAAATTCCCCGCACTTGGAGAAAACTTTTCACCAGCTTAAAAGGCAAGCCTATGTTTTTTATCAAAGAGCTCCGGTTGAAACCGGCTATGTCCAACCCTTCTATTTTATAACCCGCCTGTGGCACTTTTTCCATCTCCATCTTTCCCTTCGCCCCCACAAACAGGATCTCAATGGAACCGTCCTTTTTTTTCAGCGCATTGGCAATGGCTATGGCCGGAAATATATGTCCGCCTGTACCGCCACCTGCCATAATGAGCCTTTTTGCCATACTGTTGTTTCTTCACTTTGAGAGGACATGCCAGGAGCATGTCCCTGCATTTAAAATTCACGGACACGCCACGGCGTGTCCCTACGCGATTACTGGTTTTTGTTTTTCGTTCTCTACCTCTTCCTCAGTCTCATCCTCATCCTCCTCTTCTTCCTCCCCGTCTATTTCGGTGTACTCTTTATTTGCTTCAGCTGCTTCCTGCGCTTTTTTACCTTCCATCTGCTCCACGTTTCGGGCTACGCTCAGGATAATGCCGATGGACAAACAGGTAAACAGGAAACTGCTTCCACCCATACTCACCAGTGGCAGGGTAACACCTGTTACGGGAAACAGGTTTACGTTCACCGCCATATTGGCCATTGCCTGGATCACCAGCGTAAAACTGAGTCCGAGGGCCAGGAAGGCGCCAAAGGCAAACGGGCATTTTTGAAACAACCGGATGCTCCTGTACAGGAACACCAGGTAAATAAATATGATAAAAGCACCGCCGAGAAGCCCGTATTCTTCTATCAGCGTTGCATAGATATAATCGTTGTAAGCCTGCGGCAAAAAATTTGGTGCTTCGCCGTTGCCAGGACCTTCGCCCAGCAGGCCGCCACGTGCAATGGCGATCTTGGCCTGGTTCACCTGGTAGTGATCATCGTCACCCGCATTGGTTGAACCGTACATAAAGTTCTCCACGCGGCCGATCCAGGTATTCACCCTTACCGTTAACCGGGAAGGGGATTCTTTTTTTACTTCTGTTGTGCCGGTGGCAAGCTCTTCTTCGCCACCTGATTTGTGCTTGATAACGGCGGCCATGATCAACAGGGTTACCGGTATCATGGCGCAGCCAATCGTCAGTAAAATATGTTTGGTGCTGACACGGCCAATAAACATTAGCAAGAGGCAACTGGCGCCCAGCAAAAGCGCTGTTGACAGGTTGGCCGGTGCAATGAGCAGGCAGATGATGCCCACGGGGATGATCACCGGTAAAAAGCCTTTTTTAAAATCTTTGATCTTGGCCTGCTTGCGGCTGAGCGTTCGGGCCAGGAACATAAAGAGGGCCAGCTTTGCCAGGTCCGACGTCTGCATGGTAAGGTTGATAATGGGCAGACGAATCCAGCGGCTTCCTTCGTTCATGGTCACCCCAAAAAACAGCGTATACAGCAGTAAGGGAATGGACAGTAAAAACAGGATCTTGGCCACTTTTGAATAAAGTGAATAATTGACCCTGTGTGCAAAATAGATGATCACAAAACCGATGGCAATAAAAGCGATCTGCTTGAACAGGTAAACCTCTGTATTGCCTTTGTACATTTTATACGCCAACGAACTGGTGGCGCTGTACACCACTAACAAGGACATCAAGCCAAGCAGCAGCACCAGGGCCCATATCACCCTGTCGCCCTGCGTTTTTTGCAGCAGCGCCTTGCCCTTGAAGTTCTGGGCGATGTCGGTGAATTTTATGTCTTGTTGTTCGTTCATTGTTTTCAAACCGTTTGCAGTTTACCGTTCACTGTTTACCGTTGAGAGGATCAACTGTAAACTGAAAACTGTAAACTGAGAACTATAAACTTTTTACCGCATCCTTAAACTGCTTTCCCCTGTCTTCGTAATTTTTAAACAGGTCGAAGGAAGCACAGGCTGGGCTTAGCAGCACCACGTCGCCGGGAGAAGCCAGGCTGAAGGAAGCCTGTACGGCATCCTGTGCATTGGCTGTGTCCACCAGCTTTACCACGCCATCAAACGCTTCGTGGATCTTTGAATTGTCGGTACCCATGCAAACAATGGCTTTTACTTTTTCTTCTACCAGGTCTTTGAGGAGGCTATAGTCGTTGCCTTTGTCCACACCACCCAGCACCAGTATCGTGGGCTTGGTCATGCTTTCCAGCGCATACCAGGTTGAGTTGACATTGGTCGCCTTGCTGTCGTTCACAAAATCTACGCCTCTTACCGTGGCCACAGGCTCCATGCGATGCTCGAGGTTTTCGAACGTTTGCACGGCTTCACGAATCTTGTTTTTCCGGATGTCCATTGTGGCACCGGCAATGCTTGCTGCCATGGTGTTGTACTGGTTGTGTTTTCCTTTTAATGCAAAGTCATACACGCTCATGCTTTGCTCTTCCGAAGCCGTTTTGATGTGCAGGTTATCCTGCTGAATGTAACCGCCTTGAGACACTTTCTGCTTCATACTCATTGGTAATTGAATTGAGTGAATTTGGTTTCGTTCCATGTACCCGGTGATAATTTCATCATCCAGGTTATAAATAAAATAATCGTCTGAGGTCTGGGCCATCGTAATGCGAAACTTGCTCCGGATGTAGTTCTCGAACTTGTAATCGTACCGGTCCAGGTGGTCTTCGGTGATGTTGAGCAGCACCGCTACATCCGGACGAAACGTTACAATGTCATCCAACTGAAAAGAGCTGATCTCAGCTACATACAGCGGCTTTGGATCTTCCGCTACCTGTTTGGCAAAAGAGTAACCAATGTTCCCTACCAGCGCACAATCCAATCCTGCTTCTTTGCAGATGTGGTAGATCAGTGACGTGGTGGTACTCTTGCCGTTGCTCCCGGTGATAGCAATGATCCTGCTATCGCCTTTGTGCCGGAAAGCCAGCTCAATTTCGCTGACCACCGGGATGCCCTTTTGCCGCAGTTTTTTCACCCACACACTCTTTTCCGGAATGCCCGGGCTTTTCACCACTTCATCTGCCTGCAGCAAAATGCTTTCATCAATGCTGCCTTCGAAAAAAGCAATGCCGGCATTTTTTAATTCATTACGATACCCGTCTTTCAAAGAACCTTCGTCCATCAGCACCGCTTCATAGCCTTCCTTTTTTGCCAAGAGCGCCGCGCCTACGCCACTTTCGCCGCCACCTAAAATCACAAGCTTTTGTTTCATCGGTCAAGGGTGGTTTGGTTCTTCATACGTATCCTTATTTTCACTCGTTACACCAGTTGTTCAACAGGTCTGCTTTATGGTGGTTTTTCGCTTATCGTATTTTAAGGGTTACAATGGAAAGAATGGCGCAAAGGATGGTAATGATCCAAAACCTTGTTACAATCTTTGCTTCGTGGTAACCCTTTTTTTGATAGTGGTGATGCAGTGGACTCATTAACAGGATCCGCCTGCCTTCGCCATACTTCCGTTTCGTGTATTTGAAATAAGCTACCTGCGCCACTACGCTAAGGTTCTCCGCCAGGAAAACACCGCAAATGAGTGGTATCAGTAACTCTTTGTGAATAATAAAAGCCAGTGCGGCAATGATGCCACCCAGCGTCAGGCTGCCGGTATCGCCCATGAACACCTGTGCCGGGTAAGAATTGTACCAAAGAAAACCCACGCAGGCTCCCACCAGGGCGCCGATAAAGATCGACAACTCGCCTAGGTTGGGGATGTACATGATATTGAGATAATCGGCAATCAGTAAGCTGCCGCTGGCATAGGCAAACACGCCGAACGTTGCACAGATAATGGCCGATGTTCCGGTGGCCAAACCATCCAGTCCATCGGTTATGTTGGCACCGTTGGATACGGCGGTTACAATAAAGATGGTCACCAGGATGTACAGCACCCAGGTATAATCACGCCAGGATTCCGGTAACAGTTTGGAGTAATTGAACTCGTGGTTTTTTACAAACGGAATGGTTGTAACAAACGACTTCGCATCCACAAAATTGCGTTGCTTACCGTTGATAAAAGTTTTGTGCACCGGCACGCTGGATTCAGACGGATTGCCCGTGTATTCACGCCAGATCTTTACGTTGGGATTAAAATAAAGCGTGGCGCCAACTACAATGCCCAGCATCACTTGTCCAAAGATCTTGAACTTTCCTGCCAGTCCATCATCATCACCTTTTTTATACGGAATGCCTTTTTTCTGTGCAATGCGCTTGGCCCTGATCTTAAAATAATCATCCAGAAAACCAATAGCGCCCAGCCAGATGGTACAAAAGATCATCAGCCGCACATACACTTTAGTAAGGTCAGCGAGCAATATGGTCGGTATCAGGATGGCTGCAATGATGATAAGCCCTCCCATGGTTGGCGTGCCTTTCTTTTGCTGCTCACCGGCCAGTCCCAGGTCACGAACACTTTCACCGATCTGCGCTTTTTGCAGCAGGCGAATCAGTTTTTTGCCGTAGATAAGACTAATGAATAAAGAAAACAGGATGGCAATAAGCACACGGGAGGTAATGAACTGCAAGAGTCCCATCCCCGGGAACCGAATCCCTTCTGCCTGTAACCATTCTGTGATGTGATAAAGCATTTACGTTTGTTTCTTTTATTTTACGCTACCAGCTGCTGGCTATTAACTATTTCCCCAACAATTCAAACATTTCCTGCACCACTTCTTTGTCGTCGAAATGGTGTTTTACGCCATTGATGTCCTGGTATTTTTCATGGCCTTTACCCGCAACCAGCACAATATCCTCTGGGCCTGCCATGGAAATGGCCGTTTTAATGGCCTGCTTTCTATCCGTAATGGAAATGTATTTACGTTTAGCGGTCACCGATAGCCCCTCTTCCATATCCGAAAGGATCTGCTGCGGATCTTCCGTACGCGGGTTGTCGCTGGTGAAGATCACTTTGTCGCTGTGCTCACAAGCCACTTCTCCCATCACCGGCCGCTTGGTCTTATCCCTGTCGCCGCCGCAACCCACCACTGTGATCACCTGCTCGTTCCCCTGCCGTAATTTTTTGATCGTTGCCAGTACATTCACCAGTGCATCCGGCGTATGCGCATAATCAACAATTGCAATCACTTTTTCCTTTGGCGAAATGCTGTAATCAAAACGGCCTTCGGCACCGGTGATATTGCTCAGGCACTGCAACACGTCCTGCTTATTCTCGCCAAGGGAAACAGCAGCGCCGTATACGGCTAGCAGGTTGTACGCATTGAATTCACCAATCAGGCGAAAATGCACCTCCTGCTCGTTGATGGTCATGACCAGCCCGGCAAGCCCGTTCTCCAGGATCTTTCCTTTGAAATCGGCCATTGTGCGCAGGCTGTACGAAAGCTTTTTTGCCGCTGTGTTTTGCAGCATCACCGCACCGCGTTTGTCATCAAGGTTGGTAATGGCAAAAGCCTTTGCAGGAAGCCCGTCGAAGAAACCTTTCTTCGCCTTTATGTATTCATCAAATGTTTTGTGATAATCCAGGTGATCGTGGGTGATGTTGCTAAACAGGCCACCTACAAAGTTAACCCCCGCAATACGGTGCTGGTGCACGGCATGCGAACTAACTTCCATAAACGCATATTCACATCCTTCATCCACCATCTGCTTCAACAGCTCGTTCAGACTTACGGCATCCGGCGTGGTATGGGTGGACGGAATCACGTTGCCGTTGATCATGTTCTCCACCGTACTGATCAACCCGCACTGGTAGCCAAGTGCTGTAAATAATTTGTACAAAAGGGTGGCAATGGTGGTTTTGCCATTCGTCCCAGTTACGCCTACCAGCTTTAGTTTTAAAGATGGCTGCCCGAAAAAATTATGCGCCAGTACACCGGCGGCTTCCGCACTGTTTTTTGTCTGCACATAGGTAACACCATCCCGCTGTTCTGTCGGCACCTCTTCGCAAACAATGGCCACCGCACCCTGGTCAATGGCTTTGTCGATAAAGCGATGACCATCGGCAGCCACCCCTCTCACGGCTACGAACACACTGCGATGCGAAACCTTGCGGCTGTCGATCTGCACGCCACTCACCACCACATCGGTTGTTCCCGATACGGCTACCATGGGCACCTTGTATAATATGTCGGCAAGTGTTTTCAACTAGTTCAATAAAATGGTTACTGTCGTATTTTTTGTCAGCGGGGTTCCGGGAAGCACATCCTGTGCAGCCACTTTACCCCTGCCCTTTACCGTTACTTTTATGTTGCGGCTTTCCAGTTCGTGCAACGCATCCCTTAGGGTCATGTACCGCACATCGGGCATTATATTTTTTGCCCCTGAATAAGCCGGCTTTGCCACCGGTTTGTAATTCACCGGGTACACCTGACTTAATGAGGCGCCTTTTTGCATTGAATCGATGTAGCGGATTTTCAGCGACCGCAACACCTGTTGCATCTCCTCTTTTCGGCCGGCAAAAACATAGGATGAACTATCCGGCACAACGTTCACCACGCCTGCATTTCGTTCACGGCCATACTGCGCATAAATGCTGGCCACAATTTCTTTGAACACCGGCGCTGCCAGTTGCCCGCCATAGTGCATGGCCGCATGGGGCTTGGTTTTGATCACCACCACACAGGAATACTCAGGATTATCGGCCGGAAAATAACCGGCAAACGAGGCCTGGTAAACACCGGCGCCATAACCCACCGTTCCGTCGCTTACGTGGGCCGTCCCGGTTTTACCGGCAACGGGTATGGGAAAATCCTTGAAAACATTTTTGGCCGTTCCTTCGGTGATCACCGCTTCCATGCTTCGCCTGGCCGCTTCAATAACAGAAGGCTTTACCAGGTTTTCATCCAACACCACCGGCGAAAATTCTTTGCGTGTCACACCATTTGCCTTGACACTGTTAACAAGGTAAGGCCGCATCATTTTGCCATTGTTGGCAACTGCATTGTACAGCATCAGGGTTTGCAAAGGACTTACCTGGATGGCATAACCAAAAGCAGCCGTCAGCATGGCGTGCAAGCCTTCCTTGTTGCGCTTGATCTTGGGAAGACGTGGCGCCGATTCACCCAACAGGTCAACGCCGGTTGGCTTGTCCATATGAAACTTCTGCAGGTAATTCCGGTATACATCAGGTTTGTCGGCAAAGGCTTTGTATGCAATTTTTGCCAGGCCCACATTGGAGCTATGCGCAAAACATTCCCGCACGGTCAGCATCGGCTTGGGCGAACGTTCCGCATCGTTGATGTTTCGCACACCCACATACTGCCGACCGGCAGAACCCACTTCCACCAAATCATTTTCTTTGCTGCTGCCATGATCGAGAACTGCCAGCAATGTTGCCAGCTTAATAGTAGACCCTGGCTCCGTGGTTTGCAGCGCATAGTTCATGGTTTCACTGTAGCTGCCGTCTTTCAGGCGTCCCAGGTTGGCAATGGCCTTTATCTTCCCGGTTTTGGTTTCCATGAGGATGACGGTGCCTGTTTGCGATTCGCTTTGCACCATCATTTTCATCAGCGCTGTTTCCACGATGTCCTGCATGTGAATATCCAGCGTCGTGTAAACATCCTTGCCGTTTTCCGGCTCAATTTCGTAGCCTTCCACGGGAACAGCTGCACCGCCGGCCATCATCCGCACCAGCCGCTTTCCTTTCTGGCCAACAAGCATGGTGTCGTAAGTTCTTTCCAATCCCACGTTCTGCGCATTCTCACGGGAAAGCCCAATCGTTCTGCGGGCCAGCAGGCCAAACGGGTTTAAGCGCTTGCTGCGCTCTTCTACAATCACTCCGCTTTTGTTACGCCCCAGCCGCACCAAGGGAAAGGTTCTGAACTCTTTGTATTCTTCAAACGAAAGTCCTTTGCGCAGTTGGAAATAGCGGCGCTTTTTATTGTAACCCTGTTTTAGATCGGCCTTGTAGGCAGCAACGGATTTATCCTTGAAAAGGTTGGCAACGGCAATGGCAAACGAATCCAGGTTTTCCCGGAACCGCTTTCCGGCCTTGTCGCGAAGACCTTCGGCACCAAAATCAATATAGATATCGTAATAAGGTATAGATGTACTAAGCATCTGTCCATCTTCGGTAAAAATGGTTCCCCGCTCGGCATCCAGCTCCACGTATTTCTGGTGCATGCTGTCGGACAGGCCACGCCAGTATTCACCCTGCACATTCTGGATATAAAAGGCGCGGCCCAGCACAAAAAGGCTGAAGACGACAACCCCCAGGAAGCTTAGGTAAGCCCGCCATAATATATCCTTTTTAATGTCCACGTTTGCTTTGTATCGCTTGTTTAATGAGAACAAGCCTAAAGCTTGTTTTTACGTTTATTCGTTACTGTTACTGTCAATTAAAATGGTCGGCTCAACGGTCAGCTCCTGCAGGCCAAGCGGCTTAACCGCTTCGACCAGCTCACTTTGGCGACTGCGTAAAAGCACATCGCCGGTTACGGATTTGTATTCACTTTTCAGGTCCTTTAATTCTCTTGTTGCCTTGCTGGTCTTGCGAATCAGCTTATCGGCATTGTGACCATTATAGATATACACCACCGCCAGCGCCGACATAAACAACAGGAACGGAACCTGCTTTACAACGGCCTGGTAGTTCAACCACCGCTTCCACTTGTATTTTCGTTTCTTCACCTCTTCCATTGTGCTGTGTTTGAGTTATTTGTTATTGAGTTATTGTGTTATTAGCTGACACCCTACACCTTCAACTACTTTCAATAATTAATAACCAATAACTAAATCTTCTCTGCGATCCTAAGCTTGGCGCTTCGCGACCGCGGGTTTCGCTTTAACTCTTCCTGCGATGCTTCGATGGGCTTTTTGTTGACCACTTTCAGCAACCGCAGCTTTTCCGTTGTTTGAAATGGATGATCCTCTACTTCTTCAAACGTATTCACCTTAAAGAACTGCTTCACCAACCGGTCTTCTATCGAGTGGAAAGTAATGATCGCTGCACGGCCGCCCACTTTCAACACCTGTGGCAACTGGGTCAGCAATTCTTTCAGGGCTCCCATCTCGTCATTCACCTCTATGCGCAGCGCCTGGAATACCTGTGCGAAATATTTGGCAGGATTGCCTTTTACAATACCACTCAATGCCGTTTTAAAATCAGCGATCGACTGCAGCGGCATCACGGTTCTTTTTTCAACAATGGTCTTGGCCAGCGTCCGCGAATTAGTCACTTCGCCCCATTGCTCAAAGAGCTTGTGCAGCTCAGCTTCTGAATACCGTTTCAGCACATCCGCCGCTGTTTTTTCCTGCCGCTGGTCCATCCGCATGTCGAGGGCCGCATCAAAACGGGTCGAAAACCCACGGCTTCCTTCGTCAAACTGGTGACTGCTCACGCCCAGGTCAGCCAACACACCATCCACTTCGGTTATCCCGTGCAGGCGTAAAAAGCGGTGCAGGTGCCGGAAGTTTTGCGGAACAAAAAGCACCCGCTCGTCATCGGGCAGGTTTCTTTTGGCATCCGTGTCCTGGTCAAACGCTACCAACTTTCCATCGCCGTCAAGCTTTTCAAGGATGGCCCGGGAATGGCCACCGCCACCAAAGGTGCAGTCCACATAAACCCCCGAGGGCTTGATAGCCAGGCCTTCGATCACTTCGTTGCGCAAAACAGGAACGTGGTAAACCGCTTCGGAAGACGCTATTTTCTTTTCTTCCTTCATTTTAGAGCGATTCGCCTCCCATTACTTTTTGCGCCAGCGAACTGAACTCGGATGGTGAATAATTATCAAAGAACTGCTGGTAGCCTTCTTTGCTCCAGATCTCAATTTTATCAACGCCGGACGTCAGTACCACGTCTTTTTGCAGTCCTGCATATTCCCGCAAATTGGGGGGCAGCAGCAGTCGACCGGCCGAATCAATCTCCACTTCCAGGGCACCGTTCAGAAAATACCTGACAAAACTTCTGACCTCCGGGTCGAAGGTGTTGAGAGAGCGGATTCGGTTGAAAACCGGCTCCCAGCTTTGCTTTGGGTAAAGACTCAGGCATTTTTCGAAGCCACGGTTGATGACAAAATGCGTATTTTCACCCTCCGGCAATTGCTTTTTTAAGCCAGCCGGGAGGAGAAAGCGACCTTTTGTGTCAAGTGTAACTTCGTATTCACCGAGAAACCCTGTCATTTTCAATGCTTTGGGAAAATTGGGCTTTGATTTGACACAAAATAACACTTTTTACCACTTTCATTTATGAATTTGGAACGCTTTAGTTTTCCACTCATCTGTGTACTACCAAAGTGCGCCATTTCACTACGTTTCACGGCAAAAAGAAAATTTTTACAAAAATGCCATGTGCATTACCTGTGGATAACTGTGGATAACTGCGAAGTAATTCACATTACAGCGTAAAACCTTGACAGCAGGCTGGTTCAACACTATGAAAAACGAAGAAATTCTCATTCAGGATTATACGTATACGCTCCCCGACGACCGCATTGCCCACCATCCCTTGCCGAAAAGGGACGAATCGAAGCTCCTGGTGTATAAAAGTGGGAAGATGGAAACCTGCAGGTTTTACGACCTCCCCCATCATCTTCCGGAACAAACGACTCTGATACTGAACAATACAAGGGTTATTGAAGCCCGTATTTTTTTTACCAAGGCAACTGGCGGGGTGATCGAGATCTTTTGCCTGGAGCCGGCCGGTCAGAGCATGGAACTTTCGCTGCAACAAAAGGGTGAAACAGAATGGACCTGCATGATCGGCGGTGCATCCAAATGGAAACCGGGATTGGTTTTGCAGAAGAGCCTGGTGATCGACGGAAAAGAGGTGGTGCTGGAAGCCCGGTACAAAGAAAAGCTGGCTGATGCATTTACCATTCATTTTTCATGGGCGCCTGCTGACCTGCAGTTTGTACAATTACTGCATGCCGCGGGAAACATTCCGCTTCCGCCCTATATTAAACGCAGTGCAGAACTGGAGGATAGCGAACGCTACCAGACGATCTTTGCCAGGCAGGAAGGATCGGTGGCGGCACCAACGGCTTCCTTGCATTTTACCGATGCGGTTTTCAGCAACCTGGCGAAAAAAGAAATTAGCCCGAATTTTATCACCCTCAATGTCGGCGCCGGTACCTTCAAGCCGGTAAAAACGGCCACCATTGCCGACCACACCATGCACCACGAAACCTTTTCGGTGGGGCGGGACACATTGAAAGCAATTCTTGCCGCAAAAACGATCGTGGCTGCGGGTACTACTTCGTTACGTACGCTAGAAAGCCTGCACTGGATAGGCGTAAAACTGCTGATGGGGAAGAAGGAAGCAGAATTTCAACTCACTCAGTGGGAAGCCTATGACCTTGACCAGTCTGTGTCCTACTCCGAAAGTATTGGCGCCTTGCTCCAGTGGATGGAGGAAAATGGAAAAGAGAACCTAGAATGCCGCACGGCACTGTTGATCGTACCGGGCTATTCATTTAAGATACCATCGGGCATCATTACCAATTTTCACCAGCCGCAATCCACGCTGCTTTTATTGATCGCAGCCTTTATTGGTGAGGACTGGAAAAAGGTTTACCAGTACGCGATGGACAATGAATTCAGGTTTCTGAGCTATGGAGATAGCAGTTTGCTATGGAAGGCCCACCCCGCCCCTCCCGGTGGGAGGGCCCAGGACTAAGATGCTATTTTTTTCTGCAGTTAGCTTTTATTATTCGATATCGACTCGAATAATAAATGAATGTGGCCAACAAAACCAGTGTATTCGATCTGAGCCCTCCCACCGGGAGGGACGGGGTGGGCCTAACTTTCCTGCAAAGGCAGTTCAATGGTAAATGTGCTTCCCTTGCCCAGGGTGCTTTCGGGCCTGATGGAACCTTCGTGGGAGTCAACCACGGTTTTCACATAGCTTAATCCCAACCCAAAGCCTTTTACGTTATGAATATTACCGGTATGTGCTCGGTAGAATTTTTCAAAAATTCGCTTCACCGTTTCCCTTGTCATGCCGATGCCGTTGTCCTCTATGCGTATGATAAATTTTTTGGGTGTGGATGCGGTTGACAATACGATGTGCGGCGGCACATTTTCTTTGGAGTATTTTACGGCATTGTCAAGCAGGTTGTTCACAAGGTTGTTGATGTGCACTTCATCGCCTTCGATCAGGTCGTTGGTGGCATCGAGGTGAATGGCCATGTCACCGCCTTTTTCCTGCAGGCGCAGCACAAAATTGTCGGCCACATCTTCAATGATCTTGTGAATATGCAGGGGCCGTTTATTCAACTGGATCTCCTGCCGGTCCATCAGGGCCGATTTCAGGATGGTTTCCACCTGCCGGTTCATGCGCTGGTTTTCCTCCTTGATGATGCTGCTGAAATAATTGAGCTTTTCAGGATTGCAGATTACCTTTGGATTTTTGAGCGCATCCACCGCCAGTGAGATCGTGGCGATCGGCGTTTTAAACTCATGCGTCATGTTGTTGATGAAATCGTTTTTGATCACATTCAACTTTTTCTGGCGGATCATGGTATAAACCGTGAGGCCAAAGGCACTGAAGATGACCAGTGTAAAAAGAATGGCCGCGATCATCCGGGGACGCAGGTCCTGATACACAATCTTTTTTATGGGTACTACTAAAATGATCACTTCGTCGGGGCTCAGGTTTTCACCGGCCGAGCCGCTGGGCGGAGAGATATAACCAAGAATGGAAAAATAGCTGGTGGTATCGTAATACCATTTTTCAAACTCCGGCGACTTGCGTTCGATCTGGCTGTTCACCCCATCGCCAACCAGCACCAGTCCAAACTGGTAAGGAATGTTGTCCATCTTGTGTGCAGCCAGCACCGCATCGATCTTTGCTTTTATATCATCTGCCGTCAAACGACTGCCAAGGCTGTAAGGCTTTTGCTTTTCCAGCGAAAACTCGTCAAAGCCGGGAAAGCTTTTGGTAGTAATGTTATAACCTTTGGCCTGCGACAGCTCGTAGGCAACCCGCTCGGTAAGGTCCTGCAGTTTTTCCCGCACCTGCTCTTCACGGGCCAGCAGCATGTTGTTCAGCCAGGAAATCTGGATAAAGATGATACCGATAAGGGAGACACAAATCAGAAAGATGATTATGGGGAAAATCCGTTTCACTGGCGGCAAGATGAGAAAAAAATTGTTCCAAACAAAAATAGCGTTCAGTCGTTGCTTATTTTGTGGCACAAGATTGTTATACACTCGATTTAACAGAATAGCCTGAATATGGTAGAACCTGCAGCCGGCGTGTTATTAATTGCTGACCCGTTTTTAAAGGACCCCAACTTTATGCGAACCGTTGTTTTGCTAACAGAACACCGCGACGACGGGACCATCGGTTTTGTTATCAACCGTCAATTTGAAAACACTCTCGATGAGTTGTTGCCCGAAGTGGAAGGACACCAATTGCCTGTGTATTATGGCGGGCCTGTGCAAATGAATACCATTCATTTTTTGCACCGCTACCCTACCGAAATTACCGGTGGCGTGGAAGTAATGAAAGGCGTGTACTGGGGCGGTGATTTTGATGCGGTGGTAAAGTTGATCAATGACGGCAATGCAGACCCCGAGAAGATCCGTTTTTTTATTGGCTACTCCGGCTGGAGCTCGGGTCAATTGGAAACGGAGATGGCCGAAAAAACATGGCTCACCGTGGAAGCGGCCCGCAAACTCGTTTTTCATGCCAATGCCGAAGATATCTGGAAGGACAGCCTTAAACACCTGGGCGGCGACTATGAAATGATGAAGAATTTTCCGATCGATCCGCAACTGAACTAAACTGTCTGAACCGGGATTTAGGGGATGTTTGAGATAAAAAGAATTGAAAATAGAAGAGGCGTTCATCTTTGAACGCCTCTTCTATTTTCTTAACCATCCAACGAATCACATAAATCCTGGTTCAGACATCAGGGTTCCAGCACCACTACCCTGTCCTTTGGATACTTCACACCATAACGCAGCTTCAGCTTTTTTTCCTGCCCGGGTTGAAGCGTAAGCGTCCAGGTAACAAGGCCCGTTTCTTTGTCAATGGCAGCTTCGGGTGCAGATACATCCTCCACGCTTATTTCTTTTTGGGTTGAAACCGGGAACTGGTCACGAACCAAAACGGTCACCGGTACTTTCTTTGTATTCATCACGGTAACCTCGTATTCTTTTGTTTCGGTTTTGTTGCTGCCCAGGAATTTTTTTGCACTGAATTCTTTTAGCAGCTTACGCGACACTCGGATGCTGTTGTCCTTACCCAGTGATAGCGAAAGTGTATCGTTCACCGTAGAAAGATCAAGATACGTTTTGCCCAAAAACGTTCCTTCGTAATAAAGATTGGTTTCGCCCGATTGCAGATCATAATCCTGCCAGCCAACAACCTTGGCGGTTAAGAAAGCGGAGGGGTCAACCTTGGGTGCGGAATAATATTCATACAGTGCAGGAATCTCGAATTTCTTGATGCCGATGGTAGTTGTTTTGCCATCGGTTTCCAACGTGTATTTTTCATCAATGGAATAAATAACAGCCGTAGCCTGGTATTGCATAGCCACGTCTACCGTTTGCACTTCTTCTCTCTTTTGCAGGGATGCCGTTCCCCTGAGCCGAATACCTTCGGCCCTGCCCGCCAGCTTGTCGGACGTTCCATATCCCGTTACTACCACTTCATTAAGTGCATTGCTGCCTGGTTCCAATGTAACGTTTACATAGCCGGGTGCTGCTTTAATTTCCTTTGGCATATAGCCGACCATGGTAACACTAACGGTGCTGTTTACCGGTAGATTCTGCAACTTGAAAAAGCCATTGGCATCGGTTACCGTGCCCACCGAACTGCCTCTTACCACAACGGTGGCCCCCACCAGCGGTGCACCTTCTCCATCCACCACCCGGCCACTCATCACACCCGGCACAGTCGCTTTGCTTTTTGCCCAGGCCAGCGAAGGATCGTAAAAGCCCAGCATCCAGGGCTGCAGTTCTGATGGTGTGGCATTGTCGCCTGGGTTGCCCGTGCTGAGCTGAATGGCCACATCTTTCCAGGTTTCGCCACTGCGCTGAAACACGTTGGCGTTCATCAGCACGTTCAATGGTTTTGTAATGTCGGCCACCCGCATATCATAGGTGGGATACCAGCCAGCATCCTTTACTGTATACGACAACTGGAATTTGATGTTCTGCGTCTGCCGGCTGTCAATGAGTGCTGTAACGGTGTAGGCTACACTGTCCCGTTTTTTACCAACATCGGCAATTTGCAGGTTCAGCTTTTGCAATTCACGCTGCTGGGCAGCGATGCGCTTTTCTATCTCCAGCTGCTTTTGCAAAACCTCCGTCATGCGGGCCCTTTGCAGGTCAAGCGCCTGGCGCAGGTCTTCGGGTTTTACACCGGCCTGCCCGCCAATGGCCTGGTTCTTTTCCAGCATTTCTTCTTCTTTTTTGTATACCTGCAACAAGCGGTTGTCCACGGCTATCTTTTCCCCCAAATCCGTCCGTTTGTCCAGCAGGGCTCTTTCATCGGCTTCCAGTTTGCGCTGCCCCGAATAATCGCGGATAGCCTGCACCGAAAGCAGGGTAATGTTGGCGTCGGCTTTTAGCTGCAGGCTTTGTTGTTCCAACTGGTTACTGAGGCCTGTAAAAATTATTTCGGTGCGACCGGGAACAACAGCCGCATTGGCAGACCGCATGATCTGGGCACCGGCTGCAAAAACCGTTACATTGGTAATGTTGCTTTCAACCGTTAGTTTGCGGGGTTGGGCATGAGCACTAAAAGATGCCATGGCCAGGAGCAGAAAAAATCCTCTCATACTGTACGTTTTGGTGTGGATGCAGCATCGCATCACAATACACAAATAAAATAAAAAAAAGCTGCCCGGTGTGGGCAGCTTTTCAAGAATGAGTTATTTCCGGTTATTCAACTTCGGTAGCACCTTCTACCAGAACGGTCACCTTGTTGTTCAGCACTTCTACAAAACCGCCCTGGATCTGGTAGCTGGTGGTGTGCGACTGTTTATCCCGCAGCACCTTAACGCGGCCCGCTTTAAGGGCACTCACCAGGGGCGCATGTTTGTCCAGCACCTCAAACGATCCGCTGATGCCCGGCATTTGCACGCCGTACACTTCGCCGCTGAATAGTTTCCGTTCCGGAGTTAATATTTCAAGAGTCATTAGAAAAGTTTGTGGTTAGTGGTTTGTAGTTTGTAGTTGAGGCAAACCAAAAACTACAAACTACAAACTGTAAACTTATATTAACCCTGTGCCTGCGCCAGGAGTTTCTTACCTTTTTCGATGGCATCGTCAATTGATCCCACCAGGTTAAAGGCTGCTTCGGGGTATTCGTCCACTTCACCGTCCATGATCATGTTAAAGCCACGGATGGTTTCTTCGATCGGTACCAGTACTCCTTTCAAACCGGTAAAGGCTTCTGCCACGTGGAAAGGCTGCGACAGGAAGCGCTGCACCTTACGGGCACGGGATACGGTCAGCTTATCTTCGTCGCTCAGTTCATCCAAACCAAGGATGGCAATGATATCCTGCAGTTCCTTGTAACGCTGTAAGATCAGCTTTACGCGGTTGGCAGTGTTGTAATGCGACTCACCTACCACCGATGGCATCAGGATACGCGATGTAGAATCCAGGGGATCCACCGCTGGGTAGATACCCAAGTCAGCGATCTTTCGGGAAAGTACGGTTGTGGCATCCAGGTGAGCAAAGGTTGTTGCGGGGGCCGGATCGGTCAAGTCATCCGCCGGTACGTATACCGCCTGTACAGAGGTGATAGAACCGTTTTTGGTAGATGTGATACGCTCCTGCATGATACCCATTTCGGTAGCCAGCGTAGGCTGGTAACCTACCGCCGAAGGCATACGACCCAACAGAGCTGACACCTCGGAACCGGCTTGTGTAAAGCGGAAGATATTATCTACGAAGAAAAGGATATCGCGGCCTTTACCGGAACCGTCACCATCGCGGTAGTACTCGGCAATGGTCAGACCCGAAAGTGCCACACGGGCACGGGCTCCCGGGGGTTCGTTCATTTGTCCGAACACGAACGTGGCTTTAGAGTCAGCCAGGTCAGTCATGTTCACCTTGCTCAGGTCCCAGCCACCTTCTTCCATGCTGTGCTTGAAAGCGTCGCCATACTTCATAATACCGGCTTCGATCATTTCACGCATCAGGTCATTTCCTTCGCGGGTACGCTCACCCACACCGGCAAATACTGACAAGCCTGAGTAAGCTTTCGCGATGTTGTTGATCAGTTCCTGGATCAATACGGTTTTACCTACACCGGCACCACCAAACAGACCAATCTTACCACCTTTTGCATACGGCTCAATCAGGTCAATTACCTTGATACCTGTGAAAAGTACTTCGGTAGCGGTTGACAGGTTTTCGAAAGCGGGTGGCTTGGCATGAATGGCACGACCGTTCACCTTTGGTACGGGTGGCAATCCGTCGATAGGGTCGCCGGTTACGTTAAACAGGCGGCCTTTGATTTCTTCGGAAGCAGGCATTTTGATGGGTGCGCCGGTATCCACCACGTCAACACCACGCTGCAAGCCTTCGGTACCATCCATAGCGATGGTGCGAACGCTGTCTTCTCCCAGGTGGGTTTGCACTTCCAGTACGAGGGTATCGCCACTGGAACGCTTTATTTCTAATGCATTAAAGATTTCGGGGAGGCCACCGTCGAACTGTACGTCCACAACGGCGCCGATGATTTGTTTTACCTTGCCAACTTTTGCCATAAATAGCGTTTAAGAAGAAGATTTTAAGGAAAACTGCCCGTAAAGGCCAACTTTCCATTTTCAGGCTGCAAAAGTAAGGGTGTACAGCCATTTTACCAATCGCAAAATAGCCGCATATCTTCTTTCAGCTTCCTTTTTTGCAAACTGTTATTAACTCTGTGAATAAACTGTCCCAACCCGCACGGCAATTGCGGAAAATGGAACGGCTAATTTTCTGAATTCAGAATTCTTACCGGTAAAACACTCCCAACACAAGCGGCAATTCCCCAACTTTTCTTAAAGAAAACACAAGGAACCGCATTCTTCCGGCGCCGGAAGCGGCTGAGCAGTAGAGGCATGTCTTTTGTACTTTTCCTATCCTATGAAACATTTTTTTATCTACCTCACCCTAATCAGCACCCTTTTCACTGCCTGCCAGGATGCCGGATCTGCCGGCGATAACAGCGACAGCGAAAACGAAAAAGAAGAAAAGAAGAATATCAGCAAGCGGAATTATTTCATCAACAAGGAAAATTCCTATTCAACACTTTTCATGGACAGCACAGCCATGGAAAAATACATTGCTGAAAAGCAGATACCCGATTCGCTATCGCGGCGGATGCGCAGTTTTTACAACACCCGCAACTTCCAGTTTGCCTGGTTTAGCTCCGACGGGCTAACCGAACAAGCCCGCGCCTTTTGGAACCTGCACGACTATGTAACGACTTACGACCGCGACACATCGCTTAAAGACAAGGCGCTGCAGAAAAAGATGGATGCGCTGATTGCCGAAGAAAAACTGTCGGCCAGTGCCTCGCCCAACTTTATTGAAACGGAGTTGACCCTGACGCAGCACTTTATCCGCTACATGCTGAACAATTACGAAAAAGGCTATGTAAAGCGCAAGGAAATGGAGCGGTTTATTCCTTTTGTGAAACGTGACCCGCTGGAAGTGGCCGATTCGCTCCTGAACAAAAAGCACAAGGACGGAAAATATTTTGAGGACGTTCACGAGCCTTACCGCCTGCTGAAAGAAAAGCTGGCGCACTACCATAATATCGTCAAGAACGGCGGCTGGCCCGAAGTGCCGACTGTGAAATCCCTGAAGAAAGGTGATTCGTCTGCCACTGTTTCTCTTATCAAAAGACGCCTGCAACTGAGCGGCGACATGGCTGGCAACGATACCTCACGCCTGTTTACCGATACGCTGGATGCGGCCGTTCGGCGTTACCAGCAAAGCATGGGTTATACTCCATCCGGCGTGGTGAATGCCCAACTGGTAAAAGACATGAACGTACCGGCACGCATCCGGCTGGAACAGATACTTATAAATATGGAGCGGATGCGCTGGCTACCCACGGAAGCCACCGGTCAAATGATCATGGTGAACATACCGGAGTTTATCCTGCATGTGTATGAAGGCAAGCAAAAAGCTTTTTCGATGAACGTGGTGGTGGGCAAGGAAGGGCACAACACCGTAAGTTTTACCGGGGATTTGAGTACGGTGGTGTTTAGTCCGTACTGGAATGTACCGCCCAGTATTGTAAAGAACGAGATACTACCGGCGATAGACCGGAACCCCGGCTACCTCGAAAGTCAGAACATGGAGCAAACCGGCACCGAAGGCGGCTTGCCGGTGATACGGCAGCGGCCCGGGCCCAAAAACTCCCTGGGCCGGGTGAAATTCCTGTTCCCCAACTCCTTTAATATTTACTTCCACGATACGCCGGCAAAAAGCCTTTTCAACAGGGACAAGCGCGCTTACAGTCATGGCTGTATCCGCCTGGCCGAACCGGAAAAAATGGCCCAGTATCTCCTGCGCAACAATTCTGAGTGGACACCGGAAAAGATCAGTGCTGCTATGAGCGGAACCAAAGAACAGCACGTGAAGCTTTCAAAACCGGTTCCGGTGATCATTTCTTACTACACGGCCTGGGTGGATGAAGGGGGCTTGCTCAACTTTAGGGATGATATTTACGAGCACGACAAGGATTTGATAGCGAAGACGTTTTTGTAGGCGGTTGAATGGTTAATAGGTTGATAGGTTGATTTGTTGATAGGTTAATAAGTTAGTAGGAAAAGGCAGATACGAATCCTGCGTGGTGAATGGTGGGTAAAAGGACAGTGCAATGAAGCATTGCCTTTTACCCACTTTCTTTTTTATAGAACCGTTGCTGAAACGCTTCTGCCCTACCAATGCGGACCAGTGCCTACATTTGCCGCGTTATGCCAAATGCAATGCAACTGACGGAAGTGACCGATGCAAAAGGTGCAAAGGATTTTATTGCGGTAAATGTGATGGTGAACAAAGGCAACCCTGCTTACATCCGCCCGCTGGACAAAGACATCAATGATGTATTTGACGAAAAAAAGAACAAAGCCTTTCGGCAGGGAACCGTAAAACGCTGGCTCCTGCGCGACGGTGACGGAAACCTTATAGGCCGCATTGCCGCTTTTACCAACAAGCGTTATAAAAACAAAGGCGACGATGTACCGGTTGGCGGCGTAGGTTTTTTTGACTGCATCAACAACCAGGAAGCGGCCAACCTTTTATTGGATACGGCCAAACAATGGCTGCAAACCCAGGGAATGGAAGCGATGGACGGTCCCATCAATTTTGGCGAACGTGACCGCTGGTGGGGACTGGTGGTGGAAGGGTTTCAATCGCCGCTGTATGCCATGAACTACAACCCGCCGTATTACCAGGCACTTTTTGAAACCTACGGCTTCCAGGCTTTTTTTCACCAGATCTGCCTCGGAAAAGTTCCAAAGCAACCGTTAAGTGAAAAGGTTTTGGAGCGTCATGCCGTGTTTCATAAAGACCCGCAGTTTTCGGTTCGCACCATCGAGAAAAAAAGGCTGGAGAAATATGCCGAGGATTTTACAAACGTATACAATGCTGCCTGGGCCGGCCACGGTGGCTTAAAGCAAATGCGGAAAGAACAGGTGGTGCAGATGTTTAAAAAAATGGCACCGGTGATGGATGAAAGGATCATTTGGTTTACGTACAAAGGCGAAGAGCCGATTGCGATATTTGTGAACCTGCCCGACCTGAACCAATGGTTCAAGCACCTGCACGGAAAGTTCAGCCTTTTTCACAAGCTTAAATTCCTTTGGGTGAAAAAAACGATTCCCTGCACCAAGTTTACCGGCCTTGTGTTTGGCATTGTGCCCGAGTGGCAAGGCAAAGGACTGGATTCTTTTATAGTGGGAGAAGCCTACAAAGGCGTGCTGAAAAATCCTTACGAAGAATACGAGATGCAATGGATCGGTGATTTTAATCCGAAAATGCTGAACGTAGCGCAGGGCCTTGGCGATGTGTTTCAAAGCCGCAAGCTAACCACCTATCGCTACCTCTTCGACCGTACAAAAGAATTCAAGCGGCACCCTATCCTGGTGTGACCTTTACTACCAATAAAAAGAGGCTGTGTTCATACCGACACAGCCTCTTTTCTGTTGCGAAAACAGCGCCTATCTTTTCTGTTTTCAAAAAACGTTTGTCCCTTAGGGGTAGAGCATGTATTTTTTGCGCATTTCTTTGTACTGCGACAGCCCCGGCTCCCAGGTTTTCCGTATTTCTTCTTCGGGTACGCCGGCAATGATCTGCTGCCGGAACTGGGCAGTTCCCGCCAGTCTTTCTATCGTGCCCATTTCTTTGCTCAGCTTTGAGTCAAAGAACTGTTCTTTGTTGGGCGAAGCTTTGTAGAGGTCCATCATCCACTGCAGGTTGATCTTTTTCTTTTTCCGCAGTTCGGCCACATCATACTTGCGGAGGTCCAGTCCATAACAAACCTGGTTCATGAACAGCGGCGTTTCGGCCATGCCTTTGATGCCGGTTGGCGTGTAAGAAAATTCATATTTGCCTTTCAGCGACGGGCTGCCAAGAACAGTGAATGGGTAGTAGGTACCGCGGCCATGGTTCAAATACGTGCCTTCGAACAAGCAGGTGGAAGGATAAAGGAGAATAGACTGCTGCGTATTTAAATTGGGCGAGGGGCTCACAGGCAATTCGTATGGCATATCATGGTTGTAATTGGCCACTTTTATCACCTGGAGCTTGCACTTCACTTTGTTGGTCAGCCAGCCTTCGCCGTTAACCATTTGTGCAAACTCACCAACTGTTAAGCCATGCGCAATGGGAATGGGAAACATGCCAATGCCTGATTTGAACTGCATATCCAGTATAGGGCCATCAACAAGATAGCCGTTGGGATTGGGCCTGTCGAGGATGAGCAATTCTTTGCCGTTCTCGTAACAAGCATCCATCAGCCGGGCCAGTGCATTGATGTTGGTGTAAAACCGGCAACCCACATCCTGCAGGTCGTACACCACCACATCCACGTTGGCCAGATCTTCTTTGGATGGCTTGTTCTTTTTACCATACAAAGAAATCACGGGAATACCGGTTGCCGGATCGGTTTCATCGGCTACGGCAACGCCGGCACTGGCATTGCCACGGAAACCGTGTTCCGGACCAAACACTTTTACAATGTTTACACCCAGGGATTGCAAACTGTCCACCAAGTGTTTTTTCCCAATGATCGTGGTTTGATTGGCCAGCATGGCCACCCGCTTTCCTTTCAGGTACGGAAGGTATTTTTCGGTTTGTTCGGCGCCGGTCTTTATCGGTGCAGGTGTCTCAACAGCATTGGCAACAACGGCTTCGGGCCGGGAGAGGAAAAAACTTCCAAAGAGGAGCAAAGAGAAAAATAATTTCATGCGTAACATTTTAGGTGGCGGCAGTAAACCGGAAAGCAGCAATCAATTTTAAATTGGTATGAATTGAAAAATTCGCAGTCCCTGCCTTTTAGTTGATGCTGCTAAAGATAAGTTTTATCCCTTTTGCCAGACAGGGAATGAGAATAGAATAGCGTTTCGGGAAAGCAAAATAAAATGCCTGCATTATGCTATTGACGGCCTTTTAACAGGTGAAAAGCAAAGGCATGTGCAAGCCCCGCCCCGCATTCACCGCTGCGAAGGCTGCCTAAATCCGCTCGCTTTTCCCTACCTTGCAAGCCAAGTTTACCATGGAAAAATTTATTGTTTCGGCCCGTAAATACCGCCCCCAAACCTTTGATACGGTTGTGGGACAGGAGCACATCACCACCACCCTGAAGAATGCCATCCGCAGCAATCACCTGGCGCATGCCTTTCTTTTTTGCGGTCCGCGTGGCGTAGGTAAAACCACCTGTGCCCGCATCCTGGCCAAGACCATCAACTGCGAGGCCTTGCAGCCCGATGGCGAGGCCTGTAACAATTGCCATTCCTGCGTATCGTTCAACAACGGCACCAGCATGAACATACACGAGCTGGATGCAGCCTCCAACAACTCAGTTGACGACATCCGTGCCCTGGTGGAGCAGGTTCGCTTTGCCCCGCAGGCCGGCAAATACAAAGTATATATCATCGATGAGGTGCACATGCTTTCAGCATCGGCTTTTAACGCCTTTCTGAAAACGCTTGAAGAGCCACCCTCCTATGCCATTTTTATTTTAGCGACCACAGAAAAGCACAAGATCCTGCCAACGATCCTGAGCCGCTGCCAGATCTTCGATTTCAAGCGCATTACCCTGCAGGATACAGTCAATCACCTGGCCGGCATTGCCACCAAAGAAGGCATCAAGGCAGAAGAAGCAGCGCTGCAACTGATCTCGCAAAAAAGCGAAGGCTGTATGCGGGATGCCCTGAGTATCCTCGACAAGATCGTTTCGTTTACCAACGCCGAAGTGACTTATGAGAATACGATCGAGCACCTGAACATCCTGGATGCTGATTATTATTTCAAGTTGTTTGAAGCCATGCTGACCCAGGACCTCGCCGGTGCCATGCTCCTGTTTGATGACATCAACAAAAAAGGCTTTGAAGGCGACATGGTGCTGAACGGCTTTGCCGAGTTTATGCGCAACCTTCTTATTTGTAAGGACGAACGGGTAGCCGGTTTACTGGAGGTGGTGGAAAGCTTCCGCTTACGCTATGCCGAAGCGGCAAAAAAAGTGGCACCTTCTTACATTATCAGTGCGCTGAATCTTTTGAACGAAGCCGAGATCAATTTCCGTGCAGCCCGCAACAAACGTCTGCATGTAGAGTTGGCGCTGGTTAAGCTTTGTTACCTTTCGCAGGCATTGGAACTTACCGCAACGGGAGGCGGTGTTGATAAAAAAAAACTCGTTGACGGAACAAAGGCTGTAGCCTTTAAAGCCATTCAGCCCATTTTGCTCTCGCCTAAACAGGCGCCAACAGAAGCAAAAACGCAACCTCTTCCTCAACCTCAATCTCAATCTCAACCTCAGCCTCCCCTCCCACAGCAGGAAGCAAAGCTGGTGATTGAAACGCCGCTACCCAAACCAGCGCCAAAGCCGGCATTGGTAGAAGAGCAAAAGGAAACCTACACCAGGCCTGCAGAAAAAAAACCGGCAAGCAACGGCGGCAGGTTGTCGTCACTCGATGCCTTGCGCCAAAAAGTGGCAGCCGAAAACGGGCAGCAGGTAGTTGCCGACAAACCGCTGGAGATGGAATCGTTGAAAGCGGCCTGGAAAAAATTTATCGACTACCTGAAAGAGCAAAAAAGACCAGCCTGGCAAAGCTTCGAACTGGCGGAACTAACGGTAAAAGATGCCTCTTCGTTTGAGGTGACCGTTCATAACAAGATCAATGAAAAATTTATTGAATTGGAGCGGAAAGAAGCCGGTGAATTTTTTCAAAAAGAGCTTTGCAACCGGGTGCTGCAGTTCTCCATTTTACTGATAGAACCGCCAAAAGAATTGCAGGAAGTAACCGAAGCACCGATGACGCCGAAGGACCAATACATCAAACTGACAGAAGAGTTTCCGTTGGTAAAGGAGCTGAAGGACAGGTTGCGGTTGGAGTTGGATTATTAAAATGTCCCACCTAACCTCCCCCTACGGCCTCCCCCGCCCCTCCGGTGGAGGGGTGACCTAAGCACAGACACTCGCTTTTGCACGATACATTTTTGGCCTCTGCCAGTATTTCTGGTGGAGGCTTTTTCTTTTTTCGAAACTAAATTTCAAAGTTCAACGCTCAGTGTTCAAATCTTAAATTAGAGAACACCTCAACTTAATATTTCCAATCCCGCAGGTTCAGTGCCTTTTTGCGCATGGGCTAAACATAATTTAACTACGGAGCGATTCTCCTCCCCATTGGGGGAGGCCGGGAGGGGGCCTCAGCGGAGCGTTTGATTTGCCTTGAATTTTTGGCTCCACCTTTTCTTTCCAAGAGAAAAGGTGGAAAACAAACTACAGGAAAGAAAGACAAAACCTCAGACAACAGACCACCATACTGTCTCAAACGTAGATAACGTTATAACACAAAGCTCACACCCCCTTCCCTTGAGGGCCAAAACCCCTTCCCTATCTTTGCCCCCATGGAAATCATCCAGGCCTCCTATCTTATCAGCAGTCCGTCCGTTGACAAATGCCCGGCACCCGACCGACCCGAATACGCCTTCATCGGCCGCAGCAACGTGGGCAAGTCATCGCTCATCAATATGCTGTGCAACAAAAAAGAGGTTGCCAAGGTTTCCTCCTCTCCCGGTAAAACACAAATGATCAACCATTTTGTGGTAACGGGCAGCGACAAACAGGACTGGTACCTGGTGGATCTTCCCGGGTATGGCTTTGCCAAGGTTTCGCAAAGCCAGCGCAAAAGCTGGCAGAAAATGATCAGGGACTACATTCAAACACGGGAGAACCTCGTTAACCTGTTTACGCTGGTAGACAGCCGGCACGAGCCCCAAAAAGCAGATCTTGACTTTATCAACCAACTCGGCGAATGGCAGATACCTTTTGCCATTGTTTTTACCAAGGCCGACAAAACCACCCAACGCGAAACGGCAAAGAATGTTGACCTTTTCCTGAAAGCACTTGGCGAAACCTGGGAAGAAGCGCCGCCCCATTTTGTTACCTCGGCGGTAAAGCATCTTGGCAAAAAACAGATCCTGAAATTTGTAGCGGAGCAAAACGACGTTTTTGCGCAGCACAAGAAAGGATTGATGTAAGCTGATTTTCGTTTTATCTTGCAGCCGATTTGCATGGATATGAACAAAAAAGGTATTGAGAACGTACTTGTTGTTTTTTTATTCCTGGTAGTGCTGGTGGTCTTTTCCTTTGCCCACAAAGACTCCAAAAAATTGGAGCGTTTGTACAAGACCTCTACGCTGGTACAGGAACAGGAACCTCGCCAAAGGGTGCTGGCATCACCAGTAGAAAAGACTGTCCACAATTAAATTCATGCGTTCGTTTCTCCCTCTTGCGTTTTGGCTGCTCCTGTTTTTTCCGCAACAATTGCCGGCACAATCCATCGACTCACTGGAGAAGGTCATTGATTCCAATGCAATTGCTATCACCAAGTCGGCAACAGAAACTCAGCGCTGGAAAGACAGTCTTCAAAAAGAAAAGATCTTTCGAAACCTGGCAGAAAACGGGCAAAGCCTTGATGATTTTTTGCAGGAAATGCGGGAAAAAGAGGATGCTAAAAAACGCCAGGTCACTATCCGTATCGGCCTTGGCGTGTTGTTTCTACTTGCCGTAGTCATCGGCTTCCTGCGCCGGCGAAGGAAGTGATGATTGATTATTTATTATTGGTCGTTTACGAAACGATCACTTCCTATCACTTGCTACTAGCTACTAGCTACTAGCTACTCACTACTGACCACTGACCACTCACCACTCACCACTCACCACTCACTAGTTCACCATCTTATTCGCACAACTGCTGCTGGCAAAGGCTTCGGGTTTGGCCTTGAACGCAAAGCCCATTCCCAGGATATACCCCATCGCTTCCTTCAGGGCATCATTACTTTTGAACGCAGGGTTGGTGTTGATGTCGGCGTGCACTTCCATATCCACATCGTATAAAGTAAAAAGATTGCATAGTTCGTATGCAATCTCTATACTCTTGGCCACTTCCACCAGCATCCTCTCTTTGATGGAGTACTGGTGCAGGGTTTTTTCGTTATGGATAAACATGAAGCCTCCATGCCCTTCGCGCAGAAAAACAATGACCGTTGCAAACTCCGTTTCACTGCCCTTCACCTGGCTGTCGGTACCGATGCAAACTTTGAGACGGTAACCGGCGCCGGTTTCGCGTTTGATAGCATTTTCAACTGCGTTGTAAATGGGTAATCCAATCGCCTCACCATTAAATTTTCTCCACTTCATACAGAAAAAGGTTTCTTCAAGTTACTAAAAAACCAGTGGCAGCACATCTTTCAGATAAATAAAACTGTTAATAACTGCGCAGCAGCGTCATTTGCGGGTGGCCATACCAGTAACTGATGCTGCCTTCAGGGCAATGCCCCTTCTCCCTTTTTCCCTCTGAAAAAACAAAAAGCAACCTATGTCTATCCTGCTTGTTGCTTTCCTACAGCGTTGTGGAAAAAAACCTTTTGCCAGTAGGGGGCAACAAAGCATCAACTCCAAAAAATAAAAAAAGGTTTTCCCAATAAAGGGAAAACCTTGGTACCAATAGAGCACGGATTAAAAGGCGATTGTTTACTATTTCTTCATGAACTTTTCAGAGAATTGTTCACCATTACTGGTGTAGTGTAGGATGTACATGCCGTTGGTCATATAACCTGCCGAAACCGTGTTGAGTCCTTGCGCCAGGCGACCTTTGGCAACCTGCCGGCCGTTCATATCATAAATGGCATAGTTAAATGCGGCAGGACTGTTTACCGTAAGATTGCTGCTGATCACATTGCCCACCAGGAAAGGCTTGCTGGTTACTGTTTGGCTGCCACGCAGCATTGTTACGTTAGAATAATGGGTACGGCCATTGTCGAAGGTCACCCGAACACGGTAATAAAGTGATGTGGTTTTAACCGGCTGGTAGCTATGGCTCCGGGTAGCTGTTTCCACCTGGGTGAGCGGCTGAAAATCAGTGCCGTTCACAGAGGATTCAATGGTTTGCTCCACCACGGCTTCATCGGCAACAATTTCCCAATCCAGCTTGTGACGGTTATTGGCCGCTGTTGCTTTCAGCTCCAGCTTGTGGAGGGGCAGCGTTACAGATGTCATCTGCACATCAAGCGAATAAGAACCCAGCATGGCATAATTAGGCGCATAGGTATTTCCACGGCTCAGCACCTGCAGGTAGTAAGTGCCTGCGGGCAGCGTTGTGTCCATCGAAACACGCAGCATATCTTCTGGATTGTAGATAGCGCTGTCGCCTTTTTCATTCACCAATTCAACCTGCAGGTCCACGTTGGCGCCGGTAGAACCAGCAGCCACGCTGAACGGAAGCGCACTGAGGCTGATCTTTCCTTTGGCTGGCATATCAAAGCGGATCACGTCAACATCGTTCGGACGTTCGATGATGCCATTTACTGAAATGCGGTTGTTTTGGAACGATGCTTTGGTGGCTTCTTCCCGGCTGCCTTTGTGGTCGTCGGTGCGATAGCCAAAGCCATTGGCAGTACGGGTAATGATACCCAGGTCGTCCTGCATATACGAGCAACCAAAAGGGTTACTGCCGTAATGCCAAAGCGTAACGTTGCGATAGTAGCCAACGCCCATAATGGGAGCCCAGCCAATTTCACCACTGCCGGTGCCGGAATTGTATTCAGACGTTTTGTTGCAGATAGGATCATAAGCCGCCTGGTGGTTCAGTCCCAGTGTATGGCCCGCCTCGTGTGAGGCTGCTTCGGCAATATTTTTTACGTTGTAGTTCAGCAGGGCCGTAAACACAAAGCAAGGCGTGTTATCGCCCCAGGTAAACGAGTTGTTATAGGCCACACCACCGGCATTGCCATACCAGGAAGACGAAGTGGTGAGCACTACGCGGATGCGGCGTTTGGCCGGTGCCGCTGCATACACAGAAGAATCGGTAGTGACATTGATGTTGAACGGACGGTAGTCTTCTGAAACGCGGTTAAACACTTCCGTTAGTTGCGTGGCATTGAGGTTAGCGCCTTTGCACACCACCGGGCCTTCGAAGTTCCAGCTCGTACCTTCTACAATATGGCCGTCGAAATCGAGAAAGATAACGGCAGCTGCCGAAGGGTAACTATTTAATTTGGGTACCTGTGCCGATACGCTGGCAGCGAGGAAAAAGAATACGGACAGGAAAGCGTAAAGTTTTTTCATTTGGGTTGGATTGGGGATGGATAGGAATCGAACGAAACGGAGGCAGCGGAACTTATTCGTTCACAATTTCAGCAATGTGCTGCTTGCGAATAATATAGCCTTTGCCTTCTTTGGTAATTTCAAGCGCATCGCCTGAAGCCCGGTTGATCATGCGCCCCAGGTACGAAACCGTTCCGTCAGTGTCGGTTACACGGGTAAATGTAAAAATGGTTCCCTGGCGGGTAAGGCTTTTTACCACAACACTCTGCACCGACTTATCGGCCGGGTTGGATTTGCTGACAACAGTACCGAAAATGGTAATGTTCTTGGCGATGTTTGCCGATACTTTGGCGCCAACTTCAAGGGTCAGCAGGCTTTCCAGTTCTGTCAGTTGGAGGGGAGCCTTCTCGGGAAGGTCGGCAAAAAGACGGGGCCTGTTGTTGTAGTTCGTTTCATTCAGCGGCACAGGATTCTGTGCTGCGGCCTGGATCGTGCAAGCCAGGCAAAAAGCCAGTTGGGCAACAGCTTTTAAGAGTTTCATAGAATTGGACGGTTGCGGCAGGGATGAGCTGCCTGGATTTTCAATTGGTACGCAATGCGAAATTTAGAAAAACCCGCAAGCATTCAAAACGTCTGAAACTCTTTTTTGGAAAATCGGGCAGAACTACGCCGGAACCATGGGAAAACTTCGAAACCCCATCGAAAATCTACAAAGGCGTTCCGTAATTACCCTACGCAAAACGACTTTTCTGGCATCGCAAACAATCTACCCCAAGGAGGAAATATCCCAATATCCTACTCTCCCAATATCCTCCCTCAATACTGCCCCGTTGCCAGCATCACCAGCGTACAGGCCACCACCGGTTCGATGCCTTTTTCCCTTGCCATCTTCATCAGCTCAGGGTTTTCGGTTCCGGGATTGAAGATGATGCGGCTAGGCTTCAGGTTGAGGATGTAATCGTAGTATTCTTTTTGGTGCGTGGGATTCAGGTACAACGTGACCGTATCCACGCCGTCTTCCACCACGGGCGATTTGGAGATGGCAATGCCGGCCACTTCCGATTCTTTTCGGCCTACTGCCACCACGGGGTGGTCGTGCGCCTTTAGCCGGTTCATGGCCAAGAAGCTGTAACGGGAAGGATTGTCGGATGCGCCTAAGACCAATGTTTTTTTTACTGTTGCCATATTACTGATAATTCCTTGCGCTGAATGTACAAAGCCTGTGCCTTAAAATGGCTTTCCGTGTGTAAGGCGAATGATGGGCCGGGCCAAAAAAGGAGCGGCCTGCAATAAACCAAAAAGGCCATTGCTTAGGCTGTTGCTCCCAAAAAAAGCCTGCAGGGCCCTGCCGGCACGCAGCCTTACCGCAAATTGATTTTGCCATTGGTGGTGGTAAGCCTTTTCCATTTGAATTTGTGAAAGCTTTCCTTGCAAGAAATGGTGCCCAAGCGCAGAAGCGATTTTTGCTGTGTGCAGGGCAATGCTCATGCCATTGCCACAAAGCGGTGTGATCATGCCAGCTGCATCGCCCAGCATCAGCACACCGTTCTCCACGCTTGCTTTTGGGGCAAAGCTTATCTGCGAAATCGTGACGGGAAAATCATTTATCACTTCGCTTTGGGTAAACAGTTTTTGCAGGTGTGGATTTTTGTAAAGAATTGTTTGCTGCATCACAGGGATGCCGTTGCTGCTCTTTTGCAAGTTAGCGGCACGGGTCATGTAGCAAAAGCAATAGCGGTCGTCCTCAATCTTCGATATACCACAATACCCGTTCTTAAAATTGTGCAGACCAATGACGTTCACCGGCCAATCGGCCTTTACATGGTACTTCACTCCCACATAATTATTCAACCGTTTGTTTTGCCCTTGCAGAAAGGGTCGCTTCCATTTTACATCGAGGTTGCTGCGCTTGCCATAAGCGGCCAGGCAAAGTTTGGCTGTAACGGTTTGTTTGTTGAAGTGGATGGTAAACCCTTCTCCCCTTTCGATCGCATCTACCCTTGTAGCTTCCAACAGGTGCACACCAATGGCTTTTGCTTGTGTTGCCAATGCGGCATCCAGTTTATACCGACTGATCCCAAAACCGCCCAGGGGCAAAGAAGTGGCAAACAGTTTTCCATTTGGCGCTGTTAAGTGCAGGGTATCAATTTGCGGCAGGTTCCATGCGTCCAGCGGCAAGCCAAGTGAAAGCAAGAACGGCCAGCTTTCCCTGCTGATGTATTCGCCGCAAACCCGGTGAAAAGGATAGGTTTCTTTTTCAAAAAGCACTACGCTGTGGCCCTTTTGACGCAACTGGATGGCACTGGCCAACCCGGCCAGGCCACCGCCAACAATGGCCACGTCGTATTGCCTTTCTTCATGCATGGGTGTGACAGGTTAAGAGCCAGCGAAAAGCCCAACGCCACTGGCAGCGATACCTTTCAATGCCCGCCTTTGCAAAGATCCGGGTCCAGTCCTTTTTTTTAAATCCACGCTGTACCGACAGCGGTGCATCGTTTTTCACCAGGTAACTTTTTGAAAGGACTGCCGTCAGTCCTTTGATGGAATAATACGCCAGGGGGTGCCGGTGCAGGTCGTTGATAAAAAAACCTACGACGCTGTTCTGCCTCATCCATTGCAGTTGTGCTACCAATTCTTCATCCGTAAAATGGTGACAAAAAAGCGAGGAAAAAACAACATCAGGTTTCGCACTAAAACTTGCCTGCCTGTAGTCGGAATGTATAAAATCAATGTCCTTATTTTTTGGATGATTCGCTGCATAGCTTATGCATTCTTCATTCAGATCGATGCCCGTCAATTGCACTGGAATTTTATGCAAGGAGGCCCAATCCTTTATGGCCCGAAGGTTGTCGCCGCCACCGCAACCAATTTCTGCTACTGTAAACTTTTTATAGGGTAGGGATTGTTCGTTCAGCAATGCTTTTAATCCTGCCACTGTTATCGCATGTCCTCCCAGGTAGCGATTGATAAGGTCCAATTCTTCCATGTTTTGCCGGATATCGGCAAACGGAATTCCATTGCTGTCTAGCAACTCTTTTTGATAAGATCTTTTTTGGAAGGATGGCATGGGTTCAATTGGCAAATAACAATTGGAAACTGGCAAGCTAACAATTGTAAGGAAAGATACAGTATCAAGAGCCCTGCTAAAATTCAGGTTACATCTCTTTTGCCTTAAGCATGTGCCGTAAAAGTTTCTACGGTAAGGCCCGGACCAAATGCAGCCCCAAAAAGTTTAGGTATTTTTTTTTGTTGCATGATGCGTTTTAGCACAAACAAAATCGTAGCCGATGAGAGGTTGCCCATGTCACGCAGCACATCATGCGATTCCTGCAAGTGCCCCTCACCAAAGGCCATTGTTTTTTCAATGGCCTGCAACAATCGCTTGCCGCCTGGATGAATGCACCAATGCGAGATCTCGTTAGTTCTCACACCTTCTTTCGCCAGCGCTCTCTCTACGATGGCACCAAAATCTTCTTCGATAAGCTCGGGGATATAACCACTCAGGGTCATCAAAAAACCCGATGACGACAACTCCCAGGCCATATCGCGTTTTCCCTTTGGATTGATCTCACTGTAAAAACCATCGATCACCAGTCCGCTTGCCGCTGCTTCGTTATGCATGACTAACGCTGCCGCGGACCCATCTCCAAAAAGCAGCGAGGACGCCATGTTGTCCATTGTTGCCTCTCGCTGAAAATGCAACGTGCACAGTTCCGTACAAACGATCAACACTTGTGCGAATCTGTCACTGCGGCAAATAGCATCAGCAATTTTTAGCGCATGCAGGGCGGCATAGCAACCCATAAAATTCACCGAAGTGCGAAAGATGGTCTTTTCAAAATCCATCAACTCCATTACCTGCAGGTCCAAACCGGGAGCACTCATCCCGGTGCAGCTCACGGTGATCAGGTGAGTAATGTGATTTTTCTGGTGCGTATGATTCAGACAGTCGCGGATGGCATCCACCGAAAGCAGCGGTGCCTGCTTGTGGTAAACCGCCATCCGCTGTTCCAGCGTTGGAAACGGCTCCAGGTTTTCGGAAGGGGCGTAAAACTTCCAGTCGGAAACTGGTCTTGTATAATCAGGCAACACGGAATAACGCTGATCAATACCCGATTTTGCATAAAGGAACCGCAGTTTGCGGGCTTCGCTTTCCGGCAGCGCATACACCTGTTGCATAAACGACAATATCTCCTGCTGCGGATGGCAGTAAGCCGGCAAGGCTGTACCAATGGAAACGATCTTACTCACTTGTTGCGTATGATAAGCGTAATAAAAAAGGCGATGGTGCAAAGCGTGGAGAGAAGATTCATGCGCAGGCTGTTTCGAAAATCGGCTGCAGCTTCGTCTTTCCAAACCTTGACCATCCAATACAGAAAAAACAATACCACGGGCAGGAGGAAGAACAAATAGAGGAAAAAATGGTTGCGGCGCTCCTGTTGGTGAAACAGCAGGTACATTCCCGCCGTTGCCAGCAGGAAAAGTGCCATGCTGAACAAAAACGTTCCCCGCTTGCCCAAGAGGTAACTGATGGTGGTCACGCCATCCCTGCGGTCTTCTTCGTGCTGGTACACCTGCGTCAGTGGGTACAGGGCGCCGATTAGCAGGCTGGAAAGTAGAAGTGGTAAAAACGGCGGCTGTTCTGCCGGCACGGTAACGGCCGTATAGGTAAGATAAAACACCAGTGCGCCCTGGAAAATGAATACCGTCAGAAAGCCGATAACGGGGTACTTTTTCAGGCGGATGCCACGGTAGCTATAAGCCCTTGACGCTAAAATGTACAGGAGAATGCCCACGGCAAATTGGGGTGAAAGAAACAGGGACAACAAGACCGCAAGCGCATCCATGATAACCGTTACCGTAAACAGCTGCCTGGTTGGTTGTAGCGGCGACTGTAGCCCGCCGATAGGTGTTTCGTCCCTGTCCATATACGAATTGTAGCCATTGCTGGCCGGGTACACCAACAGGTGGAGAATAAAAAATACAGCCACCGCACGAAACGTATCAAAGCCAGGAGCCTGGCTCAGGGCAAACAGGTAAACCGGCAATAGAAACAAGGAAAAATGAAAACGCAGGAGTTGTATGGTAGAGGGGTGAAGCATGGGCGCCATATAAAGGTTGGCTCTCCTAAATTAAGCATACAGCAGTTAGAAGCAATAAAGCATGCGGCAGTAGTGGACTGTATCTTTGCCGCATGGCATTCACCTATTCGATCTGGGAAAAAGAAACCTTTTTTGCTCACCAGGATGTGATCATTGTAGGCAGCGGGTTTACGGGTTTGTGGTCGGCGCTTTTCCTGAAAAAAAAGCGTCCCCACCTAAAGGTCACTATCGTGGAAAGAGGGTTAATTCCTACCGGCGCCAGCACCCGTAATGCGGGCTTCGCCTGTTTTGGCAGCCTGAGCGAACTGGTTTGGGATGCACAGGCTATGGGTGTTGACAAAATGCTGGAGGTAACAGAAATGCGCTTTAAGGGATTGGAGCGGATTCAAAAGTTTTTTCCGAAAAAAGCCATTGACTTTACCCTTTGCGGTGGTTATGAATTGTATGAAGAAGGCAAGGTAACACCCGGGAAACTGAAGGCCGACATTGCCTATCTGAACACCTTGTTGAAACCCGTAACCGGGAGCAAAAAAACCTATCGTCTCACCGATAAAAAGATCAACGAATTTGGCTTCGGCGGCACGGCGCACCTCGTGGAAAATAAGCTGGAAGGTTACCTTCATTCCGGCAAGTTGCTACAGGCCTTGTTGCAAACCGTGCAGGGCATGGAGGTAACGGTGCTCACCAACGTAGAAATCAAACATCTCCAGGCTGCCAATGACCGTGTTGCCATTGAAACCAGCAACGGCTTTTCACTCACTGCAGATAAAGTGCTGCTTTGTACTAACGCCTTTACCAAACAACTTTTACCTGAAGAAGACATTGTTCCGGCCCGTGGCCAGGTTATCCTAACCTCTCCTATCCCTTCGCTGCCCTTCAACGGCACCTTTCATGCCGATGAGGGCTTTTATTATTTCCGTAACCTGGGCAGCCGTGTGTTATTGGGTGGAGCCCGTAACAAAGCCTTTGAAGAAGAGGCCACGGATGTAATGGAAACAACCGACAAGATCCAGGCTGAACTGGAACGCTACCTCGCCAAAGTCATTCTTCCCCGTTTTCAAAACCAATATACCATTACAGATCGTTGGGCCGGCATCATGGCATTCGGCAAAGAAAAAAGCCCTATTGTAAAGCAGATCAGCCCAGGCTTATTTTGTGCCGTTCGCATGAACGGAATGGGTGTAGCCCTTGCACCCGTAGTGGCGCAAACTGTTACGAAAATGATGGAATAGTATTCGTACAGTGTCCATTCGGAACGATGGTAAACTTCGAAGACATCGTTCAAAGAAAAGAGCTTTTGTTGAAGCCGTTGAGATGCGATACAAGAATGCGTTTACAAAACAGTCCTTTTTGTCATGCAGGGTTCACAATTGAGCAGCGCGACGGATCATCACCGCTTTGACGCCTTCCCATGTGCGGCCACGTAAGCAGATCGGGTCCGGCACTTCTTCAGCCGTTGCAAAGTTCGTGAGGCCACGTTCAACATCTGCCAGGTCGTTGTATGGATACTTTTCTTTATACACCTCCATCAAATGCAACAGGGAATAATCCGAAAGAATTTCCACCAGGTCCCAGAAGTCTTTTTTACGTCCTCCCCTAGAGATAACGTCCAGTTTCATGGCGCCTATTTCCTCCACGCTGGCCAGCCTGATTCCATCCTCCTCCAGGGCATCAAAGAGAAATGGTGCATCCCAGTAAAGAATGTCGGTCTTGATAAGATCTTGTTCGCTGTAGCCAACATACAAATAAAGACCAATGTTGTTTTCTGCCGCTTTGAGCCTGGGGAAAGCATCCGCATAATTATCCACCAATTGAAAACTATCCTTGATGGCCTGCTCAATGGCAGCAAAATCAGTGGTACCATAGTCTTGATCTGTGAACAGGTCAATGTCTTCAGAAATGCGGTGCCCTCTTAACAAACTAAGCGCCGTACCTCCTACCAACCGGAAGGAAGAAAGTTCAGGTAGCGTCATTAAGATTTTCAGTACCTGGAAAAGTTCCGGGTTTGTGGTTTGCTTGTGGAGCATGCAAAATCTGGATCAGAAAGATGAAACAGTTGTTTGGCCCTTTCCCGAGCAAGGGGAAGAAGCGTAGGAACACAGGTAAGCGTGGCGATAATGGTCTCCGCTCCATAATAGCGAAGAAGGGCTTGTTGGTCGGCCGGTGTGCCTCTTTCAAAAACACGGGTAATAATAAATTTGGCGTGACGGCTAAAATCCAGCGCAGCAAACTCCGTGTCCCAAAACGCTCGTTTTGACAGTATCGGAAGAACTGGTATAGATTCTTTGTTGAACATCTCCCTCTAAAGTACAAAGATAGTTCCAAAGAATCAGCCATCAGACTGTCTTGGTTGGAATAGGCCAGCGCTAATTTCAGGCAAATGAAATGCGTAAGATTGTTGAAAAGGGTAAAGCGTCCGAACCTAATTTTCCTATTGGGAAATGCAAGCGAAAAACGAATCCGATTCGACCCTTAAAAAATTCCTTTTCTTCTAAATAAACGCAAACGTGATTACTGGGTTCTTTTGCAAAACTGCCGCGGTGTCGTCTACCCATCTCCCGGCTTCGGAAATAGTTTTACCCTTTGTGATTAAAGCTTAATGAATTTTTGCAGCAAGCCCTCGGCTTTTACAAAATAAAGTCCAGGCGCCAGCGCAGCAATGCTGATGGGTTGTTGAACTTTTTGCAGGGTTACCACTTGCTGTAGTTGCCCGTTTTGGTTGTAAATGCTGGCCTGTTTTCCTATCAGGTCGCTTCCTACTGTAAGGGTAACTTTATCGGTGGCTGGATTGGGGAAAATGGCTGTTTCTGTTTTAACAACCGGTAATTCGGCTTCGGCAAGATAAGGTTCCTGCAGGCCGCGGCTTGTAAGGAGGGAAGCCCTGGGTCCACCATCAGCAAAAGCTGCCCGCATCCGCTGGCCCTGGCCCAGTGTAAAAAGGCTCATGCAGGCATCGTTGGTGTAATCCATAAAGTTCATGTACATATCGCCTTCCTCACCGTTGCTGCAGGAAGAGCGGAAACCCGTTGGGCAACCTTTTGTAAAATAACCCTGGCGGGGGGTGTCGTCTACCCCATCATCGCCGCATTGCGTATCACCCCAGATATGTTTTAATCCTAACCAGTGGCCTGCTTCGTGTACAGCCGTGCGGCCCATGTTAAACGGCGCCACGGTATTGATGGTGCCAAAAGCAGCGGTGTTGATCACAATGCCATCGGTGGCGGCGGCGCTTCCCGGCACAGTAGCATGACCACTGCTGCCTACAATGTTGCCGATCCAGATGTTGAGGTAACTTTTGCTGTCCCAGCCATCAAGACCACCCTGGGCCGAAAGCTTGATCTTATCATCAGGTGCCCAACCGGCACGGGAGGTATGCTTGCGGTTGATACCGGTAGTAGCCCTGCCGCGGGGATCGGATTTGGCCAGGTAAAACTCGATCATCACATCGGCCGCCAGGTGACGAAACCGCTGAGGCGTGTTCACCGTGTCGGCATTGCGCATGCGGAAGTCGCGGTTCAGCGCATCCAGCCCGCTTTGGATCTGTGCATCGGAAATATTTTGCGAAGGCTGGTTATAAAGTACATGTACAACCACCGGGATGCGGATCACATCATTGCCGGCAACAGTACGGGCTACGGCTTTGTTCCGCAGAAAGGTTTCGGCCTTGCGGATGTTTTGTGCATCGGCGATGGTAACTGCATCTGATGCGGTTGCGCCACAGCGCTCCTGCGCACGGGAGAAAAATACAGTATGTATCAGTACAATAAAGAATAGCGTCCTCATAGTTGCCGGTTAGCGGAAACCATAGGGGCATTGAATTTAGGTTTGTGTTTTTGCTATGATATCGGAAAAACGGGTCGTTCAGGAGATGGATGGTACGGCCTTCAGAGAGGATAAAAGAATAGGGTGTAAATATAGAGACCGCCTTTCAGAAATGCAAGCTTTCTTCCAAACCTCTTAACATTTGCTTTGAAGGCAAAGCTTATTTTTGATGGCATGAAGAAAATTTCCGGACTGGCCCTTCTCGCTGCAGCCCTTCTCCTCACCCGTTGCGCTAACAATGATGCGCCTTCAGACACCACCACCGCTGCGCCGCAAACGCCTTCTATCGCTTACACCGTTGTGAATACCTACCCGCACGACACCTCGCATTTTATCCAGGGGTTTGAATTTTACAAAGGCGACATTATCGAAGGCACGGGACTGGAAGGAAAATCAAAACTGCTGCAGTACGACCTGGAAACCGGTACCGTAAAAAAAAGCATCTCGCTTCCGGCCACTTCGTTTGGTGAAGGCGTTACCGTTTTTCGCGATACGGTGTACCAGCTTACCTACCGCGAAAGCAAGGTAAATGTGTACCGTGCCAGCGATTTTGGAAAGATCGGCGAGCTGCCGTTTACCGGTGAAGGCTGGGGACTTACCAACGACAGCACCGCACTGATTGCCAGCAACGGCAGCAACAATCTTTATTACTACGAACCGGGAACCTTTAAGCTGCTGAAAAAAGTGGCCATTACCGAAAACGAGGCGCCGGCCGTAAACCTCAACGAGCTCGAATACATCAATGGCTTCGTGTATGCCAACCAGTGGCAGATGAATTATATTCTTAAGATCGATCCTGCTGCCGGAAACGTGGTGGCGAAGCTTGATCTTTCCGGCGTGGTGCAGCAGGAAAAGGCGCTGAATCCTTATGCAGAGTTTATCAACGGGATTGCTTACAACAAAGAAACAGGTAAGGTTTATATCACCGGGAAGAACTGGTCAAAGATCTACCAGTTGCAGTTCCAGTTTTAAAGTTGTTCATTCTTATTGTAGGAAAAGAAAAACCTTGTTTTTTTAAAATATTTTGAAGACTGCGAATTACAGGTTCATAGAAAGTTTCATGAACAGGTAAGAAGAAATTTCAAATTGATCTGGAAACAATTGCTTTTTTGTTGCCCCGCCATTTATGGCGGGTCAACTGAAGAGAGACTGATGTTCCTGTACTTTTCTTCACCAGTTGATTGCGATAGTAAAAAAATGTTGCCAATAGCGAAAGACATGTCCTGTTGAAGCCTTTCTTTTAAAAGAATGAAATCCTATTCACCCACCCTATCGCCTTCCTGGTACTAACATGATAATCTAATTGACCATGTGTGAATTCTCACCCAGCCTTTTCCACAACATAGATCAGGGAGCTGCATCGATCTTTATTTAGCAAAGCTGTGATATTTGACCGTAAGCCCGCCACACCAGCGCCGATCCACGATGTTTTGCCACGGTGGTACTGGCTGCTCAAAAGAGAAATATAAAACGAATCAAACCACATGGGCTTTTTTGCTTTTACTTGCAAGCCATGCGCCTGCATTAGTACAGCAATTGCCTGCGGCGTAAAATGATAAAGATGGCGGGGCACATCATAGGCTGCCCAGTAATTACGGTAAGCAGCAGCATCGCCAGAGGTATAATTGGGCACGGCAATAAAGATCTTTCCACCCGGTGCCAATAATTCCTTCATTCGCTCAACATAAGGATGCAACTGGTGCACATGCTCCAGCACATGCCAAAGCGTGATGGCATCAAACCGCCCTGCCGGTAGCTTGAACAAGTTACCTGGCTGCTGCAGCGAAAGGCCATACAGTTCCTGTGCATTTCTCCTCGCAGTGGCATCTGGCTCAATGCCCGTCACCTCCCAGCCCTTTTGCTGCATCCCCGAAAGAAAAGCACCAATGCCGGCGCCGATGTCAAGGATGTTGCCCTTTTCTTTTGTATGCGAGATGATCAGCTTTGCCTTTTGCGCCAGCGTATATCGCCTTACGTTTTGGTAAAGCTTGTTAAGAAGGCCTTTGCTGGTATTGCTATGCGAAATATACTCGGGCGACTGGTAATAACGGCCAATGCTTTCTTCATCCGGCACATCCTGTGTAAACCGAAGCGTGCACTGGCGACACTGCCACAAAACAAAATCCTCTTTACTCACAGTGTGGTCTTTCGCGGTAAGCAGGGGATCGATGGCGGCGCTGCCACAAACCGGGCAATGCGTGTAATGAATACGGTTCATAAAGAAGGCAAAAGTAAATGTTCACAAATCAAAAGGGAGCTTTTAAAACAAAGCTCCCTTTTGCTATTGCAATTATATATGACATCAGGTGAAGTTACTGGACTGCGTTACAATAAAACCAGTTGGCGATTGTTTGGAACCAGTAGCACCAACCCTGAATTTTCCCTGGTAAAGTAAGAACACAATAAAAAGGATCGCCAGTGCCAGCAGCACCCACCCTACAATGATGGCGAGCGGTCGTTTGGCCACTGCAATTGTGGTCGCCTCTTCTCTCCTGCCGGCCATCTGCGTATATGTCATTTCCTGGTCGCCCACCAACACATTGTGTTCGGCATCCTGGCGCAAAACCCGTTCGGCCGGAATGGGCTGTAACACACTAGGTGATATCACATTTTGGCCATTATCTAATCCAATCCAACCAATTCCTTTCCAGTTAAAACCATCACCCTTTACTTGCTGCCGCAGGTTTTGTCCAAAAGCAGAAAGCCTGTCCATCACCGAGTGCTTTTCAGCTTCCAATGAGGCCGACAAATACGCAAGTTGATGCTCGGGTACGACATCACCGGGAGTGATCTCTGTCCGGTAAGAAGGCGGTGTAATGATCTTGGCCGCTACATCCAGTTGCGCAGGCTGCCGCACAAGGCGGATAGTACCCACCGAAGGAATGCTGACCTGCCTGTATTGTAAAAGATAGTTGGTTAGCTGTTTGAACACGTTATTTGGATTGAGCGAACGAAAATACAACTCCACCCAAAAAGTTGAAGCCATAAACAGGATACTGGTTCCAGCGCTGGTATTCTTTGTTCAGCATGTTGTTGAACTTCGCCCAGAGCTTCAGGTTGGGAATGATCCGGAATTCCAGTCCGGCACTGAGGTCAAGCTCTGTGGGCAGGTTGCCCCGGCTGCCGTCCTTGCGCTGGTAAAGCGGACCGTCGAACGTATAAAGATCCGTTGTCAGGTAAAGATCTTTCATAACCTGCAACCGCAGGTTTGTTCTGAACTCGATGGGCAGAAGTCCCCAGGCTTTTTCAGCCACTTTTGTTTTATACTGGTTGAACTGGATGTTGGTGATGAGCGAAAAGGTTTCGCCAATCGTATAACCCAGTTCTCCACCAAAATTGAACACTTTCAGTTCCGGCTCGTTGATGACCATAAAGGATTTACCACCGTGCGAGGTATCGTTGGTAAAGAGCGGCTGGTTGGTGATCTTGTTATACCCGATCTTGGCACTGTAGTTCAGGTGATCGCCGGCAGAGCCTTTAAAGCCGGCATAACGTTCATCCACACCCGAATTAAACACGGCATCCGGTGCCCATATCCAGGGATTGATGTTGGCCATGTACTGGAAGCCTGCATTGCGGTAATAACCCACCCAGCCAGCCTGGAAAGAAAAGCGCTGGTCGGACGTGGCAATTTCTGCCGTGATGTTCGGGAAGATCCTTGATTCGCCCTTGCTCCATGCCGGCCGCAATCCTGCCTGCAGGTTAATGTTGGCGGTACGATAAAGGAGTGCTGGTGAAATCGCAAAAAAGTTGTTTGATATGGCGTCCCTGTTCTCGGGTTTGTAGCGGCTCAGGCTCGCTGTTAAGGCCAGGTCCACAGCAAAGGTTTGTCCCAGTGTTTTTTGCACCGGTACGTTGAGATAAGTATTGCTTTCCGAATTGCTCAAGCCATCGTTAAACACATCCACCCTTAACTCGGGAGCATACGACAGGCCCAACTCCGTGCGGTTAACATTGTGAAAGGAAAGGCGTCCCCGCCAGGTTTGCAGCTTTACTTTCAGTGAATCTTCCGGGAAGCTGAGGCTTTTGTCAAAGCCGTATTTGTTGTAGTTCTCCTGCAAGCCACCAATGCGGGCATTCCACTCCAGGTTGTTGTCAGTTTTTAAAAAAGAATTCAGCTCAAAATTGGTGGTGCTGTAATCCTGGAATTCGATCTTTCCTTTTGATGATGTGTGGCGGCCGTACAAATTGATACCCGCCTTTTGCCCGTCGCCAACGGAAAGCCCCACCTGTGCAAACGGTGTTTTCAGGTTACCAAAGCCAACCTTTACATAACTTTCGTTTGTCCACTGGCTGCCGGTATCAGCCTGGAGGGCCAGCGGTCGCAATGTACCGGGTTGAAAGGCCAAATTGAGACCTTGGTTCGGGATATTGTATTGCAGCCGCGGCCGCGTGGTATCGGTAGTGGGTGGCGCCGCATTGAAGTTCACTTTTGCGGCTTCTTTCAACACCGGTTTAAAGCTTGATGTAATACGAACTTTTTTTCCGCTTGTATCCTGTGCGGCTGCTCCCATGCCGATCAGCAAAAGAGAAAAACTAAGAATGGAAAACTTCATATGAATTCGATGATGTGCTGATTTTAAAATGGATTGTATTGTTCTCTCTCCCACGTCTCCCGTCTCCCGTCTCTCGTCTGGCGTCTCACGTCCCCACCTTGCTCTCCTTCGCTTCCTCTTCGTTCACACGGTTTAGTTTCTCCTGCGCTTCGGCTTTTAGCTCTGCATTCAGGCTGTTGTGCACAATGCTTTGGAAAGTGGCTTTGGCGTTGAAATAATCTTTTTGCTTCAGGTATATATCTCCCAACAAGATATAGGCTTTCGTCACCCAGTAATCGTAAGAGCCGCTTTTGTTCACTACGTCAAACGCAGCTTTTTCAGCATCGCCTAGACGATCGGTCATAAACCAGGTGTTGGCGATCTCGTAACGGGCTTCAGCACCAACAGCGGCCTTGTTTACAGCAACCACCGCTTTGAAAGCAGTTAGTGCTTCATCATACCGGCCGGCAATTTGTGCCGATTTACCAATGGCCATATTGGCGAGGGATTTATCGTCGGTGCTGGCACCTTTTTGTGCGATCAGTTCTTTGGCATTGTCAACCGCATCACTCCATTTCTTCTGCAGGTACTGGCTCCGCAAAAGTCCGCGCATGGCTTCCAGCCGGTTTTCCTGCGAAGCAGAAATTTGTTTTAGCTGCGCATAATATTGCTCTGCTTCGGGATAGGCTTTCAACTCAAAAAAGTTAAGGCGTGCCGCTTGCAGAACGGATGGTTCGGCATACGCATTGGGTGCCCGCTTTGCCACTTCTGCATAATTGCTGACGGCGTTCGTCCAATCTTTACGACTGTTATAAATCTCCGCCCGGTAGAAATAAGCATTTACCGCTTTGCTGCCGTTGGGAAAGCGCTGCAGGTAACTGTTCATCGCATCCAGTGCAGCAGGAATATTGTTGTTCTCGTACTGAATTTCAGCCGCCGCAAAGGTCAGCGAATCTTCCGCTGAAATCGAAATGGGCTTGCCAGCTTCTCGGGCCACATTCGCGTATTCGCCAGGCTGGCCTTTTTCAATATAGATGGTACGCAGGTTGTCCAACGCTACGTCGGCTTCGGGTGAGTTGGGATAGGTTGTGACCAGTTGGCGGTATTGCGCAATGGCCCTGTCGGCATTATTAGAATTGTAATAAGCGATCCCCAGTTTCAGGTGCGCCTGTGGCTTCAGGCTGTTGTTGCCCGATGCACTGATAACGTTGTTCAGTGCCGGAATGGCTTCGCCAAAACGCTCCTGTGCGAGGTAAGTATTAGCAATCTCCATGTTGGCATCATTGGCCAGCACGGTAGAAGGAAATTTGCGAATGAGATTGTTCAGCAACGTTATCTTTTCAGCCGGATTGTTGATGCCGGCGATCATCGCCTTTTGAAAGGTGGCATAATCTTCTGCCGGCCAGGAATAACTGATCACCCGGTCGTACATAGACCTTGCCTGCGTAAAGTTGCGGTTCATGTAATACACATCGGCGGTACGCACATAGGCATCCTGGGTGATAGGATCAGAATTCAAGGCCACGTTTCGCGACAGCGGCTCAAAAAACGTTTGTGCCACCGGGTAATTTTCTTTGCGGTAATAGGTATAGCCAAGATTGTATTTTACACTGCGCTCATTGGCCTCACCGTTTGCCGGTGCGCCGGCAGAGAGGTAAGCGTTGTAATGGCGGATGGCATCATCTACACGATTATCGCGATAAGCAAGTTCACCTTTCCAAAAATGGATAAACGGCAACACGGCTGTGTTGTTCGGATCTTTCAACGCCCTGTCCAGCAAGCCTTCTGCTTCCTGCATTTGTCCATCATTAATTAATTCCGTGGCACGGCCGTAAAGAATACGTGGTAACAAGCGCCGCACGTTTTGGGTAGGATTGCGAATGTTATCCAGCAAGGCCAACGCATCGCGGTAATTGTTGGTGTTGGCCAGTGCACCGATCATCAATTCCGTGGCTTCGCCGCGGTAAGGCGAATCAGGATAATCGTTCAGAAAAGTCTTTAGACTGTTCAGGGCTTCGTCCTGGTAACCCAATTCATACGAAAGCTTGGCATAATTGAATTTGGATATTTGCTGCTGCTCGGCATTACTGGTGTTGGAAGAAGAAAACAAAAACGCATTGCGGGCATTGGCCTTTTGTCCTGTTTTGAGGTAAGCATCGGCCAGCAGATACATGGCGTGCTGGCTCAGCGAATCTTCTTTGCCGCTGAGTTGCTTAAACCCGTCGATGGCTTTGTTGTAATCGCCACCCTGGTAGTGCGCATAGGACAATTCATAGAGATCTTCGCGGCGCACTTTCTTGGAGCGGCTTACATAATCGGAGAGGTAAGGAAGCGCTTTGCTGTATTGCTTTTTTTCAAAATAAGCATGGCCCAGCAACTGCTTTAACTCGAGGTCGTAGAACTGTGTTTGTCCTTTGCTCATTTTGCTTTCGGCATAAGCAACGGCTTCATCCTTCTTACCCTGCACATAATAGATCTGCGCAATGTAATAAGGAACGATGGGTGCATACTGCGGCTCGTTTTCTACCACACGGAAAGAAGAAAGCGCATCGGTGTACTGGCGGTCGCGGAAGGCAATAAAGCCATAATAATAATTGGCGTCGACATAATTCGGGTCGCTGGGTACTTGCCGGATGGCATCCAACAGCGGCTTTGCTTTGGCAAACTGCTGCATGGTAAAGTATGCATACCCCTGGTGAAACTTGGCATCGGCCGCCTCGCGGTTATTAAGGTTGGCCAGGCTTGCGGCTTCGTAAAGCGGAAGCGCATCACTGTAGCGTTGCTGGCGGAAATAATATTCAGCAAGCTGAAAGCGCATCATCTGCGCCCGGGCATTGTTGCGGGTCACTTCGGCAAACACAAGGGCATCCTGCTCGGCCCTTGTTTCGTTTTGCTTCAGCGCACAGGCAATAGCATAATAATCCACTTCCTGCGCCACAATGGAATTATTGATCTTGTCGGTTTGCGTGTACGTCTGCTGTAATTCTTTTAAGATGGGATACGCAAGGTTATATTGTTCCTTTTGGTAATATTCCTTTGCTTCGTAAAAGCGGTCCTGCGGTGCCTTGTAAAAAACTGTTTGCTGCGCATACGATGAAAAAAGAACAACACAGCCAAATGCAGATAAGCAAAGTTTCTTCATGGTAATCTGTTAACCGTTGGTAGATAAACGTGGTAAATATTCAAATTATTTCAGGGCCTGCCAAACTTCATTCCAAACAGAAACCTAAAATTTGGAGCGAAGCAAGTTTAACAATTTCAATTTTTCGAAATGTTTTTTCGAATAGTTTTGCTGCGGCTAAATTCAAACTATGAAAAAACTATTCAGCACAAAGGTTTCGGAAAGCACACTGAGCATAGCGTTGTTCCTGTTGCGGGTGGGTGCCGCTTCGCTAATGATGATACAGCACGGCCTTGGCAAGCTGCAAAATTTTGGCGCAAGAGCCAACACGTTCTCCGATCCTTTTGGCATTGGTTCCACCACCTCGCTTTCGCTGGTGATCTTTGCCGAATTTTTTTGTGCGGCTTTTATTATCCTCGGGCTGTTTACGCGGCTGGCAGCCATTCCCATTATCATTGCCATGAGCGTTGCGCTGTTCATGGCCAACAACGGCGATTTTTTTGGCAAAGGCGAACTGCCCGGACTTTTCCTGATCTGCTTTTTGGTGATCCTTCTTTGCGGCCCCGGACGGTTTAGTCTTGATCGATTGATAGGTAAGTAGTTTGTAGTTTGTGGTTTGTGGTTTGTAGTTGCCTGCCAGCGGCTGGCTGGCTGTTTACTACTCGTTACTTGCTATTCACCACTCGCTACTTCCACTACTCGCCACTCGCTACTTACTACTCGCTATTTGAGCACATCCAACACCTTGTACATTTTCTGTACAAGCGATGAAGCAGAGCCATTGTAGTTATTGACAATAAAGGAAACAATGTATTGCTTGCCGTCTTTGCTGGTATGGTAACCGCAAAAACCTTTGGCGCCGCCGATGGTGCCGCTTTTTAGCTTCATGCCGTTGAACAGGGGAAAACCTTCGTAATACCCGTTGAACCAGGATTGCTTTTGTGCATACTGCAAAATGGCTACCTGCGCATGGGTGGTCACCCGGTTTTGCGGCGAAAGGCCTGAGCCATCCTGCATATTGATCTCGGCGGCATCAATCCCAATGCCTTTGTCTTTCCAGAAATCGCGAATCACATCGCCCCCAATTTCCGACGATGCTGTTTTTCCTTTTTTTAAGGCAATGGTCTTTGCCAGCGCTTCGCCGTAAAGATTGATGCTGCGCCGCAAAAACCAATAACCGATGCTGTCGAGAGAAGGCGAGGTTTCGGTATGAAAATATCGAACCTGCGAAGGGATTGGAATATTTTCCAGTTTGCTTACCGGCACCGTGCTTCCCTGCGCTTCAATGCCGTTGCGAGCCAGCGTATCATGAAAGGTTGCCAGGAATTGCACAAGCGGAGAAGGCATGGCGCCTGCAATAGTAAACCGTGCTTCATCCTTTGGAATTGTGCCCCTTACGGTTGCTACGTTATGGCCAACCGGTAAATAAATGTAGCTGTTGTCGCCGCTGCCTTTTGCTGCGCTTTTAACTTTTGAGTCGAACTGAATGCCGTAGAGTTGCGGTTTGGTTTCCACCACAATTGCGGCGTCGCCAATGCCCGGCCCTGATCGTAAAACCAGGTCGTATTGATTTTCCCGCCAGTTCAGGGAGGCAGCACCGGCGCCATAATAATTACCAATATCATCCCAGATCCAACCGCCGGGAATGGCATTGCTCTCCCACCCTCTTTCATCCAACAAACTCTTTGTAAACTTTTTTATGCCGGTTTGTTGAAACGATGCCAACAAGCGCTTCATCACAGCCTCTTCGTTAGTAGAGGGCCAGCGCCAGCTTCCCAGTGTGGGGTCACCGGAAGGTTTGTATAAAAGGCCGCCATCCAAGTTGCCATCTTTTATCGAACCATAATAACCAAACCTGGTTTCATAGCGAAAATCCCTTCCCAATATTTCATAGGCTGTTGCCGCTGTAATAATTTTTTGGGTAGATGCGGGTGCCACACCGATCTGCGCATTCTTCTCGAAAACAACAGTACCGGTTGTGCTCTCCATAATATAAAGAGAAGAAAGTGCCGTCTTCAACTGTGGGTCTTTTTCAAACGCAGCATAAGCACTGGCCACTCGTGCCGCAACCGTTTGCCCATTGGCCGTTGCCACAACCAGCAACATAACAACGAAACAACATACGTTTTTCATCCTGGTGTACATTGCGCTAAAATAACGGCATTTGTAGTATGCACGACGTTAATGCTTCTATTATCACCATCGGCGATGAACTCCTGATCGGGCAAACAATTGATACCAACAGCGCTTTTATTGCGCAGGAATTGAACAGGATCGGCGTATGGGTGCGGCGCCGTGTGGCCATTGCCGACGACAGCACGGCCATCAAACAAACCCTTGCGGAGGAAGCGGCCCAAAGCAGCATCATTATCATAACGGGTGGACTAGGTCCCACGGCCGATGACATCACCAAACCCACCTTGTGCGAATACTTCAATACAAAGCTGGTGGTCAACGAAGAAGCATTGAAAAATGTAACGGAGATCTTTCAAAAGCTTAGCCGGCCCATGATCGAACGAAACGCCAAGCAGGCCGAGGTTCCGGAGAGCTGCACCGTGCTGCCCAACCTGCGGGGTACGGCACCAGGTATGTGGTTTGAAAAAGACGGCGTGGTGTATGTATCGCTGCCAGGAGTACCCCACGAAATGAAAGGACTGATGCTGCACAGTGTACTACCAAAACTGAAGGACAGCATAAACGTTCCGGCGCTGGAGCACCGCACGTTGTTAACGGCCGGCATTGGTGAATCTTTTATTGCCGAACGCCTTGTGCAGTTTGAAGCTGGACTTCCCTCCCACGTTAAGCTGGCCTACCTGCCGGCCTACGGCATGGTACGGTTGCGCCTGACCGGGAAAGGCAACGATCGTTCAAGTCTTGCTACTGAATTGAATAATCTTTTTGCTTCTTTGCAAACGCTGGTAAAGGAATGGATGATCGCCGCCGAAGATGTAACGGTGCCCGAGATCATCAGTGCTTTGCTGAAAGAAAGGGGCGCCACCGTATCGACGGCCGAAAGCTGCACGGGAGGTTATATTGCCCACCTGCTGACCTCTCTGCCCGGTTCATCGGCTGTATTTTCAGGCAGCGTGGTGGCCTATGCCAATGCCGTAAAAGAAGCTGTTTTGGGTGTTGAAAGCAAAACCCTGGCCGAACACGGGGCCGTCAGTGAACAAACGGTGCGGCAGATGGCAGCCGGTGTTTGCAGACGGCTGCAAACCGATTATGCGATTGCCACTTCGGGCATCATGGGTCCCGATGGCGGCAGTGCCGAAAAACCGGTGGGCACGGTGTGGATTGCCGTTGCCGGCAAAGATGGAAGGGCAACAGCGCAGAAAGTTCATTTTCGTTTCGACCGCAAGCGGAATATTGAACTGGCGGCAAACAACGCCCTACTGCTGCTACGCCTGTTTTTGCTGGAAAGCGAAGATTAAAAGCCATATACCCTCCTTTGCTTATTTTTGGCGCTGATTAAAAACGATTGCCTGCTACTGTAATGAATGGTGCGGAATGTTCAGCAGCGATAAAAGCGCTGAAGGGTGCGACGCAACAGGAGTTCAATAGTAGCCATGCAGCCGGTAACAAAAAACCGGTTGCTCTTAACACAAACGTCACCCATTTAAAAGGGTGCCAGCTTTGAACTTTGAACTTAAAAAACTGAGAACTGATTTATGCCTACTGTTGATTTGGTTATGCCTAAGATGGGCGAAAGCATCATGGAAGCCACGATTTTAAAATGGCACAAGAGCATTGGCGACAAGGTAAAGATGGATGAAACGCTGCTGGAGATTGCCACCGACAAAGTGGACAGCGAAGTGCCTTCCACAGCCGAAGGGGTGATTGAAGAATTGCTTTTTAATGTGAACGATGTGGTGCCCATCGGCACCGTGATTGCCCGCATCAATACCGGCGGAGAGGGAAGCGGACCGGCAACCGGCAATGGACAACAGGCAACGTCACAGGCGCAGCAGGCTACCACTGTTACACAACCGCAACCCACCGCACAGCAACCCGCCGCTCAACCAACCCCAAACACCCAACCCCAAACGCCTAACGCCAATCGTTTTTACTCACCGCTGGTCCTGAACATTGCGGCACAGGAAGGTGTAAGTATGAGCCAACTGGAAAATATTCAGGGAACCGGTGCCGAAGGAAGGGTTTCGAAAAAAGACATCCTGCAATACATCAGCGATAAAAAAGCGGGGAACGCAACCGCAAGCCCGCAGTCGCAACCGGCAGCGCAACAACCGCAGGCCGCCCGCCAGGACATGGTGATCCCGATTGCCAACGTAGAGGCCAAAGAAGAACAGCCGTCTAACCAGCTGACCAACTACACCGGCAATGTGGAGATCATTGAAATGGACCGCATGCGCAAGCTGATTGCCGACCACATGGTGCGCAGCAAACACACATCGCCGCACGTAACCTCTTTTACGGAAGCAGACGTTACCAACCTGGTAATGTGGCGTGACAAAGTGAAAAAAGAGTTTGAAAAACGTGAAGGCACCAAGATCACGTTCACGCCGCTGTTCATTGAAGCCATTGTGCGTTGCATCAAACGCTTCCCGCTGATCAACAGTTCTGTTGACGGCAACCGTATTATTGTCAAAAAGGACATCAACATCGGCATGGCCGCAGCCCTGCCCAGCGGCAACCTGATTGTGCCTGTTATTCGAAATGCGGACGGGTTAAACTTGGTGGGATTGGCTAAGCAGGTGAACGGCCTGGCAGAAAATGCCCGCAACAACAAATTAAAGCCGGAAGACATTGCCGACGGCACGTTTACCCTCACCAACGTGGGTACATTCGGCAGCCTGATGGGAACACCCATTATCAACCAGCCGCAGGTAGCGATCCTGGCGGTTGGTGCCATTAAAAAGCGGCCGGTGGTGATCGAATCGCCGCAGGGTGACAGCATTGCCATCCGGCACATGATGTACCTTTCAATGAGCTATGACCACCGCATTGTGGATGGCAGCCTGGGGGCAACATTCTTATCAGCCGTTGCCAATGAGCTGGAAAATTTTGACAGCAACCGGCAGTATTGAGGCAGGATGGTGAGTTGTGAGTGGTGAGTAGTCAGTTGTGAGTCGTGAGTTAATAGTCTGAAGTTGCTTTGAATTAAAATAAAAAAGAGCCGGTTGCGTATGCAGGCGGCTCTTTTTGTTCAACAGAAATTGAAACAGTAACACGTGGCTCCTTCGGAGCCTGTTTTTCATTCTAACGTATTTTCTATAAACACGGTACTCCTTCGGAGTAGAAAAAGCAGCCATTTGTATCCTGCCTTACCTTATACAGTTTCAATATTCAATAACCAATAACTCCTCCTTAACCTTAACCTTAACCTTAACCTCCTTTCCTACCTAGGTTCCGTTTGCGGAACTTTCACTTTTTCGTAGCTGAACTTATTGCCCTTTTTCTTAACAATAAAAAGGCTGCCGTATTCTGTTTCGGGAAGGTCGGTGAGTTCAGAAACGCCCATCAACCCGTTCACGATGTCGTCAACGGTATTGGAATGGCCTACCACCAAAACATTGCCGTCGCTGATGGCTTTTAATTCCTGGATCAACTGGTCATTCTTGCGCGGGTCGTAGGTCTTGAGGGTTACACCATATTGAAGCCGTGTTGGTTCTGCCGTTGCAATGGTGCGGGCATAATTGGTGGAATAAATAGCTTTGATGTTTTTGGCAGTCAAAAAATTTTTCAGGTCAATTGCCTGCTTTTGGCCTTCGGCGGAAAGCGGCGGGTCGGCCGTCATGGCCATGTTGGTGCCACCTTCTTTTTCGGCATGACGCGAAACATAATACGTGGTGGTTTTGCAGGAAGCAAAAACCAGCAGGGCAACAAAGCAAAAGATCCGGCTCATATTCTGTTTGAATTAACAGGAATAAAGATAAACGGGTCTGGCATTTGATTGGGAAATAATTAAATTAGGATTCTAAAATCGTGGGCTATGAAAAAATTATCCGAGACCTGGTTTGCTGAAGGGTATATTGATTTCGAGCTAAAAAAATATACACTGCTGGCTTACCTGCAGGCCATCAACCAGTATTTTGATGAAAACAAATTGTACCCGCAACTGGCCGATCTGATTTTCCATTACAACAACATCGTTGCCTTTCGGGAAAACAAGCGTTACCTACAGGAGCAGTTCCCGAAAAAACTTACCGGTATCCAAATCGAGCAACTACAGGGTCTTTACGAACAGATGATCGAGGACAATGAACTGATGCAGGAACTGGAAGACATCATCAATTTTGCCGCTGGCCGCATGAAAACAACCATCAGCAGCGGTACCGAGATCTATGAATTTGTAGAAGAGAACCTTTCCATTGCTCCCATCGGTATCCTGCCGCTGGATGTGCAGGAAGGCTACTTTTTTTTAAGCACCGGCAAAACAAAATCAACACGGGTTTACCAATACCGTCTTTCCATTTTTGACAAACACGATGAGCGGTACCGGAGCATAAAAACAGCGTTTATTGATACCCTGCAACGCAGCATGGTGTACACGTACGAGAACATGAAAACAGAGCTGATCAGGTCCCGGCAAGAGATGCCCAACCCTGCTGTGTATTCTATTACAACAGAATTAAGCTTCCCGGTGGAGGAAACCCTTTTGCCCATCGCCAAACGGTCGCTGGTGAAGTATATTTCGGTTTGATAGGGAGTAGAGTTATTGGTTATTGGTTATTGGTTATTGATTATTCTATCAGCGTAAAAAACAAAGAGGCCGTTCAAAATGAACGGCCTCTTTGTTTTCAGCTATTGCTGAACGTTAGTTATCGATACCGCTTGTGGCAGCACCACCGGGATCAACCTCAAGCCCCCAGTCTTTCCCTTTTTTCACGGCCGGTACACCTTCAGTAATCCACTTCGCCGGCTTCTCGCCTTTGAGGAGCCAGTCGAAAAACTGCTGCTCACGAATCTGGATATCCTTGCGATTTCTTCTTTCCACCAGGTTGTGCGCCTCACCATTGTAGTTGAGCATCCAAACGGGTTTGCCCAGGCGGCGCATAGCGGTAAAGTATTCAATGCCCTGGTACCAGGGAACGGCACCATCGGCATCGTTAGCCATGATCACCACCGGTGTTTTTACTTTTTGCAGGTGAAAAAACGGCGAGTTTTCAATATACAAATCCCGGCGCTCCCAGGGCGTGGCGCCAATACGGCTTTGTGTTTTTTCGTATTGAAACTGGCGGTTCAATCCACTTTGCCAGCGGATGCCACCATAGGCGCTGAACATGTTAACCACCGGTGCTCCGGCCCATGCCGCTTTAAACATGTTGGTAGTGGTGATAAGGTGCGCAACCTGGTAACCACCCCAGCTTTGTCCCTGGATACCGATATTCTTTGCATCTACCCAAGGGAGTTTGGCCAGTGCCTGTGCACCGCTTACAATGTAGTTGTAAGCATCTTTACCCGGATGCCCTTTTGTGTAACTGATATCCGGTGCAAAAACCAGGTAGCCGCGGCTTACAAAAAAAGAAATATTCAGGCGGCTGGGGGTCGGCGACGGTGCAATGTAGGTGTGCAGACCATCACTGAGTTTCTCGTAGAAGTAAATGATCATTGGGTATTTCTTCTTTGGATTAAAATTTTCCGGTTTATATAAGATACCCGTTGATTCTTTGTCGTTGAATGTTTTCCATTTGTACAATTCAGCAGTGCCCCAGTTAAAGGTTTCCTGTTGTGGATTTAGGGAAGAAAGCTTTGTAGCAGGATAACCAGCTAGTTGCCAACCCTTGCTTGCCTGCCCTGCCGTTGCCGGAACTACAAATAAGTCTGGTGACTGTGTGTAAGACTCTTTAGAATACAGGAAGGCATTGGAACTGTCGGCCTTTACAAATGTGCTGAATGCATAAGCACCAAACGGAGTAATGAGCGTTGGCTCCGCTGCCTGCTGAAGATCCAGTGCGGCGACACCTGCAGACTTATTTTTTTCATCAAACACACGGAAATAAACAGGCTCACCGGATTTGATAAAACGCTCCTCGCGGCTTACTCTTACCATGCGGTACACGTTTTTGGCCGCACGGCCTTTTGTCAGCAGTGCCGGTGCAGTGGCTCCTTTGGGATCCACTTTCCAAACATCGTAACGGTCGTAAATATAAACGGCGGCATCGTCCTCGTGCCAGCCCATCACACCATGCGGACCGGGATCGGCGGGAACATCATTGTCTTCATCATACAACGGTGCTTTGATCGTGGCCGTGATGTTGCGCAGGGCTTTGCCATCCCAGGCAAAATAATGCTTCAGCTTGTTGTCGTACAATAAAATGTATTTGCCAGCGGCCGATGGAAACGCATAACCATTGTGCGCTTTCTTAACCAACATTACTTTACCCGTCACCGGGTTGATAGCATAAACATCTTTTACCGTGTTGCCGGTCCACTGGGCCTGTACCCGGCGGCCGGTATCGGTGGTGCCAACAAAATAGCGGCCGTCGCCTTCGCTCGATACCATCACCGTTGGCAAGCCGGGAGAACCCAAGGGCACGATCTCACCTTTGGTAAAGTTGAACGTAGAAAGATAGCTGCGCTTTAATTCGTTTTGAAGATTATAGAGCTGCTGCGTTTGCAGGTAGTCGTCTTTGTAATGCCATACATCCAGCTTTGCCAGCTCAAAATCTACCAGCGTTGTGTCTTTTGCCGCCTGGATGGGCGCCACACCAAACAACAAGCGGTTGCCGCTTTTGCTGAAGCTGATGTTGCCGTTCTCACTAACGGTCATGCCTACTTCCATACCCGGCGTGTTCTTGTCAAGCAGGAGTTCGGCGCTGTCGCTGCCGTTGCCATAAAAATATAGGCCGTAGAATTTTTGCAGGGCCTTGGCTGCCGTATCGCGTTCGGCAACAAAAGCCAGCTTATTTCCGTCTTCTGAAAAAGCAAAGCTTTTAAAATCGTTGCCGCCTTTTAAGATCGTGTCCAACACATCACGCTTTGTATCGTACAGGGCCGCAGCAGCTTTGCCATTGCTGTCTCGCGGCGCTTTTACCAGGCGCAATACCAGTTTTTGCCCACCTTTGCTAAACGCAAAATCGCTTACGTTCTTAAATACTCTTTGCTTGCCGGTGAACAGGTTGTGCAGTACAAGATCGCTGCCCGTGCTGTTTCCAGCAGAAGAAGCAGGATCGTCATCGGCATCGGTGGCATCGGCATTGCCGGCTTTTGTATTTTTCAATTGCACTACCAGTTGCATAAGCGAGTCCACTTTTGCCCGCAGGCTGTCAACTGTTTTTTGGGTAGGCAGGGCTGCCGGCCGAATGGTTGCCGCATCCCGCTCTTTATGAAAAGCCACCCAGCCAACACCTTTCTCCGGCACTTTGTAGGCACGCACTTTCGCCACTTTCACCACGGCATCTTTACCGAGTTCCAAAATGCCAATAGAATCCTTGGGAAGGTCTTCGGGCTTTTTCTTTTTGATGCGGGCATCCCTGGTTTCCTTGTAATGCGGTTTGATCTTAAAAACAAGGTAGCGGCTGTCTTCGGTGATCAGCGCATTGTAACCGCGGGGTATCTGTTTTTTTTCGTTTGCATTTGTGGTGGATTGCACAAAAAGGGTCGCATCGCCTTCCTGCGGCGAAACCACATAAACAGCCCACTTGCCGTTGTTGCTCAGGAGACGTTCGGAAATGCTTTGCCAGCCATCATAAACCGAGTGATCCAGCGGTTTTTTCTGCGCCAAAAGGCAAGCCGGAAAAAAGAGAAAAAGAAACAATAATTTTTTCATATCGTGGTGACTTGTAAAGCCTAAAAGTAAGCAGAATTAGGGCTTTAACATTCAGGGCTTCACGAGTTTAGACAAGGCTATTCTTCTTTGGCCGACATGGCAAGGCAGTGCAATGGTGTTATTTTCCTGGTCGCAGCAAGCGCCACATGTGCAGTACCACGGCCAGCGCAATCAGGGCAAAGCCCACATAAAACCACTGGCTGAAAAGTTTGTTCTCCTGGTAAAGCAAAAAAGCCAGGATAATGCCATAAAGCGGTTCCAGCGTAAGCGTGAGATTTACCGTAAATGCCGACACTTTTTTAAGAGCACGGATATAAAGAAAAAACGTAAGAATGGTGCAAAGCCAGCTTAATACTACGAGCCACACCCAATCCCAGGCAGTGGGAGCCACCCATTTTTCGGGGAAGAAAAGCTGGAAAAGCGGCAGCAGGATGGTTAGTCCCAGGAAGCCGCCGGTGAGTTGGTAAAGCGTAATGTTTTCTGGATTGTGCTTGTCAACAATGCCTTTGTTCAACACCGAAACCAGCACGGTTAAAAGCGAGGAAAGCAAGCCAATGATAATACCGGTTGAAAACTGGATATGGGTGTTGTAGATGATAAGAATACCGGCAATGGCAAAAAGACCCAAGAAGATCTCGAAGGCATCGAACCGCTTTTTTAAGATGAGCGGTTCGATCAAGGCTGCCAGCAAGGCGGTGGTAGAAAGACAGGTAAGTGCAATGGTAACATTGGCGAGTTTGATGCTGGCATAAAAACAAACCCAGTGCAAGGCCAGGATGGTGCCGATGAGAGAGATTTTCAAGGCTCCTTTCCATTCCATTTTTCGGGCCTTGCCGAGAAGGATGTAAAGCACCCAAAGGGAGAGCATGGTGATGAGGAGCCGCCACCATACCAGCATCGTAGAGTCGAGTGTAATGGCCCGTCCCAGCACCCCGGTAAATCCCCAAAGGAAAACAGCAGTGTGCAATTGCAGCAGGGCCTTTTTCATGGCGACGAAGATACCTTCTGTCTTTGGAAAGGGAAGAGTTGGGGCAGGTAGAATTTGTAGATTCATCGAAATCTATGATGAATGTCTTAAGGTAGTTCTGATTAATGAATTTTATTAAGGAATTCTTACGATTGCAAGCTTCCTTTTCTTTGGGTAGTTTTCCACCTTTTCTCTCCCGAAAAGGTGGAGCCAAAAGTTCAAGGAAAAAGCAAACGCTCCGCTGCTTTTTCCAAACCAGCGCACAAGAGCCTTTCACTATTGGTTGCCTGATTCATTTTGTATGCAGTCCTTCTTTTCGACTTTCATTTTCACTTCACGTTGTTTGATGCAATTATATCTATCGGCTTATAACGTAAGAAACGGC